>NZ_JBBAJM010000001.1:0-1129950 GCF_040404065.1 Candidatus Allofontibacter sp.
TTCCTGCAGATTTAGAAATTGTTATTGTTCCAAGTGCAGTTCCAGATCCAACAGCTCCCGTTACGCTAATTGTTCCAGATGTAAGACCGGTATCTAAAGTTAAATTTCTTGCAGACGCGTTTGTAATTGTTCCACCAAAACTAATATTTCCATTAGATGTTGTAACTAAAGTAGTGTTTGCTCCTAAACTAACGTTATCATTATAAGTTTGTGCACCTGTTGTTGTAACAGCTCCGCCGTTAATTGCTGTTGTTCCACCTGTGTTTGTCGTTAAACTTGTTAAAGCAGTTGTGCCACCAATAATTCCTGAAAGAGTTGTTGTGCCAGTTGTGTTTATATTTAAAGTGTAAGCACCATTAATTGTTCCGCTTAAAGTAATATTTCCTAATGTGTTACCTGAGATAACGCTGTTTCCTGTTAAAGTTATATTTGGCGTAATAACAAGAGCTGTGTTTGTTGTCTGAACAGTTCCATAAATACTAACAGAACTTGGCGATGTTGCCGTTAAACCTGCAGCAAATATTGATGTACCATTATTTGCAAAAGTTAATGTTCCTGTATTAAGGAAACTAGTAATACCTTGAATGGTATTTGTTCCTGAAGAATTAAATGCAACGTTATAACCTGATGCAGCTGTTCTTAAACCAATTGCAGAAGTAATTGTAGTGTCACCTGAGAATGTAACTGTTCCAGTAGTAGCTGTTAATACAACAGCTTGAGCCTCAAATGCTCCGCCAAATGTTGTGCCGGATGAATTAGTAACAACTAAAAGTCCTAATCCACTACCCGATGAACCAACTGTGCTTGTTACAGAGATTGTTCCTGTGCCTGGAGTTAAAGTTAAATTTTTTCCTACACCTGCGATACTATAAAGTAAAATATTATCGTTAGTAGTTGTTAAAGTTAAAGTACCAGAATTACTTAAGGTAACCGCGCCACTGTAAGTTTGCGTTCCGTCAGTTGAGATACTATTAGCTGAAATATTTGTTGTGCCCGATACGCTAAATATATTAACTCCTGAAATTGCTCCGGTAATAACTGAATTACCTATTTCAGCTAATGAGAAGCCGGCCCCAGTAATTGTCGATGAATTGGTAATAGTTGTTCCGGTTAAAGTTCTATCAGCTACCGCTAATGTAACTGCACCTGTATAAGTTTGTGTTCCAGATGTTGAAACATTCGCTTTAAGAGTTGTAGTTCCGCTAACAGATAAATTTTTTCCAGCTCCAGATAAAGTTACAGTGTCAGTTCCAGTACCATCACCAAATACAGCGTTACCCGTAATTGTTAATGAATATGCACCGCTTAGTGCTGAGTTAGTTGTAATTGTTGAGCCGACTAAAGTTCGATCGGCGTTGATTGTGATGTTGCCTGCAGCTGTGTAATTTTGTGCGCCAGAAGTTGTAACGTTTGCATTAAGAGCGAGTACTCCGGTTCCTGTTGTTGTAACTGATAAACTTGTTGGGGGAGCTATTGCACCAATAGTTCCTGTTAAAGTTAAATTGTCTGTTGCTGTAATTGTTAAACCATACAAACCATTAATTGCGCCTGAAATAGTTTGTGCTCCACTTGAACTTACGATGCTTGAATCTGCGGCCAAAGTAATAGCTCCTGAGTAAGTATTGCTTCCTGATGTAAATACAATTGCTCCACCAGAAGAAACTCCAGTTCCACTAGTGCTAATTGGTTCTTGAACAGTTATGTTGTTTGAAATGCTTAAAGCTGCGCCCGATTGAACAGTTGTTCCTTGACCAGCTGCGTATCCTCCTAATGCTGCTGCATTACTAATTGCAATTGTTCCTGCTGAAATACTTGTTGCGCCTGTGTAAGTATTTGTCGCTGATAATGCTAAAATACCCAAGCCTGATTTTGTTAAAGTGCCAGTGCCAGTAATAATTCCGGCGTAAGTTAATGTATCTCCAGAGTTTGTTACTGAGATATTTCCACCGCCCGAACTTAAAGTAATTCCTCTATTAGGATCTAATGTAAAGCTGGCTGTTACTTCTAAAGTTCCGCCGTTAAAAGTAATTGAATTTGCTGTTACTGTTCCTGGGACTGCGCCTAAATTTCTATCTGTGCTAATTTGAAGAGTGCCTGCACTAATTGTAGTGATGCCTGTGTAAGTATTAACTCCTTGTAACAATCCTGTTCCAGCACCACTTTGAGTTAAGTTAACTGAACCAGCTAAAATCGCAGATACAGTTGCTGTGTTTGAAAGAGAAGGACTTAAAGTAAATCCGGATGTGCTTGTTAATACACCTGTTGTGCTAGTAATTGAACCATTGCCTACAGTCACTGCTCCTATAGTTTGACTATATGTTCCCATTCTAAATTCTGCAGCACTAAGACTTCCAGGGTAACAACTTGCTGAGCCGCAAGTACTTACAGATAAACTTCCTGAGCTTGCTAATTTACTGCTGCCACCTAAAATTAAGACACCACCTGAAACAGTAGTTGCTCCTGTATAAGTTTCTGTGTTGTTAAATGTCAAAGTTCCACTTCCAAGTTTTTCAAAACCAACACCTGATGTTCCAACGAATGGACTTGTAAATGCTATGTTGTAAGTAAATGGGACATCTATTTTATAAGAATTGCTAACTGGTGTTTTAAATCTTGCATAAAGTGCATCTGCCGCTGCATTTGTATCTACATATATACGAACTGCCCCACCAGAAAAAGTTATAGTTCCAGCTGTAGCAGTTAAGTTTGTAAATCCAGAACCAAGAGAACCAACTGAGCCTGGTGCAAAAACTCCACTACTTAAAACCACTCCGCCAGTAAAAGTATTAGTCGCATTAACAACTGAAAGTCCTGTTCCACTTATTGTTAACACTCGAGCGCCGCCTACAGCATCAATCATTACCGCACTAATCGTGGCTGTACCATTGTCTCCTGGTGATAAAGAAAAAGATGTTGCTGCGATAGTTCCTTTTGAAACTGCAGAGTCAATAATTGATCCAGATGAAACTGTTACACTTCCATAACTTGGTGTTTGGCCGTTAATATCAAAAATTCCGCCACTAACAGCGAGTGTACTTCCTGCTGGAATAGTTACGTTAGAACTTCCTAACTGTAACGATGCGCCAGAAACTGACGTTGAGCCTCCATAAGTATTTATAGAAGCAGTATCAAACACAACTTTTCCTGAACTAGTAGAACCTAATGTCCAGCTACCTGTTGTCCCTGTAATTCCAGAATTTGCAACAACAGCAAAGCTAGCACCTGATCCTGTAAAACCAGATGTAGTAAAATTCACTGTGTAATTGCCTGGGTCGATTGAATATGTTCCTGAAGTTGTTAGTAAATTAAACTTACCATACAAAGCTGTTTGATCTGAATTAGTTGAGCTATATGCTCTAATAGAACCGCCTTGAAAAGTAATTTTACCAGAACCAAGCGCTACTAGTGCAGAAGGAGCAAGGGCTCCAGCGCTTAAAAAACTTCCTCCGCTATAAGTATTTGTATTTTGTAAATAAGTTATGCCGGCTCCGTTTTGTGTTAATGAACCGCTACCAATTGATATTGCATCATCAATTACTAAAGTTCCAACTCCTATAAATGTAAGACTACGATTTGTTCCAGAAATTGTTTTGCTAGATCCGGTAATATTAAATAAGCCAGAGTATGTATTTATTGTAGTGTCTGAACCTAAGGTAATCGAACCTTGGTAAATATTGTTTCCAACACTAACTAAAGATCCACCAGCGCCCGTATATCCTACTCCAGTTAATGATAATGGATTTGCTCCAATAGTAATTCCACCTGACAATTGTAATGTTGCGCCACTTGAAACTGTAATTGCATTAGTAGTTGCACCAAGTGCACTGCTATTTGATACAATTAATGTTCCATTTGAAACAGTTGTACTTCCAGTGAAACTGTTAGTACCTGATAAAGTTAAAATTCCTGTGCCGTCTTTTGTTAAAGCTCCGCCACCAGTTCCTATATTTCCACTTATTGTAGTATTTCCAGCACCTCCAACAGTAAGTCCGAACGAACTATAAGTTATACCTCCGCTTAATGTTAAAGTTCCTGCGACACTATTAATTCTAACAGCGCTAGTTGTTAATGTAATTGCACCAGCATAAGAACTTGCTCCAGAAATATTTGAAAGAGCACCAGCACTTGAAGGTCCATTGCCACTTAAAGTTAAAGGTATAGCGCCAACTGAAATTCCACCTGATAATTGTAAACCAGCTCCATCAATTACTGTTATTCCTGAACTACTTCCTAAAGCGCTTGCATTAAGAGCAATAATTGTTCCACTGCTAATTAGTGTTGCGCCTGCAAAATTGCTTCCGCTACCTGATAAAGTTAAAGTTGAAGTATTAGTATCTTTAGTAATGGCTCCAGAAGCAGTCGTTGTTACAATGTTTCCTGATAAAGTTTGATCAACAGATGATGAATATTGTAACGTTCCATTGTTAGTAATGATTCCTGAATAAGTTCCAGAACCTAAGGATCCAGTACCTGAAATTTGCACTGTTCCTGCACTAATAGTTAAAGGCCCAGTAAAAGTATTTGTATTTGTTAAAGTTAATTTACCAACACCAGTTTTTGTAAGTCCTCCTGTGCCACTTAAAATTCCTCCGTAAGAAGTGTCGGTACTCCATCCGGCAGTTAACACGTAACTATTTAAATTAACATTTCCGCTGCCTGATAATGATAAAATTGTATCGTTTGATCCTAAATTATAAGTTCCAGTAACTACGACAGCTGAGCTATCTGATAAAGCTCCTGATACTGTTAAAGTTCCTGCAGAAATTGTTGTTGCTCCTGTGTATGTATTGCTACCAGATAATATCCATGTGCCTGCGCCAGTTTTCGTAAGCGCTCCAGTAGTTCCTAATCCAATAATACCTGCTACTGTGTTTCCTGAAGTTGTCGTTCCTCCTAAAGTTAAAGTATAGCCTGTACCATTAATTGTTCCTGTATTACTTAATGTAATTCCTCCATTGCTTGAAATTATTGTAGAGTTGCTGCCTAAAGCAATTAATCCGCTATAAGTTACCGCTGTTGCACTGGTATTTGTTAAAGCTCCAGCACTTCCATATCCCGCTCCATTAATAGTTAAAGCTTGAGAAGTTCCTAGTGTATTTCCATTAAGATCAAGTGTTCCCCCATTAGAAACAGAAACAGTTCCTGCGTATGAACCAAGTGGTGTAAATAAAGAGTTGCCAACGTCTCCAACTTGTAATGTTCCATTGCTAACTATTAATCCACCTGTAAAAGTATTTGTTCCTGATAAAGTTAAAGTTCCAGTTCCTGCTTTTGTGAAAGCAACAGTGCCTGATCCATCTTGAATAATTCCTGAGAAAGTTGTTGTATTGTTATTGCCGCCAGCTGTTATAGTAATTGATCCTGATGCCGTGCTTGTTACCGATCCAAGTCCTGTTAATGATCCAACCGTAGCTGAATAACCACCTAAATCCAGGAATGCTCCTGATGAAATATCATATGCGGTTAAATTAGTTTGTGCTGCCCCCAATTTAATTTGCCCGCTAGGCACAGTTGTTGCACCTGTATAGCTATTTGATCCTGATAAAGTGAAAACTCCAGTTCCACTCTTATATATAGCTACAACACCTGTTCCGTTTTGAATTGATCCTGAGAAAGTTGTTGATGTATTGTCTCCTCCAAGAGTTAATGTTGGCGTACCTCCTGTGCTAGTTACAGTTCCAGATCCCGCTAAAGATCCGATAGTTTCAGAGTAAGAAGTTAAGTCTAAAGTACCATTTGCTGTCACTGCCGATGAATCCGATATAACTCCTGCAGCTCCCAATTTTAAAGTGGTTCCAGAACCTATAGTTGTTGCGCCCGTATAAGTATTAGCTCCTGATAAAGTTATTGTTCCAGTTCCAGAACTTGTAAGCGCTATTCCTGAACCAGCTAAAACAGCTGAAATACTATGTGTTGTTCCTGATGACGGGTTTAATGTGTAGCTTGTTCCAGTTAAAGTATTGCCTGTTGTTCCAATAGTAATCGAGCCACTTGTTAGAGTAACCGCTCCTACAGTTTCAGTTGTGTCATTTAATTGAAGTGTTCCTCCATTAATTGTAACTGCTCCAGAATCCGCTAAAACTGTTCCAGTTGCGGTAGCTGATTGGTCTAATATTAATGTTCCAGCATTAGCATTTGTTCCGCCTGTGTAAGTATTGGTATTTGTTAAAGTTAAAGACGATGAAGATCCCGTATCTTTTGTAAAAGTTCCAGCGCCACTAATAACCCCTGATAATGTTTGAGTTGCGCTTGATGAATAAGCAAATGTTGAACCAGATCCAATTGCAATTGTTCCTGCATATGTTCCAGAACCTAATTGTCCTGCCCCTGTAATTGCTAAAGTTCCGCCTGAAGCATTAATTGTTGTAGTTCCTGAATAAGTATTAACGCCTGATAAATTAGCAGTACCTAGGTCAGATTTTGTAAGATTAACTGCTCCAGCTAAAATTGCAGAAACTGTAACTGTCTTTCCTGTTGCTGGATTTAATGTGTAACTTGTTCCAGTTAAAACTCCTGTTGTGCTTGTGATAGATCCTTCAGTTAAAGTAACTGCTCCAACTGTATCAGCAAAAGTTGCTAAGTTTAATATTGCTGTTGAGCCATTAACCGTAACATCGCCAGAGCTAATAGCATTAGCAATTCCGTACGTTAAACTTCCGGCAGAAACTGTTGTAAGACCTGTGTAAGTATTAGCTACAGATAAAGTTAATGTACCAGCTCCATCTTTAGTTAAAGTTCCGGCGCCTGTACCTATGGCTGTTGTTGTTACTGTAGTATTACCTGCTCCACCAAAAGTTAGTCCTATAGTGCCGTTAGTAATACCACCGCTTAATGTTAATGCACTTCCGGTATCGCTATTAATTCGAACTGCGTTGGTAGATAAAGTAATTGCACCAGCATAACTGTTAGTTCCTGAAATATTTCTTAAAGATCCACCTGAACTAATACCATCATTGTTTAATGTTAACGCTTCAGCACCAATTGCAATGTTGTTTGATAATTCTAGTGCAGCTCCACTTGCAACGGTTACGCCTCCAGCTATTGTTCCAAGGGCAGTCACGTTAGCAGCTCTTAATGCTCCTGCAGAAATTGTAGTTAAGCCTGCATATGAGTTACCACCAGATAAAGTTAATATACCAGCTCCGGCTTTTGTAAGAGTAGTCCCTGTTCCAGAAATTATACCAGAGTAAGTTCCGTCGGTTCCTTGAGTAATAGATAAAGCCCCGCCAAGAAGAGATAAATTTCCTGAGCCAGTAAATGATCCTGTAGTTGCAGTTATTGTTAACGGCAATGTATTAGTGCTTGATGTTATGCTGTTAGCTCCAAGAGCAACGTTAACATATGCGCTTAAAGTCAGAGACGAAGTGTTGTTTCCAGTCTTTGCAATTCCAGTAGTGAACGTAATACTACCGTCAGCAGTAGTGATAGATACGTTAGTGCCTGCATTAAGTGATCCTTCAATGCTAGATGCTAAAATTGTTGAAGTTTGACCTGCAACAAAAGTTGATGAATAAGCAGTTCCAGTGTTTCCTGTGCTAGCAATGGTAATATCAAATGGGTCTAATAACCAAGTTCCAGAATTCCCTGTAGATGAAGATGCATTAACAACAGCACCGTCTGTGTTTAGGAAGAAACCTGAGGTCTCAATTAAGCCCCCGTCTCCGCCATTAGCGCCACCTTTTGCAATAAAAGTTCCATTGGCATAAGTTTCTGAATCTCGTCTGTAAATATTTGACCAGACAACAATCGCTCCACCGTTTCCATTCTCAGTCGCTGAGGCATCAAGCAAAGCTCCTATCTCAACAATAACTCTAATCGCCTGTCTGATTGTGTTGATAAGATTTTGATAGCTGCCACCTACTAAAATTTCTCCACCGCCTGTTGCTCCTGCTGCTATTAACTTTGATGTTGATGTAATATTTATTACATCACCGGTAATTTGAATGTTACCGCCTTTGTTTGTTGATGAAGATACGTTGATCGTGCCAGTGTTTGTTACAACATCGCCATCAAGAAATACTTTTCCACCTTGTTTTGTAATTCCTTTCGCTTCGATAATCCCAGTATTATTAACAACTGATTTATTAATACTGTTAAGAGCTTTTGCTGAAAGAATTACAACGCCATCATCTGCTGAGATGATGTTTTTATTTTCAATTAACGAATTTAATGTGCCTACATCAACTGAGTAGTTGATTAATTTATTTCCACTCATCGACAATGTTACTCTATCTCCAGAAAGTAACGCTGTTGTACCCGATGGTGTTGTAATGCTGCCTGAGTTTGTAATTTTTGCTGCTATAAAAGCAACTGTTCCACCAACGAATGCATTGATGCTTCCGTTATTTTCAATTGCTCCCGCTTGTAAATTAGGATCTCTTTCGAAAATATAATTGTTGTTAAGAAAATCTGAGCTTTTTAAATTTAAAGTACTTGCAATGAAACTACCCGCATCAAATCTTGCACCTTGCCCAAATATAACTCCGCTTGGATTAATTAAAATAACTTGTCCATTCGCTTTTAATGAACCAAAAATATAACTTGGGTCATTGCTGTTCACTCGGTTTAGTGCACTTGAGGTAGAGGATGGTTGGTTGAACTGAACGGTTGCATCTTTACCAATGTTAAATGATGACCAGTTGGTAATTAGTTTGTCGGTTGCTTGGTTGATTGTTAACTGATTTGTGCTTTGAGTGATGGTAGCTTTTCCACTTTCGATGTTTGGATTTGTAGGCAAAGCATTATTGCTTACACTTTGTGCCTGTGCATAACTTGCCAAAAAGAGACAAAGAATCACAACCTGAAATTTTATTTTCATCACAAAATCATCTAGCTTAAGTTGAATTTTAATAAAAAATTAAGAGAAAATTCCCCTTATCCCCATTAAAAAGTAAAAAACCTCTGCTACTTTCAATTTTTAAAAAACCGAGTATCTCGCGAATCAGTTGAGTAATCAACTCTTTAGGGAATAAAACAACCTGAGCTTTAGTTAAATAAGCTAGGTTTTAAGAGGCTTATTTCATGTATTCTTTTATTTTGACTTTTTTTTCAAAAGAATGACCAATTTTTGGTTAAATCCTTAAGAAAATTATTAAATTAAAAGTTGAGAAAAAAAAATTTTTCAACTTGTGGTACGTAAATAAACTTTTGAGTTGTAATTTTTTACTAAAAATTAATGAGAATTTGAGAAATTTGCGTTCATAATTTTTGTCCAAACATCGACAAAGTCTTTTACAAATTTTTCCTTGTTATCGTCTTGCGCGTATATTTCTGCGTAAGCACGAAGCACTGAGTTTGAACCAAATACTAAATCAACTCGTGTTGCTTTAAATTTAACTTTATTATTTTTTCTCTCTAAAATTTCGTAACTATTTTTTCCCGTTGGCTTCCATGTGTATTTCATGTCAGTTAAATTTACGAAAAAATCATTAGTCAAAACGCCAATTTTATCAGTAAATACGCCATATTCTGAGCCATTAAAGTTAGTTCCCAAAACTCTCATACCGCCAACTAGACAAGTCATTTCTTTAGCTGACAAACCTTTTAGAGAAGCATTATCTAGCATCAACTCTTCTGGCATCACGGCATAATCTTTTTTTACATAATTTCTAAATGCATCATGAAGTGGTTCTAACACTTTAAATGATTCAACATCCGTATGCTCCTGTGTTGCATCACCTCGTCCTGCTGTGAATGGAACTTTAACTTTTGAACCAGCTTTTTTAATTGCTTTCTCTAAACCAACAACTCCACCTAATACGATTGTGTCTGCAATACTAGCGCCTGATTTTTTAGCGATACTTTCTAAAACTTTTAAAACTTTTTTAAGTCTTGTAGGTTCATTTGCTTCCCAATTTTTTTGTGGCGCAAGTCTAATACGTGCTCCATTAGATCCGCCTCTCTTATCTGTGCGTCTGTAAGTTCTGGCGCTGTCCCAAGCTGTTGAGATAAGGTCCGATGTACTAAGTCCACTTGCTGAAATTAATTTTTTAACTTTATCAACGCTATATTTTTTCTTGTGCGTTGGAATTGGGTCTTGCCAAATGAGTGTTTCTTTTGGCGTCCAAGGTCCGATGTAATTATCTCTAGATCCTAAATCTCTGTGCGTTAACTTAAACCAAGCTTTACCGAAGGCTTCATCTAAATATTTTGGATTTTTATAAAATTTTTCAGTTATTTTTCTATAAGCTGGATCCATTTTCATTGCCATATCGGCATCCGTCATCATTGGGTTGTGTCTGATCTTTGGATTTTCTAAATCTCTTGGCTTTTTATGCTCTTCTAATCCAATCGGCTCCCACTGATGCGCACCCGCAGGACTTTTTTTAAGTTCCCATTCGTAATTTAATAATAAATCTAGATATTCATAGTTCCACTTGTCAGGATTTGACGTCCAAGCGCCTTCTAACCCTGATGTTACTTGATGTTTTCCAAGTCCATTCTTTTGATTCCAACCCAATCCTTGTTCATAAATTTCAGCAGCCGCTGGTTCTGGTCCTAATTTTGCAGCATCGCCATTACCATGAGCTCGTCCAATACTGTGACCTCCAACAGTAAGTGCGCAAGTTTCTTCATCGTTCATTGCCATTCTTCTAAATGTTTCTCTAACATCGTGCGCTGATTTTAATGGATCTGGTTTTCCATCTACACCTTGTGGATTTACATAAATTAATCCCATCACCACAGCAGCAAGTGGGTTTTCTAAAGAAGTTCGGTCTTTTTTATTTGGATAACGTTTATCTTCTAACCAATTTTTTTCAGAGCCCCAGAAAATATCTTTTTCTGGATGCCAGATATCAACTCGTCCAAATGAAAAACCATAAGTTTTAAGTCCGGCATGTTCGTAAGCCATGTTACCAGCTAAGATCATAAGATCTGCCCAACTTAATTTGTTTCCATATTTTTTCTTAATCGGCCAAAGAAGTCTTCTCGCTTTATCAAGGTTAGTATTATCAGGCCAAGAATCTAATGGGGAGAATCTGTGATTGCCTGTTCCAGATCCACCACGACCATCTGCAATTCTGTATGTTCCAGCAGAGTGCCAAGCCATTCGTACAAAAAGTCCTGAATATGTTCCAAGATCTGCAGGCCACCAGTCTTTGCTGTCGGTCATTAATTTTAATAAATCTTTTTTTAGAGCTGAAAAATTTAATTTCTTAACTTCTTTTTTATAATCAAATCCTGGAAGCGGATTAGTTTTAGTATCGTGCTGATGTAAAATATCTAGATTAAGTGAGTTAGGCCACCAAAACGTCGGACTCTCGCTGGCTTTAGTAAGAGCACCATGCATCACCGGACACTTTTTAATATCAGACATATTTTTAATTTCTTAAAGAATAAGAATTTATATCCAATATTTTAGTTATTGAAAGTATTAAAAATATTTCATTTTAATATTTTTTAAAAAAGTTCGCCTTTAAATTGTAATATGGTAAAGTTTTGCTGTGCAAAAATTTTTAATTGTTCTTGGCATTGTTATTTTACTAGTTGGATTATTTTGGCCAGTGGTTAGAGAGCTTCCGCTTGGGAGGTTGCCAGGTGATATTAGTATGAAGGGTGAAAAATATTCTTTTTATTTTCCAATTGTAACCTGCATTGTTATTTCAATTATTGTCTCGTTATTCTTTAAGTTCTTCAAATAAAAAAAATAACCAACTTTTGTGTATAAATTATAAATGTAAAAAAAATTGCTATTCCACCTCCCAAAATCTTATGCGCAACAACAGGTTCTGCATAAATTTGTGAATTTAAGATAAAATCAACGATTACAATTTCTGTATTGCTCTCACTACATTTTTTATTGGAATTTAACCTAAGCTCTTGCTTTTCTATTTCAGTTTTCTCATCTGGAGGTACTATAATTTTAATGTCAGGGGATATAGTGACAATTGCTTTTTGATCTGGAGCATTTAACTGCATAGCTCCTTTATTTTTTGTAATTTTTGCCGAAAAATAAATTAGGGTTACAGTAAAAATTGAAATAAGAATTTTTATCATAAATTGATTTCATACGAACAAAATCCAGTGCTTGTTATTTCTGAGTGTACTGAACCGGTATAGTTATTGACGTTGGTCCAAAACTAGTTTTTGCCTCAATCGTAACTGGCTGAGAAACTCTTGGTATTGAAACGTTAATGTCTTTATAACTTTTAGGTAATACTGTTAAAAACGTCGGGACAATAGTTGTTCGTTGATTTTGTACTTTAATAAGTATGTCTTCTACTTTTACATGCATCGGTTCCTCATTTTGAATTCGAAGACAGGCTTGTCTTTCAGTTCCAACTTTTTCATCACAAAGACTCATCGTTGGAATTTTGTAGGAATTTTTTTTTGCAGAGGTTGGATAAAAATAAACTGGCAAATTATGATCAAATCTAAATCTCATATTAGCAACTTGGTTTTCAGTTAAAGCGTCACCCACTTCTTCGCTTACATCTTCTAAAACTAAACGGTAAGCTTTGAATTGAGATTCATTTTTATCTCGCTTTGTAACTCTAAATACTTGCTTTTGCCCTGCCGGAATTTTAACAAATGATGGTACAATTAATAAATCAGAAGTCTCGGTGTATTTGTCTTTGCCGTTTTCTTGCGTCCATAACTTTTGATTTGCCTGAACTAAAACTTCAAATTTTGAGTCATTGGTGTAAGTAATTGAATTAACTTTAACCGTATCGTTTATTTCAATTGCAATCGGTGTAATGTTGCTAGCATTAGCATTAAAATTAACTGCTAATATAAAAGATAAAAAGCAGAAAAATCTTGCTAGGAAAGAAATTTTATTAATTTTCATCAATTATTTTAGTAAGAGAGTGTGAAAGTTGTAGTTCCGCTATAAGCTCCGATATTTGCAGTTTGTGAACCTGGTAATCTTCCATAAACAGTTGTGTTTTGGTTGTTTCCATTTCCATGTCCGTTTGACTCTATTACTGTTGCTGCAACTATCTCCGTAGTACGGCCAACTTCTTTATAAAGTTTATAATTTAATGGATCGATAACTGGTGAAGTATTCATCACGTAGTTTCCTCCAGTTTGTGCTGTGGTCATAGCTATTGTATAAGAAGTACCGGGTGTGCAATTTGCAGTTATTATTCCTGTTTGGTCTATTACAGTTCCTGAGTAGGTACCAAATGCCATTGTATTTCCAGATACCGTGCAGTTTGCATTAATCTGTGCAGTTGCAGTTAATACTCCAGTTGTTGTTGTGGCTTTGCCATCATGTAAATCTAAAAGTGTTCCAAAAGAAAAAAATTCAGCAACAAGAGCTATTGCTAGAAAAATATTTGTTTTAAATACAGCTCCAGTTATTACTGCAGTAAGAAATGCCCTTCCCCATGTTACTTTCTTAGCATGCGGATGCTTAAGAAGTTTTTTAGTGTGATGTATAATTCTTTTCATAATGTTGTCCGTTTTTTTTATTTGTTAATACCCTTCACTAGATTAAATAATGTCTTGCCTAATTAAATTCAATAAATGTCCTAGTTACTAAACTCTAAATAAAATATTTAGACCGCGTTCATATACACGTTAATTTCATAGGTATAGGGTGATGGTTAAGTTTTAACCTAACGGAGATAAAAATGTTCCCAATGATGAATGCAATGTTCTCAATTGAAGGCGGTTTTGTAATCGGTCTGATGATTGTCACACATTTGCTAGTGATTGCAGCACTAATCAAATATTTATTTTTCAGTAAATAAGTATAAAATTTAATCAATTAACAACTAAAGAAAACATGAAAACAATAATTAAGAACTTAGTTATTTCTCTTTTCATCCTTTCTCTAAGCTTAACGTCTAATCTTTTTGCAAAACCAAAATTCGATGATGGAATTTTAGTAGGTGCTAAAGAAATGACGCTTTATACTTTTGATAAAGATGTAAAAGGAAGTGGTAAATCAGTTTGTAATGGTGAGTGTGCTGATAAATGGCCTCCATACTTTGCAACGGATAAAGATAAAGCTGCTGAAAAATTTACAATTATCACTCGTGATGATGGTAAAAAACAATGGGCTTTTGATGGCAAGCCACTTTACTACTGGGTGAAAGACACTAAAAAAGGTGAAAAGACTGGTGACAACGTAAACAACGTTTGGCACATCATCAAAAAATAATTTATATTATATTTAAAGCAGGCAATTTGGTTTGCCTGCTTTAATTTAAATATGTTTAAGAAATTCTTTTCAAAATACCAGGTTGAAGATCTAATAGGTTTTGCAATTGGAATGGTTGCAACCATTGTCTACAAATTTGTAGTTCATGCAGTTTGGAATTTGGAAGATATGTTTGATGTCTTCTTTATGGGTGGTGCTACAGGTGCTATCTTAATTGGATTTTTATACCGACACTTTTATAAATAAACTTTGAGACCCGTTAATATTTTATTTCTCTGCACTCATAATTCTGCACGATCAGTTCTTGGTGAAGCTCTTGCAACCACTTTAGGTAAAGGAAAAGTTGTAGGCTATAGCGCGGGCTCAACTCCAAAAACTTCCGTAAATCCCATTGCAAAACAAATTGCAGAGGAATTGGGATATGACACAAAAAAACTTTATTCAAAAAGTTGGGATGAATATGCAAAACCAAATTCGCCAAAGATGGATATTGTCATTACGGTCTGTGATAGCGCCGCTAAAGAGATGTGCCCTATTTGGCCAGGTCATCCAGTGCAAGTGCATTGGGGATTTAGAGACCCATCAGCAGTGACTGGAACACCGGATCAAATGCGCGCCTCCTTTGATGAGGTAAAAGAAAAGCTTCAAAATAAAATTGAAAAAATGATAAAGCTTCCTTTAGATACCTTGGATGCAAAAACATTAAAGATTAAATTAAAAGAGATCTATGAAAATGAATAAAAAATTAGTTAGTGAATTTATTGGTACTGCCTTGTTACTTGCGGTCATTACTGGCTCTGGAATTATGGGAGAAACTCTCTCAAGAAACAATAATGCCATTGCTTTACTTGGCAACAGTATTGCAACGGGCGCGGGCTTGTTTGTTTTGATTTCGGTATTAATGCCTATTTCAGGAGCACACTTTAATCCTCTAGTTAGCTTTTTAGATTGGTCTAATAAAAAATTAAAAACTAGCGAGTTAATCAAATATTTTATCTGTCAATTACTTGGGGCTATTTCTGGGGTATTCATTATTCATTTTATTTTTGCGCTACCCATTATTGAATCCTCAATTCATGAAAGATCTGGAATTAATTATTACGTCAGTGAATTTATCTCTACTTTAGTTTTATTAAGTGTGATTTATTTTGGAGGCAAAGCCGACAAAAAACAAATCCCAATGCTAGTTGCACTCACAGTAACCTGTGGTTACTGGTTTACTTCTTCTACTTTCTTTGCAAATCCAGTGGTAACCATTGCAAGAAGTTTCACTGATACGTTTGTTGGAATTGAAAGCGCAGATGTTATGCCTTTTATTATTGCGCAATTCCTAGCAGCTCTTGTTTTTATTTTAATGATAAGAAAGAAATAACCGCTTCTTATTAAAACAAATCAATATAATTGAGCATCAAATGAAAAAAGTATTTTTTCTTGTTTTAACATTTAGCTTTATTTTTTGTGGGGAAAGTTTTGCGGTCAAAAAAGCAAAGCAAATTACTGCAACATCTTGGTTGGTTGCAGATGGTAATGGAAAAATTATAAAATCAGTTAATCACGACGAGATACACAGTATTGCAAGTATTACAAAACTAATGACAGCAATGGTTGTGCTTGATGCTAATCAAAACTTAGATGAAAAAATTGGCAAATTCACCAGACGCCAACATTTGCAACTTGCTTTAATTAAATCCAATAACCGCTCTGCTGAAATTTTGTGTGAAAATTATCCAGGCGGAACCGAAGCTTGTGTCGCAGCGATGAATTTAAAGGCAAAAAAATTGAGGATGATGGACACTCAATTTGTTGATGCGAGCGGTTTAAATGAAGAAAATGTTAGCACTGCAAAAAATCTAATTAAGATGGTGCTTGCTGCAAAAAATTATCCACTCATTGTAAAAGCTTCACAAACATCCATGGTTAAAATTAAATTAAAAAATAGTTGGTTCTCATTTAGAAATACCAATCCTTTAATTGATCAACAGCATAAGTTTATTGTTAGTAAAACAGGTTACATTGGGGCTGCGGGTGGTTGTATTGCTTTAATGTTAGATACGAATATTGGACAAAAAGTTGTCATTGTACTTGGAAGCCGAAGCACGCATACCAGAATCCCTGAAGCTGTATTTATCGCAAGAGCTTACAAATAATTTTTATAAAAGCTCTATGCCAAAGGGTTTAATGGCTTTTGCAAAAATATAAAACACCACCAAAGTAATAATCATGCTTAAAGAAAGTGTAACCCAAAAACCAAATCGTTTTAGTAAATAAGGAAATACTAAAAACATGGGTAGCGTCGGTAACACATACCAAAATGTGTAATAAGCATGGTTTGCAATTTTTTCGCTCGATTGATTTTCAATATAAAGCCAAGTTAAAGTAAGAACGGTTACCAAAGGTAGAGCTGCGATAAGTCCTCCCAAACGATCACTTCTTTTTGCAATCTCAGAAATTAAAACCACCATACCCGCAGTAATTAAATACTTAAAAACGATCCAATTCATCATAAAAACAGATTACAAAATTTATATAACTAATATATAAAATTTTTTTAAATACAGATGTCAAAAAATACTTATTTAATCGTTGGTGGCGGTGGATTTATTGCAGGCCATCTTATTAAAAGATTATTAAATGAAGGCAATACTGTTATCGCAACAGATATTAAGCCTAAACAATTTTGGTTCCAAACTTTTGATGATGTGAAGTCCTATGCAGATATGGACATGAAAGATTATGATAATTGTCTAAAAGTGACTAAGGGCGTTGATTATATATTTAATATGGCGTGCAACATGGGTGGCATGGGCTTTATCGAAAATAATAAAGCTGAATGTATGTTGTCAGTTTTAATTAATACTAATCTTTTAAGAGCTAGTTTAGAAAATAAAGTTAAAAAATATTTCTTCTCTTCAAGCGCTTGTGTGTACAACGCTTCAAAACAAAAAAATGCTTTTATTGAAGGTTTAAAAGAAGAAGATGCTTATCCTGCAATGCCAGAGGATGGTTATGGCTGGGAGAAATTATTTAGCGAGAGAATGTGCAGACACTTCATGGAAGACTTTGGTCTTCAGGTAAGAGTGGCAAGGTACCATAATGTTTACGGACCTATGGGAACTTACGATGGCGGAAGAGAAAAAGCGCCGGCTGCTATTTGTAGAAAAATTGCAAATGCAGTGATTAATAAAAAAGAAGAAATAGAAATTTGGGGTGATGGCGAACAAACGAGAACATTTTTATTTGTAGATGATTGTGTTGAGGGAACTTTAAGATTATTTAATTCAAATCATTCTGAACCAACTAATATCGGTAGTGACGAACAAGTGTCTATCAATCAAATGGCAGATATTATTGAAAAAATTTCAGGAGTTGCAAATTTAAAAAGAAAATATTTATTAGACAAACCAAAAGGCGTTCGAGGCAGATCTAGTGACAATGCAAATGCGATTAAAGCTTTGAATTGGAAATATACCGTATCTTTGAATGAGGGATTAACGAAGACTTATAGTTGGATTTTATCTGAATTAAAAAATGATAGATCTAATACTAATAAATTCTGTCGTTCTTAATTATTTCTCAATTCCCCACTTAATATTCTGCCAGATTCTGTCGTAAGTGTAATAACCGATGGAATAAATAAAGTTTAAAGCAAGGGTTGGGCCAACGGCATTGTACCAAGAGTTTCCAACGAACACAAAAAAAAGATACGAGCTGCATAATATCCATACTCGATAAATTGCAGTTTTAACGATGGTTCTTTTTTTTGTAACTCGCATAATAAGCTTATTACAATAATTTGCGGCTATGCAGCAAATGCATTTATCGCAAATCTGCTTAAATGATTTTGATAAAGAAAATTAAATTTCGGACTTAGGTCTTGAAAGATGGCCTACGACTTTACCGGCGTTCTTACCGTTTTTAATCATGTAACCTGTTGTACCGTTTCCGTAAGTATCAACCGACTTCATATTTCGATTTAAATTCTCGATATTTCTCTCTCTATTCTTACCTTCAAAATTCTTAGCGATTAAACCCTTTAATCCATCTATCATTTTAGCTCCTATTTACTGTGTTAATTAATACCTATGCAAAAATTGCAAAGCAGTTATGCATACAATAGAGATATATGCGTTTAAGTCAATGTCTAATTATTTGCCATAAGTAACAACCCTAATTAAGAAGAACCAATGAAAAAGTATTACAAGATATTCATCACCTTCTTAAAATTTGGTTTTCTTGCTTTCGGTGGACCTGTGTCTCAAATCAATATGATCAGAGAAAAATTAGTAAGAGTTGAAAAATGGGTGGATCAAAAAAGATTTAATCGTGCATTATCTTTATATCAAGTACTGCCTGGCCCTGAAGCACATGAGATGTGTGTTTATCTTGGCATGGTCAAGGCTGGAAGACTTGGAGGATTTTTAGCGGGATTTGGTTTTATGTTGCCGGGTTTTACTTTCATCATGATCCTTGCTTATCTTTATAGTTTACTTGGCCCTGTGGTGTTGCTGCCGTTATTTGTTGGAGCAAAGCCTGCTGTTGCCGCTTTAATTGTTAGGGCATCACATAAAATATCTGAACATATTTTAATAAATAAAAAATTAATTTTAATTGGTGTACTGTCTTCTGCTTTAACTTGGCTTGGTTTAAATTTTTTACTTAATATTTTAATTTGTGGCGCTTGTTATTATTTATGCGTTAAACACAATAATATTCTTGCAATTGCACTTGGTATTATAAGTTTGCCAATTGCTCTTACGGGTTATTTAAATATTGAATTGTTCCAATATTTTTCAACTCCTGAATCTGATAGCGGTTTATTTCTACAAGGATTAAAAGCGGGTCTTCTTTCTTTTGGTGGCGCTTACACTGCATTGCCATTTTTAAAATCTGGAATCATTGGACATTATTTGGGAGTGACTGAAAATGTTTTCTCTGACGGTATCGCTCTAACTGGAGTCGTTCCTACTCCACTTTTAATGTTTGGAACTTTTTTAGGTTACATGGCAACAGGCGTCAGTGGTGCATTGCTTATAACAATTTCAATTTTTTTACCTGCCTTTTTATTCACACTTTTGGGGCATAAATATTTTGAACAAATATTAAAACACAAACCTCTGCATGCATTCTTGGATGGAGTGTCTGCTGGAGTTGCGGGAATATTAGTAATCACTGCAATTGAATTTCTAATTCCAATTCTTAATTCAGATCTTTTAGTAATACTTTTATTTGTATTTAGTCTTGCAGTTCTTTACGTGCTTAAAACACGATTTGTTGTACCAACGGTAATTTTAGTATCTGCGATAATTGGATATTTGTTTTAAGATAAAGACTTCATATCGATTACAAATCGATACTTCACGTCACTTTTTAACATGCGCTCGTAAGCAGTATTAATATAATCCATTTTAATTGTTTCGATGTCAGAAACGAGTTTATGTTGCGCACAAAAATCTAACATCTCTTGCGTCTCTTTAACGCCACCAATTAATGAACCTGCAAGATGTCTTCTTTTGAAAATTAAACTAAATACTTCAATGGATGGATGTGGTTCTGCAGGAGCACCCACTAATGTCATTGTTGAATCTTTTTTTAATAAATTAAGGTACACATCTAATTTGTGCGGAGCTGCAACAGTATTCACAATAAAATCTAATTGATTTGCATACTTTGCCATTTGTGTTTCATCAGTTGAAATACAAACTTCTTTTGCACCTAATTTTAAACCGTCCTGAACTTTATTTTTTGAAGTTGTAAAAAGGACCACATGCGCTCCCATAGCATTTGCGATCTTAACTCCCATGTGACCAAGACCCCCAAGTCCAACAATTCCAACTTTTTGACCTTTACCTACTTTCCATTTTTTAAGTGGTGAATAAAGCGTAATTCCAGCGCACAGTAATGGTGCAACACTAGGAAGTTCTTTTTCAGAATGAGAAATTTTTAAAACAAAAGATTCTTTAACAACGATTGATTTAGAATAACCGCCAAATGTATTCTCACCTCCAAAAGCAGGTCCATTATAAGTTCCTGTCCAGCCATTTTCGCAATATTGTTCTTCATGGTCTTTGCAAGATCCACAATGACCACAGCTATCCACTAAACAGCCAACACCTGCAAAATCACCTACTTTAAATTTTGTAACTTTATTTCCAACTGCTGTAACTCTGCCTACAATTTCGTGGCCTGGAACAGATGGATACTGAGTATTTTTCCATTCATTTCTTGCGGTATGAAGATCGGAATGACAAACACCACAATAAAGAATCTCTATTTGCACATCTTCTGCATTCGGTGCGCGTCTATCGATTTCTAATGCCGATATAGGGGAACTTGCGCTCTTTGCTCCAAATGCTTTTACTTTAACCATAATAAAATTTTAATTTGTTAATTTAAATAATACTTCACTTCTTTTTAAAAACCAAAGTGTCCAAGGTGCATTGTAGCCAGCATAAATTGCTGGCTCTTCAATTTTAAGATTGTTTTCTCTGATGTAATTTCTAATTTTAATCTCATTCTCTTTAATATTATCGTTACTAAATAAACCTGAAAAGGTTATCACCACAACTTTAAAATCTGGGTTATTTTTAATTTTAACATTTTGGTTATCTGGTTGCGGAACATTTTTAGAATCAAATTTCTTTGGTACTACAAAAGAAATATTCCATTTTTTATTTCCTGTACTTTTTTGCATAACCGGAATTGTCATTGAGATACTTTCTTTATTTTTATTTTCACCACTTATGTATTTAAATAGAATTCTAAAACCTTTGCTGATCGCTTCATCACGCTCACCTTCTGTTTCAACATTTGCGGTTAAAAAATTTTGATATTGTCTTATCTCAAATTCACCGTCCGTTTTTAAAACAGTATAATCAGGTTGTTCATTTGCCATAACGTTAAAGCTAAATATAAAGAGTACAAATAGTACTGCTTTTATAAAAAAATTACATAAGTAACTGTACATCATGCCAGATTAAATCACCCGCAACCCAAAGAACAGATAATAATCCAAGCCAGCCAATCCATTTATGATTTTTTAAATAAACAGAAATGGCATTTGCAAGTGTCACCATCAAAATAATAGCAAGGGCAAGGCCAAACATAAGTAAAGTGTAATTAGTTTTTGCAGCACCAGCAACCGCAATCACATTATCTAAGCTTAAAGTGATATCTGCGACCATCACAGTGATTAAAGTTTTTTTAAAATTACCTCGTTCTGCTTGTTGAACTTGGTATTTATTTGAATCTTTTGTTTCATCTTTATTTTTTAGAATGTCGACATACAGTTTATATGCGACCCAAAATAATAAAATTCCGCCAACTGTTCTAATGCCCTGAAACTGCATTAAATATGCGGTCATTACTGAAAATATTATTCTAAAAATTACCGCAAAACCTGTACCAATAATTAAAACTTTACGTCTGATATCAGGATCAAATTGGGATGCAGCCATGCCAATTATCACGGCATTGTCCGCTGATAACACTAGATCAATTAAGATAATCTGAATAGTAATTCGTATTTCTTCTGAAAAGAATTCCATAAAATATAATTATCAGTTTTATTATTTTTTGGAAACTCGCCAATATTTGCCCATTTTTATAAATAAGAATGATGCTGACCAAGTAATTAAGATGAGTCCTGTGAGCGCTTCAACACCAGTTAAATAACGAAGGTAACCTCCTGCAACTAAATCTCCATAACCAACCGTGGTGTAAGTTACGAAAGATAAATAAACATAATCTAAAATCATTCCATGGCTTGAAATTTTTCCCATAATATTTCCAACCCCTTCAAGTTTAGATGAAAAATAATAACCAAAAGCAAATAACCAAATCTCAACAACATGAGCTAAAAAAATTGTAAAAACACAAATTAAAACTTTGTAACTAGGTGCAATTTTTTTAATTAAAGGAAGTTTCTTTGAAAGTTGATAAAGCGCTTCGTAGTGAAGGATGATTGTTGCAAATATTAAAAATGTATTAATAATAAATACTAATAATAAAGTCATTATGTCTCTAAATTAATTTTACCACCATCCACATGTATCACTTGCCCTGTAATCCAACTACTATTTGGTAAAAGTAAAAATTTTGCAGTCTCAGCTAGGTCCTCAGGTTTGCCAACTCTTTTCATTGCATGTTTAAGTGGTATTTGTTCTGCAATTCGTACATTATCTAAAATAGGTTTTGCCATTTTGGATTGGGTGATGCTTGGTGCAATACAATTCACTCGAATCTTAGGCGCAAATTCTGCTGCTAGAGATGTAGTTAGACCTTGGATTGCTCCTTTTGCAGTTGAGATAACAGAGTGCATATTAAAACCACGATCCACTGCAACCGTTGAAAATAAAACAATTGCACCGTTATTTTCTGCAAGCTGCTTTTGTAATTTTTTTATAAAATGAATAGCTCCAGTTACATTTAAATTAAAAGTATTAATGAAATCTTCCTGTTTTGTAGTTTGAAATGATTTAAGAACAATTGAACCTACACAATAAGCAAATCCAGAAATTTTATCATTTTGAATTTCTTTTAGACTTTCCTCAACACTTTGTGCATTTGTCACATCGAAGCATACTGAATAATCCTGTTTAGTTTCTGATGCTAACTTTTTTAACTCCTCCTCATTTCTAGCAATTAGATGACATTGAATATTATCTTTAGCAAAAGATCTTGCTAAAGCAGAACCTGTATAACCTGTAGCTCCTACAATTATTGTTTTTCCACTCATAAAACTAGTGTATAGATAAACACATCATGTTTAAAGATTTTACTAACTGGATGCATAATACTTCTACGGTTTTATTTGATGACACTAAAAATGATTTAAGATCATTACCTAAAACAGTTCGTCTACAAATCTTAATTGTTTTAAGTGCGCTTTGGTCTACTGCTTTTAGTGTTTGGGTCTTTACGGTTCCCATGTTTATTTATGGTTGGCTTGGAATGTTTGCAGGTCATTTACTTGTGATATTTGTTGCTTATTACACATTTAAGCAATTTCAGGATATTAGAAAATTTAGAACTGACCCTAATTATCACACGCAAACTCGTTCAAGACAAAATCTTTGGATTAATGGTAAGCAAACAAAATTGCCTGCAGATGATCCGGGTGGCGAACACGAATAATTTTTAATTCGTATTTCTTTTAATAAAATCGTCTGCTGCAGAATAAATTCTTATCTTTTTATTTTTTTCCATTTTTTCTAAAATTTTAACCATCATAGAAAGTCTGTAGTTTTTAGAAAAGAAAATCTTATTTTTATCTATAAACTTCCAATACAATCCATCAACAATATCGCACCATTCGCCACGTTTAAAATCACTCATTTTAAGTAAATAACTTGAGGCGCAAATATAAGGTTTGGTTGCAAAAATTCCACCATCACTAAATAAGCCCATTGCATAAACATTCGGTGCCATCACCCAATCTGATGAATCCACATACATTTCCATAAACCATCGATAAACAGATTTTGGCTCAATACCTGAAAGATTCATAATATTTGCAACCACCATCAAACGTTCGATGTGATGTGACCAGCCATATTTTATACAATTTTTTATCGTATGATCTAATGGATCAATTCCTGTTGTGCCCTCATACCAGCTCTTAGTTAATTTTTTATTATGTTTAAAAAAATTTGTATTCTCTAATTTGCTTTCATAATTTTGATAAATTCCACGCATAAACTCACGCCAGCCAATAATTTGTCTCAAGTAGCCTTCAAGACAATTCAGTTTAACTTTATTTGTTTTTGCAAAAGCTAAAGTTTCGTTAACAATTTGTTCTGGCGTTAATAGTCCTAAATTAATTAAAGGACTTAACATGCTATGAAATAAAATATGTGATTTTTGCGAAATAGCATCTTCAAAATCTCCAAAAAATTCTAATTTATTTTTTAAAAAATCAAAATAATAATTAAGCGTATCTTTTCTTGTGGTTGGAAAATTAAAGCTTTCAATCTCACCCGGATGATCTAAAAAATTTTTCTCTAAAAACTTCTTTATATTTTCAGTATGCGGTGTCTGTTTAAAGGTCGTATGTTTTGGAATTGAAACCTTAGGATCTAATTTATTTCTATTATCTTCATCAAAACTCCACTTTCCACCAAGTGGCTCATTCTTATTTTTCATTAAAATATTAAATTTAATTCTCTGAATTTTATAAAAATTAGCCATGAACGGCTTTTTATTCATTTGCAAATATTCTTTAAAATCACCTCTACTTGATAAAAACATGGGTGACTTTATAAAATTAAATTCAATTTTATTTTTATTAAAAAAATTAATTAATTGATTCTCAAAAAATTTATCTTCGATTTCAAATAAGCTAACATTTTTAGTTTTAATCTTATTTAAAAAAAATAAGATTTTATCCTCATAACTCTTTTTAAATAACTCATGCTTGTAATCAAAATATGTGAGAGAAAAATCTGCTTTTTTTAATTCATCTGCGTAAGAACGCATTGCAGACAAGAATAATAATATCTTTTGACGATGATGTTTGACGTAAGTGCATAACTGATAATCTTCAGCCATCATAAAATGATGATCTTTAAAATTCTTTAAATGCGTAAGTGGAAAAAGTTGATTACCAAGAATGATAAAGGCTTTTGCTTTATTGGTCATGCCAATCAATAATTAATGCGCTCTAACTGTTGGGGCAAGTTTTATAAAAGAAGTGTCAATTTTAGAGGAATAACGGCGTTTCATTTTAGAGTTATTATTTAATCTAGCAGCCGCAACAGTCACGGCACCTCTACCAAATTTACTATTCGTTTGATCAATCACTTTCATTAAATGATCTAAATTTAAATTTTGGTCTGAAAATAAATTTTTCTCATAATGATCTTTAGGTTTAAGGTCCGAGAATATAACACCCGCTTTGCTATAAAAATAACCTTTAATATAAATATTTTCTAAAGCCTTTGCGCATAAGTTTACAAGTTCTAAAGTGTTATTCGTTGCAATGGGTATGTCTATTTTTTGAACGCGTGATACGTAATCTTTTTTAAATCTGCTTGTTTTAATAAATACATAAACAGATTTTACAATTAACCCTTCAGATCTAATTCGCTCTGCCGCAGTCATACAATGTTGTACTACTGCTTCTTTTAAATCATTAAGGTCAGTTATAGTTTTGCCGAAAGATCTCGATACGCAACAATTTTTTCTCGCTACATATTGAAAATTTAATGGAAAACAACAAGCACCGTTTAGTTCATGGATAGTCTTTAAAACAACTACACTACTATTTTTTCTAACCCAATAATTATCAACATATTTTAACTGATGCGCATTATAAAAATTATTATTATTAAAGAATTTTGAAAGTTGTCTGCCGATACCCCAAACTTCTTGGACTGGAAATGTTTTTAAAACATCATCTATGTAATTTTTATCTTTGGAGATAAATTCCTCAACGCCTAATTTATTCTTCTTTGCAACATGATTTGCAATTTTTGCAAGTGTTTTAGTATTTGCAGCACCAATAGATACGGGAATACCAGTCCATTTTAAAATAATTTTTCTAATATTTAAAATATACTCTTCCACACTATCCATCTTAATATTAGTTAAATCTAAAAAAGCTTCATCAATTGAATAAAATTCAATATCAGGTGAAAAGTTTTTTAAAATTTTCATCACTCGTCGCGACATATCTCCGTACAATTCATAATTAGATGAAAACACCGATACTTTGTATTTGTCGATTAAAGGTTTTGCTTTAAAATAAGGTTCCCCCATTTTAACGCCAACTTGCTTAGCTTCTGTTGATCTTGAGATAATGCAGCCATCGTTGTTAGATAAAACCACAACCGGTTTTCGTTTTAAATCTGGTCTGAATAATCTCTCACAGGAAACGTAGAAAGAGTTACAATCCACTAAAGCAATAATTCGATTATTAATGGGTTGCATGAATAATATAAGTGACGATCCCCCAAACATTAATATCTGAGTTTTCATTGATTAAAGTCTTGTCTTCTTTGTTTTTGATATAAAAATTATTATTTTCTTTAATGATGTTTTTTACGACTAATTCGTTATTAAAATTAATAATTGCGATACAATCATTTTTTAAATTTAAACTTCGATCCACCACTAACAAATCTCCGTTTATAATTTTATGCTCAGTCATGGAATTTCCTTGCACGCGAATGAGAAAAGTTGCTGGAGGATTTTTGATAAGTTCGCTATTTAAATCAATTTCATCTTGAACATAATCTGTTGCTGGGGATGGAAATCCTGCTGAAACTTTCTGCAATATTACTGGTATTTTCATAGTAAATATGTTCTTGTTTCGTTCTAACGAATAGATATAGTGAAGTCAACGCGGGATTAAAATTAATTTATAAAAAAAAAATATGAGAATTAATGTTGGTGGCATCGATCGAGTTGGAAGAATTATTATTGGAGTAATAATTGTAAGTCTCACAGCATTTAATATTATAGGTCCTTGGGGATGGCTTGCGATTGGTTTTATTGTAAGCGGAGTATTTCAATTCTGTCCTGCCTATTCCCTATTACGCATTCATACTTGTAAAAAATAAATAGTTAAAAAAAATTTTAGCTACAATTTACTAGCTAAAAGTTTTGCGTTTAAAAAAGCATTTTGCGCTTTAGATCCTGAAAACCAATCTCCACAAATGCCAAGTCTTAAATCATTATCCCAATAACAATTAGGAACGTCCGAATTTAAATTATAAGCGTAAAGCCAACCGTGAATATCAGTATAATATATATTATCTTTTTTTATTTCTAATTTTAATTTCGTTAAAAAATTTTTTAACATTTCATCAATTAAATTTTTTTTGTTAATTCTATATTCCTGAATATTTTTAAGAGCATATTTAAGTGAGGATTGAATAGTCCAAAGTTCTAAATTTTTATTGATCAAATCACTCTTTTTTGTATTCTCATTGGCTGCAAATCCTAAAACATCATCGTCCTCAAAGCTAATAGCGCTTAGGTTAAGATTCAAACTTTTATTAAATGCAACCATCAGTGTTAAATTAGGTTGCGTTGAATAATTAAATTTAGAAAAATAATGCTCCGTATATTCTTTTGTTAAATTATATGTCTGTTGAAAAGGGGCTGTAATAATCACAGTTTTATAATCTTTTTCAGTGCCATCATTAAAGGTTAGATGAAAATAATCTGATTTTTTTTCAATACTTTTTAATTCTTTATTTAAAAAAATATTTTTATTTTTAAACAGGTTTTTTACTAAAAGATTATTACCACCCACATTAATAATTCTCTCTTTTTTATCTAGTTCATTTTGAACTTTATTATTTTGAAAAATTTTGAAATCTCCCTGCCATATCGAATGATTGTCTAAGATATTTTTAAATTCATGATCTGGATTTTGGATATATTGAAGGCCGTGGTCAAACAAACCTACATCGTCAACTTTTCTTGTTGAGCATCGACCACCAACACCTCTAGATTTTTCGTAAAAATCTACTTCTTCTTTTAGAAAATAATTGAGAATGCCAGCTGAAAAGCCTGCGCCGATAATTGCTATATTTTTTATCAATTGGTAGCTAATTAATTAAATATCGTCTTTATCCAAATCAACTTTAATTAATTTACTTCTGCGCATGCGCAAAACGAAGATAGCGAGAGCTACTAACAACATAGCTCCTCCCTCGTATAATAAAGATGAGGTCTCAATATCCTTTTTTTGTAAAATCATTAATCGAGCGATTGCAGTGATTGCAATAAATAATGGGTAAGTAAGGCGAATACGATGACTTCCATAAAAACTTAGCACCATCCCTATAACTTCTAAATAAATAAATAATAATAAAAGATCTGCAAGCTGAACATCTAAATTAACGATCATTTTTTTAATTTCGATTCCAAATGCAAAAATTGTTGCAGCAAATATTAATAAAGCTCCAACAGTTTGTATATTTTTGATCAATTTATCCATGTGAAAAATCTATAACTTGATTCAATTATCTATGCAACAATAGCATTGAAACGCACATTCACGCTTTCAATAAAAAAATTTGAAACAAAGTATTATTTCCACTCTGGTTTTTTCTTATTTAAGAAACTATCGATACCTATTTTCTTATTGTCACTATCAAGAAGTTTGTAAAATGTTTGTCTTTCATCCTTTAGTGATGCTTCTTTGTTAATTAAGCGTTTAATCTCAATTAAACTTGAAAGTGGTTTTTCAGAAAGTGATTTTAATATTTTAATAGCACCTTCCTTAAATTCATCAGCTTTTAGTACGACACTTACAATTCCCATATTTTGTGCTTGTTGTGCCGTGATCATTTCAGCCGTCATACATAAAAAGTTAGCATTATATTTTCCTGCGTAACGCTTAAGTCTTTGTGTGCCACCAATTCCTGGAATAACGCCAAGATTAATTTCAGGTTGAGCAAACTTTGCATTTTCTGATGCAATAATAAAATCGCAAATGAGTGCAAGTTCCATCCCGCCTCCCAAAGCGTAACCTTCAACTAATGCTATCACTGGTTTTTGAATATTATGAATTTCATCAAAAGCATCAAAGAGTTTTTTCTCCATTGCTGATTTTTTATTTAAAGTACTTAATTCTTTAATATCAGCACCGGGTGAGAAAAGTTTTGTATTTCCTTCAATTGCAATGCAAACGATTGCTTTGTCTTGATCAAAGCTTTGTAATGCTGTTAAAATTTCCTTTGAAGTTTCGATATCAAGAGAGTTTTTTTCATTCGCTCTATCAATTTGAATAAAGCCAATAGCTTTTTCTGTTCTTGCCTTGATATTTTTAAATTCCATTAAGGAAATTATTTATGATCGATAAAATTACGTTCGATACACATTGCAATTCCCATTCCGCCACCAATACAAAGAGTGGCAAGTCCTCTTTTAGAATGAGTCTTGATCATTTCATGAATTAACGTTGTTAAAATTCGAGCACCTGATGCGCCGATTGGATGGCCTATTGCAATGGCACCACCATTCACATTTACTTTATCAACGGTCCAACCCATTTCTTTATTCACTGCAATTGCTTGTGCAGCGAATGCTTCGTTTGCTTCTATTAAATCTAATTCATCTTCACCCCAACCTGCTTTTTTTAGTGCAAGTTTTGATGCTGGTATTGGGCCTGTTCCCATAATAGTTGGGTCTACCCCGCACTGTGCCCATGATACAATTTTTGCAAGGGGTTCAATGCCTCTAGCTTTTGCAGTTTTGCCTGACATTAAACAAAGTGCAGCGGCACCATCATTAATTCCTGATGCATTTCCTGCTGTTACTGTGCCATCTTTTTTAAAAGCTGGTTTTAGATTAGCAAGTTTTTCAACGGTCGTGCCATCTTTTGGATATTCATCTTTATCAAAAATAACATCTTCTTTTTTAATTTTTACAGTGATCGGCACGATTTCATCTTTGAACTTTTTTGCTTTAATTGCATCAATTGCTTTTCTTTGTGACGCAGATGCAAAAGTGTCCTGGGCTTCTCTAGTAATCTGATACTTTTGTGCAACGTTTTCTGCAGTAACTCCCATATGATATTGATTATAAATGTCCCACAGACCATCAATGATCATTGTATCTTGTAATTTTCCATCACCCATTTTGATGCCGTTTCTAATATTAATAAAGTGAGGAGAGTTGCTCATGCTTTCTTGCCCGCCAGCGATCACAATATTTGCATCACCACATTTAATTGAATTATAAGCAAGGGCAACGGATGCAAGTCCAGAACCACACACTTGATTAATTGTTGTTGCAGTTTTATCTGCTGGAATCCCAGCGTGCATTGCTGCTTGTCGTGCTGGATTTTGTCCAGCGCCTGCTGTTAAAACTTGTCCCATGTAGACCATATCAACGTCTTGGGGTTTGATTTCAGAATTTTCTATAGATTTCTTAATTACGTGAGCACCTAATTGCGGAGCTGTTAATGATGACAGAGATCCTCCAAAAGAACCAACTGCTGTTCGGACTGCACTAGTTATGACTATGTCGTTATCATTCATTATATTAATTTTTCCTTCTTTATTGTTACTGCATGTACTGGCCACCATTAATTGAAAAGGTAGCGCCTGTAATGAAGCCTGCTTTATCACTTACAAGATAACTTGCCAAGGCGGCAATTTCTGTAGGCTCTGCTAGTCTACCCACAGGTATTTGAGAAACAATCCCCTTTAAAATTGTAGGATCTATTTTTTTTACCATGTCAGTTCCCACATAACCTGGTGCAATAACATTTACTGTAATTCCTTTATTTGCATTCTCTAATGCAAGAGCTTTTGAAAAACCAATGATGCCCGCTTTTGCAGCTGAATAATTTGTTTGTCCAACTTGACCTTTCAAACCATTAATTGAACTGATGGACACAATTCTTCCAAAATTTTTAGCACGCATTTTTTCAATTACGTTTCTACAAACATTAAAAAGAGAATTTAAATTTGTATCAATAACTGCATTCCATTCCTCCGGGGTCATTTTATGTAAAAAACGATCCTTAGTAATTCCTGCATTATTAATTACAACTTCAATATCACCGTATTTTTTTTCAATTTCAGCAATTCCATTTTTGCAGCTTTCAAAATAAGCCACATCAAATTTATAAACTTCAATTCCATTTTCTTTTGAAAATTGTTGTGCTGGTTCATCAAGGCCTACGTAAGTAGCAATAACTTTATAACCATCTTCTTTTAATTTTTTTCCGATAGCAGCGCCAATTCCTCTTGCACCGCCTGTGACTAAAGCAACTTTTGACATGTTAAGGTCTCCCCAACCAATTAATATGGGGAAAATTATACTAAAGTGATTTTTAAAATACTAGGGAGATTCTGCTAGATTTTAGAGTGGTTTGGCTGAAATAAGGGGATATTTGAAACCAAACCCTCTAAATTTTCGTTAAAAACTAGTATTAGTTTTTAACAGAAGCTTTTTTACCTTCTTCTTCAACTACTTTTTTAAGTTCAGTTAAACCGTCTAAAAGTCTTTTGTTTAAGATTTCAAAAGATTCTTTAGCAGTTTTTTCTGTAATTTTAGAAAAGTCGTTAGCAATATTTTGAGCTTCAACGATTGATTCTTGTATCAATTCGATTGATTTGCTAGCTGATTGCTGAGGATTTCCCTTAGCTAATTCAGAAGTAGCATCTTTAACGCTAGAAATAGCTTTGTTAAGTACTTCTATTTGCTTTTTAGCAAGCGTGTTGTAGCCTTCAAATAATACTTTAGATGCATTAGCAAATGTTTCTAAAGTTTTTTTCTGAGCATTGATTAAATTCTCAGAATTACCATCTACTGTTGGTACTTTTAAAGCTGCCAACATCTTTTGAAAATCAAAGAATTCAAAAGGATTGTTTATATTTGCCATCATTATTTACTCCTTATTTATTTTATTTAATGAGGTATATTTATGTTGCAACGCAACATAATACAAGTGCTAAAATGAATTATTAGACTAAATTGTTGATTTATATGCATTATTTCTTACGCACTTGCAATATATTAATATTGCATAAGCACATATAGGTCATTGCTCTAATCATAATTATTGGGCTATTATCGGTAAAAAAATGACAGAACAAAACAACGATAAGAAATCGGAAAAGATTAACTTTGAAGACCTATCTTCAGTATTTGAAAATAATCTAAAAATTTACAATCAATACGTAGAGTCATTTAAAAATTTAGGTCAGGGACAAAATAATTTTCCTACATTTAATTTTAATAATCAGAGCAGTAATTTTACTGCAAATGATTTGTCTAATCTAATTGCACCAACGGTTACTAAAATTTTAAATTCATTTCAGCATTTCCAAGCTGAGATCCAACAAAACCCCAATATCTATTTCGACAACCTTAATAAGTGGGTTTCACAGATTGCAAATTTAAATTTTTATTTCATGACTAAGGCGTCGGGTGGGATTGCAAATCCTCCTGTGAAAGAAGAAAGTTCAGACAAACGATTTGCTGGTGAGGAATGGAAAGACAATTTATTTTTTGATTTTATAAAACAATTTTATTTAATCAGCACCAGCTTTTTAAATAATTTAATTGAGAACGTTGAGTTTAAAGATCCCAAAGATAAAAAATTAATGCAGTTCTATCTAAAACAAATAAATAGCGCGATGTCACCTTCTAACTTTGCTTTTACTAATCCACAAGTTTTGAAAAAAACTATGGAACAAAAAGGAGAGAATTTAAAAAAAGGTTATGACAATTATAAAAAAGATTTTGATAAACATCCTAACAAACTTTTCATTCAACAATCAAAAGAAGGTGAATTTGAGGTTGGCAGAAACTTAGCAACGACCAAAGGTAAAGTTATATTCAAAAATCATTTGTTTGAACTAATTCATTATGATGCAACAACGGATCAACAATATTCAAAACCTATGTTAGTGATCCCGCCTTTTATTAATAAATTTTACATTATGGATCTGAATGACAAAAAATCTATGATGAAATACTTAGTTGATAAAAAATTTAATACTTTTCTAATTTCTTGGAAAAATCCTGATGCAAGTTCAAGAAACTTATCTTTTAAAGAATATATTGAAGATGGAGTGTTAGAAGCATTAAGAGTGGTATGTGAAAAAACAGGATCCACGGGCACAAACATCGCCTCATACTGTGTGGGTGGAACCTTAGCATCACTTACCCTTGCTTACTTAAAAGATGTGCCCAACAAATACAAAATTTTTACCGCTACTTATTTTGCAAGTTTAATTGATTTTGAAGATCCTGGTGAACTTTCAATATTTATCACCGAAGAACAAATCAAAAGTATTGAAAATCAAATGAAAAAAACTGGTTACTTCGATGGTAAGGATATGGCGGCTGCTTTTAATTTCTTACGCCCTTCTGATTTGTACTGGAATTATGTGGTGAATAACTATCTTTTAGGTAATGAACCGACAGCATTTGATATGCTGCACTGGAACTCTGATTCCACAAGATTGCCTGAAAAAATGCATTCAGAATATTTACGCTGCATGTACTTAAACAATTTGGTTGTTAAAAAAATGTACAAAATCGGCGATGTGCAAATTGATTTAGCAAAAATTGACACTCCTATGTTCTCTGTTGCAACAACAGAAGATCATATTGCGCCTTGGAGATCAGTACATCAGGGCTTAGGGGCTTACAATTCTCATATTAATTTTGTACTAGCAAACTCAGGTCATATCGCAGGAATTATTCAAGGTAGTGAAGTAAAGCCTGGAAAACTTTATTATTACACAGCGAAATTTGAAAAAGGTAAAAATGCAGACGAATGGTACAACGTCGCAAAAAAAGTAGATGGTTCTTGGTGGCAAACATGGATAACTTGGCTTTCAGTTAACTCTGGTGAATTTAAAAAACCTTCTGAACTTAATGCAAAAAATTTTGAAGTACTGTATGAAGCTCCTGGTCAATACGTAAAACAATAAATGATAGAAATTAAAAAATATTCAAATCGAAGATTATATAACACTGAAACTAGTGCTTATATTACCCTTGATGACATTGTTGCGTTAATCAAAAAAGAAGTAGATTTTAAAGTAGTTGACGTAGATACACAAAGCGACATCACCCCTAGTATTCTAACACAAATTATTTTAGAAAAAGAAAACGCAGGTGTTAATTTAATTCCAGCTCATATCTTAAAACAAATTATTTTATTCAACGAAAATAAAAAAAATAACATGATGTTTGATTTTTTAACAAACACTATGAATTCAGCTAACACTAATAATATTTTTACTAAAGGCTTTCCAAATTTTATGGATTTTAATTTCTTTAATCCTGCGCAAGGTACCTCAACGAAAGCACCTCAACCTAAAGAAGACAAAAATATCGATGATTTAATGACGCAAATCGATAAACTTAAAAAAGAAGTTCAAGAAATTAAAAATCAAAAATAATTTTAAGTTCCGCAAAACGTTTTGTATTTAAGGTCATTAGATCCAGTTTGATAAATTTTAATATCCTCTCTATGTGCATAAGGGTTTTCTAAAGCTGATAATAATTTTTCAATTACAGTTAAATCTCCATCATTTGCGGCACTTAGAGCCTCTTCGACCTTATGATTTCTTGGAATAATCACCGGATTATTTTGCTTCATGATCTCACGAGATGAATTTAAAGGTTTGTTTGCAGTGATCAAACGAGCGCTCCAACGTTTATGCCATTCTTTAAATTGTTCATTATTAAATATTTCTGGATTATTTTCATGCATCAAACTTATAAAAGTATTGGTGTAATCAAATTTATTCTCAAACATAAGATTTAATAAATCTTGAATTAACTGTTCATCCTCTTTTCTGCTCTCAAACATTCCAAGTTTATTTCTCATCATCTGCATGTAACTTGTTTTGAACTTACGATTAAAACTTTCGATAATTGTCTCGCCTATTTCAACAGCTTTATTCTGATCTTGATGTAAAAGAGGAACTAATGATTCTGCAAGTCTTGCAAGGTTCCATTGTGCAATACCTGGCTGATTTTGAAAAGAGTATCTGCCATGCTCATCAATTGAACTAAAAACAGTTTCTGGATTGTAGGTATCCATAAAAGCGCAAGGGCCGTAATCAATAGTCTCGCCTGAAATTGCCATGTTGTCCGTATTCATCACGCCATGAATAAATCCAACTCGCATCCAATCAGTTATTAATTGGATTTGCCTATCTAATACTGCGGTCAAAAAAGCAGATGCTTTATTTTCTGCAATCTTTAATTCTGGGTAATGACGATTAATGCAATAATTGAGTAAATTTTTTAAAGACTCTAAATCCTTTTTAATTGCAATATATTCAAAGGTTCCAACTCGAATATGACTTCTTGCAACTCTAGTAAGGACAGCTCCTTTTAAAATTTTTTCTCTAATTACATTTTCACCTGTTGTTGCAACAGCAAGGCTTCGTGTTGTTTTAATATTCAAGTAATACATGGCCTCGCTAATAATATATTCGCGCAACATCGGACCTAATGCTGCTCTACCATCACCACCTCTTGAATAAGCAGTTCTTCCTGATCCTTTAAACTGAATATCAAAGCGTTCATCGGTTGGAGTAATATGTTCACCTAAAACTATGGCTCTACCATCACCTAAAATACTTAAATGTCCAAACTGATGTCCGGCATAAGCTTGTGCTAGTGGTTCTGAACCTTCGGGTAATTGGTTTCCTGTGAAAAGATCTGCGAGTTCTTTTTCCGTAAGATTTGAAAAATCTAAACCTAACTCTTTTGCAAGTCCATAATTTAAAACAACTAATTTTGGATTTTTAACAGAGACCGGATAAGTCTTTGTCACCATCAACTCGTTAAGGTGAGCATAGCTATTATCGAATTTCCAACCAATCATGACATTGAATAATATCATAAAAGAGCAATAAATGCTTTAGGGAGACTTTAAATTTTTAAGATTTATTACTTATTTATTTAAAAATTCTAACTCTGAATCTGAGTACGGTATCATAATTATAGTATTCCTTTTGTCACAACGTTTAGTAACACTGGCGCACCTAAAATAAATGCTAGTGCCACAACTAAACCAACAAGCTTTGCAGCACCTATTAAAGTAATTGCAAGCTCATCCGTGTTAGGACCTACTACTCTTAATGTTTCAACTTTTGTGTTCATGCGAGCTATATAGATTGCAAATGTAATAAATTCATGAACAATTTGTGTCTTAATTGTGAAAGTTGTATTAATTTTTTTAAAATGCGCAGTTTAGTAATTCTTATTGTTATTTTTTTGTTTCAAAGCACATTTGCGTTTGCAGATTGCTTGGTTGACGATCAACTAAAGTTTAAAAGTTATAATTTTAGAATAGAAAACGACTACTTTAACAACCAAGACGCCAATTATACCAGTGGCGTCATTTTCTCTGGTGTGACCCACGATTTTAAGTCAACGACTGGAAATGAGTGTTTACCTACTATTATGCAGCTGCATGGAAAAATTTTATCATTCCTTGATGGTAACATTCTTAAAAAAGAAGAGGGAATTTCAAAAAATATTTACTTTAACGCTTATCAAAGAATGTACACACCAACTGATGACAAAACATCAACTCTTGTTAGGGATGATAGACCTTATTCTGGGATTGTCGCTTTAGACGTTGGGGTGAATGAAAGACACCGAGATCATTCTAATGACACACAGGTATTAGATTCTAAACAATTTACACTTGGGGTAATAGGTCCTCTTTCCTTTGTAAGACAATCTCAAAATATTGTTCATGATGCTTTTGATGTTTATAGAGCTTCGGGCTGGGATAATCAGTTAGGAACTGAACCAGCACTTATGTATATGTTTGAAAGAAAAATTAAAACGGATTTGCAGCAAAATACTTATACGCCTGGCATTTCAAAAGATTTAATAAGATTTTATGGTTTTAAAGTTGGAAATATTTCAACCTCAGTAAACGTTGGTCTTGAAGGTAGATACGGACTAAATATTCCAAATGATTTTGGTAGCGCTGCCGATTATTCGGGCTGTGATAATACCGCGCCTGCATCAGGAACAATTCCATCTGGAAAGACTGATTCTTGCGTTGATAAAGGAGATCTGCTTTTACCTATTCCATTAGGGGCCCACTTGTTTGCACTAACTGAATTAACAGGTGTTGCTTATGATTTTTCTTTAGATGGTAATCTTTTAGAAAACAATCATCACGTAAATAAAAAGCCCGTAGTTGGAAAATTATCTTATGGAATAAGCTCTCTTATCCCAATTCACAATGATAAAAATTTAAAACTCGTTGCAATGCAAGTAATTCAATCAAAAGAGTTTGAAGAACAAAAAAGAATTCACCGATACGTGTCAATTACAGTCGGCTTAGATTTTTAATTGATTGCGAATATTTTATTATTCAAAACTAACTGATCACCATCCACATCAATCTTAATCTGATCTAATTTTTTATCTTTCATATCCAAGATTAAATTTGCAATTGGATTTTGAATGTATTTTTGGATCGCTCTTTTTAAAGGTCTAGCACCATATTCTTGGTCAAATCCTTTATTTGCTAACCATTCTACAGCGTTGTCTGTGATTGAAAAAGTTAAGTTTTTATCTTTTAAGATATTTTTCAAATTGTTCACTTGGATCTTAACAATCTCTTTAATCTCTTCTTTTTGAAGTCTATCGAAAACAATGATGTCATCTAATCTATTTACAAACTCAGGTCTGAAAGATTTTTTAACAACCTCCATTACTTTTTCTTTTGTTCTTTCATCTAACTTATCGCTCTTATTCGCTTGAATGAATTCTGAGCCAAGATTGGATGTTAAAATGATAATTGTGTTTTTAAAATCAACTACTCTGCCTTGACCATCTGTTAATCTTCCATCATCTAATATCTGTAGGAAAATATTAAATACATCTGGATGAGCTTTTTCAACTTCATCAAATAAAATTACCTGGTAAGGTCTTCGTCTAACAGACTCTGTTAAGGAACCACCTTGATCGTAACCCACATATCCTGGAGGGGCGCCAATTAATCTGCTCACAGAGTGTTTTTCCATATACTCCGACATGTCAATTCTGATCATTGCGTTTTGATCATCAAATAAAAATGATGCAAGCGCTTTACTTAATTCAGTTTTACCAACTCCCGTTGGTCCTAAAAAAAGGAATGAACCAAGGGGCCTATTTGGATCTTGGATTCCAGCTTTTGATCTTCGAACTGCATTACTTACAGAAGTAATAGCTTCTTTTTGACCAATGACTTTAGTTGAGATTACTTTCTCCATAGAAAGTACTTTCTGTCTTTCTCCTTCTAATAATTTATCAATTTGAATTCCTGTCCATTTAGAAACCACAGCTGCAATCTCATTCTCACCTACTTCTTTGTTTAAAGTTTTATACTGTCCAACAGATCCTTTATCCTGTTCTTTTAATTTTTTTTCTAATTCAGGAAGTTTGCCATACATAATCTCGCTCGCTTTTGTAAGGTCGCCTTTTTTCTGATAATTGTTTAATAAGACTCTATTACGTTCAATTTCTTCCTTAATTTTTTGAACCGACTGAATCTGATTTTTTTCTTTCGCCCATACCTCTGTAAGCGATGCTGATTTTTTGTCTAATTCAGCAATTTTCTCATCTAATTCTTTTAATCTAATTTTTGAAAGTGAATCATCTTCTTTTTTTAAAGCTTCTCTTTCAATTTTAAACTGAATAGCTTTTCGATCGATCTCATCAATATTTTCTGGTTTTGAATCTATTTCCATTCGAAGTTTGCTAGATGCTTCGTCCATTAAATCGATTGCTTTATCCGGTAAAAATCTATCCGTAATGTAGCGATTTGAAAGTACTGCGGCTGAAACAAGTGCGTTATCAGAAATGTGCACTCCATGGTGCATTTCATATTTTTCTTTAAGTCCTCTTAAAATTGAAATGGTATCTTCAACAGAAGGCTGCGTTACAAATACAGGTTGGAATCTTCTAGTTAACGCCGCATCTTTTTCTACATACTTTCTATATTCTGCAAGCGTAGTCGCTCCAATACAATGCAGTTCTCCTCGTGCAAGAGCTGGCTTTAACATGTTTGATGCATCCATAGATCCATCGCCTGCGCCTGCTCCAACTAAAGTGTGCATCTCATCGATGAACACTATCACTTCACCTTGTTGGGCAGTAATTTCTTTAAGAACTGCCTTTAATCTTTCTTCAAATTCACCTCTAAATTTAGCGCCCGCAATTAACAAACCTAAATCTAAAGCTAATAATTTTTTGCCTCTTAAACTTTCTGGAACGTCATCGTTTACAATTCTAAGAGCAAGTCCTTCAACGATTGCTGTTTTACCAACTCCTGGCTCTCCAATTAAAACTGGGTTATTTTTAGTTCTTCGTGAAAGAACTTGAATAGCACGTCTAATTTCTTCATCACGGCCAATTACTGGATCTAATTTTCCGTTTCTTGCTTTCTCTGTAATATCAATTGTGTATTTCTTTAACGACTCATAATTTGCATCGTCATTTGCATTAGTCACTTTTTGACCTTTACGCATTGTCTCAAGTACTGATTTAAATTTACTTAAATTAAATCCATTATTTTGTAGTAATTTTAATAAGTTTTTATCGGTTGCAAGTATGGCCTCGAATATATTTTCAACTGGAACATATTCATCGCCTTTTTGTTTTGAAATTTTCTTAGCTTCTTCAAGGGTAACTACGAATTCTTTTGATGCGCTAATTCCACCTGAATTTCCAGTAACCGCAGGTATTTTTTTTAATTCTTTTTCTATGGCTGATTTTGCAACCTTCAGATCAAGTCCTGCTGGGGTAAGTAATAATAACGCAGTATCATCATCGTCAATGATTCCGCTTAATAAATGCACTGGTTGTAATAGCTGATGATTTTGCATCATCGCTAAAACCTGAGCTGAATTCAGTATTTCTTTTGATCGTTCTGTAAACTTATTCAAATCCATAATAACTATATGGTTATGATTTTATGCACTTTCAATAATGACTATAAAATAAAAAAGAACGCTAACCCCTTGAAATTCTATAAAATTGATACTTATTAAGTAGATAGGAATATAATATGGGTAATAATTAATAATGTTCAATAAAATTAAAAGACATCTTGAGCTTGCAAACAAAGGTTACTTTGAACACATGATTTTTGCGATGAAAATTGGCCTAAAGTGTCTTTGGTCCTTCGTTACTGCCTTTGTTCACGCTATCAATCCAGCGTGGTTCGAATACACTACCAGCAGAAGAATTAAGAGAATGAATGACAAATTTGAAAAAAATAGAATTAACCAACAAATGAAAGAATAAATAAAATCATGTCTATGTATCAAAACTCAATAGCCCAGTTTAAAAAAATGCTTACTAACACATCTGCTATTTTAAAAAAAGCAGAAGATCATGCAAAAGCCAAAGAAATCGAACCTAAAGCTTTATTGGAAGCTAGATTATTTCCAAATATGTTTAATCTAATAAAACAAATTCAAATTGCCACAGATCAAGTCAGGCATGGCTTTGGCAGAATTGCTGGTATTGAATTATTAAATCTTAATGATTCAGAAAATTCTTTTTCGGATTTGCAAAATCGTATTAAACAAACCATAGAATACTTAAATAAAATTAAACCTGAACAATTAAAAGGAACTGAGCAAAAAGAGATTAAATTTTCAATCAGAGAGCATAACTTTGAATTTAAAGCTGAGGATTATATTGCAACTTGGATTATTCCAAATTTCTATTTTCACATTATGACTGCCTATAATCTACTTAGACACAATGGTGTTGAAATTGGGAAAAAAGATTATTTAGGCTAAATTATTTTAGATTGGTTGGCAAAACTCGAACGGCGTCTTTACCAAATACGATCGTTACTTTTTGACCTACTTTAAATCCTGTATCATCTTTACCAGCTGAACCTTGGATCACTGTTAATGGCTTTGTCTCTTTCTCAAGATTTAAAGTGTACTGAAATCCATTGTGTTCACCTAATTTAACTGGAGCATAATAGCCAATCACCGCTCCAAAAATTGCACCTGCAACAGTAACTAATTCTCTATATTTGCCTTCAGTCGTTCTTCCCGCAACTCCTCCAAGAACAGCTCCAGCACCTGCTGCAACTTCTGAGTTTTTTCCCTGGATAGTTACTGGCACAACATCAACAACCGTTGCTATTTGTGTAGTTAATAATTTCTGAGCATCATCACCTGAAACAACAGTTGGGTTTGTTCCGCAGGCATTTAATAAAAGAATAATTAATAAAGAAGAAAATATTTTTTTCATATTTTTTTGTTTTGTTTAACGAAAATATAAATAAAGTAGATAAAAACTATTCAGTGTGTAAATAAGTAGAGTAGCTATCATACCTATTGCTCTAAATTTTATTTTTTCTTTAAACATACTGTAAGCGTGTGAAACGCGTCCAAGTACAAATAAAATATTTACAACTAAAAGATAAATAGCATCCGCGTCTAATGCCTCTAATAAAAAAGAAGAGATAATAAAAAAAACAGTAAATTCAAAAAAATTACCATGAGCTCGAATAGCTCTAATTAATTTTTTATTATTTCCATCGCCGTAGGCAATCCTTGTTGATTTTCTTATTTTGATAGTAAAAATTGTAAGAACTAAGTAAAAAATTATAAAAATAATTGTAAATAAAACTGAAATACTGAACATATTTACTATTTATAAAGCAATTTAAGTCTTAAAACATTAAAAAAAGTTCTAAAGATTTCTATTTTTGAAATTTTTGAACTACCGCTGTATCTAGAGCTAAAATGAATAGGTATCTGATATATTGGAACATTTAATTTATGAATCTTAAAGATTGTTTCCATAAAAAAACTATAACCTTTAGATTTAATTTCATTTATATTCAATTTTGATAATTTTTTAAGATCAAAACCTCTATAAGACGTCGTAAATTCGTTAGAATTAATATTTAAAAAAAATTTAATAAAGAAATTACCAAAATAGCTAATATAAAATCTAAATCCTTCTAAATCGCATTTGCCTCCATGTATATAGCGCGAGCCAATAACAAAAGGCTTAAACTGCAATAATTTAATAAATTTCCTAATAACAGCTGGATCGTGCGATAAATCTGCATCCATTGTAATTAAGTTTCTATATTTATTTTTTTTAGCATAATCAAAGGCTAATTTATGAGCAGAATCCAGTCCTAACTTTTTAGTTCTTATAATTAATTTAAAATTTTTTTTTTTCTTTTTTAAATATTTTTTTAAAAACTCTAGAGTTCCGTCTTTGGAATTATCATCTACAACTAATATATCTAAAGATATATTTAATTTATCTATTTTATTAAGCAAAAGTTTAATATTTGGAAATTCATTGTAGGTAGCTGTAAATATTAAACTTTTTTTTAACATATCTTTAAGTTAATTTAAAATTGATTATGAATAAAGTTTTTATTATTGGTGGAACAGGTCAATTTGGATTTTATTTATCAAAATTATTACTAAATAATACAACTAAAATATATATAACTTCTAGAAACATTCATAGTACTAAAATTAAATTTTTCAAAAATATTTTTAAAAATAGAATCACTTTTATAAAGCTGGATATTTATAATAAAAAAAAAATCTATTTTTACTTAAAAAATATAAAACCAAATTATATCTTTTATTTAGCCGCACAGAGTTCTGTTTTTAAATCATTTAAAAAGAGCAAAGAAACATTAAAATCAAATTTTGATGGTTGTAAAAATGTATTAGATATTCTGGTTCAACTAAATATTGATGCAAAATTCTTTAATGCATCTTCATCTGAAATGTTTGGTAATATTAAAGATAAAATTACAATTCATACTCAAAAAAGACCCGTTAGTCCTTATGGAAAAGCAAAATTAAAAGCTTATAATTTAGTAAGAAAATACAGAAAAAAATTTAATTTAGAGCTTTATAATGGAGTTATCTTTAATTGCGAGTCTTATATAAGACCCAATAGTTTTGTTATTCCTAAAATTTGTTTATCGGCAATCCAAGCTAAAGTAGCGACCAGTCAAAATAAGAAAATATTTTTTAAATTTGGAAATCTTAATATAAAAAGAGATTTTGGTTGGTGCGAAGAATATGTAAAATATATATGGAAATATATGCATAGTAAAAATTATGACTTTATTATTGCAACTGGAAAGACCTATTCGCTAAAAAAATTATTAAATGAAGCTTTTAAATTTTTTAAATTAGATTGGAGAAAATATATTATAGAAGATAAAAATTTTTATAGAAAAAAAGAAATTACATCAGTTGAAGCAAATATTCAGTATTTAAAATTAAAATATAAAAATATTCCTAAAATAAATGGTACTCAAATAGTAAAAAAGCTTGTTAGATATTATTTAATAAATAATATTAAATAAAAATTTTATTTAATAATGTTTCTTTTAAAAATTATTTAGATAAAAGACCTAGTAACTTTAAAAAACCTAAAGCAAAAGTGCTAAACACCAAAACATAAAGGCCTATAATAGCATAACTAATAATCAAACTTGCTGTAATGAAGCCTTTTCCAGAATAACGACCTGGCTGATTATTAAAATCTTTAAGAGCCATGTGCCCTAAAATTAATGCAATAATCTGGAGTAAAAACGGAATAACATAAGACAAGAACAAACCTAAAATTGAAATCGCAAAAGAAATCATTCCCATTACATGTAATGGCGGCAACTCAGTTGTAACTCGATGTTCAACAATTTTATGTGGATCTTTTTTAGCCATTATTATTTGCTTTCTTGATAATTTAAATAAGAACCATACGTTAATGCTAAAGAAGCAAGCAAAAATATATAACTTCCTGTTCCTGCTAAATTAACACTGTGACCAAAAATAAAAGTAGTACGAGTTAAAATAAAAATAAGTGTTAAAAATGCAGCCAAGGCTCCAGATCCGACTTCCACAATAAAATTATGACTTGGATCTAAAAAAAATCTTCTTCTTTTAAATATTTGATACACTGGCAAAATATAAAGAAGCATAATTAAAAAAGTTTGAATTTGAAAAGCATTAACCCAAATAAATCCAGCATTAACCCAAGGGAAGAATAAGGAAATAAATGCAACTCCTGTTGAGACAAGAACAATTAATTGCCCCTTATCAAATTTTAAATCTTTAGTGTCAATTTTAATATCAATTTTCATAAATCTTACGAACCCTTGATATTAAATTTTTACAAAAATATCTATTAATTATTATATTTAGATTACAACTTAAGATTTAAATTGAATTCTTAATTGCTTCTTTGATGTATTCAACACGAAGTGCTGTAACAAATTTTCCAGGCTTACCTTCTCCAATTTGAGAAGTATTTATTTTAATAACAGGCGTCACAAATGCAGTTGCTGAAGTAATAAATGCTTCATCTGCTGATTGCGCTTCTTGTAAAGAAAAATTTTTGTACACAACTTCATAACCTAATTCTTTTGCACAATTCATAACAGCATCTCTTGTGATCCCGCTTAAAATAAGCTGATCTGAATGTCTGGTCTTAATAATTTTTCCTTTAACAATCCATGCGTTATTAGAAGATCCTTCCATAATATAGCCCTGTCTAATAAACCAAGCATCATCAAAGCCTTTTTCTGTTGCTTCAGTTTTTGCAAGACTTGGGTAAAGCAGTTGAGTTGTTTTAATATCGCAACGTTTCCATCTTAAATCATCTAACGTCATAACTTTAATTCCATTTTTGGCATTTGGAGAATCCATAAGCTTCTTTTCTTGAGTAAATGCAAAAACAGTTGGTTGGATTTGTTCTTTTGGCATATCAAAACTTCGATCCGCAACTCCTCTCGTCACTTGTAAATAAACTAGTCCTTCTTTAATATTATTTAATTCAAGAAGCTTTCGGTGGAATGTTAAAATTTCTTCATGGTTTAATAATTTTTTAAATTTTAACTCCGTCATAGAACGATCTAGTCGCTTCATATGATTTTTAAAATCTATTAATTTTCCTTCGAGAACTGAGGTTACCTCGTATACAGAATCTGCAAAAAGTAATGATCGATCAAAGATTGAGACCTTTGCTTCATCTTCTCTCTTAAATTCTCCATTAATATAAACTTGTCTCATATAAATATTTTTATAAAAAAACTCTTAAATCAAATGATTAAATTTAAATACACAATAATTGTTGATAATTCAAAAAAATTTGAAAAGTAAATAATTTTTAAGTGATTGAACAAGTCATATCACTGCCACAGCACAGTGGACTTTTAATTTTTCCATGACCGTTTGGACATTCGCAAATTTGTACTTTTTGTCCATTATCTAATTTAAGTGAAGCATCTTTAAGGGGCGCATCACATTTTCCACAAGTTACATTCGCGGACATTTTGCATTTTGGACATTCGTATGTTGCCATAGAATCTTATGATATCACAAATTGACATTGACTAGTAAGTTAAATTACTTAACTTTATCAAGGCTTAAACTAACATTCACCGTCACTTCATCTTTTAAAATCAAGGTAGGTGACCAGGCACCAATTCCAATTTCAAAATCAGTCCTGTTAAAATTAAAGGTTCCTTTGGCAGTTGCTTTATTATTTCCTTCTAAATTGTAACTCAGGGGTATTTTAAAATCTTTTTCTTTTCCCTTTATGCTTAAAGTTGCAAAAGCGAATGCGGTATTATCTTTATTAATTACAAAATCTTTAGTTTTTATGAAAGCTTTTGGAAATTTCGCAACATCAAAGAATGTATCTCCTTTTATAAGATCGGCATAATCTAAATCATAATTTGTTGTCATGCTTTCAATATCAACTTCAATATTTACAACGCCTTTTAAATTCTTACGATCTGCATTCACAAGTCCTTTAAACCTTTTAAAGCTTCCCTTAATGTCCTCTGTAAACAAAACTGGAATTGAAAAATTAATTGAACTTTTTGAATCATTAATAATCCACTTTTCCAAGGCAAAAGTTTGATTGCAGAGAAAAAAAAATAAAAAAAAATATTTAATCACTCAGATTTTCCGTACCACATACGACTTAGTGTCTTGTCTTTTAAAAGATAATGATGAACAAGACTTATTAAAACATGCAAAGATAAAACAGTAATAAAAACATAAACAGAAATGAAATGAATATTAATTGCAATTTTTGCGATTTCATTATTTTTTTCAACTAAAGTAGGAACAGAAAAAAGACCGAAAACATTAACAGGATATCCTTTGGCACTCGAATAAATCCATCCGCTTAAAGTAATAGTGAGTAAAATAAAATAAAAAGAGTAATGCCCTAACTTTGCTAAAATATTTAAAAATTTAATTTTTCCTAAAGGCACAGGAACAACATTAACGATTCTCCAGAAAAATCTTAAAATTAATAACATCAGCACCACAATTCCTGTAGACTTATGTATGCTAAATAATAAGAATTTAACTGGTCCGCTTTCTAAATCATCTAAAAAAATTCCAAGGGCAAAATTGCCAACAATCAATACTGTCATGATCCAATGAAAGTTTTTGCTAACAAACCCGTAAATAATTGAAGTATTTTTGTAGCTCATAATTTTAATATCTGGCTAAAATACAATTACTCTCAAATAAAAAAAAATTCTAGTACATCAGGTATATTTCTTTATTACCAAGTCTTGTAAAAGACTATTTATACCCCACATAGATCTTGATACTTTTGGAGTCGGTGCTAAACTATAGAAAAGCACATCTATACACTAATAATTAAAAGAGCCTAAATCGCTGGCGACTAATCAGTAATATAAAAACTGTACACAAAAAATGTACGGAATTACTGTGTTTTCAATACATACGAATAAAGACAAAAACTATGCTGAACGAAAATTATATGGGCAAACTTGTAACGCCAAAAAAATTTGCGGCTTATACCTCCCGCTTACTTAAGGGCTATAATTCTATTATGGTAAATGATGACAATATCATGTCATTTAGATTTTCAGCTTACGGCACGTTGGTTTTGTTTAATATTATGAATAGTTATTATGATAACAAACAGATTACTTCCGAAGAAATCGCAAATTGTATTGATTATAAATTTGGTAGCAGAAATTCTATTTTAAACCTTATTAAAACAGCCGAAAAAAATAAATTAATTACTAAAATGATATCTAAAAAAGATCATAGACAAAAATATATTATTCCAACTAAAGCTTTAATTGATAGTCATGAAAAAATGATAGGCTTCATTTTAAATCTAGAAAATAAAAATTAAACTATTTTAATCGACAGATCTGGCAGACGATCTAATTTACAAACGATCACATCGCCTTTAACCACCGGCCCTACATTTTCTGGTGTTCCTGAAAATATAATATCGCCTGGGAATAACTCATTAGCTTCAGATAATTTTGAGATTTGTTCAGCAACAGACCAGATCATCTGATTTAGGTTAGCTTTTTGTTTAATTTGATCGTTAACTGCTAAAGAAATATTTCCTTCTTTGTAATGACCTACTTTAGAAACTAAATGAATAGGACCAATAGGAGCTGAATGATCAAAAGATTTTCCAATTTCCCATGGTTTCTTTTCATCAGCCAAAGCACGTTGTAAATCACGTCTTGTCATATCTAATCCTAATGCATAACCAAACACATGATCTAAAGCCTTCTCAACTGGAATATTCTTTCCACCTGATTTTAAAGCAGCGACCAACTCAACTTCATAATGATAATTTTTAGTTAAACTTGGATAAGTATGCTCCGCAACTGTTCCAGGTTTTACATTCTGAATAGCATCTGTTGGTTTTTGAAAAAAGAAAGGAGGCTCTCTAGATGGATCCGATCCCATTTCCTTCGCATGTGCTGCATAGTTTCTGCCAATACAATAAATTCTTCTTACCGGAAATGAATCTTTGCCATCAATGATTGGTATAAAAGTTGGTTTAACCGCAAATGGTATTTTAGTTTCTGCTAAGGCGGCGGATGAAACTGATGCTACCCCCGCTACTGTTATTGCTGCAACTCCCATTTTTAAAGCATCTCTTCTTGATTTTTTTTTTTCATTAATCATCAGATCTCCCTTCCGTAATTGAAAACATACTACTTATAACAATGCTATCAACACACTTTTAAAGGGAGTGATGTTAGAAAAGATTTAATAATTTAAGAAGTAAAGGAACTAAGATTGCAGTTGCAATTCCATTAAGGCCAAGTGCAAGAGCTGCAAAAACTCCTGCTGTTTCGTTTCTACTCATGGCTCTTGCGGTACCAATTCCATGTGAGGCAAGTCCCATTCCAAAGCCTCTTGCTGCCATATCTTTTAATTTTAAAAAATCTAAAGCAAAAGTACCAAAAGATGCGCCTACAATTCCGGTTAAAAGAGTAATGATAGCTGTAACAGAAGGAATTCCTCCGATCAGTTCTGAAACCCCCATTGCAATCGGTGCTGTTGCACTTCTTGGCAACATACTAAATAAAAGCTGATCGCTGATTCCAAAAATTTTACATAAAGCAAAAGTGGATATGATTGCAAATAAACTTCCAACAACCAATGAAACAAAAATACTTAAGGCCTCTTTTTGAATAAATTTAAATTTTCTGTAAATTGGAATTGCAAGAGCAACGGTTGCAGGCCCCAACATAAAATGAATAAATTTTGCTCCATCAAAGTATCTTTCATAAGAGACATTTAAATTAATTAAAACTAAAGAAACAATTGTAATTGAAATAACAACTGGATTTACCAGCGGAAATAATTTCGATCTTCTATAAAGATAATCTCCAATTAAATAAGAGCCAATCGTTAGCGTTAACCAAAATAGTGGCTCCGCCTGAAGGTACACCCAAATGCTATATAGCTTATCTTTTTCGATCATTTTTTATTAATTCTCTTGTTAATTTTTTCCATTAAAAATGCAGAGATACAAATTGTTAAGATAGTTGAAACAAAAACAATGACTAAAACTTTGGATAAATTATTTTCTAAATAAGAAAAATGCATCACCACCCCAACTCCAATGGGTACAAATAAAAATGATAAATATCTTAAAATATAAGTTGAAGTATCCGCTACTTCTTTTTTTAAATTGTTAACAGATTTAGTTCTAACTCTTTTTAACAAAATTAATGTTACTAGAAGCAGAATAAGACCAATCACGGGTCCTGGTATTCTAATTTCAAATATTTTTTTTAAAGCTTCACCCATTAACTGGTAAAAGAAAATAATAAATATAGAACGAAGCATCAGTTAAATCTTTAAGCTATCTTAAAATACTAATCAATATTTTGAACTATTTTAAGAATTCTTTCTTTTGCAAGTCATCAAAACTAGAATTGCGATAAATGATGAAATTGCTGAAAATAAAAACGCAAGTTCAGCATTGTAACCCTCATAAATAAAACCAAAGATAAATGAAGCTGGAAATAACATAAAACCAGTGACTAAATTAAACCAACCGAATGCAGTTCCACGTTGATTTGTTTTTGTTAAATCTGCAACAAATGCTCTTTCAGCGCCTTCCGTTGCTGCTTTAAACAATCCGTAAAATCCAAATAAGAACCAAATAGTTATTCCAAGAACATTAAGTCTCGACATAAAAATATAAAACAAAACATAAGCTAACCAGCCAAATCCTATAAAAAGAATTCTGCCGTGCTTATCTGATAACGCTGAAAAATAAGTGCTAAACAATACGGTCACTACCGCAACTACTGACCATAAAATTGGAATGAGATAAGAGGGCATACCCAGTTCTCTGGCACGAAGTAATAAAAACATATCTGAAGAGCAAGCGAGTGTAAAAAAAGCAACTGCCCATAAATATCTTTTAAAAATTTTTGGCATTTTTTTTAAAGACCAATTAAATTTTTCAGTCTTAATTGACTTAAATTTTTTCTCTTTGATCATGCAGGATAATAAAACAGCTATAACCGCTGGTATAATCGCGAGTAAAAAAATATTTTTAAGAGACAATCCAATTGCGATGAACATTGCAGCTAGCAATGGGCCGATAATGGCACCTGCATTATCCATGGCGCGGTGGAAACCAAAAACTAAACCATAATTTTTTTTATTCGTGCTATTTGCAAGTAATGCATCTCGTGGTGATGATCTAAGTCCTTTACCTACCCGATCAGCAAATCTGATAAAAAGTAAAGCGGGCCAAGAACTAATGATTGAAATTAAAGGTCTACTAATACCCGCGATCCCATAACCAAATATTAGCCAAGGTTTTGCTTTTCGTGTTTTATCAAACACGACGCCCGATACTAATCTTAACAAACTTGAGGTGGCTTCCGCTATTCCTTCAATCAAACCCATAGCCTTAGGTCCTGCTAGTAACACGCTTGATAAATAAAGTGGAAGTAACGGATAGACCATCTCACTTGCGCTATCATTAATAAGACTAATAAAGCCAATTAACCAAACGGTTTTGGGTAATGAAAAAATTGCTTTCATAACTCTAAAATTTAAAAATTAACTTAACTGAATAGTGTCTCTAATTAAAACAATATTAAGAGAAATGATAATTGCCGCAATAACTATAGCAATTACTGTTAACCAAAATGGAGCTACCATCTTCTGCATTTTTTGTTTTGATGAAGTAAACATAATGAGTGGGATGATTGCAAAAGGTAACTGAAAACTTAAAATCACTTGAGATAATATAAGTAAAAAAGCCGTTTTATCTGCGCCATAAATTAAAATAACAATAACTGCAGGAACAATTGCAATCAGTCTTGTAATTAATCTTCTAAGCCAAGCAGGTAGTTTTATATGAAGAAAACCTTCCATTACAATTTGTCCTGACATTGTAGCGGTCACGGTAGAATTTAAACCACAACACAAAAGCGCAATTCCAAATAAAGTAGGAGCAATTGCAATGCCAAGCAATGGCTGAAGTAGTTCATGAGTTTTTCCAAGTTCAGTTATATTTGTCTGTCCAGTTTTATGGAAGGTGGCAGCTGCTAAAATTAAAATAGAAGCATTAATTATAAATGCAAACATCAATGCAATGGTTGAATCAATTGTTATAAATTTTAAGGCTTCCTTTTTAGCTGGTAAAGTTTTTCCAAATGCGCGTGTTTGTACAATACCGGAATGTAAATATAAATTATGCGGCATTACTGTTGCACCAATAATTCCAAGTGCAATAAATAATTTATTTGGATTTGTAATAATATCTGTTGTTGGAATAAATCCATTTATAACTTCTGCCCATTCGGGTTTTGCATAAAATATTTGAATTGCAAAACAAGCAGTGATGACAACGAGTAATGAAATGACAAAAGCTTCTATCCAACGGAAGCCTTTATTTTGTAACCAAAGAATTAAAAAAACATCTAATGCAGTAATTAAAACTCCAAACTCAAGTGGAATTTTAAATAATAAATTTAATCCAATTGCAGTTCCAATAACTTCTGCAAGGTCAGTTGCGCAAATTGCAAGTTCTGCAAAAATCCAAAGTGGAAAGGAAATAAATTTAGGAAAAGCATCTCTACAAGCTTGAGCTAGATCTCTACCTGTTGCAATTGCAAGACGCGCGCATAGTGATTGCAAAATAATTGCCATGATGTTTGAAAGCACAGCAATAAATAAAAGTGTGTAACCAAATTGCGCTCCCCCTGAAAGACTGGTCGCCCAATTTCCAGGATCCATGTACCCAACCGCGACTAAGTAACCGGGTCCAAAAAATGCAAAAAACTTTTTCCAAAATCCAGATGTTGGCACAACAACTGTTCTAAAAACCTCAACTAATGAAGCTTCCCGTTTTAAGTGTAGCCAGCTAGGCTGCTTTATAACTCTTGTCTTTGATGATCTCATTCAATAAAAGCTTTTTCTTATATATTACATGTTAATGTATAATCATATCTTAAGCCTTCAGGGCAAACTTTATTAAAAAAAACTCGTAATATTTCATGGCAACTAAAAACGGTAAAAATTTACCTCTCTTAGTACTATCTTCTCTTGGTGTTGTGTTTGGAGATATCGGAACCTCTCCTCTTTACGCTCTTAAACTTTCTGTTGAAGCAGCTCGCAGTACTGGTGCAAGTATGTCTTCAGCTGTTTATGGGGTTTTGTCTTTAATTACTTGGGCAATAATTATCGTTGTCTCAATCAAGTACGTATTAATTATTATGCGAGCAGATAACCATGGTGAAGGTGGAGTTTTCGCTTTAACAGCTTTGCTACATAGAAAAATGAAAAGTAGCTCTAGAATGCATTGGGTTGTTACTATTCTTGGAACATTAGGAGCTGCGTTATTTTTTGGTGATAGTTTAATTACTCCTGCAATTTCAGTATTAAGCGCCGTTGAAGGTTTAAAAGTAGTATCTCCGCAACTTGGAAAATATGTAATTTATATTTCCATAATCATTATCTCTATTTTATTTGCAGTAGAAAAATACGGTACCAGTAAGATTGGGGTGGTTTTTGGACCCATTATGTTGGTTTGGTTTATTACCATCGCTTATTTCGGACTAATTGAAATTATTGATAAACCAGAAATATTAAGAGCATTAAATCCAATGTATGGATTAAATTTTTTATTAACTCATAAAGGAATATCCATTGCGATTTTAGGAGCAATCGTACTTGCGATTACGGGTGGCGAAGCTTTGTATTCTGACATGGGTCACTTTGGTAGAGCTTCTATAAAATACTCTTGGTTCTGCGTTGCTTTTCCAGCTCTACTTTTAAATTATTTTGGTCAAGGCGCTTTATTAATTGCTGAACCCACTTCAATTGATAACCCGTTTTACAGATTAGCTCCTGACATAGCTTTAATCCCATTAATTATATTAGCAGGTCTTGCTACAATTATAGCTTCTCAAGCTGTGATCTCTGGAGTTTTTTCAATTACAAGTCAGGCAGTACAACTTGGCTATATTCCAAGATTTAGAATTAAACACACGTCCGCAAATGAGTTTGGTGAAGTATATTTGTCTAAAATAAATCTCGCGTTATTTACAGGGGTTATTCTTTTAATTATAGGTTTTAAAAACTCTGAAAATCTTGCCCACGCTTACGGTATTTCTGTAACGGGGGCTATGTTAATTGATACTATTCTTGCTTCATTCTTATTAATCACAATTCGCAAATGGAATAAGCTTATATTTATTCCAATATTTGCATGTTTATTTATTATTGATTCTGTTTTTTTGTCAGCAAATTTACTTAAATTTTTTGAAGGGGGTTGGTTGCCAATTTTTATTGCAGCGGGACTATTATTAATGATGCTAAGTTGGATTAACGGACGTAATCGTTTATTAAAAGCAAGATGGCAAGGCTCAATGAAGCTTTCAAGTTTTTTATCTAGTATTGCAAAAAGAAAGGTACGCCGAGTAGATGGAACTGCGATATTTTTCGTTCCTAATCTTAAAGTAGTGCCAATGGCAATGCTTCATAATTTAGAACATAATAAAATTTTACATAAAAGAATTATTTGTTTGCACTTAAGTTTTGAAAACTTTCCAAAACTAGGCAATGATGAACGTCTTATTGTGAAACGTTTAAGTAATAATTTTTATACTGTTGTTGCAAGATACGGATTCCAAGAAGAACCTAATATTCCAAGAGTATTAGCACTATTAAGAGCTTCAGGTTTTCCATTTGATATGTCCAAGACTTCATTCTTTGTAGGAAAGATAAAAGTTATTGCAAAAAATTCTTCTATAGTTTCTAGTTTATTCATCTATATGCACCGAATGATGATGGGTGCCACTGAATATTACAAGATTCCAAAAGAAAGAACTGTAGAGCTCGGCGGAGTTATAGAAATTTAATTTATTCTTTAAGGGGGGGGAGGCCCAGATAAAATCTGGGCCTCAGTTATTAACTTATAGGGAAACTATAAATTTAGTTAATTTGCTCTCCGTGCTGAGAAAGATCCAAACCGTCTCTTTCGTTAGCATCAGAAGCTCTTAAAGGTGTGATCAAATCAACTACTTTTAAAATGATGTAAGTTACGATTGCTGTGTAAAGCAAAGTAACACCAACACCGATTAATTGTAATTTAACTTGAGCAGCATTTCCTTCTAACAATCCTGCAGTTCCGCCGATTGCTTTTGAAGCAAATACTCCTGTTAAGATTGCACCAAGAGCTCCGCCTAACGCATGGATACCAAATACATCTAAAGAATCGTCATAGCCAAAAGCGCTCTTTAATTTAGTACAAGTTAAGTAACAGATTACACCTGCTGCAAGTCCGATAAAGAAAGCTGCGCTTGGAGCAACAAATCCTGAAGCTGGAGTAATCGCAACTAATCCCGCTACAGCACCTGAGCACATTCCAAGTAAGCTTGGTTTTTTCTCGCCAGCAAACCATTCAATTAGCATCCAAGCAATACCTGCTGTTGCAGCTGCTATCTGAGTTACAAGCATCGCCATTCCAGCGCTACCGTTTGCGGCAACAGCTGAACCAGCATTAAATCCAAACCAACCTACCCATAACATTGAAGCACCAATCATAGTCAATGCAATATTATGTGGACGAGCTTTTGATTTTCTTTTTCCAATCACTAGAGCGGCAACTAAACCTGCAACTCCTGAATTGATGTGAACTACAGTTCCGCCAGCATAATCAAGAACGCCTAGTTTAGATAAATATCCACCACCCCAAACCATGTGTCCAATAGGCGCGTAAACAAAAATTACCCATAGCACTACAAAAATAAATAATGCAGAGAAATTAATACGCTCAACGATCGATCCACAAATTAAAGCAGCTGTAATAATTGCAAATGTTAATTGATAGCAAATAAAAACAGTTTCTGGGATTGTTGTATTTAATGCAGCAACGTCAACTCCTTTTAAAAATAATTTAGAAAGGTCTCCTATTACTAGTCCGCCTTCTCCAAAAGTAAGTGTGTATCCGCAAACAAACCAAATTAATGTTACTACACAAGTAATCATGAATGATTGACTGATTGTAGAAACAATATTTTTTTTACCTACTAACCCGCCGTAAAATAATGCAAGACCTGGGATAGTCATTAAAAGTACAAGCGCTGTACTTGTTAACATCCACGCAGTGTCTCCTGGGTTTAATACAGGTTTTGGTGCTTCCGCAGCAAAAACTGCTGTTGTTACTAATAAAGTACCAACAAATACTAAAGCTCTAGATATTATTTTTATCATATTGCTTTATCTCCTTTTTCTCCTGTTCGGATTCGAATAACCGCAGCTAAATTAGTTACGAAAATTTTTCCGTCGCCAATTTTTCCAGTTCTTGCAGTTTTTTGAATCGTTTCTAAAACTTTAGAGTATTTCTTGCTAGAAACCGCTATCTCAAGTTTAGTTTTTGGCAGAAAAGCTACTTCATACTCAGAACCACGATAAAATTCTGTATGACCTTTCTGACGCCCATATCCTTTGACATCTGTCATCGTTAACCCATCAACACCAATTTTGTTAAGAGCTTTCTTAACATTCTCAGCTTGTTCTGGTTTAACTATTGCTGTTATCAGCTTCATAGTGCTCCCATTGTTAAACCATTAAATCCGAATCTATTATTTTTAATAAATGCAGCCTGCTCTGGTTTAGTTATAGCAGTAATAAGTTTCATGATTTTTTTTAACAAATAAAAATTCTAATGGATAATGAGCATTCAATGAGTCAGATATGATCAGAATGCATAACCTGACTATTTAATATTGTCTCTAAAACGACTTAATTTATTAGAAAATTCTTCGACTAAATTTAAAAGTGTATTTCCATGTAAAGTTGGCATTACCCCTTTGCTAGTTCTATCAAATAATTTTTTATTTATATCCTTTTCAAGATCCATCACTGCTCTTGAAAATGTTGATTGAGATTTATTGTCTTTCTTTGAAGCGTTTAAAAAACTACCGGCTTTAGCGACTTTTCTGAATACTTTTAGCTTTTCCCAATTCATTAGAAAAATCTATATCCAAAACGCATAACTATCTAATGCAATATTGGAAAATGAGATATGCTAATTAACTTTAAAGATGCTTACGATTTTATAGGATCTATCAACAATCACCATTTCTCCAGAATTTGCAAAATAATCTGTCAGTCCTAGGATGGTTGTGTGATGAGTAACCAGAATATAATTTTTCTTTTTATCCAATTTATCGATTAATTCTTTAGTTTTTTTTACATAAGCGGGCGTCTTACTTGAGTCTGCAAAAGTAGAATTTAGACCAGAAAAAGTCTCAAAATTTACAAATGCACTTCTTGCTGTGTCTTTGCATCTACAATATTCAGATGAGTAAACTTTTTCAAAAGTAATGTTATTTTTTTTAAAAAATTCTCCTATTCTTTTTGCTTGTTCAAATCCTTCTTTTGATAAATTACGCTGTGTTTTACAATCGTTCAGATTAAAATTTTTTGGATCTCCTGTTCCTGGTGCCAAAGAGTGACGTATTAAAATTATTTTGCCGCCTTCTTTTAAATCTTTAATGGTTTTCTGCTCATCTCCAAAAGCAGCAAATGAATTCAGTATCAGCAATAAAGACAATAAAAATAGAGACTTTGTGCGCATTTTATTAAACTGGTAGTTAGTACCGAATAACCATAATTAACATTTTATGACTAAATATTTAACTATAATAATATTATTTTTTATCTCTTCGATAATATTTCTTTATGTTCGGGGTAAAAAACAAGGTCATGTTAGAGAATTAATGAAGGATCCTAGAACAGGCACTTTTGTAGATAAAAAATAGTATTTTTCAATTTCAAATAGATAAGTTTTTTTTAAAAAACTCAATCGTTCTACTCCAAGAAAGTTCAGCAGCTTGTTTGTCGTACCTGGGCGTAGTGTCATTATGAAACCCATGATTAACTCCTGCATACATATGAAGTATATAATTTTTTTTATTATCTTTTAGAGCTTGCTCAAATTTAAAAATACCTTCGTTAATTCTTGAATCAAGTTCTGCATAATGCAAAAGAAGCGTCGCTTTAATTTTTGCTACATCTTTCTCATCTGCCTGAGGTCCATAATATGGAACTGCGGCAGATAAATTTGGAAAATTTACTGCCAATTGATTTACAATGCCACCACCATAACAAAATCCAACGGCACCCACTTTTCCTTTTGTAACAGTTGTTAAATATTGAAAACCTGCAAAAAAATCTTGTTTGAGTTTTTCTTGATCTAATGAGGCCTGCGCTTCTCTGCCTTGATCATCATTTCCAGGATAACCTCCTTTTGGAGTCAAACCATCAGGTGCAAAGGCTATAAATTTTGCCTTTGCCAATCTTCTTGTAACATCTGCAATGTAAGGATTAAGTCCTCGATTTTCATGTATAACCAAAACAGCTGAGTTTAATTTGTCTAATATTTTCGGTTTAACTAAATACCCTTTGATACTGCCGTGTCCTTTTGAAGAATCGTAATTTACGTAACTTATTTCAATATCTGGATCTTCTGCTTTTACTTGTTCGGCATAAGAATATTTTGGACTTAACAAGTCTAGAAGTGCTACGGCGCTAACACCTACTGCAAATTTTTTTGCTTTTTCTAAAAACTCACGTTTAGTAATTTTACCATGAGCATAGCTATCATAGAGGTTAATAAGGTCTTGATGGAAATCTTTAGAATTTAATTTTTTCATATTTTAATAATTTATAACTTAAGAATACCTATGCAATTTATAAATAGATTAATTCCTACTAAAATACTTGGGATTAGAGGTTGAATCGTTCCTAATTAATAATTGACATCATTTATAAAAATAAATAATCATTACTGCACTTTAATCAAATGCCAGAAATTCTAAGTCCATATCTAAGCTCGTTCTTTATTCTTTTCCGAGAAGGATTCGAGGGTCTATTAATTGCTATGCTGGTGTTTGCTTACCTTGATAAGATGAATGCAAGACACAAGCGTCCTGCTGTATTTTTAGGTCTTATTGCCGGAGTTATTTTTTCTTTATTATTAGGCTTGGGCATTAGACAAATAGCTTCTTTTACAGAAGGGTATGAAGAATTATTTTCTGGCATTGTGATGTTAACAGCATCTGGAATGCTAGCTTATGTTGCCTTTTTTTGTCAGAGCGCAAAACAACATGTTGAGGGAAAAGTTGATAGAGCGATTAATACGGGTAGCTCAATAATTTTATCGTTAGCAGTATTTCTTGCAGTTCTTAGAGAAGGTTTTGAAATTGTTTTATTTTATGCAGCATTAGTGACCTCTACTATATTTAATACTATTCCAGTATTTGCAGGTGCTATTACAGGTGTTGTTGCTCTAATCGTTGTTTATTTTGGATTAAATAAAATAACTAAAATTATTCCAATGAGTGCTTTTTTTAAAGTATCGAGTTATTTATTATTCGCGCTTTCTATTTATTTTGGTTACGAAGGGATAACAGATTTATATGCTGGCCTTCGCGAACTTAAAGTAATCTAGGTCTCAGACTTTATAAATTATGATACCAGGCTTTAGTTATCGAAGAAGATTTACTGATCTTTCTGAACAAGAAATTCTAGCACTAGCTATTTCGTCAGAAGAAGATGATGCTTCAATTTATCGAAGCTATGCTGAGCATTTAAAAAAAGACTATCCAGATACTGCAAAAGTATTTGTGGATATGGCACGAGTTGAAGACTCTCATAGAAAAATTCTAATTGATAAATTTCAATCCCGATTTGGCGAAAATATTCCTCTTATTAGAAGAGAGCATGTTTCAGGTTTCTACGCACGAAAACCTATTTGGTTAATAAAAAATCTAAGCGTAGATAGAATTAGATTAGAATCTGAAATGATGGAACGAGATGCTTATAATTTTTATACAAAAGCAGCTCAAATGACGTCGGACGCTTCAACAAGAAAATTGCTTGGTGATCTAGCTGCAGCTGAAGCAGGTCATGTTTCTACAACTGATAAACTTGTAGAATCCCATGTAAGTGGTGATGCAAAAGAAATGGAAGCTAGAACTTCGAAAAGACAATTAATACTTACTTGGGTTCAGCCTGGCCTGGCTGGTTTAATGGACGGTTCTGTATCAACACTTGCTCCAATTTTTGCAACTGCTTTTGCTACACAAAATACTTCGACAACTTTCCTTGTTGGTTTTGCAGCATCTATTGGTGCTGGTATTTCTATGGGATTAACTGAGGCAGTGTCAGATGATGGGTCAATTTCTGGTAGAGGATCTCCTTATAAACGCGGCATTGCAGCGGGCATCATGACTGCTGTTGGTGGCTTAGGTCATGCATTACCATATTTAATTCCACATTTTTGGACAGCAACTATCATTGCAATGATAATTGTATTTTGTGAGCTATGGGCAATTGTTTGGATTCAAAATAAATATATGGAGGCACCTTTCTTAAGAGCAACTTTGCAAGTAGTTTTAGGTGGTGCGCTTGTATTGGCCGCTGGAATTCTTATCGGATCTGGTTAATTAAGATCTATAGTCCGCGTTAATTGAAATATATTCTGCATTAAGATCACAAGTATAAGCAGTAAATTTTCCTTTACCTAAATTTAAATTCACATCAAAAACAATATCATTGCCAAGCATATAATCTTTAACTTTATTTTCATCATAAGAAGGTACTTGCATTCCGTATTTTGTAATTAGAAAGTTTCCAATTTGAATTTCTATTTTTTCTTGTTTTATTTTCTCGTTTGTTTTTCCAATTGCCATTAAAATTCTACCCCAATTAGGATCGCTTCCAGCAACTGCTGTTTTAACCAGTGGTGAATTTGCAATGGACATTGCAACTTCTTTTGCAAATTTATCATTAGAAGCGCCCGTTACTTTTACAGTTAAAAATTTTTTAGCTCCCTCCCCATCTAAAACTACTTGCTTTGCAAGATCCAACATCACTTCATAAAGCGCTTTTTCAAAATCTTTTGCAGCCTTAGAATTGATATCGTTAATAATCCTATTCTTGGCTTTTTTAGTTGAAAAAACTAAGACCATATCATTAGTTGAAGTATCTCCATCAACCGTGATTGCATTAAAAGTATTTTCAGTATTTCTCTTAAGCATTTTATTTAAAACTTCTTGCGAAATGTTTGCATCAGTAAAAATAAAACCAAACATTGTTGCCATATTTGGCGCAATCATTCCCGATCCCTTTGCGATACCTGCGATATTAATAAAATCTTTATTGGTTTGCACGACAGCACAACTCATCTTGCCGAAAGTGTCTGTAGTCATGATAGATAGTGCCTGCTTAATCCAAGTCAACTTTATCGGTCTTTTTAATTTTTCAATTAAATTAGGCAGAGCATTCTTAACTTTCGCAAGTGGAAACGGTTGACCAATTACACCTGTGGATGCAAATAAAATTTGTTTTTTTGAAATGTTTTTTTTATCTGAAAAAAATCTTGATAATTCAATAATGCTATTCAATCCTTGTTTGCCTGTGTAGGCATTTGCATTTCTTGTATTAACTAACAAAGCTTTAATGTCTTTTTTATTCGCTTTAATATTCCAATCAATACAAACAGATCTTGTTGTAGATTTTGTATAAACACCTGAAAATATTGCACCATCAGGAAAATAAAATAAACTTACATCATCTCTATTGGTATTATATAAGCCTGCACTTACTGCTGAAATTTCCAACCCCTCAATACTTGGCATCTCTGGAAAATCTTTGTTAACTCTATTAAGTTGTTTTTTCTTAAAAAAGTTTTGAAATAACATAGTCATGTGTATTTTATTTAGTATTTTTTCAGTTATAAGGTACTTGTTAAATTTATACTATTTAATTTATCTAGAATAATATCTCAAAATGATACCTGGTTTAAACATTTTAAAAAAAATATTTAAAACATCTAATGAGCGTAAGCTTAATGAAATCCAGCCTATAGTTCAGAAAATTAATTCATTAGAACAAGAAATTCAGAAACTTTCGGATCAAGAACTTAAAAACAAAACTCAAGAATTCAAAACAAGAATTAAAAATGGAGAAAATCTAAATAAAATTTTACCTGAAGCATTTGCATGCGTACGTGAGGCGAGCGTTAGAACTACAGGGCAAAGGCATTTTGACGTTCAATTGCTCGGTGGAATTATTCTGCATCAAGGAAAAATCTCAGAAATGAAAACTGGGGAAGGAAAAACTTTAGTTGCAACTCTGCCTGCTTACTTAAATAGTCTAAATGGAAAAGGTGTACACGTTGTAACCGTAAATGATTATCTTGCAAAACGTGACTCGGAATGGATGTCAAAAATTTATAATTTTTTAGGTGTGAGCGTTGGCTGCATCATAAATAGTATCGATGATGCTAGCAGAAAAGCTCAATATGAATGCGATATTACTTATGGAACTAACAACGAATTTGGTTTTGATTATTTAAGAGACAACATGAAATACTCAGTTGAAGAAATGGTACAACGCAAACATCATTTTTGCATTGTTGATGAAGTTGATAGTATTCTAATTGATGAGGCCCGAACACCTTTAATTATTTCTGGGTCCACAGAAGATAATTCCTCGGAATATTTTTTATGCAATAAATTAGTTAATCAACTTAATAAAGATCATTACGATTTAGATGAAAAAGATCGCAGCGCTCTACTTACTGAAAAAGGAATAGATTTTATTGAGGATAGGTTAAAAAAAGCAAATTTACTCAAGGGATCTAATTTTTATGATCCACAAAATTTATCTGTTGTTCATCATGTGAACCAAGCCTTAAGAGCCAACATGCTTTTTACTAAAGATAAAGATTATATAATTAAAGATAATCAAATTTATATTATCGATGAATTTACTGGAAGAATTATGGAAGGCAGACGTTACTCCGATGGTCTGCACCAAGCAATTGAAGCAAAAGAAGGCGTTCAAATTCAGAACGAAAACCAAACTTTAGCATCTATAACTTTCCAAAACTATTTTAGATTATACGAAAAGCTTTCGGGTATGACTGGAACAGCGATGACTGAGTCTGAAGAATTTTATGAAATTTATAAACTGGATGTTGTTGAAGTACCCACAAATAGACCTATGATTAGAAAAGATTTTAACGACAGAATTTTTAGAACTGAAAATGAAAAATTTGATGCGATTGTAAAAGAAATTGTAGTTGCTCATGAAAAAAAGCAGCCAGTATTAATTGGCACCACTAGTATTGAAAAATCTGAACGAATTTCAAAAATTTTAAAACAACAGTCAATAAAACATAATGTTTTAAATGCAAAATTTCACGAACAAGAAGCAAGTATTATTGCACAAGCAGGAAGAGTTGGTGCAGTTACTATTGCAACTAATATGGCTGGTCGAGGAACAGATATTCAGCTGGGTGGTAATTTGGATTTAAAAATTAAAGAAGGCGGCACTAATGATAAGATTTTAGTTGAGAAAACTAAACAAGAGCACGAACAAGAAAAGGCTAAAGTATTAGAAAGTGGTGGACTATTTGTAGTTGGAACTGAACGTCACGAAAGTAGAAGAATAGACAATCAGTTGAGAGGTAGAACTGGAAGACAAGGAGATAAAGGAGCATCTATTTTTTACCTTAGCCTACAGGATGATTTAATGAGAATTTTTGGATCTGAGCGAATTGACTTTATGCTTCAAAAATTAGGACTTAAAGAAGGAGAATCCATAGATCACCCATGGATTAATAAAGCCTTAGAAAAAGCCCAACAAAAAGTTGAAGGCAGAAATTTTGATATTAGAAAAACTTTATTGCAATTTGATGATGTAATGAATGATCAAAGAAAAGTAATTTTTGAACAAAGATTAGAAGTAATAAAAAACCCAAATATTTATAATGTAATAGATGATGTTTTTGATGAAATAGCAGAACAAGTTATAAGTGAAATTCAATTTTATCGAGAGCATGTTAATGCTGAAGCAAAGAAAACAATTAAAATTAAAACAGAACGTCTTTGCGGTACAAGAATTAGTGATGATGATTTTGCTCTAATACTTAAAAAAAGTAGTTCTGAAATAAAGAAATTTTTAAAAGATCATTTTGATGAAAAAAGAAATACGCGAATAAGTACGGCTGGAGATGAAGTGAATAAAGATGTTGAAAAAAGAATATTTTTACAGAATCTTGATTATGAATGGAGAAGTCATTTGCAATACCTTGAACAATTAAGACAAGTTATAGGTCTTAGAGGTTATGGACAAAAAAATCCTCTTGATGAATATAAAAAAGAAAGTTTCAATTTATTTAAAGATTTACTTTCAAAAATTAAAGAAAATTTAATTATATTTTTAATTAATATTCAAGTGACTACAGAAAACAAAGCTCCACAAACTCCAGAATCAAAACCCGTATTAGATGAAAAAATTTCAAGAAATGCTCCTTGCACTTGCGGTTCTGGGAAGAAATACAAGAATTGTTGCGGCTCTCTAACCAAAAATTAAAGCTAAAATAAACAACAGTACAATAACAGCAACCGTTGCTACCAATTTAGCATTATTCTGTAACAATAATTTCCAATTAAATGGATTGAATTTTGTAGTTGGAATATGAACTCCTTTATAAAATTCATCTTTAGTAATCAAAACATCTCTACCAATACTTAGGAATCTATTTTTTCTTTGATTAATGAGTTCTTCAGGAGAGATTCTTAATAATTCGCTTAAATTTCTTTTAATAACGCTTGTAACATTTGTAATAGCTTGGTCGTGACTTCTGTGAGCGCCCCCTTTTGGTTCTTGAATAACCTCATCTATAATTTTACTTTCTAATAGATCTTGTGCCGAAATTTTCATTGCCTCAGCAGCTTCTTTTGCCTTTTTGGGATCACGCCACAGAATAGAAGCGCACCCTTCTGGTGAAATCACTGAATAAACAGAATGTTCTAACATTAAAACTTTATTTGCTGTTGCAAGTGCAATGGCTCCTCCAGAACCACCTTCGCCAATTACAACTGATATCAACGGAACATTTACATTAAGACAACATTCAATACATTTTGCTATTGCTTCTGCCTGCCCCCTTTCTTCGGCTCCTTTTCCAGGATAAGCACCGGGTGTATCTACAAAAGTTATAATTGGAATATTTAATCTATTGGCAAGATTCATAAGACGCATACTTTTTCGGTAACCTTCTGGACGCATCATTCCAAAATTTCTTTGAATTCTAGATTGAGTATCATTTCCTTTCTCTTGACCAATCACCAAAACTGAAACTCCGTCTAGATTTCCAAATCCTGCTAGCACAGATTGATCTTCTCCGTATAAACGATCTCCTGACAAATTTATAAAATCTGGAAATATTTTTTTAATATAGTGAACAGAACGCGGTCTAAAATCATGTCTTGCAACTTTAGTTTTTTGCCAGCGATTAAGATTTGAATAAACTTTATCTAACTCATCATTTAACTTTTTTTCAGTCTCAACAATTATTGGATTTTCAATAATAGTGATACCTTTAGCAATATAAGGTCCTTTTAACTCCTGAATCTTTTGATCTAGAACCTTAATATTGTCTTCAAAATCTAAATAATTCATCTAATTTCTTATTTTTTATAAATATTGAGTTCAGATAAAGTTTATATATAAATAAACGCCTACATGAAATCTTTTCCAAAAAATACGACAATTACGGGCACTATTTCAAAAGAATTTGAAGATATACTAACATTAGAATGTTTAGAATTTATTGCTGAATTACACAGAAAATTTAACGGTCAAAGACTTGAATTATTAAAACGAAGACAAGAGGTTCAAAAAAAAATTGATGGGGGCTGGCGTCCTAATTTTTTAGAAGAAACAAGATCTATAAGAGAAAAAGATTGGAAGGTATTAAATGTACCAAAAGATCTGCAAGATCGAAGGGTTGAAATTACAGGTCCTACTAACCAAAAAATGATTATTAATGCTCTTAATTCTGGAGCGAGCTGTTTTATGGCCGATCTTGAAGACTCTTCAACTCCTTCTTGGAATAACGTTATCGAAGGTCAAATAAATTTAAAAAATGCTGTTAATAAAAAAATCGATTTTATAGACGCAGTAACCGGCAAAGCTTACAAATTAAATGAGAAACATGCTGTGCTGATTGTGAGACCAAGGGGATGGCACTTAGATGAAGCCCATTTCTTAGTTGATAATGAAAAATGCTCAGGAGGTATCTTTGATTTTGGTCTTTATTTTTATCATAACGCCAAACAACTTATTAAAAACGCAACAGGTCCATATTTTTATTTACCAAAAATGGAGAGTCATCTTGAAGCTAGACTTTGGAATTCTGTTTTTACAGAAGCTCAAAAAAAATTAGGTATTCTACACGGAACTATTAAAGCGACCGTTTTAATTGAGACAATATTGGCTTCTTTTGAAATGGATGAAATTCTATTTGAATTAAAAGATCATATCGTAGGTCTTAACTGTGGAAGATGGGATTATATTTTTAGCTACATTAAAAAATTTAAAAACTTTAAAGACTTTTTATTGCCAGATCGATCTTTCGTTAAGATGACTTCTCATTTTTTAAGATCCTATAGTTTATTGTTAATCAAAACATGTCACCGTAGAGGTGCTCACGCAATGGGCGGAATGGCAGCCCAAATTCCAATTAAAGACAATGAAGCTTTAAATCAAAAAGCAATGGAAGCCGTAAAACAAGATAAATTAAGAGAAGCGAATGATGGTCATGATGGTACTTGGGTTGCTCATCCGGGTCTGGTTAAAATTGCAAAAGATATTTTTGATGAAAAAATGCCACAACCAAACCAAATTAATAAAATTCCTAGCAATATAAAAATAGAAGCTAATGATTTATTGCTTGCTGAAAAAGGAGATATTACTGAAGAAGGTCTTAGAAAAAATATTTCTGTAGGTATCCAATATTTAGCAGCATGGCTTGGTGGTAATGGCTGTGTGCCTATTTATAATTTAATGGAAGATGCGGCTACTGCTGAAATTTCAAGGGCACAAGTTTGGCAATGGAATAAACATCAATGCAAAACCTCTGCTGGTAAAGAAATTGATCCTGAATATGTAAAAAAAATTGTCAAAGAAGAAATGGTGCAAATTAAAAAAGAAGTAGGAGAACAAAAATTTGCCAAAGGTAATTATGAGCGTGCCTCAAAAATGTTTGAAGAAATGTCAATTGCTAGTCAATTTGACGATTTTTTAACTGTTCCCGCTTACAACGAAATTCTCAGATCTGAAGCTAAATAATAGCTTACTTAATAATAGTTAATTTATCTGTTGGAATCTTTTCGATAATTTTTTCTTTTTCCAAAACAATATCTTTTGAACCAAAATAATAAAGAATACACAGAATAGCGATCAGGCTAGATATTGCTGATAGGATAATTAGTAAGGAAGTTCTGAAGGGCATTTCTGATTAATTATATAATATTTCAATTAGAATTATGTTAATAAATTATTCATTCAATAATGGCAACGCATAAAAGCTTAGTATTAGTTGGAATGATGGGTACAGGAAAAAGTACCATTGGAAAAGAAGTCGCAAAAAAATTAAAAATTGATTTTATCGATACTGATCAATTAATAGAAAAAGAAGCTAATCTTACTATTGCTGAAATTTTTAAAAAGAATGGCGAGAAATATTTTCGTGAATTAGAAGAAAAAATATTTCTAAAAATAAAAAATGATAAAGAAAGATTAATATCTGTGGGCGGTGGAGCTTTTATTAACAATTCTATTAGAAATAAAATTCTAAAAGAATACTTATCTATTTGGCTAAATATGGATGAAGATTTGATTATTGATCGCATTAAGCGTAATGCTAAAAAAAGACCAATGTTAGATCAGGATAATATTGAAAAAAGCATTATAAATCTAAAAAAAACTAGAGACCCAATATATAAATTGGCCGACCATGAAATAAATTGTAGTTTAAGTAGCAAGAGTAAAATTATTGAAAAAATTATAAATATTTATGAAAAAAATAACAATTAAAGTAAATTTAAAAAACAATAACTACCCAATTGTTATTAGTAATCATTTACTTAAAAACGCAGGAACAGAAATAAAAAAAATAATTCCAAAAGCACAAAAATTTCTTTTAATTACTGATAAAAATATTCCAAAATCTTACGCTCGCATAATTCTATCTTCATTAAAATCTAACAAAAAATACCTATTAACGTTGAGTGCTGGTGAAAAATCAAAAAATATGAATTTCACCAATGCTATTATAAAAAAATTATTTAAATATAATTTTAATCGAGATGACTGCGTTATCGCGTTGGGTGGTGGCGTTATTGGCGATTTATCAGGATTTGCGAGCAGTATTTTTAAGAGAGGTTTAAATCTAGTTCAAATACCAACAACTTTGTTAGCTCAGGTCGATTCTTCAATCGGTGGAAAAACTGGGATTAATTCTGAAGAAGGTAAAAATATGATTGGAACATTTTACCAACCCAAACTTGTTCTGATTGATCCAACAACATTAAAAAGTTTACCACGCAGACATTTAGTTGCTGGTTATGCTGAAATTTTAAAATACGCCTTAATCATGAATTCTAAATTCTTTGCTTGGTTAGAAAAAAATTCTCATGCAATAATTAATCTAACTGATTTAAATACAGTGATGTACGCGATTAAAGAAAGTTGCAAAAGCAAAGCTGTTATTGTGCAAAAAGATGAAAAAGAAAAAAATTTAAGAGCTATACTTAATTTTGGTCACACATTTGCTCATGCATTTGAAGCTCTAAAAAAATATTCAGAAGAGCTAATTCATGGAGAGGCAGTGCTATATGGAATGATGATTGCATCTTCTTTGTCTGTCAAAATGAAAATGATGCATATCAATGAATATCAACGCATTAGACATTTATATCGAAGACTAAATATTAATTATCAAATTAAAAATCTTTTTAAGAAAAAAGATATAAATAAAATCTTAGATTACATGAAACATGATAAAAAAAATTCTGGTTCTAAGATTAATTTAATCTTATTGAGTAAAATTGGAAAAGCTAAAATTCATCCTTCAGATCTTAATAAAAATATAAAACCTATTTTAGCTGAACAATTTAATTAATTTTGATTTCAAGGGAATGAATAATATTTTTCATCTCATCATATAAAATTGCATAAATTTTTTTATGCGCATCAATCGTTTTTAATTTTTTAAGCTCAACAGAAGAAATAATCACCTCAAAATGACTATTATTATTTTTGGGTGATTGAGCGTGATGTTGATGCAGGTGTGAATTGTTATTCACTACTACGTTCTCACAAATGATATTTTGTTTAATTTTGTCTAAGATAATATATTTTAGATCTGACATAAAATAATTTTAATCAATTTAAAAAATTACGCAAATGAGAAAGATCTGTGAGTGGAGCAAATGCAAAGATCTTGCGACAGGTCAGGGTCTTGTAAAAAAAGATATTAACAAGCAATATAAGTGGTTCTGTGCCGACCATCTAAAAATTCATAATAAGATCAACAATAATTCATGCGATTGGAAAAGATGTAAACATCCCGGAGAATTTAAAGCCCCATCCAAAACTCCTGGTGAATACAAATGGTTCTGCTCAGAACATATAAAGATTTATAATCATGAATGGGATTTCTTTTCCGGAATGGCTCAGGACAAGATTGAGGAATTTATTTATTCAGACATTACCTGGCATAAACCTACGTCTAAACTAGGTTCAAAAGATAATTTTTTTAATAAAGTTTGGAGAAATATTTTAGAAGAACATGACATCTCTAATTTTTCTGCAGATTTTTTTAAACAATTTGAAAATAAAACTATTTATAGTTCCAAAGAAATAGAGGCTCTTAAAAAGCTTGATTTAAAAAGTAATGTAAAATGGAGTGAAATTAGAGAACAATTTAAAAAACTTGTAAAAAAATATCACCCAGATACAAATTCCGGAGACAAAAAATTTGAAAATAAATTAAAAGAAATAACTATCGCATATACATATTTAAGGAATAACCAAAAAAATATTAATCATGGAAAATAATACTTTTGAAAATACCCCAGATATAAAAATTTCTGTAAAACAAACTTTTAATATCGACACAGATATGATGGTTGAAGGTTTTTCAAAACGAAATCAATTTGTTCCAGAGCTAGATAGTGCTTATAAATTTGACCGAGATACTACACTTGCCATCCTCGCAGGATTTGTTTTTAATAAAAGAGTTCTAATCCAAGGATTTCATGGCACAGGAAAATCAACTCATATCGAACAAATTGCAGCACGATTAAATTGGCCTTGCGTACGTGTAAACTTGGACAGTCATGTAAGTAGGATTGATTTGCTAGGAAAAGATGCAATTGTAATAAAAGATAATAAGCAGATCACTGAGTTCAGAGAAGGAATTCTTCCATGGGCACTACAAAATCCTGTGGCTTTAGTATTTGATGAATATGACGCTGGTAGACCAGATGTGATGTTTGTGATTCAAAGATTACTTGAGAGTGATGGAAAGTTAACTCTGCTTGATAAAAATAAAGTCATAAAACAACATAAATATTTTAGACTATTTGCAACCGCAAACACTATTGGTCTTGGAGATACTTCTGGACTTTATCACGGCACTCAACAGATTAATCAAGGACAAATGGATAGGTGGAATATAGTAACTACACTTAACTATTTAGCGCCAGAGAATGAACTTGAAATTATAATATCAAAATGTCCTCACTTAAATACAGCTGAAGGCAAAAAAATTGCGCAAAAAATGATTCAAGTAGCTGAACTAACAAGAGCTGGTCTTGCTAATGGAGACATTTCAACAGTAATGAGTCCCAGAACTGTAATGACGTGGGCAGACAATTATAAAATTTTTAAAGATATTGGTTACTCATTTAAAATATCATTTTTAAATCGTTGCGATGAGTTGGAAAGAGCAATTATTGCAGAGTATTTTCAAAGATGTTTTGCCCAAGAACTTACGGAAACATCAGCAAGTGTAAAAATAAATCTAAAAAATGGAAAATGAAAAACAGGCTGAAAATTTTAAAATAGCCATCTCATCGACCATTAAAGCCTTAGCAAAAAAACAAGACCTTAATATTTTATTTTCCGACGCTCCTATCAAAGAAAATAATACGATCAATCTTCCTAAAATTAGCTTTGAGTCCTTGAATGAATATCAAAATATTAGAGCTCTTGGGGATTCAGAGGCTCTAAAAATAAAATATAGCAATCAAGAACTATCAAGAAAATTTGAACCTAGAGGAGTTATTGCGAAAAATATTTACAAAAGTGCAGAAAAGATTCGTTATGAGAAATTAGGTTCAGAAAATTTTGAAGGAATAAAGCTTAATTTTAAAAACTATTATCAAAAGAAATTTAAAGAACAAAGTGATGACATGTACAATAATATTGAAAAAGCTTTTGATATTATTCTGGGAAATCAGTTGCTAAATTTAGGTTTAAATATTGATGAAAAAAAGAGCTTACAAAAATGGAATGAAATTATTAATGAACAAATCAAAGATAAAATAGGTTTATTAAAGCAAAATATTTCTAACCAAGAAAAATTCTCTAATATTCTAAATTCTATTATTCAAGATCTAAAACTAGAAGAAAAATTAAGTCCTAATGAAAATGACAATGACAACGAACAAAAGGACGAGAATAAAACTAAAGACCAAAATAATAACGAAGTTAACCAAGATAAAAATTCTAATAAACAAGATTTTAATATTGAAAGCGTGATTCCAGATATTGAAATTGACGCAAATCTAAGCGAACAAGAAAATTTGGTTGAAGATGAAAATAATTCTAGCGATGAAATTATGTCTTCAAATATTAAAAAAAATAATAGTGAAACAAAATACAAAGTTTTTACTAATAAATTTGATAAAATTATTAATGCTGAAGAAATGGTAGATCATACAGAAATGCATAAATTTAGAGAAAATTTAGATAATCAATTAAAATCTTTACATAATTTTATTTCAAGACTTGCAAACAAATTGCAAAGAAAACTATTGGCGGTTCAGAACAGATCGTGGGAGTTTGATCTTGAAGAAGGAATGCTTGATGCAGCAAAATTAACAAGAGTTATTATGGATCCGTATAATTCTCTTTCTTATAAAAAAGAAAAAAATACAAATTTTAAAGACACTGTCGTAACTTTATTGATTGATAATTCGGGCTCAATGCGTGGTAGACCCATCTCTATTGCGGCTATTTGTGCTGATATTCTATCGCGCACGCTTGAAAGGTGTTCTGTGAAAGTTGAGGTTCTAGGTTTTACGACATTAAATTGGAAAGGCGGAAAGAGTAGAGAGTTGTGGTTAAAAAACAAAACAAGCAATCCTGGAAGACTAAATGATTTATCACATATAATTTATAAATCTGCTGACACACCATGGAGAAGAGGAAAAAATAATTTAGGTCTAATGTTAAAAGAGGGAATATTAAAAGAAAATATAGATGGAGAAGCGATCTTATGGGCTTATCAAAGATTAAAGAAAAGAAGCGAAGAAAGAAAAATATTAATGGTAATTTCTGATGGAGCGCCTGTTGATGATTCAACCCTTTCTGTAAATCCTGGAAATTATTTAGAAAGACACTTAAAAAATACCGTAAAGTGGATCGAAAATAATAAAGATGTTGAAATTAATGCCATCGGAATAGGTCATGATGTAAGCAGCTATTATAGTAAAGCTTTAAAAATTGGAGATGTGCAAGAGCTGGGTGATGCTTTAATTGATCAGCTTGCAGATTTATTTATTGAAAACCCGAAAAGAAAAAAAACTATTAACTAAATCTAGCGATTGCAATCCTAAACGGTAGCAACATTGCAAAATCTACAAATAATTTAACTCCTAAATCTCCAAGAGCTAATACAACCCAAGAAGAATCAGTTCCATAAAAGGCGATACTAAAAAATATTACCGTATCCAATATTGAACCAAGAATTGAAGAGACAATCGGTGGTATAAACCATAATTTATTTCTTAAAATATCAAAAACCCTAATATCTAAAAGTTGTCCGGCAAGAAAAGCTGCACCTGATGCAATAACGATCCTTAAAAGAATTAAATTAAATTCTTCAAAAGTTAAAATAAACGATAGAGCAATTCCTAAAACAAATCCGAAAAATACAACTTTTTTAGCAAACTCTTTTCCAAAAAATCTATTTGCAAGATCTGTTACTAAAAAAGTAACAGGATACGTAAATGCTCCCCAAGTTAAAATTTCATTAAGTCCAAAATATTCAAAGGGAAATTGTACTAAATAATTAGAAACACAGATAATCAAGGCCATTAAGGCCGAATACAAAAATATCTTTTTTGAATAAATCAAAAGAACTAATTAGCTTTAACTTTTGTTTGTTTTTTAGCTTTTACTTCTTTTCTGGCTTTTTTAACGTGAGGAACGATTGTTAATAAAAGTTTTCTTAATTTTTTTACTCTAGGAGATAAATTTTTGTTTTTAGCTCTTAATAAAAACTCATCAATGCCACCTCTAAAATCTACAGCTTTGATTGCACGTGTACAAATTTTGATTCTAATATCACGATTTAATTTCTCGCTCTTAAAAGAAACTTTTTTAAGATTTGGAAAAAATCTTCTTTTTGTTTTGTTGTTAGCATGACTGACGTTATGCCCTGTTTGTGGTCTTTTACCTGTCAGTTCGCAAAGTTGTGACATAATTTCTCCTGCAAGGGATATATTTAGATGATGAATTTACGTCAAGATATTTATTATTTTTGCCGTTTTTTTACTTATTTAGTATGCTGTTTTAACAAAGATACTTTATAAATAAGTACTACTTAACAGCAAATTCCATGTTCGAGATTTTTTTACCTGTTGTAAAAATTCACGTTAACTACATTTATATTCTCCTTCTTAGTGGTTCCATTGGTATAGTTGGTGGGGTCATAGGTATTGGTGGTGGATTTTTGATGACTCCAGTATTAATTTTTTTAGGAATACCTCCTAGCTACGCAATCGCAAATGGTTCTAATAATATTTTGGCCTCATCAGTCTCTGGAACATTAAATTCTTGGTATAAAAAAGAGCTTGATCTCAAAATGGGGTATTTCATTTTGATTGGCGCTTTCTTTGGCGTTACTTTTGGAACTTTAGTTTTTAAAATCTTAATTAGAATTGGAATTGTAGACGAAATTACTGCAGTTTTATTTTTTTTATTATTAACTAGTTTTGGAGTGCTAATGCTAACTGAAAGTATTATCGAAATTTATAATAGAAAGAATAAAAGAATTATTTTAAAAAAAAGAAATAAACACAGTTGGATTCATGGTCTTCCATTTAAAGTTCGAATGCCAGCATCCAGATTATATACAAGTATCATTCCACCAATCTTTTTTGGATTTTTAGCCGGCATTGTGTCTGCGTTACTTGGTATTGGAGGAGCATTTCTTTTAATTCCAGCAATGATTTACGTAATAAGAGTGCCTATAAAAATTGTACGCGGCACGGCATTGTTAGTTGTGGTGTTTACTATGGCTTTTTCAACTTTTTTTCACTCCATAGCAAATCGTAACATTGATTTAATTCTTATTGTTTTACTAATGGTCGGTTCAATCATCGGAGTGCAAATAGGAACTAGAATTACAAACAAACTAAGAAATGAAGAGTTAAAATTTCTTATGTCGATACTTATTATAATGTTTGGATTAAAATTTGGTAAATCATTATTTTTTGCAGAAAAAAAAGTAAGATTTTTAAGAAAAATAGAAATTGATAACCAGTTTCCTGCTTTGAATAATTTTATAACTAATTTCCTGTATAATCATAAAATAATTTATTCAATGACAGCTATAGGACTTGCTCTATTATTTGGATTTATAGGTTCTTTTTTATTTAGAAAGATAAATAAAAAATGATAGTGAATAATAACAAATGAAAATAGAAAAGAAGAAATTATCAAAGATTCTAGGATATCTTGGTCTTATTCCCTTTTACGCTCTAACTATCTTTTATTTTTTATCAAATTTTAATAATTATGTTATTGAAGTATATTTATTCTACTCCAACATTATTATAGCTTTTATTTGTGGCACTCACTGGAGCAAAATACTTAATGGTAATTTACCTAATTCTAATCTAATTCTAACTGCCAGTGTTACAATTCCAATTGTAGCTTTTGTTTTAGATTTTTTTTCTAATCAAAATATAAATATTGTTTTTTATATAATCACTTTCTTTGTTCTTAATTTAATAGATGCAAAAATCTTTAAAGAAACGACTAATATTTGGTATGCAACTCTTAGAAAAAGATTAACTTTTTTGGTAATTATCAGTCAGGTAGTTAACTTATTTGCAATCAACGCCTATCGCTTCTTTTAAAGAAGAAAAACCATCTTTTCTTAACAACTCCGATAATTCTTGTTTAATAGAACTTACAACGAAAGGTCCCTTAAATACCAACCCTGTATATAATTGCAATAAAGAAGCACCTGATCTAATTTTTTCATAAGCTGTAACCCCTGAATTAATTCCGCCAACTCCTATTAATGGAATCTTTTTTCCAACTTTTTTAAAAAATTTTTTAACAATTAAATTAGAAGTTTTTTGTATTGGAGTTCCTGACAATCCACCCTGCTCACTTTTTTTATTGCTTATTAAATTTTCTCTTAAATTAATAGAAGTGTTAGTCAAAACCAAACCATCCAAATTAAATTCTAGAACATTGTTACAGATCGTATCAACATCTAAATCACTTATGTCTGGTGATATTTTTAAAACAACTGGAGTTCTGCTGTTCAGTTGTTTTTTAATATTTGATATTTCTCTTAAAAGATTTTTTAAATTTTCTTGATGATGAAAATCTCTTAAATTTTCAGTATTGGGTGAGGAAATATTTATGCAAATATAACTGCATAAATTATGAAAATTTTTAAAACACTCTATATAGTCATCTATACGTGAAACACTGTCTTTGTTTGGCCCAATATTAATTCCCAAAATTCCATTTGAGTTTTTAATCTCAATTCTACTTTTAACTCTAGCTAATCCTTGGCTTGGAAAACCTAATCGATTAATAATTGCTTCGTCCTGTATTAATCTAAACACTCTTGGTTTTGCATTTCCTTCCTGAGGTTTTGGTGTGATTGTGCCAACCTCTGCAAAACCAAAACCTAAAGCAAAAACCTTGTCATATACGTCTGCATTTTTATCAAAGCCCGCAGCAAGACCTATTGGATTTGAAAACTCTTTACCAAAAATATTAATTTTTAAAATCTCATCATCTTTTGATGAAAAAATCGGTATATAAATATTTTTTAAAAATTGAATTGCTAATGAATGTGCTAATTCAGGATCAAGCTTATTAATAAAACTATTAATAAATTGATAATTCATTTTTATATTTAATCACTAATAGACTTATTAATTAAGTTTACTGTTTCCTTAATACCATAAAAACTTATAAAAGATCCCATTCTAGGACCTTGTTCGTCGCCAAAAAGTACTTCGTAAATCATTTTAAACCACTCTCTTAATCTTTCTTTTGAATAATGAACTTTGCCAACAGAATAAACAATTGTCTGCATTTCCTCAGGGGTCATACTAGGTGTCATTTTGGATATTTGCTCAGCAAGATCTTGAAGTGCTTTTTTTTCATTTGAATCTGGTTTTCTAAATTTTTTATTAATTTTTACAACATCATTAAAATAATTAATTGCATTTAAAATAAGTCTTCTAAGAATTGGGTGTTTTTCTTTAATTAGGTTTGGACTAAAGTTTTTAATAAACTTCCAAATAACTTCTTCTTTATCAGTGTTACTAACGCTAACTAAATTAAGCAAAATATTAAAGGATATAATAATTTCTTCCTTAGGAGGATTTCCATTGTGAACATGCCAAACTGGATTCCCCAATTTTTCTTTTGGTTCTTGTTTTTCAAATTTTTCTAAAAACGACAAATATTCATCAACTGCTTTTGGAATAACCTGAAAATATAATTTTTTTGCTCTAGTCGGATTTTGATACATATAAAGAGATAAACTTTCTGGAGAGGCATATTTTAACCACTGTTCAATAGATATTCCGTTACCTTTTGATTTAGATATTTTTTCTCCATGCTCGTCTAAAAACAATTCATAAGCAAAACCGCTTGGTGGCGTTCCTCCTAAAATTTTACAAATTTTATTTGATAATTCTGCACTTGGAATTAAATCTTTTCCATACATTTCAAAATCAACTCCTAAGGCATACCAACGCATTGCCCAGTCTACTTTCCACTGCAATTTACATGCTCCGCCTGTAATTTTTGTCTCAACTTTTTTATTTCCGTTTTGATAAACTATAGTTTTTGCATCTAAATTTCTCTCAACCACAGCAACTTCTAGTACTTTTCCTGTTTCGGGACAAACAGGCAAAAATGGACTGTAAGTTTTTCTTCTTTCGGGTCCAAGCGTTGGCAGAACGACTTCCATGATTTTATCATAATTTTTCAATACTGCAGTTAATGCATCATCAAATTCTCCGTTGGTATATAATTCAGTTGAGCTTTTAAATTCATATTTAAAATTAAATTCATTTAAAAATTTTTGAAGCATATTATTGTTATGCTCTCCAAAGCTTTTAAATTTTTTAAATGGATCTGGAATTGCTGATAATGGCTTATTTAAATTTTCTTCTAAAATTGATTTATTAGGAATGTTGTCTGGAACTTTTCTAAGCCCATCCATGTCATCTGAAAATGTAAATAATTTTACAGGAATGTTGGATAATTTTTGAAGAGCATGCATGACCATAGTAGTTCTGCACACTTCACCGAAAGTTCCGATGTGAGGAAGTCCACTAGGACCATAGCCAGTCTGAAATAGAACGTAACCCTTTTTTTCTATTATCTTTGATCTTTTTTTTAAAATCTCTCGCGATTCAGCAAATGGCCAAGCTTCTGAATCTTCAAAAAACTTTTTATCGATTAACATTCTTAATTCTTGTTTTAATTTCTTTATTAATAATAACTCTTACCTCATTAAACATTGGATCTTCTAACCTTTTATTAAGTATTGTCCAAGTGTAAGGGATTAATTTTAAATATCTGTTTTTCTTATCACGCTTAAAAAGCCTTGAAAATATTCCAATAATTTTCATCGCTCTTTGTACTGACAAAATTGAAAATTCTTTTTTGAATTGCTGAATATTAAAATTTTTCTCTCTCGTTGCTAACGATAGATAAAAATTAAATAATTTTTGCTTTAGATTAAAATCAGTCTTAATTCTGACGTCATCTATTATAGATACGACGTCATAAGCTTTTGAACCTATCAAGGCATCTTGGCTATCAATGACACCTATTTTATTCTGAGATCCACTTCTATATGCCATCAAATTTGAAATATGAAAATCTCTATGAACGAAATAACTATTTTTAAAAAAATTAACTTTTAAGATTGATAGTAATAATCTTCTTAATTTTAATATTTTAGGATTAGTTCTTATCTTAAGAACATGAGGTAAGTACCAAATAAAAAATAAATCAATTTCTTTTTTAAGAATTTTAAAATTATATTTTTTAAATTTAAATATATTCTGTTCAACTTTAATACTTTGTAATTTTACTAAATATCTAATTAATGACTTATAAATTTTAAATTTATTTTTAGATTTATTAATTAACTGAAGATAAGTTTTATCACCAAAATCTTCCAATAAAGCTAGGCCGTTTTTATAATTATAATCTATAACTCTTGGTGAATTAATACCTTTAGTTGTTAAAAATTTATTTATTAAGACATAATTTAAAATATTAGATTTCTTTTCTTTTTCTGCAAAAGCAAGAATATAAGAATCGTTTTTGTGATAAATTCTAAAATATTTTCTAAAGGAAGCATCTCCTTGTATTTCTTTTATTCTACAATTCTCAATACAATTCCTTTTTAAAAAAATCTTTATTATCTTTAATTTATTTGCATTAATCATTAATACTAAATCCTGACCACTTTCCTTTGCCGTTAAATGTTAAAGATCTTAAATTTTTATCCACATTATAACTAAAATTAATTTGCAAAAATTCATTTAATGAATTTACAATAAATTCTGGCCATTCAATAATATTTATAAATTCCTTTGCTGTATCTAATAAACCAATGTTTGAAATCTCACTTTCTTTTTTTAGTCTATAAAAATCATAATGAGCGATTCTTAAATCTTTCCCTAAATCATAATATTGAACTATATTAAAAGTTGGACTTAACACTTCTTCTAGAGGACGATTATTTTTTTTCTGTAAAAAATTTATTAAATATCTTGAGAATGTTGTCTTCCCTGAACCCAGATTTCCATTGAGTAATATAAAATCATTTTTCTTTAAATTAATTGCAATAGTTTCTGCAATTTTTTTGGTGGAATCTAAAGATTTTAATTCCATTTAATTGAAATTAATAACGATAAGCGTCTGGTTTAAAGGGTCCTTTTTGTGAAACGCTAATATAATCAGCCTGTTCTTTGCTTAATTGAGTTAGTTTTGCTCCAACTTTCGCAAGGTGCAACATCGCAACTTTTTCATCTAAATGTTTTGGCAGCACATAAACTTTGTTTTGATATTTACCGTTGCTATTCCATAATTCTATTTGAGCAATAACTTGATTTGTAAATGAAGCGCTCATTACAAAACTAGGATGTCCAGTTGCACAACCAAGATTTACTAATCTGCCTTCTGCTAATAAAATAATTCTTTTCTTATCCGGAAACTCAATTTCATGAACTTGTGGTTTTACTTCGTTCCACTTGTAATTTTTTAACGCACTTACCTGAATTTCATTATCAAAATGTCCAATATTACAAAGAATAGATCTGTCTTTCATCTTTCTCATGTGCTCAATAGTAACGATGTCTTTATTACCTGTTGCGGTCACAACGATATCGGCTGATGATATTGCCTCATCCATCAATACAACTTCATAACCTTCCATGGCTGCTTGTAATGCACAAATTGGATCTGTTTCTGTAACTAAAACTCTTGCGCCACTTTGTCTAAGAGATGCCGCGCTACCTTTTCCAACGTCACCAAAACCTGCAACAATGGCAACTTTTCCTGACATCATAACATCTGTTGCTCTTCTAATTGAATCGACTAAACTTTCTCTGCATCCATACAAATTATCAAACTTAGATTTGGTTACTGAGTCGTTTACGTTAATTGCTGGGATTAATAATTTATTATCTTTCTCTAATTTTTTTAAAGCCTTAACTCCTGTAGTTGTTTCTTCTGAAACGCCCTTAATATTTTTTAATAAATCTTTATATTTGTCATGAATCAACATTGTTAGATCACCACCATCATCTAATAAAAGATTTGGTTTCCAATCTTTTTTTCCGTTAATTGTTTGTTCAATACACCACCAATATTCTTCTTCGGTTTCACCTTTCCATGCAAAAACTGGGATTCCTTTTTTTGCAATTGCTGCTGCTGCATGATCTTGCGTTGAAAAAATATTACAAGAAGACCATCTAACATCCGCTCCTAAAGCCACTAATGTTTCTATCAAAACTGCTGTTTGAATAGTCATATGCAGACAACCAATTATTTTTGCTCCCTTTAAGGGCTGAATAGAGTGATATTCTTTTCGAATTGCCATTAAACCTGGCATTTCTGTTTCGGCCAAAGATATTTCTTTGTTACCAAAATCAGCTAACTGCAAATCTTTTACTTTAAAATCTTGAGACATTTAAAAAGTTAACTAACAATAAAATCTATATATATCAATTTTATTTAACAAATTTTAACCTGCTATGGGCAGATCAATTTCAATAACAGCACCTTTTTTTCCTGCTTCTTCTAAATTGTAGGCTTTAATTTCACCTTTATGAGATTCAACAATATTTTTAACGATATTCAAACCTAATCCAGAATGAAGACCAAACATTTCTTTAGGTCTGTTACTGTAAAACCTTTCAAAAACTTTCCCTATATTATTTTCATTAAACCCAGGACCTTCGTCGGTAATAATTATCTTTGCATTATTTTTTACTTTTTGAATACTAACTCTTACCTTGCTTTTTTCCGGGCTAAAAGAAACTGCATTTTCTAATATATTTGAAATAACTTGATCTATTCTACTTTCAAAACCCAGTATTAAGATTTTTTTATCAGTTAAGTTTCTTACTTCTATTGAAATATTTTTTTTATTATTATTAATGACTTGCTGATAATCCTCCACAACATTTCTTATCAATTCAATTAAATCAAATTTTTTTAATTGCAGTTTAACTTCTAAAGCTTCTCCTTTTAACATCTTAGAATAGTCAGTAATTAATCTTTCAATTCTAACCACATCATCACTTAAAATATTTAATAATCTATTTCTTTTTTCAATATCTTTAGCATCAGGCAGAAGCTCTGATGCTGCTTTTAAAGATGCAAGTGGATTTCTAATTTCATGAGTAAGATCTGATGCAAATCTTTCTGCAAACTCAATCCTTTGATAAAGATTATTGGTCATACTTGAAAGTGATCTAGACAAATTGCCAATCTCATCTTCTCTTAAATTAATCCTGTCTACGATCTTGTCATCAGGATTGTTAGAGGTTGCTTTTGAAGTATAACGACCCAAAATTCCTATTGGTTTAATAATATTAGCGTTCAAAAATATTGAAAAAATTAATATAATTACGGCAACACTTAAGGCTGTTCTTGTAACAAAGTTCTTTCTTTCACGCACTGCAGTTTCAATCTCGTTAGCTTCTTCTGCTATAACAATAAATCCTTTTTTTTCATTATTAAGTGTTAATGGTGCAAAACTAAAAACTACAAAATTATTTCTAATTTTTCTTGTAATAGTTATTAATCTAGCAGGGGCAGAAACATCTAAATTCTCATTAATAATTCTATTAAATAATTGTTCTTCAGCTTTCGGGGTAAGATTTGATGTGTCTGGAATATCATCTTTTTCTAATTTTCTTTGCTGCACGTCGGGTACCTTATAAAAAGGTCTTGAGTTTAAATCTAACGAACGCGTATCAACTATGATGTCTTTTTTTAGATCATAAATTCTAATTTGATTAATATTAGGTAATAAAAATTTATAATTTGTTAAAAAAACCCTAAGATTCTCTTTCTTGTATGGAATATTCTGCAATTCCATATTCAAAGCTATATTGCTAATTAATTTTGAATGTTCTCTCTTCTTATTGCTAACGAGTTCAGGTTCGATGGATTGGATATAAGTAAAAGTAACAAAAAGTAGAACTAAAAAGAAAAATATATTTATAAATAAAAATCTTGTTAATAAAGATTTAAAATTTATCTCTGGAAGTTTCATTATATTTAGCTAATATTCCAGCGATAACCACTGCCATATCTTGTTTCAATTGCTGAAAAATCAGGATCAATTTTTTTAAATTTTTTTCTAATTCTTTTTATGTGACTATCGATAGTTCTGTCCTCAATATCACCATCTTCGTTCTTATATGCAATATTCATTAAGTATGCTCTTTCTTTAAGAACGCCAGGTCGTTTTGCTAATTCATAAATAATTTTAAATTCAGTCGTTGTAAGTTTTTCAGGTAAAGACTTATCTCCCCACAAACATTCCAATTGCTCTGAATCTAAAGTTAATTTTCCAACCGTTAAAATATTCTTAGGCTGTGTATTAGTTTTAGGCTCTAATTTTCTAAGCTGAACACGAATTCTCTCGATTAATACTTTGATTGAAAAGCCCCCAGATTTTTTTACATAATCATCAGCTCCAAGTTTTAAACCTAATAACTCATCCACCTCATCATCTTTAGATGTTAATAAAATTACAGGTATCGTAGATTTTTTTCTTAATTTTTCTAAAAGCTCTTCCCCATTCATTTTTGGCATTTTTAAATCTATAACTGCAAGATCAGGTGGGTTACGCGTCATACCAATGTAGGCACTTTCACCATCAAGATAGGTGTGAACTTTAAATCCTTCATTCTCAAGCGCCATTGAAACACTTGTTAAAATATTTCTATCATCATCCACCAGGGCAATTGTTTTACTCATGTAAATTATTTTATAATAATATCTGCAGAATCAAAAGTTTTAATGTGCAGTACTCCAATTTAAGCCTTCTTTAATATCAACGCTTAAAGGAACGGAGAATTTGTAGTCTGGTTCTGATGCTTTAGACATTATTTCGACAATATCTTTTTTCAATTGTTCAAGATTTTTACTTGGAGCCTCAAGTACAAGTTCATCATGAATTTGAAGAAGCATTTTGCAATCCAGTTCTTTATCAGTAATTTTTCTATCCATCCTAATCATCGCAAGTCTTAAAAGATCTGCAGCACTTCCTTGTATTGGAGCATTAATAGATGCTCTCTCTTGAAAAGTTCTTAGCGTATGGTTCTTGTCATTAATGTTTGGGAAATTACATTTTCTTCCAAAAACTGTTTTTACATATCCAAATTTTCTACAACTTTTTAATGTCTCGTTCATATAATCTTTTATTTCAGGAAATTTTTTAAAGTAAGATTTCAAAAAAGTTTCAGCTTCAGTGTTTGAAACAGAAATTTGTTTAGCAAGACCGTACGAAGAAATACCGTAAATTATCCCAAAGTTAATTGCTTTTGCTTTCCTCCTCATGTCTTCTGAGATCTCTCCTTGTTTTACGTCAAAGATTTGAGAGGCTGTAATGTTATGAATATCTTCAGAATTTAAAAAACCTTTTTTAAGCTCTTTAACATCGGCCATATGCGCTAAAATTCTCATTTCTACCTGACTATAATCCGCCGAAATTAAAAAATTTCCTTTCTCTGCAACAAATGCCGAGCGTATTTCTTTTCCATCAGCTGATTTAATTGGAATATTTTGAATGTTAGGATCGCTTGATGCTAATCTTCCAGTATTAGTGGCAGCTAACAAGAAAGAGGTGTGAATTCTCTTTGTTTTAGAATCTATAAATTCTTGCAAACTATCAGTGTAAGTATTCTTTAGTTTAGACTTTTGTCTCCAATCTAAAATAAGCTTAGGTAAATCATGACCTTGGAAAGCTAAATCCTCTAAAATATTAACATTTGTTGCGTAATTTCCTTTTTTAGTTTTCTTAGTACCTACGATCTTTAATTTTTTGTAAAGAATATCACCAAGTTGCTTGGTTGAAGCGATATTAAATTCCTCTCCTGCTAAATCATAAATCTTTTTTTCAAGAACTTTTAATTCTTTTTCGAATTTTAATGATAGATTTTTTAAAATCTTCTCATCAATCTTTATTCCATTCTCCTCCATTTGTGCCAAAACTTGAATCATTGGCTTTTCAAGATTTTCATAAACTGAAAGAACTTCTTCTTTAAAAATTCTATTACTAAAAAATTTATACAATCTTAAAGTTACATCAGCATCTTCTGCCGCGTATTCTGTGGCTTTATCTATGTGAACCTTATCAAAGGTGACTTGTGACTTTCCAATGCCAGCGACATCTTTGAATGTGATTGTTTTATGGTTTAAATGAACTTCTGAAAGTAAATCCATTCCATGACGATTAACTCCGGCGTCCAATACATAAGACATTAACATTGTGTCTTCCATCGGATTTAGATGAATCCCATATTTTTTTAATATTCTAAAATCATACTTAATGTTGTGGCCAATTTTTTTTATACTTTTATCTTCAAGATAAGGTTTGATCTTTTTAATGACGGCATCTGTATTTAGCTGAGATTTGATTTGTTTATCTTCCTTATTAGAATGATTTAAAGGTATGTAATAAGCACTTCCTTCATCAACGCACAAAGAAACTCCAACCAAATCTGCCTGTCTAATATTTAAAGAATTTGTTTCAACATCAACGACTACGAAGCCTTTTTTTTCGGCTTCTTCTAAGATTTTTTCTATTTCAGATAATTTAAATAATGTTTTATATTTTTCTCTCGAAACTACTGAACTTTCAGATTTACTGTTCTCTTCTTGTATAGGTAAATCCTGTTGATGCGGCTCTAATCCATAATCTTTCTCAATTCTTTGTAGCAATCTTGTAAATTCCATTTTTTTTAAGAATGAAATAATTTTATCGCCATCTAAATCTTTAATTTTAAAATCTTCAATTTTTTCAGTTATCGGCACGTCATCTTTTAAAGTGACTAATTTTTTACTAATAATTGCATTTTCTTTATTTTCAGAAATTGCCTGTCTTCTTTTTGGTTGTTTAATCTTATCTAAATTCTTCAATAAATTTTCTACAGAGCCAAATTCATTTATTAATTCGGCTGCAGTTTTAACTCCGATGCTTCTTACACCAGGTATATTATCTGATGTATCTCCTGCTAACGCCTGGACTTCGATAACTTTATCGGGAGTCACTCCAAATTTTTCTTTAACTTCTTCTATGCCAATGTCTTTATTCTTCATTGAATCAAACAAAGTTGTTTGTTTATCAACTAATTGCATTAAATCTTTATCTGAAGAAATAATTTTAACTCTTATATCTTTTTTTAAAGCTTCTTTTTTATAGGTCGCTATTAAATCATCCGCTTCATAATTCTCTAATTCTACACTTGGTAAATTAAAAGCTTTGACCGCTTCTCTTATAAAACTAAATTGCGGAATTAGATCTTCTGGAGTTTCACTTCTATTTGCTTTGTATTCTGGGTAAATATCATTCCTAAAATTTTTTCTAGCGGTATCAAATATTACAGCAATGTGAGTTGGTTTTTCATGACCATTTTTTGATTTCGCATCTTCCAAAAACTTATAAAGCATGTTGCAAAAACCATTAACCGCACCAACTGGCATGCCATCACTCTTTCTTGTAAGAGGTGGTAGAGCATAAAAGGCTCTAAAAATATAACCAGAGCCGTCTATCAGATAAAGAAGGTCTGTTTTTTTTGGATTAGTCATTAAATAAATATTATCTTATAAATACAAAAATTATATTACATAATATTAATGGAAAATTTTTTAGCTCTAGAAATCAGTAATCTTTCAAAAGAATATAAAACAAAACAAAATACAATCCAGGCTTTAAATAACGTTAGCCTAAATGTTAATAAGGGAGAAATATTTGGTTTACTGGGTCCAAATGGCGCTGGCAAATCTACATTTATAAATATTCTTGCAGGAACAGTTTTAAAATCGTCTGGCAAAGTAAAGGTCTGGAACTTTGACCTTGATACTAATGCAAGAGAAGTAAAAAGCTCAATTGGAATAGTCCCTCAAGAAACAAATCTTGATCCATTTTTTTCTCCAAGAAAATTATTAGAAATCCAAGCTGGAATGTATGGAATTAAAGAAAGCGAAAGAATTACAGACAAAATCCTTGAAATTACAATGCTAACCGACAAAGCAAATGCTTATGCAAGAAGTTTATCTGGTGGCATGAAAAGAAGATTGCTTGTTGCAAAAGCATTAGTTCATCGTCCTCCTATTTTAATACTTGATGAACCTACAGCAGGCGTTGATGTGGAACTTAGACAGCAACTTCTAGAAAATATTCAAGAACTCAACAAGCAAGGAGTTACTATTATTTTAACAACGCATTACCTTCAAGAAGCGCAACAACTATGTGATAGAATTGCGATTATTAATCATGGAAAATTAATTGCGTTAGATAAAACAGAAAATTTGTTAAATAATATTTTTACAAAAAAAATTATATTTAAATTAAAAAATCCTAAAAATATTGGAGACAAACTTAAGTCTGGGCTTGTCATTAACTATCCAAAAGCTGATCTGATTAGCATTACCTACAATAAAAATGAGAATAAAATTGAGGAAATTATATCGGAGGTTAAAGAAAAAAATGTTGAAATTATAGATATTTTAACAGAAGATGCTGATTTGGAAGACGTATTTTTAAAACTAACAAAAAAAAATGTTTAATAACAAAATTCAAAATAAAAGACTTTTTTTGTTAAAAGAAATTATTTGGTTGCTACCCGTAGTTATTTTTGCAACTTTTATAATTACTTTATCTGCAAAAACTAAAGTTCCATTTTATCCTGTTCCAATGACCATGCAGACATTCATAATTATGGCCATAGGTATAGCTTTTGGTAAAAGAGTTGGGCTTTTAATATTATTAACTTATTTTTTGGAAGGTTTATTTGGTCTCCCAGTGTTTGCTGGCACTCCTGAAAAAGGAATTGGACTAAGTTATATACTTGGACCAACTTGCGGATATTTAATGGGATATTTTATTACCGTATATCTTTCTGGAAACATCAAAAGTGAAGACAAAATTTTAACAAGAATTACAAAATTAATAATCGCAATTATTCCAACTTATGTATTAGGAATTATTTGGCTTAGCACAATATTTGGTTGGAATGACTCTGTTATCAAATTAGGAGTAGCCCCTTTTGTATTAGCTGAATTATTTAAAATAACTTTGCTTGCCTTATTAACTCCACATATTTTTAAATTAAAAAAATATATAAAATCTTAAATTCTTAATATCTAATTATAAATGTTCAAAAACCTTTTAGGTTCTTGGTATTTAAAAAAGAAAATATCAAATAGTTTTTTAGGTGAAGGCTTGGTGTCTATAAAATCTAAAAAACTGAATAAATTTTATTACGAAGAAAAAAGCTTAATTCACAAAAAAGGTAATAATAATACGATATCCGGCTATCAAAAATTTGACATTATTGAGAATAAGAATTTTATAAAATTCTATTTTTTACTGGGTGAGAAAAAGAATAAAATTTATCAAAAATTTAACAACAACTTAAAAGAGAATCTTGTTTCTTGGCACTTTTGCAAAAAAGATACTTACAAAACATATTTAAGAGTAATAAATAATAATCTATTTAAAATAGATCACTTAATAACAGGCCCAAATAAAAGAATATTTATACAAAATACCTACTTTAGGTCTTGTAAGAATAATTAGTTATTTTGGAGATCTTTTCGAAAGTATTCTTTGAAGAGTTCTTCTATGCATCTTAAGCCTTCTAGCCGTCTCAGAAACATTTCTGTCACATAATTCAAAAACTCTTTGGATATGTTCCCATTTTACTCTATCAGCCGACATCGGATTCTCTGGCGGAGTTGCTTTTTTATCTTTATCTGCCAGTAAAGCGGCCTCTAGGTCCTCAGCATCCGCTGGTTTTGCCAGGTAGTCTAGGGCCCCTGCTTTGACCGCTGCAACGGCCGTTGGAATGTTTCCGTAGCCCGTTAAAACTATAATTCTACTGTCAGCTTTTACTTTGTGGATCTCTTTAACGACGTCTAGGCCGCTGCCGTCGTTCAGTCTAAGGTCTATGATGGCAAAAGTTGGAGCTGAGAGCTTAACTTTTTGGTTCGCTTCAGCAACGCTAGCAGCTGAGGCAACAAAAAATCCTTTATTTTCCATAGCTTTTGCAAGTCTGTTTCGGAATGGATCATCGTCATCGACTATAAGCAAAGATTTGTTCACAAACTGGTCCAGACTGGCTCTTGGGGTTAAAATTTTATTCATCGAGGATCCTAATATAGTCCTTTCCGAACCCAATCTCAAGCGAAGGACACAGTGTGGAAAAAAAAATTCTTACCTAAAATAAATACTTTACAGAAATTAAAAATAGCTTTAATTCCCAACTCAGTTGGTTAATTAATAATAATTTTTTTAACAAAAGGACATAACAAGAATTGAAAAAATTTAATTCTGTTTCTGATTTAATCAGAGAACTTCAACCCGTAAATCCTGTTTATTGTATTCGACCAGAAAGCATAAAACTGGCTTGCAATTTTTTTGTAAATAATTTTCCAGGGAAGCCCCTATACGCTGTAAAAACAAATCCACACAAAAGTGTTATCAAGCAAATTTATCAAAATGGAATTTCAAATTTTGATGTAGCCTCTCTAGAAGAAATTAAATTAGTTAAGTCGATTGCAAAAGATGCAAAACTTTATTTCATGCACACAGTAAAAAATAGAAAGAGTATTGAAGAAGCATATTTTAATTATGGCGTGAGAGATTTTTCTTTCGATACAAAAGACGAATTAATTAAAATTTTTGAAGCAACTAAAGATGCAAAAGATTTAACTTTATATTTAAGAATATTTGTTTCTAACGAACATTCTGAAATCGATCTTTCTAAAAAATTTGGAGCTTCTTCTACTGAAGCTATTGGATTAATTAAATTAGTAAGACCACTTGTTAAAAAACTTGGTGTAAGTTTTCACGTAGGATCTCAGTGTATGCATCCAGTATCTTACTCAAAAGGAATTAAAGAAATTGGAAATATAATTGCAAAATCTGGAATTACTCCTGACATTATTAATGTGGGCGGAGGATTCCCATCTAAATATCCAGATCTGTATCCTCAACCATTAGAAAACTACATGGAAGAAATTAAAAAAGCAGTAAACAAATTAAATTTACCCACTCAACCAGAATTAATTTGTGAGCCAGGAAGAGCCATCGTTGCAGAAAGTGGTTCTACGATTGTTAAGATTGAACTTAGAAAAAAACAAAGTCTTTATATTAATGATGGAACATATGGATCTTTATTTGACGCTGGAGTTCCAAATTTTATTTTCCCAACAAAAGTTATAGATACTGGAAAAGATTTAAGCAGACGCTTTACTCCTTTTAATTTCTACGGACCAACATGCGATAGTATGGATTTTATGAAAGGTCCTTACATGCTTCCAAATAATCTAAAAGAGGGTGATTATATAGAAATTGGACAATTAGGAAGTTACGGCTTAACTTTTAGAACTAAATTTAACGGCTTTTATTCAGATGACATTTTCGAAATTGAAGATAAACCAATCATGTCCGTTTATCAAAATGAACAAGATGAAGAATACAAAAGCAATTATCTTGTTGCTTAATGAACAAATCTTCAAATCCAACTGTAGGTCACAACAAATCTAGCTTTTTAGATAAAGCAATCGAGCACATCGATATTACCTCTTTTGATGCAAGACCCATTATAGATGCTATGGCCAAGATGTCTTTTACATCTAGAGAAACGGCTAATGCAGCTCAGATCTACAATGAAATGTTAAATGATAAAGACTGCACTGTTTTTCTAACTTTAGCAGGGTCAACTTCTGCTGCTGGCTGCATGAAAGTTTATACTGACTTAGTTAAAAACAACATGGTCGATGCTATTGTTTCAACAGGAGCATCTATTGTTGATATGGATTTCTTTGAAGCTCTAGGCTTTAGACACTACCAAGGATCTCAATTTCAAAATGATAACGTATTAAGAGAACATTATATCGATAGAATATACGACACGTACATTGATGAAGACCAACTACAAGCATGCGATAAAACTGTTGGAGAGATTGCAGACCAATTAGAACCCAGACCTTATACTTCTCGTGAATTCATAAGAGAAATGGGAAAATATTTAACAAAACATTCGAAGAAGAAAGAATCTTTAATTCAACTTGCTTACGAAAATGATGTGCCAATATTCTGTCCTGCGTTTACAGATTCTAGCGCAGGTTTTGGTTTGGTAATGCACCAAGAAAGAAATCCTAAAAAACATTTAACAATTGACTCTGTAAGAGATTTTAGAGAACTTACTGAAATTAAAATTAAATCAAAAACTTCGGGTTTATTAATGATCGGTGGTGGAGTTCCTAAAAACTATATTCAAGACACAGTAATATGTGCTGAACTTTTAGGAAAAGAAGTTGATATGCATAAGTACGCTATACAAATAACTGTTGCTGACGTTAGAGATGGAGCATGCAGTTCTTCTACATTAAAAGAAGCAAGCTCATGGGGAAAAGTAGATACAGCAAGAGAACAAATGGTTTTCGCTGAAGCAACTAGCGTGATCCCTCTAATAGCAAGCGATGCATTTCATAGAGGCTACTGGAAAAATAGACCTAAAAGGAGTTTTTCTAAATTATTCAAATAAACAATGTCTTCACTAACTAAAGTAGCTTTGGTGCAGATGAAGATGGATGCTGAGCCAAAAAAGAATCTTTCTAAAGCTATCGAAAAAATAAAATTAGCCAAAAAAAAAGGCGCTCAAATCGTTTGTTTACCTGAGCTATTTCTAACGCATTATTTTTGCCAAGAAGAAAATCACGATAATTTTTCATTAGCAGAAAAAATACCCGGAAAAACTACTGATGCATTATGCAAATTAGCAAAAAAAATAGGTATAATAATAATCGTTCCGCTTTTTGAAAAGAAAGTTTCAGGTCTTTATCATAACTCATGCGTTGTAATTGATGAAAAAGGAAAGATCTTTGGTCATTATAGAAAAATGCACATTCCAGATGATCCTCAATATTATGAAAAATTTTATTTCACGCCAGGTGACTTAGGTTTTAAAAGCTTCAACACTAAACATGGTGCCATTGGAACTTTAATATGTTGGGATCAGTGGTTTCCTGAAGCTGCTCGTTTAACTGCTTTAAAAGGAGCTGAAATTATATTCTATCCAACAGCAATAGGCTGGCACTTACGTGAGAAAAAAGAATTTGGCAAATCGCAATTAAATGCATGGCTTACAATTCAAAGATCACACGCTATAGCAAACGGCGTATACGTTGTTTCTGTTAATAGAGTAGGCATTGAAGGCAAAAAAGATAAATCTATAGAATTTTGGGGCAATTCAATTGTATTTGACCCTAACGGAAACATTATTGCGGAAGGTAGTAATGATAAAGAGGAAATTATTGTTTGTAATATCGATTTAAGTAAAGTTGAAAAGGTAAGACAACACTGGCCATTCCTAAGAGACAGAAGAATTGATCAATACCACGGTCTATTAAAAAATCCTTCCAATGAATGAAAATCTGGCATCTTTGGGTTATAGAATGCCAGCAGAGTGGGAAAAACAAATCTCTACATGGTTAGCGTGGCCGCACAACAAAAATGACTGGCCAGATAAATTTGAAAACATCCCATCAACTTTTGCTAAAATAGCTTCAGCACTTTCCAAAGTTCAAAATGTTGATATTTTAATCCAATCCAAAGCGGTTAAAAAAAATATTAAAAAAATCCTAACAAAAGAAAAAGCAAATCTTAATAAGGTTAATTTTCATATCATTAAAACAAATAGAGTTTGGACCAGAGATACGGGACCCATTTTTTTAGTAAATGATGTTTTAAAAAAAAAGATCATGACTAATTTTCATTTCAATGCATGGGCAAAATATAAGGATTATAATTTTGATAATAATATTAAGCCGCAAATAGCCAAAATTAAAAATATAGAATTGATAGATGTAAAAGCCAAAATTAAAAATAAAGTTAAAGATGTTATATTGGAAGGAGGTGCAATTGACGTGAATGGAAAAGGAACATTAATTGCAACAAAAGAGTGTTTATTAAGTAAAGTTCAAGAGAGAAACCCTGGACTAAGTAGAGAAAATTTAGAAATAATCTTAAGCGAAAGTTTAAATATCAAAAATTTCATATGGCTTAATAAAGGTATTGTTGGTGATGATACACATGGTCATATTGATGACATCACAAGATTTTTTGATGATGATAAAATATTTACAGCGATGGAGTATAAAAAAAATGATGAAAATTACTCAGCTTTGAATGAAAATTTAAAAATTCTAAAAAAATCTAGAAATCATTTAGGTAAACAAAATACTATTATTGAAATCCCAATGCCATCTCCCTTGATTATAGATAATACAAGGGTGCCTGCGAGTTACTTAAATTTTTATATAGCAAATAAAATTGTGCTACTGCCAATCTTTGAAGATAAAAATGATGACAAAGCTTTTCAGATTCTAGAAAAGCATTTTAAAGACAGAAAAATTGTTCCAATCAACTGTCGTGATCTTATTTGGGGATTTGGAGCAATTCATTGTATGACTCAACAAGAGCCAGCTATATAAGTTTTAAACTAGTTAAATCTTTTTTTTGCCAAGATATATCAACCACGGCACCTTTATCTTTTAAATTATAAAAATTAATAATAGCTGAAAGTCTTTCTAAGAATACCTTTGCTATAAAAATTCCAAGTCCAAGACCTTCTTTGTCGCTATCTAAGTCCTTATTAATGTAAGGGTCACCTAAAAATCCCAATATCTGATTTGAAAATCCCATTCCATCATCTTCTACCTTTATTCTCAGTTCCTCTTCATTAGATAATAAAATAATCTCAATTTTTTTTGAAGAAAATTTTAAAGCATTATCAATGATATTTTTAAGACTATAAATAATTTCAATTTTTTTAGTGATTAAATAATCTTTTTTATAGCCTTCTTCTTTTATAATAATTTCTTTTTTACTTAGATCTTTAAATGAATCGACAATTTCATGTACAATAATTTTAAATGAAGCTTTGTCTAAAAATTTATCTTCTTTTTCTGCATGAGGATTCCTAGATATTTGCTTCAATATCTCTCCACATCTTTGGGATTGAGAAATAAGCAAATCTAAATCTTGATTAAATTTTTTATTTGATCCTAATTCTTTTTTTAACTCTTTAGCAACTAAAGATATTGTATTTAATGGAGTTCCTAATTCATGAGCTGCTGCTGCTGCTAATCCTCCTAGAGATCTTAATTCTTGTTCCCTTAAGAAAATTTGTTGTAAAACATTAAAAGCTTCATTTCTTTGTGAACTTTCTATTGCTAGCCTTTGTGAATAAATAGCCAAAAATATAATCGCTGTACATAGCGCTAACGCCAGTCCGAAAATATAAAACTTTGGAAAAAGATAATTTTTTTCAAGTCCTGGAAGCTCAGTGTAAAATAATGATAAAATAATAATTAATAAAACTGAAAAAATTCCTATTAAAAGACTACTTCTTAAATTCAAAAATCCAGCGGCAATAGTAATTGGTGCAACAATTAATATTGAAAATGGATTAGTTAATCCTCCAGTTAGAAATAGTAACCCAAATAACTGAAATAGATCATATAATATGCTAAAAGTGGCTTGTTTATTGGATAATAAATCCGTTTTTTTTGATCTAATTTGCAAAAAAATATTAAGAACAAGTGAAAATAAAACTAATAAATAACAATACTCAATCTTAAAATTGAAATTAAAGTAAAAATATACAATTGAAATTGTTATAAACTGACCAAAAATTGCGGCCCAACGAATATTAATTAAAGTTAAAAGTTTTATTTGATTGTCATTTAGCTCTGGAGATTTTGCTAAATTCATTAAACTAGATATCTAGATTATTTACATTAATAGCGTTTTTATTAATAAAATCTTTTCTTGGTACTACATCTTCTCCCATTAAAATTTTGAAAATTTCTCTATCTTTATCTCCTGGATTCGTAGTGTCGTTATCAACATCATTTCCTGAGTAGTCTACTTTTAATAAAGTATTGTTCTTGGGATCTAAAGTTGTTTCCCATAGCTCTTCTGGGTTCATTTCTCCTAATCCTTTAAATCTTTGAATAGATATAGATTTCTTACCTTCTTCTATTACTTTTTTTAAAAAATCTATAGGAGAGAATATTTCAGTTTTTTCATTAGTTGAATTAATTATATGACAATTATTTCTAAATATTTTTAACATATCTCCTAACTGACTTAAGTCTTCAACATGTTTAGTTTCTAAAAAATTAATATTTAATCTTTTTTTAATCGTTTCTTCATAATATTTTTTTTCTAAAATAAATGAATCGTCTTTGTATGATCCTTTCCAAGAATTACCTTCTGCATTAGTACTAAACTTATTTAAATATTCTGCAGCTGCTTGTGCCGCTCCTTCCTTTTTTTTATTATTGGAATCATCTCCAATTAAAAAAGTTTTTTTATCTTTGTAAAAACTACCTACAACTGTTAGTGCTTCGACCAATTCTTTATCATAATCTTTTCCTAAATTTCTTATTTTTGAATCAAATTGCCTGCAATGTTTTATAATTTGATTAAAGTTTTCTTCTTTTGATTTTCCAGACTCTTCTGAGAAAAGCTTAATATTTTCTTTAGCGGTATCAATTGTAATATCAAAAAGATCTTCATCATTTTTGATGTAGGATACTTTTTTTCCAACTTTAATTTTGTATAACGGCGGTTGTGCTATATAAATTTTTCCATTTTTGATCAGCTCGTTAAATGGTTCGTTGTTAAAGAAAGTAAGCAGTAAAGTTCTTATATGAGATCCATCAACGTCGGCATCGGTCATAATAATAATTTTTCCATATCTTAATTTTGCAATATTAAAATCATCAAATCCTGTGCCTATGGCATTTATTAAAGTTATGATTTCATTAGAAGACAACATCTTTGCATAAACTTTTTTTGCCTCTGCGGGATCTAGTTTGGATGATCCACTATTCTTTGAATCGACATAAGTGTTTAAAATCTTTCCTCTTAACGGTAATACAGCCTGAAATTCCCTATTCCGCGCTTGTTTTGCAGAACCACCCGCTGAATCCCCCTCAACGATGAATAATTCAGCTTTATCCTTATCCTTAGTCTGACAGTCAGCTAATTTGCCTGGCAAACTAGAAACATCTAAAGCGCTTTTTCTTCTAACACTTTCTCTAGCTTTTCTAGCGAGCTCTCTTGCTAAAGCGGCCTGTGAAATTTTATGAACAAGCGTTTTTGTTATTTTGTTATTTTGATCAAACCAAACTTCTAGTTTTTCATTAACCAGTCCTTCTACTGCTGGACGAACTTCGGAAGATACTAATTTTTCTTTTGTTTGAGATGAAAATTTAGGATCTTTAACTTTTACAGAAATAATAGCCGTCAAACCTTCTCTAACATCATCTCCCGTTACTGAAATTTTTTCTTTCTTTAAAATACTATTATCAACGACATATTTATTTATAGTTCTAGTTAATGCGTTTCTAAAGCCGACTAAATGTGTTCCTCCGTCTTTTTGAGGGATGTTATTTGTAAAGGTAACAACCTGTTCTTGATAACCTGCATTCCAGACTAGAGCGACTTCTAGCTGAATATCGTTCTTAGTTCCTGAAATATAAATTGGTTTTGTAAAAAGGTTTTCTCCAGCATCGGACTTTAATTTTTCTTTATTCTTATCAAGATCAACTACAAATTCTGCGATACCACCTTCAAATTTATATTCAGATCTCTTTACTTTTTCTTCACGCTTATCTTCCAAAACAATCTGGATACTCTTGTTAAGATATGCTAATTCTTTAATTCTTTTCTTTAAAATATTTATATCAAATACTGTAGTGGTAAATATTTTCTTTGAAGGTAAAAAAGTTACGGAAGTACCATTCGCTTTTTTTGCATCTCCAATTTGTTTTAACGATTTTGTAGTAGCTCCATCTTTAAACTCAGCAAGATATTCTTTATTTTTTCTAAAAATATTTAATTTTAAATTTTCAGATAAAGCATTAACAACCGAAACTCCCACTCCGTGTAATCCGCCTGAGATTTTATATGAATCATGATCAAATTTTCCTCCAGAGTGCAGCTGGGTCATAATAACTTCAGCGGCTGATATACCTTCTTCTTTATGCATATCAACAGGGATACCTCTTCCGTTATCCTCAACGGTAACGCTTTGATCTTTATTTAAAGAAACGTAAATTTCATTACAGTGCCCTGCCAAAGCCTCATCGATTGAGTTATCGATAACTTCGAAAACCATATGATGTAAACCTGTGCCATCATCGGTATCACCAATATACATGCCGGGTCTTTTTCTAACTGCGTCTAACCCCTTTAGGACTTTAATTGAGTCTGCTTCGTATGAATTATTTTGAGGTTTTTTTGTTAAATTTTCAGGCATTTATGAATTTTTTATTGATACATTTTATAACATTTTTTATCCTTAATTAGGACAAGGGAATTGCTATAATTTTACAAAAAAAGCTTTATTTTCAATAGCTTGAAATAGTTGTTTGTCAGTTCCTGTATACCAAGTTTGCATACCAATTTTTTCAATTTCATTGAAAAAAAGTTCAAGATTTTTACCGTCAATATGAGAGGCAATCTCATCAAATAAAAGAATAGAATTTTTATTTTGAAATTTAACTAGCCAAATAAATCCTAATATTAATGAAATTAATATTTTTTTCTGCTCACCAGTTGAGCAAAGATCCGAACTTAATTTTGTTTCTTTATTAAAAAATTCGAAAACATCAAACTGTGGACCTACACTATTTCTTTTTATTATCTGATCAATCTCGCGTTTTTCAAAATATTTCTTTTCAAACAATTTTATAAATTCTTCTTGATTAATTTTATCATCTAAATCGTAATTATTTTTTATATTTAATATTATATTTAAAAAATTATTTAATTTTTTTATAATAATATCATTAAGATCTTTAATAAAAGTTCTTCTATAAGAAAAAATATTCCATAACTCTTCTGCCATTTTCTTTTCTAAAATATCAATCCATTGCAAATCTTGATTTTCTTTTAATAAATGAATTCTTTCATCAGAAAGTTTCTTAAAAGTAATTAAATTTTTTTTATATTCTAAATTATAATTAGAAATTATTTTATCTAAGAATTTTCTTTTTACACTATCTCCTTCGTACATAATTCTATCCATCTGTGGAGTCAGCCAAACAAAAGTAGTATCTTTAAAAGATTCGGCTAAAGAAGATTTATTATTATCAATGTTGAGAGATCTTTTTATTTTATCTTCTTTTAATTCAAAAAATACATCCACTTTATAATCTTTATCGTCATAACTAATTGTTGATGAAATAATTGTTTTATCTTTAGAATCTTTCTTTATGCAATCTTCTATTGCTACGCCTCTAATACCTTTTTTATCTGCTATTAAAGAAATAGCCTCTAATATATTAGTTTTTCCGCTGCCGTTGGCTCCAACGATACAAATAACAGGATGATCTGTTTTAAGCTCTTTAAAGGAATAAGATCTAAAATTTTGTAATTTTATATCTTTAATTAGGAACATCTAATCATGCCACTCTCATTGGCATAATAACGTGCAAACTATTAATGTCCGAAGGATCGTGAATTAATACTGGCGATGAAGGGTCTTTAGCATAAATCATTAAATTTTTATCTTCTATAACTCCGCCTACATCAATTAAATATTTAGAGTTAAAACCAATTTCTAAATCTGGACCACTGTAGCTTAGAATAATCTCTTCAACGCCGTCTCCAGCGCTTGGATCATTTACTAATAATTTTAAAATATCTTTGTTAACAACAAGTTTTAATGTTCCTTTGCGATCAGAAGACAACGAATTAATCCTATCAATAGTAGATATAAACGACGATAAATTAACAGTAATTTTATTGTCATTATTTGTAGGTATTACCTTCGAATAATCAGGGAATCTTCCATCAATAACTTTGGATATTAGAGTGATGTCATTTAATGAAAATCTAATCTTTGTTTTGCTTGCTGTAATTTTTAACTCTGAGTTTTCTTCTTGAAGTATAGTTACTAATTCAAACAGAGTTTTTTTGGGCAAAATAATTGGCTCGAACGCTACGTCCTTGTCTAATACTATTCTACTTTTTGATAATCTGTGCCCGTCTGTTGCGACTGCAGCTAAATATAATTGATTATTTTCAGTTGTTTTATGTAAATAAATTCCATTTAAATAATGTCTTGTTTCATCATTTGAGATTGCAAATTTAGTCTTGTTAAGTAATTTTAAAAAGACAGAGGAATTAATTGAAAGAGCCTCTCCCTCAACATCATCTTGCGTAAGTGGAAAGTCTTTTGGTGATAAACATTTTAAATTAAAATTTGATTTTGCAGAGATAAGAGAAAGCTGTCCTTCATTTTTTTGTGATATCAATATTTCAGAACCTGAAGGTAATTTTCTAACTAGATCATATATAACTTGAGCTGTTGTTGTTGTTGATCCTTCTTCAATGATCTCTCCTTTAATAACTTCAATAATGATAATATCTAAATCTGTTGCAGAAATTGTTATTTTCCCATTGGCAGCATCCAATAAAACGTTGGATAGAATTGGTATAGTATTCTTTTTTTCGACTATTCCTTGGATATGCGCAAGACTCTTAAGAAAAAGATCTCTATTTAATTTTAGTTCCATTAAACACTTTTTGTTAATTTGCCATTTATGTCTTTAACTTCGTTCTCAAAGTTCTTATCTTGGATCATTAATTCTTCTACTTTCTTTATAGCATGGATAACAGTTGTGTGGTCTCTACCTGAGAAATTTCTTCCAATATCAGGTAAAGATTTTGTGGTCATTTTTTTTGCCAAATACATAGCTATTTGTCTTGGTCTTGCAACTGATCTTGATCTTCTAGATGACATAAAATCATGCATAGAAATATTATAATAAGAAACTACTGTTTTTTGTATGTCTTCTATAGTGATGTTTGTGTGAATTTTATTTAAAGAATCTCTTAAAATATGTTTAGCCTCCGCAACAGAGATCTTTCTTTGGTTTATATTTAAATAGGCGGCAATTCTATTGAATGCCCCTATCATTTCTCTAATGCTAAGTTTTAGTTCATTAGCAATAAAATTAATAATCTCATCATCGATAACAATATTTCTTTCAGAGGCATGAAATTCTTTTAAACATCTTTGTTTTAAGATTTTAACTCTCTGTTCAAAATCTGGACTTTGAACGTCAACAACAAGTCCTCCTGAAAGTCTTGATTTTATTCTATCTTGTATTCTATCAAGCTCGTTGGGAGGTCTGTCGCAAGAAATTACTATTTGTGAACCCGATTCTATTAACGCATTAAATGTATGAAAGAACTCTTCCTGTGTTACATCTTTACCGCTTACAAACTGTATATCATCTATAATTAAAACTTTTGCGCTTCTAAAAATATCTTTAAATTTTACAACCTCATTATTTTTTATGGATCGAACGAATTGATACATAAATCTTTCAGCAGAAACGTAGATAACTTTATCTATTTTTTTTAATAACTGATTTCCTATCGCATTTAAAAGATGTGTTTTTCCAAGTCCAACTCCTCCATAAATATAAAGCGGATTATATTTATTTAAATTATCGATAATTCTATTAGCTGCTGCAAAGGCAAGTTCGTTACTTTTTCCAACTACAAAATTATCAAAAACTAATCTTTCATCAATTTTTGATAAACCATAACTTCCGCTATCTTGAATAAAATCTTTCTTCTCAAAATCAATGACGTTCAATTTAGGATTTTTAGTTTCTGTTCTTTCTAAAATCTGAAATTCTATGCGGCTAATATTTGAATCTTGTTTTTTATATAAATCTAAAATCTTATCCGCGTAATGAGCAACAATCCAATCACGAATAAATCTGGTTTTTACATTCAGGATTAAAGCATTAAAATTTATTTTATTAAATATAACTCCTTGTAACCAACTTGTGTAAACATCTTTTCCGTAAAGTCCCAAGAGCGATGATTGAAGAGTATCCCATTTCTCGCTGCTAAGATTATTTTTAAGACTTGTTTGGTTTGACATTTGAATTTGTTTTAAAAAAAGAAGTGTGTTGTATTTTTTAAGCTATGTAAATACAAGAAAAGAATTAATTATTTTTTTTTTACAACTATAAAGTCTTAGATTTTAAGTTGTATGCAAAAAATAATTATCAACTTGAGATTGATAAAAATTTTATAATTTAGAAATTTGTTTTGAGATTCTAGAAACTTTTCTTGATACTGTCGTTCTTTTTAAAGAACCTTTTTTAGAAGCTTTCATAACCTGAGATTGAAAATTAGAAAATAATTTTAAAGCTTTGGCTTTATCTTTAGACTTAATTGCTTCTTCAATAGTTTTAACTGCAGCCTTGTACTTTCCAACTCTAATTTTATTAACTTGAGTTCTCTTTTTAATTTTTTTGACCGCGCGGATAGCTGAGACTGTATTTGCCATATTTTTAAGGGATTATATATAAGCTGAGTATATTAGGGTCAATTACTTAATTTTGACATTGCTTACAAAAAAAACTCGCTCTACCTAGCGATACAACCCTTGATATTGAGCCGCGACATCCTGTTCTTGAACATTTTAAATTTTCTCTACCATACACTTTAAATTCATTTTGGAATTTACCCTTTTGACCTTCTGAGGAGTAAAAATCTTTTATGCTTGAACCGCCCAATAGAATAGCCCTTTTAAGGATTTTTCTTGTAGCTGCATAAAGCCTACCTACATCTGCCGCACTTAATTTAAAAGACATCTTGTTAGGATTTATTTTTGCTAAATATAAAATCTCGCTTGCATAAATATTACCTATTCCAGAAATAAAATTCTGATCCATTAATAAAGTTTTTATAGTTCTTTTAGTCTTTTTTATTCTTTCAACTAAATAATCTTTTTTTAAATCTTGAGATAAGGGTTCTGGTCCTAATTTTTTTAAAAATTTATTAGAACTAAGTCCGTCTAATTTTTCTAATATAAAAAAGCCAAATCTTCTAGGATCATTATAAATCATTTTTAAATCTTTCGAGAAATTAAACTCCAAATGATTATGCTTTGTAGAAAACTCATTATAATAAAAACTGGTCTTTAAAAGTTCTTTGGAACGTTTATTTTGGATTAAAAATTTACCCGACATTCCTAAATGAGAAATCATCACATAATTATTCTGTAAAAAGAAAAGAATATATTTGGATCTTCTTAAAATTTTAATAATTCTTTGACCAACAACATGTTTTTTAAAATTGGAAGGAATTTTAAATCTTAAATTATAATTATTTATTATTAAATTTTTAATAACTTTATTTTCAACAAACTTTAATAAAGTTTTTCGCGTTACTTCTACTTCAGGTAATTCTGGCATTAACTATATGACTATTGATTACAAATGTTCTATATTCAAAGAATGCAAGATACTAATTCAAAAAAAGACCTTGTAAATACAGTTTTTAATTCTGTATTTAAAAAATACGATGTCATGAATGACATAATGTCTTTCGGAACTCATCGTCTTTGGAAAAGTAACTTAATAGATTGGTTGCAACCAAAAACAAATTCAAAATTAATTGATATGGCTGCTGGAACTGGTGACATCACAAAAATATATCTTGAGCGGATCAACTTTGAAGGTCACTCATTAATGGTTGATCAAAATTCTGAAATGTTAAACGAAGGTAAAAAAAAACTAAGTCGTTATAAAAATATTGATTATTTATGCGCTAAGGCCGAGGACATTCCAGCAAAAGAATCTAGTTTTGATTACTATACAATTAGTTTTGGTATAAGAAATGTGTCTGATATTAAAAAAACACTCAGTGAAGCCTATAGAGTTTTAAAACCAGGTGGAAGATTTATGTGTCTAGAGTTTTCAAAAATTAATAACGAAGTCATAAATAAGTTTTATTCAATCTATTCAAAATTTATTCCACAAATAGGACAATTAGTTGCTGGTGACAAAAAACCTTATGAGTACCTAGTGCAAAGCATTAAAGATTTTTATGACCAAGAACAATTATTAGCTCTTATGAAAGAAGCAAAATTTGCAAACACAGAATATAGAAATTTAACAACTGGAGTTGCCGCCATTCATTCTGGTTGGAAAATATAGAAATTTAAAATGTTATCTAATTTCTTCTCTCTTATTAAAATTGGTAGGGCGTTAGCAAAGTCTAATAGCCTATCTGTTTTTGAAGAATTTTATAAACCACCTTTGTCTATTAAAATTTTAATTAAAATATTTGGCTTTACTACCTTAAGTAAAGACACTTCAAATAAAAGTGCAGGCGAAAGACTAAAGAATGCTTTTCTAACTTTGGGTCCTGCATTTATAAAATTAGGTCAATTTCTTGCAACGCGGCCTGATATTGTTGGTGAAGAATTTGCAAAAGAATTACAAGAACTTCAAGATCAAATGCCAGCATTTTCAATGGCTGAATCAAAGATAGCATTAAAAAAGGAGCTTGGTGAAGAAACATATAAAAAAATAACTTATTTAAGCGAACCCATTGCGGCTGCATCTATTGCTCAGGTTCATTTTGCTAAAATCATTAATAGTGACAATAAAGAAATTGATGTTGCGATTAAAATATTAAGACCCAATATAGAAAAAATTTTTTACAAAGAATTAAATGCGTTAAGATTTTTAGCATCAATTATTGAATTCAGCGTTAAAAAAAGTAGAAGATTAAAACTAGTTAAAATTATAGATCTGCTTAAAGAGATCACAAGCATTGAAATGGATTTAAGATATGAAGCGGCATCGGCAAGTGAATTAAAAAAAAATACCGCACATGATGAAGGCTTCAAAGTTCCATCTATATTTTGGGATTTTACAAGTCAAAGAGTTTTAACCAGCGAAAAGGTAGAAGGAATTTCTATAAAAGATAAAAATTTACTTATTAAAAATAAAATTGATCTTAAAAAAATATCAAGATTACTAATACAAAACTTTTTAAGACAAGCGGTTGGCGATGGTTTTTTCCATGGCGACATGCACCAAGGTAATCTGTTTGTAGATAAGAATGAAAATATTGTGCCCGTAGACTTTGGAATTATGGGGCGACTTGATCTTGCTAATAGAAAGTATCTAGCTGAGATATTGTATGGTTTTATTAACCGAGACTACGAAAAGGTAGCAAAAGTCCATTTTATTGCAGGTTTAGTGCCAAATACCGAGTCTTTAGACAACTTTACACAAGCTCTAAGAACCATCGGCGAGCCTATTTTTGGTCAGTCCGCAAAGAATATTTCTGCTGGAAAGTTGCTGGCTAGATTATTTGAAGTAACAGAAAAATTTAACATGGTAACTCAGCCACAATTATTATTATTACAAAAAACAATGGTGGTGGTTGAAGGTGTTGCAAGATCATTAGATGAAGATGCAAATATTTGGGAGATTTCAAAACCGGTATTACAAGGTTGGTTGAATAACGAAATCGGTCCTAAAAATAGAATAGATAAAATATTAAAAACAACAACTGAACTTTTAGATAAACTACCAGAACTTCCTGACATGATTAACCGCGCTAATAAAGCGATGGAACTTTTGAGTTCTTATGATTTTTTAAAAAATCAAAACCAAAATAATGAATATGAGATTAAAGAAAAATCTTCAAAATTAAAAAAGACTTATTTAATAATATGCTTATTAATTATTGTAATTATATTGCTAATAGTATTCAAATAGCGCGATGCTAAATTCAATTGCTAATAAAAAAATTCTAATCGTTATTGGTGGCGGAATAGCCGCTTACAAAGTTCTAGATGTTATCAGAGAACTTAGAAAAAATGACTGTGAAGTAAAAACTATTCTTACAAACTCTGGAAAAGAATTTGTAACTCCATTATCCATTTCGGCTCTTTCTAAAAATAAAGTATTTGAAAATTTATTTGATCCGAACAATGAAGGTGAAATGGATCATATCGCACTATCCAGATGGTGTGATTTAATACTAGTTGCCCCTACAACTGCTAACCTGATGGCAAATTTTGCACGCGGAGAAGCCAAAGATTTTGCAACAACAGTTATTATGGCCTCTAACAAACCGATTTTTCTAGCTCCAGCAATGAATGTTGAGATGTGGAACAATCAAGCTACTCAAGAAAATTATCAAAAACTTCTTAAGTTTAAATATAGATTTATCGGTCCAACTGTTGGTGAAATGGCGTGCGGTGAAGTTGGTGTTGGAAAAATGTCATCTCCTGAAGAAATTATTATAACCATTAAGAACTATTTTCTTTCCAAAAATTTATTCAATAATAAAAATTTAAAAGCATTAGTGACTGCAGGATCAACTAGGGAATATATTGATCCAGTAAGATTTTTATCTAATGAATCTTCTGGAAAACAAGGATTTGAAATTGCAAAGTCACTAAATGAGATTGGTTTTAAAACAAAGTTAGTGATTGGTCCAAATTCTCTAAATATTAAAAACGAAGACAATCTTGAAGTAATCAATGTCACAACTGCAAAACAAATGTTTGAGGCTTGTAAAGATAATTTACCTGTTGATGTTGCGGTTTGTACAGCTGCAGTATCTGACTTTAAAGTTAAAAATTATAATGAAGAAAAAATAAAAAAAGAAGAATTTGAAAATTTTAATTTAGAACTTGAAAAAAATATCGATATTTTATCTTTCATATCTAATCAAAATATTAATAGACCAAGACTAGTTGTTGGCTTTGCAGCAGAGACTAAAAATATAATTGAAAACGCTCAAAAGAAAATTAACAGCAAACATTGTGATTGGATTGTTGCTAATAATGTCGCTGACAAATCCATTGGCTTTAACTCAGATTATAATGAAGTATTCTTAATATCTAAAAATAAAGAAGTTGAAAAATTTAACAAAACTACAAAATCAGAAATTGCAAAAAAATTATCTAACAAAATTCTTCATTCCCTTATTCAATAATGGTTAAAATTTTAGTAAAAAAAATAAATTACAAACATAAAGATCTGCCTAAGTATGAGACAGTTGGATCTTCTGGTTTAGATCTTATCGCTAATATCGATAATGATATAATTTTAAAGCCTAATGAGAGGGTTTTGGTACCAACTGGCCTTGCTGTTGCCATACCTGAAAATTACGAAATACAAGTAAGACCTAGATCAGGACTTGCAGCAAAGAATGGAATTAGCGTGCTTAATACGCCTGGAACAGTGGATGCTGATTATCGAGGCGAAATCAAAGTTATATTAGTAAACTTAAGTTTAGAAAATTTTAAGATCGAACCGGGTCAACGCATTGCACAAATGGTTCTATGCCCTGTTATAAAAGCTGAACTCGTTGAAGTAGACACTCTTCCTGAATCGGTTCGTGGTAGCGGTGGATTTGGCTCAACCGGCAAATAAAAATTCATGAAGCTCAGTTATGACAATGTAAAAAGATACATTGCTCATATTAACTTAAAAAAAATTGGCACCTTTGGTCAAAAAAAAATTATTGATGCAAAAATCTTAATTATCGGCGTCGGGGGATTGGGCTCCCCTGTTGTGCTTTATCTTGCTTCTTCAGGCGTTCAAAATATTGGCATAGCAGATCATGATAAAGTTGATATTTCAAATTTGCACAGACAAATTCTATTTAATGAAGAAGATGTTAAAAAATTTAAAGTAGATGTTGCGGAAAAAAGATTAAAAAAAATTAATTCTAAAATAAAAATTAAAAAATTTTGTACTAAAATAGACTCAAACAACATCAGTAAAATTGCAAAAGAATATGATTTAATTATCGATGGCACAGATAGTTTTAGATCAAAATTATTAATAAATGATTATTGTGCTAAAAATAAAAAAATTTTAATTACAGGTGCAATTAGTAAATTTGATGGGCATGTTTTTGTTTTTAATTTTAAAAACAAGAAATCTCCTTGTCTTAGATGTTTTATGCCTGAAGCCCCTGAAACAGACATGTTAGACTGTCAAAGCGAAGGTGTTCTTGCAACTTTAGCAGGGATGATAGGCTCTATCATGGCTAATGAAGCTATTCGTGAAGTATTAAATTTTAAAAACTCTCTATGCGGAAACATTCTAATGATTAATGCAGAGAATCTTTCAATTAAAAAGATAAAGCTAAACAAAAATAAAAATTGTATTAATTCATAGAATGAATTTTACAAAAACTATTATTGTTTTTTTTTCTATATTCTTTTCTAATAGCAATCTATTAGCCGAACAAATTGTTTCTAAAAAATATCTTAGCATTAGAACCAGCGTTGCAAATCTTAGAATAGGACCTTCTTCTGCTCATCCGATTGCATTCGTGTATGAAAAAAAAAATATGCCTGTTGAGGTAATAGATGAATTTGAAGTTTGGAGAAAAGTTAAAGATTATCAAGGTGACACTGGTTGGGTTCATTTAAGTCAGTTATCAAGAAAAAGAAGTTTATTAACCACTAAGGATGGAATTGTTCTTTATAAAAAATCAACTATCTATTCGGAACCAATTATTAAAATTGGAAAATCAGAAGCAGCGGTTATTAAAAAATGTATTCCAAATTGGTGCTTAGTTGAAATTCAAAAATACAAAGGTTGGATACAAACAGAACACGTTTGGGGCTTGGAAAATAAAGAAATTATCAATTAAATTTGTCAAATCCTTCATTAAATTGTAAGTTACAATAAAAAATTATTACAATTCAATTTTCTAAAAAAATCCCATGAAACAAAAAAATCAATACAGTTACCAAGATCTACTTGATTGTGCGGAAGGAAAATTGTTTGGACCTGGTAATGCAAAATTACCTTCTCCACCGATGTTAATGTTTGATAGAATTACTTCAATTAATGCTGAAGGTGGATTATTTAATAAAGGTGAAATTCTAGCAGAGTTAGACATCAAAGATAATTTATGGTTCTTCGAATGTCATTTTAAAGGTGATCCTGTGATGCCTGGATGTTTAGGATTAGATGCGATGTGGCAATTACTTGGTTTTTATCTTGGTTGGTTAGGCAACCCTGGTCACGGTCGAGCGCTTGGAGTGAATGAAGTAAAATTTACAGGTGAAGTTGTAAAACAAGTAAAACTCGTAAAATATGCCATTAATATCAAAAGATTGTTAAGAAAAGGTGAAACTTGTGTTGGTTTGGCTGATGGTTTAGTCTTTGCTGATAATAAAGAAATATATGCCGCTAAAAATCTTAAAGTTGGCTTATTTAAAAGTTAAGGGGGATTAGTGCGAAGAGTAGTAATTACAGGTTCTGGAATTGTATCTTGCATTGGTAACAATAAAAAAGAAGTCTTAGATTCTCTATTAAATACTAAATCTGGAATAACTTTTTCTGAAGAATATAAAAAATATAATTTCAAAAGCCAAGTCTGCGGTGTTCCTAAAATTAAGTACGAAGAATTAATTGATAGAAAAGTTCTAAGATTTATGGGAGATGGCTCTGCCTATGCTTATCTTTCAATGAAAGAAGCTATTGAAGAATCGGGTCTTACTGAAAAAGAAATTAGCAATGAAAAAACTGGAATCATTATCGGATCAGGCGGTCCTTCAATTAAAAACGTTATGTTCGCAATCGATTCAACAAGAGCATCAGGTCCTAAAAAAATGGGCCCTTTTATTGTGCCAAGAACAATGGCAAGCACATGTTCTGCAACATTAGCGACGCCCTTTAAAATTAAAGGAGTTAACTATTCAATCAGTTCTGCTTGTGCAACAAGCGCGCATTGTATTGGTAATGCCATGGAACTTATTCAGTATGGAAAACAAGATATTGTTTTTGCTGGCGGTGGTGAAGAAATAGATTGGAGTCTTTCTGCAATGTTTGATGCCATGACTGCATTATCTTCAAAATATAATGACACCCCACAAACAGCTTCTAGGCCTTACGATTCAAGCAGAGATGGCTTTGTAATCGCAGGTGGAGGCGGTGTTATCGTTTTAGAAGAGTATGAAAATGCAAAAGCTAGGGGAGCTAAAATTCTAGCCGAAATTACGGGTTATGGAGCCACCTCTGATGGTTATGATATGGTTGCACCTTCTGGTGAAGGAGCTGTTAGATGTATGAAAATGTCTATGCAAAATTTAAGAAATTCAAAAGTGGATTATATTAACACTCATGGAACTTCTACTCCTGTTGGAGATACAAAAGAAATAGAAGCAATGAAGGAAGTTTTTAAAGATAAAATTCCTCCTTTTAGTTCAACAAAATCAATTACAGGTCATTCACTTGGTGCAACATCAGTTCAAGAAGCTATTTATTGTCTGTTAATGATGAAAAATAAATTTATAGCGGCCTCTGCAAATATTACGAATTTAGATGAGAAAATAAAAGGATTGCCGATTGTAACTGAAGTTAAAAAAAATGTAGATTTAAATTGTGTAATGTCTAATAGCTTTGGCTTTGGTGGAACGAATGCAACTCTAGTATTTGAAAGTTTATAAAATGAAATTAATGCAAGGTAAAAAAGGTCTGATCATGGGCGTTGCAAATGATCGCTCCATTGCTTGGGGTATTGCAAAAAAATTAAGTGAACACGGTGCTGAACTTGCATTCACTTATGTGGGTGATGCTTTAAAGAAAAGAGTTATTCCTCTTGCAGAATCTTTAGGTTCAAAATTTACATTAGATTGTAATGTGGAAAAGAAAGAAGACATTGTTAAAACTTTCTCAGACATTAAAGACAAATGGGAGAATTTAGACTTTGTGGTTCACGCAATTGCCTTTTCAGATAAGTCAGAACTATCTGGACAATATTTAAACACTTCTCGAGAAAATTTCTCAAACAGTATGTTAATTTCTTGTTTTTCATTTACAGAAGTTTGCAAAGAAGCTGCTAAAATAATGAAACCAGGTTCAAGCTTTATCACTTTAACTTATTGTGCTGACAAAGTTATTCCAAATTACAATGTGATGGGAGTCTGCAAAGCAGCACTTGAAACAAGTGTTAAATATTTATCCGTTGATCTTGGAGGAAATGGAATTAGAGTAAATGCTATTAGCGCAGGTCCTATTAAGACGTTAGCAGCTTCTGCAATTGGTGATGCTAAATTTTTATATAAATGGAATGAAAACCATTCTCCACTAAAGAGAAACGTCGATATTAACGATGTAGGTGGCGCTGCAGTTTATTTACTAAGCGATCTTGCAGCTGGTGTTACAGGCGAAATTCACTATGTGGATGCGGGTTATAATATAATTGGTATGCCTAACCCAAAAAATATGCAGGCTTAATTAATTTAAGCACAAATAATCTAATTCTTTTTTTAAAAATATTTAAATATAATTATTGGGTATATGTACCGTTTCCAGTAAATTTAAGTATTGTATTTGATCCACTTGTTGTGATTGTAGGTGAGCCTGTATAATTTCCTGAATAACTTGCAGTTGGAATTGAGAGTATAACAACTCCTTTACCACCCGCGCCTGGATTGGTTGCATTATTCCATGATCCACCACCACCACCAGTACCATCTGTACCATTAGCTGTTGCAGAGTTATTAGTGGAGTTTCCGCCACCACCATTTCCACCTGCTCCTCCTGTTCCACCAAAGGTTCCACCACCTCCACCACCTGCATAATAAACTGTTGTCCCAGTAATGTTGCTTGAAAGACCAGCTCCGCCAGCGCCTCCTCCATTAGCGGTATAGTTGCCACCTACTGCACCAGCACCACCTCCACCACCAGATCCATAATAGCCGCCCCAACCTGGTTCTGATTGACCACCAATATTTCCTTGCCCTGCCGTCGCTGCTCCTACACCCCCTCCTCCTCTAGGATCTGATCGGCCACCACTTGACCCACCTGCACTTGAACTGCCGTCTGTAGTGTTGTTGCTACCACCACCACCGCCACCTATAGCAGTTATGGTTGTGAAACCTGTTCCGCTTATATAGGAGTCTCCACCAGTTCCTCCTTTTCCACTGTTTACCCCAGTACTTCCTTTTAATCCACCGGAGCCAACTGATACTGTGTAAGTTACGCCTGAGGAAAGTGAAGTTGTGTTAGCTAATAAACCTCCTGCTCCACCGCCTCCTCCAACACCATTTCCACCACCACCACCACCAGCTACAATTAAATAATTAACACTAACGGCAGCTCCTGCTCTCGTCACTGTTATTGTATAAGTTTTAGTGGTTGTTGCATCTTGCGCTGTCACAACTGTGGTGATGGTATTTGCTTTTTAACTTGAGGTTTTTCAATCTTAACTGCCAAATTATTCTTTGCTTCTTGAACAATTTTTTCATTCTTTATTTCTAGTTCTATTTGATCGATGCAAGTTTTAAGCAAAATAAATGATTTTATGCACTTTGGATTATTTAGATTCTTCTTTAAGAACTCTAAAAGCCTGTTGTTAATGTGTTCAAGTGTGTCTCTCTTAGACAAATCTTCTTTTTTAAGATTTTTATAAAGCAAATCTTTTTTTTCAAGATCTGCTTTTATCTTATCCTCAATAAAATTTGGAAATTTATTTCTCATGATGATACTCCCTGCCAAATCTATCCAGCATATATTCACGGTATATTCTATAAAATTTAGCATGCATTGAGTTTTCAATAGAAGTTAATCTTGATTGGGTGCCCGAGCTAATACAATCTCGAGCAAAAACCATTCCTAGAACTTCATCTTTATTTCCAAGTTCATTTAGAATTTTTCTTATTTCACCATGCTGTTTAAGATGAACATGTTCGTAATTATAACTATTTTCGAGAACACTCTTTATCTCAATATTATAAAGGCCATTTCTTAAATTATTCAATCGTCTTATATTCCATCCGTTTTGAATTAGATGAAAACACATATCTATTTGAATGGGTGTGATTGGATCTAAATCCTTCAATATTTCGTCGCGGTATCTTTCAAATTCTTTTCTATTCTCGCCATAAATAATAAATCTCTTGGAACGAAATCCATCTTTAATACTGTTCTTTGAGACTTGATATTTGGCTCGCTCTGTAGTTGGCCCTTTCCCCTTTTTAGCTCTGTTAACTAAAATTTTATTAAATGAATCCTTCGATTCAATTCCATTACTTTCGTCAAAATTTGACATCAATATTCCTTCAGTTTTTAATCAAATAAAAAGCAAACAAATGCTAGTGCTATATTTGATTTAAGTTTGCGACTTTCTGAAGGTCTTTACAGACACGAAGTTTAAACTTCGGAGCCACGTGGGGCGCAGGATTAACCTGCGATTACAACTTATACGATTATTTAAATAATGTAAAGAAATTAATTAATATAATTTTTATATAAAAATTATTTATATTATTAATTATTATTGGGCTTGTTTAATTGAAAGTTTAACTTTTCCTTTATCAAATCCTAAAACTTTAACTTTAACTTCATCACCCTCTTTTACAACGTCACTTACTTTTTCTACTCTTTTCGCTGCAAGTTCAGAGATATGAACTAAACCATCTTGTTTGCCTAAGAAGTTTACAAAAGCCCCAAATTCCATAATTTTTACAACTTTTCCTGTGTAAATTTTTCCAAGTTCAGGTTTTGCAATAATACTTTTCACCATCTCTAAAGCTTTGTTTCTTGAAATTTCATCGGGTGCAGAAATAGTTACAATTCCATCATCACTAATATCGACTTTAGCGCCTGATAACTCCACGATCTCTCTTATTGTTACGCCACCTTTTCCAATAATAGCTGCGATATCTTTTTTATCGACAGTTACTTTTTCCATTTTTGGAGTGTGTTTTGATAAATCTTTTCTTGAAGCATTAAGGGCTTTGTTCATCTCACCTAAGATATGAATTCTTCCATCTTTTGCTTGTGACAATGCTTTATCCATAATCTCAAATGTAATTCCTGTAATTTTAATGTCCATTTGTAATGAAGTAATTCCGTCTTCTGTTCCTGCAACTTTAAAATCCATATCTCCTAAATGATCTTCATCTCCCAAGATGTCGGATAGAACTGAATAATCAGCTCCTTCTTTAATTAAACCCATTGCAATTCCTGCAACTGGCTTTTTAATTGGAACTCCAGCATCCATTAAAGCAAGGGATGCTCCGCAAACTGTTGCCATAGATGATGAACCATTTGACTCTGTAATTTCTGAAACAATTCTAAATGTGTAAGGGAAATCTTCTTTTTTAGGTAAAATTGAATTAACAGCTCTCCATGCTAATTTACCGTGCCCTATTTCACGTCTACCTGTTCCAACTCTGCCAACTTCTCCAACTGAGAATGGAGGAAAGTTGTAGTGCAACATAAATCTGGATCTTTGTAATCCATCTAGGCTTTCAATTCTTTGCTCATCTTCTGAAGTCCCAAGTGTTGTAACAACAATTGCTTGTGTTTCACCTCTTGTAAATAAAGCAGAACCGTGAGTTCTAGGTAATACGCCTACTTCGCACTTAATCGGTCTAATATCTGCAAGTCCTCTTCCATCAATTCTTTTCTTTTCTTTAAGAATTTTTGTTCTAACGATTTCTTTTTCAACATCTTTAAACTGAGATTCAACATCCATTTTACTAAATTCTTCTGAATCCGTGTAAAGCGCTAATGATTTTTCTTTTGCTAAATTAATTAATCCGCTTCTTTTCTTTTTATCTGGCTCTGAAAACGCTGCGACTAAATCATTTTTAACATTTTTTAATAAATTATCTTTTACAACTTTTAAATCTTTTTTCTCTACAACCCATGTTTCTTTTTTACATTCTGCAGCAAATTCATTTATCATTTTAATCACCGGAGCAAATTGATCATGACCAAATTTAACTGCATCTAACATTATTTTTTCAGTTAATCCTGAAGCCTCAGACTCCACCATCAAAACTGCATCTTTAGTTCCAGCTACTATTAATTCTAATTGTGATTCTTTTAATTGTTCTTTTGTTGGATTTAAAACAAAGCTGTTATTAATGTAGCCAACTTTAGAAGCAGCAACTGGTCCCATAAATGGGATTCCTGAGATAGCTAATGCAGCTGACGCTGCAATTAAAGATAATACTTCTGGATCATTGTCTTTCTCATACGAAAGCACAGTTGGCAGAACTTGAACTTCATTTCTAAAACCTTCTGGGAATAGAGGTCTAATAGGTCTGTCAATTAATCGTGATATTAAAGTTTCGCTCTCTGTTGGTCTTGCTTCTCTTTTGAAATATCCACCTGGAATTTTTCCTGAAGCATAATATTTTTCTTGGTAATTTACTGTAAGAGGGAAAAAATCTATGTCAGGTTTTGCTTTCTTTGCCCCAACAACTGTTGCTAAAATAACTGTATCGCCTGATGTTAGTATAACTGCGCCATCTGCTTGACGAGCAATTTTTCCTGACTCGATAGATAGTTTTTTGCCGCCCCAAACAATCTCTTTTCTTACTATTTTAAACATTAAAATTTATTTTCTGATATTCAACTTCTCTAAGATCTTCTTGTAATTGGCAGTATTTGTTTTGCTTAGATAATCTAATAGTTTTTTTCTTCTATTTACCAATGTCGTTAATCCTGTGTACGAATGCTTATCTTTTTTATTCTTAGTAAAATGCTCAGTTAGGTATTTAATTCTGTCAGTTAAAATAGCTATTTGCACCTCTGAAGAGCCAACGTCTTTAGCGTGCTTTTTTACGTCTTTAAAAATACTTTCTTTATTTAAAATTTTTTTTGTCATCTTTTTAATTAAATACTCTCCTTGGATAAAAAAAACCGGACTTAAGGTATCCGAGAGCAAGTGGCTTTTCTAAAGCCTGAGTGTAAATATTATCTAAACTAACCTTTCCAAATTCATTAACCAAACTAACCATCATTCCATTCTTTATTAAATTAACTCTTTGATCATTTAATTTAATGCTAGGTATATGTATTAAAGCACTATGAATATCAAGCACATATTTTAAAAAATCTTCAGATCTTTCTTTTTCTATTAATTTTTCAAGGGTATTTGCGTTCCTAATTTTAAAACTTCCATATCTTGTTCTAACTAATTTAGTGATATGCGTAAATCCGCCAAAGGCTTTTGCAATGTCTCTTGCTAAGCTTCGAATATAAGTTCCCGTTCCACATTTAATATAAAAAAGACTCTTATTATTTTCATGTTTTAATAATCTAATATTTTTTATAAAAACTTTTCTCTCTTCCATATCAAATTCTAAATTATTTCTCGCAAGTTCATAAGATCTTTTGCCGTTAATTTTTACTGCAGAAAATTTTGGTGGCATTTGCATTTGGTGTCCGATAAATTTTTTTAAAATATTTTGAATTTGTTTTTTATCTGGGCAAACGTCATTGCTATTTATAACTTTTCCTTCTAAATCTAGAGTGTCTGTTTCTGAGCCCCACTCTATTTCAAATAAATAACTTTTTAACTGCAAGTGTATTAGTGAAACAGCCTTTGTTGCCTCTCCTAATGCAATAGGAAGTACTCCTTCAGCTAAAGGATCTAAAGTTCCTGCGTGACCTATTTTAATCTTTTTAAATTTGCTCTTTATTACGTTTAAACAGTATGCCGAGCTAAAACCTTTAGGTTTGTTTAAGTTGATCCAACCATTAATCATTTTCGTGCGTCTTAATAATTAATTTTTCAATTTTTTCAGCATAATCAAAAGATTCGTCTAATACAAAATGAAGGTTTGGAAGAAATTTATTTTTCCAACTACGAGACATTTCTTTTTTAATTAAACCACTATGATTAATAAGTGATTGCAAAATAAACTCTGAATTTTTACCTCCCAGTGGCATAAAAAAAACTTTTGCATGTTTTAAATCTGGGCTCATTCTAACTTCTGAAACCGTAATCACTCTGGTATTAATATTTGGCAAAGCCACCTCTTCTTTTAAAAATAGATTTCCAAGCAACTGTTTTAATAATTCGCCAACTCTTAATTGCCTTTGTGTAAAAGGCTGATCGCTTAAATGAATATTCATGATTAAATTAGTTTATTGTTCTCGCGCTCTGAACGACTGAAAAAACTTCAATAATATCTTTTTCTTTAAAATCTAAAAAATCTTTAAAAGCAACACCGCCTTCGATACCTGCTTTAATTTCTTTTACTTCATTTTTTTCTCTATAAAGAGATGCAATTTTTCCTGTCCAAACAACACTGCCATCTCTAACAATTCTAACATCAGAATTATTAACGATCGCACCTTCAGTTACTTTAATACCTGCAACTTTTCCAGCTTTAGAAGATTTAAATACTTGAAGTATTTCACACTGTCCTAATGCTTGTTCATTTATTTCTGGCGCTAAAAGACCTGAAAGGGCTTTAGTAATGTGTTCAATCGCTTCATAAATAATATTAAAGTATAAAATATTAACACCTAATTTTATCGCAAGATCTTTTGCTTCTTTATTTGGCTTAATATTAAAACCAATTAAAACCGCACTAGAAGCCTTTGCTAAAGACACATCTGTTTCAGTAATAGCTCCAACTGAAGACAAAACAATAACTGGTTTTACTTCGTCGTGTTGAATTTTTAATATCGCGTTTGATAAAGCCTCTGCAGATCCGTGAACATCGCTTTTAATAATAATTGCAAGTTCCTTTTGTTTATTAATATCACCAAAGACATCATTTTTTTTAACAAGAACGCTACTTTTTTTAGATTTACCCTGTTCAGTCCTATGATCGTTTATTTCTTTAGCTTTTGCCTCGCTATCTAGAACTAAAAAATCATCACCTGCTTCCGACACTCCCGTTAAGCCAATAATTTCAACTGGCATTGAAGGAGTTGCTTCATTTACTAATTCTCCTTTAAAATTATTCATCGCTCTAATTTTTCCCCACTGCAAACCACTTACGAAGAAGTCTCCTTTTCTTAAAGTTCCTCTCGTAATTAAAATTGTTGATACTGGACCTTTGCCTTTGTCTAATTTTGACTCAATTACTATTCCTTGTGCAGGTACATTTGGGTTAGTTTTGTGATTTAAAATTTCTGCTTGTAGAATAATTGCCTCTTTTAATTTATCCAAATTCGTTTTCTTTAGAGCAGATATTTCAACGCACTGAATATCTCCGCCTAATTCTTCAACGACAAGTTCGTGTTCTAATAATTGATTTCTAACTTTTTGTTTATCAACACCGTGAATATCGCATTTGTTGATTGCAACGATAATTGGAACTTTTGCAGCTTTTGCATGTTGTATCGCTTCAATAGTTTGAGGTTTAATTCCATCGTTTGCAGCAACAACAAGAACAACGATATCTGTAATTTTAGATCCTCTTGCTCTCATTTCGGTAAATGCTGCGTGACCTGGTGTATCTATAAATGTCATCCATTTATTGTCTTCTGCAAAAACTTGGTAGGCACCTATGTGTTGAGTAATTCCACCGTGTTCAGTTGCTACAACGTTTGTTTCTCGCAGTGCATCTAATAATGAAGTTTTTCCGTGATCAACATGACCCATGACAGTTACAACCGGTGGTCTAGAATAAGTATCTTCCTGTTCTTTAGATTTTTTTAATTTAGATAATTCGTCATCGATTTGACTATCTTTAACAACTTTATGCCCGAAAGAGCCAACGATATACTCTGCTGTATCTCTATCAATGGTATGGTTAATTGTAACTTTAACATTCTTTTCAAATAAAAATTTAATGATGGCACTTGCTTTTTCTGCCATTCTGTTTGCAAGCTCTTGAATAGTGATTAAATCAGGAACTGATATTTCTCTAGAAGCTTTTTTTGGCTCACCTGAAGAATCGTCTCCGTTTTCAATTGATTTTTTCTCTTTTTCTCTAGCTCTTTTAAAAGAAGCCGCACTTCTTTGTTTTTCGTCCTCATCCGCATCCGCGAGTGCTTTAGATAAAGTTAATTTATATTCTCTTTTTTTACCGTGAGTTTTTTTAATTAATTTTTTACTATTATCAATTTCAAGCTCTTCTTGAATTTTTTTTCTTGCCCACTCTTGAGCTGTTTTTTGTGCTTTGGCTGAATCTTCTTTTGTTAAATCTTTAGTTTTTACCGCATCTTGTGGGGCAGCAGAGACTTTTGCTTTTTCAGCATTATAACTAGCATCTACTGATCTATTTTTTTTCTTCTCAACTAAAACTGATTTATTTCCGGATCCCTTAGCATAACTAGAAATTGCAGCAGCTCCTCCACTAAAATTCTTTAATGTAAGCTTCTTCTTTTTATCTTTGACTTCTTCCATGTTCTTTTAAAAGCAAGTTTATTTGGTATTAAAAGCTTTTTCTCTTGCTTTTATTATAAGGCGCTCAGCCTCTGATCTTGCGATATCAAAATTTTGCAATATTCCTTCAAATTCAACTCTTTTCCCTTTGATTTCATCGTATCCACCTAGAATTTCATCAACTGATAGATCAGCAAAATCATGTAAGGTTTTAATATTTTTTTCACCTAACGTAAGTAGCATTCCAAGTGAAAGTCCTTCATGATTCATAAGATCATCTTGTATGCCAAGTTCTTTAACTTTATTTGAGATTTCTTTAGATTCTGTTTCTAAATATTCTTTTGCTCTTTCTTTTAATTCTTTTGCTGTCTCTGCATCAAACCCATCAATTTTAGTTATCTCTTCTATAGGAGACCCATCGATTTCTTTAATAGAAGAAAATCCTTCTAGCACTAAAAGTTGAGCCATCATTTCATCGATTTCTAAACTTTCAATAAATCGTTTCGTTTTAATTTTGAATTCCGATTGTCTTTTCTCTGTTTCTTCTTGATCGGTTAAAATATCAATTTCATAATTCATTAACTTAGAAGCAAGTCTTACGTTTTGTCCTCTTCTTCCAATTGCTTTGCTAAGATTATTTTCATCGATCACTACTTCAATTCTTTTTGTAGAGTCATCTAAAACTACTTTTTGAACTTCAGCTGGTGCTAAAGCATTAATAACAAGTGTCGCAGGATCTTCTGACCAGTGAATGATGTCAATTTTTTCGCCTTGCAATTCGTTCACAACTGCTTGCACTCTACTTCCTCTCATTCCAACGCAAGCTCCCACTGGATCTATTGATTTATCTTTTGATGTAACGCAAATTTTTGCTCTGCTACCAGGATCTCTTGCAACAGATTTAATTTCAATAATTCCTTCGTAAATTTCTGGAACCTCTAGTTTGAATAGTTTTGCCATAAACTGAGGATGGGCTCTTGATAGAAATATTTGTGGACCTTTACTTTCTTTTTTAACTTCATAACAATAAGCTTTAATTCTATCGCCTACTTTTATGTTTTCTCTTGGAATTAATTCATCTCTTTTTATTATTGATTCAGCTTTTTGAAGATCTACTATGATATTTCCAAACTCTATTCTTTTAACTATTCCGCTAAGGATCTCACCCACCTTGTCTTTAAATTCATTGTATTGTCTTTCTCTTTCCGCATCTCTAACTTTTTGAGTAATAACTTGTTTCGCAGCTTGAGCAGCTATTCTACCAAAATCAACTGGTGGTAGTGGTTCTAAAATTTCTTGATCGATTTGTATGTCGCTTTTAATCTTTTGAGCTTCTTTTAAGCTAATTTCATTTTGACTATTTGCAGGATTTTCTACAACTTTTAATCTTCTGCCTAATTCGATTTGACCGTTCGCTCTGTTAATAGAAACATAAATATTATTCTCTTGTCCGTAACGAGTTCTTGCAGCTTTCTCAATTGCTTCCTCCATAGAAGTAAGCACCAGCTCTTTATCAATCGATTTTTCGTTCGCTACAGCGTCAACTATTCTAATCAGTTCTACTGTATCAACCCTGTTATTTAACATTATTTTTATTTCCCGTAAAAAAAAAGGGCCAAACAAAGCCCTTCATGAATTTTCAGTAATTTCACATAATCTACGCTACATTTTTCAACTTATCAAGATTTAAAAAATAAAGGTTTTTTTTTAATTTATTGGCTTTATTTGAGTATTTCGTATCCGTTATCTGATGTTTGTTAGTCAGACTATATTCAAAAATATCTAATTTTTCTTTTAATGCTGAAATCTCTTTTAAGACCTGTTTAAAATAATCATGATCATCCGTCCCAAATATTAAAGCGGATCCAACTTTCATTTTTTTTAAAACTTTTTCTAAAAATAAAGAATTTAATAATCTTCTCTTTTTTTGTCTATTTTTCATCCAAGGGTCTGGAAATAAAATAAAAATTTTTGAAAAAAAATTATCTGAGAAATTATCTATTACTTTTTGTACCGGTGTATCAATAATATAAATATTTTTTAAATTAAATTCTTTAGCTTTTTGTACTACATTTGCTACACCGTTAATAAAAGGATCAATACCAATAAAATAATCATCAGAAAAATTTTTAGCCTGGAATAGTAAATTTTCCCCTAAACCAAATCCTATTTCTAAAATAAAATTTTTATTTTTAATTAATTTAATCTCTTCAAAATCGACTGAGAAATCTTTCTTGTGATTATCATAAAAAAATTTTTTACTTTTAGATAAAGCTCTTGATTTAGATCTTCCAAAAAAAATCTTTTTTTTGTCTTCGATCAAATTATACTTTTGATTGGAAATATTTAATTAAATCAGTTTTTTCCCAACTAAAAGACCCATTGTCTTCAGGTTGTCTGCCAAAGTGGCCGTAAGCTGCTGTTTTTTGATAAATAGGTTTATTTAATTTTAGTAACTCACGAATTCCTCTTGGACTTAAATTAAAGTTTTTAGAAATAATCTCTTCAACTTTTCTTGATTTATTATCTTCACCATCAAACAAATCGATATAAATTGAGAGTGGTTGAGACACTCCAATCGCATAAGATAATTGAATTAAACATTTTTCTGAAACACCGGCTGCAACAATATTTTTTGCTAAATATCTTGCTACGTATGCTGCAGATCTATCTACTTTAGTTGGATCTTTTCCTGAGAATGCTCCGCCACCATGAGGTGCGGCACCTCCGTAAGTATCCACTATAATTTTTCTTCCTGTTAAACCGGTATCTCCATCAGGACCACCTATCACAAATCTACCTGTTGGATTAACGTAAAAATTCTTTTCATCACACATCCATCCTTTTGGAATAACCGACAAGACATAAGGTCTTACAATTTCTTTAACTTTTTCTTGATCAATACTTTCATCATGCTGAGTTGAGACAACAATTGACGAGATTCCTTTTGGTTTTCCTTTTTCATAAATCACTGAAAACTGACTTTTTGAATCGGGTCCCAAAAGTTTTTCTTTTCCAGATTTTCTAGACTCCGCCATTAATTGTAAAACTTTATGAGCATAACTAATTGGCGCTGGCATAAGATCTTTTGTTTCATTGCAAGCGTAACCAAACATAATCCCCTGATCTCCAGCTCCTTCATCTTTGTTCCCCAAAGAGTCAACTCCTGCTGCAATATCCTGTGATTGACTATGAAGATAATTCGTAAATTTTAAATTCTTCCAATGAAAACCATCTTGTTCGTAGCCAATATCTTTAACTTTAGCTCTAATTAATTTTTCAATTTCATCGCTTTTTATTTCTGGTCCTCTAACTTCTCCTGCAATCACTACTGTATTGGTAGTTACTAAAGTTTCGCAGGCCACTCTACTTTCTGCAAATTTAGATAAATAAAGATCAAGAATGGAGTCTGATATGATATCGCACACTTTATCCGGATGACCTTCTGATACGGACTCGCTGGTAAATATATAATTCTCTTTAGCCATTATTTTTTAACTTTCTAAAAGTGATAACGAATATAATACTTAACAAGATTGTGAAGTAAAAAATGTAATTTTCTAATGCAGAAAATAAGGTTTTTTCTTTTAAAAAGAATAATTTGGCATTAATTATTCCTTCTTTGTTCAGTTCTATAGAGTTAATAATTGTTCCATTAGGAGAGACAAATGCTGAAATACCGGTGTTTGTTGATCTTACAATCGGCACTCCTTGTTCTATCGCCCTAAAAATTACTTGAGCTAAATGTTGTCTAGGTCCAATGGAGTTACCAAACCAACCATCCTCTGAAATATTTACTATAAAATTAAAGTCTTTAGAATTAAGTTTTAAATCTCCAGAATAAATTATTTCATAACAAAGCAGTGGTAAGAAAGATAAATTTTTAAATACTTCTATTTCTTTTCTTTCTTTCCCTGAAGCGTAGGAACCATAACCAAAAGTAATTTTCTTTAACCCAAGTTGAGATAATAATTTTTCAAATGGAATAAACTCACCAAAGGGGACAAGTTTAATTTTATTATAAATACTGACAACCTCTGCATTATGATTTAGCAAAACAAGTGAATTATAGTAGTTAATTTTTCCATTAGTAGTTATCGGATTTGACATTCCAATGATTATGAAATGATTTTTAGAAAAATTCTTATTAAAATATTCTTTATATTTATATAGATCTTGTGGTCTCGTTTGCTGGATCATTCCTTCTGGCCAAACAAACAAAGTTTTTTCGTCTTTATTTCCTTTGCTAAGTGCAATTAAACGAATTAAATTTTTATGCTCATTCTCAAGTCCCCATGTATTAACAATGGCAATATTAGGTTGGATTATTTTTATTTTAACATCATTATAATAATTAAACTCTGAATTCTTTATTATAAATTTTCCAACAAAAAAATTTAGAATTAAAAAAGCTAATACAAAGATTGATTTAATAAATATCTGCTTAGATTGAATGGGTCTTAAAGAATTAAAATAAATTGAAAAAATAAAAATACTAAAAAAATTTAAAGTATAAGTGCCAATAAATTTTAATATCTGTATGCTCTCAGTAGAAAAACTCCATGAATAAGATATTAAATTCCAAGAAAATCCGGTGAATAATATTCCTCGAAAATACTCAAATACGGATAAGGAAATAGAAAATATTAATAAAAAAACGTAATCTTTTTTTATGAAAGAATGTATCGCTAACACTGCAATACCATAAAATGCTGCTAATAAAATTGGCAGACCCAATATAGCAATCGGAATCAAAAAATTTAACTGCTGATCAAAAGTTAAAGAGTTAGAAACCCAATAAAGACTGCTTACAAAATATCCATAGCCAAAATTAAAACCTAAAAAAAAGAAATTTGATAACTTTGCTTTTTTTTCTTTAAAAAAAATTATGAAATATAAAAATAAAGAATAGGTAATAAAATTTATAAAAATAAAATTGTAAGGAGGCAGGGAAAAACTAGATAGTGAACCTAATAATAATAAAAAAATATATATTAAAAAAAAACTTTTTTTGGACATTTTATTAAATATTTTTAATAATCTTCTGCTCCAATAGGTTCATTTTCTTATATTTTCTTAATGAATCGTGCTCATGTCCTATTAGGTGTAAAATGCCATGAATTAACATTTTTTTAAAATAATAATCAAAACTTACGTTTTGTTTTTTAATAATTTTAGCAATATAGGGGTAACTTAAGGCAATATCCCCTAGATAAACTCTTTTGTTTGATATAATTTTTTTCTTAAAAAAATCTTTTTGCTCTGCTGGAAAAGATAAAACGTCCGTATCTTTATTAATCTTTCTAAATTTCTTATTAAGATCTTTCATATTTTTTGAGTTTGTTAATAAAACAGATATTTCAAAGGTAAAATTGCTTGATGGAAAAATTAATAATAAAATTCTTTTAATGATTTTTTTAAGAAATAAATCTGTTTTAGGATAACTAAACTTCCAGGATTTATGATTAATAACTAAATTAACTTTTACCATTAGGCTCTTTTTTATAATCAGCATAAGCCTTAACGATCTTTGAAACTAATGGGTGCCTCATAACGTCATTATGATCAAAGTTTATTGTCTTTATTTCTTTAATATCCTTAAGTATTTTTGTTGTCTCATAAAGACCTGACTCTTTTGATTTTGTTAAATCCACCTGCGATGGATCTCCATTAATAACCATGGTTGAGTTATTGCCAAGTCTGGTTAGAAACATTTTAATTTGAGTAAAAGTTGCATTCTGTGCTTCATCTAAAATTACAAAAGAATCTTTTAATGTTCTTCCTCTCATAAAAGCAAGGGGTGCAATTTCTATTATCCCCTCTTCAATCTTTCTTTGAATCTTTTCATAACCTAAAAGCTCATAAAGAGAATCGTAAAGAGGTATTAAATAAGGGTCTATTTTATCTTTCATATCACCCGGTAAAAAACCTAAATTTTCGCCCGCCTCTACCGCTGGTCTTGATAAAATTATTTTTTTAACCTTATCTTCTAATAAAAAAGTAACCGCAACTGCAACCGCTAAAAATGTTTTTCCAGTTCCAGCAGGTCCTAACGCCATAACAATCTTATTATTTTTAAGAGCATCTACATAAATCTTTTGTTTTTCTGACCTTGGCAGAACTGTCTTTCTTGATGTTTTTATAGCATCATGATCGCTATAAATTGAATTTGTACTTATTGCTTCTGGTTTATGCATCTTAGTCACGTCAAAAATTGTTTTAATATCTTCTTTTTCAATGTGATTTGTATTTAAAAATTTTGCTATTAGATTATCCAAAATCTGCACTACAGATTGTCTGTCGTCAGAATTACCTCTAACGATCATTAAATTTCCTCTCAAATTAATTTTTGTTTTAGTAAGACTTTCAATTTCTTTAAGATTAGAATCGAACTCACCGATAATTTTGCTAAGAACGAAATTATTTTTTATATAAAAACTTAAGTAATCAGCATTTTTTTCAATAATATCTATTTGGCTACTAGAAACTTTAGATAAATTCATTAAGCAAATATTTGTTCTTTTTGCAAAACTCCAAAAAGATTATTTTTGTTACAAGAAGAAATCTCAATATCAAGTAAGTCTCCGTCGTTAACATGATTAGAGTTAAAAAATACTGAGTGCATAAATTTACTTCTTCCAAAGAACTGTCCTATTTTTTTAGTCTTATTTTCAACTAATATCTGAATTTTTTTTCCAACCAATTGTCGATTCTTTTTTAACTGAATATCGGCTAACAAGTTCTGCAATTCTAACAATCTTTCCTTGCATGTATTTAATAGCACCTGGTCTCTTTCCACCGCTGGTGTTCCCGGTCTTTGACTATAAATAAATGAGTAAGAATTAACAAAATTCACTTTTTTAATAATATCAAGAGTATCATTAAAGTCTTGCTCTTCTTCTCCTGGAAAACCAATTATAAAATCACTTGAAAACTCTATATCCGGATTAACTTCTTTAAATTTATTGATTAAATCTAAGTAATATTCTCTCGTATGTTTTCTATTCATTAATTTTAGAATTTTATTAGATCCTGACTGAATAGGAAGATGTAATTGTGGCATTAATTTTTCTTGATATTTAAATGCATCGATAAGTTCTTGGTCCATGTCGTTAGGATGTGATGTTGTGAAACGTATTCTATGTATTGAGTCAATTTTTGCAATTTCATCTACAAGTCTTGCAAGATTGTAAGTTTTTTTACCATCAATAAATTTGTAAGCGCTAACATTCTGTCCTAGCAAAGTAATTTCTTTAACTCCATTGTCTGCTAATTTTTTTGCTTCACCAATAATACTATTAAAAGATCTAGAAAATTCAGCACCTCTTGTATAAGGAACAACACAGAATGAACAAAATTTATCGCAACCTTCTTGTATGGTTAAAAATTCAGAAATTTTAGATTTTCTAAAAGTCTTTAAGTTATCAAGAGTGTCAAATTTTTCGATTAATTCAAAATTGGTATCAGAAAAATTTTCTTTTCTTTCAAAAAAATTATTAACCTGCTCCGGAAGTCGGTGATATGACTGTGGACCAACCACGATATCTACATCTTTGGTTCTTTTAAAAATTTCTTCTCCTTGTGCTTGCGCAACACAACCTGCTAATACGAAAATAGGTTTTTTTTTAAATCTATTAAGTTTTTTAATTTTACCAATATCTGAATATACTTTTTCTGTAGCCTTCTCTCTAATATGGCAGGTATTGAATATAACGCAGTCCACGTCTGTTGGTGTTTCAGATCTTACAAAATTAACGGTCTGCATAAGATCTGCTATTTTATCAGAATCATATTCATTCATCTGACAACCAAAGGTCTTTATATAAAATTTTTTTGACAATTATTATAATCTTTCAAAGTATTTACGATCCTGAAGGTATAAAAAAAAACAAATAAATGAAATATATTTGTTATTTATTTTCATAAATTGGAAACAATTTATTATCGATAAAAAGTTTATTATCCAAAATATATAGAAGGTTTTTAGAGTTATATTTAGGTAACTCAGAAAACTTGGCTATTTTAGCAGTGTTAATGTCTGAATGGCTCTGCAAAGTAAATTTTGAGTAATAATCATCACAGTCAGTTATTTTTTTAACATAAAATTTATTATTCATTTCAATGCCAACTGAATCGTATTTTTTGTTATCAATTAAAGTTTTTAAAATCTGAAAATTATTAAATCCTAATATCTTAGTCTTTTTCACTAACGATATGCTTTTTAAAGAAGAGAGAATGTTTCTAAGGCCAACAAATCCTCCAGGGCCAAGATTTAACATAAAAAAATCTAAACCTTCTATCTTGATATTGTGCTCGGTAAAAAAATCTAACAAAACATTTATAAAATTTTCACTATTTTTAAATTTTTCTTTAATAATAGAAAACTCTGAATTGTCTTTCTTTAAAATTAATACTAAACTTCCGAGCGTAAAATCTACTGAACAAAAGTTAGAATCAATGAAAGTTTTCATAAATAAAATTATTTTAATTACTCTTTTAATAATTGTTAATCTTACATCAGTAAATGGGCAAGAATATCAAAATGAAAAAGGTATTATTGGATTAATGTATCATCGTTTCGAAGAAAACAAGTATCCAACAACAAATTTAAGAATAAAAGATTTCAATCTTCAATTGGAAATGATTAGTCAAAATAATATTGAATTCATTTCAATTGATGAATTAAAAAAAATTCTTCTTGAAAAAAAAGATTATAAATCAAAAAAAATTTTAATTACAGTCGATGATGCCTTTAGATCTTTTTATGACAATGGCTGGAAAATATTAAAAGAAAAAAAAATACCTTTTGTTCTTTTTTTTAATACTCGAGAAGTCAGTGCTAAAAACCCAAACTATATGACTTGGGATCAGATTAGAGAAATTCATAACTCTAAAATTGGAACAATCGGTGGACATAGTTTTTCTCATGAATATTTAATTAATAAATCTGATGCGGAAATAAAAGAAGATTTAGAAAGATCTCACAAAGATTTTATGCGGGAGCTATCTTTTATACCAAAATATTTTTCATATCCATTTGGTGAGTACAGTTCTAGTTTTAAAAAAATTGTTAAAGAATTAAATTATGAATTAGCCTTTGGTCAGCATTCAGGTGTGATTGATACAAGCAAAGATATTTTTGAGTTACCTAGATTTCCAGTAAATGAAAATTACGGAAAACCTGAAAGGTTTTTAACTTTATTAAAAACAAAGCCTCTTCCCTTTAAATCTTTTAAACCTGATAATAAATTTATTTCTAAATCAGATAATCCTCCAAAAATTGAAATAGAGTTTTATAAAGACATTAATAATTTACAAAACATAATTTGTTTTGCAAATGATGGTGGCGAATGGAGTAAGAAGAAAATAATTTTTATTGAAAAAAATTGGATCAGAATAAATCTAGACTCTAAATTTAAAACTAGAACAGGACGAGTTAATTGCTCAGTACTAGATAAAGATGGTCAGTGGAGATGGATGGGTTTCCAATTAGTAATGGATGGTATTAAATAGAATTAGATTTTTTAATTAACAGATTTGATTTATCAAAATCTTTTAAGGAATTCTGCTCTATAATCTTTTTTAACCCAAGCACATAATCGTCTCCTCTAATTGAATATTTACCAAGATAATTAATTAGTTTTAGTCCTGATATCGATCCTGTTAATCTTCCTTTTCTTTGGTGAGCTCTTTCTTTACGAAACTGGTCATAAAATGCATGAGTATTTAAATTATTTTTATAAGCACTAACCGCATATCTAATTTGATTAAACTTTGAAACTTCATGTCTTTCATCTTCGGTTCTATTTTCTGGTACCATTCCTTTGTTTTCTTTCCATCCCCATTGGCCAAAAAGAGCATTTCCTTCAATTGCAAAACGAGAAGTTCCCCAACCACTTTCATAAGCGGCCTGTGCTATAGCAATAGATGGGGGAATAATATCCATCCTTATTAATAATTCTTTAATATTGTTATCTTTAACTTTGTATTGCTGAAACTTTTCTTCCAACCAAGCTGCATCTTTGGTGAAACTTTTTCTATTCATAATAATTGTTAATTTTCTTCTATCCTCAATAATTTTTTCATTCTCGGAAAGGATAATTGGTAACAAAATTTGTATAAAAATTTTCTTTCTTTGCTCAATATTTTCTAATTCGCCTATACCCTCAGGAAATCTTGCTAAAAAAAAGTTTGCAACGGGCTCCCCTTCTCTTACCTTTTCTAAATTATAACCGCTTTTTTCAAATAAATTAATAAGGCTAATCACTTGTTGAAAATCCAAACCTAATTTTTTTGAATCGTTGGTTAAAAAATTTTTCTTTAAAATCTGATCAATAGACGGATCGTTATTAGAATAGTCATCTGTTTTATTATTAATCATTTTTTTGTTTATTCCAGAAAAATTGAAAAATTCTGGAACAAAAGCTGTAAAAATTATTAAAATAATTACTACAGAATAGGGTGCTAATTTTTTAAGATTAATTTTTTTAATTAAGAATAAATAAATTTTATTTATATTTTTTAAAATGTAAGACAAAAATCTAAATGTTGGCAAAATAGTTTCAACAATATAACGAGAGAATCCATTATTTAAGATTGCTTTTTTAATTCTAATAAAAGGCAAAATTAATTTTCCATTTAAAAATACTTTTTTAAAATTTTTTAAAATTAAATTTTTCATATTAAAAGATTATAGACTTACTGCTCTTACGCTTTTAACTTCTGGTACATAATGAACTAACATTCGTTCAACGCCTTGTTTTAAAGTTAAGGTAGATGATGGACATCCAGCGCAACTACCTTGTAGCTCAACTTCTGCCACTCCATCAATAAAAGATCTAAGACTGATGTTACCACCATCCATTGCAACTGCTGGTCTAATTTTTAATTCCAAAACTTCTTCAATTCTTTTAAAAACCTCATCTTGATTTTTATTATCAACTTTTTTTAAAATTATTGTTTTAAAATCTGCAGGAAAGTTATTTTTTATACTGTCTTTAACTTTTTCTAAAAGTTGTTCCCATTCTAAGGAACTATGTTTTTTAATAGAAATAAAGTTGCTTCCTAAGAAAACCAATTCAACACCTTCTAACCCAAATATTTTTTGCACAAACGGATATCCATTGGCATCTAAAGAACTTTTAAATTCAATAGAACCATTCTGCACTAGCTCTAAATCCAACACAAATTTCAACGTGTCAGGATTTGGTGTCTGCTGCACATGAATATCCATAAACGTAAATTTAGTTATTATGATTTGTTATTAAAGTAACCACGCTTTATAAAAAGCTTTAAAATTCAATGTGTTAGGTGAATTAACAATGTCTTTATATAAAAATAACATCAAAATTATGAGAATTAAACTACTCTACTGACAATCCTACGATCTTATGAACTTCTTTCAATGTTTTTTTGGATTCTATATTAGCGCGGTCGCTACCCTCTTTAAGAATTTTTTTAATTAAGGTCACGTCTTGTTTAAATTCTTTTATTTTTTTTCCGATTGGAATAATTTCTTTAATTAATTGCTCACTCAATTTATTTTTTAATTCAGAAAAATTAATTCCATTTAATTCTTTTAAGCTCTTATCTAAAGAGTTCCCTTTTAAGATAGAGAAAATATTTATTAAATTTCTTGCCTCTGGTCTATTCTCTAATTCTTTTTCACTTTTTGGAATTAAATCGTTATCGGTTTTTGCTTTCTTAATTTTTTGAACAATCTCGTCTTCACTGTCTGTTAAATTAATTCTTGAAGCATCAGACTCGTCCGATTTGCTCATTTTTTTTGTAGCATCTTTTAAACTCATTATTCTTGCAACTTCTTTAACAATAATTGGTTCTGGAAGCACAAAAAAATCTTTGCAGTTAAAATCATTATTAAATTTAATAGCTATATCTCTACATAGCTCAATGTGTTGTTTCTGATCTTCTCCAACCGGAACATGTGTTGCCTTATAAAGTAAAATATCTGCAGCCATTAAATTTGGGTAAGTATAAAGACCTACACTTGCTTTTTCTTTATTGGATCCTGCCTTTTCTTTAAATTGCGTCATTCTGTTAAGCCAACCTACTCTTGCCACGCAATTAAATATCCAAGCTAACTCTGAGTGTCCAGGAACGCCTGACTGACAAAAAATAACATTTTTCTTTGGGTCTAAACCGCATGCTAAAAAAACTGCTGCAGTTTCAATCACGTTTTCTCTAAGTTGTTTAGGATCTTGAAAAACAGTAATCGAATGAAGATCAGCGAGCATAAAGAAGCACTCATAATCTTTCTGAAGTTTAACAAAGTTTTTAATGGCTCCTAGATAATTACCCAAATGAAGATTTCCAGTTGGCTGAACGCCTGACAAAATTCTATTTTTAATCATTCACAATTTTTAAATTTTTAAATCTTTAATACTAAATGCCTTTAAAAAGTATGCAGACAAAAAATACATTAAAGCTGAGAATAAAACTATGGATATTAAAACAACCGCTTTTAATAAGGATTTTAATTCCAAATAATACGCAAAATATTTTAACAAAACACAAAGGATTAAGCCCATGGTAATTGTGGAAATAAATGATTTTATCAATCTAATAAAAAATAATTTATCAAAAGAATGATAACCCAATTTAATTAGATTTATTTGGTATATTAATACAGTAAACCATGCTGAAAAACTTGTCGCTAAAGGTATTATTAAAAAGCCATATTTTTTAAAAAATATAAGGCTAATAGAAATATTTAAAAACACAGAAACCAAAGATAAATAAAAAGGAAATTTTGTATTGCTTCTTGCAAAATAAAAACTTGAATAAATTTTTATTAATCCAAAAGCTGGTAAACCCAGACCAAATAATAAGAGCGCTGAAGAAGTATTTGCAACGCTATCACCTGTAAACGATCCATAACCATAAAGCGCAGATATAACTTGTTCTGAAGCAATAATAATTCCAATCGTTGCGGGCAAAGATAAAAATAAACATAATTCTAAAGAACGATTTTGAATAAAGTTAACTTTATTAAATTTTAAATTAAAAACTTCTTTCGATAGCCTTGGAAGAATAACAGTTGCAATCGCTATACCTGTTAATGCAAGTGGTAACTGATAAATTCGATCGGCATAATATAAATAAGAGACAGCTCCACTTTGAAAGGAGGCAATGATTGTTCCAGTTAAAATATTTATTTGATTTACGCCTGATGCAAAAACGCTTGGAAGCAATTGATTAAAAAAAGACTTAACTTGATTATTAATTTTAACAACAAAACTTAAATTGAGTTTAAAAAATTTTCTTGCAAAAAAAAATAGAAAAAAAACCTGAATAATTCCAGCAATGGTTAATGCGTAAGATGAAGCATAAACTGTTTGTATTTCATTATCATGAAAAAAAAATAACGTTAAGACCAATAAAATATTTAATATGATGGGTGCTGCCGCAGTTACTAAAAATTTATCTTTTGAATTTAAGATAGCAGAAAGAAAAGAGGCAATAGATATAAAAAATAAAAATGGAAAAGTAATTCTGCTCAAACTAACTGCTAAATCAAATTTACCGCTAATATCTTGAAAGCCTGGCGAAACAATAGATAAAAATTGAGGAGTAAATATTTCAATAATAAAAACTACAAACAAAATAAAAAAAATTAATAAATTTAAAACTTGATTTGCAAAATAATTCCTTTTTTTAACTCCTTTTTGTTTTGCATATGCTGGAATAAAAGCTGAATTAAAAGATCCTTCCGCAAATAAAGACCTAAAAGTATTTGGTATTCTAAAAGCAACGAACATTGCATCGGCGGCAGCTGAGGTTCCAAGAAATACTGCAATTAAAGTATCCCTCAAATAACCAAGAATTCTACTTAAAAAAGTCGAAAATCCAAAATAAGAGATATTTTTTAAAATATTCATTTGATATTTAGTTTCAACTTTGTTTTAATAATTTAAAATCTAAGAACTTAGTATAAGAAAAATAACTTCTTCTTACAGTTTTATTTATATTAAAAACCATATTATGGAAAAGTTTACAGATAAAGAAGCTTTAGACTATCATAGTCAGGGTAAGCCTGGGAAAATTGAAATAATAGCAAGCAAGCCAATGGCAACGCAAAGAGATTTGGCTCTTGCATATTCTCCTGGTGTTGCTGTTCCTGTTGAGGCGATAGCAAAAGATCCTTCGAAAGCTTACGACTACACAAACAAAGGAAATACTGTTGCAGTTATCTCAAATGGATCTGCAATCTTAGGTCTTGGAAATTTAGGTGCTCTTGCTTCAAAACCAGTAATGGAAGGAAAGGCCGTTCTTTTTAAAAGATTTGCTGATATCGATTCAATTGATATCGAAGTTGACTCTAAGGACGCTAATGAAATTATTAATTGTGTAGCTGCAATTGGAAATAGCTTTGGAGGCATCAATTTAGAAGATATCGCATCTCCAGACTGTTTTATTATAGAACAAGAATTAAAAAATAGACTTTCAATCCCCGTATTTCATGATGATCAGCATGGAACTGCTATCATTACAGTTGCTGGAATTTTAAATGCTTTAGATATTGTAAAAAAATCAATCAAAAATGTAAGAGTTGTTGCTAATGGAGCAGGAGCCGCTGGCCTTTCTTGTATTTCATTACTAAAAGCGATGGGCCTTCCTGATAAAAATGCAGTGATGTTAGATAAAGAAGGAGTAATTTATAAAGGGCGCCCAAAAGTAGATCAGTTTAAATCTGCACATGCCGTAGATACAAAACTTAGAACGTTAGAAGAGGCCATGAAAGGCGCAGATGTTTTTTTGGGTTTGTCAGCAAAAAACACTGTAACCCCCGCAATGGTAAAATCTATGGCAAAAGATCCTATAATTTTTGCTTGTGCAAATCCTGATCCTGAAATTCTTCCTGAATTAATAGAAAAAACTAGAAGCGATGCAATTATAGCAACTGGAAGATCTGATTATCCAAATCAAGTAAATAATGTTCTAGGTTTTCCTTATATTTTCAGAGGAGCTTTGGACTGTAGAGCAAAAACTATTAATGAAGAAATGAAGATTGCTGCCGCAAAGGCTATAGCAGCTCTTGCAAAAGAAGATGTGGCAGATGAGGTTGTTGATGCCTACGGTGGAGAAAGACCTAAATTTGGAAAAAATTATATTATTCCATCTCCTTTCGATCCAAGATTAATAAGAAATGTGTCTGCTGCCGTTGTAGAAGCAGCGATGAAAAGTGGAGTTGCACAAAAGAAAATTGAAGATATTGCTGCATATAAAGACAGTCTTTCCGCGAGATTAGATCCATCTGTTGGTTTTTTACAAAATATTTATTCAGTAATTAGAAAAAAACCTAAAAAAATTATTTTTGCTGAAGGTGAAGAAGAGTCGATGCTTCGAGCTGCAATTGATTTTAAAAATAATGGATTAGGAACTCCTATTTTAATTGGAAGTGCTGAAAAGATTGCACAACAACTTAAAGATCTTGGTTTAACTTTGGATAAGTCAATTGAAATACATAATTCAAAAGATGAAAAGCAAAGAAAAAGGTATGCTGAGCATATATATAAAAGATTACAAAGAGATGGTTTTCTTAAAAGAGACTGTGAACGATTAATAAAAACCAACAGAGTTGTATTTGGTTCTTGCATGGTAGATCTTGGTGATGCTGATGGAATGGTAACAGGTGTTACAAGAACTTTCAGCGATACATTAGAAAATATAAAATATGTTATAGATGAAAGACCGGGAGAAATTGCTTTTGGACTTACAATCGTTGTTGCTAAAAAAGGCACAGTATTTATTGCAGATACAAATGTTCACGAATATCCTAGTGCAGAAAATTTAGCAGACATAGCAACTTCTTCTGCTAGAGTTGCTAGACTTCTCGGTTTTACTCCTAGAGTTGCATTATTAGCTCATTCAACATTTGGAAAACCAATGTCTGAAAGAAGTATTCACTTAAGAGAAGCAAGAGATATTTTAGAAAAAAGAAAAGTTGATTTTGAATTTGAAGGAGAAATGCAACCAGATGTAGCTTTAAATCCAAAATTTAAAACTATTTATCCATTCTCAAAATTATCGGCACCAGCAAATATTTTAATTATGCCAGCTATTCATAGTGCTGCAATCTCAACTAAATTACTTAAAGAATTAGGTGGGGCTACATTAGTGGGTCCACTATTAATTGGATTAAACAGACCTATTCAAATTGCAACTTTAAGATCAAAAGTTTCTGATATATTTAATATGGCTGCAATCGCCGCGTTCTCTTGTGAGGTGATTAAATATAATAAAAAGAATTAAAGATAATTTCTTCTAGATAGATTATCTGCAAGAATAATACTTGGAACAACTTCTGCAACGTCTGGAATTGATTTGGCCTCTTTAAGAACTTCGTCTAACTCTTCTTTGTTCATCGCCATTCCATAAATATAAATCTTACCATTAATAGTATCTAAATTATAATTACGAGAATTAATTTTTTTATTAGCTAATAACGCAACATTTAATTGTGATGAAATTAAAATATCTTTTGCTCTCTGACGAAATGAGCCTGAATCTGCAACTATTATGTCATTTCTAACTGCTTTAATACCAGCTGTCTCCCATGCAAACTTTGTAAGTTTTAATTTATCTTCTGCGTTTTCAACTCTTCCACTTAAGATTGCTGTTCCATCAATAACCTTAACATTTAAAAATACCAATTTATAATCATGGGAAACAATTTTTTTAAGAATAAGCTTCTCAGCTAGCGAATCGTCAAATAATAACCCTGGAGATCTTGGGTCTAAATTAATATTCACGCCAATACCAAATATTGATGTGTTTAAACTTCCCATGCAAGACGTGAGAAGAAGAGAAATTAAAATTATTTTTAAAAATTTCATTTTTTATTTTTTAAATTTAAAATTTGCTTATAAATATCTTTCTTAGATATATTTAGTTTTTTTGAAAGATATTTTGAAATATCAGATGTTGTCATTTTTTTTGATAAATCTAAAATTTCTTTATTTAAATCAATATTTTGTTCTTTATTTTTATTCGCCTCAGAAGACAATACTATTGTGATCTCACCTTTTAATACTAGCAACTTAATTTTTTCAATAATGTTACTCAGATTTCCTTTAATTACAGTTTCATGAATTTTTGTTAACTCTTTTCCAATCAGAATATTTCTGTCACCAAGATATTTTTGCATTTCTTGAATTAATAAAATTAAATTCCGAGCAGGTAAAAACAGAATAATTGAGCTATCTATTTTAGAAAATTGCTCATAAGCCTCCTTTCTTTCGCCTAATTTTTTTGGAAGAAATCCATAAAAATAATAATCGTCACTGTATCCTGATAAACTAAATGCAGTTGTTACTGCTGAAACTCCTGGTATTGGAATAATTTTAATATTATTTTTTTCAATCTCATTAATTAAAATTTTACCGGGGTCAGAAATTAATGGAGTCCCCGCATCACTTATTAAAGATACAATTTTATTATTTTTAAATATTTCTAATATTTTAGATACAGACTCTTTTTCATTAAATTTATGATATGAAAATAACTCAGCTTTAATATCGTAATGATTTAGTAATTTTTTAGAAACTCGTTTGTCTTCACATAAAATAACATCTGACTTTTTTAAAACATTCAAAGCTCTGATTGTAATATCAGCAAGGTTTCCAATAGGAGTCGAAACTATATAAAGTCCTTTTTCTAAATTTTGCTCAAATTTATTTTCCATATCTAAAGAATCTTTTTATCTTACTGAATGCTTTATAACGATGACTTATCTTGTCTTTTAAATCAGCACTTATTTCGCCAAAAGTCTTTTTATAACCATTTGCAATAAATATTGGATCGTAACCAAACCCTTTATTTCCTTTTGGCTGAAGCGAAATTTTACCATTCACTGTGCCACTAAAAGTTTTACATTTTCCATCAGGCCAAGCAATTGCAAGTGAGCAATAAAATCTAGCTTTATTAGTTTTGTTTAATTTCTTTTTCTTTTTTAATTCTAAAAAAACCTTTTTAATTGCCGTGTCAAAGTTCTTACTCTTTCCAGCCCATCTTGCTGAATAAATTCCAGGTCTTCCTTTTAGTGCTAATACTTCCAAGCCAGAGTCATCGGATAAAGATATTAACTTACTTCTTTCGGCGCAATATCTTGCTTTAATAATCGCATTAGCTTCAAAGGTTTTTCCGCTCTCAACGGGCTCTGCTAATTTAAAATCTTCAGGGCTATAGAAATTAATTTTATCAGGTAGTAATTTTTTTATTTCCAATAACTTTCCCTTATTATTGGTTGCAACTAATAAAGATTTAACTTTTTTTAAATCCTTTAACCTATTTTTCAAAGCAAGACTTTTGAAGTTGTATTATTTTTTTTATAGCCTCTTTTGAAGCTTTTAACATTTCATTTAAATCTTGATCTGAAAATGTTTTTTTTTCACCTGTTGCTTGGATTTCAACTAACTGCATATTTTCAGTTATGACAAAATTTGCATCAATTTCTGCATTGCTATCTTCTGAGTAATCTAAATCTAGTAAAATTTTACCATTCAAGATTCCACAGCTCACTGCGCCAATATATTGTTGTATGGGATTTGTTTTAATTTCTTTTTGTCTAAGCAAATGATCAATGCAAGATTTTAAAGCCACAAATCCTCCAGTGATAGCAGCTGTTCTTGTTCCTCCATCTGCTGTTAATACGTCACAATCAATTGTAATTAATTTTTCATTCAAAAGTCCAAGATCAACAACAGATCTTAATGATCTTCCGATTAATCTTTGAATCTCAGATGTTCTTCCTCCAATTTTTCCAACTGCTGCTTCCCTTCTCATTCTCTCGTGCGTTGACCTTGGCAACATTCCATATTCAGCTGTGACCCACCCTTTTTGTGAACCCATTAGCCATCTTGGAACTTTTGTATCAACGGAAGCTGTACAAACAACTTGTGTGTCTCCGAATCTAACTAAACAAGAGCCTTCTGAATTTTTAATAAAATTTGGTATAATCTCAATTTTTCTTAAACTAAGATTGTCTCTGTTATCTTTTCTCATAATAAAGCTAGAAATATGAAATATAGTACCTATATATGTCAAAAAAATTATAAAGTATTGTTTTAAATATATAGATCTATGAATAATAACAACGAAACTGCTCCTAACGATAATCAAGAAGAAAAGATTAATAATACGGAGGTAGAAACTGTTGCAGAAAATAATGTTGAAAAACAAATAGAAGAATTAAATGATAAATTACTTCGTTCTTTAGCTGAAAACCAAAATCTTCGAAAAATACATGAAAAAGAAAAAGAAGATTTAATAAAATATAGCTCATCTTCTTTTGCAAGAGAAATTCTAAATCTTGCTGATAATTTAGAAAGAGCCTTCGGCTTATTTAAAGACAGTCCTAAATTTAAATCAGAAGAATTTAAAGATATTATACTTGGTATAGAACTGATCGAAAAAGAATTAATTAATAGTTTCGATAAAAATGGAATTAAATCATTCGAATCCGTTGGTAAAAAATTTGATCCTAATTTTCATCAAGCTTTGAATGAAGTTGAAAGCGAAGAGGAAACTGGAACAGTTATAAATGAGATACAAAAAGGTTACATGTTAAATGATAGACTATTAAGACCTGCATTAGTGTCTATTTCTAAAAAAAAAAGCGATCTCAATAAATAAGCTCTTAAAACCAAGCAAATTAGGCCTTTTTTGGCGAAAAAAATTTAGACCCAAAGGTTGTAATATTAAAATTAAGCACCACATACCTCTAACTAATTAATTAAAAAATAAAATTTTATGTCAAAAATAATTGGAATAGATTTAGGAACTACAAATTCATGCGTTGCTATTATGGATGGTGCGCAGCCGAAAGTATTAGAAAATTCTGAAGGAGTAAGAACTACTCCATCTATTGTAGCCTTTACTGAATCTGGTGAAAAATTAGTGGGTCTTCCGGCAAAAAGACAAGCTGTAACAAATCCAGAAAATACTTTCTTCTCCGTAAAAAGATTAATTGGAAAAAGTTTTGAAGATTCAAATTTAAAAAAAGACATACAGGGACTTCCTTACAAAGTAATAAAATCTGACAACGGTACAGATGCATGGGTTCAATCTCGTGATAAAAAATATTCTCCAAGTCAAATTTCTGCTTTCATTTTAATGAAAATGAAAGAGTCTGCTGAGAAATATCTTGGTAGCGAAGTTAAACAGGCAGTTATAACTGTACCTGCATATTTTAATGATGCACAGAGACAAGCAACTAAAGATGCTGGAAAAATTGCTGGTCTTGAAGTTTTAAGAATTATTAACGAACCAACTGCTGCAGCACTTGCTTATGGCCTTGATAAGAAAAAAGCTAAAACAATAGCTGTGTACGATTTGGGCGGAGGTACTTTTGATATTTCAGTTCTTGAATTAGGTGATGGAGTATTTGAAGTTAAATCTACAAACGGAAACACATCTTTAGGTGGGGATGATTTTGATGCAATATTAGCGGATTATATTATTGAAGAATTTAAAAAAGAAAACGGTATAGATTTAAAATCTGATAAACTTGCGCTACAAAGAATAAGAGAAGCCGCTGAAAAAGCAAAAATAGAACTATCTTCTTCAACTCAAACTGAAGTAAATTTACCTTTCATTACAGCTGATAAAACAGGTCCAAAACACGTTAATATGAAATTAACAAGAGCAAAACTTGAAGCTCTTACTGCAAAACTAATTGAAAAAACAATTGAGCCTTGCAAAATTGCTCTAAAAGATTCTGGTTTCACCGCATCTGAAATTCATGAAGTTATTCTTGTGGGTGGAATGACAAGAATGCCAAAAGTTGTTGAGGCAGTTAAAAACTTCTTTGGAAAAGAACCAAATCAAAGCGTTAACCCTGATGAAGTAGTAGCTTTAGGTGCTGCTGTTCAGGCGGGTGTGTTACAAGGGGATGTTAAGGACGTTCTTCTTTTAGATGTAACTCCATTGTCACTTGGTATTGAAACTTTAGGCGGAATATTCACAAGATTAATTGAAAAAAACACAACAATTCCAACTAAAAAAAGCCAAGTATTCTCAACTGCAGAGAATAACCAACCTGCTGTTACTATAAGAGTTTTTCAAGGTGAAAGGGAAATGGCAAATGACAACAAGTTACTAGGTAATTTTGAGCTTACAGGAATAGCTCCTGCTCCTAGAGGAGTTCCTCAAATTGAAGTAGCTTTTGATATTGACGCAAACGGTATTGTTAACGTTTCTGCAAAAGACAAAGGGACAGGCAAAGAGCAAAAGATACAAATTCAAGCTTCTGGTGGATTAACAGATGAAGAAATACAAAAAATGGTTAAGGAAGCAGAAGCTAACAAAGAAGCAGATAAGAAAAAAAGAGAAGAAGTAGATGCAAAAAATCATGCTGACTCTTTAATCGCTTCAACCGAGCAAAGCTTAAAAGAGCACGGAAGTAAAATTTCTGAAACTGATAAGAAAGCAATTGAAAAAGATATGGAAGATTTGAAAGAAGCTATTAAGTCTGACAAAACTGAAGATATTAAAACAAAAACACAACAGTTAATGACATCTTCGATGAAATTAGGTGAGGCTATTTACAAAGCTCAACAAGAAACAGCCGGAGCTCCAAAATCAGATGCTAAACCTGATGACAAAAAAGATGTGGTTGATGCTGAATTTGAAGAAGTGAAAGACGATAACAAAAAAGGCAATTAATCAGATTAATTTGGTTGCTAGACAGATAAGTCATTATGTCCAAAAAAGACTATTATGATATTCTTGGTGTAACCAAAAGTTCAAGTCCCGAAGAAATAAAAAAAGCTTACAGAAAACTTGCAATGAAATATCACCCTGATCGAAATCAGGGAGACAAAACTGCTGAAGCAAAATTTAAAGAAGCTTCAGAAGCCTATCAAGTATTATCCGATCCAAAGAAAAAATCATCATACGATCAATTCGGTCATTCTGCTTTTGAAGGCGGACAAGGTGGTCCTGCTGGCGGATTCGATTTTGGTGGATTTGAATCAGGTGCTTTCTCCGACATATTCGATGATTTTTTTGGAGACTTTATGGGGTCAGGAAGAGGTGGTGGTAGGTCTAAAAAATCAAGATCTAACCGTGGTTCCGATTTAAAAATCAATTTAGAAATTAGCCTTGAAGAAGCTTATCTTGGAAAAAAACAAACTATAAATTTATCTTCAAATGAAAAATGTGGAAAATGTTCAGGTAGTGGTGCAGAACCAGGTTCAAAACCAAAAACATGCTCTACTTGTGAGGGGCATGGAAAAGTAAGAACGAGACAAGGCTTCTTTACATTGCAGCAAACTTGCCCAGATTGCGGAGGTGAGGGTGAGATGCTTTCAAATCCTTGTAAAGATTGCAAAGGATCGGGAGCGGTAAAAACTAAAAAAAATCTTTCAATTCAGATTCCAAAAGGAGTTGATGATGGAACACAAATAAGATTATCCGGAAAAGGAGATGGTGGATATAGAGGGGGATCCAATGGAGATCTTTATGTATTTATTACAGTGCAAAAACATAAAATTTTTCAAAGATCTGAAGAAAATTTATATTTTAAACTACCTATATCCATGGTTGATGCTGCGCTTGGCGCGGAAATAGAGGTTCCAACTATTGATGGGGGTAAATCAAAAGTTAAAATCCCCGCTGGAACACAATCTGGAAAACAATTTAGACTTAAAGAAAAAGGTATGCCTATTCTAAGAGAAAGCAATTATGGAGATCTATATCTAGAAACAAATGTCATAATTCCAGAGTCTTTATCCAAAGAACAAAAAGAATTACTTGAAAAATTCAAATCTTTAGAAGACTCAAATAGTAATTCCGAAATAAAAAGCTTTATAAATAAAGCTAAAAAATTCTGGGAAAACATAAATTAATTATATAGTTTCATCTTATAATTAAAATTATAGATGAACGAAATCTTAAATAAAGGACTGACGCTTCATAAGGCGGGAAAACTAGAAGATGCAAAATTAATTTATGAAAAACTTTTAATAAAAGATCAAAATAACTTTGAATTAATAAACTTACTTGGAGTAATATCTTTACAACAAAAAAATTTTAATGATGCAATTACGAAATTTAATAAGGCAATTAGTATAAACTCAAAGCATCACGCTCTTTATAATAATTTAGGTGTCGCTTACAAAGAAATAGAGCAGTATGATAATGCAATTAAAAATTTCAACAAAGCAATTGAACTAAACCCTAATTATGCAGAAGCATATAATAATCTTGGAATAATTTTTAAAAAAAAATATCAATACAAAGAGGCTTATAATAATTATGAAAAAGCAATTGAACTAAACCCTAATTATGCAGAAGCATATAATAATTTGGGATTGTTATATGGAAATATTAAAAATTATAAAGAATCAATTATAAATTTTAGCAAAGCAATTGAATTAAAAAATAATTACATAGATGCCTACAAGAACAGAGCAGATGTATATTCTTTAGATAAAAAACATACCCTTGCTATTAAAGATTATAATAAATTAAAAATATTAGATCCCGAGAAAGAAAATATATACGAAAGCCTTATTTTTTTTAACAAAACTCAAATTTGTGATTGGAAAGACTATAAAAAGATCCTTCGTAAAATTGAAAATTACTTAATAAATAATCAAACTATAATTGATTATATAAATCCTTGGAAATTATTATCTTGGACAGATTCTCTGGAAATTATCAAAAATAACGCGAATAATTACAACAACAAAGAGTACAACACTGAAGATAAAGATAAAAAAATCTTTAATCTTTCTAAAAAAAAAAAAATTCGTATAGCATACTACTCTCCTGATTTCAGAAGACATGCTGTATCCCATTTAATTGCCAATGTATTTGAGTGTCATGATAAAAATACTTTTGAAACTATAGGTTTTCATTTTTGCAAATATAGTGATGACGACATGACTCGAAGAATATCGAAAACTTTTGATAAATTTTTTAATGTAAAAAACATTTCAGATGAAGATTTAATTTCCCAATCAAAAAATCTTGAAATTGACATAGCTATTGATTTATCAGGACATACTGCTGATAATAGAGTAAATATTTTTTCAAAAAAAATCGCTCCAATTCAAATAAATTTTTTAGGTTATCCAGGAACTGTGGGTTCTTACATGGATTATATTATTGCTGATAAAAATATAATAGATGATAAAAATAAAAAATTTTATTTTGAAAAAATAATTTATATGCCAGATTCTTTTCAGCCTTATGACTCTAAAAGAAGCACCGTACATAACAATTATGATCGTAAAAAATTTAATTTACCTGAATCAGGCTTTGTATATTGCTGTTTTAATAGTATTTATAAAGTCAATCCTACCATTTTTAATTCTTGGATGAGAATTCTAAAAAAAACAAAAAATACATATCTTTGTCTCCTTGAAAGCAATAATTCTTGCAAAGAGAACTTAATAGGCGAGGCTTTAAAAAGAGGGGTTGATGCTAATAGAATATTGTTCTCACCATTTGTAGATTATGAGGATATTTTTCAAAGATTTAAATTTTGTGATCTTTTTTTAGACACTTTTCCTTATGCTGCTCATACAACTGCAAGTGAAGCCTTATCATCTGGACTTGCGTTGCTAACAATGACAGGCCAATCTTTTCAAAGCAGAGTTTCTGCTAGTCTTTTAAAAAATTTAAACATACCAGAGCTTATAACCTCGAATATTGAGGATTATGAAAACTTTGCAATATACTTAGCTAATAATCCTGAAAAATTAAAAGAAATTAGACAAAAACTTATTTCCTCAATTAAAAGTTCGAATACCTTTAATACAAAAATTTACACTAAAAATTTAGAAAAAGCTTACCAGCAAATTTACGAAAACTATTATAAAAATTTGGCGCCAGAAAATATTTATATTAACTAATTATATAAAAAATATAATAAATATAACAAAATGAAGAAAATCAGAATTACTATTTGTGGTGGACTAGGAAGAATGGGGAAAATTCTTATTAAAGAAGTATTAAAAAATAAAAATTTAATATTACATAGTGTTACAGATATAAAAGAAAAAAAGATTTTTAATAATATTAAAACTCAAAAAAATAATTTAGAAGCCTTTAAAAAAACCGATGTTATTATAGATTTTTCAAGGCCTAAATCGTCTCTACAAATTCTTAAATACGCGACTCATTTAAAGAAAAGAATAGTTATAGGAACAACTGGATTTACAGAAAAACAAAATAGTTTAATAAAAAAATTTTCTAAAAAAATTGCTATATTTAAATCTGGAAATATGAGTTTAGGAATAAATCTTATTGAATATATAGCCACAATTTTATCAAACAAAATTCAAAATAATTATCAAATTGCAATTGGAGATAACCATCATAAAAAAAAAATTGACTATCCATCTGGTACAGCACTAATGTTGGCAAATGCGGTTGCTAAAGGTAAAAATAAAAAATTAGCATCTATAACAGGAAAATCCTTTTTAAATAAAAAAGGAAATTTTAATAAAAATAAAATCAATTTTTTTATTACAAGAAAAGGAGACACGATCGGCAAACATAATATTTTTTTTTCTAATAAAACAGAAAGTATAGAATTAAAGCATACTGCCTATTCTCGAGAATTATTTGCAGATGGAGCCTTAAATGCCGCAATTTGGATAAGTAAAAAAAATAAGGGATTATTCAATATGCAGGACATGTTTAGACTAAAATAGATAAATTAAATCCGCTAATTTTTAATGTCACTTGATAAAAATAAAGCTTTAAAACTTATTAATTTATTAGATCAGTCAATCAAAAACCCTAAAACCTCCTTAAAATATAGAAATCATTTTACTTTATTAACTTCAGTTGTTCTTTCAGCTCAGTGTACCGATGTAAATGTAAATAACGTGACGAAAGATATTTATAAAAAATATTATAAACCTGAACATTTCTTAAGACTTGGAGAATATAAAATAAGAAATTTAATTAAAAGTATAGGACTTTTTAATAATAAAGCTAAAAATTTATATAACTTATCTAAAATTTTAATTACTGAACATAAAAGTAAAGTACCAAATAATTTTGATGATTTAATCAAATTACCTGGAGTTGGAAGGAAAACTGCAAATGTTGTTTTAAATGCCGCATTTAATAAACCAACTATTGCCGTAGATACTCATGTTTTCAGAGTTAGCAATAGAACAGGACTTACAAATGAAAAGACTCCTGACAAAGTTGAAAAAAAACTTCTAACAATTCTTCCAAAAAATCATCTTTCTAAAGCACATCATCTAATTCTTTTACATGGAAGATATGTTTGCAAAGCTCGTAATCCTTCATGTAAAACATGTGTTATTAATAAAATTTGTCTATATAAAAAAAAATATGAATAAAAGTATTTTAGGAGTTGGGAATGCTATTGTTGACGTTTTTTGTCATGTTAATGAAGACTTTTTAAAGGACAACAATCTTATTAAAGGCTCAATGAAACTAATTAATAAAGATGAATTCAATTCTTTAAAAAAAAAAGTTTGCATTGATAAAGTTTTAGCAGGTGGATCGGCTGCCAATACTATGGCTGGAATATCTTACTTAAATGGCAATTCTTCCTTTATTGGAAAAATTAACTTTGATGAATTTGGAAAATTATATAAGAAAAGTCTTCAAGATATAAATGTAAAATTTAACTACATCGAAAAAACAGAAGATTTATCAACTGGCGCCTCTATTATTTTAATAACACCAGACTCTGAAAGGACCATGTGCACTTATCTTGGAATATCATCACAACTTTCTGCTAATGACCTAAATGAGGAGGAAATTTTAAATAAAGGTTTAATATTTTTAGAAGGGTACCTTTGGGATAAAGGCACAAGTGAAAAAATGTTTAAGCATTTAATTAAATTATCAAAAACAAAAGGGATTAAAATTGCCATGAGTCTATCTGATATCTTCTGCGTAACTCGTCACAAAGAAGATTTTATTCATCTATTAAAAAATGACTTAGATATTTTAATAGGAAATGAAAAAGAAATTATTGAATTAGCAGGTGCAAAAAATATTATCGACTCTATAAATCAATTAAAAAAATTTAATAAATTATTAGTTGTGACAATGAGTGAAAAGGGAAGTTTAGCTATGATAAATAATGAAATTGTTAATTGCGAAGCTCATAAAGTTGCTAAAACTCTAGATTTGACTGGTGCTGGCGATTTATTTGCAGCTGGTTTTTTAAAAGAATATGTAGATCAATCAGAAATTAAGAAATGCTTATATAGCGGCTCACTTATCGCAGCAAAAGTGATTCAAAAAATTGGAGCAAGGTTAAATTAACCCCCTAAATAATATAAAGAATTCTTTTCAATTATAAATTCTTTGTCTTTATAAGACTTTTCAATTTTTTTTCTTAATCTATGTAAATTAGTCTCAAACGCATGACTCTCCAAATCAGAATTATAGTTCCATATTTTTTTTAATAACATGGATTTTTGCATTCCATTTTTCTTATGGAGCGTTAAAATTAATTGTAATTCTTTTTCTGTTAACTTGGTCTTTACATTATTTTTTAAAATTATTTTTTGATTAGAATCAATTTCGTAGTTGCCGATAATAATCTTCGATTGTTTAAAAAAATTATATTTAATAGTTAAGATTTTCAATATTTCTTTAAAGGATAACAAGTCAATTGGGGTTAAAAGAGCTGCATGAAACTCTAGTAAAGAAAGTTTGTTTTTTAAAACATAATCTTTATTGCTCGATAAGAATATTGTCGGTACATTTTGTTTAAAAAAAATTTTAAGATCTGTTAATTTCAAACCTTCAACAAATACAATTCTAATTTCGTTATTAGAGAAGTTATTCTCTATTATAGAGGTGTTATTCTTTTCAAAAAAAGACTTATATTCAAGATTAAGTTCTTCAATTAGATTAAAAAAAACTTTAGATCCAAAAATATGAAGGTGAATGTTATTCATAAATAAATATATAATACATTTAATATGATTATTGTAAAAGAATCTGGTCACTTAACCTTTAAAAATTTGAAGTTTCGATGCGCATTGGGGAAAGCAGGAATAGGTAAAAAAATTAAGGAAGGTGATTCAATAACACCAAGAGGTATATTTAAATTAGTTAAAGTTTTCTATCGAGCAGACAAAATTAAAAATCTCAAAACACCTTTAAAAAAAATAAGAATAAAAAAAAATATGGGTTGGTGTGACGATCCTAAAAGTAAATTTTATAATAAACTAATAAGATTACCGAGTAATTTTGGATGCGAAAAACTTTATCGCAGTGATAGGCTTTATGATTTAGTTGTTGTTTTAAACTATAATTTAAATCCTATTATCAAAAATAGGGGCTCTGCAATATTTATTCATGTGGCAAAAAAAACATTTAAAAAAACAGAAGGATGTATTGCTCTTAATAAAGAAAATTTAATTAATCTATTGTCTGTAATTAGAAAAAATACAAAAATTAAAATTATTTAGCTCTATCACCAAATAAAGATGAGCCAATTCTTACATAATTTGCTCCGTATTTAATGGCTATTTCAAAATCAGAGGACATTCCCATACTTAAATCTTTAAAATTAAAACTTTCATTTAAATCTCTTAACTTAGAAAAAAAACTATCAGGAGATGTGCTGATTGGGGGAATGCACATTAATCCTAAAATATTTAATTTTAATTCTTTTTGACAATAGTTAACAAATTGTGGGACTAGCGAAATATCAATACCTTTTTTTTGACTTTCGCTACCTATATTCACCTGAATAAAATATTTTAATTGCTTATTAAACTTAGATTGAATTACTGAGAACTTATCTGCAAGTTTTTCACTATCTAAAGAGTGCACATATGAAAATATTTTAACAACTTGTTCGGCTTTATTACTTTGAACGTTACCGACCATATGTAATTTTAAGTCTTTTTTTAAAGCAATCAAATCAGTCCACTTCTCTACAGCCTCTTGAACTTTATTCTCGCCATAATCTAAATGACCAAAATCAATTAAAGGTTTTATATAATTTAGAGAAAATGTTTTAGAAACCGCGACTAAGGTTACCCCAGTAGATAATGCATTTATTTTATCTCGTATTAATTTATAATTATCAATTAAAGACATATGCAATTAAATAAATTTTACTCTGAAAATTTTTATTTCTTTACTAGCTACATTAACGAACAAATAAGCAAAAATGTACTAAAATTTCAAAACATAGCCATAGTTTATAATGAAACATCTATAAATGATCTTAAAAATTTTTTAATTATTAAAAAATTTTGTAAATATAATAATATAAAATTATATATTCTAGATAATCTAAGAATTGCCTACCAATTTAATTTGGACGGCATTGTTTTATCACACAACAATAAAAGGGTAGTTTTTTCTAATAAAATAACTTGTAAAAAAGAATTTAGAATTATTGGAAAAGTTCACAATCAAAGGGAATATTATTTTAAAATAAAACAAAACTGTAAAAACATTATCTTATCTCCAATATTTGCAAATAAAAAATACACTAATTATCAATTGTTGGGGGTCGTTAAATTTAACTTAATATCGAAAGATTGGCGTGAAAGCACCTTTACTATGGGTGGTATTAATCTTTCAAATTTTAGAAGAATAAAAGAAACTAAAGTTCAAGGAATTGGTTTTAATACTTTTATTAATAACCTAGAAATAAAAAAACCCGCCCTCTCTTTTATAAGAGGGCGGGTTTAATAAAACCTAATTATATTTAACTATAATTAAAATTTAGTTGAAACTCTAACTTGGGCCATACGACCGTTAGATTGGTCTGTTGGACCAGTAGCAGCGTCGTATATGTTAGTAAATTTAGAAGCCGTTGCAGATACAGCAACTGGTCCAAAGTTATAACCATATTGAATAGCTGTAACAGTTTCTGTTAAACCGTTCATAGCCGCACCTGAGGTATCAGTAACTGATTTAACTAAACCTAAAGTTTGGTTAGAATCTACAGCGTATGTAGCACCATATTTCTTAGTGACAGCTACAGCATTGTTAGCGTTCTCACCTAACACGTTAATTGCTGCCGCAGAACCTATACCATTTTCGTTTTTGTACTTATCAAAACCGATAGCAACTGTACCGAAGTTATAAGATACACCGTACTCAACACCTTTTACAGCGCCGTAATACGTTACGTTAGATTTTGTCATACTGTTATAAAAACCAGTAACGCCAAGACCTTTGATACCGAAAGCATCAACACCGATTACACCAACTTCGTAAGAAGAGTTAGTTCCGATGTTTGAAGTAACAGATGCAACATCTTCTCCACCCGTGTCTCCAGTTCTAGGAGCGTAAATTGCAGAAGCTTTTAATCCTAAAGAAGGAACGCTCTGAATTATACCAACGTGAGCTGATTCTGATGTTTTAGCACCAGTTACGTAAGTAGTTTTTGAACCTGCAGCCGTCATCAACTCAGTGATGTTAAATACTGCTGGTACTGAACCACTGTACGCTCTTTGAACGTGGTCAAGACCAACAGTCAAAGTTGTGTTTCCGATTATTAAATCAACATAAACGTTTTCGTTTGAAATTGATGGAGTTTCAGTTGCTGAAGTAGTGTTTGAAGCACCTCTTCCATCAAACTCTAAAGAGAAACCAGCGGCGTACTCAAGACCGTTGTTAAGTTTTCCTCTGTTAGAAACGTTTAATTGCGACTCTCTACCAAAACCTCTTGAAGAGTTAAGGCCAGAAGTTGCATTGTTTGTTAACGTACCATTTTGCTTTCTGAAAGCTGAATAGATAATCGCTAAATCGCCACCTACAGTAGTTGTAGATTGTCCATAATTATTACCTTTTTCGTAATAAGTTTGAGCGTTAGCAATGCTACCAGCCATTAAGCTACCAGCTGCTAAAGCGCTAGTAATTAATAGTTTGTTTTTCATTGTTTTCCTTATTTGTTAAGTTGTTATAACCACTTGGTTATAATTGGTTGATTAATATTAAATGTTTGCTAAAAACTTAACTATATTAAGCTTTATTTTTATTTCTTTTTAATAATGTTGCAATAATGACACATATGAATTTTGATAGTAAAATGAGCAAAAAAACGATTTTTAAGCTATAATATTACTATGTTTTCCATGAAAAATATTATTTTCCTAATAACTTTATCATTAACAATTATAGGTTGCGCTAAATATGATCCTGTAACTGGTGAAAAAGTAATAATTGAACCAAACCCTCAGAAAAAAGCTGAAGAATTTAGAGATAAAAAGGGTGGAATATTTGGGGACATAAATAATTCTAAAAAAAATAGCACCACATTCGATTTTGCAACTTCAAATGTTTTATGGAGAGCAACTTTAAAAAGTTTAGATTTTTTACCTTTATTGAACGCAGATTATTCTGGCGGAGTTATAGTTTATGATTGGTACTCTGAAAATTTAAATTCTAATGAGCAAGTTAAACTTACGGTAAGATTTCTTAGCAACGAATTAAGATCTGACTCAATTCAAGTGACAGCTCATAAAAAAGTTTGCGATGAAAATAATAAATGTACAACGACCAAGCTGAATAATAATCTTCCTCAAGAGATTAAAGATAAAATTCTATTTTCTGCTAGATCGATGAGAGTAGAAGATTTAAAAAATCAACCTAAAGATTAAAAGTTTTAAAATAAAGTTTTAGTAATGGATAATTATAATCCCTTGCCTGTAGAAAAAAAATGGCAAGAGTCTTTTGAAAAAAACAAAGTATTTAAGACAAAAAGCGAAAAAAACAAAAAATTTTATTGTTTAGAGATGTTTCCTTATCCATCAGGAAATATTCATATGGGTCACGTTAGAAATTATACCCTGGGTGATGTCATAGCTAATTTTAAAAGATTAAATGGTTATAATGTTCTTCATCCAATGGGTTGGGATGCTTTTGGCTTACCTGCCGAGAATGCCGCCATACAAAATAATCTACATCCGCAGGAATGGACTTTAAAAAATATTTCAACAATGAAATCTCAACTAAAACGTCTTGGTTTGTCTATTGATTGGGACAAAGAATTATCTACCTGTGATGAAAAATATTACAAACACCAACAAATAATATTTTCCAATTTTTTTAAAAATAATCTTGTCTACAAAAAAGAAAGTTATGTTAATTGGGACCCTGTCGACAACACAGTTCTTGCAAATGAACAGGTTATTGATGGAAAAGGTTGGAGATCAGGAGCTACGGTTGAGAGAAAGAAACTAAGCCAATGGTTTCTAAATATCACCAAATACTCTGATGAGTTATTAAATTCATTAGAAAATTTAAAAGGTTGGCCCGAAAAAGTAAAATTAATGCAAAAAAACTGGATTGGAAAATCCGAAGGTTGTGAAATCGATTTTACTACAGACTACAAGGACACCAAAATTAAAATTTTTACAACAAGACCAGATACAATCTTTGGAGCTTCTTTTATAGCAATTGCTCCTGACCATCCATTTACTGAATCTTTTAAAGATGAAAAAAATTTCAAAGATTTTAAAAATACTGCTTTAAAAAATATTAGAATTGAATCTGAATTATCAAAAAATGAAAAGCTTGGATTTAAAACATCATTTTCTGTTTTTCATCCTTTTTCAAATAAAAAAATACCTATTTACGTCGCTAATTTCATTCTCATGGACTATGGCACGGGAGCTATTTTTGGCTGCCCTGCTCATGATCAAAGAGATCTAGAATTTGCCATAAAATATGATCTGGAAATACTTCCGGTCGTAACTCCAGATAAATCTAAAGCCATTAATATTAAAGACCAGGCTTATACTGAAGATGGTTATATTGTTAATTCAGAATTTATTAACGATTTAACAATTGAAGAAGCTAAAAGAAAAATTATTCAAAAATTAGAAGAAAAAAAAATCGGTAAATCTAAAATAACATATCGTCTTAAAGACTGGGGCGTATCAAGACAAAGATATTGGGGATGTCCAATTCCTATCATGTACAGAGAAGATGGTAAAATTATATTAGTACCTGAAAAAGATCTTCCCGTAACCCTACCTAAGGATATTGATTTTAATAAACCTGGTAACCCATTAGAAAACCATCCAACATGGAAGTACACAAAATGCCCTGAAACGGGAATGAAAGCAATTAGAGAAACGGATACTCTAGATACTTTCGTAGACTCTTCTTGGTATTTTTTACGCTTTTGCTCGCCTCAAGAAAATAACAAACCTTTTAATACAGATGAAGCCAATTACTGGATGCCGGTTGATCAATATATTGGCGGCGTAGAACACGCTATATTACATCTACTCTATTCAAGATTTTTTACTTTAGCCTTAAAAAATGAATTTAAATTAAAAGTATCAGAGCCATTTGAAAATTTGTTTACTCAAGGAATGGTATGTCACCCAACTTTTAAAACTAAAGAAGGAAAATGGATTTTTCCAAAAGATGTTATTGAGGAAAACGGAGGTTTCTTCCTAAAAAATAAAGAAAAAGTTTTAAAAGGCGATAGTCAGGCCATGTCGAAATCAAAAAAAAATATTATTGATCCTGACGATATTATTAAAATTTATGGATCTGACAGTGTGAGATGGTTTATTTTATCAGATAGCCCCCCAGATAGAGGTATCCAATGGAGCGATAGTGGAATTCAAGGGGCATTTAAATATATCCAAAAAATCTGGAGGACATATGAAAAAATCAAAATATATAAAAAAGTAAAAGATGAAAAAGAAAATAAATTTTTTGTAAGCACTAATCTTTTAATTAAAGAAGTTACGGATTGCATAGAAAAGTTCCATATCAATGTGGCTGTGGCCAAACTTTATGTTTTTTTAAATAATATTAATGAACAAATTGAGATGAAGACTTTAGAAAAAGAAGAAATTATAAATGTATATAAACAATACCTAATTATTATATCTGTATTTATCCCTTATATTGCTAATGAATGCTGGCAAAAAATTACAGGAAAAGATGATCTTGTTAATCAAGAATGGCCAAAAATTAAGGATTCTCTATTAAAAAAAGATAATTTTGAAATTGTAGTTCAAATAGATGGTAAAAAAAGAGCAATTATTAATGCGACTGATAACGAGAACGAAGACAGTATTTTTAGCAAATCATTAGCAATTAAAAATATTAAAGTTATATTAGATGAAAAAATTATTGTTAAAAAAATCTTTATAAAAAATAAACTACTTAATATTGTAACAAATGATAAATAAAATTATTGTAACTTTCATAGTATCGATTTTTATTTATCAATGTGGATTTTCACCAATATATGTTGGAAATCCAAAGTCAGTTGTTGTTTCAAAAATGGAAATAATTGGCGATAAAAATCTAACATTTGAGCTAGAAAGAAGACTTAACTTTACAAGAGATGAGAAATCAACAAAGGCTTATGTCTTTAAAGCCCAAATCTTCGACACAGCTGAAAACTCTTTAGTAGACTCTAGAGGAATAGCAACTGAACAGATAATTAGATTAACGGTCACTTATCAATTTCTGGATAAAGATGGAACCGTAGTTTATCAAGACTCTGTTTCTAAAGACAAAAGAGTGGCTGTAACAGACAATATCTCGAGTAATATTTTAGTTAAAGATAACGAGAAAAAATTATTACTAGATGGAATTATTCAAAATATCTTATTTAAATCGAAGCTCTCATTAAATTAAGTGTTCCGATGTTGTTAAAATCACAAGAATTAAGTCTTAAAAAAAAAGATTTTTTTAAAGGAAAAATAATTCTTTTATATGGAGAAAATCAAGATTTAATTAAAGATTTAAATCAACAAATCATTAATATTTTTTTAGATGAAAAGAGAGCAGCACGAAATATTTTTGAGGAAGATGTAATTAAAAGTCCAGAAAATATTACTAATTATTATCTCAATGGCTCCTTATTTGATGATAATAAGAATATTTTAGTCATCAAAAATTGCTCTGACAAAATACTAGATATAATTAATAAAGTTAAAAATAATATAAGTGATAATCTTATTATTTTAAACTCTGAGTTACTGTTAAAAAATTCTAAATTAAGACAGTTCGGAGAATACGATAAATTAGCAATTTGCATTCCTTGTTATCAAGAAAATAAATTTGATATAAAAAAATTTCTTATCCAGCAAATACAAATAAATAAAATTCAATTATCAGATTCTCAAATTGAAATAATTATTAATTCAGCTTCTTTAAAAAGATCAAAAATTAAAGAAGTCGTAGAAAAATTAAATTTATATAAAAGTTCTAAAAAAATTACTGACCAAGTAATTGAGGAAATTTGTACTGACCCGGACTTGCAAAAAAATGATGAAATTATTGATATTTTGCTATCAAAAAAAGAAAGTTATATTAATGAATTTATATCTAACATGTCTAATTATGATAAAAATTTTATAGAAATAATTATTATTCTTAGATCGTTTATAATTAAAATTTTAGAAATACAAAAAAATAACAAAAATCTCTCAATAGATGAAAAAATTGAGCAATACAAACCGCCTATTTTTTGGAAAGACAAAGACAGAATAAAAAATATTTTAAAGCTTTGGAAGATTAATGATCTTGAGAAATTTTTAAGTAATTTGAATAAAATCGAAACAGACTTTAAAAAAATTGATTTAAACCAAGATACTCAATTTTATTACTTTTTATCTCAAAATTTATCTAAAATGTCTTTTAAGAACACTAATAACTTTATTTAATTGATCTAAATTTTTGTAAGAAAATTTAATCTCTCCTGAGTTATTTTTTTTATTTTTAATATCAACATTAATACCCATTAAAAGTTCTAATTCTCTCTCTAATGATTTTATATTTGTATCCTTATTATTTGCCTTAGCTCTCTTTAAGCCCCCAAAAGCTTGTTCTTTTTTGACGAAAAATTCAGCCTGCCTTACGGAAAGATTTTTATTAACTATGACTTTTGCAAGTTTAATATTATTAGGTACGTTAACTAAACATCTTGCATGACCCGCTGTTAATAATCCATCAGAAATCATTTTTTGTATCTCTTCAGGTAAATTGGCAAGTCTTAACGTGTTAGCTATATGACTTCTGCTCTTTCCAAGAATTTTTGACAATGTCTCTTGGGAATAGCCGTACTGTTTTACTAAATTGTCATAACCCAAAGCTTCTTCTATGCCATTCAAATCTGTCCTTTGAATATTTTCTAATATTGCAAATTCCAAAGATTTTTTATCATCAACATCCAAAACAATAACCGGCACTTCATGAACTTTTGCAAGTTGAGCGGCTCTCCATCTTCTTTCTCCTGCAATTATTTCATACTTATCTACTGATTTTTTTCTGACTAATATTGGCTGAATAATTCCCTGCTCTTTAATTGATTCTGATAACTCATTTAGCAAATCTTGATTAAAATTTTTTCTTGGTTGAGATGCATTTGGATATATAAAATGTATAGGTACTTTTTCTGAAGAATTATTGTTCTGAATATTTTCAGGAGTCACATCACCCATTAGAGCTGACAAACCTTTTCCTAAACCTTTAAATTTATTTCCAATCATCTTAAGCTACTTTTTTCTCCTGTAAGTTTTCTCGACTTAAAAACTCCTCTACAAAATTATTATACGCTAAAGAACCAGCACAATATTTATCATACAAAATAACTGGCATTCCAAAAGATGGAGCCTCTGAAATCCTTACATTACGGGGAATATTTGTATTATAAACTTTATTTCCAAAGAAATTTCTTCCCTCTTTTTCAACGTCAGCGCAAAGTCTGTTTCGTTTATCATACATAGTCAAAACTATGCCTTGTATTTCTAAATTTGGATTTAAATTAATTTTAATACGATCAATAGTTTTGACTAATTGACTTAACCCCTCCAAGGCAAAAAATTCTGTTTGCAGAGGAACAACTAATGAATGAGAAACAACTAATGACATAATTGTAAGCAGACTAAGAGATGGAGGACAATCAATTATGATATAAGAAAATTTTTCTTTTTCTAAATTATTTATTGGGTCTTCAATAATATTTTTTAATAAAAAAGCTTTTTGAGAATTATTTGCAACTTCAGTTTCAAGACCTGAGAGATCAGCATTGGCTGAAATGATGCTTAAATTTTCTATTTTAGTTTTCTTTATACACTCAAGAAAAGAATCTTTTTTTATAAGTAAGTCATAGATTGATTTATCCCTTTCACTTTGACTAATACCGACACCAGTTGAAGCATTACCTTGAGGGTCCAGATCAATAAGTAAAACTTTATAATTTTTTAAAGCAAGACCTGCAGCCAGATTTATTGCTGTCGTAGTTTTACCAACTCCCCCTTTTTGATTTATAACAGAAATTATCCTAGGCATTTACAACCTTAAGTTGTATATAGTTTAACATCTGTAATTTTAAGAATATAAGATTCATCAGAGGTAATACTTTTAAATTTTTCTATATTGAAAGTATATTTTTTTTTAGCCTCATCTATTTCTTGTTGATAAGTTTTTCCCTTTAAAAGGACTATTTCTTCAATTTTACTTATATTTTTAAATAATAGATCTAAGGTAGATAGAGTAGATTTGAATGCTCTAGAAACAACAGAGCTTTGATTGTTGAAATTATAATCTTCTAATTTTTTGCTATATATTTTTATTTTCAAATTTAACAAATTTGAAATATTTAACAAAAAATTAGATTTTTTATTACTTTTCTCTATTAATATTACTTTTCCATCTATTTTTTCATCTTCCATTAATAGCTTTATTATTAATCCTGGAAATCCAGCTCCTGAACCTAAATCGACAATATCTAATTTTTTATTAATTATATTGTATATTTGAGCAGAATCTAAAAAATGTCTAGAATATATGCTATTTTCTGTAGTTTTTCCTATTAAATTTAACTTTTTATTAGATAATATTAAAAAATCCTTATATATTTTTAGTTTATCTATTGTTTCACGTGAAACATTGAATTTTTTAATAAAAAATTCAACATTATCATCCATATATCTATGATGCTTTTCTAAGAGTGTTTTTACAATAAATCATAAGAATATTAACAGCTGCAGGAGTAACACCATCTATTCTAAGTGCCTGACCAAATGTTAACGGACTAATATCTTTTAATTTTCTTTTTATTTCATTAGAAAGACCAGAAATTGAATCATAATCTATATTTTTAGGAATTATAAGATTTTCATCCTTTTCGAAAATGCTAATGTCTCTTTTTTGCTGATCTATATAACCACTATAATGAGATTCTGTTTTTATTAAATCTTCAATTTCGTCATCATATTTAGGTATATCAGAAAAGATACTTCTAATTTTTTCTAAGGTCACATCCTTGAACTTCAAAATTTGTAAAAGCGATTTTTTTCTTCCGTCTTGAGAAATCTTAATTCCGTTTTTCTTTAAAACCGTTGGAGAAACAACTTTACCAGATAGAATAGCTTTAAAATCATTTAAGTTATTGATTTTATTGACAAATTTTGATTTTCGATCTGCAGCTATAAAATTATTTTTAATAGCTAGTGGAGTTAACCTTAGATCAGCATTATCAGATCGTAGAGTTAATCTATATTCTGCTCGAGATGTAAACATTCTGTATGGCTCGCTAACACCTTTGGTTATCAAATCATCAATCATAACTCCAATATAAGACTGAGATCTTTCAAATTTTATTGGTTCTAAATTTTTAACTGACTGAGCTGCATTGAGACCGGCAACGATTCCTTGAGCAGCAGCTTCTTCATAACCTGTGGTTCCATTTATTTGTCCTGCAAGATATAAATCTTCAATTTTTTTTGTCTTAAGAGTGAAATCTAGCTCAGTAGGAAACACATAATCATACTCAATTGCGTAACCTGGCCTAATCATTCTAACATTCTCTAAACCATTGATTTTAAATAATATTTCTTGTTGTATTTCCTTCGGAAGTGATGTTGAGATCCCATTCGGGTAAACTATATTTGTACTAAGACTTTCCGGTTCTAAAAAAATTTGATGTCTTTGCTTATCTTTAAATTTTACAATTTTATCTTCTATAGAAGGGCAATATCTTGGTCCGACACTGATTATTGATCCTGAGTACATTGCACTTTTTTTTAAGTTCTTTTCAATAATGCGATGAACTTCTTCATTAGTATAAGTGATCCCACAAGAAATTTGTTTGGCATTTATTTTTTTAGTTAAATAAGAGAAAAAATAAGGTTTACTATCCGCTCCCTGCATTTCTAAATTTTCATAATTAATAGTTGTTCCATCGAGTCTTGGTGGAGTTCCTGTTTTTAATCTACCAATTCTGAAATTTAACTTTTTTAACTGCTCACTTAAGCCTAAAGTTGGCTTCTCATTTATACGACCTGCTGAAATTTTTTCATCACCAATATGGATAAGTCCATTTAAAAAAGTTCCAGTTGTTAAAATATATTTCTTAGCAGAAAATGAATTTCCAGACTGTGTCGCGACTGAAATAATGTTATTTTTATTAAATTCAAACTTTACAATTGGATCATAAAAAAGACTTAAATTACAATAGTTTAAAAGCATTTTTTGCATATATTTTTTATAGAGTTCTCTATCAGACTGCGTTCTGGGCCCTCTAACGGCATGACCTCTGCTGCTATTTAATAATCTGAATTGAATTCCAGATTGGTCTGCAACAACTCCCATGATGCCATCTAATGCATCTATTTCTCTAACTAAGTGACCTTTTCCTAAGCCTCCGATTGCAGGATTGCATGACATTTCACCAACTGTAGAAAGGGAATTTGTAATAAGGGCAGTATGAACTCCTGAACGCGCAGCAGCAGCAGCAGCTTCACAACCAGCGTGTCCTGCACCAATGACTATTACATCAAATTTTTTTTCTGAATTCATGGAGGGTTTATATATCTCATTAACCCAAAAGATAAGTTATTTTATGCTACTTTCCGATGCAAAAATCTTTGAAAATTCTGTCTAATAATTCTTCAACATTAACATAACCAAGGATCTCACCTAGGCTTCTAGTCGCCAATCTAAGATCTTCAGCTGCCAAATCTATTTGATTAATAGATGTTTTTTTAAGAGATTTATTAATAAAAAACATAGCATTTTCAAGGCTTTTTATATGTCTTTGTCTTGAAACAATATTATCTTCATTAAGTACAAAATGCTGATCAATTTCTTTAGATATAATTTTAATAAGGTTAGAAATTCCGATATTTTTCTTTGCAGAAATTTTGATGGGTTTATATATTTTTTTTTTAAAAATATTTTTTGAAGATTTTATATCAATTTTGTTTAAAACTAAAATTGACTTTGAATCATACAACCTTAAAATTTTTTTATCTATTTTTTTTGTTTGATCAAAAATTATTAATTTTAAATCAGAATTTTCTAAGTTCTTTTTAGTTAAGGAAATACCTTTTTTCTCAATAACATTTTTTGATTTTCTTAAACCAGCGGTATCAAAAAATCTAACTAACTTTCCATTTAGCATAATGCTTGTCTCAATGATATCCCTTGTTGTTCCTGGGACACTAGAGACAATGGACACTTCTCGATTGGCTAAACAATTCATTAATGATGATTTTCCAGAATTAGTTGGACCTATAATTGAAATCTTAAAACCTTCTCTAATTTTTTCTGAATTCTTGCTTTTATAGATAATATTTTTAATTTTATTGTTTAAATTCAATAACTTAGGTCTATTTATTAAAAAGACATTATCTCCGACTTCATCATCTGAAAAATCTATAACAGCTTCATAATCTGAAAGAATTTTTATAATTTCATTTCTTAGATCATCATAAATTTTGGTTGTATCGTCATTCATAATCCTTAAGGCTTGTTTTCTCTGAAGTTCGGTTTCTGAGTTTATTAGATCAATCAAACTCTCTGCTTGGAGCAAGTTAATTTTTTTATTGAGAAGGGCAGTCTTAGTAAATTCTCCTGGCTTTGCTAATCTACAATTCTTAAATCCAGATAAAGTTTTTAAAAAATATTTAATTACTGCATTACTGCCATGCACATGAAATTCAACGACATCATCCCCTGTATAGCTATTAGGTTTAGGAAAAAATATATATATTCCATTGTCGATAATCTCCTTTTTTTGATCATAAAATGGACCGAAATTAGCTAACCTTGGCTTGATCTTTTTGATTTGAGTTATGCTCATAGCTATTTTAAGAGCATCCTTGCCAGACACCCTTATAACTGCCAAACCAGAAGTTCCTGGAGCTGTTGCTAGTGCAAATATTGACATAAAAAAATGATATGATTTACTTTTAATACAAATGTCAACTTTGCAGTTATCCTTTAAAACTAAATTTGGTTTTGTCTCGATTATAGAAAGAAAAGGTTATGTCGCTGATATTAATTTTAGCAAAAATGTTAAACAAAAAATAGACCCAAATAAATCTGCAATTAAGAACCAAATTAAAAAGTTCTTTGAAGGAAGGAAAAAAAAATTTAATTTTAAATGCAAAATTAATGGATCAACAATGCAACTGAAAGTATGGAAGGAAATAAAAAAAATCCCTTACGGAATGACGACCACCTATAACAATATCGCAAAAAAACTAAATTTACACCCAAGACAAATTGGAAGAATCTGTGGTGAAAATAAATTGCTCCTTCATATACCCTGTCATAGAGTTATAAGGTCCGATGGGAGTTTAGGAGGCTACTCATCAAAAGGAGGTATTTCTTTAAAGAAAAAAATATTAAAAATTGAAAAGTTAAATAAATAAACCTTTGTCAGCTACCTTGGCTAAATTATTTTTGATAAAATAATTCTTATCAATTATAGAAAGTGTATTTTTTCTCATAGAAGCATAGCCATCAATTTTAATATCAAATATTTTTCTTATTCCGTCTATTAAAGTTGTAAAAGCAAAATTATTTAATTTCACCTCATCTAAATATTTTTCTATAAAAATATTGTTACCAATCTCTAACCCCAAATCCTCAAAATCTTTAATAACCTTGACTAAAGAAAAAGCATTTCTTAAAGTCATATTCCATCCTTGCCCAGCTATAGGATGTATTTTAGAAGCAATGTCACCAAACAATAGTGTTCTTTTAAATTGTTTTAATTCATTAAAAACATAATCTAAATTAAATACACTAATGTCAGAAACAGAGTTGATACGCTTAAATAATTCTTTAAAATTTTTATTAAAAAAATTTAATAAATAATTCTTATTTGAAACATATTTCTTATTAAACGAGTCTTTTTTAATAGACCAAATAACAAAAGTTTTTTCGCTAGAAATAGGCAAAAAAGCCAAAGGTCCATCTTTTAAAAAAAACTGCCTAGCAGAATTATTTATAATTTTTTTATGACTTATACTAAAGACATAAGCATCTTCGTTATAAGATTTGTCTATAATTGTTTTTAAATTAATTTTTGGCAAAAGTTCAAGATTATTTCTGGAAGTTAAAATAACAAGACTATAATTTTTTTTAGAAAAATCTTCAAAAGTTATTGTTTTAAAAATATTATTATCGTTAATAGAAGAAATTTTTTTTTTTATAAAATTGATATTATTTAGATTTCTCAAATTTTTATTAAGGTCTGAAAGCAAAGTTGTGCTGTCAATTATATAAGCCAAAACTTTCTCTTTATTAGAAGATGAGAATTTTAAATCTTTTTCTAAATTAATTTCTGAATAAGAGTCGTATAAATAAATATTTTTAATTGGGTTTGATTTCTTCTTTATCTCCTTTAATCCAGAGTTATGTAATTGATCTAAGGAACTTTTGCTTAATGCCAGCTTAGTAGAAATTTTTTTTTTATAATTATCATCTACAATATCTATCTGAAGCTTAAACTTTGATAATAAATAAGCGATAGTCGAACCTGTTAATCCAGAACCGATAATACAAATTTTTTGAGAGTTTAGCATAGTAAGCTTTTGCTTTGGAATTCTATCAACTGAATATTAATGATACAAAGGTTTTAATTGTGATTCGCTAAGTAAAATATGGAAAAAATAATAACATTTATCAAATTAAAATTAATTGAACTTTCAGGCCTAATCATCATTTTTTCTGGTTTTGCATACTTTATTTCTTTAACAACCTACTCCGCCAATAATATTAGTTATATTTTTCCTGCTGAGAAAAATACCCATAATAAATTTTTTTCTTTTTTTTTCTATCTTTCTGATTTTTTTTTACAAGCCTTTGGGATTTTAGCCTTTTTAATATTTATTAATTTAATTATTTGGGGCGGGTACTTAATCTTAAGAAAAAAAATAGATAATTTTTTTATAAAATTATTATTTTTAATCTTATCAATAATTTTTGGTTCGCTATTCTTTGTAATAAATATTGAACAAAGTTTTTGGTTGCCAGATAATGGATTTGGTGGGTTTGTTGCTGGATTTATTTCTGAAAAAATTTCACTTAAAAATAACTCTTTTTCAATTTATTTTTCAGTTATATTTTTAAGTCTTTCAATTGGATTTTTTTATGTGAGCGCTGGATTAAATATTCAAGAATGGAAAATTGTTCTTATAAATATAAATAAGTTATTAAGTTTTTTTCCGAAACTATTATTCAAGCTTTATCTGAAAAGAAAAACTCCAGAGGAAAATATTACAAGTCTCTCTATTCAAGAAAATGTTCCTCAAAAAATTCAGGAAAATATACCTATGCAAGAACTATCTCCTCAACAACAATTGCCGTTGGAAAGTGTAAAAATTGAAAAGTCTTTAAATTTTAAAATGCCCCCTATAAAGCTTCTTGACGATCCAATAAAAATTGAAAACAAACTAGATGAAGAAAGCTATAAAACTCAGTCAAAATTTCTTGAGAATGTTTTGCTAGATTTTAGTATTTCTGGGGAAATAAAAAGAGTAAGTGCTGGACCAGTCGTAACTTTATATGAATTTGAACCAACAGCTGGAATTAAAACATCAAAAATTATAAATTTATCGGAAGATATCGCCAGAAATACTAGCTCTATCTCAACAAGAGTTGCAACGGTTCCAGGAAAAAGTACCATAGGAATAGAGATACCAAATAAAGTAAGAGAGAATGTTGCTTTAAAAGAAATAATTTCGAGCAAAGAATTTAACAATAAAGATATTAAGATTCCAATAACGCTTGGAAAAAGCATTGCTGGATTTCCAATTGTTGGTGATCTAGTTTCAATGCCTCATCTTTTAATTGCAGGGACAACTGGTTCTGGAAAATCTGTTTGTATTAATACTTTAATTTTATCAATTCTTTACAGACACAAACCTGATGATTGTAAGTTGATTATGATTGACCCAAAAATGTTAGAGCTCTCTATTTATCAAGGTATTCCACATCTATTAACACCTGTTATTACCGAACCTAAAAAGGCCACAACGGCTTTAAAATGGACCGTTAAAGAAATGGAAAAAAGATATCGAGAGATGACTGAAATCGGCGTTAGAAATATTTCTGGTTTTAATGAAAAAGCACCCTCTGAAAATAAGAGAAAGATGCCCTACATAGTTGTCATCGTTGATGAAATGGCAGACTTAATGATGATAGCAGGAAAAGAAATTGAAAATTACATACAAAGATTAGCTCAAATGGCAAGGGCTGCTGGAATTCATATAGTGATGGCAACTCAAAGACCAAGTGTTGATGTTATTACCGGAACAATTAAAGCCAATTTTCCAACCAGAATCTCATTTCAAGTAACATCAAAAATAGACAGTAGAACTATATTGGGAGAGCAGGGTGCTGAATTATTGCTTGGTAATGGCGATATGCTTTTTATGTCATCAGCAAGTCGAATAGTAAGAATTCATGGTCCTTATGTATCAGAAAAAGAAATAGAAAGAGTATCAACATTCTTAAGACTTCAAGGATCTCCAACTTACATTGAAGAAATTACTAAGATTGAAGAACAAGAAAACGATGAAGTTATCTTAAATTCTGAAGGAAAAGATGAGCTATATAATAAAGCAGTTGAAATAATTAGAGGCGAAGGCAAAGCATCAACTAGTTTTTTACAAAGAAAACTTGGCATTGGTTACAATAGAGCAGCTAGAATTATTGATCAAATGGAAGAGGAAAAAATAATTAGTCCAGCAAATCACGTAGGTAAAAGAGAAATTTATTAGAATACATGAATAAATTTTTTTGCATTGTTTTAACAATGCTAATTTTGGTTACAAACGCAGGTGCTTCAGAGAAAGAAAAAATAATTGAAAATTTAAAAAAAATAAATTCTATTAGATTTAATTTTACGCAGATATCAAGTGATGCAATAGAAAGTGGTAATTGCGTTGTTGTTTATCCAAAAAAAATGCACTGTTTTTATAAAGAAGAAGATAAAGAAATTATTGTTAATGATGACAATTTATTTTTAATAAATAGAAAAGAAAACAAAAACTATAACTACAATATTAAAGATACCCCTTTAGGAGTTATATTGGACAAAGAAAATATCTTAGAACAATTATCTAAAATAGAAAAATTTATTAGAATACAAAATAATATAATTACAACAATAAATCTAAATGCTCAAGAAAGTATTGATCTGTATTTTGACTCTGAAAGAATGAATATTTCAGGATGGAAAATTAAAAATTATGACCAATCTAGTCTAGAATTTCTAATGAAAGACATTTCAATAAACATTAATACAAAGGATAAATTTGATATTCCGATAATAAAAAATTAAAGATTTTCAGGATTAAAATATATTTTTTCTGTTTTAAAAATCTTCATACCTCTTGCAATATAATTTTTTAAAGCATTAGGGTGATCAAGAGTGCAAGTATGAACCCATACTTTGTCAATATTCCCTGCAAATGCTGTTAGTATCGCATCAGTTAATAAATATCCTCCGATTCCTTTGCCATAAAGTTCTTTAAATATCCCAAAGTAAGGAATCTCTGTTGAGTTGGTATTTATGTCATATAGCAGTTCATAATAACCTGCTAAATTATTCTTATATTTTAAAACATATAATTTAAAAAAATTATTATTAATATAGTCTAGCCATTGTTGATCACTCCATCTTAGTCTATCTCTCCAAAAAAAATCTTTTCCTACTTCTTTATAAAGAAACTTACAAAAATCTGGTGTAGGACATTTTTCAAGAAAAATTTCTAAATCAGTTTCTGTGCAATTAGACTTAATTAAATTATTTTTTGAAAAAATATCTAGATAAAATCTATCTATCGTCCTGTCCATATTATTTATGGATCATTCTTCCCAATTTTTCTCCACCAAAAATATGAAAGTGTAAATGAGGAACTTCCTGTCCTCCGTCTTTTCCATTATTACCTAAGTACCTGTAGCCAGAAATGGCTACACCCAAAATGTTAGCAACTTTACCTAACGCTCTAATTAATCCTTCAATTTCTTCCCCTTTAGCATTAGCGGTAAAATCATTCATATCAACATAGGCACCTTTGGGAATCACCAATGCATGAATCTTAGCCTGAGGATTGATATCTTTAAATGCAAGTACAAATTTATCTTCGTAAATTTTATCACAAGGAATTTCTGCTCGTAAAATTTTTGCAAAAATATTATTTTTATCGTACATTTTTTTTTCTATTTTTTTTTTCTTGAATACCAGAGATTTTTTTACGCTTTTTTAGCTCACCCAAAATAGAACTAAAAGAAACCCTCTTAAACTCTAAAAGAACTAAAAAATGATACAAAAGGTCTGCGGCTTCATGTTTGATATGTTTTTTATTTTTATAATGAGATGCTTTAAATAATTCTTTTGCTTCTTCTAAGAACTTTTTTAAAGAAATATTATTTTTTCCTTTAATTAAAGTTGCGGTATAAGAAATTTTAGGGTCTTTTTTTTTGTTCTTTTTTATTTGAACAATTAGATCTTTTAAAGTTTTAAACATATCTAATTAATTATTTTCTTTTTTATAAAAATCTACAATTTTATTCAAACAATCTATTAAATCTTTCGAAAAGGTAGTCGAGTCAAACAATACTGATTTTCTGGATGAAGCTCTCAAGTGTGACCTTGCATCATTTAATAAATTAAAGTTGTTAGAATATTTTAGTACCTTTGAAATGTAATCTTTGGTGTTATAGGCTATCCAGTCATTCATATGTAAATTTTTATTTATACTTTCTCCACAACGGGCAACAAATCTATCGCTACTAAGCGTTAAAAGAGGAACGCACATCCAGCTTAGTTCGAAACTGGTTGTGCCTCCATTCCATGGAAATGGATCGAGAGCTATATCAATTAAATTATATTTTTTTAAAGTATCTTCTCTTGAAGAGTCACCCTCCAAAATTAATCTGTCTTCATTAATATTATTCTTTTTAAATTTTTGAATTAAAATATCTCTAGAAAAACTATTATCTAACTGAGAATTTTTAATAATTAATTTTGAATTTGGACTATTATTTAAGATATTTGCCCATACATTTATTACTTCATCAGTAATCTTATTTAAATTATTAAAAGATCCATATGTAATATAGCCATTTTTTATTGCAGGAGTTTCAACAGTATCGATTTGAGGTAGATTCGAAGTGGATAAATGACACCAAATATTAGGTAAATTTATAATCTTCTCAGAAAAATATTCTTTTGTATCCGGAGGTGTTACGTATGGATCTCCAATTATATAATCTATCTCTTTAATTCCAGTGCTTGCTAAAAAAGCAGCCCAGGATAATTGAATTGGTGCGGCTCTATTAGCAAATATTTCTAGATTGTTATCATTGGTATGACCAGACATGTCTATAAGCAAATCTACATTATCTAATTTTATTAGATTAAGAATTTCTTGCGTATTTAACTTAAAAACTTTTTCCCATTTTGTTACATTTTTTTTTATTTGTTCTGACAAATTATCTTCTAAAGGATTATTTAAATAAGCATAAACATCAAAATTACTTAATTTTAATTTTGGTACTAGATCTAATAAAAAATAACCTACAGGATGATTTCTAAAATCAGCACTAATAAGCCCCAAGCGAAGCTTCTTTTTAGAAAAATCTATTTTATTACATTGATGATCTAAGTTCTGAATATTTTTTCTAAATTCCGTTGTCCATAATTGATAGTCCTTAAAATCATAGTGAGTGTATGGAAAGGCTCCTAAGTACCTACTAAAAATTTTTAGATTACTTTTTTTATTCTCAACAGCTTTTTGCATATAGTTTTTGCTAATAACTGCATCACCTAATTCAGAAAATACTATAGCTATATTTTGATATAGCGACGATAATTCTCCATTAAATTTTAGGGCCTCTCGAAAGTATTCCAAAGCCTCTTTAAGATTCTTAGATTTTAAATAAATAACGCCAAGATTATTATGAGTAATATTTAGTTTGTCTTTATTAAACATAAGAGCAATTTTATAATTTTTTATTGCTTCATCTTGGTTATTTAATTTTTCATATGTCATGCCTAATTGATGATATGCATAATAAAAATTGGGTTGGATATCTGAAGCTTTTTTAAAAAATTCTAGTGCCTTGTCATATTCTGCATTTTCAAAGTTAATAAACCCTAGGTTATAATGAGATAAATAATCATCTGCATTTTTATTTATTAACTCCAAAAATATTTGCTCTGCCTTTGAATAAGATTTTTTTTTAGATAGCAAACAACCTAAATTAAATTTAGCTTCTAAAAAATTATTATCTAAATCTAACGATTTTGTATAATTTTTCTCAGCCTCTTCGAGATCACCTAATTCTTGGTTGGCATAACCAAGCATATTAAAATAATAATGATCTTTGTGTTCTTCATTAAAAGCTAATAATTTATTTTTTAATGAAAAAAAATCTTTTTTGTTCGCTAACTCTGTGATTTCTTTTATTGAATCTTTATTTTCTTTCAATTTATGCTCTCACGTTTTTTAAAGTCTAATTGGAATACCTTTAGAAGCTAAAAATTGCTTAGCTTCTAAAATAGAATATTCTCCATAATGAAAAATTGATGCAGCTAAAACCGCACTGGCTAATCCGTCATTAAACCCTTGATATAAATGATCTAAATTACCAACTCCACCAGATGCAATAATTGGTATCGATACTAAATTTGATACCTTTCTAGTTAACTCTAAATCATAGCCTGTCTTGGTCCCATCTCTGTCCATGGAGGTTAAAAGAATTTCACCTGCTCCATTTTTTTCTGCAATCTTTGCATATTCCATAACATCGATACCTGTTGAGTTTCTTCCTCCATGAGTAAAGATTTCCCATTTATTATTGGCCACTTTCTTTGCATCAATTGCAATAACTATACATTGTGATCCAAATCTAATGGAGCTTTCTTTAATAAAATTATGATTTTTTACTGCTGCAGTATTAATTGAAACCTTATCAGCTCCTGCAAGTAAAAGGCTTTTGATATCTTCAATACTGGCTACACCTCCTCCAACGGTTAAGGGGATAAAACAATTTTTTGCTGTTTCACTTACCTTGCTTAATAAAGTTTTTCTATTCTCGTTCGATGCCGTTATATCTAAAAAACATATTTCATCAGCTCCACCCTTGTCATATATTTTTGCTTGCTCGACTGGATCCCCAGCATCTTTCAAATCTGTAAAATTAATGCCTTTTACAACTCTGCCATCTTTAACATCAAGACAAGGTATAATTCTTTTTTTAAGCATTTTTTTTATTAAATAAATTTTTTAAGCTCGTTAAGAGAGATAGATTTATCGTAAATAGCCTTGCCAATAATAACACCATCAAAACAATCCTCTTTAAGTAATTTTTTTATATCGGTAATATTTGAAATTCCCCCTGAAACTACTAGCGGAATATTAATTTTTGATACTATCTTTTTAAGCTGAGAAAAATTAACACCTGTCTTTGTTCCATCTCTATTAATGTCTGTATAAATAATTCTAGAAACGCCAAAATTTTCTAATTTTTTTGAGAATTCCATAACCTTTATTTTTGTTTGTTTAACCCAACCCTTAATAGCTAAAAAATTGTCTCTAACATCAAGTGCAACAGCTATTCTTCCCGGGAATAAATCACATGCTTTCTTTAAAATTTTTGGATTTTCTATGGCCATCGTTCCAACGACAATTGTCGAAACACCATTTTTTATCCAAAAAGATATTTGTTTTAAAGTTCTGATCCCGCCTCCTAATTGAACTTGCAAGTTAGTTTTTTTAATTATCTTAATAATAACTTCTTTATTTTTAGATTTTCCTTTTAAAGCACCATCTAGATCTACAAGATGTAAATCAGTAAAACCTTTTTTTTTAAATTCGATTGCCTGGTTATAGGGGGAAGAGTTAAAAATAGTGGTTTTACTAAAATCACCTTTATAAAGTCTAACGCACTTTCCATCTCTTAGATCTATTGCAGGAAAAATTATCATTATAAATTCCAATTTAAAAAGTTAGATAATAACTTAATCCCATTTTCTTGACTTTTTTCAGGATGAAACTGTGTACCAAAAATATTTTCTTTCAAAAGAGCAGCTGTTATTGGTTTTTCATAATCGGTAGTGCAAACAACATTATCAATATTTTCAGCTTCAAATGCATAGCTATGAACAAAATAAAAATGAGATAAATTTTTTATATCTACAAATAAATCATTTTTTTTAGTAATATTAACTTCGTTCCATCCCATGTGAGGTAATTTTAAATCTTTATTATTTAATTGTATTTTTTTTACCGAACCTTTAATCCAACCAAAACCTTGGGTAACTTCTTCTTCAAATCCCTGATCTGAAAAAAGTTGCATGCCAACACAAATGCCAAAAATTGGTTTTTTTTTAATTAAAACGAATTCATTAATAGAGTCCCACAATCCAGATATATTTTTTAATCCCAAAACACACTGTCTATACGAACCTTGTCCGGGCAATATAATTTTGTCAGAATCTAAAATATCCTTTGGATTATTTGATATTTTTATATTTAATTTTTTATTAATTTTTGCGGCTGCAGCCTCTAAAGCTTTTGAAACAGAGTTAAGATTCCCAGTTCCATAATCAACGATTGATACATACATTTAAAAAATCTTTAAAGTATTCCTTTAGTTGAAGGCAAACTGTCAGAAGCTCTTGCATCTTTTTCTAATGCAATACGCAATGCTCTTGCTAAGCCTTTAAAGCAAGACTCAATAATGTGATGACTGTTATCGCCATAAATATTTTCTATATGCAAGGTAATGCCTGCACTCTGAGAAAATGCTTGAAACCACTCTTTAAAAAGCTCAGTGTCCATTTCTCCAAGTTTTTCCACCTTTAATTTTACTTTCCACACCAAATAAGGTCTGTTTGATATATCTAAGGAAACTCTTGTTAATGTTTCGTCCATTGGAATATATGCATGGGCATATCTTTTTATACCTTTTTTATCTCCCAATGCTTTAGCAATAGCCTCTCCTAAAACAATTCCAGAGTCTTCTGTTGTGTGGTGTAGATCAATATGCAAATCGCCTGTTGCTTTAAAATTTATATCTACCAAAGAATGTTTTGATAATTGTTCAAGCATGTGATTCAAAAAACCAATGCCAGTATCTATTTTGTATAGACCTTTTCCGTCCAAATTTACTTCTGCTTCAATAGAAGTTTCTTTAGTTTTTCTATTAATGTTTGCAACTCTCATATCAATTAATCTATATATAGAAAAAGTAAGCTTATCAATAAATTAGCTTTGGTAGCTTAATAAATGCTGCTTATAATCTTTTTTTTAATCTTAATAAAAAAGCACCTGAACCACCCAAGTTTTGATCCGGCTCTTCTATTGAATTAACAATTTCAAAAAAGTTGTCTTTTATAAAATTAGGAATAGCATATTTTAATAAGCTAAGATCTTCTGATAAATAAGGATTCTCTTTAACTTTAGATCTTAATCCTTTCCCAGTAATAACCAAAATATTTCTCAGATCTTTTTCATAACAACTTTCGATAACCACTCGAATCTTCTTAAAAGCTTCTTCAAGAGTGAAACCATGAAGATCTATCTTAAAATCAATATGGTCGTTCTTTTTATTCTCCTGTTTGAAAATTTTAGGAATTTCGCCTTTATCACCTTCTAAAAATTTTTCATTTTTAAAATCTTCCCAAGCCTTAATGTCTTTGGGGTCGAAGGAATTATTCTTTACCATGCACATCCTGTGCAATTTCTGTTAGATGCCAAGTAGGATCTTCAGAGTTAAGGTCTCTTGAAAAAATCCAAACATCGTTGACTGTTTGAATTTCCTCTGGGCTTCCTTCTACAATATTATTATCTTTGTCTTTGACGCAGGATATAATCTCACTAATGAATCTGGTCTTAACTGTGTAAAAAGTACCCTTTTTATCTATGTTCTCTATTTTTGCTTTTTTAATGCCAATAAATGTAAATTGATTAACATATTTTTTGTTTTTTCTTTCATCGAGAACACTAACAAAATTTTTAAATACTTCAGATGAAGTTAAATCTTTTAAAGTTGTTTTGTCAGCTGCTGCAAATGCATTAACTATCATTTCGTAAGCTGCTTGAGCACCTTTTAGAAAGGTCTCTTCTTTAAATTCTTTTGAATTAATATTTTCTTCAACTTTATTTGAATGAGCATCTTCAAATTGAGCCTCGACTACAGAGGTATGTTTGGCTCTAATAGCGCTATCTTCTGCGCCTTTACCAAGCACGCTTCTAAGTCTTAGAATAATAATACCAGCAACTATTGCTAATAATACGATGTCTATATATCCAAAATTATCATTCATTTAATAGTATTTTAGATTAAATAGTTCAAAAATAATACATCTAAATTTAGATCGAATTAGATGATATTTAATATAAAAATAAAATTATATTTTTAAGATGGAAATAGAGATTAAAAATAATTCTAGATATCAAATCATCGCGCACTACATAAAAGATCTGTCTTTTGAAATTCCCTCTTCAGAGTCTTTTGTAAACGCCGCGCAGAATCTTGATAAATACGAAGCAAAAATTGATATATCAAACAAGCCATTGAAAAATGGGATGCTTGAACTAAATTGTAAAATTTTTTTTGAGGCTCCTAAAGAAATTATAGATAAAATTCATGCTGAAATATGTATGGCAATTATATTTAAGATTATTGATACTCAATTAAACTCTGAAGAGATAAAAAGAATTATTCTTGCTGAAATTCCAGATTTATATGGAAAAAAAATGACAGATCTTATTACTGATTTATTCCACAAATCAGGATTTAAAGAATTTAAATTTAAAAAAGATATTAATTTTGCAGAACTTTACGAGCAACAATTTTCTAATCTAAAGCAAAAGAATTAGAAATATTTTTTTTTAAAAATTTTTTATATTCTTCCATTTGTTCTTCTGAAATCTTGTTAACTATTCCATCACCTTTTATGCCAACTAATCTCTGTTTATTATCAAAATTTTGATCATTTGAATTCAAATCAAGTGTAAGTTCTTTTTTGTCGACCAGTTCAATATAAACTTTAGAAAGTAGGTGGCAGTCTAATAATGCGGAATGTTTTTCTCTTGCTTCAATATTAATCTTAAATCTTTTACATAAAGCATCTAAACTATTACCAACGCCGGGAAATTTTGACCTTGCAATTTGGAGTGTATCTACAATATCGGATTTTAAAATAGACTTAAGATTTAGTCTTTTAAATTCGTTATTTAAGAAACCAAGGTCAAAGTCAGCATTATGAATAATAAGTTTTTTATTTTTTATAAAATTAATAAAATTTTGGGCCACATCCTTAAATTTAGGTTTTGTTGCCAAAAACTCATCGGAATATCCATGCACTCTAAAAGCATCTTCCGAAACTTTTATTCCTGGATTTATAAAAGAATGAAAAATATTTTTGGTTGGAATGTAATTACTAAGCTCAACACAAGCGATCTCGACTATCCTATCCTTTTCTGCAGACAAACCTGTAGTTTCAGTATCAAGTATAACTTCAATCATTTAATATAATTTTATTAATAATATTTTTTATTTGCAATTTAACTTTGTTTTTAGAATTGTTAAAAACCACAAAATTAGCATAAGTTTCTTTTATCTTCTCACTAAACTGCTGTTTTCTTAATATTTTTAAAAACGATTCATCTAAATTCTTTCTTTTCGAGATTCTATTATTAAAAACTTTTGGTTTAGTCTTGATAAAAACAAATATATCAACAAATTTGTTTAATTTATTCTCTATTAAAAGAGGAATATCCAAAACAACTAATTTTTTATTTTTATTTTTTACTAAAAATTTAATTAATTCTTTCCTAACTAATGGGTGAATAATTCTATTTAAAATCTTAAATTTTTTAGGGTATTTTTTAACAAACTCCCTAAGATCATCTTTGCTTATTCTGTTCTTATAAAGCTTTAGTTTAAAATACTTAGAAATCTTCTTGCTTACAATTTTATTGCTTTTATAGATCTTAGCCACTTCTGCATCTGCGGAAAAAATATTAAATCCAAAGTTTCCAAAAATATTAGCGACAAAAGATTTACCAGAACCAATGGATCCTAAAATTCCAACTCTAACCATTTATTTTCTTTCTTAATTTTTTATAAATATCTTTATTTACTTCTGGGTTTTTTTTATTCCATATAAAGAAGGCTCTTTGAGCCTGGTAAACAAACATATCAAGACCTGTAAATGTGCGATGTCCATATTTTTTGGCATCCTTCAAAAACCTTGTATTTTCAGGGTTATAAACTATGTCAACAACGTTAATTTTTTTATTAAAAATATCAAAATTAAATCTTAAGTCCTTATAACCAAGCAGTCCAAGACTTGTTGCATTAATAAGAATTTGCACTTTTGCAAAAACTTTTGGATATTCATTCCATTTAACCGGCTGGACAATTTTCCCGAATTTTTTTTTCACAGGCTTTAATTTAGAAAATGTTCTATTTGTTATATAAATTTTTTTTACTCCTCTTTTGATTAAAGAAAGGATTATAGAAGGGGTTACCCCTCCAGCACCTATAATTCCTGCAACTTTGATCTTTGTTTTAACTTGTTTTAAAATTCCATAAGAGAAACCATAAACATCGGTATTGTCACCAACTAATTTTTTTTTTTCTAGATAAACGGTATTAACTGATAAGGTTTTTAAAGCATCACCTTTTAGAATATTTAAAAATTTAATAACTCTACTTTTAAAAGGTATGGTTACATTAAGACCTTCGATTTTTTTTCTTCTTACCTCGTTTAAAATATTTTTTATCTTGGTATGATTTATTTTTAATTTTTTATACTCACAATTTAATTTAAGTTTTTTAAACCAATAATTATGCAAAAAGGGAGATAAAGAATGTTTTATTGGGTTACCAATAACTAAAAATTTTTTTTTATTTTTCATTTATTTTATAGTAATTGATTAATTGCTTAATTGGCATTCCCATAACAGAATATTCGTCTCCTTGGATTTGTTCAAATAATTCTTTGCCCTGGCCCTCAATTTGGTAAACACCATATTGTTTTATTGTTTCCAAACCCACTTTATCTAAATAGTTTTTAATAAATTCATCTGACAATTTTTTCATTTTTAAAATGACTTTTTCAGTATGCATCCACATAACCGCGTTATTTTTACTTAAACAAATAGAGCTAAATAGAAAATGACTATTTCCATTTAACTTTTGCATTAAATTAACGGCTGATTCCATATTCTCTGGTTTGTTAAATATCTTACCTTTAAAATCCAAAACCTGATCGGCACCCAAAACCATATCATTTATAAACTTGCTGCTTATTTTTTTTGCTTTTGTTTCTGCGAGAGCTCGTGAAATATCAAAAGAAGTGAACCTCTCATTTAACAATGAATTTTTTATTTCATCCTCATCTATGCCTGCCGGAATAACTCTAACATTAAAACCATGATCTTTTAATATTTTTAGCCTTATCCCGCTTGCGGATGCTAAAATTATATCTTTCATTAACTGTTTTTTATTTCGTATATCTTTATGATTGAGGCTGCAATTTCTTCAACTGATTTTCTTGTAACGTCAATTGTTGGAATGTTGTTTATTTTAAAAATTTTTCTACTTTCTTCAAGCTCATCTTTGATTTTATCTAGATCAACATAAGAGGTGTGCTTATCTTCACTTAAAGTGTTAAGCCTATTTTTTCTTATATCAACAAGCCTGTCTGGATCAGCCACAAGCCCCACTATTGTTACTTTTTTATTTTTTAAAACTTCTTCCGGTATCTTTTGGTTCGGAACCATTGGAATATTCGAGGATTTAAAGCCTTTATTCGCAAGATAGATAGTAGTCGGCGTCTTGCTTGTTCTGCTAATTCCTAAAATAATTATATCTGATTCCAAAATAGTTTCTAATTTCTGCCCATCATCATGCTCGATGCTAAACTGCATTGCTGATATTTTTTTATAATATTCTTTATTTAAGGCGTGTTGACCGCTGGGTTTATGATTTGCTTTTCTATTTAAAACCTCTTCAAATTTGGGAATTAAATAATCCAATACTCCAAAACAGGGGATTTTATTTTTTTTTGTTTCTTCTATTAAAACAGAGGTGATGGGGATCTCGACTAACGTATACAAAATTATTGGATTTCCTAATTTATGACACTTATCTAACAATGTTTTAATTTGGGCCTCAGTCCTAACAAAAGAGAAATGGTGGAGAGTGTTATTAAAATTTTCAAATTGCGCTTTTAGTGCCAAAAATATCCTATCTAGTGTTTCCCCGGTTGAATCTGAAACTAAAAAAACATTATATTTTCTGTTCATGGATATGTGGATAAATGTTTATAAACGTAGTTTATACACTTGTAGTTTTAAAATTAACAAGCATTAACACTTAATAAAATATTGTTATTGAATTAATAACATTAATAACTTGTTATTTTTAATTTTTAATATCGTTAATAACTTTAGATAATTGTTAAAATTACAAAGTTATTAAAGAAAATTCATTAACAACAAAGTGTTAACAAAGTGTTAATAAAAACATAAACACATTACTAACAGAACCATATAATACTACTATTTTAACTAATATTTATTAATGAGTAGTTTGCTTAACTGTCTTTTACATAAAGAAAAAAATTTACCTATTTGGTTTATGCGCCAAGCAGGCAGATATTTACCAGAATATCAAAAAATAAGAAAAAAAAATAAAGATTTTATAAAATTTTGTTTAAATGTGAATGACGCTATGACCGTGTCTTTACAACCAATAAATAAATTTGACCTAGATGCTGTTATTATTTTCTCAGATATTTTATTAATATTAAATGCGACAGGACAAAAAGTAGAATTCAAAGAAAACATTGGTCCAATTTTACATAAATATAATTCAAATAAATTTTACAACTTAAAAGATAAAGAATTTACTAATAATTTAACCAACGTTTACAAAATTTTAAAAAAAATAAAAAAAAACATACCACAAGAAAAATCTTTAATAGGATTTGCAGGAGCACCCTGGACACTATTAGTCTATATGCTTAACCAAATGTCACCAAAAAAAAATATAAATTTTTTAAAAAAAATAAAAAAAAAAGAAATAATAAAAATAATTAAAAGATTAGAACATTTAATTTTTATACATTGTGAAAAACAAATACAAGCAGGAGCAGATATTATACAACTATTTGATAGCTGGGCAGGTTTAATAAAAGAAAAAGACCTAAAAGAGTTTTGTATCAACCCAAACAAAAACATAGTTAGTAAAATAAAAAAAAAATACCCAAACAACCCAGTAATTTGTTTTCCAAAAGGAATTAATAAAAATATTAATTATTTTATAAAAGAAGTAAAACCGAACGGCATCAGCATCGACCACGATATCGATCTTAATAAACTAGACTTAACCCAAAATATAACTTTTCAAGGTGGGTTGAACCCAAAGTTTTTATTAGGGAGTAATAAAAAAATGTTCAAAGAAGCAAAGAGATATTTAGATTTTTTTAAAAACAGGCCGTATATTTTTAATTTAGGACACGGAATATTGCCACAAACAAACCCCAACAATGTTAAGAAGTTGGTTGATTTTGTGAGGAGTTATAATTTATGAGTTTTGATTTGGAAAAAATTAATCACCCTAAGATAAAGTTTGGCAAAACAGGGGTGTTGCTCGTCAATCTTGGCACACCAGACACCACTGGTTGGTGGGACATTAGAAAATATTTAAAAGAGTTTTTATCAGACAGGAGAGTTATAGAACTAAACCCGATTATTTGGCAAATAATTTTAAACTTATTTATATTAACCTTTAGGCCCTCAAAAACAGCTCATGCTTATAAAAAAATTTGGATGAATGACATTAACCAATCGCCACTTAGGTATTATACGGATAGTCAGGCAAAAAAATTAAAGAACAAAATTGGAAGCAATAATATTATCGTTGATTATGGAATGAGATATGGAAATCCAAGTTTAAAAAGTAAATTAGACTTTTTAAAAAAAGAGGGTTGTGAAAAAATTATTATTTTTCCTTTATACCCACAGTATGCATCCGCAACTACAGCAACCGTTTGTGACGAAGTTTACAGAAACTTGATGGACATGAGATGGCAACCGGGCCTGCAGGTAATACCTCATTATGAGAGCGAACCTCTTTTTATCGACGCTCTTGTTAAAAGTATAAAAAAAAAAATATCAGAGATAAAATGGAAACCAGATTTAATTATCGCTTCTTACCACGGCGTACCAAAAAAATATTTTACAAAAGGAGATCCCTACCATTGTTATTGTCATAAAACGACAAGACTAATGAAAGAAAAATTTAACGAGATCTCAATCGAGACAACTTTCCAGTCGCGTTTTGGTCCACAAGAATGGCTACAACCTTACACTGATAAAACTTTAGAAAAGTTACCAAAAGAAGGAAAAAAAAATGTACTAGTGATATGCCCAGGATTTTCATCGGACTGTGTTGAAACTTTAGAGGAGATGGCCATTCAGGGCAAAGAAAGTTTTTTAGAAAGCGGCGGTGTAAACTATGACGTCGTTCCTTGCTTAAATGACAATGATGACCATATAAAAATGATGGAGTTTATTGTTAAAAAATATTTAATTAATTAATGAGTCTTTATTTAACTTTAAAAGCATTACATGTAGTAGCCGTCATTTCTTGGATGGTCGGCCTTTTATATTTGCCTAGATTATTCGTGTACCATGTTGAAAATAATAATTTTGAATCTGTAAAAGTTTTTAAAATTATGGAAAAAAGATTAATGAAAATAATTATGAACCCGGCGATGATTGTTACTTGGTTAACAGGCTTGTCAATCTTGTGGGTTCTGGGATTTAATACTATCTTTTCTTTGTGGTTATCGATCAAATTTTTATTTGTAATTATTCTTTCCGGGTATCATGGTTTTTTATCTAAATGTTTGAAGGATTTTGCACTAGATAAAAATACTAGAAGCTCAAAATTTTTTAGGTTTATAAATGAAATACCAACTATAATACTGATAATCATTGTTTTTTTAGTTATCTTTAAACCCGCTTGAAATATAAGTTAATAGCTGTTATATTATTTTCCACACCTAAAGTTTCACAAGACAATCCCAAAACACAATGAATTTACAAGAATTAAAAAATAAAACTCCAGCAGATTTAATTTTAGAAGCTGAAAAACTTGGCATAGAAAACCCAAGCACAATGCGTAAGCAAGAAATCTTGTTTGCCATTCTTAAAAAATTTGCAGAAAAAAATGAAAAAATTACTGGAAGCGGAGTTCTAGAAACTTTGCAAGATGGCTTTGGTTTTTTAAGAGCTACAGAGTCAAATTATTTGCCAGGACCAGATGATATTTACGTAAGCCCAAGCCAAATTAGAAGATTTGGTCTTCGCAAAGGAGACACGGTTGAGGGTGAGATTAGAGCGCCAAAAGATTCAGAAAGATATTTTGCTCTTTTGCAGGTTAGTAAAATAAATTTTGAAGATCCTGAAAAATCTAGAAATAAAATAAACTTTGATAACCTAACACCTTTATATCCAGACGAACGTATTAAGTTGGAAGTAGAATCTAATAAAGCAGATAAGAAACCAGATTTAACAGCAAGACTAATAGACCTTGTGACCCCAATTGGAAAAGGACAAAGAGCTTTAATTGTATCGCCTCCAAGAGCAGGAAAGACAGTAATACTTCAAAACATTGCCCATTCAATTACGGCAAATCATCCAGAAATTTATTTAATAGTTCTGCTTATTGACGAAAGACCAGAGGAGGTTACGGACATGCAACGTTCTGTTAAAGGCGAAGTGGTAAGCTCAACATTTGATGAACCGGCAATGAGACACGTTCAAGTAGCGGAGATGGTTATTGAAAAAGCAAAAAGATTAGCAGAGCACAAAAAGGATGTCGTGATTTTGTTAGATTCAATTACGCGATTAGGAAGAGCATATAACGCTGTTGTTCCAAGTTCAGGAAAAGTTTTGACAGGTGGTGTTGATGCTAACGCTTTACAAAGGCCAAAACGATTTTTTGGAGCTGCTAGAAATATCGAAGAAGGCGGATCACTTACAATTATTTCAACAGCATTAATTGAAACAGGTTCAAGAATGGACGAAGTTATTTTTGAAGAATTTAAAGGAACGGGTAATGCCGAAGTTATTCTAGATAGAAAAATTGCTGATAAGAGAATTTTCCCAGCGATTGATATTACCAAATCTGGTACTCGAAAAGAGGATTTATTATTTAAGAAAGAAGATCTTCAAAAGATGAATGTTTTGAGAAGATTAATAGCGCCTATGGGCAACATGGAAGCAATAGAATTTTTAATTGGAAAATTAAGAGAGACAAAAAATAATGCTGAATTTTTTGACTCTATGAATAAGTCTACTTAATTAGTGAATTCTTCTTTCAGAATCTGGATTATTCCCAAGGATATAAAAATTTATTATTTGATTTATAAGTAGATTTCTTTCAAGCACTGTTTTTGCCTCAAGCAAACCTTGTTTTTCGCTAACAGAAAAAGGACATATCATTGATAAAGAATTTATTAATTGATCGGCTTCAACTTTTTCTACAATTTTCCAATCCGTAGATAGATGGTGGATTTTAAATAGCTTTCTAGCCTTATCTATTAATTGTAGCACATCAATTTTATCATTAAATTTTATTTTTTCTAAATCATCTAAAAATTCATCATAGGTTACTCTAAATTTTCTATAAGGAAGATCTGTCTGTGCTTCATCCAAAACTCTAAATCTAATTAAACCTTTTAAATTTATTAAATACCTACCATCAGCTGTTTTTGTGTGGGTATCTATTTTTCCAAGACAACCAACGCTAAATACCTCTGGTTTTTTTGGATTATTACTTTGTTTAGTTTGGATCATACCAATCATTTTATTTGATGCTAGAGCATCTTCGATCATTTTTTTATATCTTGGCTCAAATATATTTAATGGCAAAATTGTATTTGGAAAGAACACAGCATTTGCAAGTGGGAAAATAGATATCTCTTGAGGAATTTCTTTTTTATTAAGAGTTTTCATTATGAATGAATATAGTGTTTAATTTGATTTATTCAATTTCACTTTTCAATTGATTAAAATTTATTTTTGTTTAATTTCACTGAATTATTAAGCGGGTGTAGCTCAGTGGTAGAGCGAATCGTTGCCAACGATTAGGTCGTGGGTTCAATTCCCTTCACCCGCTCCAAATCAGCAGTAAAATATCTTTAATCTGATATAAGAAAGTAATTATGGAGCTTCACAAAAAAAAATGCGTTCCTTGTAGAGGTGATATTCCTCCTTTCACCAAAGAACAGATTGATGAATATTTAAAGTATTTAGCAGACTGGAAAGTTCAAATTAACGATACAAAAGCGTTTTATTTAACAAGAGTTTATAAATTTTCTAACTTTGAAAAAAGTTTAAGTTTTATAAATAAAGTTTCAAATATTGCTGAAGAAGAGGGTCATCATCCAGATTTAAAATTTGGATGGGGCTATGCTGAGATTATTATATTCACCCATGCAATTAATGGACTTTCTTTAAGTGATTTTATCTTGGCCTCTAAGATAGATATGATTAGTGTCTAAAGTTTCTAATTCCAGTAAACACCATGGCAATTCCAGCTTTATCAGCCGCCGCAATTACTTCATCATCTTTGATAGATCCACCTGGCTGGATAACAGCTTTAATTCCAATTTTTATAAGTTCGCTTAATCCATCGGCGAATGGAAAGAAAGCATCTGAGGCTGCAACACTTCCTTTTATTTCATTTGCAAAAAATTGATTAGCGTTTTCACAGGCAATTTTGCTTGAAGCTAATCTATTAGTTTGTCCAGCTCCAATACCAAGAGTTTTGTTATTTTTCGCTATAACAATGGCGTTAGATTTTACAAATTTACAAACTTTAAATGCAAAAATTAAATCGTCTAATTCTTTATCCGTTGGTTTATTTTTAGTTACAAACTTTAATTCTTTTTTATTAATTTCAATTTGATCTTTGTCTTGAATTAAGAAATTGTCCCCTAAAAATGTGTAAGATAATTTGTCTTGCTCTTTAATATTTTCTAAAGAAATTAATCTTAAGTTTTTCTTTTTCTCAAAAATTTCTAAGCTTTCTTTAGTAAAACTTCGTGCAATAATAACTTCATAGAATGTTTTGGTAATTTCACTTGCCAGTTTTTCGTCGATTTCATCATTAAAGCTGACGATACCCCCAAAAGCACTGATTGGATCGCTGCTAAGGGCTAATTCGTAGGCTTTTAAGGCATTTTCTGCGGTAGCACAGCCACAAGGATTGTTATGTTTAACAATAACGCATGAGCTATCATTTTCGCCAAGTTCTTTAGATATAGATACAGCTGAATACATATCTAAGTAATTATTATAGCTAAGCTCCTTACCCTGGAGCTGTTTGATTTTTGATAAGAAATCATTCTTGTAATTAATTTTGTAAACAGACGCTTGTTGATGAGGATTTTCTCCATATCTTAATTTATCTTTAAGATGCCCTGTAATTGTAATTTTTTTTGGAAATTTATTATCTGTAAATCCATTCATCCAATTAGATATTACAGAGTCATAATAAGCAGTTTCAAGAAAAGCATCCGTTGCAAGTTTCTTTCTAAAATCAAACGATGTTGATCCTTGGTTATTATTTAACTCTTTGATTAAATGTGAATATTGATCTGTGCTTGAGATGACGGTGGTAAATTTAAAATTTTTAGCAGAAGATCTAATCATTGCAGGTCCGCCGATATCAATATTCTCAATCATAGTGTCAAAATCTGCTTTTTCTAAAAGTTTTTTTTCGAATGGATAAAGATTAACGATGAGTAGATTGATAAGTTCTATATTTTCTTTTTTAATTTGATTTAAATGGTCTTTATCATCGCCTTTTGCAAGAAGACCACCGTGAATTTTCGGGTGCAATGTTTTAAGTCTGCCATCTAATATTTCAGGAGATTTCGTATATTCTGAAATTTCAGTACATTCAAACCCAAGATCTTTAATAAATTTATAGCTTCCACCTGTACTAATAATTTCTACATTATTTTTTTTTAAACATTCTAGTACTTCTTTTAAATTTGTCTTATCTGAAACAGAAATTAAGGCTTTTTTAATTTTGATAAGTTGCATGAAGAAGCATTTGGTATACGATTTTTATTTGGCTTTTTCTAGATGCCAAATAATATTTGTGATCTCATTTTCTATATTTCCTTCAAGAAGAATAAATGAAGTCTCTTTAATATTGCTTGAATCGCCGAAATAAAGATTTTTTTCAATTTTAGTTGGTATTTGAGGGCTTCTAAAGATCCAGCCATCACCTTCAGGCGAACTTAGTAGAATGTCATTACCCATAGTTTTTGTTATACGAATATCTGGGTGAATATGAAATCTCGCACTAAAACTTAAATTATTATTCTCCAAGTCTTTGCAGCATAATGTATCAATTCCCTCAATATGATTTTTATTTTTGAATAAAGTTATTTGACGTTCGTGCAATGTTTTAAATCTTTTTTCATAGCCGTTATGAGCAACAATACATTGAATGTATTCTTTCTCATTTTTAAATTCTTTTTTATAAATTGAATGTTTTTCAATGAGAGAATTTCCAAAGTATTTTCTAATTTGAGTATTTTTTTGAAAGATACAAGAAGAGGTATCATTAACTGTCAATGTTGATTGAGCGGCTGTTGATGAGCTTAAATAAGACAATTCTTCGCCAAGATTTTTGCCAGACCCAGAATTACAAATAAATTTTATTCCATTTGAGGAAAGTTCAAATGATAAGGCGCCAGCTTGATAGTTCTTTGAATATAGAGTTGATGCCGGATTGTTAGCATCAATGAATAATTCAATTTTTTTTGATTTAATTTTTGCATAACCACAAAAAATATTATCCATGTCACTAAATTCATATCCTCTAGATTCTAAAAACTCATAAAATTTTTCGGTATTCACGTGGTTTGCTCCATTAAACAAAGGAATGTCTCCATTAGAAAATCTCAAGAACTTAAAACAGATACCAAGAGCATTAATATAACTATTAATAAAAGCAGGTGTTTGTTTTTGAGACAAAATTAGCCATTCTTTAATCAAAAAAAGAAAATATAAAGTCCAATATAAATCTTCTGGATTTTTACTTTTTACAAAACCGTCTTTATTTATAAAATTATTAAGTTCATTCTCTAGATTATTAAGACCAGATCTAGTGTAGTCTTCATATTGTTCAAAAGAATTTCCAACTAATATTATTGCAGCTAAAGATTTTATTTTCTCAACGCCAGGCTCAACAAGATTTATATTTTGGTATAAGTGTTTTGTTTGTTTAACAATATTGTTTATGACTTTGCTTCTAAAAATAAGATCACTATTTTTAAATATAATTTCATAACTTGATATCCAAAATATTAAGCGCATAGTTAAGGTATCAAGCGACCAATATTTATCATTATAATTTGCAAAATTATTGATCCATTGATCAACAATTAAGCAGGCTAATTCTTTCTCGGTTTTAATATTAAGAGCGGGTAACCATGAAAAATTGTGAAGTTTGTTTATTTTATTGTCTTCAAGATTAGTAATTTTCCAGATGTTTGTTGTAAATTTTCTGACACTATTAAGGATAACGGCATCATTATTAATAAGATCTTGAATTAGAAAAATATTTGAAGATTCAAAAATACGGTGAGGTTGAATACCACCAAGCGATATATTGTAACTTGAACTACTAAATTTTTTCTCTCGCGATCGTTCTTGAAATCGTTTTTTTAAAGATAAAAGATAAAGATTAAATGTATTAAAGTTTGACACTTAAGCACAATTTCTTAATTTAAGAATATTCTCTTTTAAGGAACCGCCTGCAAAAATAGTTGTTCCGGACACTAGAATATTAGCACCCGCTTTTACAGCAAGAGGCGCCGTTTCGAAGTTTATGCCACCATCAATTTCAATATCAATCTTTAATTTTTTCTCATTAATTATCTGTCTTAATTCTTTAACTTTTGGAAGAACTTCGCTCATAAAACTTTGACCTGCAAATCCTGGGTTAACGCTCATAATTAAAATAAGATCAATTTCATTAATCACATCCATAAGAACACTAATAGGTGTTTTTGGATTAAGAGAAACCCCAGCTTTTTTCCCTAAGGATTTAATTGTTTTTACTGCTCTTTTAAGATTATCCGTTGCCTCCGGGTGAATAGTAATTATGTCAGAACCTGCATTTGCAAAATCTTTAATATATTTTTCGACAGGAGAGATCATCAAATGCACATCAAATGGAAGTTTTGTGCATTTCCTAATCATCTTAATAATAGGAGGGCCCATAGTAATATTAGGGACAAAGTGGCCATCCATAACATCAACGTGAATTAAATCTGCGCCAGCTTTTTCTAAACTTTTAATTTCTTCACCTAGAATACTAAAATCAGCAGATAAGATAGAAGGCGATATTTTTATATTTTGTGTCACTAGAACACAATTAAATGAATTTAAGAAATTTGAAATGTTTTTTTTGGTATAAAAAAAAGGCCCCTAAGTATTTAAACTAGGGGCCTTTTATTAAACGAATAATTCGTTTTTAAATGCTTATTTTTCTAGGCTTACGTTTCTCTGTTCTTTAATAAACAAAGTTCCAATTACAAATGTTCCTACTGCAACAATGATTGGATACCATAGACCGTAGTAAACATCGCCCTTTAATGCCACCATAGCAAACGCTGTAGTTGGTAGTAACCCACCAAACCATCCGTTTCCGATGTGATAAGGTAAAGACATCGATGTGTAACGAATTCTAGTTGGGAACATCTCAACTAGTAACGCAGCAATCGGTCCATAAACCATAGTCACATAGATAACTAAGATAACTAGTATTGCTAAAACCATTGGCTTATTAATTTCCTCAGGATCAGCTTTCACTGGGTAACCTGCACCATTAACAGCCTCTGTGAATTTAGCAGTAAAGTCAGCAGCTGCAGCTTTTGGATCAGCTACTTTCTTCGCATCATAAGATTGGATCACTTTGTCACCAATTTTGATTGAAGCAGTAGTTCCAGCAGGAGCACTTGCGTTAGTATAGTTTACTGATCTTCTAGCTAAACTTGCTTTTGCTATATCGCACGAACTTGTAAACGACTTCGTTCCTGTCGGGTTAAACTGGAACTGACAATCATTAGGATCAGCAGTTACAACAACCGGAGCAGAATTAATAGCAGCTTCAAGTTTTGGATTAGCATAGTGCGTCAAACCTTTGAACAGCGGGAAGTAAGTAATAGCCGCAAGCAGACATCCTGCCATGATTATTTTCTTTCTTCCGATGTTGTCAGACATGATACCAAAAACGATAAAGAACGGAGTTCCAATCACTAATGATATTGCAATCAAAATGTTAGCTGTAGCACTGTCAACTTTTAAAGTTTGAGTTAAGAAAAACAGAGCGTAGAATTGTCCAGTATACCAAACAACTGCTTGACCTGCTGTTAATCCTAAAAGAGCTAAGATAACTATTTTAGCATTTTTCCACTGAGCAAAAGATTCTGTAAGTGGTGCTTTTGATCCTTTACCTTGTTTCTTCATTCTTGCGAATACTGGAGACTCATTCATTGCTAAACGAATCCAAACAGAAATACCAAGAAGAATTGCAGATAATAAGAATGGTATTCTCCATCCCCAATCAGCAAACTGTTCTTCACCAAGATACGTTCTTACTCCAAGAATAACTAATAGAGATAAAAATAATCCTAATGTTGCAGTTGTTTGAATGAAAGATGTAAAGTAACCACGTCTATCATCTGGAGCATGTTCAGCTACATAAGTTGCGGCACCACCATATTCACCTCCCAGAGCAAGACCCTGAAGAATTCGAAGTGAAATTAATGCTATCGGAGCAATCACTCCAACTTGAGCATAATTAGGTAGAACACCAACTAAGAATGTTGCAAAACCCATGATGACAATTGTTACTAGGAAAGTATGTTTTCTTCCTACTAAGTCACCTAAGCGTCCAAATAAAATCGCTCCAAATGGACGAACAATAAAACCAGCAGCAAAAGCTAACAAAGCAAAAATGAATGCTGTGTTAGGATCTGTACCAGCGAAGAACTGCTTAGCAATAATTGCAGCAAGTGAGCCGTATAAATAAAAATCATACCACTCAAATACAGTTCCTAGAGAAGAGCCTACAACGACTAGGCGTTCTTCTTTCGTGAAACCACGTGAACTCATTAAACCCCCTTATTTTTTTATTAGTATCGAACCCTAGCTGAAATAATTATTTATATAAAGTCATTTTTTACTTTGAAATTCGCTATTTACTTCATTAACAGTAGAGTTGGTTATAAATAAATCAACTAACAGTTGTTGTATAAGATTCTATGAAGGAAAAATTTAAAAAACAAGCAGAGCAGGCATTAAAGGAAGCGGCACTAAGAAAAAAAAATAATTCAGGAAAAAAAAGACCAAAAGAAGTTAATGGTCCAAAAGGTTTAGAGCCAACTCGTTATGGCGACTGGGAGACCAAAGGAATTACTTACGATTTTTAATTTATTTATTTAATCTATTATCAATTAAACTTTGCACAACACTCGGATCCGCAAGTGTAGAAGTGTCGCCTAAATTTTCAAATTGATTTTCAGCAACCTTTCTTAAAATTCTTCTCATAATTTTTCCAGATCTAGTTTTAGGTAGTCCCGAAGTGTAATGAATAAGATCTGGAGTTGCTAAAGGCCCAATAATTTTTCTAACCAAATCTTTTAATTCTTTTGTTAGAGCATCGGACGCTATCTCGCCTACTTTTAAAGTTACATAACAGTATAAACCTTGGCCTTTAATATCATGCGGGTATCCTACAACCGCAGCTTCAGCAACTTTTGGATGAGCGACAAATGCACTTTCAATTTCAGCTGTTCCAAGATTGTGACCTGACACAATAATCACATCATCTACTCGACCTGTAATCCAATAGTATCCATCCTCATCTCTTTTGCAGCCATCACCAGTAAAATATTTGCCATCGTGCTGTGAAAAATAAGTATCAATAAATCTTTGATGATCTCCGTATACAGTTCTCATTTGTCCTGGCCATGAATCTCCAATGCATAGTCTACCCTCACATGCATCACTAAGTTCATTTCCTTTTTCATCAACTATTACAGGAAGTATTCCATAGAATGGTTTTGTTGCTGAACCAGGTTTTAAATCAATCGCACCGGGCTGAGGTGATAAAAGAGCCGCTCCAGTTTCCGTTTGCCACCAAGTATCAACTATTGGACAACGAGAATCTCCAACAACTCTATGGTACCAAAGCCAAGCTTCGGGATTAATAGGCTCACCAACGGAACCTAAAAGTTTAAGTGATTTTCTGCTTGTTTTTTTTACCATTGCATCACCTTCTCGCATTAAAGCTCGAAGTGCAGTTGGTGCTGTATAGAAAATATTTACTTTATGCTTGTCTATAACCTGCCAGAAACGACTTGCATCAGGATAACTCGGAACGCCTTCAAACATTAAAGTTGTTGCCCCATTTGATAGAGGGCCGTAGACGATATAACTATGACCTGTTACCCAACCAATGTCTGCCGTACACCAATAAATGTCTCCATCCTTATAATTGAAAATATATTGGAACGTCATTGAAGCATAAACTAAATATCCACCCGTTGTATGCAATACTCCCTTTGGCTTTCCAGTTGATCCAGATGTGTAAAGAATAAACAAAGGATCTTCTGCATTCATTTCTTCGGGTTTGCAAGTGGTAGACATTTTGTTAGTTAATTCGTGATACCAAATGTCGCGCTTTACATCAAAAGATACATTGCCCCCCGTTCTTTTAAGAACAATACATTTTTTAACATCAGGACATTTCTTTAATGCTTCATCAATATTCTTTTTTAATGGAATAACCTTTTGTCCTCTTAATCCCTCATCAGCAGTAATTACGAATTCTGATTTACAATCTAATATTCTATTAACAATAGAGTCTGGCGAGAAACCTCCAAATATTACAGAGTGAACTGCTCCAATTCGAGTACAAGCGAGCATCGCATAGATGCCCTCCGGAACCATCGGCATATAAATAGTAACCCGATCTCCTTTTTTAATTCCAATTTCTTTTAATCCGTTTGCAAGTTTACAAACTTCATCACTTAATTCTTGGTAGGTAATATTTTTAGATTCTTTTGGATCGTCTCCTTCAAAAATAATTGCTGTTTGTTTTGCCCTTTTAGGAAGATGTCTATCGATACAATTATAAGAAACGTTCGTTGTTCCGTCATAGAACCATTTGATCGAAACTTTTTTTGTGCTGTAAATTACGTCTTTGATTTTTGAATAAGGTTTAAACCAGTGAATTCTTTTTCCTTCTTTTGCCCAGAAGTTTTCATTGTCCGTGATAGACTCTTTATATTTTGCTTCGTACTGTTCTTTGTTAACGTATGAATTTTTTGCCCAATCAGCTGGTACTTTAAAAAGTTTATCGCTCAATGCCCCTCCTTATTTTTATTAAATTCTACCCATCTTACATATTATTTTCCAGCTTTTTGAATCTATAGACATTACCGATAATCTGCTTTGTTTTATAAGGGGTAAATGAGAAATTTGCTTATTCCCCTTTATATCAGCAAGTGATACTGGCTCATTTAAGTCTTGAAAATAGCTTAATTGAACTGCTACGAATTTTTTCTCTTTATCTGTTGGATCGGGAAATGCTGATTTAATAATTTTAACTATGCCTATAATTTTTTTATCTTCATTAGAGTGATAAAAAAAACAAAGATCACCTATTTGCATTTGTTTTAAGTAATTAGCAGCTTGATAATTTCTAACCCCATTCCAAACGGTTCCTTTAGAACCTGCTTTTTTTTGATTATCAAAAGACCACACTGATGGTTCTGATTTTACTAACCAATAGTTCATAAGATTTTTTTTGTATTTTTAAGCAGTGTCTGTGTCAAAACAAAGCCAAATTTAGTTAAGTAAATCAATGATTTTTTAAAATGAATAATTTGATTTTAGTATTTAACCCCAGCCCCCTTTAAAAAAGGTGCCTCAGGATCCAAAGGCCATCTTGGTTTTGCAAGAACCTCAAGATTATCTTCAATTCCACTTTTAAATCTTTCAATACCAGCCCAGGCAATCATCGCGCCATTATCGCTACATAATTCTGCTGGCGGAAATAAATTTTCAAAATCCATTTCTTTACTTAGTTTTTCTAAATTTTTTCTAATGCTATGGTTTGCCGCAACACCACCAGAAATTACGAAAACTTTTTTAGCTTTTTTGTATTTAGAACTAAATTCATTCATCGCAACTTTGCATTTAGAATATAAAATTTCATTGATTGTTCTTTGAAAAGAAGCTGCAAGATTTTCTTTGTCTTTTTCTGTTTTGATTTTTGGTAATAAATTTAAAATTGAAGTTTTAAGTCCAGCAAAAGACAAATTACATCCAGGATGATTTAAAATTGGTTTAGGTAAAATATAAGCCCTTTCATCACCATGCTTTGCAAGCTTTTCAAGTTTCGGCCCACCTGGAAATTCAAGTCCAATCATTTTTGCTGTTTTGTCAAAAGTTTCTCCAAGAGCATCATCAATAGTTGTTCCAATTCTTTTGTATTTTCCAATACCTTCGACTATTAAAAATTGAGTGTGTCCTCCGGATACAAGAAGCAAAAGATAAGGAAAGTTTATTTTTTTAAAAATTCTTGCTGTTAGAGCATGACCCTCAAGATGATTAATTGCTAAAAATGGTTTTTTTAAAATTCCTGCAATACTTTTTCCTGCACTCAAACCAACCATTAAACAAACTAAAAGACCGGGCCCCGCTGTTGCTGCGACACCATCTAATTCTTCAAAATTACATTTACTATCGTCTATTGCTTTTTTAATAATAAGATCAATTTTTTCAGCATGGGATCTTGCTGCATTTTCAGGAACCACCCCCCCGAATTTTAAGTGTTCATCGACTTGGCTCGAGACAACATTGGATAGTATTTTAACACTTCCATCTTTCTCTTCTCTAACAATAGAAGCTGCAGTTTCGTCGCAACTAGTCTCGATTCCAAGAAATGTTAAATCTTTTTTCATAGATGTATTGAGTGTGATCACCTGTCGCTATAAAAAGTAGCGATAATATATAACAAAATGTTATTAAATCAGCAAAATGTTAAGAAATAAAAAAATTATTATCGGCACTAGAGGCAGCAGATTATCTCTTGCTCAAACTGAACATTTTAGAGACGAGTTACTGCTTGCTTATCCAGGAATTAAATCAGATCAACTGGTTATCAAAATTATAAAAACATCTGGTGATAAATTTAAAACAGAAAACTTAGGAATGATGGGTGGCAAAGGCCTATTTGTTAAAGAACTAGAGGAGTGTTTGCTTGAAAAAACAATCGATGTTGCGGTTCATTCTCTTAAAGACGTGCCAACTTTTTCATCAAATAAATTATCACTCGCTTGTTTTTTAAAGAGAACAGATGAACGTGATGCTTTTTTATCTCCCGTAGCAAACTCATTCTTAAATTTAAAGCCAGGCTCTACTATTGGTACTTCCTCAGTAAGAAGATTTGCTCAATTAAAAAGATTAAGAGATGATCTAAAAATTATTCCAATGAGAGGAAATATCGACACCAGAATAAACAAAATGAAAGAGGGAATTTTTGATTCAATTATACTTGCAGCATCAGGGTTAAAAAGACTTGGATTTCATTCGGAAGTAAAACAGTATTTTGAAAAAGACGTAGTAATCCCATCTGCCGGACAAGGAATCATAACTGTTCAATGTAGAGATGAAGATTCAGACATTAAGGAAATTTTAAAAGCAATAAACGATAAAGAAACACAAATTTTAGCAGAGGCAGAGCGTTCATTACTAGAAGTGCTAAATGGTGCATGCGATACTCCAGTTGGAGCTAATGCTATTATTAATGATGAAGGAGAATTATTTTTGCAGGCAGAATTATTATCTTTAGATGGCTCAAAATCTTTTAGAGCACATAAAACTGGAATTGCTGAAAAAGCAAAAAGCATAGGAATTGATGTGGCTGAAGAAATTTTATCTAAGGCTGGAGACAATTTTATTATTTCGGAGACAAAACTTGCACATACTATTCACAAAAAGTCAGAATAGTTCTGAAATTTTAATTAAAAGATTCGCCGACAAAGGCCATCGCATTACTAATTTTTCAATACTAAACATAAAACCAATAATAATTCCTGATATTAATTTTAAATATTTTACCGTAGTTATTTTTACGAGCTCTAACGCTGTTCAGAATTTAAAAAATATAAAAAATGTAAGTCATCTTAAATGTTTTTGTGTTGGAGAAGAAACCGCCGCGGCTGCCAAAAAAATTGGATTTTTGAATATTCAAGTTGCGGGAGGAAACTATATTGAACTTCGTGATCTTATTTTTAAAAGTTGTGACAAAGCTAAAGAAAACTTTATCTATGTTAGAGGAGAATTTATATCCAATGATTTAGAGGGAGATTTTAAAAAGCGGGGTTATAATTTAAAAAGTGTTAACAATTATACTGCAGAACCCAATTTAAATATTGATCATCAGTTAATTGAAGATTTAAAGAATAAACTTATAGATGTTATTTTTGTTTACTCAAAAAGAGCAGCAGACCAATTGCTAAAAATAATTTTGAATCACAAAATTATGAATGATTTAGACAATTGTAGTTTGAATTGTATTAGCATTAATGTTGCAAATACTTTAAAAAGACTAAAGTGGAAAAGAATTAAAATTTTTTCATCAGGAGAAGAAGAATTATCTTTATTATAATTAAGGGATTTTTTAGTGATTATAGACGGAAAAAAGTTTGCAAAAAAATTAAGACATAAGATTAAAAAAGAAATTCAGTCTATAAAAAGGAGGACTAGATTAAGCCCGGGTCTAACGGTTATTCTTATTGGTAATAGCACCCCAAGTGAAATTTATGTTAAAAATAAAGAGCTTTCAGCAAAAGAAGTGGGCATTAATTCAAAGGTTTTAAGATTTAAAAGTACTATTTCAGAGGCAAAACTAACTTCAGTTATTCATAAATTAAACAAAGATAAAAAAGTACACGGTATACTCGTTCAGCTTCCTCTGCCTAATCACATTAACGGCTCTAAAATTATAGAAGAAATTGATCCAAATAAAGACGTAGATGGTTTCCATGCAATCAATGTTGGAAATTTGTCCTCAGGAAAAGATGCCTTAGTTCCGTGCACTCCACTTGGATGTTATTTAATGATTAAAAATGTTCGTAAAAATCTTTCTGGATTGAATGCGTTTATTATTGGCAGATCTAATTTAAATGGCAAACCGATGGCTCAATTATTATTAAAAGAAGATTGTACAGTTACTATCGGTCATTCAAAAACAAAAAATTTAAAAGAATTATGTAAAAAAGCAGACATTGTTGTTGCTGCGGTTGGTAGAGCAAATTTAGTTAAGGGTGACTGGATTAAAAAGGGAGCTATCGTAATTGATGTTGGAATTAATAGAGTTGAGAAAAAAGGTGGCTATAAAATAGTAGGAGATGTTGATTTTAAATCTGTCGTAAAAAAAGCAAGAGCTATTACTCCAGTGCCAGGAGGCGTAGGTCCCGTTACTATCGCCTGTCTTCTAAGTAATACTTTAAAAGCTTTTAAAACAATTCATCATTTTAAAAAATAGATTATGAAATTGAAAAAAATTTATATTGTTGTTTCTGTAGTTTGGGTTTTAATGATCACATCGTTACTTTCAGTTCGTTTTTTTGGATGTTTTAATGAACCAGAAAAAATTAATGACAGCTTGAGTCATTGTTATAATTACTCTTTTACCAATGAAATTATAACTTTAATTATTTTAATTGTATTTTTATTTCCCTTATATGCTTTGGTGCAAAAATTAAGAAAGTATGTGGAGAAAAAATTACTTTCTAAGAAGTAGTGCGTTTTTTCTAATAAAATTTTCTACTCTTTTTTTATTAAAACTTTTGTTTTCTTCGAAAGAAACGTTTTTCATAGAGTAAATACTTTTATCAGAAACTCTTGAAACAACACTTACGTTGCCTTTATATATTTTTAATTTAATTTTTCCTTGAACCCTAGATCTTTTTTGGTCAATAATTTTTTGCAATTTTAATCTTTCTTTTGAATACCAAAATCCATTGTAAATTAACTCTGCAAATCTTGACATTACGGCATCCTTTTTATGAGCTGTTTCCTTGTCTAGCGTAAGAGATTCAATTGCTCTATGTGCGAATAAAAGAATAGTTCCACCTGGTGTTTCATAAACTCCTCGAGACTTAATTCCAATAAATCTATTCTCAACAAGATCCACTCTACCCACGCCATTTTTTCCACCAATGTTATTTAAAATAGAGAGTAATTTACTTGGAGAATATTTTTTGTTGTTAATGCTAATAGGATCTCCATTCTTAAAACCAATAGTAACGTAGGAAGGTTTATTAGGTGCTTTTTCAGGAGAAACAGTTCTTTGAAATATAAATTCAGGAGCTGGTTTTGAAGGATCCTCCAAAACTTTCCCCTCTGTTGAAGTGTGAAATAAATTATCATCAACCGAGAATGGTGGTGCACCTTTTTTATCACTTGGCACAGGAATATTATTTTTTTTAGCATATTTAATCAGATCGCTTCTTGATGCAAAATCCCAATCACGCCATGGAGCAATGATTTTAATTTTTGGATTAAAATAATAGTACGCAAGCTCAAATCTCACCTGATCATTACCTTTGCCTGTTGATCCATGAGATACAGCATCTGCTTTAAATTTTTTTGCAATTTGAATTTGGCGTTTTGCAATAAGCGGGCGCGCAATAGAGGTTCCAAGTAAATAAATTCCTTCATACAGGGCGTTTCCTCTAATCATTGGAAAAATGTAATCTTTTACAAAAACATCTTTTAAGTCTTCAATAACTATATTTTTAACGCCAAGATTTGTTGCGTTTCTGATTATTTTTTTTCTGTCAATTTCCTGACCAAGGTCGGCAGTGTAAGCGATAATTTCTGCGTTATAGTTTTCTTGTAACCAACGTAAAATGACCGAAGTATCAAGACCTCCAGAATAAGCTAAAACAATTTTTTTAACTTTTTTTTTCATTCTTAAATGAAATTACATTTTTTTTTAGCAGCTTCATAGGCATCGTTAAAACCACTTAATGAGAAAGTATCAGTAGTTTTAGAACCCTTAGCTGATGTCGCAATAACTTTTGCTTGTGAAGATTTTTTCATCGTTTCTATCATTGAAACTTCTTCTTCATATTTTGTAAGCCAAGCAAAATTTTCTTCAGTTTCAAATTTAAATTCTTTTTTATCAACTGCGACGCTTACTTTAGAAGATGGTTTGTAATTGTATCCACTTGTAACACTTACTTCATTTTGAATTTTGTCATTTGGTCTAAAAGTTACAAAAATTCTAGATTCTGCACGGTTAAGACTTTTTGGCTCCGAGGCTACAGGGCTTGATACGGCGTAACAAACTGTTTGGCCATTAACGTTAGTATTTTGTGCTGTCCAGTTTTTAAATTGTCCATCTTGCTTAATTTGAGCAAATATTTTTTGCTCAAAAGACAAAAGACAAATTATAGAAAAAAATAAAACTCTTAAGGACATGGGTTTGAATATATTAATTGAACATTGTTAATGTCTTTTATTATCTCATTAGTTAGCACGAGATCAATACTATCAATGTCCTTTTTTAACTGCTCCATTGAAGTTGCCCCAATAATTGTTGAGGTTACAAATTTTTGTATAGTGCAAAATTGAATAGCCATTTGCGCCAAATCTAGATTATGTTTTTTTGCAACGTCATAGTAGGCTTGTACCGCTGGTTGCGTATTAGGAGTTCTATATCTATCAAATCTATTTCCCCACAAAACTTCTCTAGTACCAGCAGGTTTTTTTCCACCTAAATATTTCCCGCTTAAATGTCCACCTCCCAAAGGAGAGTAAGAAAGTAGTCCAATCTTTTCTCTAATAGAGATTTCTGCAAGGCCAACCTCATAACTTCTATTAATAAGACTATAGGCATTTTGGATTGTTATCGGTTTTGGAATATTATGTTTTTCAGCAAGCTTTAAATACTGACTTGTACCCCAAGGAGTCTCATTGGATAGACCGTAGTATTTTATCTTTCCTGCTTTAATTAAAGAAGCCATTGTTTCCATAGTTTCAAGTATTGGAACTATGTCAGCTGTTTCTGTATGTTCATATTCAAGTCCGCTAAAAATATTTAAAGGTCTGTCAGGCCAGTGCAGTTGATAAATATCAACGTGATCAGTTTGTAAATTTTTTAAACTATTATCGATTGCGATATTAATTTGTTTTTTATTAAGACGAGTTTCTGTTTCGCCTGGTCTAATCCAGCTCATCCCTGATCTGCCAGTCACTTTGTCAGCGATAATAAGGCTGTCTCTCTTTTTTGTTTTTTTTAACCAATTGCCAATAATTTTACTTGTTGTTCCGCATGTTTCTTTAGTAGGTGGTATTGAATATAATTCAGCAGTATCAAAAAAATTAATTCCTTTCGACACAGCGTAGTCCATTTGTTCAAAACCATCTTGCTCAGTGTTTTGTGTAGAGCCCCAAGTCATCGTGCCAAGGCAAATTTGACTAATATTTAAATCGGTGTTTGGTATTTTATTGAATTTCATATTTTAGTATTTTTTAAAAAACACAATGAGATAGCCTTTTTTTAAGCTTCTTGAAATAAACATATTTTAACATTATGTATTAGGTCAAACAAACATATAGGGAAAAGACATGAACTTAAAATACGGTCAAACAAGAGCTACGACACGTGCGGATTCAAGTGCCATAGATCAGGGCCTAAGATCCTACATGTTGAAAGTCTACAATTACATGGCAACAGGTATTCTGGTGACAGGTTTTGTAGCTTTATTATTATTTAAATTTTCTATAACAACAAATGAAGTTGGAACGATTACTGGCTTAACTCCACTTGGAAATGCGATTTATCATTCTGCATTAATGTGGGTAATTGCTCTAGCTCCCTTGGGAATTGTGATGTGGATGAGCTTTGGACTTGCAAAAATGTCTGCATCGAAAGCACAAACTTTGTTTTGGGTGTTCGCAGCATTAATGGGCGCATCACTCTCTTCAATATTTATGGTTTATGTTGGAACAAGTATCGCTCGTGTATTCTTTATTACAGCAGGAACTTTTGCTGCAATGAGTCTTTACGGTTACACGACAAAATCTGACCTAACTAAACTTGGCTCATTTTTAATGATGGGTTTAATTGGAATAGTTATCGCATCAATCGTAAATATTTTTCTTAAATCTTCTCAACTTGACTTTATCGTTTCAATACTTGGAGTTATAATTTTTGTTGGTCTGACTGCTTATGACACACAAAAAATTAAAGACATGTATTTTGACGGTGGGGATTTAGAAGTTATGGCAAAAAAATCCATTATGGGTGCCTTAACTTTATATTTAGATTTCATTAATCTTTTTGTAATGTTACTAAGAATCTTCGGAGACAGAAGAGAATAAATTATTTTTATATGGCCCCGATAATTTTCGGGGCCGCAGAGCATGAATCAACAAAACTTATTAAAAGTAGACTGGTCAAAAATACCGGCGCCGAAAGCAGAAGTTTCTTTAGATCATCTTAATAATAGTCAGATTCCAGAAATAAAACTTCAAAGCACTAAAGGAAAATTCGTTAATATAGGAAAACTTTCTGGTTTAAGTGTTATTTATATTTATCCTATGACGGGTCAGCCCAATGTAGCCTTGCCAAAAGACTGGGATGAAATACCGGGTGCTAGAGGATGCACACCTCAATCTTGTAGTTTTAGAGATAATTTTTCTGAATTAACAAAACTTAATGTTAAAAATATTTTTGGCCTTTCTAGTCAAAAAACAGATTATCAAAAAGAATTAGCAACAAAACTGCATCTTCCTTATGCAATCTTATCAGATGAAAAACTTACATTTGCGAACGCTCTTAAACTTCCAACGTTTAAAGTTGATAATATGAACTTAATTAAGAGAATAACTTTAATTTTAAACGATAATAAAATTATCAAATATTTTTATCCTGTATTTCCTCCTGATGAGAACGTTAATCAGGTAATAGCTTGGCTAAAGAATAACAAATCTTAATAATCTAATTTCCTGAACATTTTTTAGAGCAGAATTTTACAGAATCCCAATTCTTTTCCCATTTTTTCCGCCAAAAAAAAACTCTATTACATGCGGGGCATATCTTTTGTGGTAATTCATTTTTCTTTCTCAAGTTATTTAATGATTTTTAAATATTTTGCAGAATGTTTTTTTGAAATAATCTTTAAAATGGAGTTTAAATTATCAGAGCTTTTAATCACGGAACCATTTGCTTCTTTTAATTGATATTTGTTTTTATCTTTATTATTTAATTTTTTTGATATTTGAAAAAGAGGAGTTTCTGTAGCTTTTCTATAAATTTCAAAACTCACCATATTTTTACTCATATAAATTCCATAATCTTTCCATTCACCAACTGAAACCATTGAGCCGTAAAGATTTAATATTTCTTGAAGTTCTTTTTTATTAAAAAAATTTTCTTTATTAAGATTATTGTTTTGAATTAGATGTAGTTTCATCAGTCATATTTATGTTTTCTAATCATGTATACTTGTAAAGCCGTAAACGCTAAGCTTATTGGAACAATACCAAATACTTTAAAACTCACCCAAAAAGCCTCAGTTTGTGTTCGCCAAATACATTCATTTAAAACCCCTAAAAAAATAAAAAAATATATCCAGTGGTTAGTGACTCGACTCCATCCATCATCAGAAATTTTTACGGTTTCAAATATATTTTTTAGTACAAGTTTCTTTTGAAAAAATTTTGTATAGATTAAAGCTGCTGCAAAAATAGCATTAATAAAAGTCGGCTTCATAAAGAAAAATATTTTATTATTAAAGTATATTGCAAGTCCGCCAAATACTGCAATGAAAGTAGCACCAACAACTGCAATGATAGGGATTCTTTTTTCTATCATATAGCTAATAATAACCGACAGTATGGTCGTCATTATTAACACAATGATTCCACTGTTCATTCCACTCTTTCTGTAAGTTAAAAAGAATAGTAATAATGGACCTAGTTCTAAAAGAAATTTTATGAGACTTTTATTCATTCGTTTTTTATTAATTACGTATTTAATTACTTCAAATCTAAGTTTATCGCTAGCCAAAGAATTTAAATATGATGTGCGAGCATATAATTTAAAAGTAATGGAGATTAACTTTAATATTGATGATGAAATAAACAATAAAATTAATTTTAGCGCTGAAGCTGTGGGAATTGTAGGATTTTTCGTTAAGGTTTTAGCAAAATCAACAGTTGAATTTGATAGTAAGGATAAAAATTTTTGGAAATATGAATATCGTTATGACAAACCCACAACTAATAAATTTAGGTTAAATAAAATAAATTTTTCTAAAGAAAAAGTTCTGAGTTATGAAACAGACCCACCTCGAACTGAAGATTTAACAAAAAAAGTTACTTATAAAAAAGAAGATTATTTTGGTGTAATTGATCCTATATTTGCAGTTAAAAAGTTATTTTTGATCGACAAAAATAACTTTGATTGCAATAAAAAAATTAAAGTTTTTGATGGAAATATTTTTTATTATTTGGTTATGAAAAAAGAGAATGACCAAATGGAACTTGATACAATTTTTTCTGATTACAAAGGAAAATTACAAAAATGTACTTTAGTCTATGAGCCAATTTCTGGTTACATTCCTGGAGATCCAAATACACCCGAGCAGTTCAAAGTTGATCTTTATTTTGGAATTGTTGGGGATAACTATTTTCCAATTTACGCAACAACTAAAGGAAAAAAAGGTATTAGACTCAAGATGTATTTAAATATGATTAACTGATCTATTGAATTTTTTATAAGAATCACTAATTTATTTTTAATGCTTGAAAAAAAATTGAACAAAGCCAAGTTCTCAATTGGAGAAGTAGTGAGACATCGTTTGTTTGATTTTAGAGGAGTCATTTACGATGTAGATTTTCAGTTTAGTAATTCTGAAGAATGGTATCAATCAATTCCAAAAGCATCCCGCCCTAGAAAAGATCAACCTTTTTATCATTTGTTAGCAGAGAATGATGAGATTACTTATGAAGCCTATGTTTCAGAACAAAATCTTTTAGCAGACGATCCAAATGAACCTGTTCGTCATCCTTTAGTAGATCAAATCTTTAAAGGTAAAAAAGGTGATCTTTATTTTAAACCTTGTAACTAAAATTTAAGAATTATTTTTATCAATTAATTTAATAATTGCTGAAAAATCAAGAGCACCATCTCCTTGGGAACTTAGATCTTTATATAATTTTAGTGCTGTTCTTGCCATTGTGGCAGATTGATTAATTTGTGTAGCAGCTTCTGTGGCCAAACCTAAATCTTTAATCATAAGATCAGTTTCAAAGCCGCCAGTATAATTTCTAGAGGCTGGAGCATTAGCGACAACTCCTGGATAGGGATTGTAAACTTCACTACTCCAACAACGACCACTAGAGGAGTTAATTATTCCAGCTAGAATATTAGGATCCATTCCCATGGAAACACCAAGAGACATGGCTTCAGCAACGCCTATCATTGATATGCCAAGCAACATATTATTAGCTACTTTTGCTACCTGACCGTTGCCTGAGGGACCACAATGAACAATATTTTTCCCCATATTAGTAAGAATTGGTTTTGCCATATTAAAAATTTTTTCATCGCCACCCACCATGAATGTTAGAGTTCCAGATTGAGCGCCTCCAGTTCCTCCAGATACAGGAGCATCAAGCATGGGATTACCTTGAGACTCAGATTTCTTTGCAACATCTCTTGCAGTTTGAGGATCAATGGTTGATGAATCAATTACACAAATTTCTTTTGGTATATTTTTTAAAATTCCATTTTCTCCTAAATAAACTTCTTTTACATGTGTTGAGGCAGGGAGCATTGTAATTACAATTTCGATACCTGAGCTTTTTACAACTTCAGCAGGTGAGTTTTTAGCTTCAGCACCAAGCGCAACTAATGGTTCAGCTAAGGATTTTACGATGTCATTTATTATTAGCTTATGTCCATTCTTAATTAGGTTTTTAACCATAGGCCCGCCCATATTGCCAAGTCCAATAAATCCAATTTTCATATAATTATTGCTATCATATTATTTGTTTTGTAACTTTAAATAAAAGTTAAATAATAGGGGATCTAATGAAAATTTTAAAACAGCTTTTAATATCAATTTATTTTTTAGTATTTTTATCAACGCAGATTTCAGCCGCTGAAAAAATTAGTATTGTTGTTGGTGGAATAGGTAAACAAATTTATCTTCCAGCAAAACTTACAGAGGCGCTAGGTTATTTTAAAGAACAGGGTTTAAATGTCGAATTGATAGGAGAACAATCGCAAGCCGGAGTAAATGCAGCAAATGAAATGATAGCTGGAGTTGTTCAAGGCGTTGTAGGTTTTTATGATCATACAATTGATCTGCAAGCAAAAGGAAAAGAAGTGATGTCGGTTGTGCAATTTAGCCAGGCACCAGGAGAAGTTGTTTTAGTATCCTCAAAATTAGCAGATGCAATCAAATCGCCAAAAGATTTTAAAGGCAGAACTTTAGGAGTAACAGGACTTGGCTCTTCAACAAATTTTATCATGATGTATCTTTCGGTGAAGGCTGGACTTAAGCCATCAGACGTCACACCTTTAGCTGTTGGTGCTGGACACACTTTTATTGCAGCAATGAAACAAGGAAAGATAGATGTCGGCATAACGACAGAGCCAACAATTTCTACAATGTTAGCAAGTGGGGACGCTAAAATTTTAATTGATCAGAGACATCCAGAGGGAACTATAAAATCACTTGGAGGATTATATCCTGCCGCATGTTTATATATGTCTACAAAATGGATTAATTCACATCCAGACGAAGTTCAAAAACTTGCAAATGCATTTTATAAAACTATGAGGTTTATCGACACTCACTCAGCTGCAGAAATAGCAGCATTGCTTCCGCCCGATTTTTATGGAGATTCTAAAGAACAGTACATAAAATCTTTAGCTGAAAGTAAACGTATGTTCACAAAAGATGGAGTAATGCCACAAGGTGGACCAGAGTCTGTTCTGAGAGTCCTGCAGGTTTTCAATGAGGCAGTTACAGGAAAGAAGATCGACCTTTCTAAAACATATACAACTAAATACGTTAAAGCAGCAGCAGCTAAATATAAATTGTAAATATATTTTAAAACCAGTTATGAATTCAAATTTTTTGATCGAACTGGAAAATGTTGACAGGCGTTTTACAAGCCCTGAAGGAAAAATTATTCAAGTTTTAGATAATTTTTCAATGACCGTTAAGCCAGGTGAATTCTGTGCTGTCGTTGGACCTACTGGATGTGGAAAATCAACTACTTTAAGTTTAATTTCTGGTTTAGCAAAAGCAAACGCTGGAAAAGTTCTAATCGAAGGAAAAGAGTTTGAAGGAATAGATTCTAGAGTTGGATATGTTTTTCAAACCGATGCAGTTTTTCCATGGAAAAATGTTTTGGATAATGTTGCTGTAGGACCTTTGTTTAGGGGTGTAGACAAAAAAGAAGCAATAGAGAAGTCTTTGGATTGGATAAAAAGAGTAGGCCTACAAGGATTTGAGCATCATTACCCTCATCAACTTAGCGGCGGCATGCGAAAAAGAGTTGCGTTAGCACAAACATTTATAAATTCTCCGGATATTTTACTTATGGATGAACCATTCTCTTCTTTAGATGTTCAAACTAAATTGTTAATGCAGCAAGAGCTTTTACAATTATGGTCTAAACATAAGGCTGCAGTTGTTTTCGTTACTCACGATATTGAAGAAGCAACTATACTTGCAGATAAAGTGTACGTGCTAAGCAAAAGACCCACAAAAGTTAAAAAAATTTATAATGTGGATATTGAAAGACCTAGAATAGTAACTGAGACTAGATACACAAAAAAATTTATTGAGATTTCAAAAAGCATATGGAACGATTTAAGCGAGGAAGTGAATATTTAATATGAGTGACCAAAATAATATAAATAGAGAAGAAGAAATTAAAAAGTTAGAAAAAATTTCTGTTGAAAAAGTAAAAGAACGTTGGAGATTTGTTATTTTTTATAGATTTATGTTTTTATTTGTTACATTGGGTGGTTGGGAAGTTTTAGGGCGCACCGGGATCATCGATCCATTTTTCTTTTCTATGCCATCATCAATTGCTTATCAGCTTTATATTTGGATTATTAAAGGAACATCACAAGGACCTCTTTGGTTGCAGGTATTGGTTACTTTAGAAGAGACTGTTCTTGGATTTTTAATTGGAGCAGTAATGGGAATTATTTGTGGTATCGCACTTGGAAGAAATAAGATGCTCGCAGATATTTTTAGTATTTACATTAAGATTGCAAATGCAATTCCAAGAATTGTTTTAGGATCAATTTTTATTATTGCACTTGGACTTGGAATGGCTTCAAAAGTTGCTTTAGCAGTTGTCATGGTTTTTTTTGTTGTTTTTGGGAATGCATTTCAAGGAGTTCGAGAAGCAGACACCAATCTTATTGCGAACGCTAGAGTATTAGGAGCAAGCGATCGTCAGGTTACTTTTAAAGTTGTTCTACCGTCAGCACTAAGTTGGATACTTGCAAGCTTACATATTAGTTTTGGTTTTGCATTAGTTGGAGCTGTGGTTGGAGAATTCTTAGGCTCCAAACAAGGAATAGGTTTGTTGATAGCGACCGCTCAAGGAGCATTTAATGCCGCCGGTGTTTTTGCAGCAATGATCGTTTTAGCTGTTGTTGCGCTCATAGCTGATTATTTGATTACTAGGCTAGAAAATCGCCTTTTAAAATGGCGTCCTAACGTTTAATAGTCGCCTTAATTAGAACATTATTAACGCAAAAGTTAGACAGAATATTTTATTAAAGTATATCCAATGCTTAACTGAGTTATCTTTGATCCCCAATCTCCCTTATCTCAGTTAAGCAAACTTTCAATAACTCCCAACATATAGTAAAAAAATTCCAATAAAATGTTTGGAATATTTAAACCTAGAACCTTTTTTAATTTAGCAAGTACTAGTATTTTTTGGTTAAAAATAATTTTTATTTTTTCTATAATTATTGGTTTAGGTTTGGCTCTAGTTTTTTCACCGATTGATTATCTTCAAAAAGATACGGTGAGAATTATGTATGTTCATGTCCCATCGTCATGGATTTCGTTATTAATTTTTTTAATTATAGGAATATGCTCATTTATAAGTTTAATTTTTAGAGTTAAAGTTTTTTCAGTTTATGCAAAAAGTTTAGCTCCTATAGGATTAGTTTTCTCTCTAATCTCAGTTGTGACGGGTTCATTATGGGGTTTTCCAACCTGGGGAACTTTTTGGAGTTGGGATGGTAGATTAACCTCGATGTTTATTTTAGTCTTAACTTATATTCTTTATGTTTTGTTATGGTCTTTTATCAAAGATTATAATTCTGCTGAAAAAATTACTAATATTGTTGGCGTCGCTGGATTGATAAATATACCAATTGTTAAATTTTCAGTAGCATGGTGGAATTCACTTCATCAACCATCAAGCATTACCCTAACAGCCGCACCCACAATACACAGTTCAATGTTAGCGCCATTGCTTATTATGTTCTTTAGTTTCTCCATTTTGTCGCTGATTATTTTCTTGATTAGATATAAATATGAAATTATAAATTTTAGAGTTAATAAAAAATGATTTCAGAATTCTTAAATATGGGTGGTTACGGTTTGTACATATGGTTATCATATGCATTTTCTGCAATTTCTTTAGTTTCTCTTTACTATTCTTCTCTTAAGAAATTAAATGTTATTCGTAATAAAGAATATTTATATCAAGAATCAGAAAAGAGTATTCAAGACCCTGTTTCCAATCAGGCAAAATCAATCTAAATTTTTTAGATAATTTTTATAAGTTATTGGCCTCAGGTTTTAATTGACCTCATTTTTTTATTATAATTTTCATAATTTAGACCAAAAACATTAAATCTAGCTAGATGCTGGAGTAGAAATGCGTTTGCCCCTAATTTGTATAAAGAAGCCACGTCACCCGATAAAAGAAATTTTCTTTCTTCAGTTGTTAGAGAAAAAACGGATATTGATTTACTAGGATCATTTTGAGTTTTAGATCTAAAATTTAAATCAAGAAGGATTTCTCTACATATCTTGTTAATTTGATATACGCTCATTTATCTAGTCTCCATGCCACGAATGCATTTCCAAGCTCAAGTTGAGTTTCTAGAAATATTGGTTTTTTTTCTCCAACAACACCAAGCAATGCAATAAAATTTAGTATTTCACCAGCTATGTTGCCAGCATGAGCTATTTGTTCTGTTGTACTATTTTTTACCAACTCATTTATATTTGAACTTTCAAAGTATTTAACAACACGCTCTGCCCAAATAGGATCGGGTACTCCAAAAGTTTTGCCCTCAAACATTCTTGGACCTCCAACTTCTAATGAAAGGGATCCACTAGCCATAATTACCACCCTCTTTTTATTTGGCCAGCTTTCAATAGCTTTACGAACCATTTTACCAAGATCATGACATCTATTAGCAGAGGGCATTGGCGGAACAAAAGTATTAATAAAAATGGGAACTATCGGTATTTGCATATTGGGCGTTAAAAAATGCAAAGGAACTAAAATAGAATGATCAATAAGAAATTCTTTTGTAAAAGATAAATCAAAACCATTATTAACGCCAACATTTTGGATATGTTGTCCTAGAGATTCATCAACTAGAACTTTGTACCATGGCATTGAGGGAGTCTGGTCGATAGGCCCTGCAGTTTCATTCGAAATACCAACCGCAAAAGTAGGCCAGTTGTCATAAAAAAAAGTATTCCAATGGTCAGAGTCAAACTTTACTATAACATCTGGCTTAACATCATCTAAATAATTTTTTATAGATTGAAATAATTTTGCCACTGGCGCCTCAGGTCCTTCTTTTGCAACAGTAGCAACAAAACTAGGAGTGTGAGGTATGCCAAACGCCGCTACAATTTCTGCCATAAATTCCTTAATATTAAATTATAAAAAACGATCAGCACCACCAGATGCCTCAATTGTATCTCCAGTTATAAAACCACTTCTTTCAGAGGCTAAAAAAACAGCCAAAGCTGCAATCTCTTCTGGTTTACCAGCCCTTCCTATGGGCGTTCTTTCTTTGCCTATTCTTATTAAAATTTCCTCGTCTGTTAAATTCTTAAAATCTGCCCTAGACGATCTTAAAGCAGGGATCATGTTATTAGTCATATTTTCAGTTGCCACAGCACCTATCCCTATTGCATTTACTAAAATTCCGTATTCAGCTACTTCTAAAGCAAGTGCTTTAGTAAAAGCATTAATAGCACCACTGAGAGTATGGGAAATAAATAACTTAGGATTGGGGTATATACCTCCAATTGAGGACATGTTTATAATTCTTCCCCATTTATTAGAACGCATATGAGGAATAGACCAATAGCATAGTCGACGCATTGCTGACAATTTAACAGCTGTCATATTTTCCCAATCCGATTCGCTAGACTTCATCAATCCGCCAGAGTGTGCGCGCCCAGCATTGTTAACTAGAATATCTATTTTCCCAAAATTTTTAATACATTGATTTGTAATTTCTTCAGCAGAAGCAGGCAATGAAACATCTGCAGAAATTGTAAGAATTGATTCATGTCCTTGTTTTTTTAAATCTTCAGAAGCTAAATTTAGTTTATCGGGATCTCTCGCAACCATAACAACCGAAACACCATTCTCTAAGAACTCTTTTGAAACTGAAAAACCTATACCAGCGCTCGCACCAGTAACAATTGCTACTTTTTTTTTAATTTTTAGATCCATAAATTATAATTATTTTGCCATATATTTAATTAAAAAATATATGGCAAAAAATTAAATATTATTTAGGAAGTGGTTTTCCCATTGTTTCAGGGAGAAAAATGACCACAATTATCGAAATAATAAATAACAAACAAAGGTAAGTCACGGACATTGCCGGACCACCTAATGTTGTGAATAATACAGCTGCATAGATAGGAGCTGGCGTTGCAATAAGCCTTGATGTATTAAACACAAATCCAGTGGCTGTAGATCGGACATTTGTTGCAAATAACTCAGGTAAATATATAGGCATCCACGAAAACGCCCCCAACGTAAACATTCCTAATAATGGTGTGAATATTAACGCGGTTATTAGGTCAGGAGTAATGTTAAACATTACCGGACCAACAATTAAGCCTCCGGTAAAAATCAAAAACATATATTTTTTTCTACCTAGGGCATCAGCTAAAAATCCAGCTGATATATAACCAATGATAGCTCCTATATTATAAATAATCGCTCCGTAAGAAGCCCACTGTTTCGGATCTAGACCACTTTTTGCTGCCAATGAACCAATATAAGGAGGAATCAAAACACTGGTTCCATAAAATACTGCTACAGTAATAGAGCACAAAATAAGAGTTAAAAACATTCTGTAACGAGCTACAGAATCTCCAAATACTTGCGTCAAAGTAAAAGGCCTCTTACTAGTATTCGTGTAAGAATTGTTCTGCTCAGTAGTTGTCCATTGTTTATTTTTTATTGCCTCTAACCATAACTCAGATTCAGGCAGGGCACGTCTAATGTAAATAAGCAGTATTGCAGGCAAGACACCAAATACAAACATCCATCTCCACGCCGAAGAACCAAGCATAGGTTGAGCAAATAACCACAAACCAGAGGCAAGCAAGAATCCAAAACCAAAACCTGATTGCATTATGCCAAGAGCTTTAGAGCGAAAATTTTTTGGCCATGTTTCTGCTATTAGAGCTGTTCCTGTTGCCCATTCTGATCCTAAAAATAAACCAGTGATGAAGCGAAGAGCAATTAAAGAGTCAGGAGTTTGTGCTAATGCTGTAATACCTGTAAACACAGAGTAGCCAAGTATTGCAATTAACAACATTTTTTTTCGGCCAATGTAGTCTGCATAAATACTTCCAATAACTCCTCCGATTGCCCATCCAAGCAACGTGGCGGCAATAGCATATCCGACTGAAAGTCTTATAATAGAGGGATCCGTACCAGCAGGCATCATCGAGCTAATAGCTACAAATCCAACTAGTATTAATGCACTAGTTTCATATCCGTCGAACATCCATCCGACAAAACTACTTAGTAATGTTTTTTTCTGTGTAGAACCAATACCGTTCTTAGCAAGATAACCCATGAGCCCCCTTATTTTTATTAGATTACAATTATAATACTATTAATCTGAATAACAATGCACAAATTTTGTTTATACAACTCTGAATGGTATCATTAATACTCGTGTTTTCTATTTTATAAGTTTTCTTACCTTATCTTAAAAAATTGTTTAGATAGTTTTGTGATAAGCAAATCCTCATACAATAGATTAAAAATATTTTTTATTTTAATAACAATTGGATTAATAATAATTTTTTTTATCTATAGTAATTTAAAAAAAAATACGGTGTATTTTTATGCGCCACAAGAAATAAAACATTTATCAGAAATACCAGCTAATAAAGTTAGGCTTGGAGGTCTTGTTAAAGAAGGTTCACTAAAAAAAAATAATAATACTTATATTTTTGTTATTACCGATTTTAAAAATGAAATTTTAGTTGAATATAATGGTTTATTACCAAACTTATTTATTGAGGGCAAAAGTGCCGTTGTAGAAGGAGTCCTGAAGGATAAAAAATATTTTATAGCAAGTACTATACTTGCAAAACATGATGAAAATTATATGCCCCCAGAAGTTGCTAATGCGTTAAAGCAGAAAAAATCAAAATGACCGCAGGCAGCATAGGTAACTTAGCTTTAATAATTTGTTTTATACTTAATATTTATTTAATTTTTTCTTTAACAACGAAGATAAAAAAAAAATCTTTTAAAGATCTTAAGAAAATAAAATTTATTAATAATAGTATTTTTATTCTATTATTATTTTCATTTTTAACTTTAATTTATTGTTTTATTATTTCTGATTTTGCAAACGCTGCAGTTTATCAAAACTCTCATACAACAAAACCTCTGCTTTATAAAATATCAGGCGCCTGGGGCAATCATGAAGGCAGCATGGTTTTGTTTGTTCTTATTTTATCTTTATTTTCTTTTTTATTTTCAAACAGCAAAGTTAATGATGAATTGAAAATTTATACGATTTTTTTTCAATCAATATTAATCTTTATTTTTTTACTTTTTTTAATCTTTACTTCTAATCCTTTTGATCAAATTGATCCAAAACCATTGCAGGGATTGGGGTTAAATCCAATACTGCAAGATCCATTGTTAGTAATACATCCACCATTTTTATATTTTGGTTATGTGGGCTTTTCTTTAGTTTTTAGTTTTGCTTTGGCAGGATTAGTTACCAATCGTTTTAACAGTCTCTGGAGTAAGGTCTCAAATTTTTGGATACTGCTTCCTTGGTCTTCACTTACTATTGGAATAGGTCTTGGATCTTTCTGGGCTTATTATGAATTAGGATGGGGTGGGTATTGGTTTTGGGATCCAGTTGAAAACGCTTCTCTAATGCCTTGGCTTGCGGCTACGGCTTTGTTGCATTCTAATATCGTCACCTTAAAAAAAGATAAATTATATTCCTGGACTGCGCTGTTATCTATTTTTACTTTTGTTATGAGTTTACTTGGTACTTTTTTAGTTAGATCAGGAGTTTTAAATTCAGTGCATGCCTTTGCAAATGATCCTTATAGAGGAGTATATATTTTATCTATAATACTATTAATCACTTTTTTTTCGCTTGTTATCTTTATTATTAAAGATCCAAAGAAATCTTTAATTACTAATTACTCTTTTTTTCAGAGAGATAATTTTATTTTAATTAATAATTATTTTTTAATTTTTTTTCTTTCGGTAGTTTTAGTTGGTACGGTTTATCCAATTATTCTTGAGGCAATACTTGGACAAAGTATTTCTGTAGGACCTGTCTATTACAATACAATTTTAACGCCATTTTTATTTGTATTCTTATTTTTTATGGCGCATGGTCCTCTCTTAAATTGGAATAAAGATAAGAGTATAAAATTAAAGAATATAAAAATTTTTTTACCTATTTCACTTATACTAAGCTCAATAATTATTTTTGTTTTTTTAGATTATAAAAATATTATTTTATTTTTAGCCTTAATATTTTCTATCTATTTAATTGTTTCAGTAGTTTTTGATTGGATTTTTCAGAAAAAACTTAATTTAAATCTTGGTAGATTGTTTTCGCATTTAGGCTTTGGTTTGTTAATTTTTTCTATATTTATTAACGCTTATTCATCAAAAGAAATTAACTCAGCAATGAAGGTAGGAGATGAGGTTAAAACTCAGGGCTTTATAATAAAATTTCAGGGAATTAATAAAATTAAAAAAGATAATTATGAAGAAATCTTTGGTAATTTTTTAGTATCTAAGGATAATAAGCAAGTCCAATTAACACCATCCATTAGAAAATATGATCAACCAGTCCAATTCACATCTGAAACCAGTATTAAATCAAATTTTATTACTGATTATTATTTTGCAATTAATTTATCCGAATTTGAAAAGGATAAAATAATGGTAAGATTTTATTACAAGCCATTTATGTTATGGATATGGTCCTCGGTATTGTTGATCGCTTTTGGAGGCATTTATCAAACTTTTAGAGCAAGAAATGAATATTAGATATAGGATTATAATTTTAACTGTTACGCTTCTTATAATCTTTGCTCTTTTTCTAAAAGTTTTAAACTCTAATAAAGTTTATCAACCCAATCAGATGATTGGAAAAAAAATTCCAGAATTTGTCTTGGAAGATCTTTTTGATAAAAAAATAAAAATTAATAGTAAGGAATTACTAGATAAGGATTTTGTTGTTATAAATATTTGGGCTTCTTGGTGCATCCCTTGTCGTGTTGAGCATCCTTTATTAATAAATTTAAAAAATAATAATCAAATAAATATTATTGGTATTAATTATAAAGACGAAAGAATGAATGCTAAAAATTTCTTAAAAACTTATGAGAATCCTTATCAATTAGTTGGAGTGGATAGTAATGGAGAAGTATCAATCCAACTTGGCGCTTATGGAGTGCCAGAGACATATGTTCTTAATAAGGGAAAAATTATCTTTAAAAATATAGGTCCACTAAATGAAGATATTGTTACCAAAATTTTACAATTAAAAAAATAAATTATGTTGTTTAAGAAATATTTTTTAATAATAGTATTTTTTTTATTCACCACACATTCTATTTTGGCAAACGAAGAATTAAAAAATAAAATTTATAAAAATGTTCGTTGCATTGTATGTCAGGGGCAATCAATTTATGAGTCGAACTCTGACTTTGCATTAGATTTAAAAAAATTAATTTCTAAAAAAATTGACGCTGGAGAAAGTGAAAAACAAATTTACGATTTTTTAATTAGTCGCTACGGTGAATGGATTGTATTTACGCCAAGGTTTAATTTTAATAGTTTAATTTTGTGGTTATTACCTTTAATTGTATTTGCTATAGGTGGATTTTTAATATTTCGCTTAAATACCAATAAGAAAAAATAAATCTTTATTGCTTTTATATGTGTTTTGTTAAATAAAGACTTACGATTATGAGCGCAAAATTTTTTAAATCTTTCACAATTATTTCTACAATATTTATTAGTCTATGTTCTGTTTCTAAAGCAGATGGAATTACATTTTCTGGCGGAAGATTTGATCATAATGATAGCCATGCAAGAGATATGGTTCAAATAGATTATGATTTTGACAAAACTCTTTTTGGTTCTCCAATAGGTGATTTTAAACCAGTAATTGGATTCTTAAGAACAGGTGGTGATGCAAAGTATGCATACGCCGGAGTTAGATTAGATTATAAAGTTTTAAATAACTCTATTTTAATTTCTCCAAGCTTTACTCCTGGTATTTACGGAAAAGGAGACGCAAAAGATTTAGGTTATGGACTTGAATTTAAGTCACAAGTTAGAGTGGCTTTAAATTTAACTCCAACATTCAATATAGGTGTTGCATATAGTCATATTTCAAATGCTAGTCTTGGAGAGAAAAATCCAGGCGCTAATAATTACATCTTAGGTTTTCAAAAAAATTTCTAGGTTTTTATAATGTCATTAGCAAAGTGTCTGAATGTTGATGATTTTAGAAAACTAGCTAAAAAAAAATTACCTTCTCCAATATTTCATTACATCGATGGTGGGGCGGATGATGAAGTTACTTTAAAAAGAAATACAACAGCATTTAATGATTGCGATTTAGTCCCAAGTGTTTTGAGAGACGTGAGCTCAATTGATATGTCGACAACTGTTTTTGGACAGAAGATTAATATGCCATTATTTCTTGCACCAACAGCAATGCATAGATTGTACCATCACCAAGGTGAGAAAGCGACTTCAAGAGCTGCAGAAAAATTTGGTACTTTTTTCGGCATGTCTACGATTGCAACAACTGGAATTGAAGAGATTGGTAGTTTAACGAATGGGCCAAAATTATTTCAACTTTACATTCATAAAGATAAAGGTCTCACAGATAATTTAATTGAACGATGTCAAAAAGCTAATTTTAAAGCATTGTGTTTGACCGTCGATACTATTGTTGCAGGTAATAGAGAGCGAGATCACAGAACAGGCTTTACAACACCACCTAAATTAACTTTAGCGAGTTTAATAAGTTTTGCATTACATCCTGAATGGACTCTAAATTATTTATTTCATGAAAGATTTAAATTACCTAATCTTCCTCATACTGAAAAAGATGGGCACTCTATAGAGACTTCAGTAATTAATTATATTAACAGTCAGTTCGATCATACCATGAACTGGAAGGATGCAGAGTATGTTGCAAAAAAATGGAACGGCGCTTTTGCGATTAAAGGAATTGTATCTGTAGAGGATGCAAAAAAAGCAGTCGACATAGGAGCAACTGCAATTATGATTTCAAATCACGGAGGAAGACAATTAGATGCTTCGATGTCACCATTTGATGTGCTCGCAGATATTGTGGATGCAGTTGGAGATAAAGTGGATGTGATCTTAGATGGTGGAGTTAGAAGAGGAACTCACGTTTTAAAAGCTTTAGCGCTTGGAGCAAAGGCATGTTCCTTTGGAAAAGGTTATTTATATGCATTGGGAGCAGGCGGGCAGCAAGGAGTAGAAGCAATACTTAGAATTATGCATGATGAAATAAAAAGAGGAATGACATTAATGGGCTGCAGAAACGTTAAAGAAATAACAAGAGATAAAGTAATTTTTAGAAAAAAGTGAAATTAGCAGATAGTCTTTTTAAACTCGGCACAGAAAATGCATTTGTTGTTCTTGCAAAAGCAAAAGCTTTAGAAGCGCAAGGAAGAGAAATAATCAATTTAGGAATTGGTCAGCCAGATTTTAGAACACCACAACATATCGTTGATGCTGCAAAAAAAGCGTTAGATGATGGTTTTCATGGATATACACCGGCAAATGGTCTTTTAGAATTAAGACAAGGTGTTTCTCGGCATATTAAAAAAATGTATGGCGCAAATGTAGATGCATCCAGGGTAGTTATTATGCCAGGCGGAAAGCCTACAATGTTTTTTGCAATGTTAATGTTTGGTCAGCCGGGAACAGAAATTATTTACCCAGAACCTGGATTCCCAATTTATGAGTCTATGATTAACTATACAGGAGCAAAAGCTGTTCCAATGTATCTAAAGGAAGAAAATAATTTTTCTTTTAAAGCGGAAGAAGTTTTAAAATTAATAAATAATAAAACTCGTTTGATTATTATTAATAACCCTCAAAACCCAACAGGTGGACTAATTGAAAGAGAGCAAATTGACAAGCTTGCTGAAGGATTAAAAAAATTTCCAGATGTAGCAATTTTAAGTGATGAAATTTATAGTAGGCAAATTTATGATAAGAAAAAAATGCCTTCTTTCTTTAATTATCCAGAACTTTTTGATCGATTAATAGTTTTAGATGGTTGGAGCAAAACATATGCAATGACAGGTTGGCGTCTAGGTTGGAGTGTTTGGCCAGAAAAAATTATTGAAGATGTAACAAGATTATGTGTGAATGATCACTCATGTCCTTGTGCCTCAACCCAGATTGCAGGATTGGCGGCATTAGATGGTCAGCATGATTTTTTAGATGAAATGATGAGTCAGTTTAGTAGAAGAAGAAAATTAATCGTTGATGGCTTAAATAGTATTAAAGGCATCAAGTGCAATAATCCTGGAGGAGCTTTTTACGTATTTCCTAATATTAGTGGTACAGGCATGAACGGCAATGAATTCGCAGATAAATGTTTAAATGAAGCTGGAGTTGCAATTATTCCTGGTGTTAGCTTTGGTAAATCTGCTAAAGATTTTGTAAGATTTAGTTTTGCAAACTCTTACGAGAATATCGAAAAAGCTTTAGAAAAAATTAAAAAAACTGTTGTTAAATAAAGTTTTATTTTCAACTTCAAAGATCTGTATCTATCAAACAAAATAATATAAGTTTGTTGCATGACTCTAGTAATGCCACAAGTAGATCAGCTTATTCTTGATGATAAAGAAAAAATTGTTCGAGATTTAAAAAAATTCACTAATCCAATTAATATTATTTCAGATTTAGAGGGCATCACTCCTTACGAAACAGATGCTTTGAGTGCCTATAAACAAAAGCCAATGGCTGTAGTTTTGCCAGAAAATACTAGAGAGGTTAGCGATATTTTAAAATATTGTAATGAAAAAAATATTAAAGTTGTTCCAAGGGGTGCAGGAACAGGACTTTCAGGAGGTGCATTACCATTAGCAGATTGTGTTTTATTGGGACTTGGAAAATTTAATAAAATTTTAGAAATTGATTTTGAAAATAGATGCGTAGTAACTCAACCCGGCGTTACAAATCTAGCCTTAACAAAAGCTGTCGAGCATAAAGATTTTTATTATGCTCCCGATCCTTCAAGTCAGATAGCCTGTTCAATCGGAGGAAATATTGCTGAAAATTCTGGGGGAGTTCATTCCTTAAAATATGGAACAACGACTAATAATGTTCTCGGTGTTGAGTTTGTTTTGATGGATGGAACTATTATGCGTTTTGGCGGAAAAAAAATTGAGTCAGAAGGCTATGATTTGCTCGGTCTTATTACAGGTTCAGAAGGATTATTAGGAGTTGTTACTGAGGTCACAGTTAAAATTTTAAAAAAACCACAATCAATAAAAGCATTATTGTTAGGATTTCAAAAAGTTGAAGAGTCAGGCCAGTGTGTTTCAGATATTATTTCTGGAGGAATTATTCCTGCTGGAATGGAAGTAATGGACAAGCCTTTAATTAAAGCAACCGATGATTATTCTAAAGCAGGATATCCAAGAGATGTCGACGCTATTTTAATTGTAGAATTGGATGGAACAGAAAGCGAAGTGAATGTTTTAATTAAGAAAGTTGAAGAAATAGCAAAAAAAAACAAAGCTACTTATTTGCGCATTAGCAAGAATGATGACGAAAGATTAAGATTTTGGTCGGGAAGAAAAGTTGCTTTCCCAGCAGTTGGAAGTATTTCACCAGATTATTTGTGTATGGATGGAACTATACCAAGAAAAAAATTACCAGAAGTTTTAAAAGAGATTACCAGACTTTCAAATAAATACGGTTTAAGAGTTGCAAACTGTTTTCATGCGGGAGATGGAAACCTACACCCACTTATAATGTTCGACTCTAATATTCGTAGTGAATTAAAAAAAGCAGAACAATTTGGAGCTGATATTTTAAAATATTGTGTCAAATCCGGAGGAGTTCTTACAGGTGAACATGGGGTTGGAATTGAGAAGAGAGATTTAATGTGCGAAATGTTTAATGACGAGGACATTCAACAACAACTAAATATCAAAGAAGCTTTTGATAAGAATTCATTATTAAATCCTGGTAAAGTTTATCCACTTCTTCATCGTTGTGCAGAAGGGGGAAAAATGCATGTACATAAAGATAATAATAAATTTAAAGATATTCCAAGATTTTAATGTCAGAAATTTATTCGCCATCCAGCGAAAATGATATCTCAAATTTTATAAGAGAGAGTCATGAGCAAGCTACTCCAATTGAAATTATAGGACAAAACACAAGACCTATCGGAAGATTGATTCAATGTTCAAAAACTCTTCAGTTAAAAAATTTAAATGGAATAATTGAGTACTTTCCTGAGGAGCTTTACATAAAAGTTAAAGCAGCAACTTCACTTGGACTAGTAGAGGCAGAGCTTGATAAAAGAGATCAGGAATTAGCTTTTGAGCCAGCTGATCTTGGATTTTTATATAATGGTAAAAGCAACAAAGGCTCCGTTGGTGGTGCAGTTTCATGTAACTTGTCAGGGTCTCGAAGATTTAAATCCGGGGCTTTAAGAGATCATATTTTAGGTTTTCAGGGCGTTAATGGAAAAGGTGAGATTGTAAAATCAGGTGGCACAGTTGTTAAAAACGTAACCGGATATGACGTAAGTAAACTTATAGCGGGATCCTATGGAACTTTAGTTGCTCTAACTGAGATTGTTTTAAAAGTTCAGCCTAAAAATGAAGAAAGTCAAACACTGCTTATTAATAATATTAATTTAAAAAAAGCTTTAAACATTTTTTCAAAAGCCATGCAAACTTCAGTTGAGATTTCAGGAGCATGTTTTTATCCTGAAAAAAGTTTAAATTTTTTTAAATTAAATGATTTAGATATTAGCACCTCTATCACAGCACTTCGCATTGAAGGACCAAAAATTTCTGTAATTGAAAGAGTGAATACTTTAAAAAAATTATTTGATGAATATAAAAAAACTATGTCTGTTCTAGAGAATTATCAATCAAGAATTTTTTGGAAGAATACTACTGATTTAGAATTTTTTAATAATACTGAGAGTGTTGTTATAAAAATAATTTTACCATCTGTTAACACTGGTCAATTCATTAATCAGTTTGAGAATGAAGAATTACGATACGTGGTAGATTGGGCGGGAAATCTTACTTGGATTGCTATACCGCAGAATGATAGCGTTCTTCTTAGACAATTAAGAAAAGCAGCGCTTGCTCTTAATGGTCACATGACAATTATTAAAGCACCTAATCACGTACGTATTAGAGAAGACTTTTTGACAACGGTTGATGACAATATTAGAGTTTTGTCTTTGAAGATCAAAGAGAGCTTTGATCCAAAAAAAATTTTAAATCCAGGGAAAATGTATTCAGGAATATAATGCAAACAACTTTTACTAAGAAACAACTACAGGATAACAACGTTAATTCTTCAGAAAAGATTATTAGAAAATGTGTTCATTGTGGTTTTTGTAACGCAACCTGTCCAACTTATCAAATTGTAGGCGATGAACTAGATGGACCAAGAGGTAGAATATATTTGATAAAAGATATGCTGGAAAAAAATAAGCCAGCAAATGAAAAAATAACAAAACACATTGACCGTTGTTTATCATGCTACTCATGTATGACGACCTGTCCATCAGGAGTTAATTATATGCACCTTGTGGATCATGCGCGAAATCACATAGAAAAAACATTTGTTAGACCTTTTTTTGATAGATTTTTAAGAGCTCTCTTATCTAAAATTTTACCCAGTCCAACCCTTTTTAGAATTGCTGGGTATAGTGCAAGACTATTTTATCCGTTCAGATTTATTTTTCCAAAAAAAATTAAAAATATGCTTAAGTATATGCCAAATTCTTTTCCTAGATCTATATATGCTAATCAGGAAGTTTATCCGGCAACGGGCAAAACATATGCAAAAGTTGCTCTACTAACGGGCTGCGTACAAAGAGTTATTTCTCCACAAATTAATGACGCTACTATTAACGTTCTAAATAGACACGGAGTTGAGGTGTTAGTTCCAAAACAAGTTGAATGCTGCGGTTCACTAAACCATCATCTCGGAAAAGAAGATTTAGCCCACAAGTCTTTTATAAATAATATTAACGCCTGGTTTAAACTGTATGAAGAAAAAAATCTCGATGCTATTTTAGTTACCACTTCTGGCTGCGGAACTACTATAAAAGATTATGGTTATATTTTTAGAGATCATGAAGATAAAGAGATTAGAAATAAAGCAAAAATCATATCAAATCTTGCAAAAGATGTGACTGAGTATTTAGGAAAAAATATTAAATTAAATTATAAAACTAAAGATAAAAAATTTAAAATTGCGTACCATTCAGCTTGTTCAATGCAGCATGGTCAAAAATTACATTCTAAACCGATAGATTTATTAAAAAAAACCGGAAATGATATTTTTGAAATACCGGATGGTCATTTGTGTTGTGGATCTGCTGGAACTTACAATCTATTTCAAGACCAAATGGCTGCAGAACTTTTAAAAAGAAAAGTTGAAAATATTAATAAAGTAAATCCTGATTTTATTTCTACGGGAAATATTGGATGTATTACGCAGATATCTTCCGGAACAAAAATACCTATAGTTCATACAATAGAGGTTCTGGATTGGTATACGGGAGGAGAAAAGCCTAAAGCCATTTCTTCGTTATGAAAAAAAAAATTTTAGTTACTAGAAATTTGCTTCCAGAAAATGAAGAAAGAATAAAAAAATTATTTGATGTAAAATTAAATAAGCAAGAAAAAGTCTACACTTCTGAAGAAATTTTAGAACTCTCAAAAGATTGTGATGGAATTTTATGCATAGGTGGAAATAAATTTGATGCTGATATTTTCAGTAAAATTTCAAACACAGTCAAAATTATCGCAAGTTATTCAGTGGGCTACAATAATATTGATATTGATGAAGCTACCAAAAAAAGAATCGTAGTTACTAATACCCCAGAAGTTTTAACGGACGCGACTGCTGATATTGCAATTTTATTATTATTAGGAGCTTCAAGAAGAGCTTATGAAGCAAGAAAATCTGCTGAGGAGCAGGAGTGGGTTTGGGCAACAGATTTTTTATTAGGAAAACAAATGTCCGGCAGCAATTTAGGAATTCTAGGCATGGGAAGAATTGGAAGAGCAATTGCAGAAAGAGCAAGAGGCTTTGGAATGAAAATACATTATCATAACAGAACTAAGCTTTCAGCGGATCTTGAACAGGGAGCAATTTATCACGACAATATTAAATCTCTTTTTAGTAATAGTGATTTTTTATCAATTAATTGCCCTGCAACAAAAGATACGTCCAAAATAATTAATGAAGAAACTATTAGTTATTTACCCAATGGAGCCGTTATTTCTAATACCGCAAGAGGAGATGTGGTTGATGATGAGGCAATGATCAAGGCTTTAAAAAATGGAAAAATTTTTGCTTTAGGGCTTGATGTATATAATGGAGAGCCAAAAATTCATCCAGAGTATTTAAAACTTCAAAATCTTTTTTTACTTCCTCATTTAGGTAGCGCAACATTAAAAACTAGAATTGCCATGGGTAATAGATCTATCGATAATTTAGAAAATTTTTTTCAGAATAAACGTCCGAAAGATCAATTAAATTAAAATTTTAGAAAAATAGTATTTTTGTCTCAGAATATATTAAATCTATCGCAACCCACAAAATAGTAAACAGACCTATCCAAGCAACCCATTTAAATTTCTTAATATAAGAAGAGATTATGTTTGCAAGAATGGCCATTACAAAAATAGAGAGAATTAGTCCAGTAGCTAAAGCCCAGTAATGACCTTTTGCTGCTCCAGCAACACCTAAAACATTATCTAAACTTAAGGTAATATCTGCTATGGCAACAGTGAGAATTGCTTTACCTAGTTTTGTTTTTTCTGATTCTTTAATAGTGAATTTATTATTATCTTCTTCTTTATTTTTTTCTTTAATAACGTCTTCATATAACTTGTAAACAATCCAAAGCAGCAGAATTCCTCCAAATATTTTAACCCCTTTAAATTGAAATAAGTAAGTTACAATTCCCGTGAAAGCTAAACGCATAAAAACGGCAACTAACGTTCCATACAATAATATTTTTTTTCTAAGGGAGCCTTCAAATTGCGAGGCAACCATTCCAATAATTATTGCATTGTCGCCTGAAAGAATAACGTTGACTAAAACTATCTGGAAAAAAATTATTACTTCTTCTGAAAATAGATTCATTTCAGCAATTTAATTATCACAAAACTAAAGCTTAAATATATTAAGTTTATTATTACAACCTTGAGTAGTAATATTTGTTATTTCACTTGTTATAGTTAATTTTTTTTATCGAGACTCTCTTTAATTTTTTTGTTTTAATCGCTCCCAGTTAATTAACTAAAACAAGGAAAATAAATGATAAGAAAAACAAACAAATTCGTACTGGCAGTTTGCGTTTTATTCGCAAGCATTATTGCTAGTGCGTCATTTGCTCAGACTATCAAAATTGGAGTTGATGGACCTTTCACAGGTGGATCATCTTCAATGGGTGTTAGTATGAGAGATGGAGTACGACTAGCTGCTAAAGAAGTAAATGCGGCGGGTGGTGTTCTTGGAAAAAAGCTTGAGTTAATCGAGCGTGATGACGAAGCTAAAAATGAAAGAGGAGTGGAAATCGCTCAAGAATTAATTAATAAAGAAAAAATAGTTGCAGTCGTTGGCTTTATTAATACAGGCGTTGCTCTTGCTTCACATCGTTTTTACCAAGATGCTAAAATTCCTGTAATCAATAACGTTGCGACCGGAACTGCTCTGACAAAAGGTCCAAGCTTTCCATTTAAAGACGCTAAAGATGTATTCGTTTTCAGAACATCAGCAAGAGATGAAATTCAATCTCCTATGATCGTTAATGAAGCAATTACTGTTCGTGGATTTAAAAAAGTTGCGATCTTAGCTGATTCAACAAATTATGGTCAATTAGGACAAGCAGACTTAATTAAAGCTTTGGCTGCAAAAAATATCACACCAGTTACTACAGAAAAATTTAACACTGGCGATACTGATATGACAGCACAAGTTTTAAAAGCTAAAAGCGCTGGAGCTGAAGTTATTTTAACTTACGCAATCGGACCGGAACTTGCTCAAATAGCAAATGCAATGGCCAAAGTAGGTTGGAAAGTTCCTTTAATTGGTAGCTGGACTTTATCAATGGCAAACTTCATTGATTCAGCTGGAAAAAATGGTGAAGGTGCAATTATGCCTCAAACATTTATTCAAGCACCAACAACTCCAAAACGTAAAGCTTTTATCGAAGCTTACTTGAAAGAGTTTAAACCTAAAAACGACCGTATAGATTCACCGGTGTCTGCTGCTCAAGGATACGATTCAGTATACTTATTAGTTGCAGCTATCAAACAAGCGAATAGCTTAGAAGGTGATAAAATTAGACTAGCTCTTGAAGATTTAAAAACGCCAGTTGTTGGTGTTGTTAAAACTTACAACAAGCCGTTTACTAAAGATGACCACGATGCGATCACAGATAAAGATCCAGTTATGGGAATCGTTAAAAACGCAAGAGTTGTTGCTGCTAAAGGTCAAAAATAATTAAGTTTTAAAAATAATTTTTTTATTTTTATTCTTTTAGAAAACGCCACACCTTAAAAGTGTGGCGTTTTTTATTTGGATTGATTGAAAAGATTATTAGTTTATTTTACTATTATTAAATTAAAAATTGTGGGGATTTAATGGATATTTTTGTTCAACTTATTTATAGCGGAGTAGCCCTTGGCATGATTTATGCTGTTGTTGCATTTGGTTATCAATTAACTTTCTCAACTTCTGCAACTTTAAACTTTGGACAAGGAGAGGCTTTAATGCTGGGGTCCATGGTTGGACTGACTTTATCTAATTTAGGAATAAATTACTGGCTTATTATTCCCTTAGTTTGCGTTTTTGGATTTTTACAAGGAACCGTAGTTGAGTATTTAGGAGTTCGTCCTGCAATTAAAATAAAATCAGAGTTTGGTTGGATTATGTCTACTATTGCACTTGGAATTATTTTTAGAAATTTTGCTGAAAATATTTGGGGAAGAAGTACTTTTAGATTTCCAGGACCATTTGAAGACGATCCTATAAAACTTTTTGGTGCAAATATTTTGCCAATGGAAATTTTAGTAGTTTTAGGTGCTGTATCCATGATGCTGCTCGTTGAAATTTTCAACCGCAAATCAATTTATGGAAAAGCAGTTGTAGCCACTGCAAATGATAGAGATGCAGCTGGTCTTATGGGAATTAACACTGGATTAGTAATCACATTTTCTTATGCACTTTCTTCTTTAACAGCATCTTTCGCTGGAGTTTTAATTTCTCCTTTAACATTAGCAGGATCAGGCGCTGGAGGCGCTTTGGGATTAAAAGCTTTTGCTGTTGCAATTGTTGGTGGTTTGTCTAGCGGTTTAGGAATTGTTGTTGGTGGAATTATTTTAGGAGTTAGCGAAACATTGACAGGTTTTTATATTTCGACTGGCTATAAAGATGTGCCTAGCTTAATTATTTTGTTAATAGTTTTATCTTTTAAACCAGCGGGTTTATTTGGAAAAACTACAATTAAAAAAGTTTAAAAAAGATGAGATTTAAATTTTTAATATTGGCCGCGGGAATAATAATATTGTCCCTTTTTCCAATTTTTCAAACCAATACTTATTATATTCATATGGTTGAAAGAATTTTGATTTACTCAATTCTTTTATTTGGTTTAGATATAGTTGTTGGTTACACTGGACAAGTATCCCTGGGTCACGCTGGGTTGTTTGGTGTAGGAGCTTATACTGCTGGAATTCTATATTTTAAATTAGGCGTTCCTTTTTTAATTATTCTTCCAATAGCCGTTATTGTCTCTTGTATTTTTGGAGCATTACTTGCATTGCCCGCCCTTAAAGTTGTAGGTCCTTATATTGCCATGGTTACTCTAGCGTTTGGTACAATTATACAAATCCTAATTAATGAAATGACTTTTTTAACAGAAGGACCTTTAGGAATTATAATAAAGAAACCAATAATTTTTGGTTTTCAAACTAAGGAAATACATTATTACTGGATAGTCTTAGCGATATCAGTTTTGAGTCTTGTAGTTATTAATCGAATACTTAAGTCAAGATTAGGAAGATCATTTGAAGCTTTAAGAGATAGCCCTGTTGCTTGCGATTGTATGGGTGTTTCTGTTTATAAATATAAAGTTTATGCTTTTATTATAAGTGCAGGCTTTGCCGGGCTTGCAGGTTCTTTATACGCTTATTCAGAGCAATATATCTCTCCTAACACCTATGTGTTTGAATTAACCGTTTTATTCTTGCTAGCAATTATTATGGGCGGTCGTAAAACTCGTTTAGGAGCTATCATTGGCGCTGCCATCGTTATTACTTTACCTCAGTTATTAGGAGATGTTAAACTTTTTAGAATTGTTGCAACTGCTCTCGCATTTGTTGTTGTTGCAGGATCAGCTCTTTTAATCTCAAGACAAATGTCAACAGTAAGAAAAGTTTCTATACCTGTCATTGGAACTGTCGGGTTAATGATTTTTTCATATTTTATAAAAAATATTAGTGACTGGCGTTTGAGTATTTTTGGATTTATGATTCTTCTTGTTGTTTATTATCTTCAAGATGGAATCGTTGGGTTTGTTAATAATTTTTATATGCGAATATTTAGTTCTAAAAAATCAGCAAGAGATCAAATTGATGTTGGAAATTTTGATAAAGATGATGCTATTATTTCTGCCAAAAACTCATCTGCCCCAGATCAGTTATTAAATCTAAAATCAGTTTTAATGCAGTTTGGTGGTTTAAAAGCGTTACATGATGTTGATTTAATAGTTAAAAGAGGAACTATTCATGGCCTTATTGGACCAAATGGATCTGGAAAAAGTACGTTAATAAATGTTTTAACTGGAATTTACGTTCCAACAGCAGGCACAGTTGAGTTTTCAGGAGCAAGCATTGTTGGGAAAGTTTCTTCAAAAATCGCCCTTTCAGGAATAGCGCGAACTTTTCAAAACGTTCAGTTATTTAATGAGATGACAGCCATAGAAAATATTATGGTTGGTTTAAATCATACTTATAAATCAAATTTATTTGAGATCGCATTAAACTTACCAAGATTTAAACGTGAAGAATTAGCAGCAAAACAAAGAGCATATGGCCTTTTAAAATTTGTTGGCTTGGAAGAGTTTGCTAATGAAGAAGCGAGAAATTTAACTTACGGAAAACAAAGATTACTAGAGATTGCTAGAGCCCTTGCTTTAGATCCTAACTTACTTTTACTTGATGAGCCCGCAGCAGGATTAACAGCTCCTGATATTAAAGAGCTTTTATTAATTATTAAAAAGATTAAAGAAAAAGGAATTACAATTATTCTGATCGAGCATCATATGGAAGTTGTGATGGCAGTATCTGATGTTGTGTCGGTATTAGACTTTGGTCAAAAAATTGCTGAAGGTAAACCTAAAGAGATCCAAAATAATCCAAAAGTTATAGAGGCTTATTTAGGAGCGCAAACAACTTAGAAAATTATGCTAATTATAAAAGATTTAGAATCTGGTTACGGCAAAGTAAATGTTCTAAAAAAAATTAATATCGAAGTACCTAAAAATAAAGTTGTCACTCTTATTGGCGCAAATGGAGCCGGAAAAACAACAACCCTTAGAACAATTACTGGAATGATAAAATTAACGTCCGGACATATTACTTTAAATGGAAAATCTATTGATAATTTTCCGTCATATAAAGTTGCATGTTTAGGATTAGCCCACTCACCAGAAGGACGTCGAGTTTTTCCATCTCTTACGGTATTTGATAATTTGCAATTAGGAGCCTTCCCAAGGCTAACCGGAAGTAGACCTAGGGGAGATTTTAAAGGAGACATAGATAGAGCCATGGAACTGTTTCCAAAATTAAAAGAGAGAAGAAATCAATTAGCTGGAACTTTGTCGGGAGGAGAACAGCAAATGTTAGCAATGGCGAGAGCGATTATGTTAAACCCAGATATTATTCTGCTTGATGAACCTTCTATGGGACTAGCTCCTATTCTTGTTGAAGAAGTTTTTAAGATTATAGCAAGACTTAAAGCCGCTGGTACAACGATGCTTTTAGTTGAGCAATTCGCTGTTGGAGCTTTAAATATAGCAGACTACGCTTATGTTTTAGAGAATGGGCGTATTTCTATGCACGGTCCAGCTAGTAAACTTAAAAACGATCCAGCAATTAAAGCGGCATATTTAGGCGGACACTAAATAAGTAGATTATCTATCTATTTAATAAGATGAATCTTTATTTTCTATCTACGTCCGAAATTATTTCTAAAATAAAATTCAATGAAATTTAAAAATATTTTTTTATATTTAATAACGATTTTAATATTTTTATATACTTCGATTTGCGCTTACATGTATGTCGTTCAGAGAGATATTTTATATCAGCCAAATGTTATTCGTCCTCTATTAGTAGAAAAATTAAATACGGAAGTTCAGGAGATTGAGATTTTATCTACAGACAAAGTTAGTCTAAAGTCATGGTTTTATAAGAATAATAAAAATAAATACACCGTACTTTTTTTGCATGGCAATAATGGTAATTTAAAAACTAGGATTTATAAATTGAATGAATTTAAAGATTTAAATTTAAATTATTTAATTATTTCATGGCGTGGTTTTAATGGCAACAATGGAAAGCCAACAGAACAAGGACTTTACGATGATGCGCGAAATGCAGTTAAGTGGTTAGAAAAGAATAATATTCCAAAAAGTAAAATTATTTTATATGGCGAGTCTTTAGGGACAGGCGTTGCAGCTGAGCTTGCGCAAAATGAGAAATTTGCCGCAGTTGTTTTGGAATCGCCTTATACTTCTATAGGGGACGTTGCAAAAATTCGTTATCCTTATTTACCGGTAGATATTTTATTAAAGGATAAATTTTTAACTTTAAAAAAAGTTAAAAATATTTCAATTCCTGTTTTTGTTATTCATGGGATGCTAGATGGAAAGATACCACCTTATATGGGTAAAAAAATATTTGATGAAGTTAAATCAAAAAAATATGGATATTTTCCTGAAAATGATCGTCATATGATACGATACGACTCGCAGTTTATATCTGAGCTTAAAAAATTTATTAAAAGCTTAAATTAATTTTTAATAAAAGCTTGGACGAAGTCTTTCGCAACAAAGTTATCTAAATCTTCTTCTTTTTCACCAACGCCGATAGCATAAATTGGGATCTGAAATTGTTTTGCTATTGCAACAAGAATTCCTCCTTTTGCCGTACCATCAAGTTTAGTCATAATAATTCCAGTAATTGGAGTTATTTTTTTAAACTCTTCGATTTGATTGATAGCATTCTGACCAGTAGTTGCATCAAGCACTAATATAGTTTCGTGAGGAGTGTCATTGTCGATTTTTTTTAAAACTCTTATTATCTTAGAAAACTCTTCCATTAAATTTTTTTTATTTTGCAATCTTCCAGCAGTATCAATGATGCAGTAATCAAAGTTATTTTTTTTTGCATATTCAAAGCTTTTAAAAGCAACTGAGGCTGGATCAGAGCCAAGATCTGATTTTATGATTTCAACATTTATTTTTTTGCACCATAACTCTAGCTGTTCAATTGCAGCAGCTCTAAAGGTGTCAGCCGCACCTACTATAATTTTATTGCCTTGATCTTTAAGTTTTTTACATAATTTTCCTATGGTTGTTGTTTTTCCAACTCCATTTACCCCACATACTAATATGACTGTTGGCTTGTTATGAGTAATTGAAAAAAAATTTTTTTGAACAGGCATCAAAATACTTTCAATTTCCTTAGCTATAATTTGAAAGAAATTTTCTTTAGTTAATTCTTCTTGGCTATACTTCTTATTTGCAATATTTTTTTTAAATTCTTCAACAAAACCCACACCAACATCTGCCTGAATAAGAAGATCTTCTATGTCCTGTAAAATTTCTTGCTGCGGTTTGGATTTATTAAATACCTCATCAATTCCTTTTACAAATTTTTCTGAAGTTTTTTTTAGACTATTTTGAAGTTTTTTAAAAAAATTCATTGCATCATTAATAATTAAATCTTTAGACTAATATTATTAATGTTTGAAACAGAACCCGTCATTACGATGTGTTTATCTTTTTTTAATTCAATTTGAAGTGTTCCATTTTTAAAATGAATATTAACTTTTTTTCCAGTTAGTCCTAATTTATTTGCAGCAACTGCAGTTGCACACGCTGCAGTACCACAAGCAAGTGTTAAACCGGCCCCTCTTTCCCAAACTTTAACTGCAATATTTTTCTTATTAATAACTTTCGCAAAAGTAACATTGCATCTTTGAGGAAAAAATTCATGATGTTCAATTTGAGGGCCAATTTTTTTTAACAATTCAAATGTTATTTCTTTAAAAAAAATAACATGAGGATTGCCAACACACAAAGTATAACCCGTTAGAATTCCAAGATTTTTAGTTTTAATTTTAACTTTCGCATTATTCATCTTCTTTGATAGAGGAATTTTTTTCCAGTCAAAATTAGGAATCCCCATATCAATAGACACTTCAGTTTTGTCAGTAAGTCTAGCCGTTAAGATTCCACTTTCAGTATTAATTTTTGATTTAGTTAATTTTTTTTCATTCATTAAAAAGTAAGAGATACATCTAGAACCATTACCGCATGCTCCAGTTTCGCCGCCGTCCGAATTATAAAAAGTAATTTTTGCGTTAGTTTTTTTTTCTTTATCTTTATCCATGATGATCACTTGATCGCACCCAACACCTTTTTTTCTATCTGCGATATTTATGATTTGCTGTTTGGAAAGATTGATTTTATCTTTTCTTCTATCAATAATGATAAAATCATTACCGAGACCATCCATTTTATAAGCTTGTATTTCAGTCATCTATTATGTTGTTGTATCTTACAAATATTCTCAATTGTTGACTTTTAAAATAGTAAAATATACTTTTAATAAAATTTTCCACAAAAATAAGCAGGTTTTGTGGTGTCCTTCTAATGAAGGAGATCAACACTAGTCAGCGATATTCGCCCACTAGTGCGATAGCTGCTGGAGCAAAAAAATGTTTGAAAATTTAACAAGTAAAATTGAGTCTGTTTTTTCTTTTTTTAATAAAAGCACTCAATTAGATGAAAAACAAGTTGATGAGGGACTAAGAAAGATCCGTCAGGCACTGATTGAGTCCGACGTTGCTCTTTCAGTTGCTAAGGAATTTATTGCAAACGTTAAACCTAAAGCAATCGGACAAGAAGTTTTAAAATCAATAACTCCAGGACAGTTACTTGTTAAAATTGTTTACGATGAACTTGTTAAGATCTTAGGTAGTGAGAAATCAGAAATTAATCTTAGCACAATCCCGCCAGCAAAAATATTAGTAGTAGGTTTACAAGGTTCTGGAAAAACAACAATTTCAGCAAAGATTGCAAAATTTATTGAAAAGAATTTTAATAAAAAAGTTATGTTATCAAGCTTGGACGTTTATCGTCCAGCAGCCCAGAAACAATTAGAATTATTAGGAAGTCAGAATAATATTCAGACAATACCAATTATTGAAGGACAACTCCCAATAGAAATTACCCAAAGAACTTTAGCCGCAGCTTCTTTATCTGGGTCAGATGTAATTATTTTTGATACCGCGGGAAGAATACAGATTGATAGTTTGATGATGAGCGAATTAAGTAATTTAAAAAAAATAATCAACCCTATCGAAACTTTTTTAGTTGCAGATTCTTTAACAGGACAAGACGCAGTTAATATTGCCAGTGAATTTAAAAAAACAGTAGATTTAACAGGAATAATATTAACAAGAGTAGATGGTGATGGAAAAGGCGGAGCGGCTCTAAGCATGAAGTCAGTTGCGAATTGCCCCATTAAATTTTTAGGAGTAGGAGAAAAAATTGATGATTTTGAAATTTTTCATCCGGAAAGAATTGCAAATAGAATTTTAGGAATGGGAGATGTGGTTTCTCTTGTTGAAAAAGTATCTGAAAATTTAAAAAAAGAAGAAATTCAGGAATTAGAAGAGAATTTTAAAAAGGGACAATTTACTTTTAATGATTATTTAAAACAAATTAGACAGATGAAAAAAATAGGTGGAATGGGAAAAGTTCTTGGAATGATACCTGGTATTTCAAAAATTAAAAAACAAATAGACGAGGCGGATATTGATGAGAGCATTCTTAACAAGCAAGAAGCTGTTATTTTATCAATGACTTTAAAAGAAAGAGATAATCCAAAAATTATTGATGGTTCTAGAAAAAAAAGAATAGCGAATGGGTCAGGTACTGATATCGCTTTAGTAAATAAGCTTCTAAAACAGCATAAAATGATGACAGGAATGATGAAAAGAATGTCTCAAGGTGGCGGAAGAAATTTTGGGGGTCCAGACGGAATTCCTCCAGAGTTATTTAATAATCTAAAATAGAAAGGAAGAACAAATGTTAAAAATAAGATTGTCTAGAGGGGGAACAAAAAAAAGACCCTTCTATCAAATCGTAGTTGCAGATTCTAGGAATCCAAGAGATGGAAAGTTTATTGAAAAAGTAGGATATTTCAATCCCTTACTTCCTAAAAGCAAACCAGAAAGATTAAGTTTAGAGTCAGAGAGAATAACTCATTGGATTAAAATGGGCGCTCAACCTACTCTAAGAGTTGCAAAATTTTTAGGTGCTGCAAATCTTGCTCCAGTTCCTGAAAAAAGAAATAATCCAATTAAAGCTTTACCTAAGAAAAAAGCTCAAGAAAGATTAAAAGCAGCTCAGGCTCCAAAAGTAGAAACGCCAGCAGTAACTCCAGCAGTAGAAGTGGCTCCAGCAGCAGAAGCAGCTCCAGCAGTAGAAGCGGCTCCAGCAGCAGAAGCAGCTCCAGCAGTAGAAGCGGCTCCAGCTCCAGCAACGGAGGAAACAAAGACTAATTAATTATTATGTGGTCTGCAAAAATATTCACTTTGTATCCAGAATTTTTCCCAGGGATTTTAGATATCGGGCTTTATAAAAAAGCCAGAGAAAATAAAATTTGGTCACTCGATGTTATAAACATTAGAGACTATGCCTTGGATAAGTATGGAAGTGTAGATGACACTCCTTTTGGAGGTGGAAGTGGAATGGTTATGCGGGCCGACGTAATAGATAATTGTTTGGAAAAAAATATTAAGAACTCAAATAATGAACTTATTTATCTTAGTCCTAGAGGAGAACTATTAAATCAAAATATTGCAAAACAATTATCGCAAGCAAATGGAGTCGATCTTATTTGCGGACATTTTGAAGGAGTTGATCAAAGAGTAATAGAAGAAAGAAAGATCAGAGAAATAAGTGTTGGTGACTTTATTTTATCTGGAGGAGAAAGCGCGGCATTTGTTTTTTTAGATTCCGTAATTAGATTATTACCAGGAGTTATTGGCAATTCCGCCTCATTAAATGAGGAAAGTTTTGAGAATAATTTATTAGAGTATCCTCAATATACAAAGCCTCAAGAGTGGAAAGGTAGAGCGGTTCCAGAAGTACTTTTGTCTGGGAATCATGGTAAAATTAAGGACTGGCGCTTATTGCAATCCGAGGATATAACACGTCGCCAGAGGCAGGACTTATGGGAAAAATATCGCAAATAACTAAATTTTAATGCAAATTTCTACAATGAGAATAGACGAATTAGACAAGCTTCATATAAAAAAAATTGGTGAGAAGAAAAATATTCCAGACTTTTCTCCTGGTGACACTTTGAAAGTGAACGTAAGAATTATTGAAGGAAAAAGACAAAGAATACAGGCCTACGAAGGAGTTTGTATTGCTAAAAAAAATAGAGGAATTAATTCTACTTTTACCGTTAGAAAAATTTCTTTCGGAGAAGGTGTTGAAAGGTTATTTCCAGTACACAGTCCAAACGTAGAGTCTGTTGAGGTTATTAGAAGTGGAAAAGTCAGAAGAGCAAAACTTTACTACTTAAGAGAGAGAACTGGTAAATCAGCTAGAATTACTGAAAAAATTAGAAAAAAAATTGGCGTTGATATTATTCAGCCTTTGCCTAAAAAAGAGGTAATCCAAAATCTTGAAGCACAAGCCGGTGCAGCTGTTGAACAAGCTCCCAAAAAAACGGAAAAAGCTTCGACACCAAAAGTAGAAGCTGAAAATAAAAAAAAGTAACACTAGTTTTTATTTAATGGCAAAGACGATTTACGACAAAATATGGGAAAGTCATTTAGTTGAAGAACAAAATGATGGAACTTCACTTTTATATATTGATAGACATTTAGTTCATGAAGTAACTAGCCCACAGGCATTTGAAGGGTTACGTTTATCTAATAGAAAAGTAAAATTACCCAGTTCAACATTAGCAGTTGTCGATCATAATGTTCCAACAACAGACAGGTCAAAAGGAATAGCCGACAAAGAATCTGCCATTCAAGTTGAAGCGCTTTCTAAAAATTGCAAAGATTTTGGTATAGAATTTTTTGGTTTAACAGACAAAAGACAAGGCATTGTTCATGTTATTGGTCCAGAACAGGGATTTACGCAACCTGGTATGACAATTGTTTGTGGTGACAGTCATACTTCAACGCACGGCGCTTTTGGTGCATTAGCTTTTGGGATTGGAACTTCAGAGGTAGAACATGTGCTTGCAACACAAACTTTAATTCAAAGTAGAGCAAAAAATTTTAAAATTAATGTTGATGGAAGATTATCACCAGGAGTTACTGCTAAGGATGTAATTTTATCTATAATTGGAAAGATTGGTACGGCAGGAGGAACTGGTTATGTCATTGAATACTGCGGAGAAGTTTTTAGAAATTTTTCTATGGAAGAAAGAATGACAGTTTGCAATATGAGCATAGAAGCCGGAGCTAGAGCTGGACTTATTGCTCCTGACCAAAAAACATTTGATTATATTAAAGGAAGACCCTTAGCTCCGAAGGATGAGAATTGGGATAAAGCACTTAAATATTGGAGTACTTTATATACTGATGAAGACGCTAAATTTGATAGAGAACTTAATTTGCAAGGCAAAGATATTGAACCAACGGTTACCTGGGGAACAAGTCCTCAAGATATATCTTCAATTAATGGAAAAGTACCTGATCCAAGTTTAGAAAAAAATGAAGATAGAAAAAGATCTATTTTAAGATCTTTGGATTATATGGGTTTAGAACCAAACACTCCAATTCAAGATATTAAAATTGATAAGGTTTTTATAGGATCTTGCACTAACGGAAGAATAGAAGACCTAAGAGAAGTTGCAAAAATTGTTAAAGGAAAAAAAGTAAACAAAAGTGTTGATGCTATTGTTGTTCCTGGTTCTGGACTTGTAAAATTACAAGCTGAAAAAGAAGGTTTAGATAAAATATTTAAAGAATCAGGCTTTGATTGGAGAGAGCCGGGATGTTCAATGTGTCTTGGAATGAATCCAGATCAATTAAAACCAAAAGAAAGATGTGCGTCCACTTCAAATAGAAACTTTGAAGGAAGACAAGGCAGAGGCGGAAGAACACATCTGGTTAGCCCAGTAATGGCGGCAGCAGCGGCTATTGAGGGTAGATTTGTCGATATTAGAAAGATTATTTAATGGAAAAATTTACAAAACTTAAAAGTATAGCCGCTGATCTTCCAATTACGAATGTTGATACGGACATGATTATTCCAAAACAATTTTTAAAGACAATTAAAAGAACAGGTCTTGGTTCAGCTTTGTTTTATGAAATGCGTTACGATGAAAATGGCGCTCTAATAAAAAGTTTTATTTTAAATAACGCCCCTTATAACGAGGCAAAAATTTTGATTTCAGGAAAAAATTTTGGTTGCGGCTCATCAAGAGAGCATGCACCTTGGGCATTATTAGATTTTGGAATTAGATGCGTAATCGCAGAGAGTTTTGCTGATATTTTTTATAACAACTGTTTTAAAAATGGAATTTTACCGATTGTTCTTCCAGAAAATCAGGTGAAGGAATTGTCGGAAGCTGCAAAAGAAAATAAAGAAATTGAGATAGATTTAGTAGATCAAAAAATTCATAAAGGTGACAACAGACCTTTTGATTTTGAAATTGAGCCATTTAGAAAAGAATGTTTATTAAATGGATATGATGATATTGCGCTTACTTTAAAAAAAGATGCAAAAATTAATAGCTTTGAACAAAAGAAAAAAAGCTTAACTCCTTGGTTATACTAGTGAAAAAAAAACTTCTTATTCTTGCAGGTGATGGAATTGGTCCGGAGGTAATGAATGAAGTTAAAAAAATTATTCTTTGGTTTAATAAAAATAAATATGCTGAATTTGATATTACAGAGGAATTAGCCGGTGGAATTTCTTTTGATAAGCACGGCACACCAATTACTGACAAAGTAATGGAGATTGCACTAGCAAGTGATGCTGTTTTGTTAGGAGCGGTAGGTGGACCTAAGTGGGATAAATTAGATTTTTCTAAAAGGCCAGAAAGAGCACTATTAAGACTTAGAAAAGATCTCGAATTATTTGCAAATTTAAGACCTGCAATTTGTTTTAAAGAACTTGCCAATGCCTCAACATTAAAGCCGGAAGTTGTTTCTGATTTAGATATTATGATTGTTCGTGAACTAACCGGAGGAATTTATTTTGGAACTCCAAGAGGAGTTGAAACATTATCCAATGGTGAAAAAAAAGGAACTAACACTCATACATATACATCGAGCGAAATACAAAGAGTTGCTAGAGTTGCTTTTGAATTGGCTAGAAAAAGAAACAATAAAGTAACTTCATGTGAGAAATCAAATGTTATGGAAGCAGGTTTATTGTGGAGAGAAGAAGTAGAGGAACTTCATAAAAAAGAATTTAAAGATGTAGAACTTAGTCATATGTTAGCAGACAATTGCGCTATGCAATTAGTTAGAAATCCTAAGCAATTCGATGTGATTGTAACTGATAATTTGTTTGGTGATATGCTTTCAGATGAAGCTGGAATGTTAACAGGTTCTCTTGGAATGTTGCCATCGGCATCCTTAAGTGGAAAAAATAAAGAAGGAAAATTTAAATCAATGTATGAACCTTGTCATGGTTCAGCACCTGATATTGCTGGAAAAAATATTGCAAATCCACTTGCATCAATATTAAGTTTCTCTATGGCGTTACGTTATTCTTTTGATATGGACAAAGATGCAGATATGCTTGATCAGGCAGTCAAGAGTGTTCTTAAAGAAGGTTATAGAACTCAAGACATAATGGAAAAGGGTCAGAAAAAAGTTTCAACTTCAGAAATGGGAGATTTGGTTATATCCAAATTAAAATAAAAAATGAGAACAAATATAGCAATTGTCGGTAGCACAGGAAACGCAGGAAGAAAAACAATCGAAGTTTTAGAAAGAAGAAAGTTTCCAGTAAATACACTTTATTTATTAGCTTCAAAAAAAAGTGTTGGAAAATTTATAAAATTTAAAAATAAAAATATCGAAGTTAGGAGTTTAGAAGATTTTGATTTTAGAAAAGTAGATATTACCTTTTTTTGCGCTGGTTCTAAACTTGCAAAAACTTGGGCACCTAAAATTGCAAAAGACTCAATTGTTATTGAGTACTCAAGTTATTTTAGAGCATTTAAAAATATCCCACTTATTGTTCCAGAAGTTAATGAACACGCTATTAAGGATTATAAAAAAACAAATATTATTGCCAATCCAAATTGTTCAACAGCTCAGTTAGTTGTTGCGTTAAAACCGCTGCATGACAAATTTAAGATAAAAAGAATTGTTACATCTACATATCAGTCAGTGTCTGGAGCAGGAAAGGCTGCTATGGACGAATTAGTTGCTCAAACTAAAGATTTCCTTAATAAGAAAAAAATTAGACCAAAAAAATTTACTAAACAAATTGCTTTTAATGTTATTCCTCACATAGATGTTTTTATGAAAGATGGATCAACAAAAGAGGAATGGAAAATGGAAAATGAAACAAAAAAAATATTAGGTAAGAATATTAAACTTACAGCAACATGTGTTCGTGTTCCTGTGCTTATTTCTCATTCGGAAACAGCAAACGTAGAATTTCAAAAGAAATTTAATATACAGCAGATACGATCAATTTTAGCTAAAGCGCCAGGTTGTAAAGTGATTGACGAACAAAAGAATGGTGGCTATGCAACTCCTGCTGAGTCTGCTGGAAGCTTTTTAACTTATATTTCTAGAATTAGAAAAGATCCTACAAAAAATGCCGTAAATTTATGGATTGTCTCTGATAACTTATTAAAAGGAGCGGCTTTAAATGCAGTGCAAATAGCGGAGGTTTTAGTTAAAAAGCATATAAAAAATAATTAATATTTTTTATGGAAAAAAACTCCGGACCACTATCTCCTCATATTCAAATTTATAAATGGCAGTTTTCTTCTTTATTATCAATCACACATAGATTAACCGGCGTAATTAATACTGTTGGGTTTTTTTTAATTGTTTTGTGGATATTATTTTTAGCTTTAGGACCCGAGTGTTACAATTTTTATCAAAAATTTTTAAGAAGTTTTTTAGGTAAATTTATCCTTGTTGGTTTTACCTGGTCATTTATTTATCACATGTTGAATGGAATAAGACATCTTCTTTGGGACTTAGGTTATGGTTATGAAATTAAAACTGCAAACATCTCAGGGGTAACTGTTCTATTATTTTCTATTCTAACAACATTTTTTATCTGGATTATATAATGAAGAACCACGCTTTAAATAAATGGATGATACAAAGAATAAGTGCAGTTATTTTGTTGCCACTGTTATTATTTTTTTTATACTCTTTAATTAATTTAGTTAATCAGGACTATACCGGTGCTCTAGATTTTTTTGATAGCTATTTACCAATAATTATTTTTACTTTGTTTTTAATATTTTCAGGATTGCATTTTAAATTAGGTCTTAATGAAATTATCGAGGACTATGTTCAGGATGAGCGTTTTAAAAATATTTTGAATAAAGTTGCATTTTTATATTCAGCTGTACTGCCGATCGTTGGTATTATATCATTAATAACAATTATTTTATGAGCACTTATCCAATTATTGATCACGAATATGATGTTATCGTTGTAGGAGCCGGTGGTTCAGGATTAAGAGCAGCCGTAGGACTAGCGGAAGCTGGACTGAAAACAGCTTGTATTTCAAAAGTTTTTCCAACTAGAAGTCACACCGCTGCCGCGCAAGGTGGAATTTCAGCGGCTTTAGGAAATATGTCAGAAGATGATTGGCGTTGGCACATGTATGATACGGTTAAGGGAGCCGACTGGTTAGGGGACCAAGATGCAATTGAATATTTATGCAAAGAAGCTCCTAGAGCAGTAATAGAGCTTGAAAAATACGGAGTCCCATTTAGTAGAACCGAAGAAGGAAAAATTTATCAAAGACCGTTTGGTGGAATGACAGCGAATTATGGAAATGGCATTGCACAAAGAACTTGTGCCGCTGCAGACAGAACTGGTCATGCAATTCTTCATACCCTTTATGGACAAGCTCTTAAAAAAAATACTGAATTTTTTATTGAATATTTTGCATTAGATTTATTAATGCATAATGGAAAATGCCACGGAGTTACTGCCTGGAATTTACAAGATGGAACTATTCATCGTTTTAGAGCCAACATGACTATTCTTGCAACAGGTGGTTATGGTCGTGCATATTTTTCAGCGACGTCAGCACACACGTGCACAGGTGACGGCAATGCGATGGTTTTAAGGGCAGGTTTACCATTACAGGATATGGAATTTGTCCAATTTCACCCAACAGGAATTTATGGAGCTGGATGTTTAATCACTGAAGGATCAAGAGGAGAAGGAGGTTTTCTAGTTAATTCTGAAGGAGAAAGATTTATGGAAAGATATGCTCCCCATGCAAAAGATCTTGCGTCTCGAGATGTGGTTTCAAGATCTATGACTATTGAGATTAATGAAGGAAGAGGAGTTGGAAAAAACAAAGATCATATTTATTTGCATTTAAATCATTTAGATCCAAAAGTTTTACATGAAAGACTTCCTGGTATTTCAGAATCAGCAAAAATTTTTGCAGGGGTGGATGTTACAAAAGAACCTATCCCTGTTGTTCCAACCGTTCATTATAACATGGGAGGAATTCCAACTAATTATTATGGAGAGGTTATTTCAAAAACTGAAAATAACAAAGATGTTATTGTTCCAGGATTAATGGCAGTCGGAGAAGCAGCGTGCGTTTCTGTGCATGGCGCAAATCGACTAGGATCTAATTCGTTAATTGATTTAGTAGTATTTGGAAGAGCTGCTGCAATGAGAGCTGCAAAAATTGTGAAACCAAATTCTAAACATGAAACTATTCCTGAAAGTGAAACTCAAAAATCAATTGATAGATTTGATAAATTAAGAAATGCAAACGGCAAAACTCCTACTTCAGTTTTAAGAGATAAGATGCAAAGAACAATGCAAAAACACTGCGCGGTATTTAGAGACGCAAAGATTTTAAAAGAAGGTATGAATGAAATTAAAAAATCATGGCAAGGAATTGAAGATATTTCAGTTTCAGACAGATCTTTAATTTTTAATACAGATCTGATCGAAACTTTAGAGTTCGATAATCTTATTAGACAATCATTAGTCACAATGGCTTCTGCTGAAAATAGAAAAGAAAGTAGAGGAGCTCATTCTAGAGAGGATTTTAAAGATAGAGATGATGAGAATTGGATGAAACATACATTAGCATGGCAAGAGGGTGAAAAAGTTAAAGTAGATTATCGAAACGTGCATAATTTTACATTAAGCAACGAGGTGCAGTATTTTCCTCCAAAAGCGAGAGTTTATTAATGGTTCAGTTTTCATTACCTAAGGACTCAAAAGTTGTTGAGGGAAAATATTTTAAGGACAAAACAAATGGAAAAAATTTAAAAAAAATAAAAGTTTATCGCTGGAATCCGGAAAATAAAGATAACCCAAGATTAGATACCTATGAAGTTAATATGGATGAGTGCGGACCTATGGTTCTTGATGTTCTTATTAAAATAAAAAACGAAATTGATACAACATTAACCTTTAGAAGATCATGCAGAGAAGGTGTTTGTGGATCTTGTGCAATGAATATTGATGGTGTTAATGGTCTTGCTTGCACAAAATCAGCAGTGGATATTAAGGATGAAATAAAAATTTACCCCTTACCTCATATGCCGGTAGTTAAAGATTTGGTGCCAAATTTAAATCAACTTTATAAGCAATATCAGTCTATTGAGCCCTGGTTACAAGTTGAGAAAAAAAGTGAAGTAGGCGACAAAGAAATACATCAATCAAAGCAAGACAGAGAAAAGTTAGATGGGTTATATGAATGTATTATGTGTGCGTGCTGTTCAACTTCATGCCCCAGCTACTGGTGGAATGGTGAAAAATATTTAGGACCCGCAGTTTTGTTACAGGCTTACAGATGGATAATTGATAGTAGAGACGAGGAAAGAGTAAAAAGATTAAAAAAAGTGGCAGATGAACTTAAACTTTTTAGATGTCATACAATCATGAACTGTACTAACGCGTGCCCAAAGGGATTAAACCCAGCAAAAGCAATTGGGTCGATAAAAAAATTGTTAGTTCATCATAGTAAAGATTTATAATTTTTTTTACTTCACTATTTGACAGCTTAATTTTATCCCTATATTTTCACTTTAATTGAAATGAAAACTATAGAACATTTTGTTAACGGAAAATCCTTTTCGGGATCTTCAAAAAGAACTTCTGATGTCTTTAATCCAGCAACTGGTGAAGTCTCTGCAAAAGTAATTTTAGCTTCTAAAAAAGACGTTGATGATGTTGTTAGTGTTGCGAATAATGCTTTTATAAAATGGTCTCAGGTTTCCCCATTACAAAGATCTAGAATTTTATTTAAATTTAAACATTTAATAGAACAGAATACTGACGAACTTACAAAAATAATCGTTTCAGAGCATGGCAAAGTTTATGATGATGCCAAAGGATCGTTAACTAGAGGATTAGAAGTAGTTGAGTTTGCTTGTGGGATTCCTCATTTGTTAAAAGGTGAGTTTACAGAAAATGTTGGTAGCGGAGTTGATAGTTGGTCGATTAGACAGCCTTTAGGAGTTTGCGCTGGAATTACACCTTTTAATTTTCCAGCAATGGTTCCAATGTGGATGTTTCCTTTAGCAATTGCTTGTGGAAATACTTTTATTTTAAAACCTTCTGAAAAAGATCCAAGCTGCTCACTAATGCTTGCTAAATTATTAAAAGAAGCAGGATTGCCTGATGGTGTATTTAACGTTGTGAATGGAGACAAAGAATCCGTAGATAGTTTATTGTCAAATCCAGACGTTAGCGCAATTAGCTTTGTAGGCTCAACTCCTATTGCAAAATATATTTATGAAAACGCAGCAAAATTTGAAAAAAGAGTTCAGGCATTAGGAGGCGCTAAAAATCATTGTGTTGTTATGCCAGACGCTGATCTTGATCAAACAGTAGCCGGTTTAATGGGTGCTGCTTATGGTTCAGCTGGAGAAAGATGTATGGCCCAATCAGTTGCAGTTGCCATTGGAGATATAGGAGACGAGTTAGTTAATAGATTAACAAAAGAAGTTCAAAAATTAAAAGTAGGACCTGGAATGGATAAATCTTCAGAAATGGGCCCCTTAGTTACAGGTCAACATTTGGAAAAAGTTGCAGGCTATATAGACATCGGTGTTAAAGAAGGCGCAAAGTTAGTCGTTGATGGAAGAAAATTCCAAAAATTACAAGGCTACGAAAAAGGGTTTTATATAGGCGGATCTTTATTTGATAATGTAACTCCAAACATGCGTATTTACAAAGAAGAAATTTTTGGACCAGTATTAGCAGTAGTTAGAGCTAAAGATTTTAATGAGGCGATAAACTTAATTAATAATCATGAATTTGGAAATGGAGTTAGTATTTTTACAAGAGATGGAAATAGTGCAAGAACATTTACGAGTCATATAAAAGTTGGAATGGTTGGGATTAATATTCCAATACCAGTTCCTATGGCATTTCATAGTTTTGGAGGGTGGAAAAGATCTTTATTTGGTGATCATCACGTTCACGGAATGGAAGGCGTTAGATTCTACACTAAATTAAAAACAGTCACTTCAAGATGGCCTACAGGCAAAGCGAGCGCAAGCTTTACAATGCCTACAATGAGTTAATAATCATGAGAAAAAAAATATCACTTATAGGATCAGGACAAATTGGCGGAACTTTAGCGCATTTAGTTTCATTAAAGGAATTAGGAGACGTGGTTATTTTTGATATTGCCGCAGGATTACCAGAGGGAAAATCTTTAGACATAGCTCAATCAGGAGCCGTTGAACGCTTTAATGCAAATCTTAAAGGAACAACAAGTTATGCGGATATTGCAAATTCAGATGTTATTATTGTGACTGCTGGTGTTCCAAGAAAAGAAGGAATGAGTAGAGATGATCTTTTAGGAATTAATTCAAAAGTTATGAAACAAGTTGGTGAGGGAATTAAAAAATATTCTCCAGATGCTTTTGTAATTTGTATCACAAATCCTTTAGACGTTATGGTTTTAGCTCTACAAAAATATTCAGGTCTTCCAGCTGAAAAAGTAGTTGGCATGGCTGGAGTGTTGGATTCTTCTCGTTTTAGATTGTTTTTAGCTGAAGAATTCAAAGTATCTATTGAAGACGTAACAGCTTTTGTTTTAGGAGGCCACGGAGATACAATGGTTCCACTTGTAAGATACTCAACAGTTGCAGGAATACCAATCCCAGATTTGATCGAAATGAAATGGTCTACTAAAGAAAGAATGGATAAAATTATACAAAGAACTCGTGATGGAGGGGCTGAGATAGTCAAATTATTAAAAACTGGCTCTGCTTATTATGCACCGGCAAGTTCAGCCATTGAAATGGCAGAAGCTTTTTTAAAAGATAAAAAGAAGATTTTACCGTGCGCAGTATATTTAGATGGAGAATATGGAGTTAATGATCTTTACGTAGGTGTACCAGTGATTATTGGCGCAAAAGGAGTTGAGAAAATTATTGAGATTAAATTTAATTCTGACGAAAAAGAAATGTTTTTAAAGTCTGTTGATTCTGTTAAAAAATTAACTCAAGATCTCTTTAAACTTGATCCAGAAGTTTCAAAAATTAAGACAGTTAAGCCAAAATATTAGTTTTCATGAACATTCACGAACATCAGGCAAAAGATTTAATAAAAAAATTTGGCGCTCCAGTTTCAAAGGGAGTAGTTATTTTTAACCTAAACGAGATTGACGAGAAGATTAAGCAGCTCAATACTAAACTTTATGTAGTAAAAGCTCAGATTCATGCCGGAGGAAGAGGTAAAGCCGGAGGGGTAAAATTAGTTAAAAATATTGATGAGTTAAAGCAAAAATGCAAAGAATTGCTTGGAAAAGTTTTAGTTACTCATCAGACGGGACCTCAAGGAAGAGAAGTAAAAAGATTATATATAGAAGAAGCCTCAGATATTAAAAAAGAATTTTATTTATCATGTTTGGTAGATAGAGCATCTTCAAAAATTGCTTTTATTTCTAGCGCAGAAGGAGGAATGGACGTTGAAGAAGTTGCGGACAAAACTCCTGAAAAAATTATCACAACGCGTGTTTCATTATCATTAAAATTAAGAGAAGAAGATTTAGAGTCGATTGTAAAACCTTACAATCTTGCAAATGACCAAAAAAACCAAGTAAAAAAAGTAGCGCAGGCTCTATATGATACTTTGGTTAATACTGATGCAAGTTTAATTGAAATTAATCCTTTAATTCTTACAACTGAAGATCAAATTAAATGTTTAGATGCCAAAATAAGTTTTGATGACAACGCTCTTTTTAGGCATCCTGATATTAAAGCACTTAGAGATCTAAACGAAGAAGATCCAATGGAAATAGAAGCTAGTAAATATGAATTAGCTTACATTAAATTAGATGGAAAAATTGGCTGCATGGTTAATGGTGCGGGTCTTGCTATGGCAACAATGGATATAATAAAACTTTATGGTTCAGAGCCAGCAAATTTTTTAGATGTTGGTGGTGGAGCTACAAAAGAAAAAGTGTCAGCAGCATTTAAGATCATTTTGTCCGATAAAAACGTTGAAGGAATTTTAATAAATATTTTTGGAGGAATTATGCGTTGCGATATTATTGCTCAAGGAGTAGTCGAAGCAGCCAAAGAAATTGGTCTTAAAATTCCTCTTGTTGTCAGACTTGCAGGAACAAATGTTGATCAAGGAAAAGAAATTTTAAAAAAATCGGGATTAACTATTATTTCAGCTGACAATTTATCAGATGCTGCAAAAAAAATTGTGGAGGCAACATCTTAAATGTCAGTTTTAGTTAATAAAAAAACAAAAGTTATTTGTCAGGGTTTTACCGGAAAGCATGGAACGTTTCATTCTGAACAAGCAATTGCTTATGGTACAAATTTAGTTGGTGGTATTACTCCAAAAAAAGGAGGACAAACACACCTAGGTAGGCCCGTATTTAATACCGTTGCCGAAGCAGTTGAAAAAGTTCAACCCGACGCAACAATGATTTATGTTCCCGCTCCTTATGCAGCAGCAGCTATTCTTGAGGCGATAGATAGTGAAATTCCATTAATCGTTTGTATCACTGAAGGAATCCCAGTGCTTGATATGATTAAAGTTAAGGAAAAATTAATTAAAACTAAAAGCAGACTAATAGGGCCAAATTGTCCAGGAATTATTACACCAGACGAATGTAAAATTGGAATTATGCCAGGACATATTCATAAAAAAGGATCTGTTGGAATAGTATCAAGATCAGGAACCTTAACCTATGAAGCGGTAGCGCAAACTACTGTTTTAGGCTTAGGCCAATCTACATGCATTGGAATTGGAGGAGACCCAATCAACGGAACTAACTTTATAGATTGCTTAGAATTATTTTTAAAAGATGATGAAACTAAATCTATTATTATGATAGGTGAAATTGGAGGAAGTGCAGAAGAAGAAGCGGCTGAATTTATTAAGTCTTCAAAAACTAAAAAACCAGTCGTTGGATTTATTGCTGGAGTAACTGCACCCCCAGGAAGAAGAATGGGTCATGCAGGAGCTATTATTTCTGGAGGAAAAGGACTTGCAAAAGACAAGATAGAAGCAATGAGATCTTGCGGAATAACAGTCGCAAATTCACCAGCAGATATTGGGAAAACATTGTTTGACAAAATTAAGGCATAATATTTTAATATAAGATTAGAACTAAATGTCTTCACAGGAAAATAATATTATTTTTGAAAAAACATCCTTTTTATCTGGCTCAAATTCTTCTTATATCGAAAAACTTTACGCTAAATTCGTAGAGAATCCTTCTAGCATCCCAGAAAGCTGGAGACAATTTTTTGAAGGTTTAGGAGATTCAAAAAATAATATTACAAACAATCAAGGACCAAGTTGGGCCCCATCTAATATAAAATATATTTCTAATGGAGATTTAGATATTTATGAAAAATACCTTCCCAAAAATTTAAATGAAAGTTCAATTAAAGAAAAAATAGTTGAAAAGAATAAAAATTTATCAAGTAATGATAAGTTAGATGTAGAAAGATCTACTATCGATTCTGTCAGAGCAATTATGATGATTAGGGCTTATAGAATTAGAGGTCATTTAATCGCAGATTTAGATCCTTTAGAGCTTCAAGAGAAAAATTATCATCCAGAACTTAATCCTGAAACTTATGGCTTTAAAAAAGAAGATAGAAATAGAAAAATATTTTTAGATAAAGTACTCGGCTTTGAATATGCAACTGTTAATGAGATATTAGAAATTTTATTAAAAACTTATTGTTCTAAAATTGGGATAGAATTTATGCACATGGGGGATCCCGAGGAAAAAAAGTGGATCCAAGAAAGAATTGAGGGAAAAGGCAAAGAAGCAACTTTTTCAACTGAAGGAAAAAAAGCAATTTTTAAAAAATTAGTAGAGGCAGAAGGATTTGAAACTTATTGTCATACTAAATTTGTTGGAACAAAAAGATTCGGTTTAGATGGTTGTGAGTCTTTAATCCCTGCTCTTGAGCAAATAATTAAAGTTGGTGGAAACTCAGGAGTGAAAGAAATTAAAATTGGAATGCCACATAGAGGTAGATTAAATATTCTTGCCAACGTTATTCAAAAACCTTTTAAAAAGATATTTAAAGAATTTTCAGGAGATCTAGGCACAGATACAGCCGGTGTATCGGGTGATGTTAAATATCATTTAGGTGCATCTGCAGATAGAGATTTTGGTGGAAATAATGTTCATGTAAGTTTGACTGCAAACCCTTCTCACCTTGAGGCAGTAAATCCTGTAGTTTTAGGACAAACAAGAGCTAAACAATTTTTTCATAATGACCCACAAAGAGTAAAAGTCATTCCGGTGCTTTTGCATGGAGATGCAGCATTTGCGGGACAAGGAATTGTTGCAGAATGTTTTGCTATGTCTGGTTTGAAAGGACACAATACCGGAGGTACAATTCATATTATTGTTAATAATCAAATTGGTTTTACGACCAGTCCTTCTTTTGCAAGATCATCTCCCTATCCATCTGAAGTAGCCAAAATGGTTCAAGCTCCAATATTCCATGTTAATGGGGATGATGTAGAATCTGTTGTTTATTGTGCAAGAATTGCAACAGAATATAGGCAAAAATTTAAACGAGATGTTGTTATAGATATTATTTGCTATCGAAGATTTGGTCACAATGAAGGAGATGAACCTTCTTTTACGCAGCCTTTAATGTATAAAAAAATTAAATCTCAAGCTACAACACTGAAAATTTATGGAAACCAACTTGTTCAAGAAGGGGTTTTAAGAAATGAAGAATTTCAAAAAGAAAAAGATAATTTTAAAGAATTTTTAGATAAAGAGTTTGAAAGCTCAAAGAGCTACATTTCAAATCAAGTAGATTGGTTCACAGGAAGCTGGTCAAAATTTACAACTGAAATTGGATCTGATCGTAGAGGTGTAACAGGTGTTGATTTAGATTTAATCCGTCAAGTCGGAGAAAAAATTTACAATCTTCCTGAAAATTTAAATTTTCATTCAACGATAAAAAGACTTTTTGAAGCAAAGAAAAAAATGTTTGAAACCGGAAAAAGTTTTGACTGGGCGACAGCTGAGAGTTTAGCTTTTGGAACTTTATTATTAGAAGGTTACCCAGTAAGATTTGTGGGACAAGATTCATCAAGAGGAACTTTCAGTCAAAGACATGCCGGCGTGCTTGACCAGGACACGGGAGAAAAATATTACCCTTTAAAAAATCTTAGCTCAAAACAAGCGCAGTTTGAGATTATTGATAGCTTTCTTTCAGAGTTTGGTGTTTTAGGGTTTGAATATGGATACTCAATATCTTCACCAGAGACATTAGTTTTGTGGGAAGCTCAGTTTGGTGATTTTGCAAATGGCGCTCAAATTATAATTGATCAGTTTATTACTTCTGGAGAAAAAAAATGGACACGAGCAAGTGGTTTAGTAATGCTTTTACCCCATGGCTATGAAGGACAAGGACCAGAGCATTCCTCAGCGCGAATTGAAAGATATCTGCAATCTTGTGCTCAAGAAAACTTACAAGTAGTCAATTGCACTACACCCGCAAATTATTTTCATTTATTAAGAAGACAAATTCATAGAAAATTTAGAAAACCACTTATAGTATTCTCTCCAAAATCTTTATTGAGACACAAAAAATGTGTTTCTGAGATCGAAGATTTTTTACCTGAAAATTCTTTTCATAGAATATTGCCAGATCATGCAGATTTTCAGGAATATAATTTAATTAAATTAGTAAAAGATGAAGAAATTAAACGCGTAGTTCTTTGTTCTGGAAAAGTTTATTTTGATATTTCTGAAAAAAGAGAAATTATAAGAAATCCTAAAGTTCAATTATTAAGAATTGAACAGCTATATCCATTCCCAGTAAAAAAATTAGCTAGTTTCTTAAAAAGATTTAAAAATGCCGATGAATTTATTTGGTGTCAGGAAGAGCCAGAAAATATGGGTGCCTGGAGTTTTGTTGAAAGATATATCAATTGGACATTAGATTCGATTGGCGCCAAGTCTAAAAAAGTACATTATGTTGGCAGAAAACCTTCAGCTTCAACGGCTACCGGATATTTGAAAAAACATGTACAACAGCAGGACGAAATAATATCAAGAGTACTTTTATAGAATAATGGCAAAAGATTTATTAGTACCCACACTTGGCGAGTCAGTAACCGAAGCTACGGTTTCTAAGTGGTTAAAAAAAGTTGGAGACGCTGTAAAAGTAGATGAACCCGTTGTTGAATTAGAAACTGACAAGGTTAGCGTTGCGGTTCCATCTCCAGAATCTGGCGTTTTGTCAGAAATTAAAATTCAAGAAGGAACAACAGTCAAAGTTGGTGCAATTCTTGGTTCAGTAGGAGCAGGAAGTGCTAGCGTAAAAAAAGAACCAGTTAAAATTTCAGAGCCATCAGTTAAAGCCCCAGAGCCAACAAGACCAAAGTTAGAAGTTGTTCAAGATAAAAAAGAAATATTATCACCAGCAGTAAAAAGAATAGTCGAAGAAAAAAGAATTGATATTAGCACAATTAGCGGCTCAGGAAGAGATGGAAGAATTTTAGTTGGAGACTTATTGGAGTCCATGGGGCTTCCTTCTGCTCCTACTCAAGCAAGAGCAACAAAAGGAAATGAAGAGCGCGTTAAGATGACCCGTTTAAGGGCAACTATCGCCAAAAGACTAAAAGAAGCGCAAAATAATGCAGCTATGCTTACGACATTCAATGAAATTGATATGTCGCGAATTATTGAAATGAGATCTGAATATAAAGATGGTTTCCAAAAAAGATACGGAGCGAAACTAGGGTTTATGTCTTTCTTTGTAAAGTCTTGCGTAGAAGCTTTAAAAGCTTTTCCAGTAATTAATGCAGAAATTCAACAAGACGAAATTGTTTATAAAAATTATTATAATATAGGAGTTGCTGTTGGAACAGAGAAAGGACTAGTTGTTCCGGTAGTTAGAAATGCAGATGAATTATCATTTGCTGATATTGAAAAACAAATCGTTGCTCTTGGTGAGAAAGCAAGAACCGGACAATTGTCTATCGATGAACTTCAGGGCGGAACTTTTACAATTACAAACGGAGGAATTTATGGATCGATGTTATCAACTCCGATATTAAATCCGCCGCAATCTGGAGTTCTAGGAATGCATAATATTGTTCAGAGAGCAGTTGTTATTGAAGGAAAAGTAGAAGTTAGACCGATAATGTACCTAGCCTTATCTTATGATCATAGAATTATTGATGGAAAGGATGCAGTTTCATTCTTAGTTAGAGTTAAAGAATATTTAGAAGATCCAAGAAGACTTTTTTTAAAATTGTAATTCATGGAAGAATTTGATTTTTTAGTTATAGGTGGTGGTCCAGGAGGATATGTTGGCGCAATTAGAGCGGCCCAACTTGGATTAAAAACAGCATGTATAGAGTCTAGAGGAACATTAGGAGGCACATGTCTCAATGTTGGCTGCATACCTTCAAAAGCCTTATTGCATTCATCTGACCTTTATAGAAAAGCAAAGACTGAATTTAAAAATATAGGAATTAATATTAATGAGCCATCACTAGACCTTGCAAAGATGATGAGTCACAAGTCTAAAGGAGTTGAAGGGCTTACTAAGGGTATAGAATTTTTATTTAAAAAAAATAAAGTTACTTATATTAAGGGCTTTGGATCGTTTAAAGACAAAAACACAATATCGGTGAAAGATGATTCTGGTAATCAGAAAGATTATAAATTTAAAAATGCAATTATTGCGACAGGATCAGTTCCTATTTCACTTCCAAATATAGAAATTGATGAAAAAATAGTTGTTTCTTCAACAGGAGCACTAAATTTAAACGCTGTTCCTAAAAAACTTATTGTTATTGGAGCGGGTTATATTGGACTTGAAATGGGCTCTGTATGGCTAAGATTAGGCTCTGAAGTTCAGGTTGTAGAATATTTAGACTACATAACTCCAGGCATGGACAGAGAGGTGTCAGATGCTTTTTTAAAAATATTAAAAAAACAAGGAATGCAGTTTGATTTATCAACAAAAGTAATCAGTGTTAAAAAAAATAAAAATGGTGCTGTTGTTACAGTCGAGAAGAATGGAGCTAAAAGCGATATCGATTGCGACATAGTATTAATGTCTGTTGGAAGAAAGCCAAATACAACAGGATTAAATCTTGAAAAAATTGGAGTAAAATTAGACTCTAAAGGAAGAGTAGAAACAGATCATAAATACAAAACTAATGTAGAAAATATTTATGCAATTGGTGATGTGATTGTTGGTCCGATGTTAGCGCATAAGGCAGAAGAAGAAGGAATTGCTATTGCTGAAATTCTTAGTGGCAAATATGGACATGTAAATTACGATGTCATTCCTGGTGTGGTTTATACTTCACCAGAAGTTGCTTCAGTTGGAAAAACAGAAGAACAACTTAAAGAGCAAAAAATATCTTACAAAATTGGAAAATTTCCTTTCGCAGCCAATGCAAGAGCAAAAATTAATGACGAAGGAGATGGTTTTGTTAAGATTTTATCTGATGAAAAAACAGACAGAGTTCTGGGTGTTCATATGATCGGACCAGATGTTGGTAATATGATAGCAGAAATGGCTTTGGCTATGGAATTTGGTGCAAGCGCAGAAGATATAGCAAGAACATGTCATGCACACCCTACGTTAGCAGAAGCGATCAAAGAAGCAGCCCTAGCAGTTGATAAGAGAGCTATTCACTTTTAGATCTAGATTTTCATTCCAGACTTTTTCCAGTCTGCAGTAAAAATATCTATACCTTTGTCTGTAAGATGGTGTTTATGAAGTTCTTTAAAAACTTTAACTGGAACAGTAGCAACATCTGATCCAATCGAAGCAACAGCGCTGAAATGCTCAACAGATCTTATAGATGCTGATAAGATTTTTGTTTTTATATTTTTATAATTGCTAAAAACTTTTTTTATATCTTCTATTAGTTTAATTCCATCTTCGCCAATATCATCGAGTCGTCCAATAAATGGAGAAACATAAGTTGCACCAGCTTTTGCTGCGAGTAAAGCCTGAGATGTAGAAAAGCACAAAGTAACGTTCGTTTTTATTTTTTTCTCTGAAAGTAAACTGCATGCTTGCAATCCATTCCAAGTTAAAGGAACTTTAATAACAATATTTTTTGCAATTTTCCTTAATACATCCGCCTCTTTTAACATCGAAGGAACGTCAGGAGCCGTTACTTCAGCACTCACCGGTCCTTTTATTTCGCTGCAGATTTCTTTTAATAAAATTTTAAAATCAGTATTTGCACTTGCAAGTAGAGAAGGATTTGTTGTGACGCCATCTATTAAATTAGCTTTGTTTAATCCTCTAATTTCTTTAATATCTGATGAGTCTAGAAAAATTTCCATGGATTTAGATTATAAAATTTATACTAAGAAATAAACAGTTAATAGAATTTTTTGATGACATTAGACGTATTATTACCATTAAAATTTGACCATCCCTTCACATATAATCTTCCAAAAGATATTAATGCAAAAATTGGAGATTTTGTTTTGGTTCCATTTCAAAACAAAGAAATTATAGGGGTTGTTTGGGGCAAAGGAAGTTCTGTTAAAAGCTCAATTAGAATAAAGGATATAAAGAAAAAATTTGATTTTGTATCTCTAGATAAAGACATCTTAACTTTTGTAGAAAAATTTTCTTTATATAATTTGGTTGATTTAGGAATTGTTCTTAAATTATTTATTTTTAAAAAAGCATTTATCAAATCTTTAAAAAAAAATAAAAAAATAGAATTTTTTAAATCTACATTAAAAAAGAAAATTAATTTTGACGACAGTCAAAAAAAAGCTATTAAAATTTTAGATGACAAAATTACTTTTGATAAGTTTTCAACAACGTTGTTACATGGAATTACTGGCTCAGGAAAAACATTAATATACTTTAAAAAAATACAAGATTTTTTAGAAAAAGGTTATCAGGTTCTGGTTTTGCTTCCTGAGATTGCATTAACAAATCAAATTAAAGAGAGGTTTAAGGAGTATTTTGGTAATTATCCCTCCTTATGGCATTCCGATGTTTCTGAAAAAAATAAAAAATTAATTTGGCAGGGTATTGCTGACAATAAAATTAATTTAGTTTTAGGTGCAAGATCATCCCTTTTTCTTCCTTTCAAGAAACTGGGTTTGATTATTATAGATGAAGAGCACGATCAATCTTACAAGCAGGAAGATCAAATTATTTATAATGCAAGGGATATGGCTGTATTAATGGCTTCAATAAAAAATATATCAGTTATTCTTGTATCCGCGACACCTTCTCTTGAAACTTATTACAATACAATAAATAAAAAGTTTTTTTATATAAGTTTAGATAAGAGATATAAGGATGCTCAATTACCAGAAGTAAAATTTGTAGATTTGAAAATTAATCCTCCTCTTAAATCTAAATTTATTTCACCATCTATTCTTCCTGAGCTTAGAAATATTTTAGAAAAAGGAAATCAGATATTATTTTTTTTAAATCGAAGAGGATACTCAACTTTTGTTATCTGCTCAAAATGTGGTTATCGTTTCAATTGCCCGCACTGTTCAGTTTCATTAATTTATCATAAGGAAACAAATAAATTAATATGTCATTATTGTAATCATGAAGCTTCACTTCAAAGAAAATGTAAAGATGGAGATGATTGCAAACTGTCTTTTTATGGTTTGGGTGTAGAAAAAATATATGAAGAAGTGAAAGAAATTTTTTCAGATCAAAGAATTGAACTGTTCTCAAGTGATTTTATTCATAATGATGATAATGCCAAAAAGATTTTTGAAAATATACAAGATGGGAAAATAAATATTATTGTAGGCACTCAATTAATTTCTAAAGGGTTTCATTTTCCAAAGTTAAATTGCATCGTCGTTGTTAATGCTGATACCAATTTTTTAGGTAATGATATTCGTAGCTCAGAAAAGACATATCAGCTCATGAACCAACTTAGCGGTAGAGCCGGAAGAGAAGTTAAAAATTCGACAGTATATTTTCAAACTTTTGAGCCAGAAAATCAGACTTTAAAATCAATATGTGACCAAAATATTTTATCTTTTTATGAGAATGAAATTAGTTTTAGGGAAAGATCTAATTTGCCCCCTTTTACAAAACTAATCGCTTTTATTATATCTGGCAAAAATAGATTTGATGTAGATGAGTGTGCGAGAATTTTAAAAAATAGAATTCCTAAAATGAAAGATACTCAACTTCTAGGTCCTGTTAGCGCTTCAATTTCGCTTATAAAGGGAAAATATCGTTCGAGGCTTTTGCTAAAATACCCTCAAGAAGCATTTCCTCAAAAATTTTTAAAAAATTGGTTAAAAACTATTAAAATTAAAAAAAACATTTCATTAACGGTAGACGTTGATCCAATAAACTTTAAATAATTTTTTTAAAAAGTACAAAATATCACAGTTGATAAGTGTAAATTGGCATGTTACGAGACCTTTTTCTTATTAAATTTAATAATAAAAAAACTTATGAAAACTTTTAGCGAAACTAATAGATATGCTAAAGCAGTATATAGGCTAGCTCATGAGGCTAAAAGTTTAGATGTTCTTGAAAAAGATTTCTTAAAATTAAAAGAGATATTATCTCAAAGCGATGATTTAAAAAAATTTATTAAAAATCCAACTAATAAATATTCTGTTATTAACAACGTAATCGATGCTTTGACTAAACACTTTTCATTTTCGGATTTATTTTCAAGATTTTTAAAAGTTTTAAATAAAAACAGAAGATTCTTCTTTGTGGAAAAAATAGTAAATAATTTTTTTGATTTATTGTTAAACGAAAGAGGAGAAGTTCTTGCAACTCTCAAACTGTCACATGCAATCACAGATAGTGAGAAGGTAGACATTGCAAAAAAATTAGACGATATTTTAAAGAAAAAAATCAACATTTCTTTTTCTGTGGATCAATCTTTATTGGTTGGTTCAATCTTACAAATCGGTAGCACAATGATTGACACCTCCGCAAAGACAAGATTAAATAATTTATTAAATAAATAAAAATGAAAATTAACCCTTCAGAAATTACTAACATTTTAAAAGACCAGATAAAAAACTTCGGAACAGAAGTTGAAGTTTCAGAGGTTGGTCAGGTTTTAACAGTAGGAGACGGTATCGCCAGAGTTTACGGATTAGATAACGTGCAAGCTGGAGAGATGGTTCAATTCTCTGAAGGCACTAAAGGTATGGCTTTAAACCTTGAAACAGAAAATGTTGGGGTGGTTATATTTGGAGATGACTCAAAAATTAAAGAAGGTGATATAGTTAAAAGAACAGGTTCTATCGTTGACGTTGCTGTTGGAAAATCTTTATTAGGAAGAGTAGTTGATGGATTGGGAAATCCAATAGATGGCAAAGGACCAATTGATAAAAATGCTGAAAGAAAAAGAGTTGAAATTAAAGCTCCAGGAATTATTCCAAGAAAATCTGTAAACGAACCAATGCAAACAGGATTAAAAGCTATTGATAGCTTAATTCCAGTTGGAAGAGGACAAAGGGAATTAATTATTGGCGATAGACAAACTGGTAAAACAGCAATTGCAATTGATACAATTATTAATCAAAAAGAAATTAACAAGTCTAATGATGAGAGCAAAAAACTTTATTGTATTTATGTTGCAATTGGACAAAAAAGATCGAGCGTTGCACAGATTGTTAAAACTTTAGAAGAAGCGGGTGCATTAGAGTATACTATCGTTGTTGCTGCAACAGCATCGGACCCAGCTCCATTACAATTTTTAGCTCCTTACACAGGATGTACGATGGGAGAATATTTTAGAGATAATGGAATGCATGCCCTTATTGTTTATGATGATTTATCAAAACAAGCAGTTGCTTATAGACAAATGTCATTACTTTTACGTAGACCTCCGGGAAGAGAAGCTTTTCCAGGGGACGTGTTCTATCTTCATAGTAGATTGCTTGAAAGAGCTGCAAAATTGAATGATAAACATGGTGGCGGATCTCTTACAGCATTACCAATCATTGAAACGCAAGCTAGCGACGTCTCTGCTTATATTCCAACAAACGTTATTTCTATTACTGACGGACAAATATTCTTAGAAACAGAACTTTTTTACAAAGGAGTTAGGCCTGCTGTTAACGTAGGTATCTCAGTTTCTAGGGTTGGATCTGCAGCGCAGATTAAAGCGATGAAACAAGTTTCTGGTTCAATCAAACTTGAACTTGCTCAGTATCGAGAGATGGCAGCATTTGCTCAGTTTGGATCAGACTTAGATCTTGCGACCCAAAAACTATTAAATCGTGGATCAAAATTAACTGAATTATTAAAACAAGACCAGTATTCACCCTTAAAAGTAGAAGAACAAGTTGTTGTTATTTTCTCGGGAGTAAGAGGATTTTTGGATGATGTTGAGCTTAATCAAATAAAATCTTTTGAGAAGAAACTTTTATCAAAAATAAAATCAGAAGCTGCTGATATTTTAGACAATATTAAATCTTCAGGAAAGATTGATGAAGCTAATGAAGAAAAATTAAAACAATTTATTACTGATTTTAAGAGAGGTTTTGCTAAATAAATGGCCAGTCTAAAGTTTTTAAGAAATAGAATTGTTAGCGTTAAGTCTACTCAAAAAATAACTAAAGCAATGAAGATGGTTGCTGCTGCTAAACTTAGAAAAGCACAACAGAATGCAGAAAATGCAAGACCTTATTCTGAGAAATTAAATTCTATAATACTAAATTTAAAAAACTCAGTAACAGATATGGATTCAGCACCAAAATTATTAGTTGGAAATCAAAAAACCGAAACACATCTTTGTGTTGTTTTAAGCTCTGACAGAGGTTTGTGTGGTGGTTTTAATACTAACATATGTAGAAAAGCTAAAGTTTTTTTTGAAAAAGCATTAGAAGAAGGGAAGAATTTGAAAATTATAGTTGTCGGTAGCAAAGCTAACGATCAACTTAAGAGAAAATATAATCAATATATTATCGATAGAGTATCTCTTAAAGATGAAAAAGTAGTTTCTTTTGCAAAAGCTCAAGAGATTACTGATAAAATTTTAAATCTATTTACTAGAAATGAATTTGATGTGTGCACTTTGTTCTATAATAAATTTAAGAGTGTTATTGCTCAAATTCCACAATCACAACAGTTAATACCTGTTTCAATTGAGGAAAAACCAAATCAACAAAACACAGCAAATAGTCAGTATGACTATGAGCCTGATGAAAATGAAATTCTAGAAAATCTTTTACCAAAAAATATTGCAACACAAATTTATGCGGCTTTTCTAGAAAATCAGGCTAGTGAACAGGGATCAAGAATGACGGCTATGGATAACGCAACTAGAAATGCAGGAGATTTGATCTCAAAACTTACAATTAATTATAACAGAACAAGACAAGCAGTTATTACTAAGGAGTTAATAGAAATCATATCAGGAGCAGAATCTTTATAGGAGAATTATGGAAAATAAATTTGGAAAAATAGTTCAGGTTATTGGAGCGGTTGTAGACGTAAAATTTGATAATCAATTACCAGAAATTTTAACCGCTCTAGAATGTGACAATAATGGATTAAGAGTAGTTCTAGAAGTGGCGCAACATCTTGGAGAAAACACAGTTAGAACTATAGCAATGGATACGACCGAAGGATTAAAAAGAGGAGACAAGGTAACGAATACAGGAACAGCTATTACTGTACCAGTGGGTCCAGAAACATTAGGCAGAATCATAAATGTTATTGGTGAACCAATTGATCAAAGAGGTCCTTTAATAACAAAAGAAAAATGGCCAATACACAGAGCTGCACCAGCTTATGTTGAGCAATCAACAGAGACTGAAGTTTTAGTTACAGGAATTAAAGTTGTGGATTTGCTTGCTCCATATTCTAGAGGTGGAAAAATTGGATTATTCGGAGGAGCCGGAGTTGGAAAAACAGTTTTAATTATGGAATTAATTAACAACGTTGCAAAAGCACACGGAGGGTATTCAGTGTTTGCAGGAGTTGGAGAAAGAACAAGAGAAGGAAATGATTTGTATCATGAGATGATAGAGTCGGGCGTTATTAAAGTTGATGGTCCAGGATCTAAAGCCGCTTTAGTTTACGGACAAATGAATGAACCACCAGGAGCAAGAGCTCGAGTTGCTTTATCAGGACTAACACTTGCTGAATATTTTAGAGATAAAGAAGGTCAAGACGTTCTTTTTTTCGTTGATAATATTTTCAGATTTACGCAAGCAGGATCTGAGGTGTCAGCATTACTTGGTCGTATTCCTTCAGCGGTTGGATATCAGCCAACTTTAGCAACAGATATGGGAAATTTACAAGAAAGAATTACAACAACTAGCAAAGGTTCTATTACTTCAGTGCAAGCGATTTACGTTCCAGCAGACGATTTAACGGATCCCGCTCCCGCAACTTCTTTTGCTCATTTAGATGCAACAACAGTTTTATCAAGACAAATTGCTGAGCTTGGAATTTACCCTGCGGTTGATCCTCTAGATTCAACATCAAGAATTCTTGATCCAAGAATTGTTGGTGAAGAGCATTATAGAGTCGCTAGGGAAGTTCAAAAAATTTTACAAAACTACAAATCTTTACAAGATATTATTGCAATTTTAGGTATGGATGAGTTATCTGAGGAAGATAAATTAGTAGTATCAAGAGCAAGAAAGATACAAAGATTTTTATCACAACCTTTCTTTGTTGCCGAAGTGTTTACAGGATCACCAGGAAAATTAGTTGATTTACAATCAACAATTAAGGGTTTTGATGCAATCTGCAAAGGTCAGTATGATCATCTTCCAGAGTCGGCATTTTACATGGTCGGAACTATAGAAGAGGCCGTTGCAAAAGCTGAAAAAATGGCAAAAGAAGCAGTGGCTTAATTTAAATGGCAGATAATATCCAATTAGAAATCGTAACTCCAAAACAAGTAGCTTACTCAAAGGCTGTTGATAGCGTTGTAGTTTCTGGAATTGAAGGAGAGATGGAGATATTTAAAGATCATATATCTATAATTACTTTTCTTAAAGCAGGAAAGATTATTGCAAAAGATGGAAGTAATTCTGATATATTTTTCTCAACAGGTGGAACTGTAGAATTTTCAAATAATAAATTAAGCATTTTGTTAGATAACCTTTTTAATAGTTCTGAATTTCAGAGTGAAGAAATTATGAAACTAAAACTAAATGCAGAAAAAAAACTAACTATTAAAGAAATTTCAGACGAGGAGATTTATTTAAATAATCAGATTATTGATCAAATTAATAATCTTAAATCTTAGAAATATTCTTTAAATTCTTTTATAACTTCTTTATAAAGTTTTTTTTTAAAAGGAACTATTAGTTTAGGAAGTTCCAGAGGCTCTTCCCATCGCCAATCATAAAATTCAGCTTTTTTTTGCTTAATATTAATCTCATCGTTTTTCCCTAAAAACTTTGCAAGAAACCAAGTTTGTTTTTGTCCTTTATATTTTCCACCCCAAATTTTTCCAAGTAACTCTTTAGGTAGATCGTAAACGAATTCTTTTTCAGATTTTTTTATAATTTCGATAGATGTAATGCCAGTTTCTTCTTTAAGCTCTCTTTTAGCTGCAGTTTCAACATCCTCATTATGATCAACTCCACCCTGGGGCATTTGCCAGGCTTGTGTTGTATCAATTCTTTTTCCAATAAATACTCTGGTTTCTTTATTAATAAGCATTATTCCTACACCTTTCCTATAAGGAAGATTGCTTAAATCTTTCATGAGGCTTTTAGAAGTTTTAAAGCGTAAATTAACTGATTGTCATTTATAGGATCGTTAATTTTGAAATTCTCTTTTTTTTGTTCAATTTTAATATCTGGTTGAACACCAATATTTTCAATAGTTTCCCCGCTAGGTAAATAATATTTTGCAATTGTTAATCTTAATCCTCCACCATTAGATAAAGGCATTATCGATTGAACGGATCCTTTGCCAAAAGATTTTTCACCTACAATAATAGCTCTTTTGTTATCTTTTAGAGCGCCAGCTACAATTTCCGAGGCTGATGCAGAACCGCCGTTAATAAGAACTATTAATGGTCTGCCATTAATCTCATCTCCTTTTTTAGCATTATATATTTTAACATCTTTAGGATCTCTGCCTTTGGTCGATACAATTTCACCGCTATCTAAGAATGTATCTGATACTTTGATTGCCTGAGTAAGAAGTCCGCCAGGATTATTTCTAAGGTCTAGAACAAAACCACTAACATTAGGTTTGTTTTTATTAATTTCCTTAATATGATCTATAAGTTCATCACCACTTTTTTCATTGAAAGATCTTAATCTAAGATAGCCCACATCTCCTTTGACTTCTGATACTACGGATTTAGTTTTAATGATTTCTCTAACTATTTTAACAACTATAGGATCATTAGTGTCTATTCTTCTTATAGTCAGAGTTATAGGTGTTCCAGCCTTTCCTCTCATAGTATTAACGGCATCTTCGAGAGTTAGACCTTTAACCTGTTTTTCGTCTAATTTAATAATGTAGTCACCAGATTTAATTCCAGCTTTGTCAGCTGGCGTATCATCAATTGGTGAAATTACTTTTACAAGACCAGACTCCATCGTAACTTCAATGCCAAGGCCTCCAAACTCACCCTTAGTTTCAGTGTTCATATTTTTGAACGTTTTAGGATTCATATAAGAAGAATAAGGGTCAAGAGACTGAAGCATTCCATTAATTGCCCCATCAATAACATCGCCCTCATTTATTTCTTTGACGTACTCTTTGTTTATAGTGTTAAGAATATCTCCAAATAAATCTAATTTTTCATAAAGTGCATCTTTTTTTTGTGCAAATGTATTTTGTGTAAATAAATTTAAAATTATAAGAGTTAATATTATGTAGATTTTTTTCATTTTTATTCTCTGTGATAGGGATGGTTTATCATAATTGTAGCGCATCTGTAAATTTGTTCGGTTAACAATACTCTTGCTAAAGAGTGGGTAAAAGTAAGTTTACTTAGACATATTTCTTCGAAATTTTCTTTATTCAAAGAATTTTTGAACCCTTCTGGTTCTCCAATAATAAATAACGTTTCCTTAATAGAAGAATTTATTAATTTTTTTAATTTTTTACATAAGTTTACGGTACTAAGATCTTGCCCATTCTCACTTAAAAAAATAATTTTTTTTTCTTTTTTATTTTTGATTATATTTTCTAATTCTTTTTTTGAGATTTGTTCAATTGAAAAATTAGTAATTCCGCTATTTTTTAAACTTTTAAGTCTGTTCTCGTAACGTTTGCACAGCTCATTTTCTTCATCTTTGTTTAATCTTCCTAAACAAAGAATTTTAATTTTCATTAAACAGATATCTTTTGACTTGGTAGAATATCTTCCCACATTTTTTCCAGGTCATAATGTTTTCTTTGTTCATGATGGAAAACATGAACTATAACATCAGTTGCATCAATTAGTTTCCAGTTATCACTATCTTTACCTTCAACTTTACAGCCCTTAATTCCGATTTTTTTTAATTCTTCGATTGTATTTTCTGAAATGGATTGAATGTGTCTAGAAGATGTTCCGCTAGCAACAACCATGTAGTCAGCTATAGAACTTTTATTTTCAAGATTAATTTTGACGATATCTTTTGCTTTATTATTATCAAGAATTTTGATTATTTCTTTTAGAAGTAATTCTTTGTTTCTAGTTTGCATTAATTGTTTTTTTTATTTTTGATGAAGAGATATTCATACCTTTAGTATTTAAAAAATACCATCTATGTCGTTTAGTATTTAAGTTGGCTTCCAAAGACTTTTGCTTTTCAAGCTTTTTTGCAGTTACTGAATTTAACGATTTTATTGAGTATTCAGGTCTATTAATCACAATTACAGATAGTTTGCTTAAGATCTCATCATATTTCTTCCATTGATCAAATTTTATAAAACTATCAGCGCCCATAATAAAATAATATCTGTTGTTTAGTGATTTATTGACAATGTGTTTTATGTTATCGAATAAAAAATTTGATTTAGTTTTTTCCTCAATATACTTAACATCAATAATATTTTTATTTTTTTTTATAAATTCATTACATAGCTTTATTCTTTCATTAACATCATTAGATGATTTGTTAGTTTTTAAAGGATTTTTTTTTGTAATAAGCCATATAACTTTTTTTAGTTGAAATCTCTTAATAGCTTCTAATGAAATATTTAGATGACCTATATGAGGAGGATCGAAGGTTCCGCCAAGAATACCAATTTTCATTATATTTTAATAAAAAGTTTAAGGTCTAGTTTGTCCATTACCTTCTACTAAATATTTGTAAGTTACTAGCTGTTCAAGACCTACCGGTCCTCTAGGATGCAATTTATCTGTAGATATGCCTACTTCAGCTCCAAAACCAAATTCATTCCCGTCTGCAAATTGAGTAGAGGCATTATGTAAAACTATTGCACTATTAACTTTTGATAAAAATAATCCAGCATTTATTTTATTAGCAGTCACAATACTGTCAGTATGATGACTTCCATATTTATTAATATGTTTAATTGCATCCTCAACTCCATTTACAATTTTGACTGAAATTTTAGAGTCCAAATATTCTGTTTTCCAGTCTTGTTCTTTCGCCAAAGAAACAGAACCTTGATAATTTTTTTGTACAATTTTATCCCCAATAATTTTACATCCGCTAATACTTAATAATTGCAATATTGGACCTAAATGAGTCTTTAGACAGCCTTTATCGATTAATAAAGTTTCAGCAGCACCACAAATGCTAGTGTTTCTCATTTTGGCATTAAGTGTAACTTTTTTTGCCATATTTAAATCTGCATATCTATCAATATAGACATGACAAATTCCTTCTAAATGACCAATAGTTGGAACGTTAGACATTGTTTTAATTTTTTGAACTAAATTTTTTCCTCCTCTTGGAATTATAACGTCAATAAATCTTTCCATCTTTGAAAGCATGTAATCAACTAATTTTCTATTTGTATTTTGAATTAGTTGAACGCAATTCTCATCAACTTTATTTTTCTTTAAGGATTTTTTAAAACATTCAGCAATAACTTTATTTGTCTGAATAGCTTCGCTCCCGCCTCTCAAGATAACCGCATTGCCAGATTTAAAGCATAGAGTTGCAACATCCGATGTTACGTTTGGTCTAGATTCATATATCACGCCTATAACTCCAATTGGAACGGTGTATTTATTAATAATCATTCCATTTGGCCTTTTCCATTTTGATATTATTTTTTGAGTTGGATCTTTTAATTTAATAACTGCCTGTATGGAATTAAGTATAGAATTAATTTTATGTTCATTCAGCAATAGTCGATCAACTAAATTTTTACTAACCTTATTTTTATTTGCTCTAGAAATGTCGGTCTTGTTTGCTCTTAAGATTTTTTTTTGATTTTGTTTAAAATTCTTATAGAAATCTTTAAGGACTTTATTTTTTTTTTTCTCATTTAATAAAGATAGATTTTTTGATGCGTTTAGAGCGTTTAAACCAATTTTATCCAAATAACTATTTTTCATAATATTTATTCTTTTTGATGAACTAAGTTATTTATGTGCACTATTTCTCCTCTACTAACATAACCTAAAATTTCTTTAATTTTATCAGTTTTAAATCCAATAATTTTTTTAGCATCTGCACTAGAATAAGCACTAATACCTGTTGCAATACGTTTATTTTTGGAATTTATAATATAAATAGCATCACCGCGATTAAAATTTCCATCAATAGCTGTTACCCCTATTGGTAAAAGACTTTTCCCATTCTTTAATGCTTTTTCAGCTCCTTCATCAATCTTAACGGAACCTTTCGTTGCAATTGAATTTAAGATCCATTGCTTCTTTGCGCTTAAAGAAGAAGATTGAGATTCGAACAATGTATAATTTTTATTTTTAATAATATTTTTTATAGAATTATTTATCATTCCACTTGTTAAAATCATGTCACAACCAGACTGCATACAAATTTTTGCAGCTTTAATTTTTGTTATCATTCCACCAGTTCCGTAAGAACTAATACTTTCGGAGGCAAGCGCTTCAATAGACTTATTAATAGTTGTTACTTTTTTAATTATTTTTGCATTTTTATCTTTCTTTGGATCAGCAGAATAAAGACCATCGATGTCTGAAAGCATAATTAGGCAGTCAGCGTTACATATTTGAGCAACTCGTGCTGCCAATCTATCATTATCCCCATATCTTATTTCTGAAGTAGCAACGGTATCATTTTCATTTACGATTGGTATTACAGACATTTTTAACAAATTATTGATCGTTTCTTTTGCGTTTAGCGATCTTCGTCTTTCTTCAGTATCTTCTAAAGTAAGTAATATTTGAGAAACTTTAATTTTTTTTCTCTCAAATGCTTTTTTAAAAAGATTGATTAATTCAATCTGCCCAATAGCTGCTATTGCTTGGAATTGACTTAGTTTTATATTTTTTTTATTTATTTTTAATAAATCGCAACCCAATGCTATTGCTCCAGAAGAAACAATAATAACTTGTTTATTTTTCTTTATTAAAAAAATAATATCTTCGATTAATTTATCAAACCAGTTCTTCTTAACTTTGTTTTTACCATCAACAATAAGGCCAGAACCTATTTTAATTACAATGGTTTTATATTTTAAGACGTCCATTTAAATAGCTCGTAGTAAATTGTTTATATTAATCTTTTTTTCAACAGATATATCATAAACTTTTTTCTTAATTTTTTTAGTAAAATTCATTATTTTTTCTTTCTTTTCTTCTTCATCAATTAAATCAATCTTGTTAAAAACAATAAGTTCTCTCTTTTTTATTAATTCAGGGTTAAATTCCTTAAGTTCATTTCTAATAATTTTATATTTTCCAACTAAATCATCCTCGTTAATATCAATCATATGAATGATGCTTTTACATCTTTCTATATGCTTTAAAAATTTATCACCCAATCCTGAACCAGAATGAGCACCCTCGATCAGGCCAGGAATGTCGGCAATAATTATTTCTTTATTATCAACAAAAACAACCCCAAGATTTGGATTGAGAGTTGTAAAAGGATAATTCGCAATCTTAGGTCTGGCTCTTGTCGATATTGAAAGAAGACTCGACTTTCCAGCGTTTGGAAAACCAATAATTCCAACATCAGCAATTAATTTTAGTTCAAGCCAAATTATAAATTCTTCTCCTATTTTTCCAGGAGTAAACTTCCTAGGAGATCTATTTGTGGAACTTTTAAATTTTGAATTACCAAGTCCACCCTTTCCTCCTTTAGCTATGACGTACTCTTGATTTTCGTTTGTTAAATCAAATAGTAGTGTTTTTTTATCCTCCTCATATATTTGAGTTCCAACAGGAACTTTTAAAACTAAATCTTTTCCACCGTGTCCTTTTCTATTGTTTCCAGAACCGTTAGATCCATTTTCAGCTTTATGATGTTGAGCAAAACGGTAATCAACTAAAGTATTTAATCCATTAACAGCTTTAACAATTATTGACCCACCATCACCACCATCTCCTCCGTAAGGACCTCCAAATTCAATAAATTTTTCTCTTCGAAAAGCAACACAGCCGTTTCCTCCGTCACCAGCTTTAATTATAATTCTAACTTGATCTAAAAATTTCATACAATCATATTATTCGATTATTAATGGAAATCTCAGTTTAAAAATAAACTGAGTTTATAGAGGGATTACTGAGATGTAAGTTCTTCCGAGTTTTTTTGTCTCGAATTTTACTATGCCGTCTACTTTAGAAAAAATAGTATGATCTTTTCCCATACCAACATTATTACCTGGGAACATTTTTGTTCCTCTTTGTCTCATAATAATATTTCCTGCTATGACAGTTTGACCACCAAATTTTTTGACACCAAGTCGCCTACCGGCACTATCGCGTCCGTTTTTCGTCGAGCCGCCAGCTTTTTTTGTTGCCATTGTTTTTATCTATTTCTTTTTAGTAGTTACTTTAGTTTCAGCTTTTTTCTCTACTGTTGCACTCTTAGCTTCAGACAAAAGCTTTCCACTTTTACCATAAATTTTTAATATTTTCACTATAGAAACATGTTGTCTATGACCTCTTCTTCTTCTTGAATTCTGTCTTCTTCTTTTCTTGAAAATAATTATTTTGTCGTTTCTTGTTTGTTTTAAAAGTTCTGCTTCAACATATGCTCCATCAACACTTGGAGAACCAACTTCCGTTATTTCATTATCTGCTGTTAAAAGAACTTCTTTAAATTCAAATATTTTTCCAGCCTCGTTGTCAAGCTTCTCAATTCTAATAGTATCATTTGCTGACACTTTATATTGTTTACCGCCGGTTTTGATTACTGCAAAAGTCATATGTAATTTCTTTTAGGTCTGGGCAATATATATAGCCACCTTAGCTTGTCAAGATTGCGATTATGCTTGAGTGTATTGGCTTTTAGAAGTTATCTTTTAAGTCTCTAATCTTCTTGAAAAAATCTACCTCATTTAGATCTTCAAATCCTATTTTCTTTTTAAATTCTAAATTATCAAATTTAAGAAATATATTTAGTTCTATTTCTTCATCTAGATTAGCAGGCATGCTTGTTAAATTCTTATTAATATTATTATTAATTTGATTATATATTTTTTTTAATTCGGAATTTTTTTTGTCAACTGCCATACAGAATTTTAAATTAGAAATAGTATATTCATGACCACAAAATATTTTTGTTTTTCTAGGAAGAGACTTAATTTTTTTTAAAGAATCCACCATTTCTTTGTAAGAGCCTTCAAATAATCTTCCACAACCAAAAGAGAATAGAGTGTCACCTGTAAAAGCAGAATTTTCGTTTTTAAAATAATAAAATATATGACCAGATGTATGTCCTGGTACGTGCTCTACTAGAACGTCAGATCCTTCAAAGTTCCATATTTCTTTATCATTCAATGCAATATCAATTCCTGGAATTCTATTTTTATCTTTTATAAATCCCAATATTTTTGCATTAAATTTTTTTTTTAGATCAAGATTGCCACCAATATGATCGGCATGATGATGGGTGTTAAGTATATACTTTAAATTTAATTTATTTTTTTCTAAGAAAATTAAAACTGGTCCAGATTCAGAAGGATCTATAACGCATGCATTTTTAGTTTTCTCATTTTCAATAATATAAGCATAATTATCTTTTAGACACGGGATAATATGAATATTCATAATTTAAAGAATAATTAATTCTTTTTGCTAATTAAAAATATTCCAAATTCAGAGTAAAGATTTTTTATTTCTAAATTTAGATTTGTAATTACAGAAGATTTTTCTTGAGTAACGGCAATTGATTTTATGATATGAATTTTGTCATCACGGCATAAATCAAAAAAATCTTTAATAGTGCACATATGTAGATTTGGCGTGTCGTGCCATGTGTTAGGCAATGTTTTTGTAACAGGCATTCTGCCCTTTAGTAATAAACTAAATCTAACTTTCCAATAACCAAAGTTAGGAATAGAAACAATTGCATTTTTTCCTATTCTCAAAAGCTCATGAAGAACTTTTCTAGGGTTATAAAAGGCCTGTAAAGTTTGAGTTAGAATTACGTAATCAAAAGATTGATCTGGGTAATTGATTAGATCTTTTTCAGCATCGCCCTCTACAACAGATAGACCTTTGCTTAAACTTTCTTTTACTTTTTCGTGATCTATTTCAATGCCTCGAGCGTCAATTTTTTTTTCTTTTTTAAGATGTAGCATTATACTTCCATCACCACATCCCACATCAAGGACTTTTGAAAAAGGTTTTATAAGATCTATGACTATTTTTGATTCTAATTTCATTTAAACTAAAAAATTACTTTAATACTAAAGTAATTTTTTACCTTTTTAGCTGTTTGTTTGCGCTCGCAATTCGGTAAATCAGCGCAAATAATTTTTATCTTAGGCTTAATTTCTTGTCAATTTATTTGCTTTTATTGCTTGTGTTACTGTTGTTTTTAAAAATTTTAGAAGATTTATTTTTATAAATAGTATCAACCACAATAGCATTATGTTAATTAAAAAATAATATTGTCAAATATTTACAAAAATATGCCATTAAAATTTAAAAATTTTAATAATTTAAAATATGTGGGTGGATTATCTCAGATTAAAAATATTAATAATCCAATAAAGCTTTCTGCGAACGAATCTGCTTTAGGGCCTTCCAAAAAGGCTATTTCAGCATTTATTCAACACAGCAAAAGAATATCTAGATATCCCGATGGAAATTCAAATGATTTAATTAAAACAATATCAAAAAATTTTAAGTTAAATCCTAATAATCTCATTATTGGCAATGGCTCGGATGAGATTATTAGTTTAGCTTGTCAGTTATTTTTAACTCCTAATGATGAAGTTATTGTCACTGAGTACAGTTTTTTAATGTACAGAATTTACGCAAAGATTTTTGGAGGCAAAGTAATCCTTGCTAAAGAAGATGATTTAAAGGCTGATATAAATTCTATATTAGCAAAAGTTAATTCTCGAACTAAAATAGTTTTTTTAGCCAATCCAAATAATCCAACCGGAACCTATCTAGACAAACAAGAAATGCTGTTGTTGAGAAAAAAATTACGCAGCAATATTTTGCTTGTGGTAGATGACGCTTACTCTGAATTTGTTGTTAATAAAGATTATACTTCTGGTTTAGATTTGTTCAGAAATTGTAATAATGTTCTTGTTACTAGATCTTTTTCTAAAATATATGGTCTTGCTAGTCTAAGACTTGGCTGGGGGTATGCTTCAAAAAATTTGATTCAAGCAATGAAGCTTATTAAACCACCCTTTAATGTAAATTCTGCAGCGCAAAAAGCAGGTGTTGAAGCCATAAATGATAGATCCTGGTTAAGAAAAAATGTTGATCACAACTCTAAGTGGGCCGATATTTTTTTTGAAAATTTTATAAACTTAGGAATTTTAACAAATACGCCAGTAGCTAATTTCTTTTTAATGCGCTTTGATAACAAAACAATTACTGCTGATAATGTTTATAATAAATTTATTAAATCTAAGATTATTCTAAGAAAAATGAAAGGATATGGATTGCCCAACGCACTAAGAGTGACAATTGGTAATAGCAAGGAAAATAGTTCTTTTTTGAAAACTCTTAATAGAATTTTTGATGTTTAAAAAAATAACAATAATAGGAATGGGTTTAATAGGTTCTTCGATTGCAAGAGCTATTAAAAGCAAAAATTTATGCAAAATCTTAGTCGCCCATGATTCTTCTAAATCTGTTTTAACAAAAGTTTTAAAATTAAGAATTACTAAAAATATTGAATCAAATTTAAAAAAAAGTGTTCAAAATTCGGATTTAGTTATCATTTGCACACCTCTTGGCTCTTACAAAAATATAGTTTTATCTATTAAAAATGATTTAAAAAAAGAATGTATTTTAACAGACGTTGGTTCTGCAAAAATTTTTGCAAAGAACGTTGTTAGCGGTGTAATTAATAAAAATACTATATGGATACCTGCTCATCCAGTAGCAGGAACAGAAAAAAGTGGACCAGAATCTGGTTTTGCTGATTTATTTAAAAATAGATGGTGCATTATTACTCCAATAAATAAAAAAAATTCTGCATCTTTAAAAAAACTTAATAAGTTTTGGACAAAAATAGGCAGCAAAGTTCAACACATGTCAGCTGAGCATCACGATAAAGTCATGGCAATTACAAGTCACATTCCTCATTTAATTGCCTACAATATTGTAGGCACAGCAGCCAATCTCGAAAAAGATACAAAATCAGAAGTTATTAAATACAGCGCAAGTGGATTCAGAGATTTTACAAGAATAGCATCATCGGATCCTACGATGTGGAGAGATATTGCTCTTAATAATCGTAAACAAATTCTTTATATGTTAGATAAATTTAATTTAGATCTAAATAATTTAAGAAGGGCAATTTTAAGAAAAGATGGCAATAAATTATTTAAACTATTTTCTAAAACTAGGAAGATTAGAGCAGAAATCGTTAAAGCCGGTCAAGACAAGTAGTGCTGCTAATTTAGTATAAAGAATTACTCGTAGATTCCCTTTTCAAGACTGTTCATAAAATCAACCATATTAAGACCTGGTTCGATTGGTTTTTTGAATTCAATGCAAATTTCTCCAGGAAATCTAAAAAAACTATCTCTAGGCCAAACGTCTCCTGTATTTAATTTAACTGGTATGCATGGAACTTTTGCTCTTTCATAAATTCTTGCAACACCTTTTTTCAATGGTACTCTTTCGTTGTTTTTAATTCTTGTTCCTTGAGGAAAAATTATTAAAGGGAATCTTTCTTTATGAATAGTTTCAGTTGTTTTTTCTAAAAAAAATAAATGGTCTTTAGTAACCTTCTCTCTTTGTGTTCCAATAAATCCTAATTTTTTTATACACCAGCCATAAAATGGAATTTTAAATAATTCTTGTTTAACAATAAATATAGGAGCATCTAACACAGCATTAAATACAAAAGTTTCGCAAATAGACTGGTGAGCAGATGCCACAAAAAATCTTCTATCTTTAGGTATATTTTCTAATCCTTTAAATATTATTTTTGTATTTATAATAAACCTTACACAAAAAATAATATAAAAACCTAGCATGCGAGCGAGCCATTGCATGGCTGATTTAGGCATTACTAAAGTTGGCAATGCTAATAGTGTTGAAAAAAAAGATCCACAATAAGTGGCAAAGTTAAAAACTAAAGATCTTAAAAAATGCATTTAATTAATTAAAGATTCTAATTTTTGTCTTTGTTTAATTATTTTATAAGTATTTTTGTTAATTAAAATTTCAGCTGAGTAAGGTCTTGTGTTATAATTTGAAGCTAAAGATCTTCCGTAAGCCCCAATATTGTTAATACAAACAAAATCTCCCTCGTTAAGTTTTTGATACTTATTATAAGTGATAAATGTATCTGAACTTTCACATACAGGACCTACAAATTCAGTTTTTTTTTTAATTATAAGATTATTTTTTAGCAATGGATAAATCTCATGTTTTGCACCATAAAGAGCGGGTCTCATCAGATCATTCATTGCAGCATCAATAATTATAAATTTTTTACCAGGTATATCTTTTAGATATATAATTTTAGAAACCAATATTCCTGAGTTGCCACACACGGATCTACCAGGCTCAAATATAATTTCTACATTATTAATTTTCTTAAACTTTAGAACAAGATTTGAGTATTTTCCTAGATTGAAAGGTCTTTCAGATTGAGAATAAGGAATGCCGGTGCCACCCCCCAAATCTACATATTTTAAATTTATACCTAGTTGATTAATTTTTTTATTAAAGTCTGAAAGACTAGACAAAACTTTTTTAAAGGGATTTACGTCCATAATTTGTGAACCGATATGAACACTAATTGCTTCAAATTTAATATATTCATAATGATATTGGCTATTGAATATTTCCAAGCAAGTATTCATTGATACGCCAAATTTATTATCTTTTTTCCCTGTAGATATTTTTTTATTAGTCTTTGCAGAAACGTTTGGATTTATCCTTATTCCAACAGAAACAATTTTATTATTTTTTTTAGCAATTTTATTGATTATTTTTATTTCACTTTCTGATTCAGCATTAATTAGAAGGATCCCTTTTTTTATTGCAAAGTCTAATTCTTCTTCTGTTTTACCAACTCCTGAAAAGACTATTTTTTTTGGAACAATCCCTGCCTTAAGAGCTATTTTCAATTCACCAAGAGATACAACATCTGCACCTGAGCCTAATTTTTTTAACTCAGATATAATTTTTATATTTGAATTTGATTTAACCGAAAAACAAATAACTGGATTAACTTTTTTAAAAGATTTTTTAAAATTGTTAAAATTCTGTTTTAATTGATTTAAAGAATAAAGATAAAAAGGAGTTTTAATTTTTGTAGTTATTTTTGATATAGCAATATTTTCAAGAAGTAATCTTTTATTTTTGAATTTTAAAAAATTCATTAAATGATTTTGATATCAATTTTAGTTTCTAAAAATTTTTTCTCAAAATTATTGTTAAAAGACTGGTACACAGGATTGTTTTTAACCCCACAAGATGTTGTTAAAAATAATGTTGATAATATTAATAAAACTCTAATCATTTAAACTCTTTTTGATATTTTTTTATCATTTTATTAACATTAAACGGTGATGTTCCGCCATAAGATTTTTTTGAATTAACTGAATTCTTTAAATCAAACATTTTTAACACATCTTTTTCTACGCTTTTTTCAACTTTTTTTATTATTGAAAAATCTAATTCATCAAGAGTTTGGTTATTTTTTTCTGCAATATTCACAAGAGTTGCTGATTTTTTGTGTGCATCTCTAAAAGACATTCCCTTTTTTACTAAATAATCCGCAAAGTCTGTTGCTGTAGTAAATCCTAATTTTGCTGCAGCTAACATCTTTGCTTTATTAGGTTTTATTCCGTCCACTAATTCAGTGGCTAATTGAATATTTAATAAAAGAGTATCGTAAGCATCAAATACACTTTCCTTGTCTTCTTGCATGTCTTTGAAGTAAGCAAGCGGCAAGCCTTTCATTGTAGTTAACATTGAAGACAATTGCCCAAATATTCTTCCTGTTTTTCCTCTAATTAATTCTGCAGAATCTGGATTCTTTTTTTGCGGCATAATTGAAGATCCGGTTAATAAGCTATCTTCAAGAGTAATTAAATTTACTAGATCAGAGTTCCAGATAATAATTTCTTCAGCAAGTCTTGAAAGATGCACAGAACATAAAGATGCTATAAATAAAAACTCAATAGCAAAATCTCTATCAGAAACTGAATCAATAGAATTGTTAGTAGGTTTTTTAAAACCCAGTTTTTTTGAAGTAAAGTGTCTATCAATATTATAAGAAGTGCCAGCAAGAGCTGCGGATCCTAATGGATTTTCATTAATATTCTCTAAAAAACTTTTAATTCTTACTTTGTCTCTCTTAAACATTTCTACATAAGCTAATAAATAATGAGAGAATAAGACTGGCTGCGCATTCTTAAGATGCGTAAATCCAGGCATAATTACATCAATATTTTTTTTAGCTTTATTTAAAAAACTTTTGATGAGCAAAGTTAAATTTTTATCAATAATATTTGCAGATTTTTTTACCCATAGTTTAAAATCTGTTACCACCTGGTCATTTCTTGATCTAGCGGTATGAAGGAATCCAGCATGATCTCCTATAATTTCAAATAATCTCTTTTCTATATTTAAATGAATATCTTCATGTTCTTTTTTAAATTCAAATTTATTTTTTTGGATCTCAATTTTTATTTTTTTAAGCCCATAGATAATTTTTTTAGCAGAATTGCTATTTATTATTTTTTGCTTTGAAAGCATTTCACAATGCGCAATAGATGCGTCAATATCTTCCTTAAACAATCTTTTATCTACATCAATAGAAGAGTTGATTGATTGCAAAAGTTTTGATGTGGGTTTTTTAACTCTCGTACCCCACACTTTATTTTTATTTCCTTTAGTCATATTCTTAATGATATATAAAATTAAACTATGTTTTTTTTACGCAATTTTTTAAAATATTTAGTTTATTTAGCTTGTTTATTATTATTTATTACTAATCAGTCTTTATCACAACCCATTAAAAACCTCCCTTTTAAGAATATAGTTGTGCACGAAATACCAAAAGAAATCATCGGTGAAGAATTTATAAATTTCTCAGGTAAAAAATTAAAGTTTAATAAATTTGAACATCAGATAACTCTAATTAACTTTTGGTCAACCTGGTGTGTGCCCTGCAAAGAAGAAATGCCTTCTATCGATAAGTTAGTTAATGTCATGGGAAAAGATAAAATCAAAATATTTGCTATTGATCTTGAAAAAATAAATAAGAAAAAAACTGATAAATTTTTTGCCGATTTAAAGATAAAAAATTTTTCTACTTACTATGATCCTGATTATGTTTTAGCTAGTAAGATTGGATTAAGAGGATTGCCAACAACGTTAATTATAGATCGAAATGGCAAAGAAATTGCGAGGGTAATAGGTTCTATAGATTTCGCAGATGAAAAATTTATTAATTGGTTAAAGAACTTATAGAATTATTTCTTATAAAAGTAGGCTAGAGCCATTATTATAATAATAGCAATAAACTGAGCAAAAACTCTCAATTGCATTAGTTTGTTACTTTTTCTTTTTTCATCAATATTACCACCAACGAAAAATGATTTCAGCCCACGTAAAAGAATTATCAACACAACAATTAAAGCAATCGCTATAACAATACGACTAAAATTTGGCATTAAGAAATAGTTATCATAAAACAGTTAAAATTATATAAAATAAAATATTAATGAAAATAATTAATGAAAATATATTTTTAAGATCAACTTCTTTGGCTCAGATTTCGACTAAAGCAAACTATTTAATAGTTTTTTGTCATGGATATGGAGCAGATGGAAAAGATTTAATTAATATTGGAAATTATTGGCAAAGGTTTTTACCAGATTTTTATTTTACTTCACCTAACGCACCAAATGTTTGTTCAGTAAATCCGTCAGGGTTTGAATGGTTTAACCTTATGAATCCAGATATTAAAAATGTTGATTTAGAATTAGAAAGTTCAGTATTACAATTAACAAAATTTATTGATGCTAAACTTAAAGACTTAAGTTTAGATTATTCAAAATTATTTCTGGTAGGATTTAGCCAAGGAACTATGCTGTCTTTGCATTATGCATTAACAAATCCTAATAAAATCGCAGGAGTTATTGGTTATTCAGGTAAGATTTATGATCCAAGTATTTTAGAAAATAATATTAAATCTAGACCGCCAATTTTTTTAATGCATGGAGATGAAGATAATATTGTTCCTCTAGAAGACATGATGGAAGCTAAAAATTTCTTAACAAAAAATAAAGTTGATCTAAAAACTAAAATTTTTAAAGGTTGTGGTCACTCAATTCCAACACAAGGACTGAGCTTAGGTCTTGAATTTATCAACATTAATAAATAAAAAATATTTTGATTATCAATAACATTGGTATATCAATTAATGTATTAAATGATTATTACTGAATCCAACACTGTACCTCTCGATAAGTGTCCAGCCCTAGTATTAAATGCGGATTATAGGCCATTAAGTTATTATCCATTATCATTGTGGTGCTGGCAGGATGCTGTTCGTGATGTATTTTTAGATAGAGTAACAATAGTTTCGGAATACGATCGAGAAATTAGAAGTCCGTCTTTTACAATGAAATTACCAAGCGTAATTTCATTGAAAAAATATATAAAACCTTCAGAATTTCCAAATTTTACAAGATTTAATGTTTTTTTAAGAGATAAATTTTCCTGCCAATATTGCGGTAGTCAAAAAAATTTGACTTTTGATCATGTAATTCCAAGATCTAAGGGCGGCATCACCTGTTGGGAAAACGTTGTATCTGCTTGTTGTACATGCAATGTAAGAAAAGGAGGAAAGCTTCCTCATGTTATCGGAATGATTCCAAAAATGAAACCTTATCGTCCAACAGTAGAAGAATTACATCATAATGGAAAATTTTTTCCACCAAATTTTTTACACCAAAGTTGGTTAGATTATTTATACTGGGACGTTAAACTCGAAAGTTAATATTTTTTTGAAATTGTTATAGCCAATTTAGAGCTATTTTTTATTAAAATATCTAAAATAGAATATAAACCATCATTATTGGCCCCCAGACCTTCAGCGGTATGTTTGTGCTCGAGCTCTTCTTCTCTAAATTTAATAAATTTATTTTTAAGTTCTTTTTCTTCTTCATATTCTTTGGATAGAATATTTATTTGTTCCCCATAATGATCACCTATAACCTCTTCAACAGCAGAAGTGCATAAAGCGGTAGCTTTTTTACCAAGTAAGGCAGTTCCAAAACCAAGAGCCGTACCAAGGACATCCCACAAAGGAAGAAGAGCAGTTGGTCTAACTTTTCGTTCAATAATTTGATTTTCAAAAAATTCTAAGTGCTCCAATTCATGATCACGCATATCTTTAATAGTATTCTGTAATTCAGGATCTTTATTTAATAATTGAAGAGCTTTTAGTTGCCCTTCATATATTTTGATAGCACCACGTTCTCCAGCGTGGTTTACTCTAATCATTTCAGCTATTTGGCTTCGTTTTTTATCCATGAAAATATTTTATAATATAAAATAGAAAGAGCCAAAGAAACAATAGTATTAATAGAGGCCAAAGATAGACCAAATAATTTAAAACCCACTTCTTTGCATGATGAAGACAGTTTGTTTTCTAATTCTTTGAATAATATCTCCTTAGAAAGATTATTGTTAGCACTAACTTTGCAACTGGATAATTCGTTTATTAATCCATATTCGATTCCTGCATGATATCCAGCAAGAATGAAGCTTCCTATTGAAGTAAAAAAAATTAAAATAATTAACTGATTTTTCCAATTATTATTTAAAAAAAATAAAGAGCAAAATAATAATATTAGGTAATATGGATAACGCTCATAAAGACACAAAATACAAGGTTTAATATTTAAAAAATATTGAATGAATAGCGTAACGGAAATAATAAAAATATTTATTAATATAATGAATAAAAAATATTTATAAGTCTTATTGTTCAAGCAGCGAAGTAATGTGGGAATTTAATATAAAATAAATACATTCCTCCGATAACTATAATGAAACTGACAATTATCCAGATTAAGAATGTTGTGAACTTTTTCTCGATATGTTCTTGAATTTTTGGTCCATATTTTGAAAAGAAATAAGCCAAAAAAAAATATCTTGAGCCTCTAGTAAAAAGAGCAGTAGCGGCAAATAGTGGAAAGTTAAAAGACACAAAGCCGCTTGCTATAGCCAATAAGTTAAATGGAAGTGGAGTAAACCCAGAAATAAATAATATAAATGCAAATCCTATCATTGTGCTTTTTTTGTGAAAGATAGCCAAAAATTTTTCAGGATTAGATACCCCAGACAAATCAAAAATATAAACTCCAAGCTTGTCAAACATGTAATGACCAATTGCGTAAGCAGCTAGAGCTCCTATAAATGCAGCTATTGTTGCAATTGCAAATGTCTCAAACCATTTTTTTGGTTTTGAAATTGACATTGGAATTACAATTGAGTCAGAGGGTACTGGAAAAAATATATTTTCCATAAAACACCACCCAGCTAAAAAATATTTAGCTCTTTTATGGCCTGCTAATTTAATTAAATCATTTAAGAGTTTTTTTAACATTTAAGTTGTTAAGTATATTTGAATTTATATAATTAAAAAATGGAATTAAAATTTGATATTAAGCAATTTCTCATATCATTAGTAGTATCACCAGTGGTTTTCTATGCGGTCGTTGGTATTGCTAAGATTTTTGGAGCATCTTATCGCATGAGTCACGGGGAAGCCTTCATTATTTGGCTGCTTCTTGCAATTTTAATAAAGATTAGTTTTATTAATAAAAAATAAAAAAATACTTGCGGAAGTGATGGAACGGTAGACATGATAGACTCAAAATCTATTGCTTGCAAGAGTGTGAGGGTTCAAATCCCTCCTTCCGCACCAATTAAAATAAATATTTTATTATAAGAAAAATAATCAATAATAAAATTACACTTACAATAGATAAAATATTTAGATATTTTTCTATAAAAAATTTAATTTTTTCACCAAATTTTAATATTAAAAAACTAATTGTAAGGAAACGAATTCCTCTAGAAATTAGACTTCCAACAATAAATATCCAAAAGTTAAATTGTACAAAACCACTACCTATAGTTAGTAATTTATAAGGAAGAGGAGTGAACGCATAGAAGAACACAATCCAAAATTCCATTTCTTTTGTAATTGAGTTAGTAAATTTAATAAACGATTCTTGATAACCATAGAAACTGATAACAGATGCACCAATAGTGTCATAAAAAAAATAACCCAAATAATAACCAAGAGCACCACCTAATACTGAAAACAGGGTTACAAAAAATCCAATAGATATTGCTTTGTGCCTTTTTACTAATTGCACAGGTATCATGAGAAGAACAATCGGTATTGGGAAAACACTACTTTCAATAAAACTTATAAAATATAGAAATTTTTCAGACTGTTTCTTGCCCGAGATAAGTAAAATTTTATTATATAAAGATCTCATTTAAAATTAGCTTATATATTTAATTTTATTATTAGCACCTAAAATAACTAGGCTGGGATAAGTAATCTAAAAAAGTATAGAATAGTGTTTATGCAGATTTCGACTTTTAAAAATTTAAATGAAATTCTATTTTCACAATATGAAAACCATAAAAAAGAAGATCATTTATTATTTAACAATTTGAACTTAAAAAAGTTTCAGACTTATACTTGGCAGGACACCAGGAATAACGTTCTCAAATTTGCTAATTTTTTATACAGTAAAAATCTCAAAAAGGGAGACAGGGTATTATTAGTTTCGGAAAATAGACCCGAGTGGTTAATTGCTGATCTCGCAATATTATTGAATTCTGCAATAACAGTTCCTAATTACACAACTTACACAGCAAATGATTTTGCCTTTACTATTAATGACAGCAAACCTGTTGGATTAATTGTTTCTAGTTCTAATTTATTGAAAAATATTTTATTAGCAGCAAAAAGAATTAATTATAATTTTAATTTTATAATTCTTTTTAATGAATGCGAAAAAAATATCCCGCCTAATGTTATTAATTTTTTCGAGATATTAAATAAAGAAATAGATTTTGAAAAAGAACAAAGTTTTTTTTTTGAGAACAATAAAAATTTAAATAGACAAGACCCTGCGTGCATTATTTATACCTCAGGAACACAAGGAACACCAAAAGGCGTTGTGTTATCACATGGAGGAATATTAAAAAACTGCGAAGGCGCTTTAGAGTTTTTAGATTTTGCTAAGGGAAAAAAAAATACTTTTTTGACCTGGTTGCCGTTATCACATTCTTATGAGCATACAGTTCAATTTGCTCAATTAAGTTTAGGTGCCAAAATATTTTATTCTGAAAGTTTAGATAAATTATTATCAAATTTGAAAATAGCAAAACCAACAATCATGACAGCTGTGCCAAGATTTTATACCAATCTTATGCATAAAATTAAAATTAACTTACAAACACAAAGCAATTTTAAAAAAATTATTTTTCAAAAGACATTAGCTTTAGGAGAGAAAAAATTTTTAAATAAACCCATGAATACTTTTGAGAAACTTCTTAATTATATTTTGGATTTTATAGTTAGGAGAAAAATAAAGAATCAATTTGGGGGAAAAATACAAGCATTTATATCCGGAGGAGGACCTCTTGATTATAACGTCGGTATTTTTTTAAATTCTTTAGGATTATCAACCTTGCAAGGCTATGGCCTCACGGAAACTTCACCAATTATCAGTGCCAATCCAATAAATAAAATCAAAGTAGATACAGTTGGAACAATTTTTAAAGATGTGGAAGTTAAAATTGCTGAAGATGGAGAAATTTTAGTTAAAGGCGAAAATGTTATGATTGGTTATTGGAATAATAAAGAAGAAACAGATAAAGTTTTAAAAGATGACTGGTTACATACAGGTGATATTGGTGAAATTGATAATGAGGGTTATTTAAAAATTACCGATAGAAAAAAAGATATTATAATTAATGCCGGAGGGGATAATATTGCCCCAAGCAAGATAGAAAATTTGCTATCAAATTATCCAGATATTATTCAAAGTTATATTTACGGAGATAAAAAGAATTATCTAGTTGCATTAATTGTTGTCGAAAAAGAGATAGAAGATAAGAGAAGTAAAATACAATTCATCATTAACAAAGTTAACGATGAACTTAGTATTATTGAAAAAATAAAGAAATTTATAATTATTGATGCTCCATTTACTGTTGAGAATGAAATGTTAACTCCAACAATGAAGATAAGACGACATCAAATTAAAAAAATTTTTGGGGATCAACTAGAAAAACTTTATTTTTAATCTGGTGCACTCGAGAAGATTCGAACTTCTGACACCAAGTTTAGGAAACTTGTACTCTATCCAACTGAGCTACGAGTGCACTTGTACATAATATAAATAATATTTTGCTATAGAAAAATATTAAAAAAGTATTGTAAACCAATAAAAAATGAATCAAAAAAAAATTGATTCATTTTTGAAATTTTGATCAACAAATAACAATTTGACTTACTAATCGATATGTTTTTAAGTATTTATAAATACGAATCACTTAAATTATTTAAGTGAAAATTAACGTAACGGGAGAAAAAAATGGCTAAAAAAAGAAAAGCAGCTAAAAAAACTACTAAGAAGAGAAAATCTTCTAGAAGAAAGCCAGCTAAGAAAGCAACAAAGAGAAGAAGATAGTTCTTTTAGTTTTCAAGAAAAACGCTCTTCAAATTTTATTGAAGGGCGTTTTTTTTATATGGGCTCTGCAGTTACTGCTTCTTTTTTCCCAAGCGCCTTATCTAATTTCTTTTTAGCATCTTCGTCACTAATGGCTAATCCGATTGCAACTTCCCCCAATAAACGATCGTAAGCTTTTTCAAATAATTGTCTCTCACTGTAAGATTGATCTACGGGGATTTCTGTATTTTTATTTAAATCTCTAACTACTTCTGCGATTTGATAAATCTCACCAGAGTTAATTTTTTGATCATACTCTTGCGCTCTTCTGCTCCACATAGTTCTTCTGATTTTTGGTTTTCCTTTTAATATAGATATAGCTTTATTAATTTGATTTACGCTTGATATTGGTCTCAAGTTTCCTTGTTGATTAACTGGTATAGTTAAAACTAATTTATCTTTGGTAACTTGAATTTTATAGTAAGTCATTTCAATTTCGGCAATCACGCTTGTTTCGACAGCAACGATTTGTCCAACACCATGTTTTGGATAAATAACATGATCTTTTATTTTGTAGATTTTTTTATCGGATTCTTGTTTAGCAACTTTTTTAATTTCTATAATTTCATTAACAGGTGCATGATTTGATGATGTGGCTTTTAAATTTGATCCTGCTACAGGAGTATTTTTTAATGTTTCTGGATTCTTGGGTCTGCCACGTTTGCCTTTTGGCTTAATTTCTACAGGAGTTTTTTCTTTTTTTGGAACTTCTTTTTTTATAACTTTTACAGGTTTTTTTTCTAATATAATTTTTTTATTTTTCTTAGCAGGTAAATCTTTTTTCTTATCTTTTGCTTTTTTCTTTATGATTTTTTTTAGAAATTCCATGTGGCGCTTAATATAGTATCCGATTACTTAATACAAGCTTACAAGATTATTTATTACCAGGACCAGGCTTATCACTAAAGTATTTTTCAAGTTTGTTAGGTGTATTTTTATATTTATCTGCATCAGGTAAGGGGTCTTTTTTTTTATTAATGTTTGGCCATTTTGCAGACATGTCTTTATTTAATAAAACTAGTTTTTCAGTATTTTTATTTGTATCTGGCTCAATAGCATTTATAGGACACTCCGGTTCACAAACACCACAGTCTATGCATTCATCAGGATTAATAACTAGCATGTTTTCGCCCTCGTAAAAACAATCTACAGGACAAACTTCTACGCAGTCAGTCAGTTTGCACTTAATACAGTTCTCGTTAACTACGTAAGTCATAATTAGTTTTTATAATATAATTTATTGTTCAGTTATTTAAAGACAAATTCTTTAAAGAAGCAAATGGGTTGTTATAATTTTTTTTGACATGATCTTTGTGCTTCTTCTTATCTTTATGTTTAAAATTATAACTATATAAATCTTTATCTTTCTCTACTTTTGTGTAGTTCATTAATTTTAATAATTTTTCAAAATCTTCTTTGCTGCATCCAAGAAGGTTAAGCATTTCAGCAGATATAGAAAATTTATTATTATTTGTAGAGCTTAAAATTTTTATAAAAAGTTTCTCTAACATATCAACTCTGACAATATAATTTTTAAAAGTTTCAAATCCACAAATTAATAAAAATGTCTTATCTGATGTTTCAAAATTTTTAAGAAAATTTAATCCAAACGTAGGACATTTTTCTTGCTTAGTTCTATTATTAAAACAATTCCAAAAAATTATTTTTAAATTTACTGCTTTTGGCTTAATCATTAGCGGCTGATAAATATGATATCTGCCTATTTTAATTCCAGCTTTTTTAATTATGGCTCTCTGTTCTTTGTCTAGATTTTTTAATAAATCTTCATTCTCTACTCTTTTTAATACTCCATGATTTTCAAATAATCTAAAATAAAGAGCTCGTGCATAACTATTTTCTAAATTAATTTTAGATATTTTTATTAGATCTCTTAAATAAAGATTTTTTTCTTTATTTATCCATTTTTCTAAATAAATTTTTAATTCGTTTTGCTCTTCAACATCTAAAGAGTCATCGATTAATAATTTTATTTTTGGATTTAAATAGTCTTTTCCTGGAATAATAACTGCGATTGGATTTCCTTTCCAAAGAATTTTAAAGTCATCTTTTAATTCAAAAACATCAGAACTTAGATCTGATTTTATAATGTCCTCAATTCTTTTTTTTAATTCTTCAGTAACCCCTTGGCGAGCAGCTTTTTTTATAGATTTGATATCAGTTTGAAGAGCTGTGCTTGAAAAATCTAAATTAAGTTTTAATCCCTTAATTGTTCCAATAAATTGTTTATCAATAATTACTTCATCTTTTTCTGAAATTTTTGTTTCTAATTTTGCATCCTGCTTTAAGTGTTTTGAAAGAATGCTTATTCTTCTATCAACAAAGCTTTTTGATAACTCTTCATGCAATTTTACGGAAAGTTTGTCTTCAATATCTTTTGTTTTAGCGATCCAATAATCACTATTTTCCACCCAATTTTTTTTATACGAAACGTAAGCCCATGTTCTTACGTGTGAAATTCTGTTTGCAATAGTGTCAATGTTTCCAGAATCGTTATCTAGACCCGCTAATTGAATTCTCATCCATTCATTTGGTATTTTTCTTCTATCGGACACTAAGAACTCATAAACTTTTTTAACAATATCAATGTGCTGATTGTGAGAACTCTTTGTAAAATCTGGAATTTGGCAACATTCCCATAAAGTAGCAAGCTCATTTTCTTTATAATTAATTTTAATTTGATTATTCTTTATAACAAGAGTTTTTAAGACGTTTTCGTCTAGCAGATCTTTGCTTCTTAAAAGGCTTAGATCATTAGGTTTTTTATCAAGACTATTTAATAAATTTTCTATGCTAGAAAAATCTAAATTAGAATTTCTCCAATAAATATTTATAACACTATCAAATTGATGATTTTCTAACTTTTCAATTTGTTCAGGATTTAATTCATCGCATTTTCCAGTGATACCAAAAGTTCCGTCATTCATATATCTTCCTGCTCGACCAGCAATTTGACCAATCTCAGTCAATCTAAGATGTCTATTTCTTCGTCCATCAAATTTATTTAAGTTATTAAAGCTAACATGATCAATATCCATATTAATGCCCATGCCTATCGCATCAGTTGCAACTAGAAAATCAACATCACCAGATTGATATAATTCAACTTGAGCATTTCTTGTTTTTGGACTTAAGGAACCCATAACGATGGCCGCACCACCTCTTTGACGTCTGACAAATTCTGCAAGCGCATAAACTTCATCTACAGAAAATGCAATGATTGCTGTTCTTCCAGCCAATCTAGAAATTTTTTTATGTCCAGAATATGAAAGTTTAGAAAATCTATTTTTAAAAATAAACTCAGCTTCCGGAATAAATTTTTCTATTATGTTTTTCATAATATTAGATCCAAGAAACATTGTGAGTTTATCTCCTCGAATATTTAGTAATCTGTCGGTAAAAATATGACCTCTTTCAGGATCTGCGCACATTTGAATTTCATCAACCGCAACAAATTCGGCATTAATATCTAAAGGCATAGATTCTACCGTGCATAAAAAATAATCAGCATAAGGAGGAATAATTTTTTCTTCACCTGTAATTAGTGCAACTTTTTCAGGTCCAATAATTTTTATACATTTCTCATAAACTTCTCTTGCAAGTAGACGAAGAGGAAATCCAATTATACCAGAGCCGAACTGAAGCATTCTTTCAATTGCAAAATGAGTTTTGCCGGTATTTGTGGGGCCTAAAACAGCTATAATTTTTTTTTCTAATAAAGACATTTTTTTAGTGTCAGGTTTTTTTTGGATACTACCTATTGTTATTGCCCAAGAACAAAGCGTGCATAAAATATGACCGAATCACTTTGAAAAATGTTCTTATTTTACTCATAAATGCTGCTTAATTTTTTTTAATACGCTTAATACACAGAAGTGGCAATTTAGATTTTAAATATATCCTTTTAATAGTTTCTTTTATTCCCATTACAACTACTTTTTTTCTGGGACCGAACGCATGTACTAATTTTTTATTATTTAAGGCGATTGCAACATGACCTTTCCAGAATAATAAATCTCCCTTCATTATTTTATTAATAGTAATTTTTTTTTTAAAGAATACTTCTTGATCTTTAGAGTCGCGTGGAGAATATATATTATTAAATTTTAACAGCTCCTGCACAAAAGCAGAGCAATCCAATCCTTCGGGACTGTTGCCACCCCATAAATATTTACTATTTAGATATACTTTAAAATTGTCGCAAAAGTGTTTTTTTTTAAAATTTATAGGTTTAATATTCTTTTTTAAAATCCAACCCAGAGTTATTTGAACAAAACCATTTTTTTGGTTTAATATAGATATTTTCGAGTTAAAAAATATTTTTTTATTTAATTTAGTTCTAAGATTTGGTTTTTTATATAAAAAACATTTACTAGAAGTAATTTTGTGTGTTTTTTTTCTTTTATCTAAATCTAAATCCTTTATTTCAATGAATCCTTTGTATTTATCATAACTTCTGTAACCTTTATAAAACAAACCATTTTTTTCTTGAGCTAAGAATTTCTCTCCAAATAATATTTGAGTTACAAGTTCAGATTTCTGATTGTTTTTTTTGTAAATATTTGCGACTGGATTTTTAACTGTAAGTAACATAATATTAAAAAATTATAGAAATAATAACAGATAACTTTGTTATAATTAAAATCTATTTTTAAATTAAATTATTTTTTAGGAGCAGGAGCGGTTGCTAGAGGTTTTTTCTGCTTAGCAAGAAAAGTTTTATGTTCTTCCTCAGTAACAACTCCATCTTTATTTGTATCTTCTGAGTCAAAAGTAGTCTCTTCTATTTTCGTTACTGCGTTTACGTAATCAGATTTAGATAGAGTACTTTTATTATTACTAAAAGTTTTAAAATCTTTATCAAGTGTAGCTTTTACATTAGCGATATAACTTTTAACTTTCTCCTCTTCAGCTTTTATTATTTTTCCAGCAAATTCATCAAAATTAATTTCATCTTTCCCATATTGTTGTGTCCAAGCAGCTTCAACTTCCTTCTTTTTACCTGAAAGATAATCTGCTTTTTTTAATGGGAATTTAATTTGATTATTTTGAGCAGTGGCAAAACCAGCGCTAAGAATTATAAAAGTAGTTATAAAAAATATTTTTTTCACAACCCAGATATATGTTCTGATTATATTACTGTAAATCAGTTTTTGTTAATATTAACAATTTTATTTATCCACACTATTAAGAATAGTACAGGAACTCCAATAATTGCAGTAAATGTAAAGAATGTTGGATATCCAAAAAGATTTACAAAACTTCCCGCATAACCAGCGATAAGCTTAGGCAAAAATAACATTACAGAGCTAAATAATGCATATTGTGTAGCTGTAAACTTAACAGAAGTAAGTGACGAAAGATAAACTATGAAAGTTGCCCCAGCAAACCCACTAGCGATATTATCTGCTGTAATAACAAAGGCTAATATTTTTATATCCACAGCAATAATTGCAAGCCATGCAAACAATAAATTACTAAGAGATGAAATAAGCGCTCCAATAAATAAGGATCTCATCATTCCAAGATGAACGGCCGCAAGTCCACCAATAATACCACCAATAATAGTTGCAATGGTTCCAAAGAATTTCGAGTAGGTTGCAATTTCAGCAACTGAAAATCCTTTTTCAATATAAAATACATTTGCCATAACGCCAAGAACAACATCTGAAATTCTATATAAGCCAATCAGTAGTAATATTGCAGTTGCTTTAGAACCGTATCTTTTTAAAAAATCTAAAACAGGTTTTGCGTATGCGTTTGAGGCAGAGTTTTTATTAACAAATTTTATTTTGATAAGTAAAAATATAATAAAAAGAAATACAGATAGACACGCAATAATTTTAATAAGTTCATTTAAAAAATTTATAAAAGGATCTTTTCCGTTAAATAGATCTTTAAAATAAATATAGCATAATACGAAACCGAAAATTGCTAATAAGAATGCAATAAAAAATTTTGTTTTTTGTGAATTCTTATTTTCAATATTTCTTTTTATTTTTGGTTCGGGAGAATAAATAATTGTTATAACTCCAATTAACATTAGTAGAGCCATTACTTGATATACGGTTTGCCATACTTTTGGATCATAAACTTCAGTTCCTAAATAAGAAGCAATCCATAAGCTTCCAGCGCCAGCAACGATCATCGCTATTCTGTAACCTGTTAGGTACATAGAAGACAAAGCCCCCTGAAGATCTTTTGAAGCAGATTCAATTCTAAAAGCGTCAATTACAATATCTTGTGTAGCGCTTGAGAAGGCAATTAAGATTGCCCCTATCGTGGTGTAGATGAGAGAATTTTTAGGATCAGTAAAAGAGATGAAGATTAAAGAAAAAATAATCATTAGCTGAGATAGCAACAACCAACTTCTTCTATGACCTAAACTATTTAAAAGTGGTAACTTGATATTATCTACAACAGGCGTCCAAATAAATTTAAATGAATATGCAAATCCTACCCAACTAAATAAAGTTATGGTAGCTCTATTAACTCCAGCTTTTACTAACCAGACAGATAATGTTGAAAAAATTAAAAGAATAGGCAGACCCGCTGAAAAACCAAAGAACAACATTCTTAATGATTTTGGATGTGCTAGTGGACTAAAATATTTGTTAATTTTTTTTAAATAAGAAATTTTCATTAGAAAAATTTATATATTTAAAGATAGAGAATAATAATCTTATTATTTAAGCGGAAGAGGTGAACTGCTAATGCTATTTAAATAAGCGATGACATTGGCTCTATCCTCATCTTTTGCAAGACCTGCAAATGCCATTTTAGTTCCTTTTATGTAATCAGCAGGTTTATATAAAAATGCATTTAACTCATCAAACGTCCAGTTTTTTCCATGGGTGCTTAATCCAGAAGAGTATTTAAATTCAGGATGTGATCCAGCTTTTTTTCCAACGATACCCCAAAGCGGAGGCCCAATTCTTACTGCTCCACCATTAGTGTTGGTATGACATGCTGCGCATTTTTTAAAAACATTTTCTCCTGCAGCAATATTAGCAGAAGCTAATAAAACTTTTATATCAGCTAATTTTTCTTCTTTTTTAACTTCACCTTTATTACCTGCTGTTTTTGCTTCAACAACACCCTCAACTTTGTAACCAGGTTTTTCAGGTTTTTTTACGTGATAAATAAAATCTGCGAATTGATTTAAACCAATTATTAACAAAGCAGTAACTAGTATTCCTGCAGCAATTTTATTAAATTCGAAACTGTCCATATTCTAGTGATTTTTATAACCTAAATTGTATAACATCATAATCTTTAAAGTAAAAAAAAAATTTAAAATCTATTTTATGCGTCTTACGGTCGCATAAATTAATTATGAACGACACAGTTATTTTAATACCAAGCCATTTAAGAGCAACCAGATTACCCAATAAACCTTTATTGTTAATTAATAATAAACCTATGATTGTTCACTGTTGGCAAAAAGCCATAGAGAGCAAAGTTGGAGAGGTTTACGTTGCAACTGCAGATGAGGAAATTGCTGAAGTTATAAAAAATGTGGGTGGTAAAAGTATTTTAACTAGCAAAGAACACAAAACAGGCTCCGATAGAATTTTTGAAGCGATAGAAAAAAATTTTTCTAATAAGCCCAAAAATATTATTAATCTACAAGGAGACATGCCCAACATTGATCCTGCGGCTATTAAACTTTTAGATAAGTTTATGAAAAACAACTCTTATCAAATAGCAACTCTTGCAACTAAATTAAATTCTAAAAAAGATTTAGAAAATAAAAATATTGTTAAAGTAGAAACGAGCGGTGAAATCCCTATGAACAGTTTTGTTAAAGCCTTAGATTTTTTTAGATCACAAAATATTAATGAAAGTAAGTTTTCTTATCATCACGTTGGTATTTACGGATATCAATATGAAGTATTGAAAAAATTTGTTCCTTTGAAAAGAAGCGATAATGAGGTTGAAAGAAGCTTAGAGCAAATGCGTGCAATGGATAATGGAATTTCGATAAGCGTAGGCTTGGTAAATTCTTATCCTTTAGGAGTTGATACTATTGAAGATTTAGAAGAAATAAGAAATATTATGAAAAATGGCATATAAAATAATTATACAAGGTGAACAAGGCGCTTATTCGCATTTAGCGGCAATAAAGATTTTCAAAAAGCCAAGCATGGTATGTTGCAAAACCTTTGAAGATGCTTTCGTTAAAGCTAAGGGCATTAAAAATAGTAAATTATTAATCCCAATTGAAAATTCTATAGTGGGCCGAGTAGCTGATATTCATTATTTATTATCAGCTTCGAGATTAAAAATAGAAGGAGAGCATTTTCAAAAAGTTGAGCACTGCCTACTAGGTTTGAAAAATACTTCTATTAAGCAAATAAAAACTGTAAGAAGTCACGCCCAAGCTATTGGACAATGTAAGAAAAATATTCAAAAATTAAAATTACAGCCTATTGTTGCTGCAGATACAGCAGGGTCAGCGAGATATATTTCTGAACAACAGATAGATTCAGAATCCGCAATCGCTTCAGCTCTTGCTGCAAAGATTTATGGTTTAAAAATTTTAAAGAAAAATTTTGCAGATCAAAAAGGTAACGTTACAAGATTTTTAATTATGTCCGGTGCAGCTAAACCAAAACCATATAAAAAAAACAAAAAATATATTACTTCTTGTATTTTTCGCTTAAAAAGCGTGCCTTCAGCTTTGCATAAAGCTTTAGGGGGATTTTCCGAAAATAAGGTTAACCTTACAAAACTTGAAAGTTTTTCAACTGGCAATTCTTTCAAACAAGTAAGTTTTTATCTTGATATTGAAGGACATATTGAAAATTTATCGGTGAAAAAAGCGTTATCAGTTTTAAAAAAACATACTGAAAAATTAGATATTTTAGGTGTTTATTTTGCCAATTCATTTAGATATTAAAATTATTATAGCTGTCGTTTTTTTTTAATTATCTTGTTATAATATTTTGGGAGATTGGTGGCAGGTGGAGGTTACGCTAATCCGGTCAGATCTGAAAAGAAGCAGCCGTAACGATAATTTTTCAGGTTGTCCTCAGTCTCCCGTTTTTTTATGGAAAATAATCACAAAGGCTTAGCATTAAAGTATCGACCACAAAGTTTTGACGAAGTCATCGGTCAAGACGTAATGGTGCAAATTATTAAAAATGCGATCAAGCTAGATCGTATTCCTAACGCTTATTTATTGACGGGTATTAGAGGAGTTGGAAAAACAACAACAGCAAGGATAATTGCAAAAGCAATTAATTGTAAAGATTTTGAAAAAGGAATGACAAAGTGTGAAGGCTTTTGTCATTGTGAGGCGATTACAAATTCAAATCATATTGATGTTTTAGAAATGGATGCGGCTTCTAAAACTGGAATTGATGATATTAGAGAATTAATAGATTCCGCCAAATATTATCCTACTAGCGCAAAGTATAAAGTCTTTATTATTGATGAAGTTCATATGTTATCAAAACAGGCCTTTAACGGTTTGCTTAAAACTTTAGAAGAGCCACCTCCTCACCTTAAATTTATTTTAGCAACTACTGAAGTTAAAAAAATTCCATTAACTATCATTTCAAGATGTCAAAGATTTGATCTTAGAAGAATCAAACTTGAAGAAATGATTTCTTTCTTAAAGAAAATAGCTGAAAAAGAAAAAGCAAAAATTAACGAAAAAGCTTTAATGTTGATTGCAAAGGCATCAGAAGGATCTGTAAGAGATGCCTTATCTATACTTGATCAGTCAATTTCCACTTTTAATTTTTTAGGCGAAGAGGTTACAGAAAAATCTGTAAGAACAATGCTTGGCATATCAGATCGTTCGAGAATTATTGATCTTGTTCGTTTTATTATTGACGGTGATAAAGCAAAAGCTCTTCAAGACGCGCAAGAAATATTTGATTTAGGAGCAGATCCAAAGTTAGTTTTACAAGACATGCTAGAAGTTATTTATCTAATTTCTAGAAGCAAAAGTTTTGGCAAAATTGAAAACGACTTAACTGTTTCTGAGTCTGAATCTGATTTAATATTTGGATTATCCAAAAATATTGATTTTTCTTATATTTCAATGATCTGGCAATTCATTCTTAAGGGAATTGAAGAGCTAAGTTTTGTGCCAAACCATTTCCTATCTCTTCAAATGCTAATTATGAGATTGGTTCATTTAAAAGATTTACCAAGCCCAGAGCAAGTTATTGAAGATGCTCTTAATTCGGACACACGTATTATTGGTGAACCTACAGAGAAAAAAGAAGATTTTGATGAAATTAAACCAGGCGCAATCATTAATAAACAAACATCAATTAAAACACAGATAAAAAGCGTTGCGCAAGAAAAGGCAGAAGATATTGACCGTAGTCCAAAAGTTTTGGAAAAAAAACAAGAGATTGGAAAATTTGAAATAATCAACTCATTTGAAAAACTTGTAGAAGCCGCAAACAGTAAAAAAGAAATTGAATTAAAATTTGATTTAGAAAGAAATGTTAGAGTAGTAAAATTTGAGACGGGTAAGATTGATATCTCTTTTAATGAAAAATTATCTAAGAATTTTGTAAGATCTTTGACTGAGAAACTTAAATTATGGACAGGAGAAAGATGGATAATTTCTTTATCAAAAGAAATAGGAAAAAGTACAATTTATGAGAATAAAGAAAACTATAAGAAAAAATTATTACAAGATGCTCTTCAAAGTGAAGTTTATATAAAAATTAAAGAAAATTTTCCAGACGCAGAACTTAGCGATGTAGAGGAGGTTAAGTAATGGATTTTGGTGGCATGATAAAAAAAGCCCAAGAGATGCAGCAAAAAATGATGGAAGTTAAAGCATCATTAAAGAATATTCAGGCTGAGGGAATAGCAAGTAATGGAGCAGTAAAAGTAATTCTAAACGGAAATAATGAGATGATCAAAATAGACATTGATCCAAAACTAATGACCGAAGACAAAGAAGTCTTGGAAGATTTAATCGTAGTAGCTACAAATAATGCAAAAAAAGAAATCGAGATAAAGTCCTCAGAGGAGATGTCGAAAATAACTGGTGGCTTAAAATTACCCTCAGGATTTAAGCTTCCCTTTTAATAATGAAAAGCAATTCTCATCCAGACCTTGAAACTTTAATGTTTCTTATTGCAAAGTTACCAGGACTAGGACCAAAGTCTGCAAGACGTATTGCTCTTTATCTTTTAAAAAACAGAGACAATATTATGAAACCATTATCTGGTGCTTTAGATAAAGTTTATGAAAATGTTGCTCGTTGTAATATTTGCGGAAATTTTAAGACTAACAAAATTGAATGTAATTGTAGTAATAAAAATAACTACGATCAAATTTGCGTCGTAGAAAATGTTGCTGATATGTGGGCTCTTGAAAGCACAAATGTATATAGTGGTCAGTATCATATTTTAGGAGGAACTCTTTCAGCAATAAATGGCGTAAATCCTGAAGATCTTTTAATAGGTTCATTAGTCAATAGAATTAAAGCTAATTCAGTAAAAGAAGTAATTCTTGCAACAAGTGCTACCATCGAAGGACAAACAACAGCCCATTACATTAAAGACAGTATTAAAAATTTAAATGTGAAAGTAACAAAGTTAGCTCACGGGTTACCAGTGGGTGGAGAGATTGAATATTTAGATGACGGAACATTATTTTCTGCATTTAAATACCGCAGTTCTTTAAATAGTGATTAGTATCAAGCGCTTGATTAATTAAATAGATTTAGTATTTTTTCATTATGACTATTAGGAAAATCTTAACAGAACCAGATCCAAAATTAAGAATTAAGTCAAAACCTGTCGCAAAAGTAGATCGGGAAATTAAAAATTTAATGAAGGATATGCTCGAGACAATGTATGCTGCTCCTGGAATAGGTCTTGCTGCAATTCAGATTGGAGTAGATAAAAGAATAGTCGTCATTGATATAGCAAAAGATCCCGAACCAAAGAATCCTATGTATTTTGTAAATCCAGAAATTGTTTGGACCTCAGATATAAAATGCACTTTTGAAGAAGGTTGCCTTTCATTGCCCCAGCAATTTGCAGAAATAGAAAGACCAGAAAAATGCCATGTAAAATATTTAGATCAGAACGGAAAAGAACAAATATTAAAAGCAGATGGATTACTTGCGACATGCATTCAGCATGAGATTGATCATTTGAATGGAGTTTTATTTATTGATTATTTATCAAAATTAAAAAAATCTTTTATATTAAAAAAACTTTCAAAGGCAAAAAAAGAAGCTACTACAGATCGTATTAATTTTTAGGTAATCCATGTCATTAAAAATAATTTTCATGGGAACACCAGACTTTGCTGTTCCTGCATTAAAAGAACTGCTTAATCAAAAATTAAATATTCTTCATGTTTATACTCAGCCACCAAAAAAATCGAATAGAGGCTTGAAACTTGAAAAAACGCCGGTGCATTTAGAGGCTGAGAAAAATAATTTAAAAGTTCATCACCCAAGTTCATTAAAGAATGAAGGGGAGGTAGATTTTTTTAAAAATATAAATCCAGATTTAGTAATTGTTGTTGCTTACGGACAAATCATTCCTGAAAATTTTTTAAGTTTATCTAGAAAAGGTTTTATTAATATTCACGCTTCACTATTGCCACATTGGAGAGGTGCGGCACCTATTCAAAGAGCCATTATGAATGGAGATAAATTTACAGGTATTTCAATTATGAAAATTGAAAAAGGTTTAGATTCAGGACCTGTAATGTTGTCTGAAAAAATAGAAATTAATAATGAACTAAATTATGGCCTACTAAGCGAAAAATTATCAGGTTTAGGATCTAAATTAATAGTTAAAGCCATTGATCTTATAGAAAAAGATAAGGCTAAATTTTTAGAGCAAGACCATTCAAAAGCTACACATGCAAAAAAAATTACTCGAGCAGATGAAGAAATCAACTGGAATTATAATGCAGATAAAATTATTCAACAAATTAACGCACTAAACCCATCACCAGGAGCTTGTTTTAAATTTAACAATGAGAAGATTAAAATATGGAAAGCAGTAGCGGTAAAAGAAAAAGGAGCAACCGGAACAACAATTAATGATAATTTACTAATTGCTTGTAAGGATTCTGCGCTCCAAGTTTTAGAGATTCAAAGGCCAGGAAAGAAAGTTCAAAAAGCAAAGGAATTTTTATTAGGATTTAAAATTCCAAAAGCTTCAAAATTATTTTAATGCAAAGACTAAAATGTATAGCTGAATATGATGGAACTCATTTTGTGGGTTGGCAAAGACAAATTAATGGAAAATCAGTTCAAGAAACGATCGAAGATGCGATTGAGAAATTAGCTGAACAGAAGATAACAATTTTTGGTGCAGGAAGAACAGATGTAGGTGTTCATGCCGTTCATCAAGTTTTTCATTTTGATTTTGATAAAGATATTGATGCTAAAAAAATCACTGAAGCCTTAAATTTTCATTTAAAAAATAATTCTATTAGCATTTTAAAAACAGAATTTGTTCATAATGATTTTGATTCAAGAAGAGATGCAAAATTAAGAATTTATAAATATATAATTATTAATCGCGATTCACCTTTATCTATAGAAAAGGATAGGGCATGGCAAATAAAAACTCATTTAGACGAGAAGAATATGTATGATGCTGCGCAAATTTTAGTCGGGACTCATGATTTTACAACTTTTAGAGCAGCTTCTTGTGGAGCTAAATCTCCAATTAAAACTATGGAGAAAATAAATATTTTTAGAAAAGATGATTACATTTATAGTTATTTTGAATCACAATCCTTTTTGCAACACCAAGTTCGTTCTATGATGGGATGCATTAAGCTTGTAGGAGAAAATAAATGGTCAAAGAATGATTTGATTGATGCGCTAAATTCTAAAGATAGATCTAAATGCGCAGTACCTGCACCTGCTGCTGGATTATATTTAGATAACATTATTTATTAACTTAAACTTCTAATAAGGCTTTAACGTGATATTTTGCGCTTTCTTGAATGGCCGCAAGATTGTAACCACCCTCCAAGATTGAAACAATTTTATTATCGCAGATTTGTTTTGCAATTTTCATAATTTCTTTGGTTAACATATAATAATCTTTAGATTCTAAATTAATGTTAGCCAAAGGATCATTTTTGTGCGCGTCAAAACCCGCTGATAACAATATAAATTCAGGCTTAAACTCATTTAGTTTGGTGTAGATTTTTTTATAACTATCAAAAACCTCTTCTGAATTCGTTCCTGATTTTAGAGGAATATTTAAAATATTATTATATTTTCCAGTTTCATCTTCAGAACCTGTTCCTGGATAAAATGGGAATTGATGTGATGAAATATATAAAACTTTTTTTTCATTATAAAAAATATCCTGCGTTCCATTTCCATGATGAACATCAATATCAATGATTGCCACTTTGTTTAGTCTATATTTTTCTATTAAATAAGTTGCGCCCACAGCAACGTTATTAAATATGCAAAATCCCATAGCATGTTCTTTTTCCGCATGATGACCAGGAGGCCTGACAACACAAAAAGCATTATCAAATTCTTTATTCATTACTCCATCAATTGCATTAATAATTGATGCAACAGCATCATACGCAGCTTTTTTACTCCCCTTAGAGACAATCGTGTCTCCATCAAGAAAATCTAAACCTTCTTTTGGAAATGATTGATTAATTTTTTCAAAATATTTTTCTGAATGAGTAAGTTTAATATATTTTTCATCAAAAGAGCCTACGTTTTTCCAGATTAAGTTCTTAGATTGTATTTTTTTTAAACCATTTATAATTGATGGGATTCGTTCCGGACATTCTGGATGGCCAGGACCAGTGTCATGTTGAATGGAAGATTCGGCAGTGAATATGCAGGTTGTCACTTAAAGTAATTAACAAGAATATCTAAATATATGTTTTTTAATTTTTTTAAATCAGAAACTCTTGCCATTTCATCTACTTGATGGATAGTTTTTGCAATTAAACCAAACTCAATACAAGGAGTGATTTTTTTTATAAAACGAGCATCAGAGGTACCACCCGATGTTGATAACACCGGATTTATTCTTGTGCTTTTTTTTATAACATTTTTAATCATGTAAACAGTTTTATTAGGTTTTGTTAAAAAAGATTCCCCTGAAGCATGATATTTAATCTTGTAACTTGCTTTAGTTTTTTTAGTGATGGAAGAAAAAATTTTGTTTAATTTACTTTTAAGTGAACTTGATGTGTGCAAATTATTAAATCTTATATTAAAACAAGCTTTTGCTTCAGCAGGAATGACATTATCGGCAGTGTTATCGATTGTAATTTTTGTCACCTCAAGATTTGAAGGTTCAAAGTCTTGATTACCTCTATCTAGTTTTAATTTTTTTATTTTATTTAAGATTTCAATTATAATTGTAGAAGGGTTGTTAGAAGCGTGGGGATAAGCAACATGCCCTTGAGTCCCTATAATTGTTAAATGGCCGGTCATACTTCCTCTTCTTCCAATTTTAATCATTTCACCAAGTTTATTTTCATTAGTAGGCTCTCCCACTATGCAAAAATTAATTTTTTCTTTTTTTTGTATTAATTTTTCTATAACTTTTTTTGTTCCGTTAATTGCAATGGTTTCTTCATCGCCAGTTATTAAAAGACTGATTGATCCCTTTAGTTTTTTATTTTTCTTTAGAAATTCGCTAACGGCAGCAACAAAACAAGCAATTGCACCTTTCATGTCGCTAACACCTCGTCCAATTAATTTCTGATTTTTTATAACCCCACCAAAAGGATTAACAGTCCAAGATTTTAGATCTCCAACAGGAACAACATCTGTGTGCCCTGCAAAACAAAAGTTTGGAGAACTTTTACCAATTCTTGCATATAGATTTTTAATTTTTACAGTTCCCTTTTCTTGAAACTCCATGACCTGACATTTAAAACCTAATTTTTTTAGATTTTTTGCAACAATATTAATTGCGCCATCATCTTTAGGTGTAACACTTTGACATCTGACAAGGTCCTTTGCTAAAGCAACTTCACTGATAGTCTTTAGCATATCAATCTCTTAGTAGATCGTTTATTGAGGTTTTGCTTCTTGTTTTTTCATCAACGGTTTTTACAATTACCGCGCAATATAAACTTGGTTTAGTTTTATCTTCGTTTGCAAGTGATCCTGAAACCACAACTGAATAAGGAGGAACTTTTCCATAAATAATCTTATTTGTTTTTCTATCGATAATTTTTGTTGAAGCTCCAAGGTAAACACCCATAGAAATTACAGAACCTTCTCCAACGATAACTCCTTCAGCCACTTCTGATCTTGCTCCAATAAAACAATTATCTTCAACGATAACAGGATTTGCTTGCAGAGGTTCTAACACACCACCAATACCAACTCCTCCAGAGATATGACAATTTTTTCCAATTTGTGCACATGAGCCAATAGTTGACCAGGTATCAATCATTGTACCCTCATCAACATAAGCACCTACATTTATAAACGATGGCATCAACACAACATTTTTTGCTATGTATGCAGATTTTCTAATCGCTCCATTTGGTACCGCTCTAAATCCTGCATCAATATGTTTTTTTTCATCCCAAAGAGTTGTCTTGCCATCTACTTTGTCAAACCAAGTAGTGTAGGGACCTGAAAGAATTTTATTATCTTTAATTTTAAAACTTAAAAGAATTGCTTTTTTTATCCATTGATGAGTATGCCATTCATTATTTTTTTTTTCACATACTCGAATAGTTCCTGAATCAAGTTTTTCCAAAATTTCATTAATTGCTGTAATAATTACTTTATCAGAATTTTTATTAATATTACTTCTGTCTTCCCAGGCTTTTTCAATAATATTTTCTAGACTCATGTTTATTTAATTAACAAATTACACTGCTCAAGAAAATGATCTAATTCTTTTATTTTAAAGTGTACATGGTCTTCATCATGACCTTGTTTTGCCCATTTATCTTCATTTATCATCCAAGCCGTCTTCATACCAAGCTCGTGAGCCGGCTTTAAGTTTTTTGCTATGTCTTCAAAAAAAATACTTTGCTCAGGAATAATATTGTATTTTTTAATAAGTTTTTCATAGGGTGACCTTTCTGGCTTTGGAATAAAGTCCGCATCAATAATATCAAATATTGAAAAAAGGTTTTCATCTAGCTGTAGATTAGTAACAACATTCTTTGCGTGTTTTTTTGATCCGTTTGTAAATATAATTTTTTTTCCAGGTAAGTTTTTTATTTCTTTATTTAGTTTTTCATTTTTAGTTAGAGAATTGTAATCAATATTATGTACAAATTCTAAAAAATGATGAGGGTCAATATTGTGGTGTTTAATTAGACCATTTAAAGTTGTTCCATGTTTCTGGAAGTATTCATTTTTTATTTTAACAGCCTCTTCATTATCCACTTTTAAATGTTCAGTAATGAAACTAGTCATTAGCTTATCGATTTTTGGAAATAAGTTTGTAGAGGCGGGATAGAGAGTATTATCTAGATCAAAAATCCAAAATCTTACATTTTTTATTTGATCCATTATTTTACTATAAGTGTTCCGGCTCCAAGATTTGAGAATAATTCAAAAAGAACGGCATGAGATTTTCTGCCATCAATAATAACCACACCATTCACACCAGATTCAATTGCGCTAATGCATGTTTTTATTTTAGGAATCATTCCTCCGGTAATAGTGCCGTTATCAATAAGATCTAAGGCTTGTTTAATGGACAGTTCAGAAATTAAATTACCATTTTTATCATTCACTCCAGGAACGTCGGTCATTAAAAGTAATCGTTCCGCTTTAATTTGATTAGCAATAGTTCCGGCAGCTGTATCTGCATTAACATTATAAACCTGACCTTTGTTATCCATTCCCATAGGAGCAATAACAGGAATAATTTTTTGTTTAAAAAAATTATTTAATACTTGCGTGTCAATTTTTTTTGGATCTCCAACAAATCCTAATTGTTCATCGATAGGCTTATCAATATGAATAACATTATTTTTTCTAACCGTAACGGATTCAGCCTTTGCTCCGTAATTTATAATAGCATCTCTAAGATCAGGATTAATCTCATTTAACAAAACATCTTCTACAACTTTTATGACATTTTCATCGGTTACTCTTAAGCCAGAAATAAATTTACTTTCTAAGTTTTGTGCTTCTAATTTAGTTTTAATTTGAGGACCACCACCATGAATAACAGCAACATCAACATCTAATTTTCTTAAAATAGCTGCATCTTGAGCAAAAGCTTTAGATAAACTCTGGTCAGACATAACTTGTCCGCCGTATTTTAAAATTATTTTTTTATTTTTGTATTTATCAAAATAAACTGAAGCTTCCTGAATTAATGGACCAAGTTCTGGCCAAAAAGACTTTATATCCATCTAAGCTGTTTTTACGGTAGTTTGTTTCATAATGTACCATTGTTGAGCCATAGTCAGTACATTACTAACAGTCCAATACACTACTAATCCAGAAGGGAAAGTTGCAAGCATTACTGTAAGCACCAAAGGAAAGAATGCAAATATTTTTGCTTGAATTGGATCTGGAGGAGTAGGGTTTAACTTTTGTTGAAAGTACATAGTAATCCCCATCAGTATCGGCCACACTCCTATCATTAAGAAAGAAGGAGGATCCCAAGGAATAAGACCAAATAAATTAAAGATCGTTGTTGGATCAGCTGCTGATAAATCCTTAATCCAACCAAAAAATGGTGTGTGACGCATTTCAAGTGTGACGAAAAGCATTTTATAAACAGCAAAGAAGATTGGGATCTGTATTAATATTGGCAGACAACCAGACAAAGGATTAACTTTTTCTCTTTTATAAAGAGCCATTATTTCTTGCTGTGTTTTTTTAACATCATCTTTGTATAATTCTTTTAGTCTTAACATTTCTGGCTGTAGTATTTTCATTTTAGCCATGGATTTGAACGAATAGTTTGCAAGGGGGTAAAATACAATTCTTACCATCAGAGTTAATATAATGATCGCAACTCCGAAGTTTCCAACAGCTTTAAAAATATAATCAATAATGAAGAAGAAAGGTTTAGTAATAAAGTAGAACCAGCCCCAATCGATTGTCAAATCAAAGCGATCAATTTTTTCATTATCAGCGTAACTATCAATCGTATGAACTTCTTTTGCACCAACGAAAACTTTTAAAGTATTCGAGGCACTTTTTTGAGGATTAGCGATTGTTGGATCAGATATTATAAAATTTGTTTTATATAATTTGGAAAATGAATATTCTCCTTTAAAAGACTTACCGTTTTCAGGAATAATTGCAGTCATCCAATATTTATCCGTAATACCAAACCAACCGCTATTACCGCTAAAAGTTTTTTTATTTTTTTCTACATCAGCGTAAGTTTCTTCTTTTAAATTCTTATTAACGACACCAATTAAACCTTCATGAAGTATATAGAAATTTTCTGTATGTGGTTTTTCATTTCTTGTAATTTGAGAATAATGAAAAAGTTCGATTGCTTTGCCTTTGTCATTTCTTATGGTCTCTGTGATTTTAAATAAATATTTATTATCTATTTCAATTTTCTTTAAAAAAATAACACCTTCTCTATTGTTCCACTCAAGTGTTACAGGTGAATTTGGAGTAAGTTTTTTACCCTCTTTAATTTGCCAGACACTATTATTATCAGGAACTTTTACATCTGATTTTGCGCTAGCCCATCCAGATTCTACAAAATAACCATCTTTTGATTTTTTAGGATTAAGCACAACAATTTGCTTGCTGTTTTTATCAATGCTTTCTCTATAGTTTTTTAATGTAATATCATCAATCAGAGCGCCCTTTAAAGATATAGAACCAACTAAACTATTGTTTTCAACTTCAACTCTACCATTTTCTTTTAAAGCTTCATTTCTTGAAATAATTTTAACAGGAGATTCTTTTTCAAGTGAAGGAGTCTCAGATTTTGATAATTTTTTTTCAGTTTGTTTTTGATTTTGTTCATTAATTTTTTCTGGATTTTCAAAAAATAAAGACCAACCTAATAGTATTGAAGTCGATAAAACTATCGCGATAATTAAATTTTTATTTTCCATGATTTTTACTTTTGTTTATAACAGGATCATAACCAAAACCGCCGCCCAAAAACTTAATAGGATGACATCTTAAAATTCTAAGCGTTCCTTTAAAACAACCTTTAATAAAACCAAATCTTTTTAAGCTTTCTATAAAATATTCAGAACAGGTTGGGTCGTAATGACAGGCGTTGTGGAAAAAGGGAGATAATAAAAATTTATAAAGTCTAATTATTTTAGTTAAAATAAAAGAGAAAAAGTTATCTATGTTTTTTATCATTATTTTATAGAGCTAAATTTATATTCTAGTTCTTTTACAATTTTATTAAAATCAACATCATATATTTTTGATTTTGCAAAAACAGCATACTTATATTTATTGTTAAATGAATCAATCTCAGTAATTGCTTTGCGGGCAGCCATCTTTAGTCTTCTTCTAATTCTATTTCTTTTTACCGCATTTCCGAGCTTTTTGGCCGAAACAAAGCTCATATGCACTTTATTTTGAACAGAAGGATTATCTTGATGATTGTAGTAGATGGTAAATAAATCGGAACTTACTTTTTTTGCAGATAAGATTTTTTTAAACTCGTCATTGCCTCTAAGACTTTCAAATTTTAGAGTCTTGGGCATGACTTAAGCAGATACTGTTTTTCTACCCTTAAATCTTCTGCGTGCGATAACTTTTCGACCGCCTTTAGTTGCCATACGAGATCTAAAACCGTGTCTTCTTTTTCTTACTATTTTACTTGGCTGAAAGGTTCTTTTCATTGTGATAATTAGAATTTTCGCTATTTATAGGTAAATTGTTAAAACAAGTACAGTAAAAGTTTATATTTAATAAGTTTTAAAAATGACGCAATTATCGAAGCTTAAAATTATTTTAGGAATTGTTTATCTATTAATTGTTGCATTAGTGATATTTTTATTTTTTTACTATCATCTTTATTCTTACGTGAATGCAGATTTTATAAAAAATAATAGACAAGATATTTTTAGATTTAGGGACGCGCATATTTTTTCAATTTCAATAGCATTCTTTTTATTTTGTATAATTTGGGTATTTTTATTAGGGTTTGGCTCCCCACTTGCAATCATAGCCGGTTTTGTTTTTGGAACTATTCTTGGTTCAGCACTTTTTTTAATAGGGTGCACTATTGGCGCAACACTTCTATATATTTTTGCAAATAATTTTTTTCATGAATTAGTTCTAAATTATTTTGGATCTCGTTATAAAAAATTAGCGGAACATTTTAAGCGTAATGATTTTTCTTATTTATTATTCTTAAGATTAGTTCCGGGAATTCCTTTTCAAGCCACAAGTTTAATTCCTGTTTTATTTAATATGAAAATTAAAAATTATTTTTTTGCTACTATTTTAGGCATGACGCCCGGTGCTGTTATCGTTATAAGTTTAGTTTCAGGAATAGGTTTAAAAGTGGAGGAGGGGGCTGATTTTAATATCAACTTACTTTCGGATCCAAAGATTTCAATACCATTAGTTTGTCTTGCATTAATGGTTTTAGTTTTAAATTTTATGAAAAATAAATTCTTTAAGAGCAAAAATTGAAACAGTTTTTTAAAAATAGTTTTTCCGAAATTAAGGTTATTTGTATTCCTCTATACAAAATACTTATCCCATTTATTTTTATTATTAAAATTTTAGAAGAGATAGGCTTTGTAAAACTTATTTCTAATTTTTTTGAACCTGTAGTTCAACTTATGGGTCTTCCAGCTGAACTTGGAATAGTTTGGGTTACTGCAATCATTATTAATGTTTATGCTGGAATTGTTGTTTTTATTAATGTTGTTCCAACGTTAGATTTAACCGTAGCTCAAATCACAGTTCTGACATTAATTATTTTAATTGCACATAACATATTAGTTGAAAGTTCAGTTTCTAGAGCTGCAGGAGTTTCTTTTTTTTATGCAGCATTTCTTAGAATAGGAATGGCTTTTGTTGCAGGCGTTATTCTTTCTAAAATTTATTTAAATTTTGGATTTTTACAGGAGAAGTATAGTTTAGTTTTACAACAACAAGTCGTTCACAGTGATTATTATTCTTGGATTGTAGGACAACTTAAAAATTTAGCTTATATATTTTTAATTATTTGCACTTTAGTGGTTTCTTTAAATTTTTTAAAAGCGATTGGTGTTGAAAAATTAATAAGAAAGCTTCTTGAAAAACCATTAAAGTTTATGGGCATTAGTCCAAGTGCTATTAATATTATTATTGTTGGTCTTACGATTGGCATTCAATTTGGTGGCGGATTGCTCATCAGAGAGGCGAAATCAGGAGCAATTAATAAGCAGAGTATTCTTTTATCTCTGTCTTTATTAAACTTAGTTCATGCCGTTATAGAGGATACTATTTTAATGACTATTTTAGGGGGTCATATTTCTGGCATTTTATTTTTTAGAGTGATTTTTTCTTTGGTTGTTGTCTTAGGTATACTTTTTTTATACAAAAAATTTACATTACTGTTTAACAAGCTAGTATTTGTAAAAATTTAATAAGCGCCCGTAGTTCAATTGGATAGAATGCCAGACTACGAATCTGGAGGTTGGAAGTTCGACTCTTTCCGGGCGCGCCACTTTGATTGCATTTTATTCTTTGCTTCAGATAACTAAATTTGATAGAAAATACTCAAGATGAGAGTTAGCAGAAATTCAAGATTAATAATTCCTTACCTAGAAAGATTTTATGATTCAGCTTCATATTATTCTTATCCATTAATTAGATTTATCGCAGGCGCATTATTGGTACCTCACGGGTATAGTAAACTATTTGTAAATTTAAATGGCACAGTTGATTTTTTTAAAAGTGTTCAATTAGAGCCAGCTTACCCACTTGCAATTTATATTGGCAGTTTAGAATTTTTTGGAGGAATATTTCTAGCTATAGGTTTTTTAACTAGATTTGTTGCCATTCAATTAATTGGTCTTTTAGCTGTTGCGACTTTTTACATTCATTTCAATAATGGTTTTCTATGGGTCAAGGGTGGATTTGAATATCCGTTGTTTTGGTTAGTGGTAATGATTGCAATATTTTTTAAAGGCGGAGAGAGAGTTTCAATAGATGGTTCTTTGCCTAAAGAATTTTAATTCGTGTTTAGATATTTAAACAACCTTCCATTAAATAAAGCGGTAATTGTTTTTTTAGTTCTTATTGCTGCGATAATATTATTGATCAGTCTGTACGTTTAATTCTTCTTTTACCAAAAGATTAATAGTTTTTTTTGAATTTTTAATCTGCAAAGGTAAATTTCCTATGAATTCACCATCACATTGAATGGGTGTTTTTGATTTAGAGTTTATAAAGATATCATCACTTATAATTTTAATTACTTTATCTTTCTCTTCTAAATCCTCTTTTTTTAAAATTTTAATTAAATTTTTTAAAACATTAAATCTTGATAAATTAACAAATAAATAAGTAATAATTTTTTTATCAAAAATATCAGTGTCCTTTGTTAATTGAAAAGAACCTCCATAATGTTTAGCGTTAGTTATGATTACCCAGTTTGCTAAATAGACTTTATTGTTAACAAGAACTTTTAATTCATATTTCTTAAGCCAAATTAATTTTCCAATTGAAATAATAAAAAATAATGCTTTACCAAATAATTTTTTTAAAAATAAATTAGATTGAACTGTTTGAACAATTGATGCGTCAAAGCCAATTCCAGTCATTAAAAAAAATTTTCTATTATTTGCTTCTTGAATGTGAATTTTTTTAATTTTTCCAGACTTAATGATCTGAGCTATATTACTTGAACTTTTATTAATATTTGCTTCATAAGCCCCTATATTTGCTGTTCCAAGTGGTATGATTGCGAGTGGTTTCTTGTCATCCATTCCATTTATGACTTCATTTATTGTCCCATCTCCACCTGCTGCAACGATAACATCAAATTTGTTTATATTAACTTTGCAGAGCAGAGTGGCGTGCCCAACTCTTTCTGTTGCAAATGATTCAACATGATTTTCTTTTTTTAAAATTTTAACAATTCTATTAAGTAAAAATTTATTAAATAAACTTATTTTTGAATTATATATGATGCAGATTTTTTTCATGACACTACATGAGGTTATTATTCGATTGATTATAAAAAAAATATACTAAAATTTGGAAGATTGGTGAGTGCTTACATATTCGCTATTAGGGACACCTAGAGAGAACCTCACTAGATCAAATTAACTAAAGGATGCAAAGTACATAAGCACTCGGTTTAGTTGTGTATACTAATCATGTTACAAATTGATTAAAGAATTATGAAATTTTCATTTACCTTAAATAAATTTTTTGCTTAAATTCAATCATGAAAATATCGAAAAAAAACTTTAAAAAGTTAAAAAAATTTATCAAAGGACTGAATGAAGAAGTTGTAAGCCTTGATAAAGAAGTTTCTAAGCTTAAGTCAGAATTTAAGAAATTTAAGCCTCACACCCAGAAACAAAAAGTAGCGTCAATCACAGAAGCTCAAAATCAAACCCACTAAATTTAATGATCGGCTAACCTAATCTTTTTGGTTAGCCGACAGTTAAACCTTGAGAGTGATAAAAGTACGCTCCAAGCCCAGAAGTAAATACAATATCTCCATATAATCCATGTTCAATTGAAACTTTTATTAATGAATTATGTTTAGAATAGGATTCAGCCATTATTAAGCCACCAATAAAAGTAAAAAGAATTACAATTGGATTTAAATAAATAATATGAGCAAAACTAAATAGGAATGCGTTAACAAAAATTAAAACCTTCTTATTCTTAAATAAATTTCCATATCTTTTGAAAAAAAAGGACCTGTAAACAATTTCCTGAGGAAAGGCTGATAAAATTGGATAAAGAATCATTATTAATAACCATAGAAAAGAATGGGAGCGGGGAAGGTTTAAAAATTTAGAAGAATCAAAAAAATAAGAAAATATTAAAACTAATGAAGCAACAACTAAAAATTTATACAAAATAATTTTAAGGTATTTGTCGAACCTAAAATCTTTAAAGTTAATTATAGTAATTTTTTTATATTTTAAATAACAAACACAAATTATCGCAACTGCTGTCAGGGTTGAAAACATCGCGATATTAGATTTTGTCGGAATTAAAATTATTGGAATAATTATAAAAAATATAAAGATTTCTAAAGATTTTGTTATTTTTACCATCTGATAATTCTTTTATCAGAAAATTTTATTTGGTAAGCAAAAATTTCACTAAATATTAACAATAAATTCAATTTTAACAATTTTGTAACAATAACATGTTTTGTTCTTAATTAATGATTCGAAATAAAATAAAATGCTAAAAAAAGAGTCTTTTAAAAATAGAAGTGACAAAGTTTTTAATTATAAAAGTATTTGGATTTCAGATCTTCATTTAGGTACTAGGGGTTGTCAATCGGGACTCTTATTAGAATTTATAAGACATACCCAGTCAGAAAAACTTTATTTAGTTGGTGATATCGTTGATGGTTGGGCTTTAAAAAATACTTGGTATTGGCCACAATCTCATAATGATGTTGTTCAAAAAATCTTAAAAAAAGCCCGTCATGGAACACGTGTATTTTATTTATCTGGAAATCATGATGAAATTTTAAGAAAATTTATACCTATTAATTTTGGCGGTGTTGAAATTACTAATCAGGTCATTCACGAAACTATTGATAACAAAAAGTACTTAGTTGTTCATGGAGATCAATTTGATGGAATTATTCAATGCGCTAAATGGCTTGCAATACTAGGCTCTCTTACTTACGATTTTTTAATTTATTTTAATCGTTACATAAATTTTTTCAGAAATAAATTGGGTTATGAATATTGGTCACTTTCTAAATTCTTAAAATTTAAAGTTAAGAATGCTGTTAAATTTGTTAGTGAATTTGAAAAATTAGTAGGAAACTACGCTAAGCAACATAGAGTAGACGGTATTATTTGCGGGCATATTCATCATGCGAATATGCAACACATTGATAATATTCATTATATTAATGATGGAGATTGGGTTGAAAGTTGTACGGCTTTAGTCGAGCATTTTGATGGAAGATTAGAACTTATTCATTGGGCAGAAATGAGAAAAGAATTATTTACTAAAGATCAAGAAATAGAGTTGCTTAAAATTGCATCTTAATGAAAAATTATAGAATCCTTATTGTTACTGATGCTTGGCATCCACAGGTTAATGGTGTTGTAACAACCTTAAGCTATTTGGTAGAAGAGCTTAAAAAACAAAAACATGAAGTTTTTTTAATAACACCGAATGATTTTATTACAATTCCTTGTCCAACGTATCCTGAAATAAAATTATCAATAAATGTTTATCCTAAAATTTATAAAAAGATTAAAGAGATTAATGCGCATATAGTTCATTTAGCAACAGAAGGTCCGCTAGGGTTTTTTGCAAGAAGATATTGTATGAAAAATAATATAAAATTTACTTCTTCTTTACACACAAAATTTGCTGAATACGTAAATAAAAGAACACATATCCCAGTTAGTGTTGGGTATTCATTTTTGAGATATTTTCATAAACCTGCCAATAAAATTTTAGTTACAACTAAAAATATGGAGAATGAGCTAGCTAGTAGAAATTTTAAAAATCTAGTTGTATGGAGCAGGGGTGTAAATAAGAGTATTTTTGGCAAAGCAGAAAAAGCAAATGTTTCTCTTCCTTCGCCTATTTACATTTACGTTGGTAGAGTAGCTATTGAAAAGAATATTAAGGCTTTTTTAGATATACAAATTGAAGGTTCAAAAATTGTAGTTGGAGACGGGCCTCAATTTAATGAACTCAAAAAAAAATATAAAGAAGTTTTATTTACTGGAATGTTAAAGGAAAAAGAAGTTGCCTCCTATCTTGCAGCGAGTGATGTTTTTGTATTTCCAAGTAAAACAGATACCTTTGGAATTGTTATTATTGAGGCATTAGCGGCAGGTGTTCCCGTAGCAGCCTATCCGGTGACAGGTCCATTGGATATTTTACAAAACACCAAGGCTGACTGTTTAGATTGGGATTTAAAAGAATCTATGAAAAAAGCTTTAAGGGTTAAGAAAGAGGAATGCAAACAGATTGCAAAAAAATATACATGGGAGAATTGCGCAAAAGTATTTTTAGAAACGGCTAGTTTAAATTTACAATTTTAAGAGTTTCTGCCCTTAAGTTTTTTGCTATCTGATAATTTTCTAGTTTATGAAAAATTTGGCTATCTAACAATTCGCCACACTCAGCATCAAATTTTTTATAAGATTTATTAATCAATTCCCTAGCAAACAGTATGCGTCTTAATTTGTAGTTAATAATACCCGTAAGCTGAAATAAAAAACTATTTTGACCATGACAATAGATTGGCAAAATTTTACAATTAACTTTTCTTAAAATTGATCCAATTATAGGTTTCCATTCTTTTTCTACAGCTTTTTTAAAAAGTCTTTCAGAGGTTGCAACTTCTCCAGATGGAAAAATAATAACTAACCCTCCTTTATTTATAAATTCAACAGCATTATTTTTTGACTTTATATTAATTTTTGCAGCATCTTTGCTCATATCCAGTCTTAATGGAAAAAGATGATCCCTTATGTGGTCAACTGTAGTTAACTCTTCATTAATTAATATTCGGTAATCTTTTCGTAATTTTGCAACTTCAGAGCAGATAATTAATCCATCGAGTATTCCAAATGGATGATTAGATACAATGATGCAAGAACCTTGCTTTGGAATTCGTTCTGCATCTTTTAGAGCATGTTCTATCTTTAAAATTTCTAGGCTTCTTTTCCAAAAGTTATTACTTAATTCAGGATCAGAATAATTTTTTTTATAAAGCTGCTTAAGATAAGAAAATCCAAATACTTTTTCTACAGTAGCACGTAATAATAATTTGATCATATAAAATCAAAATATTATAAACTAAATTTCTTTAAATATTCAGGTTTAATCAAATTAAAAGGAAGATAAATAAATACATCAGTTGTTTTAAATATTTTATCTACAACTGCACCATCACCAATTTTAGCGCCTAATCTTAAATAAGCTTTAATAAGTGGAGGTAATCTTTTAATGATTGAAAGATCAGACATGCCCTCAGTTGGCACTAAATTCATTTGAGTTTTTTTTGAAAAAATTGCATCAACTCTTATATTTTCTGGCATTAAAAACTTTTGATATAAATACGAAAGTTCTTCTTTAATTACTTCTGGATTTTCTTCTAAAAAACTTGCCATTCCAAAAAGAACGTCATTTTTATTATGCTGAACATATTCATTAATCTTTGACCACATTAAATGTAAAACATTTTTTTTTCTAAACTGTTGAGATACACAGGATCTACTTAATTCTAATCCGTTCTGTGGTCTATCTTGAGATTTATACAATGTATTTAAATTAAATTCTTCAGATGAATAAAAACCACATTGTTGTAAGGCTACTTTTTGTTGAAGTAATCTATAAGTACCTACAATTTTAGTTTTACTAAATTTTGAAGCCTTAAATGTAACTATAATGTGATCACTATATTTATCAAATTTATCAGCATCTCTTTTAAAAGAACTTAAATTGAAAATTTTTTGACCATTTCTTTCATTGAAAAATATTTTATATCTAAGTCTTTGAGCTTTTCTAATTTCGCTTTTGCTATTCGCTAGATAACAATCAAATACAGGCTGAAAAAAATTACTTGTTGAGACAAAAAAATCTTTAGGTAAATATTTAGTTTTTAAATTATCTATAATTGCCATTGAGGCTTCAATTAGGTGATTTGTATGTAAGTAAAATGAAATTTATGTTTCATTTTTGTTACGTAGATTAATAGAATAAGTAATGATTTAATTGGCTATAATGAAACAATGCTGAAATTATTTATCTTTATAGGTCTTGTAACAAATATTGTTAGTTACTTATATTTTTCTTATCCCTTACCAATACTATTTATAAATATAGCTTTATTATTATTAGTTTATTTATTTAAAGAAATTAAGATTGAAGAAAGTTCTGATAAAAATAATTTAATTATTAATAATGATAGTCTATTAAACACAAACCTTAAAGAATTTTTTGTAAACCATTTACAAGAAATTGTAATTATAATTAATAAATTTAATATTATTACTTTTGCAAATAGCCAGGCTCTAAATTTTTTTGGTAACAAACTGTTAGGCCAAAATATTGGATCTGTATTAAGAATTCCAGATTTGTTAGATGCCATAGATCATAATAGACAAGATAAATTAATAAAAAAAATTGATTTAGAATTAAAATTTCCTACTTATAAATATTTAAAAGCAGATGTTATTTCTGCAGAACTAGAAAACGTAATTATAATTATGAGAGATTATACAGAAGTAAAAAAGTCTCAAGATCTTAGATCCGACTTCGTCGCAAACGTAAGTCATGAATTAAAAACTCCATTAACTTCCATAAAAGGATTTTTAGAAGTAATTGAAACTTCAGCTAAGGACGATCCTCAAATGCAAAAAAAATCTATTAAGATTATGCAAACCCAAGCTAATAAAATGCAAATTTTAATCGATGATCTTTTAATGCTAAACAGAATTGAACAACAAGAACATATTAAACTTAGAGATAGAGTAAGCATTAATGAAGTTTTAAAAGAAGTTATTTCAAATTATACCACGTTAGCTAATGAAAAAAATATTAATATAAAATTTATTAACTCTAAAAAAGATTTTATAGTTAAAGGTGATAAAGAAAAACTTATTGTTTTATTTAAGAATATTTTTGATAACGCAATTAAATACTCATTGCCCAATACAGAGATTAGTTTTGAAGTGAACTCTAAAAATGGAAAAGTGCTAATTGTGATACAGGATCAAGGAATAGGAATTCCTAAAAGAGATATTCTAAGAATAACCGAAAGATTTTATAGATCAGATAATGGAAAAAAATTAAAAATTGAAGGAACCGGTATTGGCTTATCTATTGTAAAACACATCATTAATCAGCATGAAGGAGAACTAAGAATCTCTAGTATGGAAGGCAAAGGATCCGAATTTATTATTGAATTGCAGGAATTCGAAAGTTCTTAAAAAATCCTCTTAATTTCTTAATTTTTTACTCTGAGTACAACCAAAAATTTAGTTTTTGTAACAAATCTTTAATAAAACTGTAACATAATACCTCATTAGTAAGCATAAAAATGCTCCATTAAATTAATTAAACCAAGGAAAAAAAATGAAAAAAACTAAGTTTATTTTATCATTTGTTTTAGCTTTGTTAATTTCTACAAACGCTTTTACAAAAGGTATTGAGATCACAGGTGCAGGAGCTTCTTTCCCAGCGCCTATTTATACAAAATGGGCCGAACAATATAAAGTAGCTTCAGGCGATAGCTTAAACTATGCTTCTATTGGTTCGGGAGGCGGAATCAAACAGATTAAAGAAAAAACAGTTGATTTTGGAGCTACAGACAATCCGTTAAAAGGTGATGAATTGGAAAAAGATGGAATGGTTCAATTCCCAGCAATCATCGGTGGAATAGTTGCAATATTAAATGTTGATGGTTTTAAACCAGGTGAATTAAAAATTGACGGTGAAACTTTAGCAAAAATATTTGCTGGAGAAATCGAAAATTGGAACGACAAGCAAATTGCTGCTTTAAATCCAGGAAAAAAATTACCTGATCAAGCTATTACAGTTGTAACTAGATCAGACAGTTCTGGAACAACAAAAATATTTACTGATTATCTTTCAGCAGCTAGCGCTTCTTGGAAAGAAAAAATTGGTTCAGGCGGAACAGTAAATTGGACAGCAAAATCTAATACTGGCGGGAAAGGTAACGAAGGTGTTGCTGCAAACGTAACTAGAATTAAAGGTGCAATTGGTTATGTTGAATATGCTTTCGCTAAACTTAATAAAATTACATATTTAAGCATGAAAAATCATGATGGAAAATATGTACAGCCAAGCCTTGAATCTTTCGGAGCGGCAGCAACCAATGCTAATTGGGCAAGCACGCCTGGAATGGGAATTACGCTTGTTAATCAAAAAGGTGAAAAATCTTGGCCGATTACAGGTGCATCTTTTATTTTGATGTACAAAGACTCAGCAAATAAAGAAAAATCAAGCGCTGCTTTGAAATTTTTTGAATGGTCGTTCAAAAATGGTGGTAAATCTGCAGCAGAGCTAGACTATGTTGCTCTTCCAGCAAGTCTTACTGACTACATTTCTAAAAACGTTTGGAGTCAAATTAAAAGATAAATTAGTTAATTACCAATTACCCCGGCCTATTAACCGGGGTAATTTGTTGATACAGTCTTCTTTATAATATTATAAAAATGCCCAAAACTGCTAAAACCAAAGTAGTTAAAATTCAAAAGATACAGGATTTTCTTTTTCATAAATTTACTCTTTTTTTTGCTGTTCTAGTATTAATATTTTTAGCAGGAATTATTTTATCTTTAATTATAAGTGCCTGGCCTACTTTTAAAGAATTTGGTTTTAAATTTTTTATTAGCACCGATTGGGATGTAGTAAATTCTAAATTTGGAATGGTTATTTCTATTTATGGTACTTTAATATCAGCCTTAATAGCCTTAATTATTGCAGTTCCTATAAGTTTTGGGATAGCTTTATTTTTAACAGAAATTTCTCCTAATTGGTTAAAAAGACCCCTGGGTACAGCTATTGAATTATTAGCCGCAGTACCTTCCATTATTTATGGAATGTTTGGTTTATTTATTTTTGCTCCTATTTTTGGAGATTATATCCAGCCAATTTTACAATCAGTATTTGGAAAAATTCCTATTATAGGAGCTTTATTTGTTGGGGCGCCTAATGGAATAGGAATGTTGTGTGCGGGAATTATTTTAGCATTCATGATCATACCTTTTATTGCGTCAGTGATGCGAGATGTATTTGAGATAGTTCCTTCAGTATTAAAAGAGTCGGCATATGGAATTGGATGTACAAAATGGGAAGTTGTTAGCAAAATTGTATTTCCTTATGCGAGAAATGGAGTTGTAGGTGGCGTGATGTTAGGCCTAGGAAGATCATTGGGAGAAACTATGGCTGTAACTTTTGTTATAGGGAATGCAAACAGAATTAATGCTTCCTTATTTGCACCAGGATCTTCAATAGCATCAACTTTAGCAAATCAATTTGGAGAAGCAGAGCCTGGGTTACATTATTCATCTCTTTTTGCTTTAGGACTTGCACTATTTATAATTACTTTTGTTGTTTTAGCTTTAGCAAAGTTCATGTTGTTTAGTATGGAGAAAAAAGAAGGGGTTAGAACTTAAAATGAATAATTCAATATATAAAAGCAGAAAAAGAAAAAATTTTATTGGTTTATTTTTATCAAATGCAGCGATGGTTATAGGTATTAGTGCTTTAGTTTGGATTTTGATTATACTTTTTTCTAAAGGCTTCTCTTCTTTGCTTAATTTAAATACTTTTATTAACAGTACGCCTGCTGCTGGATCTGCGGGCGGAGGTTTAGCAAATGCAATTGTAGGAAGTTTAATGATTGTTTCTTTAACAACTGTAATTAGTACACCGATCGGTATTTTAGCTGGAATTTATTTATCAGAATATGGCAATAAAAATTTTATTGCATCACTCACTCGTTTTGTTTCTGACATTATGCTTTCAGCCCCCTCTATAGTGATCGGTCTATTTGTGTATGCTATCTACGTTGCTAGAGTTAAGCATTTTTCAGGATATGCAGGATCATTAGCTCTGTCATTACTTGCCGTACCAGTTATTTTAAGAACTACTGAAAATATTTTACGTTTAGTGCCTACACAATTAAGAGAAGCAGCTTATGCCTTGGGAGCGCCAAAATGGAAAGTGTCTTTAAAAGTTGTTTTACGTTCAGCAAAAGCTGGCGTTATGACTGGTGTATTGCTTGCTATTGCAAGAATTAGCGGCGAAACTGCACCATTATTATTTACCGCTCTCAATAATCAATTTTTCTCATCAGACATGAATAAACCAATAGCTAATTTACCTGTGGTTATTTATCAGTTTGCTTTAAGCCCATATAAAAATTGGATAGATTTGGCCTGGGGTGGAGCTTTATTAATTACATTAACCGTTTTAATATTAAATATTATAGCAAGGGTTTTTTTAAAGGAGAAAACAGCATGATAAAAAATGCTATTGAAGTAAAAAAATTGAATTTTTATTACGGTAAATTTAAAGCTTTAAAAGATGTCAATTTAAATATTGAAGAAAAAAAAATTACAGCTTTTATAGGACCTTCAGGCTGTGGAAAATCAACTCTTCTTAGAACATTTAATCGAATGTACGATTTATATCCAGACCAACGTGCTGAGGGAGAAATTAATCTATACGGAGAAAATATTCTTAATCCAAAACTTGATTTAAATTTGTTAAGATCAAAAGTTGGAATGATTTTTCAAAAACCAACACCGTTTCCTATGTCTATATACAACAATATAGCGTTTGGAGTGCGTTTGTATGAAAATTTAAATAAAAAATCTATGGATGAACGTGTTGAATGGGCTTTAAAAAAAGCTGCATTATGGAATGAAGTGAAAGATATTTTAAATCAAAGTGGACTTTCTTTATCGGGAGGCCAGCAACAGCGCTTATGTATAGCTCGAGGCATTGCTGTTAAACCTACAGTTTTATTGCTGGACGAGCCGACCTCTGCATTAGATCCAGTTTCAACAAACAAAGTAGAAGAGTTAATAAATGAATTGAAGAAAGACTACACCATAGCAATTGTTACGCACAATATGCAACAAGCAGCGCGTATTTCTGATTTTACAGCTTTCATGTACCTAGGTGATTTAATGGAATTTAATAAAACAAAACAAATGTTTCTTAAGCCAGACCGTAAAGAAACGGAGGATTATATCACGGGCAGATTTGGGTAATTTTATGATGAATATAATTATATATAATTTTTTTTTTACAATAAGAACCAAAGCGTATAATAACAATTTAACTTGGAGGCTTAAATAAAATATGACTGAACACATTGTAACTTCATTTGAAGGGCAATTACAAAATTTACATAACACAATAATTAAAATGGGAGCTTTAGCGGAGAGTCAGTTCTCCAGCTCCATTACTGCTTTGCAAAAAAGCGATCAAGATTTAGTAGATAAAATTATTGGAAAAGATGACAGAGTTGATGAGTTTGAAAAAAAAATTGAGGCACAAGTAATCGACCTTATAGCTTTACGCCAACCTTTGGCCATTGATTTAAGAGAAACAGTTTCTGCGATGAAAATATCATCAGAACTTGAACGAATTGGTGATCTTTCAAAAAACATTGCAAAACGATCAAGAATTTTAAAATTAACGTTAGACCCTAAAATTGCAACAGATATAAAAAATTCTGCAGAATTTGTGCAAAAAAACTTAAAGCTTACAATGGACGCTTATGCAAAAAGATCAGCAGAAAGTGCTTTAGAAGTTTGGGGAAAAGATAAAGAAATAGATGACTCAATTAATTTGTTAATGGAAGAATTATTAAAATTTATGAAGTTAAATAAGAAAAATTTAGAAGATGGAACTCACCTTTTATTTATAGCAAAAAATATTGAACGAATTGGCGATCACGCAACTAATATTGCTGAGCATATTTATTTTTTAATTAAGGGAACACAAATTAAAGGACAAAGACCTAAAGGGCAGGATTCTATAGTTTCGGGCAAATAACTTAATGTCAGCAAATATAGTAACCGTTGAAGATGAGATACCATTAATCACTCTACTTAAATATAATTTAGAGAAAGAAGGATATAAAGTTAAGAACGCCGAGACCGGACAGGAAGCATTGCAACTAATTAAAAGTACATTGCCAGATCTTGTAGTTTTAGATTGGATGTTGCCAGATTTTTCAGGAATAGAAGTTTGTAAACAAATTAAGAGAGATAAAAAATTAAAAACAATACCAGTCTTGATGTTAACTGCAAAAAGTGAAGCAGAAGATAAAATTATAGGATTTGAAAATGGTGTTGATGATTATCTAACCAAACCTTTTAATAATAAAGAATTAATTTTAAGACTTAAATCTTTATTGAAAAGATCAAAACCTTCTTTGCTAGAAGATTTAGCAATATTTAAGGATTTAAAAATTGACCGTATTACAAGAAAAGTTTTTAGAGATGACAGGGAAATTAAACTAGGGCCAACAGAATATAAGTTATTGGATTTTTTAATCAAAAGTCCACAAAGAGTATATTCACGCGAACAGCTTCTAAATAATGTTTGGGGAGAAAGTATTAATGTTGAAACCAGAACTGTCGATGTTCACATTAGAAGATTAAGAAAAGCAATAAATATTGATAAAAAGAATGATCTAATTAGAACTGTTAGATCATCAGGTTATTCTTTAGATTCTTAAGCTAAGTCTATCGGTCTTTTAAAAAAAACTAATTTACCGCTACGTTCTTTAATTTTTTTCCATTTTTTTATAGAAAAAGTTATTTTTGCAATAGCGGAAGTACTAAATTTTTTGTCTTTAAATAGGAAATAATTTTTTTTTATAAGTTTATTAACTAAATTTTTACAAGTGGGCTCGTGATTAACAAGAAGAATACTTTTATAATTATTTTTAGTTTTTTTTATTATATTAAATATCTTATCTTCATTAGATAAATATAATTTTTTAGTAAAAATTTCTTTTTTTATTTTTATTTTTTTTTTTAATAATTTAAAAGTTTCCTTAGTTCTTTTAGAAGAAGAAACGTAAGCAAAATCAAATTTTATTTTTTTTATTTTTAGAAATTTAATTATAAATTTGATATCTTTTCTTCCTTTAGAAGACAGAGGCCTTTCAAAATCGCTAATATTATGGTCATTCCAGCTAGATTTGGAATGCCTCATGACATATAAATTTAACATTATTGTAATATATTAAGTCATAGATTTTTAGATAAACTCACATGCAAAGAAAAGAAAAAAAAATAAATAAGTACATTAATCGAGAAATATCTTGGTTAAAATTTAATTTGCGAGTTCTAGCAGAGGCTTCAAATTTAAAAAATCCTACACTAGAGCGTTTAAAATTTTTATCAATAGCAGCAAATAATTTAGATGAATTTTTCATGGTCAGAGTAGCTGGGATATATAATCAAATTAAAGATAAAGTTTCTTTTTTATCACACGACGGACTTACAAGTGAAAAACAACTTGAACGTATAATTATTAAAACCAAAAAATTATTATCAACTTCCAATGAAGCTTGGTCGAATTTAAAAGTTGATTTAAGCAAAGAAGGAATATTATTTGCGTCTTATCGTGATCTTAATAAGTCAGAAAAGGCTAGATTAAATAAAATTTTTAGAGAAAATATCTTTCCAGTATTAACTCCGTTAATCATAGATCCATCACATCCGTTTCCTTTTATTCCTAATAAAGGACATTTCTTAGTAATGCTTTTAAATAAAAGAAATAAAAGTAAAAAATTTTTTGCTACTATTTTAATTCCGCAGAATATTGAGCGTTTTATTAATATTAGCAATAGAGCTGATATAAAAAAATATTTAAGCATTGAACACATCATCAGTAATTACGTAAATTATTTATTCCCAGGCTATCATCTTAATAAATATACATCTGTTAGGATCATAAGGGACAGTGATATCGAGTTTGAAGAAGAAGCGGAAGATTTAATAATGTACTTAGAAAAAGCTTTAAAGAAAAGAAGAAAAGGTCGAATTGTTAAATTAGAAATAAGATCTAATGCAGATCCATTGTTGAAAAAATTTGTTTATAAAAAATTAGAAGTAACAGAGGATGAAGTATATGAGATGGATAGTTTTGTTGGAGTACATCAGATTGATCAAATTTATAATAAAAAAGATACAAATTTAGTATTTAAGTCATTTAGTCCAAGGCAAGTTGAAAGATTAAAACAGTTCAATGATGATTATTTTGCAACCATTAAAGCTAAAGATTTTATAGTTCACCACCCTTATGAAACTTTTGATTCTGTTATTCAGTTTTTAAATCAGGCCGCAGAAGATCCTAATGTAATTGCTATAAAACAAACTCTTTACAGAACAACTTCAGATTCACCAATTGTTAAAGCATTAGTATTGGCATCAGAAAAAGGAAAATCAGTTACTGCGGTAGTCGAGGTCAAAGCTAGATTTGATGAAGAAACTAATATTAGTTTAGCCTCCACTTTAGAAAAGGCAGGAGTACAGGTTGTTTATGGCTTCATAAAGCTAAAAACGCATGCAAAAGCAAGCTTAGTTGTAAGGAAAGAGAAAAATAAACTTATCAGTTATGTGCATCTTGGCACGGGTAATTATCATCCTGTAAATGCCAAAATATATACAGACTTGTCATTTTTTAGTTCGGATAAAATTATATGCGAAGATGTAGAGAAATTTTTTAATTACATAACAACTTATGCCGAACCTAAAAAGTTAAAAAAAATAATTCTTTCTCCATTATTTCTAAGAACAAAATTATATTCATTAATAGATAAAGAAATTGAAAATAAATCAAAAGGTAAACATGCCGAAATATGGCTAAAACTTAATTCTTTAGTTGATAAAGCGATGATTGATAAATTATATCAAGCATCTAATGCCGGTGTTAAGATTTGTTTATTTGTTAGAGGTATTTGTTGTCTTAAACCTGGAATTAAAGGACTTTCAGAAAATATTATTGTAAAAAGTATTGTGGGGAGATTTTTAGAACATTCAAGAATTTATTGTTTTGCAAATGGAGAAGTGATGCCATCAAGATCTAATCTTGTTTTCTTTAGTTCCGCAGATTTAATGACAAGAAATTTAGATAGAAGAGTAGAGTTATTTATACCAATAGAAAACCCTACGGTGCACGAGCAAGTATTAGACCAAATTATGCTTGCGAATTATAAGGATGCTGAAAATAGTTGGTTTCTAACATCTAGTGAAGATTATGAAAAAATTCAAGTTACAGAAGATGATAGTTTTTCTGCACATAGTTATTTTATGAAAAATCCAAGTTTATCTGGAAGAGGAAATTCTATTAACTTAACAATGCCAGAAAAATTAAGATTAGTTAAGTAATATCAATATGATCACAAAACAAAAAGATTTTATAAATAAAGAAGCCATCATTGATCTTGGATCTAACTCTATTCGAATGCTGATCTATGATAATATTTTAAACTCGCAAATACCGGTATTTAATGAAAAAGCTGTTTGTCAATTAGGTAAAAATTTAGACCGCACTGGTAAACTTGACCCCAAAGGATCAGAATTTGCTTTAAATGTTTTAAAAAGATTTAAACAGATACTTAGTAATTTAAAGGTTAAAAAATATAAAGCGATAGGCACAGCTGCTCTTAGAGAGGCAACTGACGCAAAAGAGTTTATTGCTAAAGCTCAAAGAATTATTAAAAAGAAAATTATAATTTTATCTGGAAATCAAGAAGCAGAAAATTCAGCCCTTGGAGTAATTATAGGTTTTCAAAAAGTAAATGGAGTTGTTGCCGATTTAGGAGGAGGGAGCTTAGAACTTGCCAGAGTTGAAAAAAATATTATTCATGAAAAAATATCTTTACCATTAGGAGTTTTAAGGTTGTTTAATCAACCCAAGAGAAACAAGAATAAGGTAAGAAAAATAATAAGTTTTTATTTAAATAAAATTGAATGGTTAAGAAAAAATAAAATCAAAAACCTTTATTTATGTGGTGGAACATGGAGAACCTTCATGAATGCTCACATGATTAAAACAAATTATCCTTTGCCTATCTTACATCAATATAAACTAACAGGTTTTGAAGCTTTAAAATTTGCAAATAAATTAAATAGCGTAAAAGCAATTAAGTCTGAGAAATTATTGTCAGCAACTAAATCTAGAAGTAATTACATTCCAATAGGTGGATATATATTGTCCAACCTTATAAAAATTTGTGATCCTGCCAATGTATTTATTTCACAATCCGGAGTTAGAGAAGGTTCGTTAATTGGAAAATCTCATTTAAAAGTTTTACAGAATAATTCTTTAAATAGATCTGTGCATTTTATATCTCATAAAAAAGCAGATTATGCAGCTAATTATATAAAATTATATAATTTTATTAAAAATCTTTTCTCAAGTAATGAAAAGCATTTTTCTCATAGGCTTTTGCTACCAGCTTGTTCATTAAGTAATTTTGATTGGGGTCTTGGAGTTTATCAAAGAGCTGAATTAGTTTTTCAAGAAGTTATCAATGCACCAATTTTAAAATTATCTCATAGTGATAGAATTAAACTTGGTCTAGTTTCATTTTGGAGACATTGTTCTACAAAATATTATCCTAATGTAGAGTTTGTAAAATTATTAACTAATGAAGAAATTATGGCTTGTAGACAGATTGGAGCGGCATTGAGATTGGCTTCTTCAGTTGGAGTTATTTCTAATATATTTTTTGATAAAATTAAAATTTACAAAAGCGGTAATAAAGATTTAATTTTAAAAGTTTCTAAAAAAGATACACAGGTAATTTCTAATCAAGTTCAAAAAAGACTGAAATCTTTGGCAGAAGAAATGAAATTAAAGTCTAAGATTGTTTATTCTAATTAAGCAGACTTGATTTTCTTTTCAAGAAACTCTGGAAGTTCTTCTGTTCCTTTTGTATTCTTATCTTCCTCTTCATCATTTTTCCATCCCTTAGGTTGATAAGCATGAAGAACGTGTAATTTACAATAAACTCTTTCTTCCATAGGATTTCTTCCACAGAAATAAAAATTCGCTTCATCTGGATGTCCTATAGGCCAACGACAAGTTTTTTCATTTAAATTTTCTAAGGCAGTCGGATTTTCAGGTTCAAAATCTTTTTCAATAACAATAGCTCTAAGACCACGAGGTTTTCTTAATCTTTTTAAAGGGACGCTATTTTTGTGATGAAATTTGTTTTCACTTTTTTGAATGTAAATATTTCTAGAATGAGATCTGCCAGCAAGTCCTAAACGGTGTGATTTTCCAATAACAGCATTTCTAGAAATGCTCTCGCCTAGCATTGCAGCTATTTGGCTCGCAGTATGACCTTCGTTCCAAAGTTTTTTTAATTGTTCAGTTTTTTCTGGTGTCCATCCCATAAGACGCTTTAAATACTATATGTAGTTTAACATGAAGTAAATTATACTATATGTGGTATAAAAAAATGTAGATAAATCAGTGATTTATTTAATTTATGTAAATCTATCCACATTTATTTATATATTTTAATAAATAGTTAAAAATATGAACGCGATTAAAGATTATAAAATTAGAATTCCAGTAGTGATTAACATCAACTGGATTGGTTTTTATACGCTTTATAAAAAAGAAATTTTAAGATTTTTAAATGTATGGATACAAACTGTATTTTCACCAGTTGTAACATTAGTTCTTTTTTTAGCAGTTTTTACAGTAGCTCTAGGCCTTAACAGAAATAACGTTTTAGGTCAGGAATATGGTGTTTTTATATTGCCTGGTTTAATCTGCATGCAGATATTACAAAATTCGTTTGCAAACACATCTTCTTCTTTAATGATTGCTAAAGTCCAAGGAAACATTGTTGATATATTGTTTCCTCCACTTAGCGCTATGGAGGTGACAGCGGCAATGCTTTTAGGAGCAATCACAAGAGGTTTAATTATTGGGTTTTTTTCTGTGCTAGTAGTTATTCCGTTTGCTCATGTTCCAGTTCATAATATTTTTATAATATTTCTATTTGCTTTGCTTGGATCTTCAATGCTTGCATGTTTAGGATTTATTACAGGGTTATGGGCTCAAAAATTCGATAATATGGCAACAGTTACAAACTTTATTATTATCCCGTTATCATTTTTATCAGGAACTTTTTATTCTATACAGAATCTACATTCGATCTTTTATTATATTAGCCACGCAAATCCTTTCTTTTATGCAATTGATGGATTTAGATATGGATTTTTAGGACAGGCCGATGGATCAATTGTTATTGGATTTTTTTATTTAACAATTATCAATTTAGCTTTGTGGTTTATATGTTATATCCTTTTTAAAAAAGGTTACAGAATTAAAAGCTAATTTTCATGAGTTCAATACTAGGCACATATAAGAGAAGAGAAGTTTCTTTTGCTGAAGGAAAAGGTGTTTATCTTACTTCAACAACGGGAGAAAAATATTTAGATTTTGTCTCTGGCATTGCTGTTAATTCTTTAGGACATTGTCATCCACATTTAGTTGAGGCGATAAAAAAACAATCAGAAAAATTATGGCACGTATCAAATGCCTTTACAATTCCTGAACAAGAAAAATTAGCAAAAAGATTAACCGATAATACTTTTGCTGATTTTGTTATGTTTGTAAATTCAGGAACAGAGGCAACAGAGGCGAGTATTAAAGTTGCAAGAAAATATTTTTTTGAAACAGGTCAGCCAGAAAGAAATAGGATTATTACTTTTGAAGGAGCTTTTCACGGCAGAACCCTAGCAGCTTTATTTGCCGCAAATAACAAAGAGCATACTCTTGGATTTGGTCCTAAAGTAGATGGTTTTGATCAAGTTCCATTTGGTGATCATGAGGCTTTAAAGAAAGCAATTACAAAAAATACAGCTGCCATTATGCTTGAAACTGTTCAAGGAGAAGGCGGAGTGAGAGTTGTTCCAGACTATTGTTTAAAACCTTTAAGAAAGCTTTGTGATGATAATGGAATTCTACTTATTTTAGATGAGGTTCAGTGTGGAATTGGAAGAACTGGAAAATTTTTTGCATTTGAATGGGCAAATATTGTTCCCGATATTGTTCCTATCGCAAAAGGAATTGGTGGAGGTTTTCCAATAGGAGCATGTTTGGTAAATAAGAAAGTTGCTGTGGGTATGAAGCCTGGAACTCATGGTAGCACATTTGGAGGAAATCCTTTAGCGATGAGCGTAGGCAATGCAGTATTGGATATAATTTTAGAAAAAGGTTTTTTAGAACACGTTCAAGAAGTCGGCAGTTATTTTGAAAAAAAATTAAAAGAAGTCCAAAAGCAATATGGCAATGTGATTGAACAGGTAAGAGGGATTGGTCTTTTAAGAGGGATTAAGCTAAAAGTAGACAATGGTAAGTTTTTAGATCATTTATTTCAAAATAAAATGCTAGCAGTAAAAGCTGGTGATAGCGTTGTAAGATTATTACCTGCGCTTATAGTTGAAAAAAAAGATATTGATGAAGCAATAAGAATAATTACAAAAACTTGTTCTGAATTTTAATTATGAAACATTTTTTAGATTTAAGTCTAATTGATAAAAGAGATTTGAGACAGATTGTCGAAAATTCTAAGACTAGAAAAAAAAATAGAAGTACCAAAGGCAAAGTCCTTGTAGATAAAGACAATCCTTTAGAAGGTAAAATGCTGCTTATGGTTTTTGAAAAACCATCTACAAGAACAAGATTGTCTTTTGATTTAGCAATGAGACAGCTTGGGGGTCAAACTATTGTTATTAACTCTGAGAATTTGCACGTTGGAATTGGAGGAGAAACTATAGAAGATACGGCAAGAATTTTTTCGGCCTTTTCAGATATTGTTATGCTTAGAACTTTTGAACATAGTACTTTGTTAAAATTTTCAGAGCTTCTTACAGTTCCTATTATCAATGGATTAACTAACGACAGTCATCCTTGTCAGATTTTAAGTGATGTAATGACCTTTGAAGAAATTAAAGGTTCAATTAAAGGAAAGAAAATTGCTTGGGTTGGTGATGGTAATAACGTTACCAATTCTTTGATGGAAGCTGCCGCTCAATTTGATTTTGAATTAAAGATTGCTTGTCCGAAAGATTATATGCCATCGAAAAAAGTTATTGCTTGGGCGAAAAAGAGAAAAGCAGATATTGAAATACTACATGATGCAAAAGACGCCGCAGATAATGCAGATTGTATTATGACGGATAAATGGATTTCTATGGGTGATAAAGGAAACTTAAGTAAAAAAAGAAAAGCATTTAAAAATTTTCAAGTGAATGAAAAATTAATGAAGATTGCAAAAAAAGATGCAATTTTTATGCATGACTTACCAGCGCAAAGAGGAGAAGAGGTTAGTGCTGGTGTTATTGATGGAAAACAATCAGTAGTGTGGCAGCAAGCTGAAAATAGACTGCACTGTCAAAAAGGTATTATTGAGTGGTGTTTAAAAGGTAAATGATTGAACGAGCGATTGTTCTAGCCGCTGGCTTTGGAAAAAGAGTTCTTCCACTTACAAATACTACTCCAAAACCATTATTAAAAATTAATAATGTTAGTTTACTTGAGAATACCTTAAATTTTTTAAAAAAATTTGGCGTTAAAAGCTTTGCTATTAACACTCATCACTTGGGAGACCAGATTATCTCTTTTGCTGAGAATAATAAAAATAAATACGATATTAAAATTTTTAAAGAAAAAGATATTCTTGGCACAGGTGGTGGAATTCGTAATGCGTTAGATTTTTTTCAAGATAAGCCTTTTATCTCTATTAATAGCGATACGATTTGGTCCGATGAGTATTTATCTCCATTAAAAAATTTATATAAAAACTTTACTCAACATAACGCTTGGTCCGGTCTTTTAATGATAAAAAAGGAGAATAGTTTTGATAAAACTTTAAGAGGCGATTTTACTATAAAATCTGAGCCTTTCTTATTTAGACAACCTGGAGATACTAATAATTTAATTTTTACAGGCTGCCAGATCATTAATCCTACTTTATTAAAGAGTAAAGTGAATGAAAACTTTTCCATTCAACCCGTTTGGGATGAAGCAATTGCTGATAAAAAAATGGTTGGAGAAGTGTCACCAAATATATTTTATCACGTGACTGATTTATCTATTTACGAGAAACTAAAAAAATTAGACCTTATTCGTTAATCGGAATAGGTTTTGCTCTTTTTTGATCAAGATAAGAACTGCTTAACACACTCATATCTTCTTTAAATTTAATATGAATTGGATTTCCAGTTGGAATTTCCAATTCAACAATTGCGCTATCACTTATATTAAATATTTTTTTACAAAGAGATCTTAAACTGTTGCCATGTGCTGATACGATTAAGTGCTTTTCTTTTTTTAAAACAGGTAAAATTTTACTATCGTAATAAGGAATAACCCTCTTAAAAGTATCTTTTAATGATTCAGTATCTGGAATTAAATCTTTATTAATATTTTTATAGATTGGATAATGCACGGGATGATCAGGATTACTCCTATCCATAGCTGGCGGAGGAATATCATAACTTCTTCTCCAAAGTTTTACTTGTTGCTCACCATGTTTTTTAGCAGTTTCTTCTTTATTAAGACCTTGAAGCGCTCCGTAATGCCTCTCGTTTAACTCCCAAGCCTTAATAATTGTTTTAATGCTCTGATCTAATTTTTTATTTATTTCATCTAAAGTTAGAATCGCTCTCTTTTGAAAAGAGGTAAAAGCAAAATTAAAATTAATATTAAGATCTTTAATTAATGATCCTGCTTGTTGAGCTTCCTCTATTCCTTTTTTTGTAAGATCAGAATCATACCAACCTGTAAATCTATTTTCTAAGTTCCATTGACTTTGACCATGTCTGACTAGAATTAAATTATACATTTTTTATTTTTTAAATTGTGATACTAAAAATTCATGAGTGATTATAAATTATTTTACATTACTTGTAAGAATAAAAAAGAAGCAGAAAAAATAGCCTCCGATCTTGTTAAAAAAAATCTAGCAGCCTGCGTAAATATTTTACCTGGTATAAAATCTTATTTTAAATGGAATAAAAAAATTAACACTGCAAAGGAGATAGTCCTCATCGGCAAAACAACAGCTAAAAATATGAATAAAATCATAATTCATGTAAAAAAAATTCATTCTTATGACTGCCCATGCATTATTTTTGTGAGTTTAAAAAATGGTAACAAAGATTTTTTGCGCTGGATTAAGAGTTCTGTTCAATAGACTTGTTTAAATTTTTTTTTATTTAAATTAAGTTTGTTTTAATGATTCGAAACAGACTTAAATTCTTATTATATTTATCTCTTTTATTTATTACTTCTTGCATTACTGCACCAAGAAATACCGCAGATACTTGTCAAATGTTTACTGACAATTATTTCTGGTACAAATTTGTAAAGAATTCAGAAAAAAAATGGGGAGCCCCTGTGGAATTGCAGATGGCAATTATTCAAAGAGAATCTGATTTTGATTGGCTGGCTTTGCCTGAGTGGGATAAATTATTTAAAGTTATTCCTTATAAAAGAAAATCGACAGCTTTTGGATATTCGCAAGCGGTTGATAAAACTTGGGAACAATTTCAACGTGAAACTAATCAGCAACTCGCGCTTAGAGTAAGCTTTAATGATTCAGTTGATTTTATTGGTTGGTATATAAATAAAACTCATCAATTATTAAAAATTCCAAAGAATGATTATTTTAAACAATATATTGCTTATCATGAAGGGTGGGGCAATTTTAAAAATTACAAGAATTCACCAAAGGTTATTCCGTACGCAAGATCAGTGGAAAGAGCGGCAAAAAAATACAAAGCCCAGCTTGAGCGATGCAAACATCAGTTAACTACTAATAAGTATTTTATTTATTAGAACTTTCTTTTAGCTGTCTTTCAAGTTCGATTTCAACGGCATCAACTCTTCCAGAATCTTTTCCAATCATTAAATACATTGCTGGAATAACGTATAGCGTAAATAAAGTTGAGAAGAGTATTCCCATAAATATGACTATTCCAACAGTCATTCTACTTGCTGCTCCAGCTCCTGTTGCGATGATTAGCGGTATCACTCCAACAATAGTTGCAATAGAAGTCATCAAGATTGGTCTTAATCTTACTTTGCAAGATTCAATAATCGCTTGCTCAATAGTTTTGCCTTCAGCGCGAAGTTGATTAGCAAATTCAACAATTAAAATTCCGTTCTTGGCGGCGAGTCCTATCAAGACAATTAATGCAATCTGACTGTAAATATTTATTGAACTTCCTATAATCCATAGACCAATAATTCCTCCTAAAATTGCAAGAGGGACAGTTAACATGATTGTTAATGGGTGTTTCCAGTTTTCAAATTGCGCAGCAAGAGATAAATAAGCTGTAAATAATGCAAGTATAAATATGAAATAAATGTCCGAGCTAGTATTTTTATATTCAAAGGATTCTCCTTTGTAATCCACTCTAGCTTCAGGTGGTAATTTTTGTTTTACTAATGTTTCTAAGTAATTAAGAGCTCGTTCAATTGTATAGTCCCCAACCATTCTAGCGCTTATCGTTACAGCTCTTTCTCTGTTGTATCTATTAAGAGATGTAAAAGTTGCGGCAGTTTCAAAAGAAGCAATTGTTGATAAAGACACAAGTTTACCAGAACCCGTTCTTAGATATATTTGTTTAAGATCAGAAGGTTTTACTCTATTTTTAAGATCTGCTTGTAGCATTACAGAGTAAGTTCTTCCGTTGTATAGATATTTTGTAACCTCTTTTGATCCATACATTGTTTGTAAGGTATTACCAATTTGGTTGATATTAATTCCAAGATCAGCAGCTTTTTCTTTATTAATTTTAAGAACTAATTGAGGAATTGTTAAATCCAAATCATCGTCCACGTTTACTAAATTTTTATTATTAGCTATTTCTTTTTTTAGAATTTCTTTCCATTCAATTAACTGTTCATAAGTATTTCCTTTTAAAACGAATTGAATTGGTTTATCCGCAGCTCCACCTCTCAAACTTTGTGGCATAATAGGAAATGCTTTAACTCCCGGAAACGTATTCAGTTGTTGAAATACTTCACCTAAATTTTTACCCGTAAAAGCTTTTCTTTTACCCCAGTCCTCAAGCAGGACTACAATAAAGCCAGAATTTACTTGTCCAGCCGAAGCACCAAAACCAGGTATTCTAGCAAGAACTTCTTTGTACTCACCTTTACCAAGTTTGCTTAAAAATAAACTTTCAATTTTTTCAGTTTTTTCTTTTGTGTATTCATAACCAGCTCCATCAGGCGCTTGAACGACTACATAAAAAACTCCTCTATCTTCTGGAGGAACTAATTCTTTAGGAGTTAATTTGAATAAAATTCCAATTATAATTAAAATCGAAACTAGAAAAATTATAACTTCTTTTTTTTTGTGTAATATTAAATTTAAAGTTTCAAAGTAAAAATTTGTAAATCTGTTTAGATATAAATCAAACTTTTCAACAAGCTTTGGTTTTTCATGAGATATTTTTAAATATTTAGACGCAAGCATAGGTGATAGTGTTAATGCCACAAAAGCCGATATCGCTACTGAAAAAGAAAGCGTTAATGCAAGTTCCGTGAATAATTTTCCAACAATTCCTTGAACGAATATTAGTGGCATAAAAACTGCAATTAAAACAACCGTAGTTGAAATAATTGCAAAAGAAACCTGACTTGCTCCTTTATAAGCCGCAACTAAAGAGGTCTCTCCTTGTTCCATCCTTCGATAGATATTTTCAAGCATCACAATAGCATCATCGACTACCAGACCAATCGCAACTACGAGTGCCATTAAGGTGAATAAATTAATACTAAAATTTGCAAATCGAATTGCAAGAAATGTTGATATTAACGAAACCGGAATTGCAAGGGTTGGGATGACAACTGCAGAAAGATTTCCTAAAAATAAATAAATAATTGCAACAACTAGAATTACAGAAATAAAAAGTGTTTTATAAACTTCATCAACTGCAGCCTTGATATATTCTGATCGGTCAAAAGCAACATCAAGCTCGAGACCCTCCGGAAGATTTTTTTTAACTTCCTGAAGTCTTTTTATTACTCCTTTAGCAACGTCAATAGTATTTGCATCCGATTGCTGATAAATTCCAATACCAACTACTGGATAACCATTACCTTTAAACATTGTTTCTATATTTAAGGCCCCAATTTCAACTCTTGCTACATCTTTTAATCTTACAACCGAACCATCTTTTTGAGTTTTAAGAACTAAATTTTTAAAATCGTTAACATTTTTATAATTCCTATCTAATTTTAATACTAAATCAGTATTTTTAGAATTTAATTTACCAGCTGGAAAATCTAAATTCTCTTTAAGTAAAACAGCTTCTACCTCTTGTTCGGTTATATCCCTAGAAGCAAGTGCTATAGGATTTAACCAAACTCTTATCGATAATTGTTTTTCACCGCTAAGAATAATCTGTCCAACGCCAGGCACACTTGAAAAATAACCTGTTAAATATCTGAGCGCATAATCACTCAATTCTATGTTTGATAAATTTTTGCTTCTTAATCTAAGCCAAATAGTTATTGTATTGCTCTCCGTAGTTTTGAATATAACTGGTAAACTTAAAGGCTGACCAGATGCATTCGTGGGTAAGCTGTTTGTTACTTTTGAAACAGCATCTCTCACATCGTTAGCCGCTTCGTCAACGTTTACACCAATCTCAAATTCCATTTTAATGGTTGATCTTCCATCAACGCTTGATGATGATATCGTTCTAATTCCCTGAGTTCCTCCAACGGTATCTTCAATAAGCTGAGTGATTTGTGAATCAACAATTTCGGCAGAAGCTCCAGTGTAGTCTGTTCTTACAGTTACAACTGAAGGGTCAATGTTAGGAAGTTCTCGAACTGGAATTTTACTAAAAACAACAAGGCCAAATATAATTAATACAATGGACATCACAGTTGCAAAAACTGGACGTTTTATTGAAATATCAGTTAGTAACATTTGTATTAGTTAACAACTTTAATTAAAGATTTATCCCTTATCTTTGAAATACCTTCTTTTACAATTTGATCACCAGAATTTAACCCAGAAATAATTTCTGCTTTACCAAAATTTCTTAAACCCACTTTAACCTCTGTAAGTGCAACTGATTTGTCGTCTATAATTTTATAAACAATAGTTTTATTTCCTTGTTGAACTATAGATTCTTCCGGAACTTCTAAAGCCTCTTTTTCGTTATAAATAATAGAAATATTTATTAACATCCCCGGCACAATTTTAAGTCCCGTATTTTTAATTCGAACCTGCGTTAATATAGATCTCGTAATAGGATCAACTCTTGAGCTTACGGTTTCTAAAATTCCAGTAAATTTTTCTTGTAAGTCATCTGTGCTTACTTCTACTCTTAAATTCCTTTTTAAAATGCTTGAATAGTTTTCAGGAATTTTAACATCAACTTTAACTGAATCTATATCATCCAAAGTTGCTATAATTGATTCATCGCTACCAAAGATACCAGGCGTTATTTCTCTAACACCTAATCTTCCTGTGAAAGGTGCAACAATTTTATCGTTCTTCAATTGAGCAATAAGCTGATTTTTTTGAACTATTAAATTTTTATCAAATTCTACTGAACTAATTAAATCTACTTTTTTAATTCTAATCGCAAAAGATTGATTAGCAATTGCTGTTCCAAAAGTGTCTATAGTTTCAAAAAACTTTGCAGTTTTAACTGAATACGTAGTAACTTCTGTTGGTCTTGTAACATTAATTTGTTTTTGTATGTAGCTGTTAAGAATTAATCTTCCCGCAACAACTGCAACAACTAATAGGACAATAATTCCTGTAATAATGATAATTTTTTTTTTGGCATTCATGAAAACGTCTTCATATCACGGTTTAATTAAAAAAAGAATTTTTATATTAATTGAATTTATTGAACTATTTCGTCTTTTTGTTGACTAGCCCATTCCGTCCAGGAGCCATCATAAATTGAGAATTTTTTACCACCAATAATATTAAATGCTTTTGCAATGATACAAGCTGTTACACCTGATCCACATGAAAAAACCGCATTTGAATTTTCATTGATATTAATTTTTTTAAATTTATTTCTTATATCTTGTTCTGGTAAAAAACATTTTGTAATCGGATCAATGCACTCAGGCCAAGGTACGTTGCAACTATTTGGAATAGATCCACTTTTAATTTCTGGTCTAGGCTCAGGATCAACACCTTCAAATCTACCTTTGCTTCTAGCGTCTATTAAATCAAATTTTTTATTATGAATGTTTTGTTGAACTTGTTTAATAGTAGTAAGTAAATTATCTATAGTTGAGCATTTAAAATTACTTTTAGAGATATTTTTTTTATCTCCGTTTTCTAATTTTTTATTCTCATTTTTCCATTTAATTAAACCTCCATCCAAAATTGAAACATTGCTGTGGTTAAAATGATTAAACATCCACCACACTCTTGGAGAGCTAAAAATACCAAGACTATCATATACAATTATATGATCTGAATTTTTAATACCAGTCTCTGAGCATAGTTTTTCAAATAAATCTTTAGGCGGAATGGTGTGTGGAAATTTTCCTAAAGGATCAGAAAATTTATCGATATCAAAAAAAATAGCATTAGGAATATGCTCTTTTAAAAACTCATCTTTTCCAATTCTTTTTGTATTTGGCATATGCCAAGAGCAATCCAAAATTTTAATATTATCTGTATAAAGATTTTTATCTAGCCAGTCCGTTGTTACTAATGACATTAATATTTTCCTAATTTTTTTAGATATTTTTGATGGTATTCTTCTGCTAAATAAAATTCATCTGCTTTAGTAATTTCAGTTACGATGCTGTTGTTAAATGTAGTTTTGTTCATCTCTTGCTTTGATTTTTCTGCTTCAACTTTTTGATTATTATCTAAGTAAAATATTGCTGAACGATATTGTTCACCAATATCAGGACCTTGTCTATTTAACGTGGTTGGATTGTGAGATTTCCAGAACACATCTAATAATTGTTTGTAGCTTATAATATTTTCATCAAAATATATTCTCACAGCTTCAGCATGACCTGTTTCTTCATAACAAACTTGTTCATAAGTTGGATTTTTAATTCTACCACCTGTATATCCAACTTCTGCTTTTGTAACACCTTTTGTCAGGTCAAATTTTTTTTCAACTCCCCAAAAACATCCAGCAGCAAAAATAGCAACACTCATAAAATTTTATATTAAAGTTATTTTTATATGTTATGAAAAGATTTAGGTAAAATATATTCATGCTATTGTCTAATAGAACAGGTTCATTTTACATGTTGTTAAGCGTTGCCTGTTTTTCTGCGATGGATATTTTTGTTAAATTAACAACTAAATATTATCCAATTGGTGAAGTTGCTTTTTTTAGAGGCTTGTTTGGCCTGATCCCTATTTTTTTTTTAATACCTAAAAAAAAAATATTTATTTTTTTTAAAACTGACAAACCAAAGTTACATTTTATTAGAGCCTTTTTTGGCACTTTTGCAATGGTTTCAACATTTATTGCAGTAAAACATATGCAGCTTGCAGACGTTGTTTCTATCGCGCAAGCAGCACCAGTTTTTGTAACTATATTTTCAATAATTTTTTTAAAAGAGATCGTTGGTTACAGAAGATGGTTTGCAGTTTTAGCAGGATTAACTGGCGTTCTTTTTATTACAAAGCCAGGGACTAGTTTATTCAATATTTATTCTATCTTCCCAATATTTTACTGCATTGGGTTTAGTATTGTTGCTGTTTCAATTAAAAAATTATCAAAGACAGAACCTGATTATCTTATAGCCTTTTATTTTACTGCTCTTTTAATAGTTGTTAGTTCATTTGCATTCTTTTTTGAAGCTTGGATTTTTCCAAACACTATAGATTTAATTTATTTAATTATGATTGGAATTTGCGGGTCTATAGCAAATTTATTCATGACAACAGCATATAGAAGAGCTGATGCATCATTAATAACTCCTCTTAAATATTTAAGCGTCTTATCAGCAATTATTTTTGGCTATTATATTTTTTCTGAAATTCCTTCAGTTACAACGGTTATAGGTGCAGTTATAATTGTTATTAGTTCTTTTATAATTTTTCGACGCGAACAAGTGAAAAAAATAAAAAATACCGTTTTATGAAAAAAAAACCACCACATTATTGGGATGATGCAAAAAAATTTTTATCTAAAAAAGATAAAAAATTAGCAAAGATTATTAGTAAATATGACGGACATTTGGTTACACGAGGAGATCCTTTTTATTCTTTATGCAGATCAATTATTGGACAGCAAATTTCTGTTAAAGCGGCCGATTCAGTGTGGTTAAAGTTTGGAAAAATTGTAAAAAAAATTACTCCAAAAAATGTTTTAAAACTACAAAAAAGACAATTGGCTTCTGCTGGTTTATCGCGTCAAAAAATTTTGTATCTGAAAATTATAGCGAAAGAATTTTTTGATAAAACTTTAGATATTAAAATATTAGAGCAAATGCCAGATGAGGACGCGATTAAGCATTTGGTTAGAATTAAAGGGATAGGAGTTTGGACGGCACAAATGTTTTTAATTTTTAATCTTAATCGATCTAATATTTTTCCATTCTCAGATATTGGATTAATTAAAGCAATTTCTGTGAATTATAGAAAAGAATATCCTTTAAAAAAGGAACAGTTAGATTTTTTTAAAAATAAGTGGCATCCTTATTCTACAGTTGCAACGTGGTATATGTGGAGAAGTATAGATCCTGTGCCTGTCGAATATTAAATACCCTCAACAATCATAAGATCCCTTAAAACTGTATTTTTTGCTATCGACCAAGCTTCTTGATAATCTTTAGATCTGTAACAATTTAATGCTGTATCATAATCTTTAAATTCCCAAATAACTGTTCTTATAAATTCCTTTCCTTCGAGAGTTATATATTTTCCACCTCGCACCAAAGGCTTCCCTCCAAAACTAGTAATAGCTTTCAAAGCTTTTTCCGCATAACTACCTAATTTTATTGCATCTTCAGCAGTTTTGTATTTAGCAATCCAATACCCTTTCATGTATTTCTCCCAATTTTAGTTTGATAAATTAATATATATTTTTTTTATTATATTAATATCAACTAATCGTTATTGAATTAGATTGATCCAAGGAATAAATTGACCAAACTTGAAATCATAAACAGAGTATTAAATTGCAAAATATTGAGAACAAACAACAGTTAATAGATTATTTTTTTCAAGGTTCCAAAACTAAAGATAGTTGGAGAATAGGAACCGAACATGAAAAATTTTTATTTGATGTAAAAACTAAAAAATCTATTCCTTATGAAGGAGAGGTTAGTATTCAAAAAATTTTTTCTGAACTCATTAAAAATGATTGGGTTCCAGTTAAAGAAGGAAAAAATATTTTAGGATTGGTAAAAGACAAAAAAAATATTACCTTAGAACCTGGTTTGCAGTTTGAGCTATCAGGTGATGCAGTTCAAAATATCCACCAAACTTGCAATGAAATTAATTCATATTTAAAAGAATTAAAAATTGTTTGCGCTAAATTAGGAATAGGATTGCTGGGTAATGGATTTGCACCAATTGCAAAATTAACCGATGTTTTTAAATCTCCCAAAAAAAGATATGAGATTATGAGAAAGTATATGCCCAATGTCGGAAGCAATGGGCTTGATATGATGCATAGAACTTGCGCTACGCAAGTTAACTTAGATTATTCAAATGAGATTGATTATAAAAAGAAATCAAAATTAATAGCTGCGATTACACCAGTTGCAGTTTCATTATTTTCTAATTCTCCATTTAAAGAAAATAAATTGAATGGTTATTTGTCTTATAGAACTCATATTTGGCAAGATACCGATAAAAACAGATCAGGCATTCCTGATTTTTTTTTAGATAATAGTAATAGCTTTGAACGTTATGTAGATTTCGCACTTAAAGTACCGATGTATTTCATTATTAAAGATGATGAATATATTGATTGCACAGGAGAAAGTTTTAATGATTTTCTTTCTGGAAAATTAAAAAATTATCCAAATAAAAAACCCACACTTCAAGACTGGGAAAATCATGTGTCGACTATTTTTACTGAATTAAGATTAAAAAAATATTTAGAAATTAGATCTGCAGATTCTTGTTCATCAGCAGGAATATGTTCAATACCTGCGTTTTGGACTGGACTGCTTTATGATGAGAGTGCTTTAGAGCAGACCTTGGAATATGTAAAAGACTGGAATTATGCAGATGTTTATAATGCATATTTAGAAGTTCCTAAAAAAGGCTTTGATACTGAAATCAAAAATAAAAAAATATTCGAACATGCTAAAAAAATAATAGATTTTTCAGCTTTAGGATTAAAGAATAGAAAACAAACGAATAACAAGGGTATGGATGAAAATATCTTTTTAAAAGATATTCATAATTTTATTAAAGATAAAAAATCACCAGCTCAATCTCTTGTAGAAAAGTACAATACTAGATGGAAACACGATATACTTAAGATCTTTGATGAAGAAGCATTTTAAAATAGCTGTTCAAATGGATCCTCTGGATTCTATTAATATTAAGACAGATAGTACCTATATTTTAGCTTTAGAAGCTCAAAAAAGAGGGCATCAGTTATTTCATTATTTACCTGAAAATTTAATTTATGAAAATGGAAAGTTATTTGCGTATGGGAATATTTTTAAATTATTTCCTAATAAAAAAAGATTTTTTACTGAAGGAAAGCTTCAAAAAGTTTTTCTAGAAAAGTATGATGTAATTTTAGTTAGGCAAGACCCCCCTTTTAATATGAACTATCTTACTGCAACTTACTTGCTTGAAACTATAGATAATAAAACTCTTATTTTAAACAATCCTAGATCAATCAGAGATAATCCTGAAAAACTATCAATGTTTAATTTTTCAAAAATTATTCCACCAACTCTTATTTCTAAAAACGTTGAACAGTGTTTTAATTTTCATAAAAAATATAAAAGAACAATTATTAAACCTCTCTATGGTAACGGGGGAGAAGGTATTTCCAAATTAGAAGGAGCTAATGTTAATTTAAAAGGAAAAATATTGAAGTTAATTAATAAATATAAAAAACCTATAGTAGTACAAAAATATTTAAGTGAAATTAAAGAAGGCGATAGAAGAATTATTTTAATTGATGGGGAATATGCAGGTTCAGTTGCAAGAATTCCTAAAAAGGGAAGTGTAACTGCTAATTTTCATACTGGTGGAAAAGCAAAAAAAGTAGGCTTGATTAGACAAGATAAAAAAATATGCAATATCTTAAAGCCTTATTTAAAAAAGAATAAATTATTTTTCACAGGGATTGATGTGATAGGAAATTATTTAACAGAAATAAATGTAACTTCACCAACCGGTATTCAGGAGATTAATAGATTAAATGGAGTTAGATTAGAAAAAATTTTTTGGGACAAGGTTGAAAAAAAATTAAGATAATATTTTGCAGATTTTTAAAACAAATCCATATTCCATTGCTATTTCTTTAAGGTAATCAAATCTTCCGCTCGCACCTCCATGACCAGCAGTCATATTCATATGAAGTAATAATAAATTATTATCTGTTCTATTTTCTCTTAATTTTGCAATCCATTTAGTCATTTCCCAATAAGTAACTCTAGGATCAGAAATGCCTCCTGTAATTAACATGTGAGGATAGTTTTGTTTTTTAACATTGTCATATGGTGAGTAACTTTTGACGTATTCAAAAGTTTTCTTATCATTTTTTATATCGCCCCATTCTGGAATTTCCGTTACCGTTAGTGGCAACTCTTCATCAAGCATAGTGTTACAAATATCGACAAAAGGTACTTGAGCAATAATTCCAAGAAATAAATCTGGTCTTTCATTTGAAATATAACCCATTAATAATCCACCAGCAGAACCTCCTTGTGCTATAATTTTTTTATGTGACGTATATTTGTCGTCACATAATTTTTCTGCACAACTTATAAAATCTAGAAAAGTATTTTTTTTATTTAAAAGTTTGCCATGTTCATACCACTCATAACCCTTTTCTTTACCGCCCCTTACATGGGCTATCGCATAGATAATTCCTCTATCAACTAAGGCTAATCTATTAGTAGAAAATCCACTTGGAATAGATATTCCATATGAACCATATCCATAAAGAAGTAGATAATTCTCTGAATTCAGTTGTGTTTCTTTTTTATATAAAATTGTAATTGGAATTTTTTCACCATCATGTGCAGTTGCAAATATTTTTTTACAAACATAATCGTCTTTATTATGTCCAGAAGGTATCTCTTGAATTTTTTTTAACTCTTGTTGTTTAGATTTACAATTATAATCAAAGACACTTTTAGGCGTTGTTGGAGATGAATAGGAGTATCTAAAAATGTCAGTTTCATATTCATAACCATGTTCTAAAGATAGATGATATGCCTCTTCATTAAAATTAATTTTATGCTCTTCTTTATTATTTAAATTTAATACAATAATATTTTCACAACCTTCTGTTCGTTCAAGTCTTATCAGCCAGTTTTTTAGTAAAATAAAATCAAGGATAAGATTGTTTTTATTATAAGGAATAAAATCTTGCCATTGCTGATAGGTATTTTCTTTACTTATCATTATTTTAAAATTTTTTGCTTTATCTATATTTGTGCTAATTAAGAAAAATTGATCATGATGATCTAGATCATATTCAATTTTTTTTTCCCTTTTTTTAAATAAAATTGGTTTTGCAGTGTTTGATGCTGTATTTAAAAAAAGATATTCTGAAGTCTCGTGGTCGGCAGTTCTGATAAATAAATACTTTTTTGTTTGTGAAAGGCTAATAGAACAAAAAAAGGCAGGATCTTTTTCTTCGTAAATTAAAACGTCAGATTCGAGATTTGATCCAACTTTATGTTTTAGAACTTTTGTTGGTCTGTGATTTTCGTCAAGGGAAACGTAAAAAATATATTGATTGTCTAAAGACCAGACGATGCTTCCAGTTGTATTTTTTATTGCTGAGCTTAATTGTTTTTTAGTTTTAATATCTTCAATAAATAATGAAAAATATTCAGAACCATTAATATCTATATTATAAGCTAAATATTTATGATCATGACTATGAGATACAGAGGAAATATTGAAATATGAATACTCTTTAGATTTTTTCTCGCAATCTAATATTATTTCTTCAAAATTATTTTCAATATTTTTTCTATAGTAAATTGGATATTCGCTATTTTTATTATATTTAAAAAAATAAAGAAATGTTTCGTCTTTTTTGGGTACAGAATTATCTTCATTTTTAATTTTTGCTTTTAATTCTTCAAATATTTTTTGCTCTAAATGTTTAACATCTTGAAGCTGATCTTCTTTAAATTTATTTTCACTTTCTAGATAATTTTTGATTTTTGAATCCAGTTTTTTTGGATCTAAGATTACTTCTTTCCAATTTTTTTGTTTAATCCAAGAATAGTCATCAATAAGATCTTGGTTATGAATTTTTATTTTATGTAAAATTTTATCTATTTTAGGTTCAGTATTTGGCATTAAATATTTTTGTAAATATATTGATAAAATTTTAACTTTGTATAAGCATGTATATCAATGCTTATTAAAGATTTCATAGAAATAATTAGGTACTTTTTTGTCAAAAATAAATTAATAGGATTTATTTTGTTATTTCCTATAATTGTTATAATTATAATTTTAATATCATGAATAAAAAAAAAATAATTATTTCCTTCCTTATTATTGCTAGCCTAATTTTTTTAATTTTAGATTTTTTAAGTTATAAAGTTAATAAAATCATCAAAGATGTATTAATTAATAAAGGCAAAGATGCTTTGTGTCAGCAGGTTTTGGTTGGAGATATTGACACAAGTATATTAGGCTCATCAATCAAGATTAGTAATATTGAAATTAGAAATTTAGAAGGATTTAAAAATAAAAATATTATTCAAATTAAAAATATTAATACAGATTTTGACTTAAAAAGTGTTTTTACGAATAATATTGTTGTTAATAGCATTAATATTGATGGAGCCAGTTTATATTATGAGCTTATCTTAGATAAAAAAGACATGAAAGATAACGTAAGCGCATTTAAAGCATGTCAAAAGCCTAGTGAAAAAAAAGTTGAAGATAAAGCACCAGCGAAACCAGAGCAGACCAATAAAAAAGATAATAAAACTTTTGTTGTTAAGCAGTTAGTTCTTAGCAACACTTCATTAAAAGTATCTTCAGAATTTTTAGATATCAGTAAAGATATTAATTTAAATAAAATGTCATTTAATAATGTTGGCAATGCAGAAACTGCAAATAAGTTCAAAGATGTATTAAAAATGATCTTTGATAATGTTTTGTTAAGTATTAATAATGAAATTATTCAGGGTGATTTAAAAGATAAAATTAAAAGCAAATTAAAAAATTTAAGAACTAAAATGTCCCCTGAGTCTTATAGAAAGTTAGAGAAAAGTTTTAGATAAACTCTTTTGCTTTTTTAAGTACCTGCTCTACAGTTATTTTATTCATAGCCATACTATTGTGGCCTACAGTTTTAAAATTTTCAGGAATAATTGGAAAAATATTTTTATTATAGTTTGCGTAAGATAAAGGCGTATCCCCAAACAACCCTATGCTTGGAAGGTTAAGACCAGCACTTAAATGCATAAATCCAGTATCATTACCAATATATAATTTACTAGAATTTATTATCGGCATTATTTCTTCAATGCTTAAACTACAAAGAGATTCTATTTTATTTTCAGTTAGGTTTTTTTTTATTTCATTTGCTATTGAATTTTCAATTACATTGTTGCCGCCCGCCAAATAAAATTTAATATTTTTATTATTAATCTTTTTAATTAGTGAAATATAATTTTCTGTAGGCCATTTTTTAGTAGGACCAGAAGATCCAATTCCAATAATAATTTGATTGTTATTTTTATTGCTAACAGGCCAAGAAATTATAGTTTGACTGGTTAAGCTGTTATTATTGAGCCATTTTTTATTTTTTTCTAAAGCATTTAAGTAAATATCTACATTTTTTTTGAAAACTCCGTAGGTATATATATTTTTAATTTTTGAAATTTTTGCAATCAAAAACCAAAATAAACTAAAATGCATAATGTAGATTTTTGAGAAATTATTTTTCTTTATGAAATTAATTAATTTAAAAAAATTGTTAATTTTGGATTTGTTAATTTTTAAATTTTCGTCTTCTAAATAAATAATTTCTTTTATTGATTTTTCGTATTTTAATATTTGTTTAGCAGCAGTTCTTTTTTTGGTAATTAAAGTAATTTCTAATTCTTTATTATTTTCATGTATTTGCTGGATGTAGGGTAGAAACATGCATAAATCACCAACGCCTGGTCTTGTTTGAATAATAAGAGCTTTATTCATTAGTGGTAGTGGATAAGTATTTGTTATTATTTATTTTAAATTGTTGTCATTTTATAGATAATATCTAAAAACTTCTTAACTAAAAAATAATGGAAAAAGCAGTTTATTCAGCAGTTTTGACTCCTTTTAATAAGGATTTAACTATAGATAAAAAATTATTTATTTCGCATTGTGAATTTTTATTAAAAAATAAAATTAATTTAGCGCCACTTGGAACAACAGGGGAGGCAAATTCAATTTCTATTTCAGAAAAGATTGATCTAATAAACACAATATCTAAAAGTGACATTCCTAAAGAAAAAATAATTATAGGAACAGGCAACACCTCTTTTGTTGATGCGGCTTTGCTTACTAAAACTGCATTAGAAAATAAAATATATTCGGTATTATTGCTTCCTCCGTTTTATTATAAAAATGTGTCAGATGAGGGAGTGTATCAATATTATAAAGAAATTATAAATGAAGTTAGTTCAAAAAATTTAAAAGTTTTCTTATATAACATTCCCCAAGTTAGTGGCGTCACTATTTCCGTAGATCTCATTATCAGACTTAAGAAAGAATTTTCAGATATTATTGCAGGAATAAAAGATAGCTCAGGTAATTTTGAAAATACTAAAAAATATAAAGAAGTAAAAAATTTTATTGTTTATCCAGGAAGCGAAAAATTTCTTTATGACGGACTTCATATTGGCTGTTCTGGATGTATTAGCGCAACTACAAATGTGAATATTGAAGCTGTAAAATTAATAGATAGTTTTAATACAACAGAAGGTGCACAGACTAATCAAAGAATAAAAACAGTCAGAGATGTATTTGAAAAATATCCTGTAATTGCAGCATTAAAAGCTACAAAAATCAAAGAAGATAATAACTGGTCTAATATTAGACCACCCTTAGTTGTTTTAAGTGATCAACAAAAATCTAATTTATTAAAAGATCTTAAGGACATAAATTTTTTATAGATAATTAATTGTCTATTATTTTTCCATTTTAATGTTAGTTATAATTTAATTGAGTTTGACATAATATTTTTATTTAAAAGCAATGAAAAAAAATAAAAAGAATAAAAAAAAATCACTCAAAAAAATAAAAAGAGTTTTTAAGAAGAAACCCGTCAAAAAAATTAAAAAGGTTATTAAAAAAAAACTTATAAAAAAAATAAATCGTCCCATAGTAAAAAAAAATAAAAAAAAATTTCCAAAAAAAATAGTAAAAAAATCAAAATCTTTTAAGCAGAATAAGAATTTAAAAAAGAAATCATTAAAATTAAAAAAAAATATTAAAAAAAAAATTAATTTTTCTAAGAAAAAAAATAGCAAAATAAAAAAACTTAAAACAAAAAAAATCTTAAGAAGAAAGACGCAAATAAAAATAAAAAAAAAGACATCGAAAATAAAAGTTAAAAAAATAAAGCTAAAAACAAAAAAACTTTCAAAATACAAAGTTGGTTTTTTTGATAAAATTGAGAATTACATAAAAGGTCAGTTTGCTAATTTTTTTGGTTTAAAGCCATATTTTCAAAGAAAAATTATCGCCTGGAAAGATAGTAGCGCGAAGAAATTAATAAAAATCAATCAGTTAAAAGCCACACAAATAAAACGTGAGATCGAGTTATTAAAAAAGAAGAATTTACGTGAATTAAATGAACTTAAGAAGCAAAAGTTCCAATTTCACAAACAGCTACTAAAAGAAAAAAATATAGAGCTTCGTCATTTAGAACGGGAACAAAAAGCTCTTGAAAGACGAATTATTATTGAACAAAAAAATCTGCAAAGAAGATTAGATCTGCAGCTTAAGGATCACAAAAGACAAGAAAAAGAAAAAATATATGAATTAAGAAATAAATTAAAACTTACTGAAGACCGACTAAGAATTTATAGAGAAAAATTACAAGAAATTAAACTTAAACGAAGTGAAGCAAAATTACTTGAATTAGAGGCTCATAAAAAAACAAGAGAAGAAGCTAGAGCTATATTAGAGGCTGAAAAAAAAGAAAATGAAATTAAAAAGCAAGTAGTTGAGAGATTAGAAAAGTATTCAAGAAATATGAAATCAATAGTATTTCAGGTCAATAAAAGATACTTAACAAGAAAAAGAGCGCCTCTAGCTTTCATAGATAATATAGCGGAAAACGGAGAATGTTTTATCAAAAATCAAGACACTCCAGATAATGACTATTTATTTTTATTGTACATTAAAGGTGAAAATGCTTCCGAACGTTTAGAAAATGAAATTAATTTGGAAGATAAAACTGAAGTTTCTGAGACTAAAGTTTTTAATCCAAAGAATGTATTTGAAGCTTCAGATTATATGATTGATCGTTTAGCTTTGTTATTTGAAAATGAAAGACGCGAACTAAAAAAAGCTAGCTAATCTCATTATAGTTAATCATTAATTTATGTTTATTAAAAAAAAATTCTCGAGAATGAGCAATGAAAGCAAAGGGTTTATCTTAGGCTTTATTGGAATATTAATCTTCTCAGTTACATCTGCAGTTACAAAGTTAGCTCTAGGAATTTCAAATGATCAATTGTCGCCGCAGTTTATTACTTTTGGTAGAGCTGCACTTGCTGGTAGTTTATCGCTTATTTATTTAATTATTTTTAAAAAAAAAATACCCAAAATAAAATATTTTATTAATTTTTCTATAATAGCCTTAGGAATATCAGTTGGTTTTCCATTATTTTTAGCTTTAGGGCTTGTTCATTCAACTTCTATACATTCAGGAGTAATCTTAGCGTTCTTGCCATTAGTAACAGCAATAATTGCTTCTTTTTATTTTAAACATAAAGCATCGATTGGATTTTGGATATGCGCTGTTGTTGGTTGTTTATTAATAGTTATTTACACTATTCTTCATGCCCAAAGCATCAAAGAGGCGACAACAGTTTCTTACTCTGATCTTTTATTTTTTATTGCAGTTATATCAGCTTCTGTTGGTTATAATGTTGGAGCTAAGCTTACTAAAATAATGAGTTCAATAGATGTTATCTCGTGGGTTTTAGCATCTGCTATGCCTTTCCATTTAATGTTGGCTATTTATTATTTTCCTAAAAATGAAATTCATATTAGTGCATGGTTAGGATTTCTTTATGCTTCTTTATTTTCTCAATGGATCGGCTTTTTTGCATGGTATAAAGGATTAGAAATGGGAGGAGCAGTTCGTGTTAGTCAAATACAGCTACTGATGCCTTTTCTAACTTTTGCCTTTTCTATTATTTTATTAGGAGAAACTTTAGATTTTTTATCTGTCATCTTTTCGCTTGCAATTATATCTTTGATTTATTTTTCAAGAAAGATGACCGTCGTTAAAGAATAATTAACTTATTTTAACGGCAACACTTCCAACACCTGGAATATTTCCATAAAAAGAATCTTTTCTTTTGACAGGAACAATTTGCGTTGTTGAACCTGTAGTTACCCAGAAATCAAAACTTAACATCATATTGTTTTTTTTAATTTCATTTAATAACCAAACTAAAGAGTTAATAGGATTTCCCATCACATTTTTAGTATTGCCTGGATATTTCTTTTTGTCTTTTTTATTTACTAAAATTGTTGAAAGATTTGTGATTTTTTTTAAGTTAAATTTTTTTAATTTTCCAGGAATAAAAGAAACATTCAAACCAAAGTCTGAAATCATACGACCCAAACAATCAATTGCTTTTAATTTTTGCCTAAAACCAACAATTTCTATAGCTGGAGCCATGCCAATTATAAAATTTTTAACATTAGACTTGGTAATTTTTTTATTAAAATTAAATAATTCATTTTTTATTTTAAAAGCAACTTCAAGTTCTGCTCCTAAAAGATTTTGTTGGAAAGGAGCTTTGCCATTATTTTTATAAGTAGTTTCTTCATACAAATAAGAGAAGAAAGGGCTAGAAGTTTTTAACTTTTTCCACACCGCTTTATTAGTGGCTCCTGCTTTAAAACCAATGGGATTCCATAGTAATTCCATTTCAGCATTTCTGCAGATTTCTGTTGCTGTATTTACGTTTTTGATAATAGAGGCTGGGATCTTGCTTATAAATTTTTTCCCAAATCTAGCATTCGAAAGTTTTTCAGAGATAATTTTAATATTTTTATTCATAACAGTGATATTATTTAGAATACTATTTTTGAATTGCAATATTTACAAGTAATAAAAATTAATGAAAAGAATAGGCATTCTAACAAGTGGTGGAGACTGCGGCGGATTGAACGCCGCATTACGATCAATATTTTATAGAGCAAAATCAAAATATAATATGGACGTCTTTGGTATTAAAGATGGAACTCTTGGTTTAATAAGAAGGCCAATTGATTTTGTTGAGTTAAATTATGAAATGTTTGGCGGGTCTTTATTTAGACAAGGTGGTACTTTTTTAGGAACAACCAACAAAGGAGATCCGTTTAATTTTTCTTCAGAGAATGGAAAGCTTTCCGATCAATCAGATACTATTATTGAAGGCTATCATCTTTTAAAATTAGACGGTTTAATAGTCATTGGTGGCGATGGCAGCTTAAAGATTTTAAAAAAAATAGCCGATAAAGGAAAATTAAATATTGTAGCTATACCTAAAACTATTGACAATGATGTTGGCTCTACCGAAACTTCCATTGGATTTAGTACGGCAGTTTCAATTGCAACTCAGGCACTCGATAATTTACAACCAACAGCAGCAAGTCATCATCGTATTATGATTTTAGAAGTTATGGGAAGAGATGCGGGTCATATTGCTTTGAATGCTGGAATTGCAGGTGGAGCGGATGTTATTTTAATTCCTGAACTTTCTTATTCTATTGACGAAATTATTACAAAAATAAATCAAATGAGAAAGCATAATATAAAATATTCACTTATTGTTGTTGCAGAATCTGTAAAAACAGAAAATGGAAAAGTACACATGGTTAAATTTTCAGATGGGCAAGAACGACTAGGTGGAATTGGAAATTATATTTCTCAAGAAATAATGAACAAAACAAAATTAGAGTGCAGAGTAACTACTTTAGGACATGTGCAAAGAGGAGCTATGCCAACTCCAAATGATAGAATTTTAGCTAGCGCTTTTGGTGTTGCAGCTGTTGATTTATTAGCTAAGAAAAAATTTAATCGTATGGTTGCTTGGAAGAATAGAACAGTTGTAGATGTGCCGATAGAAGAAGGAATTGATAATTATAAAGTTGTTGATCAGAATGAGTCTTTAGTAGACACGGCTTTAGCGCTTGGAATTTATATCGGCAATATTTAAAACTTCTTTAGAACAACGGGTGCTTGTTTCCCCATTAAATAATCAGGAAGTATCGTTGAAATTTTAGGGAAATAAGTAATAACGCCAAGATAAACCACTAAAATTGTCATCCAAGGAAGTGCCCCTCTTAATACCTGTACAAGGGTTTGGCCTGTAATGGCGGAGGTGACAAATAAATTCAAACCAACTGGTGGAGTGACCATTCCAATTTCCATATTAACAACAAGCATAATTCCAAGATGAATAGGATCAATTCCAAGCTTCATTGCAATTGGAAAAAATACTGGAGTTAAAATTAAAATAATTGCAGTAGGCTCCATAAAGTCACCTGCAATAATTAAAATAATATTCACTAATAATAAGAACATTAAAGGTGAAAGACCTGCATTTAATATTTGTTCTGTCATTAATTGAGGAATTCTTTCAGTTGTTAATACATGCGCAAATAACATGGCATTAGCAACAATGAACATTAACATTGTTGTAGATTTTGATGCATCAATGAAAACTTTCGGAAGATCTTTGATGGTAATATCTTTATAAATAAAAATAGAAACTAACATCGCGTAAAAAGCTGCAACTGCTGCCGCTTCAGTTGGTGTAAATACTCCACCATAAATTCCACCCATAATAATAAACAGCAGAATAAATCCCCAAATAGCATCCTTCGCACTTACAACCAATTCTTTGAAAGTTGCTCTTTTTAAAGCAGGAAGATCAACAATTCTTGCATAAATATAAACTGAAACCATTAAAATAAATGCAAGCAAAAGACCTGGAACTATTCCAGCTAAAAACATTCGTCCAACGGACTGTTCTGTAACCGCACAATAAACAACCATCACAATTGAAGGAGGAATTAAAATTCCAAGAGTTCCAGCATTACATATAACGCCAGATGCAAATCTAAGCGGATAGCCTGCCTTAGTCATAGCAACTATCATAATACTTCCAACAGCAACAACTGTTGCAGGGGAAGACCCTGAAACTGCAGCAAAAAAAGTACATGCAAGGATGGATGCGATTGCAAGACCACCACGCATATGCCCCACACAAGCAATTGAAAAACGAATTAGTCGTTTAGCTACACCACCAGTTGACATTAAAACTCCTCCTAAAATAAAGAAAGGAATTGCAAGTAAGGTAAAGTGTTCAGAAGTTTCGAAAATTTTTAATGCCATTGAAGCAATGGAGTCTCTTCCAAAAAATAAAATAGATAAAATACTAGAAAGCCCCAATGAAATAGAAATAGGCATTCCCATAAACAAGAATACAAAAAGAATTGTGAAAAGAAATATGGATGTCATTTATTTTCCACCTTTCTTTTTTACTATTTTTTTTGTGGTATTTTTAAATTTAATACTATCAATAACTTCTTTAGCTTCATTCATTAAACCAAGACCACGCTGTTCATTCTTAATGATACGAATAAGCATTCCGGAAAATCTAATAATTAAAAGTCCAAATCCAAAAATTAGAGCCATTTTCGGCACCCATGCAGGTAACCATTCAATGTCTTGTGAGCGAATGCCAACAGAATAGATTTTTTCAACATAAATATAGCTACCGAATAAAATGATCGCGCCATAAACAATGCAAAGAGTGCAAGAAATAATATTTACAAATTTGACAGTTTTTTTTGAAAATAAATTTATAACTGTATCAATCCCAATATGACCGCCAACTCTTACCCCCCAAGCAGCTCCCAAAATAATTAACCAGCCAAAAGACATAATGCTGTATTCAAGTGCCCAGGTAATATTAGATTTTAAAACATAACGCACAAACACGTTTGCAACGTTAATCAACGTCATCGAAACTAAAAGAAAAGCGATGAAGTTTTCTTCAAATTTTAAGAAAAAATTTCTCATAATATCCCCAGCCACACTATTTTTAAAATAATGCGGCTGAAAGATAAAGATAATTGTGAACTATTTTTTGTTACTATGTGACGCTGCAGCTTTAATTAAATCAGCACCAATATCTGCTTCAAATCGTTTATATACTGGTTCCATTGCTTTTTTCCATTCAGCAAGTTCAGTATCAGTTAATTTTGCAATTTTAGCGTGCTTAGGATTTGTTGCGCTTCCTGCAACGATAGCAGCTCTAGCATCATCATTTTTTTGTTTTGCAATTTGATTGTTTAGAATAGTTGCTTCATGCATTGCTTCTGACAAACCTTTTCTAATGTCAGCTGGCAATCCATCCCACCATTTTTCATTTACAACAACCATATAATCTAAAACACCATGATTAGTTTCAAGAATTAATTTTTGAACTTCATGAAATTTTTGAGAGTATGTATTAGAAAAAGAATTTTCTTGTCCATCTACAACTCCTGATTCCAAAGCTTGGTAAACTTCAGCGAACGCCATTTTTTGTCCGCTAGCACCAACAGACTTCATAATTTCTTCATATACGTCTGATGCTTGGATTCTAAATTTTAAACCTTTTACATCTTTTGGAAGTCTAAAATCTTTGTTAGTAGAAAAATGTCTCATACCGTTTGACCAGTAATCAATACCAATAAGACCTTTTCCTTTCATTGAAGTTAAAAGAGCTTTACCTTCTTTTGAATTTTCAAAAGCTAAAGCAGCATTTCCATCTTTAAAGATGAATGGTAAATCGAATACTTGGATTTTTTTTGTGTAACGATCAAATTTTGAAAGCGATGGCGCTATGATTTGAACGTCGTTAAGCAAAAGAGCTTCCATTTCTTTTCCATCACCAAATAATTGTGAGTTAGGAAATACTTGTACTTCTACTTTTCCAGGTAATTTTTTTTCAGCGATCTCTTTAAATTTTAAAGCCGCTTGACCTTTAGGTGTATTTTCTGCCACCACATGGCTAAACTTCACAACTAATGGAGCTGCATAAGCAGAAAATCCAAAAGTAGAAGCTGCCAAGATTGTTACAGCAGTTAATAGATTAGTTACTTTTTTTAACATTATTTTTCCTTTATTTTGTTAATTTTAAAAACACAATTTAAACAGAGACTAGTTTTAATAACAAGTAAAAAAGTTATAAAAAAAGAAGAGAATCTAGTAAAAGTTTATCGTTTTAAGAATATAAAATAATTTTATGGAAGTATTTAGTATCCCATCAGAAAAAGTTAAAAACTTTTTAGAAACAAATCCCAATAGCGTTGTTCTTGATGTAAGAACAGAAGAAGAGTGGAATGGCGTTGGAAAACCTGATGCGGAATCTTTAAATTCTAAAACATTTTTTATTTCTCTTTTATTAGGACTCGATAGAAAAAAAAATGAAAATTTTACTCAAGACTTTCTTCAGAAAAAAATTTCTAAAAAAGATAATATTTTAATTATTTGTAGATCAGGAGTGAGATCGATGGCTGCAGCAAAACTATTACAACAAGAAGGTTATAAAAATTTAGTTAATATTTCAGATGGCTTTGAAGGAAATCCAGCAACAGGAGATGGCTGGAAAAAATCTAATCTTCCTTGTAAGTAATTATTTTTTATTATTATACCAATTCCCACCACCTTCGTTTTTGATGGCGCCAATTGCTTCAACTGGTCTTGAATTTACCGTATATTCAGAATGATCGTTAGCATTTAAAGTTACTCTAATTTGATTAATAGGCTGAGTAAGCTTTTCATCATCGATGTGATACCATTCAGAATATAACCTAGTTTTTTTACCATTAATATAAATGTGAGCATGACCTTCACTCATTACATTTGCTGTGCCAATTTTTTCAGGAGTAAATTTAAAATTTTTAGTAATTAATTGTAAATTATAGCCAGAAGAAACATCTTTTGTAATTTTGATATCCACAGAAGGAAAGGGACTTTTGGCCTCAATGTTCTTGTGAATATGGTCATCAACTTTTTTGTCTTGAGATACACTTGGGTTGATGAGTAAAAAAAATGATATTAAAATAGTAACTATAAATTTCATGATAAAACTTTATTATTAGAATTATAACATTACTCTGTGACAAAATGACAAAAAGATACAGCGGAAAATCATCAAAAGACAGGAGTTTTAAAAAAAAACCTAAATTTAGTAAAAAAATAAAGTCTTTAATAAAGCGAAATAAAACTAGTCTCTAAAATTTACAAATTCTAACGGCTGACCAATATCAATTTCTCTGATTGCAGCGATTGCTTCTTGGAGGTCATCTCTTTTTTTTCCATCTGCTCGCAATTCTTCTCCTTGAATTTTTACTTGGATTTTAAGTTTTAAACTTTTAACTTGAGTAATAATTTTTTTAGCACTTTCTTGATCAATTCCTTCTTTTAAATCACTAATTTGTCTAACTGTTCCGCCAGTTGCAGTTTCTGAACTTTTAACTTTTAAAACCCTCGGATCAACTTTACGTCTAATAAGGTGTGTTTGTAGCAACTCATTTACCTGTTTAAGTTTTATATTATCAGGAGCAAGAGTAGTGATGACCTTATCTTTTCTTTCAATTGAAATATTAAGGCCTTTAAAATCATAACGGGTTCCAATTTCTCGTAAACAATTTGCAAGAGCATTATCAAATTCTTGATAATTAATTCTACTAACCACATCAAATGAAGGCATTGTTTATAATAGCAGATATTTTTTAATCTTGTAAGTATCTAATAATTCTTGCTTCGTTTTTTTCAGAATAATTATCGATAGTGTCTATAATTTTAAAACCTGCTCTATTTGCGTATTTTGCATCTAATTTTCTGCTGATAGTAATACCTTCTAATTCTTTTCCATTTTTAACAACGCCAAAAAAATATTTTCCTTTTTCAAATTCTATCAGATCATTATCTTCTGAAGTTTGTATAGCTTTTGATTTTAATAAATCAATAAGCGCTTGTAATGTTTTCATTATTTTATAATTCCGATTTTTTTTTCTCTTATAATAATAAACATTCCGCTTGCTATAATAACAAGGGTGCCAATCATCATAGTTATAGAAGGCATTTCGTCAAATATAGAATAACCTAAAATCATTCCCCAAATTATTATTGTATAACGAAAAGGAGATGTCGTTGAAATGTTGGTGGTTTTGATTGCGAGCACTGAAAAAAGATATCCAAGATTTACAAAAATAGCAGAGAGAAAAATACATAAAAATATTTCTATATTAATAGGCTGATAATTGAAAAACATTCCAAAACCAAAAAAAAATGTAACACTAAAAGAAGTTACAAGAACAACTTGTAAGCTATCAAATTTATGTAAAAATTTTCTAGTAAAGGTATCCCTTTGCGCAACAAATACTGCTGCAATAAGTGGATAAATAAATGCTAAGCCGAATTTTAAATTATGAGGCTGGATGACAATCATAACGCCAATAAACCCGCAAATAACAGCAGTCCATCTTCTCCAGCCAACTTTTTCTCCTAACAGAAAAGCTCCAGAAGCAGTGATTAAGATTGGCGATAAATTCATTAAAGAATAAAGTTCGCCAAACGGTAAATACATAAGACCAAGAAAGAAAAAAATTGCTGCAATGGATTCTAACAGACCTCGAAAATGCAATGACTTAGAAGTTATAATTTTAAGAGTTATTTTTTTATTATACCACAGGTAAAGGACAAGAATTGCCGTTGAACAAACTCCTCTAAAGAAAATAATTTCACCTAATATCGTAATGTCTTTATAGGTAAGTAAAATATATTTTATAAACGCATCATTAATTGAAAGAAAAATCATACACAACACCATGTATGAAATCCCTAAAAATGCTTCATTTTTACTATTAAATAACATCTATTTTTTAAATTTATCTTTCTATGTCTTTCCAGACAACTAATTCGATAGATTTAAAGACGAATTAATATAATAATTAAAAGCTATGGGAAAAAGTCAGGACAGCAAAAGAGAAAAAAAAAAGCCAAAAAGTACCGCTCCAAAAGAATCTAGATCAAAGAAGCAGTATTAATTTTTTATAAAAAATAAGCTTTTTTTTTAAGTAAATTCATTATAGGTAGTAGAAGAACCTATATGTGAGATTTCCATGCCCCAAGAAGCCATTTATTCTTCTAAACTAAAAACTGGACATGTATTTACAGAAGAAGAAACTAATTCATTAACTTCAAATATTAGAGAGAACAACTTTGTTTTTGTTCATGATTTCTTAGATAGGTATCACCCGGCCGATTTAGCTGATTTAGTTAAGACGTTACCCGATGAAATTCAAATAAAGCTATTTAGTCATAAATCAGCAGATTTAAATCCTGAAGTTGTTTTAGGATTATCCGATAATTTACAAAAAGAAATTTTAGAACAACTTTCACCGGATGCCATTTCTAATATTGTTAAAGAATTAGAATCTGATGATGCGTTTCAAATTATTGAAAACGTACCAGAGGAATCTAGAAATCAAATATTAATTAATCTTCCTCAAAAAGATCAGAATTTTTTTAGATTAGGATTGCAATACCCAAGAGATTCAGCCGCAAGAATTATGCAGCGAGAATTTGTTGCAGTAGACGTTAATTGGACTGTTGGACAAACCATTGATTATTTAAGAGATGCAACAGATCTTCCGGAGCAATTTTTTGAAATATTCATAGTTGACCAAGATCAAAAGCCATTAGGAACCATTTCTTCATCTAGAGTATTGAGAACAGATCGAAATATTAAGATGAAAGATATTGTGAATGAAAACAAAATATTAGTTCAGGCTGATCTTGATAAAGAAAAAGTAGGTAATATTTTTAGTCAGTATAATTTAATTTCAGCAGGAGTTATTGATAAAGATCAAAAGTTAGTTGGTGTGATCACCGGAGATGACATTGTAAACGTTATTAAAGAAGAAGCAGTTGAGGATGCTCTAAGATTAGGGGGTGTAGGTTCAGAGGAAGATATTACTGACAATCCTATCACAACATCTAAGAAACGTTTTTTATGGTTATTTATTAATTTACTAACTGCAGTTCTTGCTTCTTGGGTTATTGGAATTTTTGATCTTACAATTCAAAAAGTTGTTGCACTTGCAATTCTTATGCCAATCGTTGCCTCGCAAGGAGGAAATGCTGCTACACAAACTTTAGCAGTTACTATTCAACTTATCGCTTCACAGCAGCTGACTTTTAAAAATGTAGCAAAGATTATTAACAGAGAAATTGTAACCGGTCTTTTAAATGGAATTGTGTTTGCCTTTATTACAGGACTCTTTGTTTATTTTTGGTTTGGCGACATTAGAATTTCAGCGATTATAGGCGTCGCAATGATTATTAATTTAACAGCAGCAGGCCTAGCTGGAATTGGTATTCCAGTCTTTATGCATAAAATTAAAATTGACCCCGCAGTTTCGGCTGGAGTTTTTATAACAACTGTTACAGACTGTTGTGGCTATGCTTCTTTCCTTGGTATCGCCAGAATGTTTCTTTAATTATTACTGAACCCAATTATTAAATTTTAGTTCACTTTCAGTTTCAGATTTTTTTAGGTTATTAAATAAAAGATCCAAGGATGGACTTATATCTTTTACAATTGAGTATGGAGTATTGATAATAAACAAACCGCTACCTTGCATTCCTTTATTTGTTTTATCAGTTATCATTTCAATATGAGTAAGATTTTTAAATTTAAGTTCTAAAAAATTTTTAACAAAACCTTCTGATTTTTTATTTTTTAAAACAGGATACCAAACAATATAAATACCAAGAGGAAATTTTTTATAACATGAAGAAACTAATTTTGTGACTTTGTCATATTCGTCCTTAAGTTCATAAGAAGGATCAATAAGTATAACTGCTCTTTTTTCTTTCGGAGGAATTATTTTTATTAATTTTTGGTAACAGTCTTCTTTTTCAATTGTAATTCTTAAATCATCTTTAAAATTGTTATTAAGATTTAAAAATTCATTAGAATGCAATTCAAAAAAATGAAGTCTATCATTTTGTCTTAAACTTTGTGCCGCAAGCCAGCTTGATCCTGGGTATACTTCAATTTTAGAATTAGGATTTAGAATTTTTATTAAATCGAGATAATTTTTGAGAAAAATTTCATCATTTATAAGTTTAAATATTTTTGTTATACCCAAAAGATATTCTTTATTCTTTTGCATATAAGGATCAGAAATTAAATATTTTCCAGCTCCAGCATGAGCGTCAACAAATAAAAAGTTTTTATCTTTTTTCTTTAAATAATCTAAAACGTACAGAAGTATAAAATGCTTTATAACATCAGCAGCATTTCCTGCATGAAATCCATGCCTGTAGCTCAGCATATTAAATAAGTTTTTGTAATTTTTTTATAGTCTCAGCTAATTTTTTTTTTTTATAAGGCTTTGCTTTAGTAACCCAAACAGGAAGAGGCCAAGTACTATCTTTTTTATTTCTTGCAATAACATGAATGTGCAATTGCGGAATAATATTGCCAACTTTTTCAACATTTAAATTGTAAGCATTAAAACTTTTTTTCATTATTCTGCTGCAGTAATCGATCTCTGACATAAGTTTCATTTGATCTTTTTTATTTAGATCTAATATTTGTCTAGCACCTTTTCTTTTTGGGATAAGAATGATCCATGGAAACTTAGCGTTATCCATTAATCGAATAGTGCACAGGTCTAAATCAGCAATAGAATGAGTAGTTTTCAAAAATTTTTTGTGTAATTTAATCATTTAATTAAGTTAAATAGCTATTTTACGATGGATTTAAAGAAAATTAGTAAAAAGATTAAAAGCTTTGTTAAAGCAAGGGATTGGGATCAATTTCATTCTCCTAAAAATTTATCCATGGCATTATCTGTTGAAGCTTCAGAACTTGTAGAGATTTTTCAATGGCTAAAAGAAAGTGATTTAAAAAAAGTTGATAAACAAAAAGTAGCAGATGAAATTGCTGATATTTTTTTTTATTTAGTAAGAATTTCTCAAAAAATGAATATTGATATTGAAAAAAGTTTTTACACAAAGTTAAAGAAGAATGTTATAAAATACCCTGTATCTTTATCTAAGGGAAATAGTAAAAAAAGATGATAAAAGAATTTATAAAAGTTCTAATTTTTATTTTTTTATTCACAAATCATTCGGTTGCACAATTAGCATTATCAAAAGTTAAAATTGAAATTGGTTCAAAAACTTTAATCGCAGAAATTGCAGAAACAGACGAAGAGCAAGAAGAAGGATTAATGCATCGAGATACTTTAGGAAAAGATCAGGGAATGTTATTTTTGTTCGAAGAAGGATCGACTCCATGCTTTTGGATGAAAGATACAAAAATTCCTTTATCAATTGCTTTTATTAATAAAGACAACATGATTGTTAAAATAGAAGATATGCAACCTTTAACAGAAAAAGAACATTGTTCGGGAAGTCCCGTTGTTCTTGCCTTAGAAGTTAATCAAGGCTGGTTTAAAGATAACAATATTAAAGCAGGGGATAAAGTTTTAAGTATTAAAAGAATTAATTAACAATATTGTTATTTAATACTTTAAACATTATAAGAAATTATCTTGAAAGAATTTAAAGTTAAAGTTTACCCATCAAAAATAAATTTACCAAAAGAAGAACAACTTGCTTACAGAATAGCAAAAGTTGCAAATGATAATGCGCCACTCGATGAAAAAGCTGTCGACATGGTTATTAATAGAATTATTGATAACGCCTCTGTCGCAATAGCTTCCTTTTCAAGACAAGCCGTTGTAACTGCAAGAGAAATGGCATTAGCACATCCAAGAGCAAATGGTGCTACAGTTTTTGGAATTGATTCTAAAAAAAAATTTGATTGTGAATGGGCAGCATGGGCTAATGGCACTGCAGTTAGAGAGTTAGATTTTCACGATACTTTTTTAGCAGCAGATTACAGTCATCCAGGAGATAATATTCCAGCTATTTTAGCAGTCGCTCAACAAAAAGAATTAAATGGGATGGATTTAATTCGAGGAATTTTAACGGGTTATGAAATACAGGTCAATTTAGTAAAAGGAATTTGTCTACACGAACATAAAATTGATCATATCGCTCATTTAGGACCAAGTGTTGCAGCAGGATTAGGATCTTTATTAAAATTAGATACTGAAACTATTTATCAAGCTGTTCAACAAGCCTTACACACAACCATATCAACTCGACAATCTAGAAAAGGAGATATTTCTAGCTGGAAAGCATTTGCTCCTGCACATGCTGGAAAACTTGCTATAGAAGCGGTTGATCGCTGCATGAGAGGTGAAAGAGCTCCCAACCCAATTTACGAAGGAGAAGATAGTGTTATTGCTAGAATTTTATCAGGACCCGACGCTGAATATATCGTTCCGCTTTCAGATAGAGGCGAATCCAAAAAAGTAATTTTAGAAACTTATACAAAAGAACATTCAGCAGAATACCAAGCTCAAGCTTTAATAGATTTAGCGCGTGATATGAGAACAAAGATTAAAGATTTTTCTAAAATAAAGAGTATTGAAATTCACACATCTCATCATACGCATTACGTTATTGGCACAGGCGCTAATGATCCGCAAAAGATGGATCCAAATGCAAGCAGAGAAACATTAGATCATTCTATTATGTATATTTTTGCAGTCGCTCTAGAAGATGGAAAATGGCATCACGAAGATTCTTATACTCCGCAAAGAGCAAAGAAAGAAAGCACAGTTACGCTTTGGAAAAAAATAACAACATTTGAAGACAAAGAGTGGACTAAAAAATATCACGATAAAGATCCTAAAAAGAAATGTTTTGGAGGAAGAGTAATCATTAAGATGAATGACGGTAGTAAAATTGAAGATGAATTGGGAATTGCAGATGCAAATCCTTGGGGTAAACGTCCTTTTGAAAGAAAGAATTACATAGAAAAATTTAAAACTCTAACTAAAGGTATTATTTCAGAATCTGAGTCAGCAAGATTTTTGCAAGCTGTTCAGAATTTGAGAAATCTTAAAAACAAAGAGTTAGATCAATTAAATATTGAAGTTGTTGAAAAGATTCAAAGCGTTACTCGAAAAAAATCTGCAATATTTTAAATGAAAAAAATAATTTTTGTTTTTTTTATTTTATTATCAAAACCTCTTTTAGCTTCCGAACTGGTTACTTGTTTTACTCCAGATGAAAATTGTACTGATTTAATTGTAAAACAAATTAATCAAGCAAAGACATCTGTTTATGTTCAGGCATACGGCCTTACTAGCAAACCAATAATAGAAGCTATTGCTAATGCCAAATCTCGTGGCCTCGAAATTAAAATGATTCTTGATAAAGTGAATGAAACAAAACAGGGGGATGGAGCTAGATATTTAACCGCTAAAGATATTGAGATATTAATAGATAGCAAAGTTGCTATTGCTCACAATAAAGTGATGGTTATTGATGGGAAGAATATTATTACAGGCAGTTTTAATTTTACAAAATCAGCACAAGATAGAAACGCAGAAAATGTTTTAATTATTTTAGATGATCCAATAATTGCTAAAAAATATATTGCTAATTGGGAAAAACGAGCTGCAGTATCTAGAAATATTAAAGAATAAAATTTTATAATAATTTATTAATCTTTTTTCTATTATATTTTTTTTTATTTTTAATAACTCTTTTTTTAAATTTTGGAGTGCGTAATGCTTTGGCAACAGGGTTTCTCTTCATAATGAAATTGACAATTATAACAGATTCTCTATTAAACTAATTCTAACTAGATATTATCGTGAAAATAAATAAGAAATTTGAACCCTACATCTTTACTGTGATTATGGCTTTTGGCATGAGTTTTATGATGTCTTTTGTTATTTCACTAATGAATCTGGGATTTGTAGATAATTTTTTTTCAATTTGGATTAAATCTTGGGTGCCAGCCTTTTTCATTGCTCTTATCCCGGCTTTTTTTATGGGGAAAATTGCAAGGATTGTTCTAAATCGAGTTATTGATAGGTAGTTTTTTTTCTCTCACTCTCGGTTCTAAGTTGACCGCATGCTCCAAGAATATCTTGTCCTCTAGATCTTCGAATAGTTGAAACATAACCAGCATCTTGAATAATTTTAGAAAATTTTTCCATATCGTTTCTTTCTGTTGGTAAATAATTAACTCCAGGCCAAGGATTAAATTCAATTAAATTAACCTTACATGGGAATTGAGCCATAATTTTTGTAAGTTGTTTAGCGCAAGTTTCAGAATCATTAATTCCTCTTAGCATCACATACTCTAAGGTAATTTTTTCTTTAGTAATTTTAGCATAATCTTTACACTGCTTTATTAGATCTTTAATTTTAAATTTTTTATTAATAGGCATAATTAATTCACGTATCTCATCAGTGGGCGCATGTAGTGATAAAGCAAGATACGTTCCGATTTCTTTTGCAGCTAAACTAATTTTGTCAGCAATCCCAGCCGTTGAAACAGTAATTTTTTTCTTTCCATAATTAAGACCATCTTTGTCATTTAAAATTTCAACTGCAATTTTTACATTATCGTAATTATAAAAAGGTTCCCCCATTCCCATTAATACAATGTTGGTAATTTTTTTCTGTTCTTGCCAATCATTAAGCTGCTCTTTAGCAACCATCACTTGGTTAATTATTTCAGAAAAATTTAAATTTTTAACTAATCTCTGTGTTCCGGTATGACAAAATCTACAGTTAAGAGTGCAGCCTACCTGTGAAGAAATACATAAAGTACCTCTTGTTTTTTCAGGAATAAAAACACATTCGACTTCATTGGTGTCATGCAATTGAATAAGCCACTTAATCGTTCCATCGTTTGATTTTTGTGTTTTGATAATTTTTGGTTTTTGTAATGATATTAAACTGTTTAATTGGGAACGAAGTTCGATTGGAAAATTTGATAAATTATTAATCTCTATTAATCCTTTTTTATATATTGATTGCCATAATTGTTTTGCTCGCATCGATATTTTTTTCTCTTCTATATTGAGATCTTTAGATAAGAATTGTTTTAGATCTTGATAGTTGAAATCGAAAAAATTTTTTTGTTTTTTTTCTAAAGATAAACTCATGAAATAGATTTGTTGATGAATTTTTGTAAAATATTTAACTTAAATTTCTTTTATCAACTTAGTTTCCCCAATTTTAAAGACAACAGCATCCTTTTCATCATAACCAAAATTTCTAGCATTTTCTTTAAATTTTATAGGAGGTTCAAAAGGATCTTCTAAAGACATCACAATAGTTCCCCAGTGTGTACCGATAATTTTTCTAGCTCTTAAATTTCTGCCAATTTCAAGGGCTTCCTCAGGCGAAGCATGTGAGTACTTCATAATATCCTTAGGTTGGTAAGCACCAATATTTATAAAGGCGATATCTACAGCACCATATTCTCTGCCAATTTTTTTATAAACTTCACCCATTGCAGTGTCACAACAGAACAATAATTTTCTTCCACGATATTCTATTAAAAAACTTCCCCACAATGTTTTGTTGCGATCAAATAATTGACGTTTTGACCAATGAATTGCAGGTAGTAATGTAATTTTAACTCCGTCAAAATAAACATTTTTGTTCCAATCTAATTCTGTCACGTCCTTAAATCCAAACTCTTTATAAAAACTTCCAAGTTTTAAAGGAACAACAACTTTTGCTTTTTTAAATGGAAAATTCTTTGTCGTATCGGAATCTAAGTGATCATAATGATTGTGAGTTGTTAGAACCAAATCTATTTTTGGTAGCTTTGACAGAGGGATTCCTGGATCAACGTATCTTCTAGGACCCAGTTCTACTGGACCTGCGTTAGGAGAAAAGAAAGGATCTGTAATTATAGTTTTGTCACCAATTCTAATTAAAAAAGTTGCATGTCCAATCCATGTAATCGTATCTTCGTTTGTAAGAGCATTCAGCTGAGCAATAGCTTCTTCTTTTTTTATTACATGGTCTTTAGGAATATTTACTTTTATAGCCATTCTTTCTTTAGTGAATTTAATCCATGGAAAGTCATAATCTTCACGTTCAATACTTCCCTCAGGGTTTCTAAAAGTGCCATCAGGCAAGTGATGAAAAGGTCTGATATATTCTTCCTCACGTCTTGAATCCACGGAAGTTTGACTCCTGTTTTGAACTGAAGATGAGGTACAACTTGCAAGCACAATCAAGAATAGAGATAAAGTTTTATCTTTAATCGTTCTAAAAAAATTTCTTTTATTTTTAAAAGCGTTCATTAATTTTAATTTTTTAAATTAATTTTATGTTATTTTGATGTCAATTATATTACATAAATATTTTTAATGAAACCAATTGTTCCTTTTATATCAACTCTTCCCAAGCAGCAGATTAAGCATTGGATTAAAGCTTTATCTAAAAAGATGCCAAAGGAAAAAATTGTAAATTTTTCAGAAGTTAAAAAATCTGAGTATAAAAATATTAAACTTGCAATTGTTGCAAATCCAAAACCAGAAGACGTAAATAAACTTGACAAATTAGTGTGGATTCAGAGTATTTGGGCTGGCGTTGAAAGATTAGTCACCAGATTTGATGATGATCAAATTAAGATTGTTCGATTAATAGATCCGGAGATGAGTAGAACAATGTCAGAAGCTGTACTGTCTTGGGTTTTATACTTACATCGCGATATGCCTTTTTATAAAGCTCAACAAAATAAAAGTATTTGGAAAGAAAATATTTACATTAAGCCCTCACATAAAACTGTTGGCTTTTTAGGATTAGGACAATTAGGAAAATCATCAGTTTTAAAAATATTAAATAATGGATTTAATGTTTGCGGCTGGAGTAGGACAAAAAAAAATATAAAAAAAATTAAATGTTTTGCAGGTGAACAAGGTTTAAAAAAAATGTTAAAAATGACAGATATTTTAGTCTGTTTAATTCCCTTAACTAAAAAAACCAAATATTTACTAAACTATAAAAAATTATCTTATTTAAAAAAAGGAGCTTCAATTATTAATTTTGCAAGAGGCCCGATAATAAAAACTATCGATCTGGTGAAACATTTAAATTCAGGAAACATTAAACATGCTGTGCTTGATGTTTTTGAAAAGGAACCACTACCTAAAGAACATGTTTTGTGGAAGCACCCTAGAGTTACTCTTCTTCCCCATATTTCTGCTAATACAGATTATGAGACTGCAACTTTAATCGTTGCTAACAATATTAAAAATTATCGACGATTTGGAAAAATTCCAAAATTTATAGATTCGTTAAAAGGATATTAATTATATTTTTTTAAACTTTAAATATTGTGAATAGCAGGATTATCTAGGCACTTTTCTTTTAAGATGCAGGATATAAAAATAAAAGCTTGATCAATGTAATCAGTAATTAGAAAAAGATTTAAATCTTCTTTATCAATCATTTTTTTCTCATAAAAATAATTAAAATTAACTGCGCTGTTCCAATATTTTTTACCAATCAAAACAATAGGCATCGGCGTTTGAATTCGACCAGTTTGTTTTAATGTTAATACCTCACTTAATTCATCTAAGGTGCCATATCCACCTGGAAACATAATGGTTGCTTTTGCAAGAAAGGTTAAAAAAAATTTTCTCATAAAGAAATAATGAAACTGAAAACTTAAATCTGGAGTTATATATTCGTTATTTTTTTGCTCTACAGGTAACTTAATGCCAAAACCTATACTTTTGCCCTTAGCTTCTATAGCACCGCGATTTGCAGCTTCCATTATCCCAGGACCGCCTCCCGTTGAAACTACAAAACGATTATGCTCTTTTGAAAATTCTTCTGCCCACTTTGTAAATTTAAAAGATAAAGCTCTTGCTTGTTCATAGTATTCTGAATTCTCACGATCTACATCAGTTACATTATTACTTTTGTTATCTTTCGACATTGATCTTGCACTGCCAAAAAAAGTAATAGTGTCCATTATTTTGTGCTGACCGAGAATAGATTTAACTCTCTCGTATTCTGATAGAATTCTTATGGATCTTCCTTCTGGACTTTCTAAAAAAGTTTTATCATTAAATGCCGCTTGGAGATTTCGTTCCATTTAAAACTTAAGTTTTTGGTTATTGTATTTCTTTTCTAGCAATATCCAAAAACTCAGACATCTTTAGTCTAATTTCTTTATCCTGAATATTTTTTCCTTCTAAATCTTTTTTTATTTTTCTAAAAACGTCATCATCACCAGCTTCTTCAAAGTCAGCTTTAATGACTTCATTTATATAATTTTTTTGTAGCTCTTCATTAAACCCTAGGATTTGAGAAGCCCAATTAGCTAAAAGTTTATTTCGTTTCGAGTTAATCTTAAATTGAACTTCTTGTTCGTTTATAAATTTTCTTTCAAATCTTTTTTCTCTGTCGTCAAAATTTGTCATAATATTAACTATAAGCTTAATTTAAGACTGAATAAAGAGACAACTGTTTTTGCTATATTAATTTCACGAAATCTATTAAAAGTACGACAAACCAACAGTAAATTATAATGCCAATTATTATAGCTTTATTAGTCGTTATTATCGTACTTTTAATCTTACTTTATATTAAGAAAAAATAGCTCTAAATAATTTTAGATAAAATTATCTTTTAGATTTTTCTTCTCTTTTTCCTTTATTGGCTTCCCAATAAGCTTTTCGCTCTTCGGCAGTTAACGTACCATCTTTGTTAGCATCCATTTTATTAAATAACTCTTCTTGTTTTTTTAAAAATTCAGCTTTAGTGATGGGTCCTTTAGTTTCCCAATACTTACCATCGCTTTTTGAATTTTTTTCATCAGCTTGAGCAAGCGTGAACGTTCCTAAAAATATAGTTGTTAGGATTATTTTAGTAATCGTTTTCATAAGTTACCCTTTGTTTGTTTGATGTCATCTTAAATAGTTTTAAGTCTTATTTGTGTCTTCGAATAATAGACTTGTAAAAATATTCTAATTAATCAGCTTTTTTGAGGATTGCAGTCGTCAAATTATTATATAGATTATCATAAATCTAAACATAAAACGAAAATCATAAAAATGACAACATCTAGCAAACATCCAGAAACAATAGGCTTACATGGAGGGGATTATAGAAGCGATCCAGCAACAACTTCTGTCGCAGTGCCAATTTATCAAACTACAAGTTATCAATTTAATAATACAGATCATGCAGCAAATTTATTTGCGCTAAAAGAATTTGGAAACATTTACACAAGGATCATGAACCCAACAGTGGATGTTCTTGAAAAAAGAATGGCTGCACTAGAGGGCGGAGTTGCGGCACTTGCGGTTGGTTCAGGACAAGCAGCGTCAGCATTTTGTGTACAAAACTTATGTAAAGCAGGAGACAACATAGTTGCATCTACTGACTTGTATGGAGGAACGGTAAATTTATTTAAAAATACTTTAAAAGATCAAGGTATCGAAGTTCGTTTTGCAGATCCTATTGATCCAAAAAATTTCGAAAAATTAACAGATGATAAGACTAGAGGTTATTATGGAGAGACTTGTCCAAATCCTTATCTGAGAATTTTCCCAATCAAAGAAGTTGCTGACATCGGAAAAAAATTTGGAATACCCTTAATAATGGATAACACCGCAGCACCAATTATTTGTAAGCCTTTAGAACATGGTGCGGCAATTGTTATGCATTCTTTAACTAAATTTATTGGTGGTCATGGAAATTCTATTGGCGGAGTCATAATAGACGGTGGCAATTTTAATTGGACAGAGAATAAAAAAAGACAACCATTCTATAACGAACCTGATCCTTCTTACGGCGGAGCTGTTTGGGGAGAAGTTGTTCCTCAGTTAACAGGAGCGAACATTCCATTTATTATAAGAGCACGGGTTGTTTTATTAAGAGATTTAGGTGCGCCATTATCTCCATTTAATGCTTGGCAAATTATTCAAGGATTAGAAACGCTAGCATTAAGAATGAAACAACATTGTTCAAACGCTGAAAAAGTAGTTTCTTTTTTAACCAAACACAGCAAAGTTCAAAAAGTTATTTATCCAAGTCTTTACGAAGGCGAAGTTGGAAAGCGTGCAAAAAAATACTTAAATGGTGGTTTTGGAGCGTTATGCGGTGTTGAATTAAAAGGCGGAGTTGAAGCGGGTAAAAAATTTATTAACTCTTTAAAACTTTTATACCATGTTGCAAATATTGGCGATGCAAGAAGTCTTGCTATTCATCCGGCATCCACAACGCATTCACAGCTTTCTCCAGAAGAGCAGTTAAAAGCGGGAGTGACGCCAGGATATGTAAGATTATCCGTGGGGATTGAACACCCCGATGATATTTTGGCTGATATAACGCAAGCTTTGGAAAAAGTTTAGTTTTTTTTAAATATATTTAAATTCTAAACTGCGAACCTAAATAAAGCTGTCTTGCTTTTTTATTTTCGATAATTTCATTTGGAGATCCTTCAGCTATAAGTTCGCCGCTGTTAAGGATGTAGGCTCTATCTACTATATCAAGTGTTTCTTTAACGTTGTGGTCAGTAATAAAAATGCTAATTCCCTTTTTTTTTAAATGTTTAAGCATTTCCTTAAGCTCTATTATCGCAATTGGATCTAATGCTGCAAAAGGTTCATCAAGTAACAATACTTTAGGTGAAGTTGTTAAGCACCTTGCTATCTCAACTCTTCTTGCTTCACCTCCAGATAAACTTAAGGCAGAAGCAGTTCTAAGATGTGCAATTTTAAATTCATTTAACAAATGTTCTACCAATTCATCTTCTTTATCTTTATCTTTGATTGCAACTTCAGCAACAGCCCTAATATTTTCTTCAACAGTTAATCCTCTAAAAATAGATCTTGATTGTGGGAGATAACTAATTCCTTCTTTTGCACGTATATGAATAGGCAATTCGTTAATTACTTTATTATTAAATATAACTTTTCCTTGAGTTGGATTTAAAATTCCAAGCACAATAGAAAACATTGTTGTTTTTCCAGCACCATTTGGTCCAAGCAGAGCAACAATTTCTTGAGGGTCTACTCGTACACTTACATTTTTAAGAATAACTCTTTGCTTAATTATTTTTGTTAGATTTGTAATTTCTAATGTAGATGGTTTTTTATTAAAATAAAAATCATCGGATATAAGTTTAAATACATTTTTATTTTTCTTATTGGTAGGAGATTTTGTATTATTCTCTTCTAAAATTTCTTCAGGAACGATATTCTCTCTAGGTAATACAAAAGGTTCTTTATTTTTCATTGCTTAGAGTACCTGTCACTTGTTTCCCTTTTTCATCCATTATGACTTCGGCAGTTTTCTTGAATGTATCAATTATTATCTTATCAGCGCGAACTTGACTAGTACGTCGTTTCTTTGTTTTTGGATCAATTTCATTATAATCACCAACAACATTACCAGTTACAAGTATATTATTTGCTTTAACAATATACTCTGCTTTGTTGGCAGTCACCACTCCATCCTTTTGTGTAATTTTTACATTTTGTTCGTATAAAATATCGTTAGTCGCTTTATTAAATAAACCTGTCTTACTAGTAATTTTTAAAATACCTCCATCTTTTAACAAAAAATCACTATCAACTTCTTTCAAACTAATTAAGTCCTGATTATTTTTATCGATAGTCGCCAGTTTTGCTCTTACGTTATATTGTTTGCCACCAGAGTCAGTTCCAATGTAGCTAATATTTTCAAAAACATTACTCTCAGCTCCTTCAGTGGGCTTAATATTTTTGGATACTAGTCTTAGTCTAAAAGCTTCAATTGCCGGATAAACAAAATATACTAAAAATATTATTCCAACCCCAATAGCTACAATTGTAAGCTGTCTTTTTCTAATAGCGCTGAGGTTCATTAAACTCCAAAACTAATAAGAGAATGTATGTGAATTAGTCCGTAGTTATTATTTTTTCCTTTAACAATAAGAGAAGTAATCTTTTTCTTATTCATTATGTCTAAAGCGGATCCTGCAAGCGTATCTTCAGAAATCATTTGTGGATTTTTTGTCATTACCTCTTTTGCAGTTTTTTCCAAAAAATGTTTTTTATGAATAGAACGCCTAATATCTCCATCTGTTATAATTCCCGTAACTTTTTTAGATTTATTTATAACAAGCACGCAGCCATAAGTTTTTTTTGTAATTTGAATAACAGCCTCTTTTACTGAAGCATTCTCTTTAACAAAAGGAACTTCAGAATTTTTAATCATAATATCTTTAACATTCGTGAGTTGCTTTCCCAAAGCACCAGACGGATGATATACAGCAAATTTTTCTTTGCTAAATTTATTTAATTTCATCAAAGTGATTGCAACACTATCACCCCAAGCAAGTAGCATTGAAGTAGAACTTGTTGGCACCATATCAAGACCTGCCTCTTTTACTTTTGGTAGCACAATCTTAATTGTGCTTGCATTAATTAAAGTTGAATTTTCTTTTGAGGCAACACCAATAATTGGCATTTTAAGTTTATGTGCATAATTTAAAATATTTTTTAATTCATCTGTATTACCTGAGTAGGACATAATTAAAAAACAATCTTGTTTTGGATTGCATGCGCCAAGATCTCCATGTGCAGCTTCAGAGGGGTGCAAATAAATTGATGGAATTCCAACAGAACTTAATGTTGCAGAAATTTTTCTTATAATATGTCCGGATTTTCCCATGCCAACACAAATTACTTTGCCTTTGCATTTTTGAATAAGGTCAATCGCTTTAATAAAATTACTATTATAAGATCTGGATAATTTTTTTAGTGCGTTAATTTCTTGAAAAATAACTTCTTTTGCGAATTTTATTTTTTGATTTTGAATCATTTAATGTGCAAAAATATCTTGGTTATTCCATCCAGCAAGATCTAGTGTTACTCGATGTTTTAAAAATTTAAAACAGTGCTCTGCTAATTCCATTCTGTTTTCCCTAATTAGAATTTTATCAAGTTCCTCTTTTATTTTATGTAAATATAAAACATCAGAAGCCGCATAATTTATTTGTTGTTCAGTCAAAGTTTCAGCGCCCCAATCTGAACTTTGCATTTGTTTTGACAGATCAATGTTCAAAAGTTCTTTACACAAATCTTTAAGACCATGCTTGTCTGTATAGGTTCTTCCAATTTTAGATGCAATTTTTGAACAATATACATTGTTAGTATCTGCTTTTAGATAGTAGTTTAAAACTGCAAGATCAAATCTTGCAAATTGAAAGATTTTTTTAATTTTATCGTCTTCTAAAATTTTTTTTAAATTATCTGCTTGGAAGTTTTTTCTGTTAATTTGAATTAAATGAACTTCCTCATTGCCGGAAGATATTTGCACCAGACAAAGAGGATCTCTTTTGTAATCAAGGCCCATGGTCTCAGTATCAACAGCAACAATTTTACCTAGGTTTAAATTGCTTGGTAGGTCGTTTTTGTGAATTTTGACTTTCATAATATTGTTAAATAAAAGGTATTATCGTTATATTATGATTAAACAATGGCAGAAAAAAAGACAATAACAGTCTTCGGTGGCACAGGATTTGTGGGTCGAAATCTAATATCGAAACTTGCAAAAAAGGGTTTTAAAATAATAGTTCCAACGCGAAATCCATACCTGCATGGGTATTTAAAGCCTCTTGGAGAACCAGGGCAAATCCAAGTTACAAAATTTAATTTTTCAAATTTAGACAATTTGACTAATCTCGTTAAAGATTCAGAGTATGTAGTAAATTGCATTGGAATTTTATACGAAAATAAAAATCAAACATTTAATAATCTTCATCATTTATTTCCAAAATTTTTATCAAGTATTTTAAATAAAGAAATTACAAAACGATTTATTCATGTATCTGCACTTGGGGTAAATGAAGAATCTAATTCTTTTTATATTAAATCTAAATTGAATGGAGAAAGAGTCGTAACTAAAAACTTTGAGAATTCTGTAATATTAAGACCTAGTATTATTTTTGGCGTAGATGATAATTTTTTTAATTTATTCAATAAATTAATTAATTTATTACCGGTCATTCCACTGGTGGGAGGGCAAAGTAAGTTTCAACCATGTTATGTGGGAGATGTTACCGATTCAATTATGAATATAATTGATAATTATAAAATTAGTAATGGTATTTATGAATTAGGCGGTCCTAATGTTTATTCTTTTAAAGAGTTGATAGAAGTGTTGTTGAAACAGTTAGATAAAAAAAGATTAATTGTAGAACTTCCAGAATTCATCGCAACTATGCAAGCACGTATTATGCAGTTATTTCCAAAACCATTGCTTACTATTGACCAAATTGAGATATTAAAGTCAGATAACATTAGCACAGGAAATTTCTTATCTTTTAGCCAACTTAATATTCAACCGCATAGCATTGAAATGATTTTGCCTAATTATATTTTTAATAAAGTTAGAATTTAAAAGAAATAATAATAAAATAAAAATATTCCTAGAATTATTCTATAGTATACAAATAGATTTAGATTGGTTTTTTCAATAAAGTAAAAGAAAAATCTTATAGCTAAATAAGAAGTGATAAAAGAAGTCGCAAAAGAAAAGATTGCAATAATATTAAATTCAGAATCGTTGTGTTTTAATAAATCAAGAAATCCTATAAAAGCAGCGCCAGCTACAGTGGGTATTGAAATAAAAAAAGAGAATTTTGCAGCATCAACTCTATTATAGCCTAAAAATCTAGCTCCAGACAAAGTGGACCCAGATCTGCTCGATCCAGGAATTAAACCCATTATTTGCCATAAACCGATAATAAAAGCTTCTTTGAAGGTTAGATCTTTGTATAGTCTTTTTGTCTCAGTTTTTTTATCTGCAATAAATAAAACAATTGCAAATATAATTGAAGCAGTTGCGATTATTATTAAAACTGATTTGCTTTCATAATCTATTATTTTAAATTTATGCACAAAGTACCCAGCAATGATTGCTGGTATTGCGCCCACAACAATTTTACTCGACATAGTAATATTTTTAGAAATTTCAAAGATATCTTTGCGTAAATAAATTATAATTGCTGATAAAGCTCCAAGGTGCATTACAGTATTGATAATTAATTTTTTTTGAAAATGCATGAAATGCTCAGCAATAATTAAATGGGCGTTAGATGAAATTGGAAATAAATCTGCAATGCCTTGAATAATGCTTAAAATTATAATTTTTGTATTAGTGTCCATTATAGTAAGGAGCCTTATTTTAATTGCTTAAGTTAATAAATGTTAAAATTTTAGTTAAGTATTGTTTACAATTACTAATTGAAAAATAGAAAAAAACCTTAATTTTGCTTATTAATTAATAAAATAAGTAAATTGATTCACTATTACTGTCCTAATTTAGCTTTCAAAAATATAGGTTTTATGTGAATAGTATCTAAAAAAGACTAAATTTTAGATATTAGAGCTAATGTCAGAAAAAATGTTGAAATTTGTAACTACAAAAGGACAAACGCCAGAGAAAACGGGTGCGTCTCAGAGAGTAAAAAATTTTTCTGAAATTTACAAAAATTACATTCTTCCAAAAGCAGAAGAACAATCAAGCAGATGTTCTCAGTGTGGAGTTCCTTATTGTCAAATTCACTGTCCGCTTTCAAATAATATTCCCGATTGGTTAAAATTAACGGCAGAGGGAAGATTGGAAGAAGCTTATGAAATATCTTCGGCAACAAATAATATGCCAGAGGTTTGTGGAAGAATATGTCCACAAGACAGACTTTGCGAAGGCAATTGCGTAATTGAAAGAGCGGGTCATGGTACGGTTACAATTGGTTCAATTGAAAAATTTATTACCGATACTGCATTCGAACAAGGCTGGGTAAAACCAATTAAAATTAAAAAAAATTTAGAACAAAGCGTTGGCATTATAGGAGCTGGTCCAGCAGGACTTGCTGCTGCTGAACAACTTAGAAAAATTGGATACGAAATAACCGTTTATGACAAGTATGACAGGCCTGGCGGGCTGTTAATTTATGGAATTCCAAATTTTAAACTAGAAAAAGAAATTGTTCAAAGAAGAACAAAGCTCTTAAAAGATGGCGGCATTAAATATGAATTAAATTTTGTAGTTGGAAAAGATGCCACTTTATCTGAACTTAGAAAGAAACATGATATAATATTAATTGCAACAGGAGTTTACAAAGCAAGAGAAGTAGAAATTCCAGGATCTAATCTTAAGAATATTTATCCAGCAATGGAATTTTTAACTGCATCAAATAAAAAAGGATTAGGTGATAAAGTTAAAATGTTTGATGATGGATTTTTGAATACGGAAGGTAAAGATGTTGTTGTTATAGGGGGAGGAGATACAGCAATGGATTGTGTTAGAACTTCAATTAGACAAAATGCCAAATCAGTAAAATGTTTATATAGAAGAGATAAAAAAAATATGCCAGGTTCAGCAAGAGAAGTTGCTAATGCTGAAGAAGAAGGAGTAGATTTTCAATGGCTGACTAATCCAAAAGAATTTATTGGAAAGAATGGCGAAGTAAAAGAAGTTGTTCTTGATAAAATGAGATTAGGTGAAGCGGATGCAACAGGAAGACAGAAGCCAGAAATAATTCAAGGCTCAGAAATAAAAATTAAAGCTGATATTGTTATTAAGGCTTTAGGATTTGATCCTGAGAATATACCAGATTTATTTTCAGAGCCAAAATTAGAAGTTTCTAAATGGGGAACTATTAAAACAGATCTTAAAACAATGCAGACTAATTTAGATGGAGTTTTTGCGGCCGGGGATATTGTAAGAGGAGCATCCTTGGTTGTTTGGGCTATTAAAGACGGAAGAGATGCTGCGGAAGCAATGGATTTTTATTTAAGAAATAAAGTTCATAAGTCTTCAAAGAAAAAGGTTGCCTAAATTTATGAAAATTTTAGATAAAAATTTAGAAAAATTAATTAAAGCAGGAGCTTATAATAGAGAGGATGAACATGATGCTTGTGGCGTTGGTTTTGTTGCCTCTATTGATGGAAAACCTAGAAGAGAAGTTGTTGAAAATGGAATTGAGGCTTTAAAAGCAGTTTGGCATAGAGGTGCGGTAGATAAAGATGGAAAAACAGGAGACGGAGCCGGCATTCATGTTGAATTGGCAAAAGATTTTTTTGAAGAGCAAATAAAAATCACAGGACATCATACTCACAAAAATGATCAGCTTTGTGTGGGCATGATTTTTTTACCTAGAAACGATTATGGCGCACAAGAGGCTTGTAGAACTATTGTTGAACATGAATTATTATCTAATAATTTTTATATTTTTGGCTGGAGACATGTTCCGGTAAAAGCAAAGGTTCTTGGCATTAAAGCAAATGATACAAGACCTGAAATTGAGCAAATATTATTTTCGCCAATTAAAAAAACTGAATCAGAAGAATTAGAAAGAAATATATATATTGTAAGAAAAAAAATTGAGAACAGCATTACTCAATCGCAATTAAAAGATTTTTATATTTCATCTATTAGCTCAAGATCAATAATTTATAAAGGAATGTTTTTAGCTGAAAATTTATCAGATTTTTATCCGGACTTATTAGACAAAAGATTTATTTCTAGATTTTCAATTTTTCATCAAAGATATTCAACGAATACTTTTCCAAGTTGGGAACTTGCTCAGCCGTTTAGAATTTTAGCTCACAATGGAGAGATTAATACTTTAAAGGGAAATATAAACTGGATGAAGACACATGAACAAGGACTTCAGTCGGATCTTTATCCAAATATTGAAGACTTAAAACCAATTTTAAAATCAGGAAGCTCAGATACAGCTTGTCTTGATGCTGTATTTGAATTGTTGACAAGATCTGGAAGATTATTGCCGCTTGTAAAAATGATGTTGATGCCTGAAGCATGGTCCAAAAGAAGTAAAATTATTCCGCAGGCTTATAGAGATATGTATAACTATTTAAATTCTGTGATTGAACCATGGGACGGACCAGCTGCAATTGCTGCAACAGATGGAAATTGGATTTTAGCCGCAACTGATAGAAATGGTTTAAGGCCTTTGAGATATACAATTACAAAAGATAAGATTTTATTTGCAGGATCTGAAACTGGTATGGTTCCAGTTCAAGAAGAAAATATTATTTACAGAGGCAGAGTTGGACCAGGACAAATGATCGCTGTTAATCTTGATGAAGGTGTTTATTACAATGATAAAAAAATTAAAGATTTATTATCTAAAAATCCTATTTATAAAAAATTTAGTCAGAATTTAATCGAGATTAGTAAAAAGTTTAATAACTTAGAAGAATTCAATTCTTTTGAAGGAGATAAATTAAGACAAAAACAATACGCAGCAGGAATATCTATTGAAGATTTGGAAATGATTTTACATCCAATGGTCGAAGATCAAAAAGAGGCAGTTGGTTCTATGGGGGATGATACTCCAGCAGCCGTTTTATCAGATGTTTACAGGCCATTATCCCACTTTTTTAGACAAAATTTTAGCCAAGTAACCAACCCTCCAATCGACTCTTTGAGAGAAAATAGAGTTATGTCTTTAAATACAAGAATTGGAAATTTACAAAATATTTTAGGGGAGGATCTGTTTAATAAAAAAAGTTATCTTTTAGAAAGCCCAGTATTATCTAATGCTCAATTTAAAAAATTATTCGAAGTTTTAAATGAAAAATATAAGGAAATAGATTGCACATTCGAAGCTGGAGATGATGAGGCTGACTTAAAAAAAGAATTAAAAAGAATTCAAGTCGAAGGCGAACTTGCGGTAAGAGAAGGTATTAAACATATAATTTTAACTGATGAAAATATTTCAACAACAAGAATTGGAATACCAATTATTCTTGCAACGGGAGCCGTTCAAACTCATCTAGTTAATAATGGACTTAGAAAATTTACTTCTTTGAACGTAAAGTCTGCAGAATGTTTAGATGTTCATTATTTTGCAGTTTTAATTGGAGTTGGTGCAACAACGGTTAATCCTTATTTAGCACTGGATTGTATTTATCAAAGATATCAAAAAAAGATTTTTGGAAAATTAAATTTTTCAGAATGTGTTACCAACTACATCAAAGCTGTGAATGACGGCTTGTTAAAAGTTATGTCTAAACTTGGGATTTCTGTAATTAGTTCTTACAGAGGAGGATTAAATTTTAGTGGCTTAGGATTAAGTAGATCGTTAGTAGCAGAATATTTTCCTGGAATGTACTCAAAGATTTCTGGAATTGGAGTTTTAGGTATTGAAAAAATGATCAGAACTCAACATCAAAAAGCATTTAGAGGAAACGTTATTAGTTTACCGATTGGTGGATTTTATAAATTTAGAAAAGACGGGGAGCAGCATGCTAATCAAGCAATGACGATGCATATGTTGCAAACAGCGGTCGCAACCGATTCTTATGATTTGTATAAAAAATATTCAAAAATTATAAATGATCAACATCCTATTAATCTTAGAGACCTTTTAGATTTTAATTTAACTAAAAAACCAATTTCGATTGAAGAAGTTGAATCTATTACAAATATTAGAAAAAGATTTGGAAGCGGAAGTATGTCGTTAGGAGCGCTTTCGAAAGAAGCGCATGAAACTTTGGCAATTGCTATGAACAGGATTGGTGGTGCATCATGTAGCGGAGAAGGAGGAGAGGATGCAAAAAGAGCAATACCAAGAGAGAATGGAGACAATGCAAATTCAAGAGTTAAACAAATCGCTTCAGCTAGATTTGGTGTAACAGCAGAATATTTAAACAACTGCGATGAAATAGAAATTAAAGTATCGCAAGGTGCAAAGCCAGGAGAAGGAGGGCAGTTACCTGGTTTTAAAGTTACAGCTGAAATTGCAACACTAAGACATTCAACCCCTGGAGTTACCTTAATCTCTCCACCTCCTCATCATGATATTTATTCAATTGAGGATTTGTCGCAACTTATTTACGATTTAAAACAGATTAACCCTAAAGCAAAAATTGGGGTTAAGCTAGTTTCGTCAACAGGAATAGGCACTATTGCTGCAGGAGTTGCAAAAGCAAAAGCTGATGTGATTTTAATCAGCGGACATTCTGGAGGAACGGGAGCATCTCCATTAACGAGCGTTAAGTATGTCGGACTTCCTTGGGAAATTGGTTTAACGGAAGCTAATCAAATTTTAACTTTGAACGGTTTAAGACATGAAGTGATCCTGAGAACTGATGGGGGAATTAAAACTGGAAGAGATGTAGTAATGGCTGCCATGATGGGGGCTGACGATTTTGGAATAGCTACAACTTCATTAATAGCAATGGGCTGCATAATGGTTAGACAATGTCATTCCAATACATGCCCAGTTGGAATTTGCACTCAAGACGAAGAACTTATAAAAAAATTTACAGGAACACCTGAAAAGGTTGTTAATCTATTTTCATTCGTTGCCGAGGAAGTAAGAGAAATTTTAGCAAGTCTTGGTTTTAAATCTTTAAATGAGATTGTTGGAAGAACAGATTTATTAAAACAAGTAAGCAGAGGATCTTCCAACTTGGATGATTTAGATTTAAATCCTTTATTGGTTCAAGCAGATCCAGGCGAGAACCCAAGATACAGTTTAAAAAGAGAGAGAAAAGAAGTTCCAGATAGCTTGGATAAACAAATTATAAAAGATTCTTTATCTTTAATTGAAAAAGGTCAAAAATTTCAATTAAGTTATGCTGTAAAAAATACACATAGATCTGTCGGAACGAGATTAAGTTCAATTATTACAACACAATATAAGAATAAAAAATTATCCGAAGATCATATTTTAATTAAATTAAGAGGATCTGCTGGACAATCTTTAGGAGCTTTTGGGGTTTCTGGAATTAAATTAGAAGTAACAGGGGATGCAAATGATTATGTTGGAAAAGGATTATCAGGTGCAAAAATAATTATCAAGCCTGCATCAAATAGCGAAATACAAACTTCCAAAAATACAATTATTGGTAATACAGTGTTATATGGCGCAACATCTGGATTACTACTTGCTGCAGGACAAGCAGGAGAAAGATTTGCGGTTAGAAATTCAGGTGCCACAGCTGTTGTTGAAGGTTGCGGAACAAATGGTTGTGAATATATGACAGGTGGTAATGTTGTTATCTTAGGTGAAATTGGCGATAATTTTGCAGCAGGAATGACAGGTGGAATGGCATTTGTTTATGACCCTGAAAACAATTTTGAGAACTATGTAAATCCTGCCTCTGTTATCTGGCAAAGAATTGAGACGGATTATTGGAGTAAGTTTCTTTTAGATTTAATACAATTACATGCAAAAGAAACTCAATCAGCTTATTCAAAGAAAATTATTCAGCAGTGGAGTAATGAAAAGAGTAGTTTTTATCAAGTTTGCCCTAAAGAAATGTTAGATAAGTTAAAACACCCATTATCGAATAAGGCAGTTCATGAAAAAGCGGTTTAAATCAATCAATCTAGTTTGTTTTGGTTTCGGTTTAACAGCTCAGTACTTTGTGCGAGAGCTTTTAAAAAATAAATACAAAGTCAATTTAATAACAACTTCAAGATCTAAAGTTTTAAATAAAAAATTTGAGAATGTTGTTTATAAAAATTTTTATTTTGAGGATTATAAATTTGATAAAAAAATCACAAAATATATTTTATCAGCAACTCATATTTTAATATCAGTACCACCAAAAGACAGAAGAGACCTTGTTGTTGAAAATTTTTATGACGAGATTGTTTCAAGTAAAAAAATTAAATGGTTAGCGTATCTTTCATCCACAAGTGTTTATGGAAACCATAATAGCAAGTGGGTTAGTGAGAGTAGCAAATTATTAAGTAGAAACTACACAGGAATTAATAGAATTGTAGCTGAGAATAATTGGCTTAAACTACATAGGCATCAATCAATTCCAACAAGAATATTTAGGTTGTCCGGAATTTATTCTACAGAAAGAAATATTTTTCTAAGATTAGCTAATGGTCAAGTTCGATATGTTAAAAAAAATAATCATTTTTTTTCAAGAATTCATGTTGCTGACATAGCCCAGGTTTTATTTAAATCACTAACTTATTCAAAAGCAGGAGAGATTTATAATATTGCTGATAATAAGCCATGTCCTTATGAGCAGACTGTATTTTATGCCTGTAGTTTGATGGGCATTAAAACTTTAAAACCTCTTTCGTTTAATGATTTAAAAGAAGGTGAGATGAAAGATTTTTATAAAGATTCAAAAAAAGTTAGTAATAAAAAAATTAAAGAAGATTTAAAGGTAAAATTATATTTTCCAACATACAAAGAAGGTTTAAAAAATATTTTAAAGAATATTTTTAATAGCTAGATCCAATTTTTTAAGATCTGTAGCTCTTGATAAGCTATGCCCCCCATCTTCAATAATAGTTATTTTTATATTTTTACTTATTAAAGCTTTAGTTAATAAAAGTGAGTAATTCCAAGGTACAGAATTGTCATTAATTCCATGTATAAGTTCAATTGGGAAATTGCATTTAATTTTTTTATTTAAGACTAATAGTTTTTTTCCATCAAATATAAATTTTTTTGTTATAGGATAAAAATTATTATGACTGCTTTTTAATTTATAAATTCTATTTTGTATTATTTTTTGTTTTTCAAAAGTATTGAATTTTTTCCACATCAGTTCTTCAGTAAAATCAGGAGCAGGAGCAATACCAATAAAGGCCTTAATTCTTTTATGAAAGTATTTAATTAAGTGAATACCAACCCAAGCCCCCATGCTTGAGCCAATTAAAATTATTCTATTTTTTTTGGCTATTTTTTCTATGATTGCTTTTGAATCTTCTATCCAATTTTTAATACTAAAGTCTGTAAATTTTCCCGATGATTTACCATGACCGCTATATTCAAATAATAATAAATTTATTTTATTTTTTTTACTAAATTTTTGTAAGTGTTTTGCCTTTTTACTTTTAATATTTGACATAAGTCTATGAAGAAAAATAATTATAATTGGACTTTTTTTATTAATAAATTTGTAATGAATTTTTTGATTATTCTTTGTTAAAAAAAAATTTTGCTTTGGATTCTTCATTGTTAAAAGTATAGCATATTAATTTAATGGACAAAAAAATTCGTTTATTACAAGTTATTCCGAAATTAGATATAGGTGGAGCAGAAACAGGCTGTATAGATATTGCAAAATTTATAGCTAATCAAAACTATTATTCAGCAATTTTATGTTCTGGAGGTAAGCAAATTAAAAATATAGACCAATCAAAAATAAAAATTTTTATATTTCCAGTTCATAGCAAAAACCCTTTATTAATTTTATTTAATATATTTGTAATTTTATTTATCGTTTTATTTCATAAAATTAATATCATTCATGTTCGTAGTAGAGCGCCAGCCTGGTCTTGTTACTTTGCTAGCAAATTTTCCAATGTCTGTTTAATTTCTACTTTTCACGGAACTTATAATTTTAATAATTTTTTTAAAAAATTTTATAATTCAATTATGTTAAGAGGAAATGCTGTTATTGCTGGTTCAAAATTTATTTTTGATCATATTAAAAAAAATTATAACAGTTTTAAACAGCTATTTGTTGTTCCTAGAGGAATAGATATTAGTTATTTTGACCCAAAAAATTCAAATATTGAAGAATCAGATAAAGTTAGAAATCGTTGGAATGTATCTGTTAATAATTTTTTAATTTTACTTCCCGGCAGATTAACTTCCTGGAAAGGTCAAGCATTCTTTTTAAAAACTTTGTTACTTCTTAAAGAAGAGAATTTGCTACAGAATATTAACGCGGTTATACTTGGGGATGATCAAGGAAGAATTCAGTATAAACGAAGTTTATTAAAATTTATTAATGAACATAATTTGGAAAGTCAGGTTAAAATAATTTCTAATGAATCTTTTATGCCATCCGCTTATAACGCATGTGATTTAGTTTTGTCGGCTTCGGTTGAACCAGAAGCCTTTGGTAGAGTGGCAGTAGAAGCTCAAGCAATGGAAAAACCAATTCTTGCAAGCAATATTGGAGGTTCCGTTGAGACAGTAGTTGATGGTCAAACAGGTTGGTTATTTAAATCTAATAATGAAAAAGATTTAGCAAATTTTATTGTTAATATTTCTAAAAAAGACAAAAGCTCCTTAAAAGAATTTGGATCAAAAGGGCGAAAGAACGTTAGCGGCAATTACACAGTTGATCAGATGTGTTCTAAAACACTAGAAATTTATAAATCCTTAGTTTAATAAGAGGTATGCTTAACATTACACTTCTGGATGGAAAAAAACTTCAATTTCCAGGAAAAGTTAATGGGCATGAAATAGCAAAAACTATTAGCCCTTCGCTTGCAAAAAAAGCTTTAGTTATAAAAGTAAATGATAGTTTCAAAGATTTAAGCACGGTCATTGAAAAAGATTCTACTATCCAAATTATTACCCTGGAAGATGATTACGGACTAGAAGTAATAAGACATGATACTGCGCATGTACTTGCTATGGCAGTTCAAGAATTATTCAAAGATACTCAAGTTACTATCGGTCCAGTTATCGAAAATGGTTTTTATTATGATTTTTCTAGAAAAAAACCTTTTACTGATGAGGATTTATTAAAGATCGAAGAAAAAATGAGAGAAATTATTGATCGAGACGAAACCACAACAAGAGAAGTCTGGGATAGAGAAAAAGCTATAGAGCATTTTAAAAAAAAAGGTGAATTATATAAAGCTGAAATAATAAAAAGTATTCCAACTAAAGAAGAAATTTCAATTTATTTTCATGGTCAGTGGCATGATTTATGTAGAGGTCCGCATCTTTCTTCTACAGGTAAAATAGGAAAAGCATTTAAGCTAATGAAACTAGCAGGAGCTTATTGGCGAGGAGATTCAAAAAATGAAATGCTGCAAAGAATTTATGGAACATGCTGGAGAAATAAAAAAGAGTTAGATGAATATTTACATAGAATTGAAGAGACTGAAAAAAGAGATCATCGCAAACTTGGTAAAAGTATGAATTTATTTCATTTTCAAGAAGAAAGTCCCGGAGCTGTTTTTTGGCATGAAAGTGGTTGGCAGTTATTTCAGTCGTTAATTGATTTTATGCGACAAAAACAAAATGAAGCTGGTTATCGAGAAGTTAATACGCCTGATATTTTAGATAAAACATTATGGGAAAAATCTGGTCACTGGGAAAAATTTCAAGAACATATGTACACAACAACAACTCCGGATGAGAGAGTGTTCGCAATCAAGCCTATGAATTGTCCTGGTTGTGTTCAGATTTTTAATCAAGGATTAAAAAGTTACAGAGATTTACCTCTAAAATTATCAGAGTTTGGTAAAGTGCATCGTTACGAAAGTTCAGGATCTTTGCATGGACTAATGAGAGTTAGATCTTTTACTCAAGATGATGCTCATATTTTTTGCACAGAAAATCAAATTACAGAAGAATCATTAAAAGTTACCAAATTAATCTTAGATATTTATAAGGCGTTTGGTTTTGAAAATGTAATTTTAAAATATTCTGATCGTCCGGCAAAAAGAGTTGGAGATGATAAGCTTTGGGATAAAGCAGAAGCTGCATTACTAGAAGCTGTGAAAGCATCGAAATTAGATTATTCTATTAATAAAGGTGAAGGAGCATTTTATGGTCCTAAAATTGAATTTGTTTTAAGAGATACAATCGGTCGTGATTGGCAGTGTGGAACTTTGCAAGTAGATTTAAATTTACCTGGAAGATTAGGAGCTACTTATATTGACAAAGATGGAGTTAAAAAGAGTCCTGTTATGTTGCATCGAGCATTATTTGGATCACTTGAAAGATTTATAGGTATTTTAATCGAACATTATGCAGGCAAACTTCCGTTGTGGTTATCACCAAAACAAGTTGCTATACTTCCAATTTCTCAAGAATTTGATGATTATGCAAAAAAAGTATCAGCTGAACTTGATAAAAATAAAATAAGGAATATTATCGATCTTAAGAATGAAAAAATTAACTACAAAATTAGAGAACACTCTTTATCTAAGACTCCAGTTTTAATGATTTGTGGATCTAAAGAACAAGAGAGTGAATCAATTACACTTCGAAGACTTGGACAAGAAAAACAAGATACATTACCTTTAAAAGAAGCTGTGAGTTTATTAGTTAAAGAATCTTCAGCACCAAAAATCTAGGAGTATAGTTATTAATCAAAATTTTCAAAATAACAGAAGTAATTTTAGGTCCAACAGTTCTTCAAATCGCGGACCAAAAGTAAACGATAGAATTAGAGCAACCGATGTTCAGCTAATTGGAAGTGATGGTCAAAATATTGGAATCGTTTCTTTAAATGATGCGCTAATGACTGCAAAGGAGCAGGGTTTAGATTTAATTGAAATTGCTCCAAATGCAAAACCACCTGTTTGTAAAATAACTGATTTTGGGAAATATAAATATGAATTGCAAAAAAAAGCAAGCCAAGCAAAAAAGAAACAAAAAGTAGTAACTCTTAAAGAAATTAAAATGAGACCAGGAACGGATGTTCATGATTATAATTTTAAAATGAAAGCAACTGAGAAATTTTTAGCTAAAGGAGATAAAGTAAAATTTACAATTAAATTCAAAGGAAGAGAAATGCAGCATTTACAATTGGCCAAAGATCTAGCAGGTAGAATTGTGAGCGACTTAAAAATAACTGGCAAAGTTGAACAAGCTCCAAAAATGGAAGGCAAGCAAATGACTTTCATTATTCAGCCGCTAAAATAGCAGTTTCTTCACCTTCATACTTATTGTTTTTCATCTTTAATATTAGTATAAACCGCAGGTATTTATTTTATGTATAAGATTAAAACTAAGAGCTCAGCTAAAAAAAGATTTAGAATTACAGCAACAGGTAAAGTAAAAATGCCACAAGCGGGAAAGAGACACGGCATGATTAAAAGAAGTAATTCACAAATTCGAAAACAAAGAGGAATGGCAATTATGTCAAAGTCTGACGCGAAGATTGTTAAATCCTACATGCCAAACAGTTTAAGAGGTTAACTTATGTCACGAGTTAAACGAGGGGTAGCAAGTCACGCAAAACATAAAAAAGTTTTAAAAGCTGCTAAGGGTTTTTACGGAAGAAGAAAAAACACAATTAGAACTGCTAAACAATCAGTAGAAAAATCTTTACAATATTCGTACAGAGATAGAAGAACTAAAAAAAGAAATTTTAGGTCGCTTTGGATACAAAGAATTAATGCTGGCGTTAGAGAACAAGGTTTAACATATTCTAAATTTATTAGTGGTCTTATTAAATCAAAAATTTCTATTGATAGAAAAATTTTAGCAGATTTAGCCTACCAAAATCCAGAGGCTTTTAAATCCATCGTAAAAAAGGTACAGTCTAGCCTAAACTAGAAAAACTAGTTCCATAAATACTAGTAGATCACCATGGATGAAATTTTACATTTAGAAAAAGAATTTAAATCTAAAATAGATCAATCTGAGAATCTTCATAAAATTGAACAGGTAAAATCGGAAGCTTTCGGTAAAAACGGAAAGATAGGAGAACTTTTTAAAAAAATTACAACTCTTCAAGGAGAAGATAGAAAAAATTTTGCTTCAAATCTAAATAAATTAAAAGATAATATTAACAATCTTATTAATTCTAAAATAAATCTTTTTGAACAAACAGAGATTAATAAAAAATTATCAGAAGATAGAATCGATGTTACTTTACCAGGAAGACCCATCACTTTTGGGAAAATTCATCCAGTCACGCAAGTTATCGATGAAGTAACAGCTATTTTTGGAGAGATAGGATTTTCAGTAGCAGAAGGGCCTGATGTAGAAAATGAGTATAATAATTTTACAGCATTAAATACCCCACCCCACCATCCAGCAAGAGACATGCATGATACTTTTTATTTAGGTCAAAACAAAGAAATTTTGTTACGAACACATACTTCCCCAGTTCAAATAAGAACTATGTTGTCTGGAAAACCACCATTCAAAATTATTGCACCTGGAAGAACTTATAGATGCGATAGTGATCAAACGCACACTCCTATGTTTCATCAAGTCGAAGGTTTGCATATAGATAAAAATGTAAACATGGGACATCTAAAAGGAGTTCTTGATTATTTTATTAGAAAATTTTTTGAAGTAGATAAAATTAAGATGAGATTTAGACCTAGTCACTTTCCTTTTACTGAGCCATCAGCAGAAGTTGACATTGGCTATGAATTAAAAGATGGGAAAATTGTTATTGGTGAGGGGGATAAATGGCTTGAAATATTGGGCTGTGGAATGGTTCATCCTAATGTTTTAAAAAATTGCAAAGTAAATACTTCAATGTATCAGGGTTATGCTTTTGGCATCGGAATTGATAGATTGGCCATGCTTAAGTATGGAATAAATGATCTAAGATCTTTTTTTGAAACAGATGTTAGATGGCTAGAACATTATGGATTTGATCCATTAGATATACCTGCAAATTATAGAGGCTTTAGCAGATGAAAATAACTTCTTCTTGGTTAAAGGATCATCTAAAGACAAGCGCAAATATCGAAAAGATTGTTTCAACTTTAAATAATATAGGACTCGAAGTTGAAAGCGTTGGGGCAACAGATAAAAATAATTTCTTTTTAGTAGCAAAAATTATTAAAGCAGAAAAACATCCAAACGCAGATAAATTAAAATTATGTGATGTTGATATTGGATCTGGAAAAATACTAAAAGTTGTTTGTGGAGCTTCGAATGCTAGAGATGGTTTGTTGACTGTTTATGCTAAACCAGGAGCCATTATTCCTAAAAATCAACTTAAAATTAAAGTTACTAATATTAGAGGAGTCGACTCTTATGGAATGCTTTGTTCAGAATCTGAACTAGGATTATCTGATGAGAGCCAAGGAATTATTGAATTAGATTCAAAAAAATTTAAAGTCGGAAATAGTTATTTTAAAAATAATAGTGAACCAGCAATTGATATATCTATAACACCTAATAGATCTGACTGTTTAGGAGTAAGAGGCATTGCAAGAGATTTATCAACAGCAGGCCTTGGAAAATTAATTGAACTGCAGCAAACTAAATTAAAAACTAATATTAAAAATCCATTTAAAGTTATTATTCAATCTAATTCCGGATGTTCTTCATTTACTCATTGCTACATTGAAGGAATAAAAAATTCTGAAAGTCCAAAATGGTTAAAAGATAAATTAATTGCAGTCGGAATGAATCCTATCTCAGCAGTTGTTGATATTACAAATTACATTATGCTTGATTTAAATAGACCTCTACACGCGTATGACGCTGATAAAATAGAAAGAAAAGTTATTGTGCGTTCTTCAAAAAAAGGAGAAAAATTTTTAGCCTTAGATAATAATAATTATTCACTAGAAGATGGCGCATGTCTAATTACTAATGAGAAAGAAATTCTTGGTTTAGGAGGGGTGATTGGAGGAGAAAGCTCTTCAATTTCTTTAGATACAAAAAATATTTTTTTAGAATCGGCTTTATTTGATCCTGCTAAAATATCTAAAGCTGCAAAAAAATTAGGCATCAATTCTGATGCTAAGTTTAGATTTGAAAGAGGAGTTGATCCTAACACTATGGAATATGGTTTAAAACTTGCAGCCCAAATAATTAATAAGCTATGTGGTGGAAAAATAAGTAATTTAGTTGCTTCTGGAGAAGGCAATTTTAAAAATAAGCAAATTAAATTCAATTCTAAAAAATTTGAAAAAATAATAGGAAGTAAAATTTCAACAGCTGAAATTAATAAAATTTTAAATAATTTAGGTTTTAAATTTAAAGAAAGCAAAAATGTATATTCCATAATCGTCCCAACTTGGCGCCCAGATATTAATGAAGAAGTTGATATAGTTGAGGAGTTAATAAGAATAAGAGGGTATGATAAAATTCAACTTATCAATCCAGAAGTTGATAGTTCAAAAAATATTTTAACAGGAAAACAAAAATTGCAGCGATTTGCTCAAAGATCTATAGCGAACAAAGGTTTTATGGAGACAGTTACTTATTCTTTTACAAGCTCAAAAATTGATTCTTTATTTGATTTACATAATAAAAATTTATTAATTACCAACCCAATTTCTAATGATTTGAATGCTTTAAGATCTTCAATTTTTTCAAATCTTTTAATTCATGCAAAAAATAACATTCATAGAAATTTTGAAGATCAGAAAATTTTTGAATGTGGACCAGTATTTTTTGGTTCAAAACCTGGAGAACAAATAGTAGTTATTGGAGGAATTCAAATTGGAAAAATTTATAGAAAAAATTGGTTAGAAAAAGATAAAGACGTTGACGTGTTCGAGATTAAAGACATTGTTTATAAAACACTGATAGAGCTTGGAATTGATGAACAAGAACTGTCAATTATTCAAGAATCTGAATCATATTATCACCCAGGTAGGTCAGGAAAGTTTTTTTTAAGCTCAAATAAACAATCGCCACTTGCTAATTTTGGAGAAATTAATCCTAAAATTATTAAAGAACTAGATATAAAATATGGACCAGTTTTTGGTTTTCAAATTTTTTTAAATAATATTCCAGTTATTAATAAGCAAAATACAGAAAAGAAATTTAAATATTTAGTTTCTAATTTTCAAAAGATAGAAAGAGATTTTGCCTTTATTATTGATAAAAAATTTGAAGCAGAAAAAATTATTAATGCATTGTTTAATGTGGATAAAAAATTAATTAAAAAAATTAGAATATTCGACGTATTTCAAGGAGGAAATATTGAAAAAAATAAAAAATCAGTAGCATTAAACTTGGTAATTCAGTCACAAGATAAAACATTAAATGATAAAGAAATTGATGAGTTGAGTAATAAAATAATTCAAACCATGCAAAAATCTTTTGATGCAACATTAAGATCCTAAATGTCTGCACAAGAAAATATAAGAAATTTTGCAATTATTGCCCATATTGACCACGGTAAATCTACTTTCGCGGATAGATTAATTCAAAAATGCGGAGGCCTTACAGAACGTGAGATGACAACTCAAGTTTTGGATTCAATGGATTTAGAGAAAGAAAGGGGAATTACTATAAAAGCTCAAACAGTTAGATTGAATTATAAATCAAAAAAAGATGGTAAAAATTACATATTAAATATTATTGATACGCCAGGACATGTTGATTTTAGTTATGAAGTAAATAGGTCACTTGCTTCATGTGAAGGATCATTGCTTATTGTTGATAGTACTCAAGGCGTTGAAGCTCAAACTTTAGCTAATGTTTATCAGGCTATGGATAATCATCATGAGATTATAACAGTTTTAAATAAAATAGATTTACCAGCATCAGATGTTGAGAGAGTAAAAAAACAAATAGAAGATGTTATAGGAATTGACACATCGGACGCTCTAACTGCGTCCGGAAAAACAGGAGAAGGGGTAGATGAAATATTAGAAGCAATTGTTGAAAGACTTCCTGCTCCAAAAGGAAATAAAGATTTACCTTTAAAAGCATTGCTAGTTGATAGCTGGTACGACAGTTATTTGGGAGTGGTTATATTGGTTAGAATACTAGATGGAGCAATTAAAAAAGGAATGGAAATTTTATTGATGTCGACAAACACAAGACATCCAGTTGAAAGAGTCGGCGTGTTCACTCCTAAAGCAGAAAATAAAGAATATTTAGGTCCTGGAGAAATTGGTTTTATTGTTACGGGCATCAAAGATCTTTCGGATACTAAAATTGGAGATACGATAACGGATTATACTAATCCTATAAAAGATCCGTTACCAGGATTTAAACCAAGCAAGCCGGTTGTATTTTGCGGATTATTTCCAGTTGATAGCACAGAATACAATTTATTAAGAGATAGTCTTGCAAAATTAAAATTAAACGATTCTAGTTTCGTTTATGAGCCAGAAAATTCTGCTGCTTTAGGATTGGGTTTTAGATGTGGTTTTTTAGGACTTCTTCATCTTGAAATTATTGTACAAAGATTAGACCGCGAATATAATTTAAACTTAATTACCACAACACCAGGAGTTGTTTATAAAATTAATAAAATTGATGGAACGATTATGGATCTTCAAAATCCTGCTAGTATGCCAGAACCAAATTTTATTAAATCTATTAATGAACCATGGATTAACGCAACGATAATTCTTCCAGAAGAATATCTAGGTTCAATTATGAAATTATGTGAAGAAAAAAGAGGAAAACAAAAAAGTTTAAGTTATTCAGGAAATCGTGCGGTCTTGTCTTATGAGTTGCCATTAAATGAAGTTGTTTTTGATTTTTACGACAAGATAAAATCTATTTCCAGTGGCTATGCGAGTTTTGATTATGAGCTAAGCGATTATAGAGAGGGTGATCTAATTAAATTATCCATACTAGTAAATGATGAGATGGTTGATGCGTTATCTATGATTATTCATAAAGATTTTGCTTTAAGACAAGGAAGATTAATGTGCGAAAGATTAAAAGATTTAATACCAAGGCATCAATTTCAAATACCAATTCAAGCGGCCATTGGTGGAAAAATTATAGCAAGAGAAACAATATCTGGTTATAGAAAAGATGTTATTAGTAGAATTCATGGTGGTGGAGCAAGAGATAGAAAGAAAAAACTATTAGAAAAACAAAAAAAAGGAAAAGCCCGAATGAGACAGTTTGGAAGCGTTGATATTCCCCAAGAAGCTTTTATTGAAGTTCTTAAGATAAACAAAAATGAATAATTACTAAATTAATTTTTTTTAAGCAATCCATTCTCTATATTTGATTTGATTTTCTCTAAGAATTTTAGGATAGGTTTCGTCAATATCTACCTTCCTTAGATTGATTGTTTTTCTTCCGTAAACATCTGTTAAATTTTTAATTCTTTCTTTAATTATTTTTTCATCATTTAAATCTTTAATATTATAGTTTTTTGGTCCAAGGACATGATCTAATTCTTGGGTATTTATTGAAATTTTATTTGAAATTGTTTGACTATTCATTAAAAAAGAAAAATGCCATCCACCATTAAATTCAACATAACGTTTTATTTTTCTATCAAATCTCCACCAAGGATAATTTTTTACTCTAAATTGCCTTACAGTTTGAGCTGATGTAAAAAATTTATATTTACAACTTTTTGTACCGGGCCATTTATTTTTCCATTTCAAACCCTTATATAAATGAATATTAAATTTATAATAATACATATTCTGTAAGAATACCGTTGAGTCAAAATTAATAAATTTTTTGTTATCTAAATTAGGGATCTCATCAACATCAGAAATTAATATGATGTCATTAGGTTCTAAATTTTTCAATCCTAATTTGATTTGATTTCTTTGAAAGTTTTCATATACCCAGTTATCACCATGATGTTCTGGAAAATTTTTAATAAAAAAGTATTGAATTTTTGATTCATATTTCTTGAAATTTTTAATATCAAATAATTTTTTTTTCTCAGCCCCATTAAAAAATTTATTACCTTCTACTATTATAAATTTATCAACTTGATCATATAAGGTTGCTAATCTAATCTCTAGAACTTCGTTTTCTCCACAGAAACCAAAACAATCAAAAATTTTCATTATAAAAAATAAAGTATATTATTTAGTATATTTCAAAAATGAGATAAAGAAAAAGAAAAGGAGAGATGGCCGAGTGGTTGAAGGCGCCCGCTTGGAAAGCGTGTATACTGTTAAAGGTATCAAGGGTTCGAATCCCTTTCTCTCCGCCAAAATTAAGAAATTATTATAAAAATTTAAAAAATTTCTTGATGTAAAGAAAAATTAATTTATTAAATATATCTACATGAGCCCTACTGTAAATTTTGAAATTTTGAAAGCAATGCCAGTTACTAAGGCGCCTTTTCCTTATCTCGTCGTTCCAGGATTTGTAAAGAATGAAGCAATAGCGGACATAGAATCTGATTATCCAAAAGTTAGTGTTGCAGGAAGTCTCCCTTTAACCTCATTAAGTTACGGAGAAAATTTTAAACGTTTTATGAAAGATATAAGTAGTGAAGAAATGACTGCTATTATGACCGAAAAATTTGGTATTAATTTAACTAATAGGCCCACAACTATAACTGTGCGTGCCCGTTGTCGTGCTACAGACGGTAAAATTCACACTGATAGTAAAAGTAAGTTAATTACTGTTCTGATTTATATGAATGATAAGTGGGAAAAGCCAGGCGGGCGTTTACGTCTTTTACGTTCACCAGATAATCTTAATGATGCTTTTTTAGAAGTTCCTCCAGCCCAAGGAACATTGATCGCATTTCTTAACCAGTCAAACTCTTGGCACGGTCACGAAAGTTTTGAAGGTGAGCGTAGAGTTATACAATTAAATTGGGTGCGAGATAAAGGCGTTGTTTGGTATGAGCAATTACGTCATCGCGTTAGTGCATTCTTTAAACAGCTTAAGCATTAGACTTCAGTACCTAGAGAAGTTTTTCGAGTTAAGAATTAATTCGGTAGAATTCTTTTAATAGATTTATAATTCTTTGGTCTAAACCCATAGTGGGATTAATTTTATTTGTGACATATGCAACACCTATTCCCAATAATGGGTCGGCGAAACCTAGTGAGCCACCCCAGCCATTATGACCAAAAGATTCTTTGTTCTTTCCAAATAACCATCCACCTCGAAGTATCAAACCTACATTAGACCACCTAATTGGTAGCATTAAGCTTTGGTCAATTCTTCCAATACTTTCGGTTAGACATTTTTTAATCGATGTTTTGGATAATAAAATATTTCTTTCTAATATTAAATCATTGACAAAAACATCATAAATTTTGGCAATTGATTTAGCGTTTCCATGCCCATTCATGGAAGGGACCTCAGCAATTTGCCAATCTTTTTTATTATAGAAGCTTATTTCGTGCCCAGGGTTATTAAAGGCATTAAATTCAGATGTTATTTTACTTTCAGTTTGGTCTTGATAAAGAAAAGCAATATTTGATAATTGATTTTTTGGAGTTCCAATAAAAAAATCTAACTCTAGTTTCTTTGATAGAAATTCAGAGACTAATTCACCTAAACTTTTTTTTGTTATCTTTTTTATTATTTCACCGATTAAAAATCCATGTGTCTTTGCATGATAATAAGTTTTTTCTCCAGGTTTATGATCCGGCTCTTGATTTTCTAAAATAGATATTATTTTATTCCAATCCAAAAGATCTTGCTGTGTTATTTTTTTTTTAAATCTATAGAGACCAGATTGATGAGATAGAATATGTTTTAATTTAATTTCTTTTTTATTACTTTGTTTAAAAGTAGGCCAATAATAAGAAACAGGTTTTTCTAAATCTAAAATATTTTGGTCAATTAAAATTGAGACAATAATTTCATAAATGCCTTTTGTTACTGAAAATACATTTGCGATAGTATTTTCTTCCCATTTTTTATTATCTCTATTTTGAAAACCACCCCATAAATCTATTAAGGGTTTTCCTTCCTTATATATTGCAAATGATGCCCCAATTTCTTGATTGTTTAAGAAATAATCTTCAAATATTTTTTTAACAGAGTTATATTTTTCTTCACAGTAGCCATTTACCATTTTTAAAATGATAAATTGAAAGCAAAGTTTTTTCCAAGGCTAGCTTTAAGATCCTGACAAAATCTAGCAGCTTCTGCTCCATCTATTATTCTATGATCGTACGAAAGAGATACAGGCATCATTGCCCTTGGTATAAATTGTCCATCTATAAATATTTGTTTTGTTTCTGTTTTTCCAATTCCAATAATTGCTACTTCAGGATTATTTATAATTGGGGTAAAAAAACTTCCTCCAATCCCACCTAAGCTCGATATTGTCATTGATCCTCCAAAAAATTCTTTTTTATCTATTTTGAGTTCTTTGCTTAATTTGCCAATCTTTCTAAGCTCATTACTTAAGGTTAGAAGATCTTTTTGATCAACATTTCTAATCTTTGGAACCATTAAGCCATGCGGAGTATCAACTGCAATTCCAATATGGAAATATTTTTTATAGATAATGTTTTCATTTCTCGATTCTAATGAACAATTAAAATTAGGGTATTTTCTCATCGCATTCACTAATGCTTTCATAATAAAGGCAAGAGGAGTTATTGTGATTTTTTCTTTTGTATTAAGATTTATTAAATTTTTTCTAAAACTCTCCATATCTGTAACATCAACCTCATCAAATTGAGTTACGTGAGGAATTTCATTCCAAGCCTTAACTAAATGAGGTCCTGATAATCTTTTAATCCTTGGGATTTTTTGAATATCAATTTCTCCAAATTCTTCATGTTCAAATGGAAGTTTTTCTTCTTTTATCTCTACTTTTTTTATCACCTCTTCTTTTAAGATTCTTGTGTTAAGAGCGCCCTTGATAAATTGCTTAACATCCTCTTCAACAACCCTTCCTTTTCTTGCGCTTCCATCTACTAATCGAAGGTCAACGCCTAACTCTCTAGCAAACTTTTTTATTTTTGGACTTGCACTTTTTGTATAATTATTTTCATTTTTAACAGGAGCAATACGAACTGTTTGTGTTTCTGTATTTTGACTTGAAACTGGAGTATTTAAATTTTCATTAGATTTATTATTATTTTTTGTATTTTTTTCTTCAATTTTTTCATTAGAGGATAATTCAATTTGCCCTATTATGTCTCCCTGAGAAACTCTATCTCCAACTTTAACTTTTATATTTTTTATTTTTCCAGAAAATTGTGAGGGAACTTCAACGCTTGATTTATCGCTTTCTAAAGTAACAAGGCCATCATTTTTTTTTATGTTTTGTTCTGGTTTTGCCAAAATTTCTATAATTTCTACATTTTTAAAATCACCAATATTTGGAACAATTAGATCAGCGGTTTCGGACATTTTAACTATAATTTTGTTGGGATCGGCTTATTGGGATCAATTTTATATTTTTTCATTGCATCAGTGGCTACTTTTGAGGCAATTTTCTGTTCTTTGGCTAAAGTACTCAAAGTTGAAAATACAATAAATTCTTTATTTACTTCAAAGAATTTTCTTAAATTCTTTCTAGTGTCGCTTCTTCCAAAACCGTCAGTGCCCAAAGTTACATAAGTTCCTGGCACATAATTTCTAATTCCCTCAGATAAGGTTCTAATATAGTCAGTTGCGGCTATAAAAGGCCCCGTTCTTTTCTCAAAACATTTTTCTATATAAGTTTTTTCAGGTTTTTTATCTGGATGTAGTAAATTTTTTCTTTCAACTTCTATCGCATTTCTTCTAAGCTCAGTAAAACTTGTTACGCTCCAAACATCTGAATCAATTCCATAATCAGAACTTAATATTTCGGCCGCTTTAATAACTTCGTTTAAAATTGCTCCCGATCCTAGTAATTGAACTTTAGTTTTTCCTTTATTGTTTATTTCTTTAAAGAGATACATTCCCTTTAAGATATCTTCTTTTTTAATACTTTTCGGCATCGCTGGATGTTTATAATTCTCATTTAAAGTTGTTATATAATAATAAATACTTTCTTGTTTCTCATGCATTCTCTTTAATCCATCTTCAAAAATTGCAGCTAATTCAAATGCAAATGTTGGATCGTAACTTACACAATTTGGAATCATAGAGGCCATTACTAAACTATGGCCATCTTGATGTTGCAGACCTTCACCAGCCAATGTTGTTCTTCCAGATGTTGCTCCAATTAAAAATCCTCTACATCGAGAATCTCCTGCTGCCCAAGCAAAGTCGCCAATTCTTTGAAATCCAAACATTGAATAAAAAAGATAGATTGGAATCATTTCAATATTATGATTTGAGTAAGCAGTTCCTGCCGCTAACCAAGAAGACACAGCCCCAGCTTCTGTAATTCCTTCTTCTAAAACTTGTCCTTTTTTATCTTCGCGGTAAGAACTTAATTGTTCCGAATCTACAGGTTCGTATTTTTGACCTTCGTGAGCATAAATTCCAATTTTTTGAAAGAAGCCCTCCATTCCGAATGTTCTAGCTTCATCTGGAATAATAGGAACTAATCTTGATGAATATTCTTTGTCTCTTAAAATTTTAGTAAGCATATTAACAAGAGCCATAGTCGTTGATAGTTCTCTATCTCCTGAATCCACATAAGAGGATTCAAAAATTTCTGGAGCTGGAGCTTTTAAAGCTTTTGTTTCTGTTCTTCGCGAAGGAATAAAACCACCAAGTTCTCTTCTTTTTTCTTTGAGATATTGAATTTCTTCTGATTTCTCATCAGGTTTATAGAATTCTAAATTTTCAACCTGCTTATCTGTAATGGGAATATTAAATCTATCTCTTAAATAATGCATATCATTAACATCTAATTTTTTTTGTTGGTGGGTTGTATTAATGCTTTCTCCGCTTTTTCCCATTCCATAACCTTTAATAGTTTTTGCTATAATTACTGTAGGAGATCCTTTGTGATTTTGAGCCGCATGATAAGCAGCATAGACTTTGTGAGGATCGTGACCGCCTCTATTTAGTTTCCAAATATCATCATCGGTCATATTTGAAACTAACTCTCTTAATTCTGGATACTTTCCAAAGAAATGACTTCTAACATAAGCACCGCCTTTTGCTTTAAATGCCTGGTACTCTCCATCAACGCATTCCTCCATCCTTTTCATTAAAAGTCCTGTTTTGTCTTTTTCAAGAAGTGGATCCCAGTAAGATCCCCAAACAACTTTAATAACGTTCCATCCCGCTCCTCTGAATAATCCTTCCATTTCCTGAATTATTTTTCCATTACCTCTTACGGGTCCATCTAATCTTTGAAGATTGCAATTGATTACAAATATTAAATTATCTAATTTTTCTCTAGATGCTAATCCAATCGCTCCTGTTGATTCAGGTTCGTCCATTTCTCCATCGCCTAAAAAAGCCCAAACCTTTCTATTTTGATCTTCTATCAAAGATCTATTTTGTAAATATTTCATAAATCTTGCTTGATAAATTGCAGTGATAGGACCAAGACCCATAGAGACAGTTGGAAATTGCCAGTAGTTAGGCATTAACCATGGATGCGGATATGAGGATAATCCTCCACCATCAACTTCTTGTCTAAAATTTTCTAATTGTTTTTCTGTTAACCTTCCTTCCAAAAATGATCTAGCATAAATTCCAGGAGACGCATGACCTTGAAAATATATTAAATCGCCAAGAAATTTTTCATTTTGAGCTCTCCAAAAATGATTAAAACCAACGTCATATAAAGTTGCGGCAGAAGCAAAAGTTGCTATATGACCTCCAAGCTCAGGAAGTTTTTTGTTAGCCCGAACAACCATGCAGGCTGCATTCCACCTAATTAAGGATCTGATTTTATTTTCTATTACTTGATCACCCGGAGACTTTCGTTCCATTTCCCTGGGGATTGTATTGATGTAAGGTGTTTTTTGATTATATGGTAAATTAGAACCAGAAATATACGCTTGATTAATCAATTTACCCAAAAGATAATTAGCTCTTTTTGGACCATCTCTTTCAACAATACTGTTTAACGAATCAATCCATTCAGCGGTTTCTTGTGGATCCACATCGCCAACTGAATCTTGATCAGAAAAATAATTAGTAAATTTTTTATATTCAACTTTTGTTTCAAAAGATTGTTTATGTTCTTCTTTTTTAACCTCTTCTGTAAAATTTATTTTTTTTAAAACTTTTTCAGCTTCTTGAATGATTTTTTCTGTTTCAGGTAATATAGATTTATTATCTTTAGCTACAGGTGCACTTTTAATGTCGTCATTAGTTAACGTGGCTATTAATGATCCTTTTGAGACTTTATCTCCAACTTTAACTTTTAAATTTGAGATCTTTCCATCAAAAGGGGATGGAACTTCTACGCTAGATTTATCGCTTTCCAATGTAAGTATGGGATCATTCTTTTTAATTTGATCACCTTCTTTTACTAATACTTCTATGATTTCAACGTTCTTAAAATCCCCTATATCAGGAACCTTAATTTCTAAATTCATAGAGTTTATTATATTTAAATGTTTTTTATAAAACTATAAAAAGTTTGGCTTAAATATTGGATTATCAGAGTATTGGGAAGGTCAAATTTTGGTGCCCACAGCCGGAATCGAACTGGCCACCTCTTCCTTACCATGGAAGTGCTCTACCAACTAAGCTATGTGGGCTTATTTAATTTTTTAATTTGTAATTTATAGTTGTTTTTAAGTAAAACTTTTTAGTCTGAATAATTTTTATCAAAATTATCACTAAATCAGCTGAAAACATGCTTTATATCTTCAGAATCTTGACAACGGGCTATTATACCTATTAAACACGAGTCTCACTTTGAATAATAGTATTCAAATTGAACAACATAATAACGAAAGTAAATATAAAGTAAGATGAGTAGTATAAAAGGTAAAGTAAAGTGGTTTAACGGTAGCAAAGGCTACGGTTTTATAGAGAGAGACGACAAACAAAAAGACGTATTCGTTCATATGTCAGCTGTTAAAGATGCAGGTATCGATTATTTGGATGAAGGAGATGTTCTTACATTTGATATCGAAGATGGAAAAAAAGGTCCATCAGCTGTAAATTTAAAAAAAGTTTAAAATCTAGATTTTTTTGATGGAAGAGGCTCACCCATGGGTATTCATTATGATTACAAGTCTAAACGTGGAGAAAGAGCTATGCTTAAAGAAGCGAAGAGAAAAGAACGTCTTGCTTTAAAAAAAGCTAAAAGAGCCTCAACCATACCTGCAGCAAAAGAACCAGAACAAGAAATGCACGATATTAATAAGCCTATTACTTTGGATGATTTAACAAATCCAAATAAATAGTCCGCGTTTGAACTTGATGCTTAATAATCAAAAAGATTTAAAAAAAGAACGTCTTTCAGAAGCCCTTAGAGAGAATTTAAAAAAAAGGAAAGAATTTTTAAAAAAAATTAAAGAAAGAAAAGCATGAGTGTTTTATCTGATCATTGGATAAAAAAAATGTCCTTAGAAAAAAAAATGATAAGTCCTTTTGTTCAGAAACAACAAAGGAAAAATAAAATTTCTTACGGACTTTCTTCTTATGGTTATGACGCGAGAGTTTCTAATGAGTTTAAGATATTTACAAATATAGATTCAGCATTTGTAGATCCTAAAAAATTTTCAAAAAATAGTTTTGTTACAAGAAAAACTGATGTCTGTATAATACCTCCCAATTCATTTGCTCTAGCTAGAACCGTTGAATATTTTAAAATTCCAAGAGATGTTTTGGTAATTTGTCTTGGAAAAAGCACTTATGCAAGATGCGGAATTATTGTTAATGTTACCCCCTTAGAACCAGAGTGGGAAGGACATGTAACTCTTGAGTTTTCAAATACAACTACATTGCCTGCAAAAATTTACGCTAATGAAGGAGCTTGCCAGTTTGTTTTTTTAAAAGGTGATCAAGAACCAGAAACTTCATATGCTGATAAAAAGGGAAAATATATGAAGCAAAAAGGTGTCACTCTTCCGAAAATTTAAATATGCAAAAACTATTAATTAAGGGAGGAAAGAAACTCTCTGGTGAAGTAGTTATTTCAGGTTCTAAAAATGCAAGCCTTCCCATCGTTATATCTTCCTTGTTATTTGATGATTCAGTACAGTTTGAAAATGTTCCTAAAGTTAAAGATATCTATACTTTAGTTAATTTAATCAAGGTTTTAGGAAGAGAAGTCGAATTTGATGAAAATAAAGAAATATTAAAAATATCAAAAAAAAATAAAGATAAATATTTTGCTCCATATTCGATCATGAAAACCATGAGAGCTGGCGTTTTAGTTTTAGCTCCATTATTAGCAAAATTTGGAAAAGCTAGAGTTTCTTTGCCAGGAGGATGTTCCATAGGAGCAAGACCTGTGAATTTACATTTAGAAGCATTAAAAAAACTTGGTGCAAAAATTAATGTAAAGAACGGCTATATTGATGCGAGCGCACCCAAAGGTTTGTCAGGTGCCAACATTAGATTTCCTTCAATTTCAGTAGGAGCAACAGAGAGCATTATTATAGCAGCAGTCCTTGCTAAAGGAGTAACAAAAATTAGTAATGCTGCACTTGAGCCAGAAATTATAGATTTAATAAAATTTTTAAATAAATGTGGAGCAGAAATACAATATAATTCCAAAAGAAAAATTATTATAAAAGGAGTAAAATTTTTATGTCCAATAAGACATAAAATTATTCCAGACAGAATAGAAGCTGCAACTTATGCGATTGCGGCCCTTATAACTAATGGAAAGTTATTAATTAAAAATGTTAATAACGAACATTTAGAAAATATATTTAGCGTTTTAAGAAAAATAGGGGCCAATATTAAAACTTTTAAAGATTCTTTTATTATTTTTAGAAAGCATCAATTAAAACCATTTAAAATTATTACAAAACCTTATCCTGGATTTCCAACTGATATGCAGGCACAATTTATGGCTTTGGCTACTCAGATTAAAGGATCGTCAGTAATTAATGAAGAGATATTTGAAAATAGATTTCTTCACGTTTCAGAATTAATGAGAATGGGCGCTGATATTGAAATAAAAAAACAAAAAGCCATAATAAAAGGAATTAAAAATTTAAATGGCGCTGAAGTAATGGCTACAGATCTAAGGGCATCTGTAAGTTTAGTTTTGGCAGCATTATCTGCAAAAGGCACCACAACAATTAATAGGATTTATCATTTAGATAGAGGCTATAGTAAATTAGAAAAAAAACTTAATTTATGTGGCGCTAATGTTAGAAGAATAAATGATTAACGAAAATATTTCTAAGTTAAAATTATTGGCAGAAGATATTCAGGATTTGCATGTTTTTTCAGCTTATCTGCAAGACTCCGTAATTGTTGCAAACGATATAAAATTTTTACCAAAAACTAAAAAGCTGATTTGCGTATTTAATCGATTTATGTGGGAAGATGCTGAAAAAGGAATTTTTAGAAAAAATAAAAGGATACGTAGCGCTCTTGTTTTTGATAATGTTTTAAAAGTTAAATCAAAAGGAATTAATCCAAGAAAAAAGACTAAGATACTCGAGTTTCTAGCGATCAAAACGGAGATTAAAGATAATTATTTTGATATAAGATTAATTTTTTCTGGAGATAATATTTTATTAGTTAAAGCTGAAGAAATAGATTCGTCTTTAGAAGATTTTGGAAAAACCTGGGAAACCAGTTATAAACCAAGGCATAAGATTTAGTATGAAAGTTATAAAATTTAATAAAAATAGATTTTTAAAAGATTTAGATTTTATTTCTCGAAATAGAAAATCTAATTTTTCTAACAAAGCTAATATTGTAAAAAAAATTCTTAGTGATGTTAAAACTAAAGGAGACAATGCTGTTGTTTATTATCAAAAGAAATTTGACAGAAGCTCAGTTTCTAAAAAAAATATTATTTTAACAGATAAAGAAATTAATAAAGTTATAAAAGATTTAGATTCTTCAGTAAAAAGTTCTATCAAACTTGCATTTGAAAGAGTTAAAGACTTTCATAAAAGACAATCAATCAAGAGTTATAAATATTTTGACAAATATAAAAATGAATTAGCTTATAAAGTTTCTCCATTAAATAGAGTTGGAATATATATTCCAGGAGGAACGGCTAGTTATCCAAGCTCAGTTATTATGAACGCTGTTCCAGCGATTGTTGCTGGTGTAAAAAACATTACTTTATGTATGCCTACACCAAATAATAAAATTAATGCGGGTGTTGTTTATGCAGCTAAAATATGTGGAGTAAAAAAAATTTATAAAATAGGGGGCGCCCAAGCAATAGGAGCTTTTGCTTATGGAACAAATACCGTTACGAAAGTTGATAAAATTGTAGGACCTGGCAATATTTTTGTAACTACAGCTAAAAAAGAGGTTTTCGGTGAGGTAGGTATAGATATGGTCGCGGGACCTTCAGAGATTACAGTAGTTGCAAACGAGGATAACGATTCAACATTAACAGCTATAGATTTATTATCACAAGCTGAACACGATGAGTTATCCCAGACAATATTAGTAACAACAAATTTAAAATTTGGCCTAGAGGTTAAAAATAAAGTTTACAAATTTTTAGATGTTTTGCCTAGAAAGCAAATAGCCAAAAAAGCAATTAATGATAATAGCGCGATTATAGTTTGTAAAAACTTTAAAGAAGTTGTTAGCGCTGTAAACGATATAGCACCAGAGCACCTTGAGATTAAAACTAAAAATAATTCATTTTTGGCAAAACAAATTAAAAATGCTGGATCAATTTTTTTAGGAGAAAATTCACCAGAAGCCATAGGAGATTATTTAGCAGGACCAAATCATGTTTTGCCAACAGCTGGATCAGCAAGATTTGCTTCAGGGTTATCTGTTTATGATTTTTATAAAAAAACATCAGTTATTAAAATGAGTAAACAAGGTCTTGAAAAGATAGGAAGATCAGCTATACACCTAGCAAATTACGAGGGTTTATTTGCGCACTCTCAATCAATTAGAATTAGGATTAGTTAAATATGGCAAAAGAAGAAATGTTGGAATTCAAGGGATTGGTAACTGAGTTGTTACCCAATGCCATGTTTAGAGTGAAATTAGAAAATAATCATGAAGTATTGGCTCATACAGCTGGAAAAATGAGAAAGAACAGAATTAGAGTTTTAGCTGGAGATGAAGTTATGGTTGAAGTTACCCCATATGATTTAACTAAAGGCAGGATTATTTTTAGATTTAAATAATGAATGAAACAAAACATAGTTTTGTTTTAGCCTCTGCATCACCAAGAAGAATAGAGCTTCTTAATAATATAAAAATCTTTCCAAAAATAATTTATTCTACAGAGATTAATGAAGATATAAATAGTAAAGAAAATCCTAAAAATTATTGTATTAGAGTTGCAAAAAATAAGGCTCTTAAAGCTTTAGAAAAATATCCAGAAGAATTTGTTTTATCAGCTGACACTATAGTATTTTGTAGTAATAAAATTTTTTTAAAACCAAAAGACAAAGAAGAAGCTAAAAAATTTTTAACATTCTTTTCAGGACGAAAACACAATGTTTTGACATGTGTATGTTTGGCAAAAAAGAACTTAATTAAAGTTAAAAAGGTTACAACAAAAATTACTTTTAAAAGATTAACTAAGCAGGAGATCGAAGAATATTTATTAACAAATGAGTGGAAAGATAAAGCCGGAGCTTATGCCATACAAGGCTATGCTGAAAAATTTATTAAAAGAATTAATGGTTCGTATTCAAATGTAGTTGGTTTGCCTTTGTTTGAAACTTACAATTTGCTTAATTCACAAGGTTTAATTTAATATTTTAATTGATTAATAAATTGTTTTGTGAAAAAAACATGCCCAGTGGTCTGGTAGCTCAGTTGGTAGAGCAGAGCCCTGAAAAGGCTTGTGTCGCTGGTTCAATTCCAGCTCAGACCACCATTTTTTAATTGCAATTTCATTCTCAGATTGATAATCAACCTCTAATTGAAATGATTAAAAAATATATATCTACTCACAGACACCATCCTCATGCTGAGCATGCGCTTAGCTAATAGAATTATATATTTAAAAACAAAATAATATTATAAACAAAAAACATGCAGCTGTAGCTCAGTTGGTTAGAGCGCTGGTTTGTGGAACCAGATGTCGGTGGTTCGAATCCACCCAGCTGTACCAAATTAATGAATAAAAAAACTTTTAAACCTAGCAGTGAATTACCCGCAGGTTTTGTAGATAGACAAGAAGAAGAGTTATTAGCGAGAGATCTTTTAATATCTAATATTAAAAAGATCATGGCTAAATATGGCTTTCAATATCTTGAAACACCTAGTTTTGAGTTTACCGATAGTATTGGTAAATTTTTGCCTGACAAAGATAGACCATCGGAGGGAGTTTTTTCTTTTGAGGATGACAAAAAATGGCTTTCGTTACGATATGATTTAACAGCTCCACTAGCTAGATATGCAGCTAAAAACTTTAATAATTTACCAAGACCTTTTAAAAGGTATCAACTAGGAACAGTTTGGAGAAATGAAAAGCCAGGTCCTGGAAGATTTAGAGAATTTTTGCAATTTGATGCAGACTATATAGGAACAAGCAATTTATTTGCTGACGCAGAGTTGTGTTGTTTAATTTCAGAAATTTTAAGTACCTGCGGTTTAACAAAAAAAGAATTTATAATTAAAATATCTAATCGTAAATTAACAAAAGGATTATTAGAAAAGCTAAAAATCAACGATGAAAATAAACAATCAATAGTACTAAGAGCTATTGATAAGTTGGATAGAGTTGGATTAGAGGGTGTGCAATATCTTTTAGGAAAAGGCAGAAAAGATAAATCTGGAGATTTCACAAAAGGAGCCGAGTTAGATGAATCTCAAATTAAAGACATCATTAATTTTTTAAGCATTAAAGATCTTTCGGATAATAATTTTGAAAAAATAGAAAAGATAGCTGGAGATAACCAGACTATATTAGACGGAGTGAATGAGCTCATTTTAATAAAGAAATATTTTTCATTATTAAAATTCGATAATTTTAAATTTGATCCAACTGTTGTTAGGGGACTTGAATATTATACAGGTCCTATTTTTGAGGCTAATCTTACATTCGGCGTTACAAACAACAAAGGTGAGGTAATTGAATTTGGATCAATAGGAGGCGGAGGTAGATATGATGATCTTGTAAAACGTTTTAATAATCAAGATTGCCCTTCAACTGGTATTTCAGTTGGTCTTGATCGTTTAATTTATGCAATTCTTCAAAAAAATAAAATTAAAGCAGAAAAAGAAACGCCAGTTTTGATATGTGTTTTCGATGAAAAGTATATGGATTACTATGTAAAAATTTTAAATTTGTTAAGAACAAAAAATATTAGCGCTGAAATTTATTCAGGAAGCGCCAATATAAAATCACAATTAAAATATGCCGACAAACGAGGATGCAATTACGTTATTTTATGTGGCGAAGATGAGGTAAGCAAAAATTTAGTTACAATTAAAAATTTAGAAATAGGCAAACAAATGTCAGATTCTTTAAAAGACAGGGATGACTGGAGAGAATCTTCTAGCTCTCAAAAAACAGTAGCTTTAGATCAACTTTTAAATGAGATTAAATAATGAAACAGGGTTTAGAAAAAAAGCGATTAAAAGAGGATCTTTCTAAAAAAATATTAAGCAATTTTAAGAAAAACAAATTTATTTTTACAGATTTGGATCTGTTAATTGATACTAATTTATTAACCGAGCGATCAGGAGAGCAATTTAAAAAATTTACATTAACTTACAAAGATTTATTTGGAAAAGAAATTAGCTTGCGTCCTGATTTAACCGTTTCAACAGCATTAAAATATATTCAGGAAAAAAAGAATAAAGAAGAAAAGTATTGTTACTACGGAAGCGCTTATCGATTAGACAAAGAAGGAGATTTAAAAGTTTTTGATCAAATAGGTTGTGAAATTATTAATTCAAATAGTGATAAATCAGAAAATATTTTGATTAATTCCATATTAGAACCATTAAAAAAAATCAAGAAGCTAGAAGTTATTTTAGGTGACGTTGGATTATTTAAAGTTTTAGTAGAATCCTTAGAACTTCCGTCTAGATGGAAATTAAGATTAGTAAAAAATTTTTCTAGAAAAGAATATTTTGAGGATATGTTGAAAAGATTAGAAACAAATTATGATCTTGATCAAAAAGCAATTAAATTAGATACAAAAAGACTTCAAGATTTAGAAAAACTAGATCCAAATGAAATAATTGGTGGAAGGACAGTTTCTGAAATTATTAAACGTTTTAATAAAAAGATTAAAGATCCAAGGGATAGTTATAAAGGAAAAAAGAATGTTAATATTATTAGAGATTTTTTAAACATTAATACCTCAATTCAGAAGGCAGAAAGTGCAATATTATTTTTTTTCTCAAAAAATAAATTAAACAATTTATCTATTAAAAGTTATTTAAAAAAAATTAGCAGAATAAATAAAGAAATAGGAAAAAAATATTCTATTAATTTTAAAACAAATTTTGGAAGAAATACTGATTATTATACCGGCATAGTCTTTTTAGCCTGTGTAAAAAAGAACTCTAAAATTATCGAATTAGCAAGAGGTGGAGAGTATAATGGTCTGCTTAGAACTCTTGGTTATAAGAAAAATATATCAGCTATAGGTGGAGCAATTAATTTAAATGAATTAATAAATTTGTAAAATTATGTCTAAAATAAAAATAGGATTGCCAAGCAAAGGAAGATTAAAAGATGAATCTTTAGCTTTTTTAAAAAGCAAGAATCTAGAAGTGATGAATTCTTTTGGAGAAAGAAACTATTTCTTTAATATTAAAAATAACAGTGAAATAGATGGAGTTTTTTTACACGCTAGAGAAATAATCGAAAGAATTAATGACGGCACTTTAGATATTGGTATTTCAGGGCTAGATCTACTTAAGGAGTTGCCAGACGTTTATTCACAAAATGTAAAAATTTTTAAAAAACTTAATTTTGGTTTTGCTGATTTAGTAGTAGCTATACCAAAAGATTGGTTAGATGTTCAGAATATGGCTGACTTAGAAGAGGTAAGCTTTGAATTTAGAGAAAAGTACGGACGTCGAATGCGAGTTGCTACTAAATATCCAAATTTAACTGAATCTTTCTTTTTATCGAAAGGAGTAAGTCAGTTTCGAGTTGTTCCAAGTTTAGGAGCAACAGAGTCTTATCCATTCACTGGCTCTTCTGAATTGATTACGGACATAACCTCTACAGGCTCAACTTTAAAAGCTAATAATTTAAGAATTATAAATGATGGGACTATATTAAAAAGTTCTGCCTGTATTTTTGTTTCTAAAAAAATTGCGAATAGTAAGTTTTTGAATTTTTTAAAATAGTCAAAAAAAAACCCCAGATTTTTAGTCCGGGGTTTTGAATTTTTTTAGAAAGTTTACTTAGAAAGAATGGAATTACATTCCCATTCCGCCCATACCACCCATTCCGCCCATACCACCCATTCCTCCTGGCATTCCACCACTACCAGAATTAGAGTTTTTGTCGTCGGGTTTGTCTGCGATCATTGCTTCAGTTGTAATAAGTAGTCCTGCTATTGAAGATGCATCTTGAAGAGCCGTTCGAACAACTTTAGTTGGATCAATGATACCTTTTGCAAACATATCACAATACTCACCGCTTTGAGCATCGTAGCCTTGAGAAGATTTTTTTCCTTCTAAAAGTTTTCCAACAATTACTGAACCATCTACTCCAGCATTGCTTGTGATTTGTCTGATTGGGTATTGTAAAGCTTTTCTGATTATTTCAACGCCAGCTTTTTGATCGTCACCTTTTGGTTTTAAATTATTTAGAGCTTCAGAGGCATATAGTAATGCACATCCACCACCAACAACCACACCTTCTTGTACAGCTGCTCTAGTAGCGTTAAGCGCATCTTCCACTCTGTCTTTTCGCTCTTTAACTTCAACTTCTGTAGCGCCACCAACTTTAATAATAGCAACACCACCAGCAAGTTTAGCTAATCTTTCTTGTAATTTTTCTTTGTCATAATCAGAAGTAGTTTCTTCAATTTGTTTTCTAATTTGACCACATCTTGCTTCTATTTCTGATTTTTTTCCTGCACCATCAACGATAGTTGTGTTGTCTTTATCAATTCTAATTTTCTTACATTGACCAAGATCTTTCAACTTTACGTTTTCAAGTTTAATGCCAAGATCGTCAGATATAACCTGACCACCGGTTAATATGGCAATATCTTCTAGCATTGATTTTCTTCTATCACCAAAACCAGGAGCTTTAACGGCTACGACTTTTAAACCACCTCTTAATTTATTTACAACTAAAGTTGCAAGAGCTTCGCCCTCAACATCTTCAGCAATAATTAAAAATGGTCTGCTAGATTGCACAACCGATTCCAATAGAGGAACCATAGGCTGTAAGTTAGTTAATTTTTTTTCTGTGATAAAAATTAGTGGATCTTCTAATTCCGCAATCATTTTATCTGCATTAGTAATAAAGTAAGGAGATAGATAACCTCTATCAAATTGCATACCTTCAACTACATCAAGTTCCGTTGAAAGACCTTTTGCTTCTTCAACTGTGATAACACCTTCGTTACCAACTTTTTGCATCGCTTTTGCAATCATGTCTCCAATTTCTTTTTCACCATTTGCAGAAATAGTTCCAACTTGTGCAATTTCTTCACTAGTTTTTACTTTTTTTGAACTTTCTTTAATTCTTGTTATTACAGCTTCTACTGCTAAATCAATTCCTCTTTTTAAATCCATTGGATTCATTCCAGCAGCAACATATTTACAACCTTCTCTTGCGATTGCTTGTGCTAAAACAGTTGCGGTTGTAGTTCCGTCACCAGCTTCCTCATTAGTTTTGCTAGCAACTTCTTTAACCATTTGAGCTCCCATGTTTTCAAATTTATCTTCAAGCTCAATTTCTTTTGCAACGGTTACTCCATCTTTAGTTATTCTAGGAGCGCCGAATGATTTGTCTATAACTACATTTCTTCCTTTTGGTCCTAGTGTTACTTTTACAGCATTTGCAAGTATATCAACACCTCTTAGCATTGCGTTTCTTGCGTCTGTATCAAATCTTACAATCTTACCTGCCATTTTTTTTCTCCTTTTTTTATATTTAATTTATTTTTTCTTAGACATGATGCCCATGATGTCAGACTCTTTCATGATGCTATATTCCACGCCGTCAATTTTAACTTCTGTTCCTGACCATTTTCCAAATAGAACAAGGTCTCCAACTTTAACTTCCATTGGTAAAATTTTTCCGTCTTCAGTTTTTGCTCCAGGTCCAACAGCAATAACTTTTCCTTCAGAAGGTTTTTCTTTTGCTGAGTCTGGTATAATTATTCCACCTGCTGTTTTTTCTTCTCCATCCAAGGGCTGAACAAGAACGCGATCGTGTAAAGGTCTAAAGTTCATTAATTTAATTCTCCGTAAAATTAGTTGTTAGTTAAAATATAACTTCGTACAACAATGTACCTGACGCTATATGATGACTGATCTATTAAATTTCAAGGGGTGCATAGTACAATAAAATAGCTAAAACACTATATTTTATTAGTTTTTTTTAACCTAATTTATATGGAAGATCTAAAATTATACTTTATAAAGTACAGCTCTTATGAGCTTAAACAACGACTTAGCTAAAGATCAAAATCAAAAGACTAATTATAAGCCTAATGATCTAGAGGCATTCTGGATGCCTTTTACCGCTAATCAAGATTTTAAAGCAGACCCAAGAATAATTTCAAAATCTAAAGGTATGTACTATTACACTCCAAATGGAGATAAAATTTTAGATGCAGTCGCAGGTTTGTGGTGTTGTAACGCGGGGCACAACAGAGAAGAGATTGTAAAAGCAATTCAAGAGCAAGCCGCTGAGTTAGATTTCGTTCCTTCTTTTCAAGCGGGTCATTATAAAGCTTTTGAATTAAGTAATAAGTTAACAGATATTTCACCAGAAAATTTAAACCATGTTTTTTATAGTAACTCTGGTTCAGAGGCAGTTGAAACAGCTTTAAAAATTGCTTTAGCTTATTTTAGAGCAATTGGACAACCATCAAAAAGAATTTTAATAGGTCGTGAAAGAGGTTATCATGGAACAGGTTTTGGAGGATTGTCAGTAGGAGGTATAGTTAATAACAAAAAGCAATTTGAAAGATTTTTACCAGATGTTTATCATCTTCCTCACACACATAATCTTGAACATAATTCATATTCTAAAGGACAGCCAGCATGGGGAGCTCATTTAGCTGATGATTTATTAAAACAAATTGAAAAGCATGGCGCAGCTAATATTGCAGCAGTTATTGTTGAACCAGTTGCTGGTTCAACAGGAGTTTTAATTCCACCGGTCGGTTATTTAGAAAAATTAAGAAAGATTTGTACTGATAATGATATTATCTTAATATTTGATGAAGTGATCACTGGATTTGGAAGATTAGGAAAGTCATTTGCTGCAGATTTTTTTAATATTGAACCTGACTTAATGACTATAGCAAAAGGATTGACTAGTGGCACCGTACCAATGGCCGCAACTTTTGTTTCAGATAAAATTTACAAAACTTTTATGAATGGAGATCCTAAAACTATTGAATTTTTTCATGGATATACTTATTCAGCACACCCATTAGCGTGTGCCGCTGCAATTGCAACACTTGATTTATATAAGAAAGAAAATTTATTAGTTAGAGCATCAGAAATTGCAAAATACTGGGAAGATGCTTTACATTCGTTAAAAGGTACTAGGCATATAATTGATATAAGGAATCTTGGACTAATAGGAGCCGTAGAAGTAGAACCAATTTCAGGCAAACCATCAAGAAGAGCATACAATGTTCTTTGTGAAGCTTTTAAAGATCAAAAATTATTTGTAAGAGTGACGGGAGACATTATTGCATTATCCCCTTCTTTAATTATAAAAAAACAAGAAATAGATTTAATTGTAGAAAAATTAAAAAAGACAATTAATTCTACCCAATAATATTTAAATTTATGAATAATCCTGTTTTTTTAAGAGGGTTAAATAAAATTTATTCAAGTTTTAATATATTCTTCGTTGATCTTTGGGGTGTAATTCATAATGGTGTGCAATGCTATTCTGAGGCTCTAAAAGCATTAAAAAATATAAAAAAAAATAAGAAAATTATACTTATCTCAAATGCACCAAGGCCAAATTACGATGTTCAAAAATTTCTAAAAAAAATTAATTTTAGTAAAAGTTTTTATAATTTATTAATTACATCAGGCGATGTAACTCGCTCTTATTTGAAGAATAATTATAAAAATAAGTCATTTTATCATCTTGGACCAAAAAGAGACGAAAGTTTATTTAGTAATTTAAGTTTAAAAAAAACTTCATTAAATAAAGCGGATTTTGTGATTTGCACAGGTGTTAACAATAACAAAGACAGTATTAAAAAATATTATTCAATTTTAAAAAAAATAAATAATAGAAAATTAAAAATGATTTGTGCAAATCCAGATTTAATTGTTCATAGAGGAGATAATGTTGAGTATTGTGCAGGTTCTATTGCCAAGCTATATGAAAAAATGGGTGGTAAAGTTCAGTACTTTGGAAAACCTTATAAATATTTTTATGAGTATATTTTTAAGATTTTAAAAAAAAAATATAAAAAAAAAATTAAAAAAAATAAAATACTTGCGATAGGTGATAATTTAAATACTGATATTTTAGGCGCAAACAATCTCAATGTTAAGAATTTATTTATAGCAGGTGGTATTCATAAATCTGAATGGAATAATCATAGTATTAATCTTGCTAAATTTGTGTTCAATAAAAATTTTAAGATTAATTATTTTCAGAATGAACTGACTTGGTAGATGAAAATTTATAATAATACTAATTCTGTTAATAAAAAATTTTTAAATTCTTTTTTAGCAATAGGAAATTTTGATGGTATTCATCTTGGTCATCAAGCACTTCTAAAAAAAGCTTATAATTTTTCAAGAAAGTTTAAAAAAAGATTTGGAATTTTTACTTTTGACCCGTTACCAAAAGATTTTTTTAGTAAGACTGATAATAGAATTTTAAATACTAATGATAAAGTAGATTTTATAAAAAAATTTTGTAAAGATTTTATTATTAAGCAAGATTTTAATTATAATTTTTCTAAGATTAGCCATGAAAACTTTGTTAAAAATATTCTTTTTAATAAATTAAAAGTTTCCAATATATTTGTAGGTGAGGATTTTAAGTTTGGATTTAAAAGAAAAGGCAATATTTCTTTTTTAAAACGAGTTTCACGAAAATATAATTTTAAAATATTTGTAATTAACTTTAGAAAATTTAGAAATCAGAAGATTTCTTCATCTAAAATTAGAGACCTTATTCAATCCGGAAAAATTAGTTTAGTTAATAAAATGTTAGGCAGGCCATGGCTGGTTTCTGGAATGGTTATTAAAGGAAAAAAGATTGGAAGAAGAATAGGATTTCCAACGGCAAATATTAAAATTTTTAATCAAATTAAGCCATTATTTGGGGTTTATGCTGTGAAAATAATTTTTAATAAAGGAACTTATAACGGAATTGCAAATTATGGAGTAAGACCAACTTTTGGCAAATCTGATCCAGTTTTAGAGGTTAATATTTTTGGAAAAAATCATAATTTTTATAATAAGAATGTTAAAGTTTTATTTATTGATTTTATTAGAAAAGAGAAAAAATTTGAGAATAGTCAGATGTTAATTCGTCAAATTAAGAAAGATATTAAAATTGCTAAAATTAGTTTAAAAAAAAAATATGTCAGAAATTAAAATAAATCTGCCTGCAACCTCATTTCCCATGAAGGCTAATTTGCCTGCAAAAGAGCCAGAGATAATTAAATTATGGGAGCAAATTAATCTTTACCAAGAATTAAGATCTAATAGCAAAGGTCGAGAAAAATTTATTTTGCATGATGGCCCTCCCTATGCAAATGGACATATTCATATTGGAACAGCATTAAACAAAATTTTAAAAGATATTGTTGTAAGATTTAATCAGATGACTGGGAAAGATGCACCTTATGTTCCAGGATGGGACTGCCATGGCCTACCGATAGAATGGAAAGTAGAAGAAGAGTATAAAAAAAAGGGAAAAAATAAAGATGCAGTCCCAGTTAATGAATTTAGAAAAGAATGCAGAGAGTTTGCGGAACATTGGATCGATATTCAAAAGCAAGAATTTAGCAGATTAGGTGTTAATGGGGACTGGAAGAATTACTACACTACCATGAGTAAATCTTCCGAGGCTCAAATAACAAGAGAAATTAGTAAATTTATAGTTAATGGAGGATTGTACAGAGGGTTCAAACCAGTTTTATGGTCAGTAGTTGAGTCAACAGCATTAGCTGATGCAGAAGTTGAATATTATGATCATGTCTCAAATACAATTTATGCAAAATTTTTAATTAAATCTGGACCTGAAAAATTTATTAATAGCAGTGTAGTTATTTGGACGACAACTCCTTGGACTATTCCTTGTAACAGAGCTTTAGCTTTTAATAATAAAATTAATTACTCGCTTGTAAAAATTAATAATAATGAAAAAATTATTGTAGCAGAAAAATTATTAAACAAAGTTTTATCAGATTGTGCGATTAAGCAGTATGAAGTTATAGAAAATTTTTCAGGATTAGAATTAAAAAATATTATTTGTTACCATCCATTCAAAGACATCGGATATACTTTTGATGTTCCAATGCTTGATGCAGCTTTTGTAAATTTAGAGCAAGGCACAGGAATTGTTCATTGTGCACCAAGTCATGGACCAGATGATTATTATTTGTGTTTAAATAATAATATTCAAGCCTTCGATACAATTGATGACAAGGGACATTATACAAAAAATATTATTAAATTTACGGGAATTCATATTTTTAAAGCAGATGAAATAATTATTAATGAGTTGTCTAATTTATCCAAATTGTTAGGTAGGGATAAATTAAAGCATAGCTACCCGCATTCATGGAGATCTAAAGCACCATTAGTTCATAGAGCCACACCGCAATGGTTTATTTCTATGGAAACAAATGATCTTAGAAAAAAATCTATAACGGCAATTGGTAATACAAAATTTTATCCAGCCGTAGGACAAAATAGATTAAAATCAATGATCGAAACAAGACCTGATTGGTGCGTTTCTAGACAAAGAGTTTGGGGTGTGCCTTTACCAATATTTATTTCAAAAAAAACAGGAAAACCTTTAACTGATGAAAGAATATTAGAGAATATATCAAAAATATTCGAGGACGAAGGTAGCGATTCTTGGTTTGTAAGAAATCCACAAGATTTTTTAGGAAAAGATTATAACGCTGCAGATTATGAGCAAGTCAAAGATATCGTCGAGGTTTGGTTTGATAGTGGATCTACCCATAGTTATGTCTTGGACAAAAGACCCGAACTTTCTTGGCCAGCAAATCTTTATTTAGAAGGATCAGATCAACACAGAGGATGGTTCCACTCTTCTTTGCTAGAATCTTGTGGCACCAGAGGAATGGCTCCATTTCAGAGTATTTTATGTCATGGATTTGTTGTTGATGGAAAAGGTCAAAAAATGTCTAAATCTTTGGGAAATGTAGTTGCACCAGAAGAAGTAATTAAAAATTTTGGTGCAGACATACTTAGATTGTGGGTTGTTGCGTCAGATTATTCAGAAGATTTAAAAATTGATAAAGCGATTTTAAATCAACATGCTGAGTCTTACAGAAAAATTAGAAATACTCTTAGATTTCTTTTAGGCAATCTAAATGATAAATTATTAAATGATGATTTTTCTAAAATAGAATATTTAAAATTATCATCATTAGAAAAATATGTTTTAACTCAGATTTATGATTTAGATTTACGATTTAGAGATTATATAAAATCTTACAATTTTCATAAAATATATGTTGAGTTATTAAATTTTTGTACTTTAGATTTATCAGCTTTTTATTTTGATATAAAAAAAGATATTCTTTATTGTGATAGTCGGGATAGCAAAAGAAGAAATTACTGTTTAGAAGTATTAAATGTTCTTACTAATTTTTTACTCAAATGGTTCTCGCCAATTCTAGCGTTTACAGCAGAAGAGGCTTATCAGGTAATTCAAAATAAAGATTCTAAGAGTATTCATTTGCAAGATTTTCCAATTATACCTTTGGTTTGGAGTAATTCTGAGGTTAAAGATAAGTGGAGCGGAATAAAAAAAATAAAACAAGTTGTTAACGCAGCCATAGAAGATGTTAGAAATAAAAAAATTATTGGTTCTAGTTTAGAAGCTAATGTTTTTGTTTATTTAAAAGATGAATATTTAAATCTTATTAAAGAAGAAGACTTGAGTGAGATTTTTATATGTTCAGAAGCTAAGGCGTTAAATTACAACAATCTAAATGATCTTTTTTCTTTAAAAGATATTGAAGGCGTGGCTGTTAGAATATCTAAAGCTCAAGGAAAAAAATGTCCTCGTTGTTGGAAAATTTTAGAAAATCCATGCGATAGAGATATTTGTGGATTAAAAAATTGATATGCTGAGTAAAAAAAAATTATATTTATTTATCTCTATATTTATTTTATTTGCAATAGATAGAGTTTCAAAAATCTTAATTTTAAAAAATCTTTCAAACAATTCTTCTTCAGAAATTTATATTAATTCTTTTCTTAATTTTTCTTTAGCCTGGAACAATGGAATTGGTTTTGGAATATTACAGATAGAACATTTTTTTTTTTACATGATCATCTCAATAATAATAACTATGATTAATTTTGCTCTTATTTATTGGATGTTGGCTTCATCAAATTATTTAGAGTCAATTTTCGTATCTATAATTCTAGGAGGATCTCTCGGAAATTTATTTGATAGATATTATTATAATGCAGTCCCAGATTTTATAGATCTTCACTATGAGAGTTTTCACTGGTTTACTTTTAATATTGCTGATATTTTTATAACTATTGGAATTATTGGTTTAGTAATAATTGATCTTTTTAAAATAAAAAAGAAATGAAAAAAAAATTAAGTTTATTCATATTAATAGTCTTATTAAGTTCTTGTGAGAATGTAAGAAAAGGAATGGGAGTTCAAAAAGATGTTCCCGATGAATTCTTAATTGAAAAAAGAAGCCCACTAGTAATGCCTCCTAATTTTGATTTATTGCCCCCCGATTCTGTTACTGCTCTAGACAACAAACAAGATGTAAAAAAAGATGAGAAAGATAGTTTAAAAGAAATGTTTAATAAAAATTTAGAGAGCAAGGAAAAAGAAAAGAATATTGAATCTAATAAGAAAGAAATTAGTACTGGATCTTTAGAAAAAAGTATTCTTGATAAGGTTAGATAGTTTAATGAAAATTAACTTCTTTAATACCGTCAATAAAATTAGCGCGTCTCACAAAAAAAATATTAACACATGCTTTAATATTTTTAATGATTTAATTAAAAATAAAGAAAATTTTTTTTTAGATACTTTATCGGATAATTATCAAAAAAATATTCATTTAAAAAAATTAATTTTAAAAAAAAAATTAAATAAAAATATCCTAATTATAGGAATGGGCGGTTCTGTTCTTGGCTCAAAAATGATTTCTTCTTTCTTTGGTTTAGATAAAAATTATTTTTTTTTAGATAACTTAAATAAAGAATTAATTAACGACTTAATAAAAAAAGATTTAACTAAATTTTCAATTTTTGTCATATCAAAATCTGGAACAACTTTAGAAACTTTATCAAATTGTAATATTATTTTAGATAATTTTAAAAAGAAAAAGAAAGATATATCTAAAAATTTTATAATTATTTCCGAAAGAAATAATGAATTATTTAATTTTGCAAAAAAGAATGACCTCAATTTTTTTGAGCACAATATTAATTTAAGCGGTAGGTATTCTGTTTTATCCGAGACAGGTTTATTAATGTTTAATCTTGATTATAAAAAAATTATTCATGGAATTAATTTAGTTTTAAAGAAAGATTTAAAAGATTTTTTAATTAAAAATACAGCATCCTTGCTAGCTTTAGTTAAAGGGCCTAAAATAGATACTCATGTTTCGCTTATTTATTCAAAAGAATTATTAAATTACGGTTATTGGCATCAACAGTTATTAGCAGAAAGCATTGGAAAAAACGGTAGGGATTTTACTCCTATTATATCGGAGTGCCCGAAAGATCATCATAGTATTATGCAGCTTTATTTAGACGGAAAAAAAAATAAATTTTTTACATTTATTAAAATGATCAATAATAAAAATGATAATTCTATAAAAGACTATTTTAACCAAGGATTAAAAACGGGTAATACCATAAATAAGATTATAGATGCACAATTCAATGCAACAATTAATGTTTTTAAAAAAAAATTAATTCCATTTAGAGTTATTCTTGTTGATGCAAATAAACCCACAGAAAGCCTTATTTCTTTATTGACCTACTCTATGTTAGAAACCGCCATTTTGTGCAAAGCTTTAAATGTTAATCCCTTTAATCAACCTGCTGTGCAATTGATAAAAACAGAAACTTATTCTATTTTAAGTTAAATTTAATTTTGCAAAATAAATTTTTGAGACTCCATAAATTCTTTCCTCAATAATATTTAGCTCATCATTTACAATATTATTTTCAGAGTTTGTATGAATAACTAATATATTGTTCTTATTAATAATTTTTTTTAGATCATTTATTATATCGTCAATATTTTTGACCTTAAAAGGAGGATCTAAGAATATTAAATTAGGTTTAATTTTGTTAAATAAATTATTGTTCTTAATTAACAAAACATCCTCATTAATAGCAACGGCACTCTCACTTAGGATATTCAAAACATTAAGATTTTTTTTCAAAATTATAAATGCTTCTGAACTTTTTTCAAAAAAAAAAACTTTCTCCACCTCTCTTGATAAACATTCTAACCCAAAAGAGCCAGATCCAGAAAAAAGATCTAAAACTATAGAATTTTTAAATTGAAATTGAATTTTATTAGAATGCTGCAGTATATTAAAAATACTTTCTTTTACTCTATCTCTCAAAGGTCTTGTAATTAATTTACTAGGAAAAAGTATTTTTTTTCCTTTATATTTTCCTGATATGATCCTCATATAGTTCCATTTCTTTTTCTTCTGCTTTCTCTATTTTTCCAGGTAGTAATTTTTTAAGTTTAAAGGGTCCATATTCTAAGCGAATAAGTTTGTTAACTTTAAGATTGATAGCGGAACATAAATTTCTGATTTCATTATTTTTACCTTCTTGCATCTGGAATTCTAGCCAAGAATTTGCATTCCCTTCTTTTAAAAATTTATATTCAAAAGGAGCATACCGCACATTTTTTATTTTTATTCCTTTACTAATTTTATTAAGAGCATTTTCATCAATGTATCCATAAACTCTAACTTTATATTTTCTAATAAATTTATTTTTAGGTAATTCTAGATTTCTAATAATTTCACCATCGTCCGTTAATAACAAAAGTCCTTCAGAATTAATATCTAGCCTGCCAACAGTTTTTATTTTTTTTAGATTAAAAGGCAAAAGCTCATATATAATTGGCCTGTCATCCTGTTTATTTCTGGATGTAATGTAATTTATTGGTTTATAAAATTTCCATACTTCCATTTTTTTATAAAGATTAATTTTTTGATTATTTAATATTATTTCGTCTTGATCGTTTACAAAAGTAATAGGAGATTTAATAATTTCTTTATTAACAATAATTTTATTTTTTAAAATTAATTGCTCTATTTCTCGTCTTGAGCCATATCCTTTGGACGATAAAAATTTAGCTATTCTAGTTTTTTTTTGGTAATCATTATTCATAATGAATGGTCAGATTGATATTTATACTAATTTACTTTTAAAATTATCAAAAAAAGCTCTTAAGTTGGGAGAACTTCCGGTTAGCGCAATTGTTGTTAATCCAATTACAAAGAAAGTCATATCAGCTTGCATAAATCAGACTAAAAATAAGAAAAACCCTATTTTGCATGCCGAGATTAACGCTATTACAAAAGCTTTAAAATTATCAAATTTAGAAAGATTAGATAAATTTGATCTTTATTGTTCATTAGAACCCTGCGCTATGTGCACCTCTGCTATTTCTCTTTCTAGAATTAGAAGAGTCTATTTTTGTTTGGAGGACAAAAAATCTGGAGGTTTTATTAGCGGTCCTAAATTGATTTATTCTAAAAATTTACATCATAAACCCAAATTTTATTATGGTTTTAAAGAGACAGCTTTTTTAGCTTTAATGAAAAATTTTTTTAAAAAAAAACGTAATTAATTATTGATGGCTCTCCAGCCAATATCTTTTCTAAAGTATTTATCTTTCCAGTTAATTTTTTTTAACATTTTAATACATACGTTTCTTGCTGACCTAAGGTCTTTATTTAAAGCTGTAGAATTTAAAACTCTACCTCCAGAAGAATAAATTTTATTATTTTTTTTGAATGTAGCAGCATGGAATATATATTGATTATTATTAATCTTTATATTTTCTAAATTTTTTATTTCAGATATTTGATCTTTTTTATTTGGATATCCTTTTGATGACGCAACAATTGTCATTGCTTTTTTCTTGCTCCAATTAATAGCGATTTTATTTATTTGCTTGTTCTTACAAGCTAATATTATTTTTAATAAATCTGTTTTTAATCTCATCATTAATACTTGGCACTCAGGATCTCCTAATCGAATATTATATTCAATAAGTTTAGGTTGGTTATCTTTAATAATAAGACCAGCATATAAAACACCTACAAAGGGACATCCCATTTTTTTTAGTCCTTTTAATGTAGGTTCGATAATTTGTTTTTTTATTTTTTCTTCTACCTGTTCATTAATAATATTTGAAGGAGAATAAGCACCCATTCCTCCAGTATTAGGACCTGTGTCACCTTCACCTATTCTTTTGTGATCTTGAGCGGTTCCAAAGAATTTATAACTTTTGCCATCTGACAATATAAAATAACTAGCTTCTTCACCTGATAAAAATTCTTCAACAACAAATTTTTTTGAACTTTTAAATTTACCTTTATTAATTGCTTTACATTTTTGTAGAGCTGCTTTTTTATTCTTACAAATAAAAACCCCTTTTCCCGAGGCTAGTCCATCAGCTTTTATAACTATAGGAGTATTCATATTATCAATATATTTTTTAACTCCTTTCATACTATTAAAAGATTTATAATCTGCAGTAGGTATTTTATATTTTTTACAAAGTAATTTTGTAAAAGATTTAGATTTTTCTAGTCTCGAAGCAGCTTTAGATGGACCAAAAATAAAAAAACCCTTTTTTTCTAAGTAATCTTTAATTCCATTTACCAAAGGGACTTCAGGACCAACAAATACTATTTTTGTATTATTATTTTTTAAAAAATTTGAAATATCTTTAAAATTTAAAACATCAATATTAACATTTTGAGCTATTTTGCTAGTTCCAGCATTACCCGGAAAACAAAATATTTTATTTATTTTTTTTGATTGTCTAAGTTTAAAACAAACAGAATGTTCTCTTCCACCGCTTCCTATAACAGCTATGTTCATATAATAATATAGGTATATAAATTGATAATGAAAAATATTCCAGAATTTTCTGTCTCAGAAATAACATCTTTAACAAAAAATATTTTAGAGGAGAATTTCGAAAGAATTAGAGTCAGAGGTGAGGTTTCTAAAATAAAAGAAAGTAAGGGTCATCTTTATTTTTCATTAAAAGATGAAAACTTTCTATTGAATGCTATTTGCTGGTCGAGTTCGGTGCCATTTTTACAAATTTTTCCAGAAGAAGGAATGGAAGTAGTTGCTGAAGGAAAAATTACAACCTATGCGAAAAGTAGCATTTCTAGTTACCAAATTAAAGTTGATCAGATTGAACTACAAGGCGAAGGTGCAATACTAAAATTGATTGAGCAAAGAAAAAAAAAATTACAGGCTGAAGGTTATTTTAATGAAGAGCACAAAAAGCCCATACCATTTATTCCTGATAAAATTGGAATAATTACCTCCCCAACTGGAGCTGTAATAATGGATATTATTAATAGGGTAAAGCATAGGTATCCAACTCATCTTTTAATTTATCCAATTTCTGTTCAAGGAAATAAGTCGGCGGGGGAAATTGTTGAGGGAATAAATTTTTTTAACAAAAATATTGAAGTTAATACTATAATAATTGCACGAGGAGGAGGTGGAGCCGAAGATTTACTTTCATTTAACGATGAGAGTGTAGTTAAAGCCGCATTCTCTAGTAAAATACCAATCATATCAGCAATTGGCCATGAAACTGATTTTACTCTTTTGGATTTTGTCGCTGATTATAGAGCATCAACACCAACAGCTGCTGCTGAGAAAGCCGTTCCAGAAAAAAGTAATTTAATCGAAAAGATTCGGGGATTAAAGAAACAATTAATTTCTAATTTTAGTTTATTATTACAAGAAAAAGATAAATCTATTTACCAATTAGTAAAATTTTTAGATATTAAGAATTTAAAGAATTTTATCAAAGATAAGAAAGATAAAATTAAACTTATTGATAAATCTCTTTTAAATTTATTAAAAAATAAATTTAAATATTTAGATTTAAATTTAAATGGTGTTTTTTCTAGGTTAAGTAGTTTAGACACCAATAAAATTTTAAAAAGAGGTTTTTCAATTGTAAGGGATTTAAATAGTAATATTGTTTATAAAAAAAATAAAATTAACAAAAATGATGATGTTGTAATTGAATTATCGGATGGAAAAATAAAAGCTAAAATTACTTAAAAATATTTTATGAAAGAAGCAAAATTAAAATTTAAACCAGGAAATTTTGAAATTATTTCACAAGGAGATTATGTTACATGCAAAGTATCTGGGAAAAAAATAAACCTTTCCGAGCTTAGATATTGGAATGTCGAATTGCAAGAGCCTTACTTTTCTTATGTCGAAGCAACTGAAAGATTTAAAGAGTTAAACAAAAAATAGATGTATTTTTTAATTTTATTTTTTTTACTTTTTCCTTTTCAATTAGCAAATGCTTTTGAATTGAATAACGAAATAACTCAAGGCGCACTTATCGTTGGCAAAGAGCTACCTGACAGATCTATTTATGTTAATAAAAAACAAATAAAAATATCAAAAGATGGAATTTTTGTTTTTGGTATTAATTACAATCAAACAGGAAGTGTTGTTATTGATTCAATAGATCGAGATAACAAAATTACCTCTATGACTTATAAAATAAAAAAAAGACAGTACAAGATTCAGAAAATAGAAGGCCTAGATGAAAAAATGGTCACTCCTGATTATGAATCTTTAAAAATAATTAAAAAAGAAAATGAACTAATTAAAAATGCTCAATTAGTTAACTCAGATTTTACATTTTTTTATTCAGGCTTTAGCAAACCAGTAGATGGGCCAATTTCAGGAGTTTATGGAAGTCAAAGAATATTAAATGGGAAACCTCGCTCACCTCATTTTGGGATTGATTTTTCAGTTCCTAGAGGAACAGAGATTAAATCTCCAGCAGATGGATATGTAAGTCTTGCTGAGAAAGGTTTTTATTTTACAGGAGGAAGCATTGTTTTAGATCATGGACATGGTGTGTCTACAATTTATGCTCATTTAGACGAAATATTAGTAAAAAAAAACGAATTTATTAAAAAGGGTCAGGTAATCGGAAAAGTTGGCTCAACTGGAAGAGCAACAGGACCTCATTTGCATTTTGGAGTTAATTGGTTTGATACTAAAATTGATCCGCAGCTAATTTTAAAATAGTATTTTATTTCCATCTATCGTGTAACCAAAGCCAGTGAGCTGGATCTTTTTTAATGAATTCTTCAATTTTATGATTCATGTCTTTAGTTATGTTAAAAATATCTTTCTCGTAATTGTTTGTTTTATTTATTGATAATGGCTCTTCAACAAAAAACTCAAAGTTAGTATTTTTAATTCTTTTTATAAAAACGGGAACAAGCAAAGCATCATATTTAATTGCTAGTTGAGCTGGCATCGTAGTTGTTGTTGCGGGTTTATTGAAGAAAGGAATATGAATGCTTGAAGATAGTCTTTGATCCATTAGTAAAGCTAAAGGATTATTTGCTGATATGTGTTTAATCAATTTTTTAGTTCCTTTTGAACCTTTTTCTATTTGAATAGGAGCGATATATTTTTTTCTAATAAATTCCATAACCGGATTTAAAAAAATATTATTAAGAGGCCTATAAATAGCTCCGATATTAAAGCCTAATTCTTTTAAACATCTGCCCATTAATTCAAAATTTGCAAAGTGACCTGAGAAAAAAATGATTGGGTGTTTATTATTTTTTAATTTTTCAATATTTTTTGGGTCTATGAAAGTAATTTTATTTTTTTTTTCGTCAATAACACTAAATTTATTTAGATGAACATATTCACCAAATATTCTTCCTATATTTTTCCACATATTACTTATCAATATGTTAATTTCATTTTCAGAAATGTTTGGAAATGCAATTTGAATATTTTTTTTTGCTATTGTTTTGTTTCTAAATAAAGGACCAAAATATTTACCGATAAATTCACCTAAATTAGATGACAATTTTAAGCCAATAATTTTAAAAATTAGAAAAAAAAATATTACTAAAATGAATTCTATAAAATATCTAATAATTTTCATTAAAATAGTAGTCTAATTTCTTTTTCTAATAATTCTTTATTACTGAATAAAGTATTCAATTTAGTATAATAAATATTTTGTTTATATTTATTTTCAATCCTTACATAATCTTTTTCAGTAGTAATCAAATCGCATACATTATTTTTAGCTTCATTGAATAAAGTTTTGTAATTTTCTTCTGTAAATTGAAAGTGATCCGGATAAGTAATTTGTTTTCTAATTTTTATATTATTCTCTAATAAAATATCGAAAAAACTATCTGGATTTCCAATTCCTGAAAAAGCTATAAAATTTCTATTTTTTAAAGCATCAATATTTTCAATCTTATTTTCTGCATAGATAATATGCACATTATTATTGATTTTTTTTAATGTTTCCTCGATCTTTTCATTTTTTTTGCCTTTAATAATTATAAAATTAGCTCTTCGAACTGATGAAACAGGCTCTCTAAGTGGGCCAGAGGGTATTAAATTTTTATTTCCAAGCCAATTTTTTGAATCAAAACAAAGTATATTTATATTTTTTAATATTGATAAGTCTTGAAAGCCATCATCCATAATAACAGCATCGTATCCTAATTTTATAATATTATTTATAGCTTGTGATCTATCGTCAGCAATATATACGTGTCCAAATTTGTTTAATAGTAGAGGTTCGTCACCTATATTCGCTGAATTTTGATTTGGATAATTTAGTTTATTTAAATGAACATTCTCTTTATTCTTTCGACCGTAACCTTTTGTAAGAAAACAAACTTTTTTATAACGGCTTAATATTTTGAATATTTCAATTGCAGCAGATGTTTTCCCAGTTCCTCCAATATAAATATTTCCCACGCAGATTATAGGAATATTAAATTTATGTTGAACAGCAGTTATTTTTTTTATTAAGATTATAAAATAATAAATAATTGATAGCGGATACAATAGTATAGATAAAAAAGAATTTTTTTTTTTATCCCAAAATTTTGGCTTCATAAAATACATTGATTAACTAATTATATATTTATCTAATTCTTTAATTGTTGTTAAAAAAATTTCATTACCCATTTTAGTTATCTTGTCTTTAATATTTGTATTTTTATAATTATTAAATTTTTCATCTAATTGATTCGTAAGTTCTGACTCAGATTTAATTTTAAATGCAGCATTTTCTTTATTTAGGTAATTATATATCTCAGTAAAATTGTATATATAGGGTCCGTAAAAAATTATTGAATTGTTGTAAGCTACTTCAATAGGATTTTGTCCTCCATGATTTATTAACGATCCTCCAATAAAAACATATTTAGATAATTTTAAGAATTCTTGTGCAGAGCCATAAGAATTTACAATTACGATATCCGTATCATCTTTAAAATTAGATATAGAATCTGTTATTAAAAAATTTAACTTAAGTTTTTCAGTTAATGCTTTAATTTCCAAAACTCTATTGATATGCCTCGGAATGATTATAGTTAATAAATTAGGATATTTTTTTTTTAAATTAATATGTGAATTTATACATATTTCTTCTTCACCATTGTGAGTGCTAAGAGCGATAAATATTATTTTTTTAGATAAGGTTGGATTAGAAAAATCTTTAGAATTATATTCTTCAGAACGAGTTAATTTAAGATTTCCTATAAACTGTATATTGTTAGTCTTAAAATAATTAAAATAGCTTTGACTTTCCTCGCTTTGACAAAGAACTAGATTGAAACAATTTATTATATTTTTCATATTCGTTTTAAAAAATTTCCACCTATTAAAAGACTTTTTGGATAGTCTTGCATTTAGAAGAATTATTGGAATATTACTATCTCTAGCTTTGAAGATTTGATTAGGCCAGATTTCAGATTCAGTAAAAAAAATTACATCTGGTCTCCATTTAGAGAAGAATTTATTAATTATTTGAGGAGTATCAAAAGGTGCGAATTGGTGAATAATATTTGAGACATTGTTGTATTTTTTTTGAAACACATCATTTGATCCTATAGTAGAAGTAGTAACCAGAATTTGGGTATTTTTTTTTAAATAATGATCAATAATTGGAAATATACTTTTAAGTTCACCTATGCTCGAGCAATGAAACCAAATTAAAAATTTATCTGTTTTAAATTGAGAGGATATGCACAATTTTTCCTTATATCTTGTAGGGCTTTTTTTTTTTTTTAACAATCTTAAAAATAAATATAAGTATAAAAAATAATTTATTATAAAGGTTAAAAAAATATAAATCTTTTTCATAGGGTAAGATTTAATTTAAGGTCTGTTTATCGTATAAATTTTTGTAAACTGTAGAATTTTTGACTAATTCTGAATGATTCCCCTCATCAATAATTTTTCCTTTGTTTAATATATAAATTTTATCACAATTAATTATTGAAGAAAATTTATGACTAATTATTAATGTTGTTTTATTTTTAGTAAGATTATCTAGCGCATATCTAATTTTTTCTTCAGCTTCAGAATCCAAAGAAGAAGTTGCTTCATCAAGTAAAATTATGGGTGAGTTTTTTAAAATTGCTCTAGCTATTGAAATTCTTTGTTTTTGTCCACCTGATAATTTAACTCCATTTTCACCTACGATCGTATTGTAGCCATTTTTTAAAGAATTTATAAAATCATCTATAGCAGCAAATTTGGCAGCATTCTTGATCTCATCATCAGTCGCAAGAATGTTTGCATATGCAATATTATTTTTTATTGTATCATCAAAAAGAACCGTATCTTGACTCACAATAGAAATATTTTTTCTTAAAGAAGATAATCTAATCTTATTAATTTCTTGATTATCGATAAGGATACTTCCTTCTTTTAGATTATAAAATCTCGGTATTAAGTTTAAAATAGTTGTTTTTCCGGAGCCACTAGTTCCAATAATTGCAGTTTTAGAACTTCCGGCAATGCTAATATTTATTTTATCAATAACTTTTGATCCGTCTGGGTAGGTAAAGCTAACATCTTTAAATACTATCTCTCCAGAGGAAAGATTTAGTTCAGGAAGAGTAACATCATCTGATATTTGATCTTTTTGATCAATTAAATCGTATATTCTCTTCGCAGCAGAAACACCTTCTTGTATGCCAACATTAATTCCAGCTAGGGCTCTTACTGGCTGATAAGCAAGCATTAGTGCTGCTAAAAAAGAAACAAATTGACCCATAGTTATTGCTCCCTGCATGCTTCTATAACCAGCAAAAAAAACTACTGAAGCAATAGCAAATGCAGTAATCATTTCCATTGTAGGACCGGTTCCAAGGCGCACCTGTTCTACTTTTCTCATTTTCTTAAATCTATCTTCTATAAAATTAGATATTTTAATTTGTTCATCTTTTTCTCTTTGATAAATTTTTACAAGCCAAGATCCTCTGATAATTTCAGATAAAAATTTACTTAAATTTTCAGTAGCTTCAAAACTTAGGCTAGCTTTTTTTCCCATTTTTTTTCCAAATTTTCTCGAGAAAAAAGCGGCTATAGGAATAATAACCAAAGCTAAGATGCTTAATTGCCAATCATGGTAAAACATGAGAATTATTAACGCTAGTAAAGTTAATATTTCTTTTATTGAGCTTATAACTATTCCGGATATTACGTTAAACAAAACTTGGGTATCGTTTATAAAGTTAGAAATAAATTTACCAGAATGTTTTCCAACAATATAAGAAATATCAGAGGTTAATATTCTTTTAGCCATTAAAATTTGAATATTCTCTACAACTTTCATTCCTATTTTTATTGTTACAATTCTTACAGCAAATGTTGAAAGGCCTTTTAAAACAAAAACTATAATTATCGCTAAAGGAATCATATAGAGCATGGTCTTATTTTGGTTCAAAAATATTTCTTTTATAGCAGGATCCAATAACCACGCACTTGCAGCAGTTGTTACTGCTGAAATGATCATGAAAAATAGACAAATAAAAATTAGATTTAAATATTTTTTTATCTGAGTGTGAAAAATTCTATTAATAAGCTCATTGTTATTCATTAATTATTTTCCTCCAATAATTATATTATTAATTCTTATTGTTGGAGAATTTATTCTAGATTTGAATTCAAGATCATTAGCTAATATCATTTCTTTAAACATATTCTTGATATTTCCTGCGACAGTAATTTCGCTTATTGGATAAGTTATTTCTCCATTTTCTATCAAAAAACCAGAACCTCCTTTGCTAAAATCTCCTGTAACACTATTAAAGCCTGAGCCAAATAACTCTGTTATGCAAACACCTCTTTTTATATCTTTTATCAAATCTGTTTTTGTTACTTTCCCATTCTCAAAATAACAGTTGGTTGCACCGCCGCATCTGCCATTAGTTTTTTTTCTTAGCATTTTTCCAGAATAAGTATCTAAAAGAATTTCATTAAGCTTGCCTGCATTAATTAATCTTAATTTTTTGCAATTTACTCCTTCTGAGTCAAAATTTTTTGACCCTAGTCCTTTTTTTATTAGCGGATCATCAATTACATTAATATTTTCTTGAAACAAAATTTCTCCTATATCCCCTTTAATAAAACTTACTTTTCTAGCTAAATTGTGTCCAGAAATAGACGATAGTAAATGAGATAAAAAACTCGAGGATACTCTTGGTTCAAATACGGCTGGACCTGTAAAAGAATTTATTTTTTGGGGATTTAGTCTGGAGTGCGCTCTTTTCGCTGCTAATTTTCCAATACTTTTTGGTTCTGGAAGATCGTTAAAAAATCTTTTTGATGAATATTCATAATCTCTTTCCATGCTATCATTTTCTTTTGCCAGCACATCGCATGAAATATTAAAAACGGATGATTTTCGTCCTCCTGAAAAACCATTGGAGTTTTTTAATAAAAAATTTGATTTTACTTCTGAGAAAGAAACGCCATTTGAGTTAAATATTTTTTCTTGAACTAGTGCCTCATGCTCACATTCGGATACGTAATTTTTTTTGTTTTCATAAGGAATTATTGAATCATCGAATAAGTCTAGATTATTAGAATCTTTATCTAAAAATTGATCTTGGGGAAGACCACAGTATTGATCTTCAGGAGTATTTTTTGCCATCTCGTAGCATCTAACAATTGCTTTCTTAATATTATCTTTTGTTAAATTTGATGTAGAAATAGAAGACTTTTTTTGATTAATGTATGCAGTGAGGCCAATACTAATATCTTCAGACCTTGTAAATTCTTCAATTTTATTATTTCTTTGTAACATATCTTCCGAAATTGAATGACCCACAACCACCTCAGAGTTTGTTGTGCCAATTTTTTTTAATTCATCAATGCAATACTCGCCAAGATTATTTAAAAATGAACTGTCTTTAAGCATTATAAGTTTCTAAGAAAAATATTAAAAATATTAAAAGTCCAAAAAAATTATTACTGTTAAATACTTTTTGAATCTTTTCCCTATCATTAGAGTTGGTTTTTTTAATTAATAATACTTGATAAATTAAATGTGCAGATGAAGTTATTATTAAGATAAAATAAAGAAAAGATCTATCTGTTAAAGCACCTAAAGCAATTAATAAAATTATTAAAGAAATGTAGCAAAAAAAAAGGAAGTTCTTTATGTCGTGTTTAAATTTAATTGCTGTAGATTTGATCTTTATTTTTAAATCGTCGCGTCTATCTTGTAGTGCGTAAATTGTATCGTATCCTAAAGTCCAAAATATCGCCGCCACATATAAGATGATTGTTTCAATTTTTAAGTTTTCAAAGAACACTGACCAGGCAAGTAGCACTCCCCAATTAAATGTAAAACCAAGAAATAGTTGAGGCCAAAATGTTATTCTTTTCATAAAAGGATAAGTTAAAATTAATAATCCAGATGATAAACCTAATATTCTAGAAAAATTATTAAACTGAAACAATATTACGATTGCAGGAATTAAAAGTAGCAGAATAATAATCCAAGCAGTTTTTACACTTATTTTTTTAGAAGCTATTAAACGTTTTTTGGTTCTTTGAACTTTGCTATCTATATTTTTATCTACGATGTCATTATAAACGCAACCAGCACTTCTCATTACTATAGAGCCTATAAAAAATAAAATTAAGTACTTAATAAATAAATTATCATTTACAGTAAACCATTGGGTCATTGCCAAACTCCAAGCACATGGCCAGAATAATAAAAAGATTCCAATGGGTTTATTTAATCTTAATAATTCAGCAAATTGGTACATTTTGTAAAAATTGAGTAATTTAGTTACAATAACAGTTATGTCTTTAAAAGTAAGAATTTATTTGAATAAAAAGCTAGATCTAGATTTAGATTTAATTCTAGAAAAAGAAGATAGTCATTATTTAAAAAATGTGATGCGTTTAAGAGAAGGGGATAATGTTTTTTTATTTAATTCTCAAGATGGAGAATTCGAGGGAAGAATTATTAGCTCTGATAAAAATAATACAAAAGTTAAACTAGTAGCAAAGATTAAAAATACAGGAAAACAATCAAATATATCTCTAATATTTTCTTTAATTAAAAGTTCAAAGTTGAATTATTTAATTCAAAAATGCACAGAAGTAGGCGTTAAAGAATTTATTCCAGTTATCTCTGAAAAGTCAGTCGCTAAGAATTTAAACATAAAAAGAGTTGAAAAAATTATCAAAGAAACTTGCGAACAATCTAATCAGCTATTATTGCCAGTTATTCATGAAGTTGGAAAATTAGAAAAAAAATTACAATCTTTTGATAAGAATTCTGTAATTTTTTTTGCGGACACTAACTCTTCTAATAAAAAGATAGATGAAGTTTTAAAAGAAAATAAAAATAATAAATTTTACTTATTGATAGGTCCTGAAGGTGATTTTTCATTAAAAGAAAGGGACTTGCTAAGTAAAATGAGTAATTGTTTACCTATTTCATTAGGTCAAAATATTTTAAGATCGGAAACAGCTGCAGTTGCAGGTCTTGTTTTATTAAATTCTCAGATTAATTAATTTTTAGTTCCACCAACAGTGATGCTATCAATCAAGATAGTTGGTTGACCAACGCCAACAGGTACCCATTGTCCATTTTTTCCACAAGTGCCAACACCAGCATCTAGTTCCATGTCATTTCCAACCATCTTAACTTTTGTAAGAACGTCAGGACCATTGCCAATAAGAGTTGCTCCTTTTAAAGGTCTTCCAATTTTTCCATTTTTAATTTCATAAGCTTCAGTGCATGAAAAAACAAACTTACCATTTGTGATGTCTACTTGACCCCCTCCAAATGCAACAGCATAGATACCGTTATCAACTGATTTAATTATTTCTTCGGGATGGTACTTTCCAGAAAGCATATAAGTGTTTGTCATACGTGGCATTGGTATATGTTCAAAACTTTCTCTTCTACCATTTCCAGTTGGTTGAACATTCATCAATCTTGCGTTCAATCTGTCTTGTATATAATTTTTTAATATTCCTTTTTCTATTAATACAGTTTTATTTGTCGGTGTTCCTTCATCATCGATAGTTATAGAGCCTCTTCTATTTTCAATTGTTCCATCATCAACAACGGTTACTTGTTCATCAGCTATTTTTTGTCCCATTAAATTTGAGAATGCAGAAGTTTTTTTTCTATTAAAATCTCCTTCTAAACCATGTCCAATTGCTTCATGAAGAAGAATTCCAGGCCAACCAGGTCCTAACACTACTTTCATTTCTCCAGCCGGGGCATCAACACTTTCAAGATTAACTAATGCTTGTTTTAGAGCGATATCGCAAACTTTTTTCCAATTTAAATCAGTAATATATTCATCTAATATTTTTCTTCCGCCAGTGCCATAACTTCCTGTTTCTTTTCTTCCATTTTTTTCAACCATTACCGAAACATTAAATCGAACAAGAGGTCTTTTGTCGGAATAACTTTGATTGTCAGGTCTGATAATTTCTATTTGCTGATATTCAGAAAATATAGAGCTAGAAACTTGTTTAACGTGTGGATTTTTTGATCTTAAGTATTTGTCTATGTTATTTAATAGATCTATTTTTTCAGAAAAATTTTTTGCTTCTATAGGATTAACGTCAGCATACAGATGTTTGTTAGTTTTTTTAGGTCCAGAACTTAATTTTCCAGAAAAATTTTTGCTTGCATCTAAAATTATTTTTGCAGATTGTTTTAAAGATTCTTCTGTCAGTTCATTTGAATGTGAGTAGGTAGTAATATCGTTGTTAACAGATCTTAACCCATAACCTTTGCTAGAGTCGTAGCTTGTGTTTTTAATTTTACCATCATCCAATAATAACGACTCCGAAACTGTCGATTCCAGGAATAGTTCACCGTCATCACACTTAAAAAGAGTATCGTTGACTATTGTTTCTGCTGATTTTCTTGAAATTGAATTTTCCTGTGAAAAAAACTCATTTAAATCTGGGTTCATTTTTAGATAAATTGTCGCAAATTTTTTCTATATATTTGTGATAATAATATAGTTAAATAACTATATTTACATAGTATATCTTTAATTAATGACAAAAAATTTTTTAAACAAATTTTATTTATCTTTAGCGTTAGTCGCTACGACTAATACAGCATTTGCTCGAGAGAACTGGCAGTTTGGATATGAGGAATCCGTTACTTCTGTCATGGATGATATTATTCATCTTCATGACAAAATCATACTGCCAATTATTGTTGCAATATCTGCTTTTGTGCTTTTTTTGTTAATTTATAGTTTAATTAAATTTAGATCATCTAAAAACCCAATTCCTTCAAAAACTTCTCACAATACATTAATTGAAGTTTTGTGGACTTTAATACCCTGTATAATCTTGGTTGTTATAGCCGTTCCATCTTTCAGATTGTTATACAAACAGGATATTATTCCTAAGTCAGATGTTACTTTAAAAGTTACGGGTTATCAGTGGTACTGGGGATATGAATATCCTGATGAAAAAATATCTTTTGAAGCAAACATGGTTGAGACCAAAAATTTAAAACCAAATCAGCCAAGGCTTTTAGAGGCAGATAATTATGTAGTTCTTCCAGTGAATAAAGTTGTAAAAGTTTTAATAACAGCCAACGATGTTTTGCATGCTTGGGCTATGCCTTCTTTTGGGGTAAATAGAGAAGCAGTTCCAGGAAGAATTAACGAAACTTGGTTTAAGGCACAAAAAGAGGGAATTTATTATGGTCAGTGTTTAGAATTGTGCGGAACAAAACATGCTTTTATGCCTATTGTTGTAAAAATAGTTTCGGAAAAAGAATATAATGAATGGCTTAAAGTGGCAAAAGTAAAGTTTGCAAAATATCCTGAAAATAATATTTTTGCAGAAAATAATTTTACAGAAAAAACAATAAAATAAAAAACTATGCAAGATTCTCATTACCCTGGCTTTTGGAAAAGATGGTTTCTATCTACTAACCATAAAGATATAGGAACTTTATATTTAATTTTTGCAATTGTTGCAGGAATTGTCGGCACAGTTTTTTCAATTCTTATGAGAATAGAACTGATGTACCCAGGCGACGGCATACTTGGTGGAGATTATCATCTCTACAATGTTTTAGTTACTGGTCATGGTTTAATTATGATTTTTTTTATGGTTATGCCAGCAATGATAGGAGGCTTTGGAAATTGGTTTGTACCGCTTATGATAGGTGCTCCTGACATGGCTTTTCCTAGAATGAATAATATTTCCTTTTGGTTGTTGCCAGCAGCCTTTATTTTATTAATTTCTTCAATTTTTGTTGAAGGTCCTCCTGGAGGACTTGGAACTGGAGGAGGTTGGACAATATATCCACCGCTATCTTCAAAGGCTGGACAACCTGGTCCAGCAATGGATCTTGCAATACTAAGCCTTCATTTAGCTGGAGCCTCATCAATTCTTGGAGCTATTAATTTTATAACTACAATTTTCAATATGAGAGCGCCTGGAATGACAATGCACAAAATGCCTCTTTTTGCTTGGTCAATTTTAGTTACAGCTTTTTTATTATTACTTTCTTTACCGGTTTTAGCTGGAGCAATTACAATGTTATTAACTGACAGAAATTTTGGGACTGCTTTCTTTGAGCCAAAAGGAGGCGGGGATCCAATTTTATTTCAACATTTGTTTTGGTTCTTTGGTCACCCAGAAGTTTATATTATGATCCTTCCCGGATTTGGAATGATTAGTCATATAATTTCAACTTTTTCAAAAAAACCTATCTTTGGATATCTTGGAATGGCTTACGCGATGGTATCAATTGGTGTTGTAGGATTTGTAGTCTGGGCCCACCATATGTTTACGGTAGGCTTAGGTGTAGACACTAAAGCATATTTCGTATTCGCAACGTTGATCATTGCGGTTCCTACAGGAATAAAAGTCTTTTCATGGATTGCAACAATGTGGGGAGGTTCTATTACTGTAAGGACGCCGATGCTTTGGGCTATTGGATTTATTTTTTTATTTACTGTAGGTGGTGTGACGGGAGTTGTTTTAGCAAATGCCGGAGTAGACACATCTTTACACCATACATATTATGTTGTTGCTCACTTTCATTACGTACTTTCTTTAGGCGCAGTGTTTTCAATATTTGCAGGCTTCTATTATTGGTTTGGAAAAATGTCAGGATATGAGTATTCAGAATTTTTAGGAAAATTTCATTTTTGGACAACATTTATTGGAGTTAATTTAGTATTCTTCCCTCAGCATTTTTTAGGATTAGCAGGAATGCCAAGAAGATATGCTGACTATCCAGATGCTTATGCTGGATGGAATTTTGTTTCTTCGATTGGATCTTACATTTCCGGATTTGGAGTTATTATATTTTTAATTTTAGTAGCTCATGCGTTTATTAGAAAGAAAAGAGTTCCTAATAATCAGTGGGGCGAAGGTGCAACAACATTGGAATGGACTTTAAGTTCTCCTCCACCATTCCATCAGTTTAATGAGCTACCGAAAATTAAATAATTAAAAAAGTGTATAAAGCTACATTTGCTAATTATCAAAATAATAAAAATCTTTTAGTTTTAAAAAATTTTTATAATTTAATGAAGCCAAGAGTAATGTCTTTGGTTGTTTTCACTGCATTAGTTGGTCTTTTGATTTCTAATACAAAAGTAAATTTTTTAAGTTCTTCACTAGCACTTTTTTTTGTAGCTTTAGGTGCAGGAGCCGCAGGAGCTCTTAATATGTGGTACGACTCCGAAATTGATGCCGTAATGTCCCGCACTTGTTTAAGACCAATACCACTTGGGAAAATATCAAATAACCAAGCGTTATATTTTGGAATTTCTTTATCAGTAATATCTATTTGGGGACTTTATGTTTTTTCAAATATTCTATCTGCTATAATTTTAGCTATTACTATTGGTTTTTATATTTTTATTTACACAATTTGGCTTAAACGCAGAAGCGTTCAGAATATTGTAATAGGAGGAGCAGCAGGTGCTTTTCCGCCAGTAATAGGATGGTCTATTGCTAATAATAATTTGTCAATTGAGCCAATAGTATTGTTTTTAATTATATTTTTCTGGACCCCGTCTCATTTTTGGTCTTTGTCTTTATATAAATCCGAAGATTACAAAAAAGCGAAAATACCAATGCTACCAGTGGTTTCAGGAGTAAATTTTACAAAAAAAAATATTTTTGCATATGCGCTTATATTATTCCCTATAACTATACTTCCATTTTATTTTAAATTTGCTGGTTTTGTTTATTTAATACCAACTGTTTTCTTAGGATTATTTTATATTTTTTTAACATTCAAGTTGTTAAACGCTAATAATAAGAAAACTATAGGAATGCTATCTAAAAAAATATTTGGTTTTTCCATTTTATATCTATTCTTATTATTTGCTTTATTGCTGACAGAAAGTTTTATTAAATTTGTTAAATGAATAAAAAATATATTACTGTAATTATATTATTATTATTAGTTGTTTTTTTTTTTATTTTTACAATAATAAATGTAGGAAATGGTATCCTAGTTAGACCTCTATGAATTTTCAGGTAAATAAAAGAATAAAACCTTTTTATTTAGTTATTATCTTCTTTGTTATGCTTGGACTATCCTTTGCCTCCGTTCCACTTTATGAGTTATTCTGTAAGGCTACCGGCTTTGGAGGAACCACAAAAGTTTCTAAGCAAATTCCAAATGTTATTGTCAATCACGTTATTTTAACCAGATTTGATACTAACGTTGCAAAAGGATTATTTTGGGATTTTAAAACAGAAAAAACTAAAGAAAATATTAAACCGGGACAAGTTTCTATTGTGAAATTTAAAGTTAAAAATTTGGGAAATGAAACCTCAACAGCAGTAGCAACTTTTAACGTCATGCCAGATTCTGCTGGTCAGTATTTTAATAAAATTAGTTGTTTTTGTTTTGAACAACAAACTTTAAAACCAAAAGAAACAAAGGAGTTCGAAATGGCTTATTTTATTGATCCAAAGATAGTTGATGACTTGTCTGCTAAGGAAATTAAGGATATTACTTTATCTTATACTTTTTTTGATGTAGCTAACTTTAAAAAGGATAAAAACTAATGTCAGATGACCATAAAAAAGGGCACGACTACCACTTGGTTGATCCAAGTGTTTGGCCAATAACTTCTTCTTTTGCCGCTTTAGTTTTAGCCTTTGGTGCAGTTTATTATATGCACTCAAAATCTATTTGGCTTCTATTAATTGGATTAGGTTTGACTCTTTATTCAATGTTTATGTGGTTTAGAGATGTTGTTATTGAGGGTGAATATAAAGGTGATCATACACCAGTTGTTCAGATCGGTTTAAGATATGGAATGACATTATTTATAATGTCTGAAGTAATGTTCTTTGTTGCTTGGTTTTGGGCCTTCTTTGATGCAAGTTTATTTCCTTCACAGGTACTAGGATCGGTCTGGCCACCTAAAGGCATTAATGCTCTTGATCCTTGGCACATACCATTAGTTAATACATTAATTTTACTTTTATCTGGAACAACAGTTACTTGGGCGCATCATGCTCTTTTGGAAAATGACAGAAAAGGATTGTTAAGCGGTTTATTATTAACAGTTATATTAGGTTCTATTTTCACTTGTTTTCAAGCCTACGAATATATCCATGCAGATTTTAAATTAAGCACAGGGATTTATGGATCAACTTTTTACATGGCAACCGGCTTTCATGGCTTTCACGTTATTGTGGGAACAATCTTTTTAACAGTTTGCTATTTTAGAGCTAAAGCGGGACATTATAAGCCTGATCATCATTTTGGATTTGAAGCAGCTGCTTGGTATTGGCATTTCGTCGATGTGGTTTGGCTATTCTTATTTGCTTCAATATATATCTGGGGAAGTTAATAGATATTTTTTTTGAAAATAAAGTCATTAGACATTTTTTTTATATTTTTTGTTTTGGTTCTTTTTTCGTTAGGAACTTGGCAAATTATTAGACTTAATTACAAGAATAATTTATTAAAAAACTTAGAAAATAATTTAAGGAAAAATTCTATTAATTTTAATTTAGAAATTAATAAAGAATACACTAAAGTTATATTAAAAAAGAAATCATTAAAACCAGAAGTATTTTTATACCATCTAAATAAAGGAGAAATCAATTTTAAAGTTATAGTTGCTTACGAAGTTAACAATTCACTTGTAGTTTTAGTTGATAAAGGCTGGGTTAAAAAAGATAAAATTAATTTAATAAAAAAAAGTTTTTTTTACGAAGATGTTATTGAGGGGTATACACAAAAAATAAGAGAAAAAGGTATGTTTACACCAGACAATAATATCAAAGAAGATTTTATATACTTTGTTGACGTTGATCTTTTAAAGAGGATCTTAAATAAGAATATTTATCCATTATTAATTGTTCAAACTTCAAAAACAAATAAAGATATGGTTGCTAATAATTACGAAATTCAATTATCAAATAATCATTTGCAATATGCTATAACGTGGTATGGCTTAGGATTAGTAACTGTAATTTTTTTTTTATTTTATAGGAAAAAAGTTTAATGAAATATATTAGCACAAGAAATAACAAAAAAACTTATAGTTTTATAGATACTTTTTTAAACGGCCTTGCTCATGATGGAGGTCTTTATATTCCAAAAAATATACCACACCTTTCAAAATCGACTTTGCAAAAATTTTCTAAATTAAATTATAATGATTTAGCTTATGAGATTATTAAGATTTATACCGGTGACACTTTTTCAAAAACTGAATTAAAAAAAATTATTAAAAAATCTTATAAAAATTTCGACGGTAAAAATGTAATAAAATTTTCAAGGGTTAAAAATTTTAATTTGATAGAATTGTATCATGGACCGACGCTAGCCTTTAAAGATATTGCCATGCAGGTCATAGGCAATATGTACGAAGTTATTCTTAATAAAAATAAGAATAGAGTTAATTTAGTGACAGCAACCTCAGGGGATACGGGCGCCGCAGCAATCGATGCTGTCAAAAATAAAAAAAACATAAGAATTTTTGTTCTACATCCAAAAGGAAAAGTTTCTGTAACGCAAAGAAAACTAATGACGACAGTTAATGCCAAAAATGTTTTCAATATTGCAGTGCAAGGCTCATTTGATGACTGTCAAACATTAGTTAAATCAATGTTTAATGATTTGAACTTTAGAAGAACAATTAATATGTCAGGTGTTAACTCAATAAACTGGGCCAGAATTGTTGTTCAGATAGTTTATTATTTCTATTCCCATTTTCGTTTATCTGATAAAAAGAAAAAGAGTGTTTTTTCAGTTCCCACAGGAAACTTCGGGGATATTTATGCCGGGTATATAGCTTACAAAATGGGATTGCCCATATCTAAATTAATTATTGCAACGAACGAAAACGATCTTTTACATAAATTTCTTAAAAATGGAGTTTATAAACCATCAAAAGTTAAATTTAGTATTTCACCAAGTATGGATATACAAGTTGCGAGCAACTTTGAGAGACTTATCTCCTCTTATTATAAGAATAATTCTAAAAAAATATCAGCGTTTATGAATCAATTAAATAAAGCTGGCTTTTATAAAATAGAAAAAAAAATTTTAGAAAGAATAAAGAATATTTTTTATTCTAAATCCGTTAACGCTAAAGACACTACGGATCTTATTATGTCAGTTTATAATAATAATCATAAAATATTGGATCCTCATTCTTCAGTAGGCTTAAAAGCTTTAGAAGATTATTATTCCAATAATAATACCAAATCTGAAAATTTGTTTTGTTTAGAAACGGCTCACCCAGGTAAATTTAAAGAGACTATTTATAAAATTTTAAAAAGAAAACCTATAGTTCCTATAGGAATAAATCGAAGTCTTAAAAAAAAAGAATTCTACAAAGTGCTACCTAATAACTTAAATAAAATAAAAGATTATATTAAAACTAATCGTTTGCGATAGCAGCGTTTCTTGCAAGCAAGTCTACTCTATTGTTATATTTGTTAATGGAGTGTGCTTTCACCCAATGCCAATCAACTTCTTTTTCATTAATTATAGCATCTAATTTAATCCAGAGATCCTTATTTTTTACATCTTTCTTATTCGCGTTTTTCCAATTGTTTAATTTCCAATTATGAATCCATTTTTCAATCCCATCTTTTACATATTTAGAGTCGGTATAGATTTTTATTTTTTTATTTTGTATAATATTTTCCAAAGCATTTATAGCGGCTGTTAATTCCATTCTATTGTTGGTAGAATCTTTTTCCGATCCAAATATTTCCTCTTCTTTTTCATTCTGAATAATTACGGCGGCCCAACCACCTTTTCCTGGGTTACCTAAACAAGATCCGTCTGTATAAATAATTACTTCATTCATTAAATAAAATATTCGTTAAAACTTTTAATAGTTGAATGAAACTCTAATTTTTTAAAATATTCAAAAGGATCTTTAATTTTAACGTCCGCTTTATTATCGGTATTATAAAAGTCATATAGTCTAGTTAGAAAAAATCTCATCGCAGCGCCCATAGATAGGATAGGTAAGTATTTTTTTTCATCCACACTTAGTTTTCTTATTGAAGAATAGCCATCTATAAGATTTTTGGCCTTGGTCATATTAAATGTAGAGTTATTATCAAAGCAAATTGAGTTTAAGCAGATCGCTATTTCATATGCAAAAAAATCATTACAAGCAAAATAAAAATCTATAATTCCTGAAACTTTATTATTTGTAAAAAATATATTATCAGTAAAAAGATCGGCATGGATAATTCCAGTAGGTAAATTTTTGGGCCATTTTTCTTTTAGAAATTCCAAATAATTTTTAGTTTTTTCTATTATAGATTTTTCTAATTCTATCTTTTTTTGAATTGTTTTTTCTAGAATCTCACCCCAGTTTTCAATCGATAAATTATTCTTTCTTTTAATATCAAATTTTTTTGTTATTTCATGTAACTGTGCTGTTATTTTTCCTATTTCAAAACAGTCTTCGCTAGTGACCTTGTTTTTTGATTTTCCATCTAAAAAAGTTACTAATGCAGCATTTTTATTTTTAATTTTATTAATTTTTTGGTTATTTTTATTTGAAATTGGCTTGGGACAAGGAAAATTATATTCTGATAAACTAGATAATAATTCTATAAAGAAAGGTAGATCATTTTCATCTACTCTTTTTTCGTAGATAGTTAGGATATAATCTTGTTGAGATGTTTTAATAAGATAATTTGTGTTTTCTACACCTTCAATAATTCCTTGGTAACTCTTCAAGTCATCAATGTTATATTGTTCCAAAAACTCCTTAACTTCTTGATGTTCTAATTTAGTATAAACAGCCATTATTTAATAAGCATTGTAGGAAGTTTGAAAGAAACTTTTTCAACCGAAGTAACTACTTCTTCAAGTTTAATGTCAGTAATATTTTTAATTTCTTTAATTAAATTCTCAACTAATATTTCAGGAGCTGAGGCGCCAGAAGTGATGCCTATATTTCTACAGTTTCTAATTTTATCAACGGGTAGTTCTTGTTCAGAGTGTATTAGAATACTTTCTTTGCAACCGAATTTTTTTGCAACTTCTACTAACCTCTGTGAGTTGGAGGAACTCCTGCTGCCAACTACTAAAAATAAATCACATTTTTTTGCAATTTGTTTAACAGCTTCTTGTCGATTTGTTGTTGCATAACAAATATCACTTTTGATTGGATCTTTTATAGATGGATATTTTTTTTTTAATAGGTAAATAATTTCTAAAGTGTCATCTACTGAAAGAGTGGTTTGGGTAATATATGCGAATTTATTATTTTTAATTTTTGGAAAGTAACTTTCTATATCTTCTTTGCTCTCAATCAATGTAATATAATTATCATCTATTTGTCCCATAGTACCGATTACCTCAGGATGATTTTTGTGACCAATAAAAATAATATTAAATTCATTTTTTGCTAGAATTTCAGCCTCTCTATGGACTTTTGTTACTAGAGGACATGTCGCATCAATATAAATAATGTTATTTAACTTTGCTTCGTTAACAACTTTTTTGGGTACACCGTGAGCTGAAAATATAACAGGTCTAGATTTATCTTTGATTTCAGAAAGCTCTTCAATAAAGATTGCCCCTTGCGACTTTAAATTTTCAACTACAAACTGATTGTGAACTATTTCATGCCGTACATAAACTGGAGCACCAAACTTATTAATAGTTTTTTTTACAATTTCGACAGCTCTATCTACCCCAGCGCAAAATCCTCTAGGACTTGCTAAAAATACATTTACAGTTTTTTTTATATTTGTTTCCATTAAAATTTTAAATATTGAATTTAGTATTATATGAGGAAGTTTTATAGAGACCAAACCAATAAATATAAAAAATATCTATAAATCCACTGTTAATTAAACTTAATTTTTTGTTCATTGAAATAATCCAAGATACAATTTATGCTATACCGATATGCAAGAAAAGATTATTAAAAATCCAAAAAAAATTAATCTAGAAACAGGAAAAGATTATTATTGGTGTGCTTGCGGACTTTCTAAAGATGGCGTTTTTTGTGATGGATCTCATAAGAGCACAAATATACAGCCAATGAAATTTATAGTTGAAGAAAATAAATCTTACTTTTTATGTACTTGCAAAAAAACTAATAAGAAACCTTTTTGCGATGGTTCTCACTCTAGAGCTTAAGATAATTTAGCTTCTTTTAATTGGTCGAAAGTTTTTCCCAGATTTTTTTGATTAATTGTTTTTATTGTTTCACTATTTTCCTGACCTGAGATTATTTTTTTAACTGCTTCAATGGCAATCTTATTCGATATACTCTGCATATCTTTAATTGCTTTAATCTTCATTTGCTCTAATTTTTGTTCAAGTGATCTTTTTTTATTATCTATTAATTGTTCGAATTTTTTTTCAGATTCTTTAATGAAAATTTCAGTTTCTTTTTTTTCATTATTTATAATTTGATTACTTTCAGCATGAGCTTCTTCTATTTTATTCTTATATTTTTCTAATAGCTGTTCACTTTCTAACTTTAAATTTTTAGCATTGTCTATTTCAGACTTAATCTCATTTATTTTATTATCTAATAAATTACTAATTACTTGAGGGATTTTTTTATAAATAATTATTAGGCAAAAAATTATAAAAGATATTGCTACCCAGAATGTTGCGTCAAACATGCTGAGATTCCTTTTCTTTATTAGATATTTCTAAAATTACTGCATTTAGATTGCTAATATTAGGAGTCGTTCCAGTTATTTTTTCTATTAATTCTTTAGAAAAATCTCCAGCTATATTTTGAATATTATCTAATGCTTGCTTTTTAAAAGCATCTATTTCTTGCTCTGCTTTTCTCGTTTCGGAATTTAATATATCTTCAAATTCTTTTTTCTTCAAAGATACTTTTTCGTTAAAATCACTCTTTAAATTTGCTGAAATCTTTTTTGACTCATTTTTGGCTTCGACAATAATTAGATTGTATTCATTTTCTAATTTTTGAATTTGATTTTTGTGTATTTCAGCTTCTTTTAATAGCGACTTAATATAATCTGCTCTAGCATCTATTAATGAAAATATTTTTGGACTAAAAAATTTCTGAACTAAAAAATACAGTATTATAAAAATTCCAGTTAACCATAAGATTTGAGACAGCCAAAATTTAGGATTTAGTTGAGGCATTCCTTCACTAGCTGCTGCTATTTTATTAAAAAATAACAGATAAGTTATAATAGCTATACTTTTATTCTTCATTTTTTGAGAATTATTAAATTAACTTTAATAATTAAAATGCAAAAAGTATTAAAAGAGCAATAACTAGAGCGAATAATCCTATAGCTTCCGTAAGTGCAAATCCTAATAATAAAGTTGGGAATTGCTTTTGAGCTGCCGAAGGATTTCTTATAGCTGCCGACAAATAGCTTCCAAATATTGTTCCCATTCCAACTCCAACTCCAGCCAAAGCTATCGCCGCCAATCCAGCTCCTATCATTTTTGCTGCTTCTAGTTCCATTTTTTTCTCCTTTTTTTTGTTAGTTGTTAATTTTTTTATTAGTGATGCATATTTAAAGCATCATTTAAATAAATACACGATAAAACTGCAAAAACATACGCTTGTAAGAAGGCAACTAATATTTCTAAAGCTGTTAAAGCAACAGAAAAGCTTAAAGGTAGCCATCCTCCAACAATACCTAAGCTTACAACAAAACCACCAAAAACTTTCAGCATTGTGTGTCCAGCAAGCATATTTGCAAATAATCGAACTGATAAACTTATCGGTCTACTTAAAAAAGAAATAATTTCAATTGCAACTATAATGGGAAATAAAAAAATAGGCACTCCAGAAGGAGCAAAGATTTTTAGAAATCCGATACCGTTTTTTGCAAATCCAACTATTGTAACCCCAATAAAAATTACAACTGCAAGAAAAAATGTAATAATAATCTGACTCGTTACAGTAAAAGCATATGGCAATAAGCCAATCATGTTTAAAGTTAAAATAAATAAAAATATAGTTAGAATGAAAGGAAAATACGGTTTTGCTTTTGGTCCTGCAGTATCACTGATCATTTTAGTTATAAAATTAAAAACTATTTCATTGAGTAACTGAATTTTATCAGGAACAATATTAACTTTTCTTGTTCCTATCATAAAAAAAGTAATAATTAATATTGAACTAATCAACATAAATAGACTTGAATTTGTAAAGGATACGTCCACTCCACTAATGGAGAGAGAGGGTCCTATTCTATGGACCTCAAACTGATGCATTGGATTAGTTGCCATAAACTTAGCCTTTATTAATCATTTTTGCAGATCTCACAACATTAAATATTCCTGCGGCAACACCAACTATAAATAGAATTATTATAAAAATTGGCTTAGTTCCTAACCATTTGTCTAGGTAGTAACCAATAAAGGTTGCGACAAAAATTGCAGCAACAAGCTCTATACCAATCCTAAATGCCATTCCTATTATATTATTATTGTTTTGGGGTAGGCTAGATTTATATTTATTTTTAGTGAGTTCTATTTTTTTCTTTAGGTCGTCAAATTCTGACATTAATTATTTATGCTACTAATTCTTCTGCTTTTTCAAGATCTACAGCAACTAATTGGCTCACACCTCTCTCAGCCATTGTAACGCCATACAGTCTATTCATTCGCGACATTGTCAAAGCATGGTGGGTAATAACTATAAATTTTGTTTCAGTAATTTTTGTAAGTTCCTCTATAAGTGAGCAAAATCTTGTGACGTTTGCATCATCCAATGGAGCGTCTACCTCGTCTAAAATACAAATGGGTGCAGGATTAATTAAGAATACGGCAAATATTAAAGCCATAGCCGTAAGCGCTTGTTCACCACCCGATAATAAAGTTATTGATTGTAATTTTTTTCCAGGAGGACTCACTAAAAGTTCCAATCCAGCTTCTAAAGGATCGTCAGATTCTACAAGTTCAAGTCTAGCATTTCCACCGCCAAATAATTTTGTATATACGTCATTAAATTTTCTTCCGACTTTATCGTAAGCATCAATAAGTTTTTCTCTGCCTTTTTGATTTAGTTGATTAATACTAGATTTTAATTTTAATATTCCAGCAAGAAGATCTTTTCTATCTTCCATCATTTTAGTAATTTGGTTTTCTAGATTTTTAGTTTCATCGTCAGCTCTTAGGTTAACCGCTCCCATATTATCTCTTTCATCTTTAAGCTGTTTAAGTTTAGTTTCAATTTTATCTAAATTTGTTTTTTCGATAGATGCCTTATCTTCTTCGTTTAAAAGATCATCAATTGAGCATTTAAAATCTTCTCTAACTTTATTTTCTAATTCAATAACTTTTGATTTATGATTGTCTATAAGAGTTTCAAAACGAGCTTTTTTCTCTCTTCCAATAAGAACTTTTTCATTAATATCTGACAATAATTTATTTATTTCAGAAATTTTATTTTCTGCCGCTTCAATTTCAGAATTAATTTTATTTTTAGCTTCGTCAGTGTTTTTAATATTTTCTTGATAAAAACCTTTTTGTTCTCCGATCTCGGAGGGTCTGATTTGAATTTTTACAATTTCTTTCTCTAAGTTTTTTAATCTTGAGTTAAGATTTTCAGATTTAGTTCTAGAATTTTGTTCAAGATTACGCCAGTTATCAATTTCAGTATCAATACTTTTAATTCTCTCTTTTCGTTTAATAGAATCATTTTTAATTGTTTCGTATTTACTTAAGAATATTGCATACTTTTCTTGTAGCTCTTTAAGTAAAATTGTTTTTACGGTGAATTGTGAACGCATGTCCTCTTTATTAAAAGACGAAGCTCTTTCCAGATTTCTTTTTATTAAATTATCAAAATCATAAGTAATTTTTGACGTTTCAGAAAAACTAGTAAGAAGATTTTTTAAATTTTCTTTAACTTTATATGGTTCTATATTTTCAAAATTATTAATAGTGTCATTTAATATTTTTGATTGATTATTGATAAAATTTTTAACAGAACTTAAATAATTATTAATTTCACTTTTATTTTCTAATCCACCAATATTAGCAAATATTTTTTCAGAAATATTTTCTAGTTCTTTTTGTTCATAATTTAACTGTTCTGAGATTTTTTTAAAATCAGTGTTGCTTTGATTTTCTATTTCATAATAAGTTTTTTCGAATTCTAATATCTCACTTTTTTCTTCCGTTAATCTTTTAATGTTAGAACCTGCATTGTTAATATTAATATTTTCACTTTGTTGATCATCATTAGTATTTTTTAGATCAATTCTGAGCTTTTCAGCCTCTTCTTTGGTTCTTTGTTCTTGTTTAAATAATTCTTCATACTCAAGATTTAATCTCTGTAATTTACTTGTAATCTCGGCAAAATCATTTCTTAGAGGCTTAATTCTTTTGTTCTCAGAATCTAATAATTCACTGCTATAATTCTTTTCAATAGTGACAGCGCTAATATCATCATCAATTTCATTTAAAGCATCCTGACTTTCTTTTAGCTCTTTATTAATTTCTTGAATTTTTAAGTAAGATAGTAAGGCTTCGTGTTTTTTAATATCATTTGATATTGTTTTATATCTAGAAGCTTCTTCTGCTTGTTTTAGCAAATTCTTAAGTTGAGTTTCGATTTGCTTCATTATATCATCAGCTTTTTTAAGATTATTTTCTGCAGCTGTTAATCTTAGTTCGGCCTCATGTCTTCTTGCATGTAGACCGCCAATACCTGCGGCTTCTTCTAGAATTGCTCTTCTGTCAGTTGGTTTTACCGTAATTAACGAACCAACTTTTCCTTGGCTGACCATTGAAGGCGAGTGTGCCCCAGTTGAAAGATCTGCAAATAATATTTGAACATCTCTTGCTCGGACTTCTTTACCGTTAATGTAGTAGCTTGATCCTTTATCTTTTTCTATTCTTCTTTTTACTTCAATTTCGGGAGTATCCCTGTATTGGGGTACGTTTTCATTATTTTCCAAAAAAATATTTACTTCAGCAATATTTTTTGAAGGACGATCAGAGGTTCCTGAAAATATAACATCTTCCATTCCGCTACCTCTTAGACTTTTTGCTGAAGTTTCCCCCATGCACCATCTTAAAGATTCTACAATATTAGATTTTCCGCAACCGTTAGGACCTACAATTCCGGTAAGACCGTCTTCTATTAACAAATGAGTTCGGTCCGCAAAAGATTTAAAACCAACTATTTCTAGTTTTTTAAATTTCATTTCAGTATTTTAAGTATTTCTTTTGATAGGTCTTCAAAAGAGGCGTTTCCTTCATATTTTTTTTCATTAATAATAATAGTCGGCGTAGAATTGATGGAATATTTTTTTTGCCCCTCTAATCTGTCGTTTAGTATTTTATCTTCCAGTTTTTTATCCTTTAAACAGTTCGATAGTTTTTCATTAGATAAGTTAAACTTATTACCTATTAAAAATAAGTTATTATTAATTTGCTGTATTTTATCGCCAGCAGACCAAATGCTTTGATTTTTATAAATTTCATCAATTAATAAGATACTTGATTCTTTTGTTCCGCATCTAACAATTTTTGATGCATTTAATGCAGCAATATCAAGGGGAAAGTCTACAAAAGTAAATTTTATTAAATCCTTGCTTGCATATTCTTTTATTAATTTTGTGTACACCATTTTATGGAAATTTGCACAGTGGGGACATGTGTATGAGCTATAAATTTTAATTTTAACTTTAGCATTTTCATTACCAATAAATATTTCATCAGTATTTTGCGCATAAGAATAAGAATTTGTAAAAATTAAAAAAAATACAATTAAAATTTTTTTTAAATTATTTTTTAATAAAGTCATAAGTCTTTATTTATTCAAGTTTAGAAAAATTTCTTTAATCTTTTCGTTTTTGATTTCATTAATTTTTTTAATAATTTTTTCATCTAATAATATTTTTTTTTTTTTTATTTCTATAGAGTGGTTCTTGGATAAGATTTGAATTTTATTAATTGCATTAAAACCAAGATAACTGTTAACCCTTTCAATAATTTGATCTCTGGAATATTCAATTTCCATCATTACACTCTTGTTAACATTTATTGTAAGAATGTTTTCGTTATTAATTTTTTTTATTTTTAGAGGCGCAACATCTTTAAACATTTTTTCGCCAATAATATTTTTCCAATTTTTAATTATCTCAAAATGTAAGAAGCCTTCTTTTTTTAGTATTTTTTTGGCATTTTCTGGTAATAAACTTTGTAAAGGACGCAAACCCTGAGAGAACAATTTATTTGTAAATTTATTAGCGACCATGAAAAATCTTTTATCAAATAAAATTCTTGCTTGGTACGATAATCATCAAAGAGATTTGCCATGGCGAAGATATCGCGGGTTTAAGGATAGAATTTATAAAGTCATAGTTAGTGAATTTATGCTTCAGCAGACTCAAGTAAAAACAGTGATTCCTTTTTTTAACAGATTTATAAAAACTTTTCCTAATCTGAATAAATTATCAAAATCAAAATTGTCAAAGGTTTATAAGATGTGGCAGGGTCTAGGATATTATTCTAGAGCTAGAAATTTACTAATTACAGCTAAAATTATTCGATCGAAATATAAAGGAATAGTTCCGAATAATTTCGAGACCTTGAAAAGTTTTCCTGGAATAGGTGACTATACCGCTTCAGCAATTATGGCTATCGCATTTGATAAAGACTTTGTTGGAATAGACGGAAATGTTGAAAGATTTATCGCAAGATTATTTGGTTATAAAAAAAATAAAAAAAATTTTAAAGAAAATATTTTTTTAAAATTACAGGAAATTAGACCTAAAAAAAATTTTTCTAATTTTGCTCAAGCATTAATGGAGATGGGCGCTTTAATTTGCACTCCTAAAAATCCTAAATGTGATATCTGTCCTCTAAGCAGTAATTGCATTGCATTTAAAAAAAATAATTTTGATTATAAAATTTTAAAGAAAAATAAAATTAATATAAAAAAATATTATTTATTATTTTCTTTTAATAAAAACAAAATTTTATTTTTTAAAGATAAAAATAAATTATTAAAAGATTTTGTAAATTTACCTCTTATTGAATATAATAAAAAATTATTTGATAAGTCTTTTCAAGAAAAAAACTTTTCTTTTTCTGGTCAAGTAAGAATTTTTAATAAAAGTTACGTGCACAATATCTCAAATATTAAAATGCTAATTAAAATTGCTATCTTTAAAAAGATAAATAAAATAAATAATAATAAATTTTACTGGATAAGTTCTAATAAAATAGATAATTCACTGTTATCAAGTTTTTCTAAAAAATTTATATTCTTGATAAAAAATAAAATAATTTCTTATGTTTAAAAAAATTATTATTCTAGGAGGTGGAATTGCCGGTTTAACTTTGGCTAATTTTTTAAAAAAAAATAACTTTAATAATTTTATAGTATATGAAAAACTTGAGAACAATTTATCAAAATCTACTGGAATACAGCTATCTCCCAATGCAGTAAGAATTTTAGATTTTTTAGATTCAAAGTTTTATTTTGATAATAGTTTTCACAGAATGAATTATTTAAATATTCATTCTCAGCGTTATAAAAATTTTTTACCTGAATTTGAAAGCAAAATTAGTTTACAGAATATAATAAACGACAAAACCCCCTATCTAACTTGCGATAGAAATGTTTTATTAAAATTTTTAGAGAAATCTTTGTCTCCGAAAGATATTTTTTATAATAAGAAAGTTACTCAAATAATTAAAGATCATAATATTATCAGGGTCAAATTTAGCAATGGATCAGAGGATTATTGTGATTTGTTAATTTCTGCAGATGGAATATTTTCCAACTCCAGAACTGATAATAATATTATTAAAAATACAAACTTTTATGCATTTAGAGGCGTAATTAAAAACTTTTACTCTCAATATCCCACGGCAAATGATGCTATTAATTTATGGTTGGCCAATAACAAGCATTTAGTTACTTATTTTATAAACAATCAAAATGATTTGAGTTTTACTGGAGTTAATAAGTCTTTTGATAAAAAAAATATTGATGAGGAAAATGCGAATTATTCTAATATATTTCCAACAACTGAATTTAGGAATCTATTTTTTTCAGAGAATAAAGTTTTAAGAGAAATATTAGATAATGTTCAGGAAGTTTATCGTTGGCCAATATTTTCTTTAAAAAAGAGAGTTTTTTATAGAGATAATCAGATTTTTATCGGAGATTCTTCTCATGGGATGGTGCCTTTTCAAGCGCAAGGTGCAGCATTAGCTATAGAAGATGCTTATGTTTTATATGAGCAAATTATTAAGAATGTGACTAATAATTTAGGGGTATTTTATTTCAATAAACGTAATAGCAGGATTAGAAAGATAATTTTAAGATCACATTTGAATGTTTTTATATTTCACGGAAGTAATTTTTTAATTATCTTTCTTAGAGCTATATTTTTTAAGATTTTAGAAAAGAGTTTTTTATTAAAAAAATATATGTTTGGATGGATCTTTAACTATAATCCGAGAAGTTCTAGTTATTTTTTCTAATTTTTTCTCTTAGATGATCTAGTGGATATAATTTATTTTCCATTTTGATGTGCCAAAATGACCAACCATTACAGCTTTCTGTTCCTTGAGCTTTAGCGCCAACACTATGTATAGATCCAGAAATATCTTTGTATAAAATACTACCATCAGCCATAACATGAGCTTGGATTTTATTCTTTGCATCAAAAAGTTTTAATCCTGGCTCTATTATTCCGCTTTCAATTAAATAACCAAAAGGTATTCGTTTTTCATTTCTTTTATTTTCTATCGTTTTTAAGAAATCTTCATCAACTTTTTTTACTTTTTTTATTCTTGCTTCGGCAGTTTGGAAGTATTGTTTATTACTTTCTATCCCGCAATAATTTCTTCCAAGTTTTCTAGCAACAGCTCCAGTAGTGCCAGTACCAAAGAATGGATCTAATATAAAATCACCTTTTTTAGTTGATGATAAAATAATTCTATAAAGTAGGCTTTCAGGTTTTTGAGTTGAGTGCACTTTGTTACCTTCTTCATTTTTAATTCTCTCTCCTCCAGTACAAAGTGCAAGATCCCAATTCGATCTCATCTGTTTATCATCGTTAAAGCATTTTAATGATTTATAATTAAAAGTGTATTTAGAGTTTTTGTTTTTAGCAGCCCAGATTAATGTTTCATGCGCATTAGTAAATCTTGTGCCCTTGAAATTAGGCATAGGATTTTTTTTATTCCATATAATATCATTTAGAATCCAAAAATTCTTATCCTGTACTATTTTTCCTAATCTAAAAATATTGTGATAGGTACCTATCATCCATATCGTTCCATTGGGTTTTAGAACCCTTCTGCATTCGTTAATCCAAGAAATTGAAAACTCATCATATTGTTTTAAAGTGTCAAACTTATCCCAATCATCATCAACTGCTTTTACCTTTGAATGATCTGGTCTTTCTAGGTTGCTTTGTAATTGCAGATTGTAAGGCGGATCAGCAAAAATACAGTCAAAAGTTTCGTTAGGTATTTTTTTTAATTCTTTTAATGAATCTCCAAGAATGATGATGTCTCTATTTATTGTCATACAACTGTGGAGAGAAAATAATATTAGAAGACTCCCTCAGTCAACCTGTGTCTGTATATTGATTGTGCTCTATTTTTTAATTTATCAATAGGTTGTGTATAGGTGCGAAAGTTTTTCTATGATGCTCGGTAATTCCGAATATTTTAATCGCTTCTAAGTGTTTTTTAGTCCCGTAACCACAGTTATTTTCCCAATTATAATTTGGAAATTCTAAAGATAATTTTTCCATAAATAAATCTCTAGAAACCTTAGCTATAATGGATGCCGCGGCTATAGAAACGCATTTTTGATCACCCTTAATAATTGTTTTCATGTTTTTGTCCTTTTTAGGCGCAAAATTCCCATCAACAAGAATTATATGATCTTTAATATTCATTTTTTCTAGAGCTCTATTCATTGCAAGCAAAGAAGATTGCAAAATATTTAATTTTTCAATTTCTCTTACAGAAGATATTCCAATACTATATTCGCACTTCTTAATAAGCTCTTGAAATATTTCTAACCTTTTAGATTTGCTAAGTTTTTTTGAATCATTAATCCCAGAAGGAAAGTTTTTTTCATCTAATTTAATTGCCGCTGCAAAAACAGGTCCAGCTAAACATCCTCTTCCTACTTCATCTACTCCAATTATATTTTTACCAAATTTAAAATCATTTAATATGTTCATTAGTTTTTAAAAATCTCATTTTTGAATTTTTTTAAGTCTTCCCATGCTAATTTTTTATAATCAGGTGATTTTAGCAAGTGATCAGGAGTAAAAGTTGAAAATGTATTAAATTTATATTTATCAATAATAATCTCACCCCATTTTCCATGTAAATCTAATATTTTTTTATTAGAATTATTAAAAAGATTATAAACTACCTCACCTAATAATAAGATATATTTTGGTTTAATAATCTTTATATGTTTAAATAAAATATTTTTATAAAAATTAGATTTGTTTTTTATATTAATTTCCTTATCAAAATAAATATTAGATAAATAATATTCTTCTTTATCTAGTGATATTGCAGATAACATTTTAGTTAGAAGCTCTCCTTTAGCTTCAGAAAAAATTTCCTGATTCTTTATGTCATTTTCATCCGGGTAATCTCCCAAGATCATAATTGAAGAATTGGGATTTCCTTTAAAGAAGAATTGGTTATTTTTTTTTAAGACAAATTGATTGTTAATATCTTTGAATAATTCAATAATTAGCTGTTCTTTGTTAAGAGAGTTTTGTTTTGATTTAGTTAGATCGTTAGCAAAGAGGTTTATAAAATTTAAAGTTGAATAGTATTCTAGGAGGTTTATAGTTTTGTTGCTTAGATTTTTTTTAGTCATTTTTTATGAATAAAGCAGTTTTTTATATAGCGCTTTTATTATCTTTTATAACAAATTATTCAAATTTGAATGCTAACATACTAGACGGTAAAAAAAATTTAATTAAGAACTCTAATTATTTTTCTAATTATTTGTCTGGAAGCGTTTATCTTCAAAAAAATAATTCACAAAAAGCATATAACTTCCTGCAAAATATTGAGGATTTGGGATTTTATCATTCAGAATTTAATTTTAAATATGTTGAGACCTTAGTTAATAGTGGAAAATTGGATGAAGCTTATATTTTTATTAAAAAATTAGATAAATCTTACCAATCATTATATCCTTTTAATCTGGTTTTGTTTGTTCATGATTTTAAAAATAAAAAGTATTCGCATCTGAAAGATTATGTTCCGTTAGTAAGAAAAGATTTATCCGATCCGTTGTTATCAGAGCTTTATCAGGATCTTGATTTATGGCGAGAGTTCTCTAATAATAATGTCGGTAAATTTAGAGAAAAAATTAAGAAATCAAACTCTGATTTTAAGAATATTGAGTTAACTCAAAAAATTTTAATTAGTTTGTATTTAGACGACCAGCAGAATATTGAATCATATTTTAGAGAAATATCCAGTACAAAAGAATTAGCGAGATATAACTATTTTTACCTAGATTATTTTTTAGAAAAAAATAATAAAGAAAGAGTTAGTGAAATTATAAATAAAAATTTAGAAGTTGATTCTGAGAGTTTATTATTTAAACAGCTTTATATAGATTTTCATAATAATCAATTTCAAAAAATTAATCAGTTCTATAAAAGAAAAGATATAAATCATGGATTGGCAGAATTATTTTATTTATTTGCTAATTTTTATCAAAACTATGAGCAGGTTCAGATATCTAATTTTTATTTAAATATTAGTGAATATTTAAACCCTGACTTTTTGTCTAATAAAGTTTTAAAAATAGAAAACTTAATTATACTAGAGGATCTTTATCAGGCAGAGAAAGAAATTAAAATTATTGAAAAGTTAGGAAAAGAGTATTTTTGGTATGCAAATTTAACAAAATTGAAATTCTTTCCAAATTATAAATCAGAAAAACAAATTAATTTACTTGAGGATTATTTAAAGAACCAAAAATTATTTACTTCAGATAAATATTTTGAATTAGCAAATTTTTTAAGAAGTAATAGCGACTATTCTAAATCAATTCCGTTATATGAAAAATCTATTTTATCTAAGAAAGATAAGAAGGACACTGATTGGATTTATTATTATAATTTAGCTATCAGCCAAGAAAGATCAAAATCCTGGAATGAAGCGGAGAAAAATTTTTTAGAAGCGCTAAAAATTGCTCCAAAACAACCCGAGGTATTAAATTACTTGGCATACAGTTGGCTGGAAAGAGAAATAAATTTAGACAAAGCTAAAGAGATGTTAATTGAAGCTGTTAACTTAAGTAAGGGGCGTGGTTATATTTTAGACTCTCTGGGATGGGCGTATTTTTTATTAAATGATTTTGATAAATCCGAAGAAACTTTAAAAATTGCTTATGAAAAAGATCCAACGGAGGCCGTAATTTATGATCATTACGGTGATGTTCTCTGGGTAAATGGAAAAGAAATTCAGGCTAGATATGTTTGGCAAAATGCTGTTAAGCTTAAATACATTGAGAAAGATTTAAAGGAATCTATAAATAAAAAAATAATTTTTGGATTAGATGAAGGTTATAAACGCAAGTCTTAAAGCTTACGCTAAAGTTAATTTATATTTAAAAGTAATTAAGAAATTAAAAAATAAATATCATGAAATTGAAACATTATTTTGTTTCTGTGATATTTATGATCATATTTATGTATCTTCCAATGCAAAAAAAAATAAAACCACTTTTTCTGGAAGATTTTCTAAGGGCATAAATAATAATAATAATACAATATTAAAATTATTATCTATTATAAAAAAATATCCTAAGTTTTCTGATTATAAATTTAAAATAAAAATTATAAAAAATATACCTCACGGTTCAGGATTTGGAGGTGGCTCCAGTGATGTTGCTACATTGCTGACCTTTTTTAATAAAAGCCTTAAATTAAATTTAAAAAAAAATATCATTTCATCGATATGTAAAAAAATAGGCTCCGATGTAGAGCCGTCTCTAAATACAAATGTTAAGCTTCTTTATGGTGCTAATAATACAATCTTAGAATTTAAAAAAAAACCTAAATTTAATCTATTATTAATTTATCCAAACTATTCTAATTCTACAAAGCAAATTTATTTATTAAATAAGAATTTTTCTAATAAAAAAAATTTAGATATTAATTTCTTAAAAAATAATATTTTAAATCTAAATAATTTATTAAAGTTTATTAATTTTAAAGGTAATGATTTAGAACAAAGTGCATTTAAAAAAAAAAATAAGTCATTAAAAGTACTAACTTTTATTAAAAGATTAAAAGGTTGCAGAGTGGCAAGAATGACAGGTAGTGGGTCTGCCTGTTATGCAATTTTTGAAAACAACATGCAGTTAACTTCAGCTATATTTGCTTTGAAAAGACGTTATAAAAGTTATTGGATAAGGAAAGCAAAAATAATATAACCTTATTTCTAAAATAAAAATTGGGGCTTAGCCAAGCGGTAAGGCAGCGGGTTTTGATCCCGCCATCCCAGGTTCGAATCCTGGAGCCCCAGCCAAGCTAATAATAATTACTGTGATCAGAGAAGAAAAAAAATTAGATAATAAAAAAATATTTTTACTTGAAGAAGATGTTTTGGGACCAGGTAAATACGCTAGACCCAGTTTCAGATTAAGAGAAAATCTTATATGTAATCAAAAGTATTCAAAGATTTATTGCAAAGGACAGAAAATAATTGGCAGCATTAGATATTTTAATTGTAAGATTGAAAATAACGAAGGTTTAATGTTGGGACCATTGATTGTTGATCAAAAATTCAAAGGGAGGGGGATAGGAAAAGAACTAGTCAACCAAAGCATCAAATTAGTTAATGATAAAAAAATTAGCTTTATTATTTTAATTGGAGAACTTGAATACTACAGTCAATTTGGTTTTGAGATAAATTATAATATATATTTTTCACTAAATGTTCGAAAAGAAAAAATTTTATTAAAAACGCTATCAGATATGAGTAATAATTTATCTGGCAAGATTGAGTTGTATTAATTTTTTAATGAAAAAAACATTTTTATTTTCAAAAGAAAATAAAAAATTAATTTCTATTTTAAATCCAATTAGTTCAAAAACTCATACGCAGTTTGTTGGTGGTTGCGTTAGAAAAGCTTTGGAAGGTAACTTAACCACAGATATTGATTTGGCAACTATCTACAAACCTCAAGAAGTAAGAAAAATTTTATTAAAAAATAATTATAGAGTTTTAGATTTAGGAATTAAATATGGGTCTATTACGACTTTTTCTAAGAATTATAGATACGAGATTACATCTTTAAGAGAGGATATAAACCCTGACGGTAGACATACCAAAATTAAATATACAAGTAATTGGTTAAATGATTCTTTAAGAAGAGATTTTACAATTAATGCAATTTATTGTGACAACTTCGGAAATATTTTTGATCCATTAAATGGGATTAAGGATTTGAAAAGTAAAAAGGTTAAGTTTATTGGAGATGCCAATTTAAGGATTAAAGAAGACCAACTAAGAATTTTGAGATTTATAAGATTTTCATTGGAATATGATACTAAAATTAAAGATAAAAAAGTTTTAAGCATTCTAAATAAGAATATTAAATTTTTAAGATTAATTTCCCCAGAAAGATTATTTATAGAGCTAAAAAAAATTTTAGAGCTTAAGAACTTAGAGGGCATCAATAGAAAAGATTATTTTAAGAAGATTATTAGCAAGGTTTACCAGTTAAGATTTTTTGAAAGATTAAGCAAAATAAAACTTTTTAAACTCAAATTAAATTATCTTCAGTTACTATCCATTTTGCTGGTTGGACATGATAAACGGCATCTTTATTTTTCTAAGCAGTTTAGATTATCTAATAAAGAGAAGAATTACCTTAATTTTATTTCTATGCAATTTAAGTTGTTAAAAAATATACCCTACGACGATAAGATAATTAAACAGCAAATATATTTTTATAAAAAAGAATTAACTCTAGATTTTTTAAATTTCTTTTTTTCTGTAACAAAAAAAATTAGTTATAAAAATTTAAAAAAATATAAATTATTTATCAAAAAATTTATAGTTTCTGTTTTTCCTATATCAGGAGATTTTTTAATTCGTAGAGGATTTAAGCAAGGAAAAGATCTTGGTAAAAAATTAGAGTCTTTAAAGAATTCTTGGATTAACAATGATTTTAAATTAAATTTAGATAAAATCTAATTTTTACATTAGAAATATTTAACTTCAATAATTTCGTAATTTTTCTCACCAGCAGGTGTATTTACAACAATAAAATCACCAGTATGTTTTGAAACAAGTTCTAATGCGATTGGTGATTTATAAAATAACAAACCTTCTTTTGCATTAGCTTCATCTTTTCCAACAATTTTATATTTTTTTTTCTCATTATTTTCCATATCTACCAAAATAACTGTTGATCCAAATATTACTTTGTTGTCATTTTTTATTTTTGTAACATCCACAACATTAGCAGTTGCTATTGTTGTTTCGATTTCTTGAATTCTTCTTTCATTGTGTCCTTGCTCTTCTTTTGCTGCATGATATTCAGCATTTTCTTTTAAATCTCCATGAGCTCGTGCCTCTGAAATAGCACTAACAATTTTAGGCCTAGTAATAGAAATTCTTTCTTGTAATTCGGCTTTAATTTTTTCCAGACCTTGTGGAGTAATTGGTTCTTTTTCCATTTAGTTTTTTACCATTTTGCAAGTGGAGGAAGCGACATAAAAATTGCTTCAATGTTTCCATTAGTGTTTAAGCCAAATTTAGTACCTCGATCATACAATAAGTTAAACTCCACATATCGTCCTCTTTTAATTAATTGCTTCTCCTTATCTTTGTCATTCCATTTTAAAAACATTTTTTTTTTTATTATGTCTGAAGAAACTTTTAAGAAAGTTAAACCAACATTTTTTGTATAATTAAAATCTTTATTCCAGTTATTTGAATTAAGATAATCAAAAAATATCCCACCGTCGCCCCTAGGTTCCTTTCTATGAGGTAAATAAAAATAATTATCGCAATTTTTTTTATGATTCGAATAATATTTTTTATTATGTAAGTCACACATTTGTTTAATTTTTGAATGAAAATATTTTTTTTGTTTTACGTCTTTAATGCAGGGTGTCATATCCATGCCACCACCAAACCACGATTTAGAAGTTACTATAAATCTTGTATTAAAATGAAATGCTGGAACTTTGGGATTTTTCATATGAGCAACAATAGATATTCCAGAGGCCCAAAAATTAGAATTCTTTAGAGCACCAGGGATTTTTTTTTTAAATTCATTACTCAATTTTCCAGATACTGTTGATATATTTACCCCAACCTTTTCAAAAACAGAACCATTATTCATCAGAGAGAATATGCCACCACCTTTAGATTGTCCGCCCGCTTTCCATTTTGTTCTTTTAAATAAATTTTTTTTTTTAGATTTTTTATATTCAATATCTTCATATTCTTTACAAATAAAATCTCTTAAATCTTTAAACCAATTTCTAGCAATAATTTTTTTTTCTTTTAAACTGATATTCATAATCAAATATTATAATAATTATTTTGCCTGAGAGCCTCAGATAATACAATAGAAATAGAAGTTACAATATTTAAAGATCTTGTGTTTTTAGAGATTGGTATTTTTAGTCTTTCCCCAGCCGTTTTATGAACGGAATCTGGAAGACCAGCACTTTCTCTTCCAAATAATAGCGTGTCACCTTTTTTAAAATTAAAATTATAATAATTTTTTTTAGCTTTAGTTGTTAAGAGAATTATTCTTTTATTTTTTTTACTTTTAATAAAATTTTCGAATGAGTCATGTCGTATAATTTTACATTTTGTATAATAATCCATGTAAATATTTTTGAGTCTTTTTTCATCAAATTGAAACCCACAAGGCTCAATAATTTCTAAGGTTGTATTTAAACATGCGCACAATCTTATGGTTGCAGCGGTATTTTGAGGAATATCGGGCTGAAATAATGCAATACTAATCATATTAAAAACTTATTATTTATGCGTCATTCTGGCTATGGAAAAGAAAATAGTTTAGAAATAGTTAAACTAAATAATTATGTCAGAAAATAATAATAATTCAGATAAAAAAAATAGAAGAGATTTTTTAACAGTAGCCACAGCAACCGTTGGAGCCGTTGGAGTTGGCGCTGTAGTTTGGCCGGTTGTAAGCCAAATGAATCCAGATTCTTCAGTTAAGGCTTTGGCATCTATTGAAGTAGATTTATCAAAAATTAAAGAAGGGCAGGAGATAACTGTTTTATGGAGAGGCAAGCCTGTCTTTATTAAAAAAAGAACCAAAGAAGAGATTGCAACAGCAGAAAAGGTTGATCTTAAAGAATTAAAAGATCCTCAGGCTGATAGCAAAAGAGTTAAGAAGCCAGAGTGGTTAGTTTTAGTTGGAGTTTGCACACACTTAGGATGTGTTCCAATTTCAGGTAAAGGTGATTTTGGTGGCTGGTTTTGCCCATGTCATGGATCTCATTATGATAGCTCAGGAAGAATTAGAAAAGGTCCAGCACCAGCAAATTTAGAAGTCCCAACTTATGAATTTGTTGGAGATAATAAAATTAAACTGGGATAAAATTTATTATGAGCAATAAAGGTTTTAATTCTGATAATAACGAAATTAAACCCGTTCATACAAATAAAGTAGGAGGATCTCCTTTTAAAGGTGTTGTTGGCTGGATAGATAATCGCCTGCCAATTATTAGAATGTTCAAGTATGAGTATTTAGATTTTCAAGTTCCAAAAAATTTAAGTTACTTCTGGAGTCTTGGAGGAATTTTAATGATTTGTTTAATTTTTTTAATTGTCACAGGTTTAGTTCTTGGAATGCACTACAAGCCTTCAGCTGAAGATGCCTTTGTATCTGTTGAAAAAATAATGAGAGATGTAAATTATGGTTGGCTAATTAGGTATGCTCATATGAATTTTGCTTCCTTCTTCTTCATTGCTGTTTACATGCATATTTTTAGAGGGTTATATTATGGATCATATAAAGAGCCTCGACAATTAATGTGGCTTATTGGGATAATAATTTTCTTTCTGATGATGGCCACAGCTTTTCTTGGTTATACTTTGCCTTGGGGACAAATGAGTTATTGGGGAGCAACGGTGATTACAAATTTATTTTCGGCCGTACCTTTAGTTGGAAAGTTTATTGTAACTTGGTTGTGGGGTGATTATGCAGTAGGTGATGCAGCGTTAAATCGTTTTTATGTACTACATTGGCTCTTAGCCTTTGGCATCCTTGGAGTGGTAATTTTTCACGTCATTGCATTACATATTGTTGGCTCAAATAATCCATCAGGCATTGAACCAATCGATACAAGAGACACAGTAAGCTTTGCTCCGTTTACTACAAGCAAAGATCTTTTTGCAATGCTAGTTTTTTTATTAATTTTTGTTTTAGTAATGATGTTTGCGCCTAATTATTTAGGCCATCCTGACAATTACATTCCTGCAAATCCTTTAATAACTCCAGCTCATATTGTTCCTGAGTGGTATTTTTTACCGTTCTACGCAATCCTTCGAAGTATTCCTGACAAACTTTTAGGAGTTATTGCAATGGTAAGTAGCATTGCAGTTCTAGGTCTATTACCTTGGCTAGATCTAAGTAAAGTTAGATCTTCAGTTTTTAGGCCAATATGGAAACAATTTATTTTCTTATTTGTTTTGGATTTTTTTTTACTTATGTATTGTGGAGGAATGCCAGCAGAAGGCATTTATGTTTTATTAAGTAGAATAGGTACAGTTTATTGGTTCTTATTTTTTTTAGTTATAGCCCCGGTGGTTTCTTTAACAGAAATCAGTTTACCTATGCCTAATAGCATCCATGAATATGAGGATTGGAAGAAACAGGGAAAAATTAAAACATTTAAAATTTTTTAGTTCAAAATGAAATCTTCATTAAAATTGTTTCTATTTTTTATATTAATTATTTCTTACTCTTTAACTGTTTTTTCTTCTGAGAAAGAAGTGAAGCTTTTAAAGCCACATTGGTCATTTGATGGTATTTTTGGAAAATTCGATAGAGCATCTTTACAAAGAGGCTACCAAGTCTACGCAGAAGTTTGCGCTTCGTGTCATTCAATGAAACTTTTAAGCTATAGAAATTTGGCTGAAGAAGGGGGGCCTGAATTTACAGAAGAAGAAGTAAAAGCTTTGGCGTCTAAAATAGAAGTGTTAGACGGTCCAAATGATAGTGGAGATATGTTCAAAAGAGCTGGAAAGCCATCAGATAAATTTTCAATGCCGTTTGCAAATGAAAAAGCGGCTCGATCAGCAAATGGAGGTGCATACCCGCCAGATATGTCGGTTCTTATAAAAGCAAGAGCAGGTGGAGCAGATTATGTTTATTCTGTTCTGCTTGGGTATGACAAAACTCCAAAAGACATCAAACTTGAGGATGGCGTTTATTATAATAAATATATGCCAGGTAATAAAATTAAGATGCCAAAACCATTAAACAAAGATTCTGTAAAATACTCTGATGATACCGAAGCCACAGAAGAACAAATGGCAAAAGATGTTGTTACATTCTTAACTTGGGCAGCAGAACCTCATTTAGAAGCTAGAAATAGAATAGGATTTAAAACAACAATATATTTATTAATTTTGACAGTGCTTGTTTACTTAGTTAAACAAAAGGTGTGGTTACGTATTAAACCTAAAGTGTAACACATCTCCATCAGCAACTTCATATTCTTTTCCTTCAACTCTCAATTTTCCGTTATCACGAGCTCCAGACTCACCATTATACTGAATGTAGTCCACATAAGGGATAACTTCTGCTCTAATAAACCCCTTCTTAAAATCTGAATGAATTACTTCAGCGGCATCAGGAGCTTTGCATTTTTTTTCAATAGTCCATGCATGCGTTTCTTTAGGGCCTACAGTAAAATATGTGCTGAGGTTTAATATTTTGTATCCTGCTTTTATTATTTGATCTAAACCAGATTCCTGTATTCCTATTTCTTTCATAAATTGAGTTGCTTCAGAATCTTGTAATTCAGTAATTTGCTGTTCAATTTCTGCAGACACAATAACTACTGTGTCGTCTTTAAAAGTTTCTTTTACATTTTTAGAGTAAGAATTTCCTGTGCTTACGCTATTCTCGTCAACATTGCATACTAGAATTCTTGGTTTAGTAGATAATATGCCTAAATTTTTAATTAATTTTTTATAAAATTTCTTCTCTAAGTTTTCAGGTCTTATCCCTTTTTTTAAATTTTCATAAACATCTTCTAAGATTTCAAAAGTATCTTTATTTAATTCGTTATTTTTATTCTTCTTTTGTGAAAGTCTTTTTTCTACAGACTCAAGGTCTGATATCATCATCTCTGTTTCTACAGTTTCAAGATCTCTTATAGGGTCTACAGTTTTATTAACATTTTGAATTTCACTTGAATCAAAACATCTTAACATATGAATAACAGCATCTACTTCTCTTATGTTTGCTAGGAATTTATTTCCAAGTCCCTCACCCTTGGATGCTCCAGCTACAAGGCCAGCTATATCTACAAATGTTATATAAGTAGGAATAATTTTTTCAGATTTTGCAATTTTAGAAAGTTTGTATAATCTTTCATCAGGTACGGTTACTACGCCAACATTAGGTTCAATCGTGCAGAATGGAAAATTAGCAGCTTGCGCATTTTTAGATTTTGTTAGCGCATTAAATAATGTTGATTTACCGACATTAGGCAATCCTACAATTCCACATTTAAAACTCATACAGAACTACTGATTGCTCTTAATAGTAAACTCGTCTAGTTTTTTTTCTATAAGAAAGTTTATATTTTTAAAGATTTTCTTAATAACCTGATCAATTATTGTTTTTTCTTCTTCAGTGAAATCATTAAGAACATGTTTATCAACTAACTCTTTATCACCAGGATGGCCAATACCAATTCTAATTCTATTATAATCGGGCCCTATAGAGTCATCTATAGATTTGATTCCATTATGACCACCACTAGAACCACCTATTTTTGCTTTGATCTTTCCAATTTCAATATCCATGTCATCATGAAAAACAAAAATATTATTAGTCTTAATTCGATGATAGTCAGTTATTTCTCGAATACACATTCCTGAATTATTCATAAAGGTTAGAGGTTTTACTACTATTACTTTCTGATCTTGAACTTGACCGTTAGTTAATAGACCTTTGAATTTTGGTTTTTGTTTTGAAAGGCCAAAATTTTTATTTAAACAATCAATAAGTTTAAAACCTACATTATGTCTATTATTTGCATGTTTTGGATCTGGATTTCCTAACCCCGCAAATAATAACATTTAAATGTTATTTCTTTTTATCTGCAGGAGCAGCGGCAGGTTTTTTGCCGGCATCAGGAGATTTCGCAGCATCGCCACCAGCTTTCTTAGCGTCAGCAGCTGCTTTAGCATCGCCAGCGGCAGGAGCGGCTCCTTCAGCAGGAGCAGCAGCATCACCAGCGGCCGCAGCTTCTGTTCCAGCAGCAGCTGGTTCAGGCTCTTTAACAACTGTAGGAGCGGCTATAGTCGCTATAGTAAAATCTCGATCACTAATTATAGGTTTTGCACCCTCAGGTAATTTTACAGCGGATATGTGAATACTTTCATTCATTTCTCTATTAGTCAGATCAACGATGATTTCAGACGGTATATTTTCTGCAGCGCATCTTAATTCTATTTTTCTTCTTACAATGTTCAAAACACCGCCCATTTTTAATCCCGGGCAGTTTTCATTATTAATAAATTTTACAGGAATATTTACTGTTACTTTTGTTCCAGCTTTAATCTTTTGGAAGTCAATATGGATTGGTTCATTATTTAGTGGATGAAAATTAATGTCTTTCGGTAATACTTTGTATTTTGAACCGTTAATGTCTATTTCTATAACTGAACTCATAAAGTTCGATGCTTCTAGTAATTTTTTAACAGATATTTTTTTAACTGATAAAGGTAAGTTTTTTTCTTTATCACCATATAAAATTCCAGGAAGAAAACCTTCCAATCTTAACTTCTTAAGATCTCCTTTAGTATTAATTTTTCTTTCTGAGGCTTCGAGCTTTAAATTTTCCATATAACTAAGACCGCCTGTTTTATATTAACTTCAAAAAAAAAACAAGTTATAGTTATTTTATTTGAATAAGCTTGAAACTGAAGTTGATTGAGATATTCGCTTTATAGCTTCCGCAATTAATGGAGCAATACTAACAACCTCTATTTTGGAATTTCCCTTAATTTTTTTTGTATTATCAATAGTATTAGTGATGACAATCTTTTTCATCTTAGATCTTTTAATCCTATCAATAGCCGATCCGGTAAGAACTCCGTGAACAACGTAGCAATAAACTTCTTTTGCACCTTTTTCTATTAGCGCATCAGCGGCATTGCAGATTGTTCCACCACTATCAATTAAATCATCAATAATAATACAAGATTTATTTTTAACTTCTCCAATAACATTCATAACTTCTGATTGTCCTGGACCCTCTCTTCTTTTATCAATAATAGCTAAGCCAGCATCCAATCGCTTACCAAGTGCTCTTGCTCTTTCCACGCCTCCAACGTCTGGAGCAACACAAACTATATTTTTAGTGCTTATATTTTTTAGTATGTGTTTTACAAAAACAGGTGCAGCAAATAAATTATCAACTGGAATATCAAAGAAACCCTGAATCTGATTTGCATGAAGATCCATAGTTAAAACTCTATTAGCTCCAGCGTTAGTAATTAAGTTTGAAACTAATTTTGCACTAATAGGTGATCTTGGCACAACTTTTCTATCTTGTCTTGCGTAACCAAAATACGGAATTACAGCTGTTATATTTTTAGCAGAAGATCTTCTTAAGGAGTCGATGCATATTAACAACTCCATAATATTGTCGTTAGCAGGATAAGAAGTTGATTGTATTAAAAATACATCATTGCCTCTCATATTTTCTTTTATCTCAACATAGACTTCTGAATCCGCAAATCGCGTGATCATTCTTTCAGCGGGTTTAGTTTTTAAATATTTGCAGATTTCAGTGCTTAAGGAAATATTGCTGGTTCCAGATAAAATTTTCATGAGATGTTTTTATATAATTTTATAATTAGTTAATCAATTAATATCTGTAAATCACAGAAATACATCTTCCGTAATCTACTTCATTATTATGCACAGATCTTCTGTAGCTAAAAAAGTTTTTATAATTACTATAAGTGTCTTTATTAATATGCTCAATATTTCTATTGAGGACTCCTAACTTTAGAAATTTATTATTAACAAACATGCGAAGATTAAAATGAATTTTATTATTAAGAATTTTAAAATATTTTTTATAATTAGAATTTTTATTTTTAATTTCATTTACAAAATCTTTTTTAACCTCGTAACTTTTTTGTGATATGCAAGGGCCAACAGCTACGATCAAATCTGACAGTTTTGACCCTTTCTTTTTAAAAGCTTTAATTAGATTATCAATGATACCGGTATTAGCTCCTTTCCAACCTGAGTGAATAGCAGCTATAGTTTTATTTTTTTTATCAGCAACTAATATTGGAACGCAATCGGCGGTTAATATTCCAAAAGCAAATTTTGAGACAGTCGTTATAATTCCATCTGCTTTATATCTTTTTTTAATTAATAGATTATCAAAATCAATAACTTTATTACTATGATATTGTTTTAGCAGAACTAGATTGTTTAATTTGCAGCCAGTTTTTTTTGCTACAATTTTAATATTATTTTTAACAAGTATTTTTTGATCACTAGAGCCCAATCCGCAGTTTAAACTTTTATAAATTCCTTTAGAGACGCCATTTTTTCTTGAAAAAAAGAAACTTTTAATGCCAGGTATTTTATTTATTTTTTTTGAACAAAACATAACTAAATAAAACCAAGATTAAATTTACAATCTTTTTTTGCAAATGACAAAACATGAAAAGCATTGCCCATCTCTTTCGGATTGAGTAATTTATTTATACTTAAAATTAAATTTTTATTATTTAAAAGTCCGTTGTTTTTTATTACTTGATTTGCTCTTTCCATAATTCCCATTCTTTGCAAAAAGAAACTTTGCCTTACACTCCCAATATTTTTAATATTATTTTTATTAAAAATATTTTTTAAAATATTAAAATTAACGTCTGATGTAATATCGCAATTAGTGTAGTTTCTAAGCAAGTTGACAATTTTATGATTTTTTATTGCTCTAATTGTATCTTTTCCAATTGCGCTTGAGTAGCCATAGTCAAACATCAAAAAGATTCCTTTATTACTTTTCATAATCTTTGATATTGCGTTAACATAAAGATCAATATTTGTCGGGTATTCTATAACTTTACTTTTGTTAAGATTGTAAAAATTAGAGTACTTCTTAAGAGCTTTATTGTTAGTTTTTTTTGGATAGTAACTAATTTTTGAGTTTTTTTTATTTGAAAAAGAAACGCATTGCTCATACCAGTTTCCTTCTTTTTTTAAAAACTGCTTTATAGGAAAAGCATCAAAAAATTCATTTGCAATAATTACTGTTGGATATTTATTAATTTTATTAAGATTATTTATCCAGAAAATATTCTGAAGATTTCTTAAATTATTTTTTTGATCTTTTATTAATTTTTCACTTTTTTCGTGTAAATAAATTGTTATATCTGCATCAAAAGTTTTTATTTTTTTAATAGCATTAATAATTTGTTTAATCATATCCCCATTCCCAGGACCTAATTCTAGTATATTAATTTTTTTTGGTTTTTTTAGGTAAATCCAATAAGATACAAACCATACGGATAACATTTCAGAGAAAATACTTGATATAATTGGTGAGGTTATAAAATCTCCCTCACGGCCAAATATTTCTTTTTTTTGATAATAACCAAGATTTTTTTTGTATAATGCTAAATCAATAAAATCATCTAGTGGAATAAATTTCTTTTTATTAAAAGATTTTTCTATGTAATTCATTTTTAATTACTTTAAACGCAATGATTCCAAAAATTAAGAAGCATAAACTTATACAAGTGCCCAAAGATAAGTTAAAAATGACATAACCTATATGCTTGTCAGGCTCTCTAAATACTTCAGATGCGATTCTGAATATAGAATAAAAAATTAAAAAATAACAAGATAGCTCTCCGTTAAATAGTTTTTTTTTATATTTTAAGATTAAATTAAGTAATAAAAATAATAACAAACCTTCTAGAAAAGCCTCGTAAAGTTGAGACGGATGTCTTGGCTCCATATCTATTTTAGGAAAAACTACTCCATATTCAGAAAATGTTTTTTTCCCATATAGCTCTCCATTTATAAAGTTAGCAATTCTACCTAGAAATATTCCAAAAGGGGCAACGCAAGTGATAATGTCTGTTAAAACTAGTATTTTAATTTTACTTTTTTTTGCAAAAAAAATTGTTGCTATATAAACACCAATAGCTCCGCCGTGAAATGACATTCCTCCTTGCCATAAAAATAATACTTCGATGGGGTTATGCAAATAATAGTTAAAATTATAAAAAAGAATATAACCAGTTCTGCCACCTAAAATAATTCCTAAAATTACGTAAATTAAAAAATTATCAAAGTTCTTAATGTTAATATTTTCTTTATTCCAATAACTTTTTATTAGATGTTTTGCGTAATAAAATCCAAAAAATATACCAATAATATATGCTAAAGAGTACCAGCGCACTTCTAAGAAACCAAAATTAACAATAATGGGGTTTAGATTATGAATAAACATTTAATTAATATTAAAATTATTTATAACTATATCATTAGTAAAAATATATGAACAATTATAAAAAAGTTATTAATGATTTTGTAAATCTACTCCAAACAGGAGTACTTACTGCAAAAGATATTAAGCAAGAAGCGATTAATATTTTTAAATTTAAAATAGAAAATATTAAAAATCGTTTTAACATTTCGTCCACAGAAGAACTTGATGCATTAAAGATAAAGATTGATAAATTAAACTTAGAAATTAAAGAATTAAAAAATTTAATTAGGAAAAGATATAGATACTCGTAAACCCTTGCCTTTGGGGTTGTCTATTAATTTTACTGTTCCGCCATGAGAATTAACAATATCCTCAACAATCGAAAGTCCTAGTCCAACGTTACTCTCATTTATAGAACTTGATTTGTCTACTCTATAAAATGGTCTAAAAACATTTTCCTTATGTTCATCGGCTATTCCGGGTCCATCATCATCAATATTAATTTGAATACTTTTTTTCATATTTTTACATGTAATTAAAATATTTTTAGAATATTTTTGAGAGTTATTGATGATATTGGCAATGCATCTTCTAATAAGATTTTTTCTCCCAGAAAAAATGACTTGTTTCGGACTTTTTATTTTAATATTTTTTTTAAAACTTTTACTTATTAAAGATTGAATTAGTTTTATTATGTCAAATTTTTCAACAGGTTGAGAATATTGGTTTCTTGCAAAATCAAGATATTCATTAATCATCTTCTCCATTTCAGCGACTTCTTCTTTTAATGAATTTAATTTTTTATCTTTATTAAGCAGTTCAATTTGTAGCTTTAATCTTGTAAGAGGAGTTTTTAAGTCGTGACTAATACCGGACAGCATAGCTGTTCTTTGGCTAATATATTTTAAAATTCTTCTTTTCATTTTCTCGAATTCGAAAGAAGCCTGTCTGATTTCGAGAGCTCCAGATACTTTAAAATCACTATCGAATTGACCTTTTCCAAATCTTTCCGCAGCTTGAGACAACTGAATAATAGGCCTTACCTGATTGCGTAAAAATATTATTGAAATAATAAGAAATATTAGTGATGGTATAGTAATCCAAAGGGCAAAAATTCTTCCTGAGGTAGATCTTATTTTTGATTTAGGTATTAAAAATTCAATAATTTCATTTTCATTTAGAACCAAAACTTGAACAAAATCGCTATCAAATCTCACATTATGCCAGTAAGGCTTTTTTAATTTATCGGAGAATTCCTCTAAAACAATTTTGTCATATAAACTGTACCATTTTACAGTATTTTTCGAAGGTAATTTTTCTAATTCTTTTTTGAAGCTTATGGATATTCCGCTTTTTTCTTTATAGATTTTAATTAATTCGTTAATCTTTTTTTTGTTTTTAAACTCTGGGTAAACGACCAGAAATGTATTTATTTCTCCAATAGCTGATCTAACAAGTCCCTTATTCGTTTTGAACCAGATACTATCAAAAAAAACTATGCCAACAACAATTTGAATTAAAATTATTGGTGCTATTACAATGAGTAATGATCTAACAAGTAAAGTTCTAGGGAATATTCTTCTTAACATTTCAGTCTAGCCACAAAACATATCCTGTCCCACGTACTGTTTGAAGATACTTGGGATTTTTGGGATCTGGTTCAATTTTTTGTCTTAGTCTTGTTACCAGTACATCAATACTTCTCTCTTGTGTTAAATGTGTAATTTTTGATATTTCTTCTCGTGAAAATATTTTTCCAGCAGAACTAATCATATTTTCTAGCAAAGTTTTCTCACTAGCATTAATTTTTGTTATTTTTTTATCTTTTTGAATTTCCATTTTTTTAAGGTTAATATTTGCTTTTCCAATTTTAATAGGTGTTATTATGCTATTATTCTTTTTTATTCTTTTAATTATATTTTTGATTCTTAGTAGTAATTCTTTTGGTTCAAATGGTTTTGGTAAATAATCTTCCGCTCCAACTTCTAGACCTTTAATTCTGTCTTCACTTTCACCTTTTGCCGTGAGAAGAATAATTGGAAGATCAATCGTTTCTCTTATTTCTTTTGTGAGTTGCAATCCATCCTTTCCAGGCATCATAATATCGATAATTGCTAAATCGAATTTAACAATTTTTAGTTTTCCCTCAGCATCAGCAGCATCTATTGCGGTTGACACAAAAAAATTATTAATTTTTAAATATTGCTTTAATAACTCACGAATTTTATCGTCATCATCAACAATCAGTATATGTATTTTTGGATTATCCATTAATTATTTTTTTCATAATTGATTTAAAGTTGTAAACTTCATCAGAGGTTGAATTCTTTAAGGCATTCATAACTCTTTTCTTTTGTTTATTAAATATTTCACCACATAATTTTATTCCTTTATCGGTCAACACTAGCTCTCTTTGTCTTCCATCTTTTGTTCCTTTTTTTTGTAGAATAATGTTTTTCTTAATTAAATCTTGCAAAACTCTACTTAAACTTTGTTTTGTAATTTTTAATTTTCTCAAAATATCTGCAATACTGATATTGGGATTGCCTTCTATAATGCATAGCAATCTATGATGAGCTCTGCCAAAAGAATTTTTTTTTAGAACTTCATGTGGATCAGAATAGGAATCTATGTATGCTTGAAAAATAAGTTCTATAATTTCTTTTAAACTTTTTTCTCTTAAATATAAAAGATCTTTCATTTTAAAATTATATTCTACGTCAGTTTTATTGACATATCTACTTTACTTATTTACCAATACAATTTTAATTATTTATCAGTTAGCATTTTAATGGAACCAATTCCTTTCGACAAAAGATCTGGCAAAATTTGGTATAATGGAAAATTAGTTGAGTGGAAGGACGCCAACGTTCATATTTTGAATCATGGGCTGCATTATGCAAGCTGCGTTTTTGAAGGCGAAAGAGTTTATGGGGGTGAAATTTTTAAACTAAGAGAACATACCGACAGACTCGTTCATTCTGCAAAAAGAATGGGAATGACAATTCCTTATTCCGCAGATGAAATAGATAAAGCCAGTAAAGAAATTGTTTCTGTGCAAAATGTTACAAATGGTTATGTGAGACCCGTTGTTTGGAGGGGAAGTGAAATGATGGCCATTTCTGCACAAAAAAATAAAATTCATATGGCTATAGCAACATGGGAATGGGGATCGTATTTTGATCCGCAAATTAAGATCAAAGGAATAAAATTAGATATATCAAAGTGGGTAAAGCCTTCTCCTAACTCAATTCCTTGGGATACTAAAGCTTCAGGTCTATATATGATCTCAACATTGTCAAAACACGAAGCTGAGAAAAATGGTTATCATGATTCACTAATGATGGACTACCAAGGTAATATTGCTGAAGCTACAGGTGCAAATATTTTTTTTATTAATAGTTCAAAAAATGAAATTCACACTCCAATACCAGATTCATTTTTAGATGGAATAACTAGAAGAACCATCATTGATATCGCAAAAAAAATACAGGTTAAAGTTGTTGAAAGAAAAATTAAACCAAATGAAATGGAAGGGTTTGATTCTTGTTTTTTAACTGGAACTGCTGCAGAAGTGACGCCGGTTTCTCAGATTGGAGAATTTAAATTTAAGGTAGTAGAGCTTATTAGTAAACTTGATGATTATTATTTAAAGCTTGTTAATAGAAAAATTTAATCAATAAAGTCTATACCTTTTCGTAAATAGGCGTATCCAGTATACAGCGTAAGTATTGCTGACATCCAAAGCAGATATATCCCCAATTGAATACCGTAACCAAACAAAAGTTTATTACCACTTTCTCCTGCTAGTAAAACTGATATTGCAATCATTTGTATTACAGTTTTTCCTTTAGATAAATTTGTAACAGGAATATAAATTTGCGCTTTAGCTAGAAACTCTCTTAAACCTGATATTAAAATTTCTCTAGTAATTATAATAATAGCTGCAATTACAGAAAAATGTTTGATAGTTTGATTCATTATTAAAAGTGCAAGAGCTGTTGCAACCAAGACTTTGTCGGCTATTGGATCCAGTAATTCACCAAATTTTGATTGCTGCTTATATAGTCGTGCAAAAAAACCATCCAGATAATCAGTGAAGGCTGCCACAACAAATATAAAGCATGACAACCAATCACTCCATTCCCCAGGAAAATAAAAAATAACAACTAGTACTGGAGCGATAAGAATTCTGCCAATTGTTAAAATATTAGGAATTTTCATTTTTTGACATTAAGTTACTTTTGTTAAAAAAATTGTAAACTTTATTTGCCACTAAATCACTTATACCATGCACTTTTTTTATGTCTTCAATGCTAGCACTCTCCATTAATCTTGCAGAACCAAAGTGATTTAATAGTAATTTCTTTCTTTTTTTCCCAACTCCTTCAATCTTATCAAGAGCAGATTGGGTGAAGCTGTTTTTTCTATTAATTCTATGTGAAAAAATAGCAAATCTGTGAGCTTCATCGCGTAATCTTTGTAAAAAAAATAATAATACATTGTCATTAATTTTAATCTTTTTATTATTATAGTGAAAAGTCTCATCTCCCTGATTTCTTCTTTTACCTTTAGCAATTGCAATCATATTTAGATTAAAATGACCAAGTTCATCTAGAATTTTTCTTGCTACGTTATAATGACCTTTGCCACCATCAATTACAATCAAATCTGGTAACTCATTTTCGCGATTTGGTTTTATTTTTGAAAATCTTCTAGAGATAACTTCTTTAAGCATTCCATAATCATCCCCAGGGTTAATATCAGTTTTTGATATATTAAATTTTCTATATTTTCTCTTAACAAATCCATTTTTTGAAAAAACAACAAATGAACCAACGGCGTTGAGTCCTTGAATATGACTGTTGTCATAAATTTCAATTAGATTTGGATTAAAGCCTAAATTAAATTCTTTATTAATTAAGGATAAAAAATGATCATTATTTTCATTTTCTAATAATTTTTTCTCCAAGGCTAGCTGAGCATTTTTAATAGCTAATTTTATTGCAAGATTTTCTGTATTATTTTTTGCAGTCTTAATATTAATTTTTTTGTTATATTTTTTTTCTAAAGCAGTTTTGATTAGTTCTAAATCTTTAATTTTTTTGCTTAAAACAATTTCTTCTGGAGGGATTTTATTCTCATAAAATTGGGTTAAAAAAGAATAAATAATTTCGTCTAAATTATCATCTTTATCGTGTTTTGGAAAAAAGGCTTGGTTACCCCAATTTTGTTTTGATCTATAAAAAAATACTTCGATACAAGTGATATTATTTTTTTGAAAGGCAACAATAAGATCTGCATTATTAAAATTATTTTTATTAATTTGTTGAGATGATTGAATTTGAGTTAATGCTTTTATTCTATCTCTAATAATTGCTGCTTTTTCATAATTAAATTTTTTACTTTCAATTTCCATTTCTTTTGAAAGTTTTTTTTGTATAAGTGCAGATTTTCCGTTTAAAAAATTAACGCTATCCTCAACAAGTTTATTATAATCTTTTTGGTTAATCTCATTTGTGCATGGCGCGGAGCATCTTTTGATTTGATAAAGAATGCATGGTCTCTTTCTGTTGTTAAATATTGAATCATCGCACACTCTGATTAAAAAAACTTTTTGCAAAGTTTTTATTGTCCAGCTTGCTGAACCCGCGGACGCGAATGGACCAAAAAAAATATCATTCTTATTTTGTTTGCCTCTAAATTTTGTAATTTGAGGAAACGAATGTGATTTTGTTAGCTGAATATAAGGAAAGGATTTGTCATCTTTTAATAAAATATTATAACGAGGCTGGTTTTTTTTTATAAGATTAGCTTCAAGCAATAATGCTTCAGCTTCATTTTGAGTTGCAGTAAATTCTAAGTTTTTTGTACTTGAGATCATTCTTTCAGTTCTAATAGGCAAATGCGAAGAGGTGATATAGCTGTTTAATCTATTAGGTAGATTTTTTGCTTTTCCTACGTAAATTATAGTGTTTTTGTCGTCTAGCATTTTATAAACGCCGGGACCGTTAGAGAGAAATTGAATTTTACTTCTTATAATCTCTTTTCCTTGTTCAAGATTTTTCATGCTCACTTCTTGTTTTGAAGAATTCTATGCCAACAGATTCGGTATTTTTAATTATATCTAATTTTTCAATCTTAATTTTGATGTCTAAAATATTTTTATTTTTAAAGATTTCATTCATAAAATCATTTGCAAAAGATTCCAGAAAACTATATTTTTTTTTTAAAAGAAGATCTATTCTTTGAATTACTTCTTCATAGTTAATTACTGAGCTCAAGTTCCCGTCAATAACTTTTCTTTGACCACTAAGAATTTCAACATTAAATCTTAATTTTTGAGGCTTTAATTTCTCAAAAGAATGATAGCCAATAATGGCTTTGCAAACATAATTTTTAATAAAAATTATTTCTTTAGATTTGGATTTTTTTTTATTTTCAAATAGTTTTATGATATTTGTCTTATTTTTCATTTATTCGTTGACTCCGACAATATCTGGAGTTTTCCAATTAAGGCTTTGACCGCTATCTACTGCAATAACTTGCCCAGTAATTGTTTCACTGCTTGCTAAGAGATACGCGGTTTTACATATGTCTTCAATTTTGACATTCTTTCCAAGCAAGGTATTTTTTGACTGCTTGTTAAAATGCTTTTGGGTCTGTCTTTTATTTTTAAGGACGGGGCCTGGAGCAATAGCATTAACTCTAATTTTTGGAGCTAATTTCATGGCAGAAGTCTTTGTCAGGATGTGCAGTGCTGTTTTACTAATAGTGTAAGAAAAAAAATAAGGTGTCAGCTTAAATATTCTTTGATCAAGAATATTAATGATTGATTTGTTATTAGATAAATTTTTAATCTTTGAGAATTCTTTAATAAGAAGAGCGGGCGCAAGCAAATTAATTTTTATGTGATTATCCCAGCTTTTTTCATTAAAATTTAAAATATCATCATTGTTAAAAATAGAGGCGTTATTAATTATACAATCAATACTTCCTAATTTTTTTTTGGTCTCAATTATTATTTTTTTTATTTTTTTTGTATTTAAAAGGTTAGCCTGAATACAAGCGCATTTTACTCCATGCTCTTCTATTTCATTTTTAAGAGCAATAGCCTGCTTCTTTGATTTGTTAAAGTGTATAGCGATATTCCAGCCCATGTTCGCAAAATATAAACATAGCTCTCTACCAATTCTTTGAGACGATCCTGTGATTAAAATGCTTTTATTCATCTTACTTTTTTCTTTTTGCAATCATTCCAGCTTTACCTTGGGTTGATCTTCCAATTAATTCTTTTTGAACATTATTGTTATAAACTTTAATTTTACTACTCATATTAATTTCTAACTCTCTTTCTTGAAGTTTTCTTATTTCATCTCTTATTTTCGCTGCTTGTTCAAATTCTAGATTATCAGCTGCTTTTTTCATTTCTTTATCTAACATTTTTAGATGTTTTTTAAGGTTTCCACCAACAGGAATATCATTACTGAAAGTGACATAATCTTTTTCAAAAACACCTTCAAGAATATCATTAATTTTTGATTTTATGGATTGGGCAGTAATTTTATTTTTTTTATTATATTCAATTTGCTTATCTCTACGCCTGTTAGTTTCCCCAATGGCTTTTTTGATACTTTGAGTTTCTTTATCAGCATACAAAATAACTCTTCCATCAACATTTCTTGCAGCCCGACCAATTGTTTGTATTAAAGATCTCTCTGATCTTAAAAACCCTTCTTTATCAGCGTCTAAAATTGCAACAAGAGAACATTCGGGTATATCCAATCCTTCTCTTAGTAGATTAATTCCGACCAAAACATCAAATACTCCAAGTCTCAAATCTCTGATAATTTCTATTCTTTCTAGCGTATCAATGTCAGAATGCATGTAACGAACCTTAACTCCATTCTCATCAAGGTACTCAGTTAGATCCTCAGCCATTTTTTTAGTAAGTGTGGTAGCAAGTACTCTTTGATTATTTTTTGCAACATTAAGACATTCATTTAATAAATCATCAACTTGATTTTTAGCCGGTCTAATAAAAATTTGCGGATCTATAAGTCCCGTAGGTCTTATAATTTGTTCTGCAAAAACTCCTTTGCTTTGTTTTAATTCCCATTCGCTTGGAGTTGCTGAAACAAATATTGTTTGTGGCCTCATCATATCCCATTCTTCAAATTTTAATGGTCTATTATCCATGCAAGAAGGAAGTCTAAAACCATAATCAGATAAAGTTTTTTTTCTAGTATGATCGCCTTTGTACATTCCATTTAGTTGAGGAATAGTAACATGACTTTCATCGACAAATACCAAGCAGTTATCAGGTAGATATTCAAACAAAGTTGGTGGTGGTTCACCAGGATTTCTACCAGATAAAAATCTTGAATAATTTTCTATTCCAGCACAACTTCCGGTCGCTTCAATCATTTCAAGATCGTATCTAGTTCTTTCCTCTAAACGCTGTGCTTCTAAAAGTTTCTTTTCGCTTCTAAATTTTTCTAAAGTGACAACAAGTTCTTTTTTAATTTCTTTAATTGCCTTTTCTATTGTTGGCCTAGGAGTAATGTAATGACTATTTCCATATAATTTTATTAAATTAATTTCTTGTTTGTCAGCACCAGTTAATGGATCAAAAGATTTTATTTGGATTATTTTATTATTCTCAATTGTAATTCTCCAAGCTTCATCTTCATAATGAGAAGGAAAAACCTCTATATTTTCTCCACGAACTCTAAAAGTTCCCCTATAGAAATTCTGATCATTTCTTTTGTACTGTAGCTCAACAAGTCCTTTAATTATTTTATCTCTTTCATAACTTTCATTTTTTTTAAAAATTAAAGTCATTTTGCTATAAGAATCTACCGATCCTAGTCCGTAAATGCATGATACGCTTGAAACAATAATCACATCATCTCTTTCTAAAAGAGATCTGGTTGCTGAATGTCTCATCCTATCTATTTGCTCATTAATGGAAGCTTCTTTTTCTATATAAGTATCAGATCTTGGAACGTATGCTTCGGGAGTGTAGTAGTCATAATAAGAGACAAAATATTCAACCGCATTATTAGGAAAAAAGTTTTTCATTTCACCATATAATTGCGCAGCTAAAGTTTTATTTGGGGCAAGAATCAAGGCCGGTCGATTTAGTTCTTCAATGATTTTGGCCATTGTAAAAGTTTTTCCAGAACCTGTTACACCAAGCAAAACTTGATTTTTTTTGTTGTTTAATATTTCTGTTTTTAAAAAAGAAATAGCCTTTGGTTGATCACCAGCAGGAGTGTATTCAGTTATTAGTTGAAATTTTTTTCCACCCTCTAATTTTTTTGAAGAAAGTTCTTTCGTATTTGATTTTTCTAATATATTAGTACCCGAAAGATTTTGCATATTCCAAAATATAATTAATTTAGATGTCTATACTATCAACTTCTTTATCGAGAATAAAAGAATCTCCTACAATTGCAATTACTCAGAAAGCTAGACTGTTAAAAGAAAGTGGAAAGGAAGTAATAGCATTAGCATCAGGAGAACCGGATTTTGATACACCAAATAATATAAAAGAAGCCGCAATTAAAGCCATTAAAGAAGGTCAGACAAAATATACAGCTGTTGATGGAACCCCAGAGTTAAAAAAAGCCATAGTCAATAAATTCAAAAGAGAAAATAATTTAAGTTTTGATGTAGATAATATTACAGTTGGAACAGGTGGTAAGCAGGTAATTTATAATTGCATTCTTGCAACAATTAATTCCGGTGATGAAGTTATAATTCCAGCACCTTATTGGGTTTCATATCCTGACATGGTTCTATTAGCTGGAGGAACGCCAAAATTTGTAGAATGTGATGAGCAAAGCAATTTTAAAATTTCTGCTGATCAGCTTGATAAATTAATAACGAATAAAACAAAATGGTTTATTTTAAATTCCCCAGGCAATCCAACTGGGATGTGCTATTCCAGATCAGAATTAACTGAATTAGTTAAGGTTTTAAAAAAACATAAACATGTAAATATTTTAACAGATGATATTTACGAGCACATTCTTTACCAAGACAAAGGTGCAAACGATTCAAGATTTGTAAATATTTTAGAAATAGACGATTCTTTAAAAGACAGAACTTTAGTTGTAAATGGTGTAAGTAAAGCTTATGCAATGACAGGATGGAGAATTGGTTATGCTGCCGGTCCAAAAGAATTGATCAAAGCAATACAAAAAATTCAATCTCAATCTACAACCAATCCATCTTCTGTTAGCCAGGCAGCCGCAGTCGAGGCTTTGAATGGTGATCAAAGCTTTATTAATCCTAGAGCTTTAGAATTTAAAAAAAGAAGAGATTTTGTCGTTAATGCTTTAAATAATATTAAAGGATTAACCTGCGTTAATCCTGAAGGTGCATTCTATGTTTTTCCAAATTGTAAAAAATTAATGAATAAAAAAACATCTAGTGGAAAGATTATTAAAAATGACACGGATTTTGCAACTTACCTATTAGAAGAAACAGGAGTTGCTATTGTTCAGGGTTCAGCTTTTGGGTTAGAAGGTTATTTTAGAATTTCTTATGCAACTTCTATGCAGGTTTTAGAGAAAGCTGTAATAAAAATTAAAAGTTTTTGTGAAAGTTTAAAATAGTCTTAGTGATTAGATAGATATTTTTCGGCCTCAAGAGCAGCCATACATCCCATTCCGGCAGCGGTAACGGCTTGTCTGTAGATCTTATCTTTAACATCTCCTGCAGCAAATACTCCTGGTATATTAGTTTTTGTAGAATCAGGCTGAGTTATTAAGTAACCACTGCTATCCATATTAATTTGTCCTTTAAACAAAGCTGTTGCTGGATCATGTCCGATAGCAACAAAAAGCCCATGTGTTTGAAGCTCTGTGATTGCATTCGTTTTGATATTTTTCAATTTAACAGCAGTTACTCCTTTAGGATTCTCTGTTCCAATTATTTCCGAGACAACACTATCCCAAATCACATTAATTTTAGGATTAGAAAATAATTTTTTTTGTAATAATTTCTCTGCCTTTAATTCACTTTTTCTGTGAACTAGCGTTATTTTTTTTGCAAAATTTGTAAGGAATAAAGATTCCTCAACTGCTGAATTTCCACCACCCACTACAACAACATCTCTATTTTTATAGAAGAAGCCATCACAAGTTGCGCATGCAGAAACACCAAATCCTTTATATTTTTCTTCTGTATCTAAGTTTAGCCATCTGGCTTGAGCTCCTGTGGAAATAATAATGCTTTCAGCAAAGTAATGAGTTCCAGAATCTCCAATAAGTTCAAAAGGTTTTTTATTAAAATTAACTTTGGAAATATGATCTTCAATAAATTTTGTTCCAACTTTCAAAGCCTGTTCCTTCATTTGTTCCATTAGCCAAGGACCTTGTATTACATCTGAAAATCCAGGAAAATTTTCAACATCTGTAGTAATTGTTAACTGCCCGCCAGGTTGTGATCCTGCGATTAAAACTGGCTCAAGCATTGCTCTTGCGGCATATATCGCAGCGGTATATCCAGCAGGACCTGACCCAACGATTATTACTTTATTTACCTTATCGACATTCATTGTAGATTTTAATTAATAATACTTATAATTAATTATCATTTTAAACAATGAGATATTTTAAAGCATTATTATTGACAGATGGTAACCATGGTATGGTAAGCCAAGTACAAGGTTTAGCAAAAGCTTTGCAATTAGATTTTAATCATTGTTTTGTAAATTTAAAAAAACCGTGGAATTTTTTTCCTATAAATCTGGTTCCTGTTAATAAGTCTGTTATTGACGGTAAAATTCCAGATCAAATAGAGAATCAAGTACTAATTTCATGCGGAAAGAATGGTATTATTCCTTCTTTATTTTTAAAAAGAAATAATAAAAATCTATTTAATATTCACATTCAAAATCCCGGTGTGAATTTTTCAAATTTTGATTTAGTCGTTGCTCCGGAGCATGATAAAATAAATGGAAATAATGTATTAAATACATTTGGAGCTCTTCATTATATAGAAAAGAAAGAAATAGATAACAGCGCTAATTTTTTTTCAAAGTATAATTTATCCGAAAATAACAAGCTCGTTACTTTAGTTCTGGGTGGACCTAATAGATATTATGATTTTAATGAAATTGATCTTGGTAATATTTTTATATCTATAAAAAATAATTTTTTAAATAAAGATTTTAAATTAATTATTATTTCATCAAGAAGAACCCCTGATAATATTATTAATTTTGCTAAAAAGTTTTTTTTAAATTCGGTAACTATTATTGATTTTGTTAGCAAAGAAGCTTACTTGTCTGCTCTCAAGTTATCCAAAATAATCATTGTAACTTGCGATTCTATTTCAATGATTTCTGAGTGTGCAATCACACAAAAGCCAATATTTGTGGCTAAAATGAAAGCCAAATTAGGAAACGGCAAATTCGAATACTTTTTAAATAGTTTTAAAGAAAAAGGAATTATTAGATTTTTAGGTGAAAATATAGATTATTGGAGTTATCCTGTCTTAGATGAGGCAAATCGAATTGCGAAAATAATAAAAGAAAGGTTAAATTAACATTAATGAGTTTTTTAAAATCTTTTCAGGTCAATTCAGTTCATTCGAGCAATCCTTTTGATCATTGGGAATTAACAGAACCATTAACTAATGAACAAATAAAAGAAATTTGCGGAGCAAAAGTTCCCGATGTTAAAATTGATTTTGATGGTACTAGAGCTATAGACGGGGGTGCCGGAACATACAGATCTGGTGATCCTACCGGGGGCAAAGCAGGAAAGATAAGAGAATTTGTTACCAAGGATAATTATAAAGACTATCCACATTTAAAAAAATTTATTGATGAATTGTGCAAGATGGAGACTGCCAAATTTGTTGGTTCAAAAATTAAAAAAGATTTGAGCAAAGCATACGTTCGAGTCGAAATTATTGCTGATAGAGTTGGTTTTTGGCTTAAGCCTCATTGTGATATTAAAGAAAAATTAATGTCCTGCCTATTGTTTGCAAATCCAGATAATTATGAATCAGAAGAACTAGGTACTGATTTTTATGATAAAGATTTAAAATTAGTAAAAACTGTTCCATATAAAAATAATTATGGATATGCTTTCACAAGTGGACCCGATACTTGGCACGGATTAGAAAAAAAAACTATTAAAAGAGATAGAAGATGTCTCCAGGTAAATTATGTAACTTTCGAGACTGATTGGAAAGTTAATTAATTTATATCTTGTAAAGCAAGAACTTCAAATTTAGAATTTTTTAAAGATTTAATAGCCTCAGTTATCGCATTTGCTCCCGCTATAGTCGTGTAGTAAGGAGTTCCACTAGTAAGAGCCGCTCTTCTAAGAGAAAAAGAATCTTTTATAGATTGTTTTCCCTGAGATGTATTTATAACTAATGATATTTTTTTTTCGTTTAGAGAATCTTCTATATGAGGTTTTCCTTCTAATACTTTATTTATTTTTTTACAATCAACTCCCGATGAATTTAAAAAATCAGAAGTTCCAGATGTTCCAAGAATATTAAATCCTAAATTTTTAAGATCTTGTGCAATTTTGAGAATATGTTTTCTATCATCTTTTTTCACAGATAAAAAAGCAATTCCAGATTTTGGAATCTTATTTCCAGTTGCAAATTGACTTTTTGCAAAGGCAAGCCCAAATGATTTATCAATTCCCATAACCTCTCCAGTGGATTTCATTTCAGGTCCTAATAATGTGTCTACATTTGGAAATTTATTAAAAGGAAATACAGCTTCTTTAACTGAATACAATTTATGATTTTTTTTGTTTAAATTTAGATCTTTTAATTTTAAGCCAGACATTACTTTTGTTGCAATTTTTGCAACAGCAACTCCAATTGTTTTAGCCACAAATGGTACGGTTCTACTAGCTCTTGGATTTACCTCTAAAACATAAACTTGCTCACCTTTTACAGCAAATTGAATATTAAGTAGGCCTAAAACCTTTAAACCAAAAGCAATTTTCTTTGTCTGATTTGATATTTCATCAATGATGTTTTGTTTAAGTGAATAAGGCGGAATGCAACACGCAGAATCTCCAGAATGAATTCCAGCTTCTTCAATGTGCTCCATGATGCCTGCAATAAAAACATCTTTACCATCACAAATGGCATCAACATCAACTTCAATCGCATCATTAATAAATTTATCTATTAATACTGGTTCTTTTCCTGAAACTTTTACGGCTTCTTTTATGTATTTTTTGAGATGATCTTCGTCATACACAATTTCCATAGCTCTACCACCTAATACATAAGAAGGTCTAATTACAACTGGGAAATTTATTTCTTTCGCAATTTGAATTGCCTCAGACTCAGATCTTGCAAGACCACTCTCTGCTTGCAGAAGAGATTCTTTAATTACAAAATTTTTAAATTTTTCTCTATCTTCAGCAAGATCAATGGATTCAAGTTGTGTTCCTAATATTGGAATTTTATTTCCATCAATAAATTTTGCAAGTTTTAAAGGAGTTTGTCCTCCAAATTGAACTATGACACCAGCAAGAGAGCCGTTGCTTTTCTCTTTATTAATAATTTCGATTACATGTTCTTCAGTTAAAGGCTCAAAATATAATCTATCACTAGTATCATAATCAGTGGATACAGTTTCAGGATTGCAATTAATCATGATGGTTTCATAATTAATTTCTTTTAATGCGTAACTTGCCTGGCAACAGCAATAATCAAACTCCACCCCTTGTCCTATTCTATTCGGGCCGCTACCTAAAATAACAACTTTCTTTTTGTTTGTCGGTTCAGATTCGCACGCACTTGAGTCACTACTTCCATAAGTAGAATACATATAAGGAGTTTTAGACTCAAATTCTCCTGCGCATGTATCAATCTTTTTATATATAGGATGAATCTTAAATTTATTTCTAGCAGCTCTAACTTCTTTGCTCTTTAAATCTAAAATTTTTGCAATTTTTTTATCTGAAAATCCTATCGATTTAATATATTGAAGTTTTTGCTTATTATTTAAAACATCTTCAGTCTTAATTTGATTTTCTACAATTACTAATTCCTGGATTTGCTCTAAGAACCACTTATCAATTTTCGTCATCTCATATATTTCATCTAGCTTTAAATCCCTTCTAAAAGCTTCAGCTACATAAAGTATTTTGTTCGGAGTTCTTTCTATGAGTTTCTTTTTTAAGTCTTGAATATTTATTTCCTCATTCATGTCAAAACCATCAAACCCAATTTCTAACGAACCTAATGCTTTTTGAACGGACTCCTTAAAGTTTCCTCCAATAGACATTACTTCACCAACAGACTTCATGGCAGTTCCTAAAATTGCTTCGGTATTTTTAAATTTTTCAAATGCAAATCTTGGAATTTTAGTTACTACATAATCAATGGTTGGTTCGAAAGATGCAGGAGTTGTGCCCGTAATTTCATTTTTTAATTCATCTAAAGTGTAACCAACTGCAAGTTTGGCAGCCACTTTTGCTATTGGAAAACCAGTTGCTTTTGAAGCTAAGGCAGAAGATCTGGAAACTCTAGGATTCATTTCAATGATAATCATTCTTCCATTTTTTGGATTAATTGCGAATTGAACGTTAGAACCTCCAGTTTCAACTCCAATTTTTCTAATGCATTTAAAAGAGGCATCTCTCATAATTTGATATTCTTTATCAGTTAGAGTTAATGCCGGAGCGACCGTAATAGAATCTCCAGTATGAATTCCCATTGGATCCACATTTTCAATTGAACAGATAATTATGCAGTTATCATTCTTGTCTCTAACGACTTCCATTTCAAACTCTTTCCATCCTAATAAAGATTCTTCAATTAGAACTTCTTTTGTCGGAGAAAGATCAAGACCGTTTGCTATAATTTTAAAAAATTCTTCTTCTGTATGAGCAATTCCACCTCCAGAACCTCCAAGAGTAAATGAAGGTCTAATAATTGCAGGAAGGCCAATTAATTTTAAACTTTTTTTTGCATCCTCCATTGATCTGCAAATTATCGATTTTGCACATTCAAGACCGATGTCGGTCATATTTTTTTTAAATTTTTCTCTATCTTCAGCATTTTCTATGGCTTCAGAATTTGCACCTATTAATTCAATATTATATTTTTTTAATATACCTTCTTTCTTTAAGGCCATCGCAGCATTAAGTGCTGTTTGGCCACCCATAGTTGGTAATATTGCATCTGGTTTTTCTTTCTTTATGATTTCTTCTATAATTTCAGTGGTGATAGGCTCAATATAAGTTTTATCCGCAACGTCTGGGTCAGTCATAATAGTTGCTGGATTTGAATTGATTAAAATAATTCTATAACCATCAGCTCTTAGAGCTTTGCACGCTTGTGTTCCTGAATAATCAAATTCACACGCTTGCCCGATTATAATTGGCCCCGCACCAATAACTAAAATTGATTTTATGTCTTTTCTTTTAGGCATTAATTTTATTTTTTTCTATTAGGTTAATAAAATCTTTAAAAAGATAATTGCTATCATGTGGTCCAGGAGAAGATTCCGGATGATACTGCACAGAAAATACAGGTTTCGTTTTCGATTTTATGCCTTCAACGGAAGTATCAAAAAGAGAAATATGAGTAACCTCGACATCATTAGGAATGCTATCTTTGGTAACTTCAAAGCCATGATTTTGACTTGTGATTTCCACTTTATTATTTATTAAATTTTTAACTGGATGATTTGCGCCTCTATGCCCCTGGTGCATTCTTTTTGTTTTCGCACCTAAACTCAAAGCTAACAATTGATGCCCCAAACATATTCCAAACACAGGGGTATTTGAGGATATTATTTCTTGAATTATTTTAACCGCGTATTTTCCAGTAACATCAGGATCCCCAGGTCCATTAGATAAAAAAACACCATCTGGTTTTAAATTTAATATTTCTTTTGAAGAAGTTATTGATGGAACCACAGTTACTTTGCATCCTAATTCAGAAAAATTTCTTAAGATGTTTGTCTTAATCCCATAATCAATCGCAACAATATTGTATTTATTATTTTTTTGAATTTCATATCCTTTAGCATTCCATAATTTGTTACCAATCCACTGATATGAAGTTTTGCATGTAACTTCTCTTGTAAGATCTATATTTTCTAAACTTGGTAATTTTTTTGTAGTTTCTAATAATTGTTTAGAATTATATTTGCCATCTTTTTCAAAAGCGATTGTTGCTTTTTTTGCACCAAATTTTCTTATTTTCAAAGTAAGTTTTCTAGTATCAACGCCGTAGATTGCCGTGATTTTATTTTTTTTTAACCACTGATCTAAATTTTCTAGAGCTCTATAATTAGAGGAATGAGATACTTCAGCACTAAATATTGCACCCTTAACCCAAGTTTTATTACCCTCTAGATCTTCATTATTTGCTCCAACATTGCCAATGTGAGGGAAAGTAAAATTGATAATCTGACCAGAGTAAGAAGGGTCAGTTAGTATTTCTTGGTAACCAGTTATTGAAGTATTAAAACATATTTCACCAGAAGAAACTCCGTGAGAACCAATTCCAAATCCATGGAACTCTTCTCCATCTTCCAGAATTAAAATAGCATTAGTATTGATAGAATCTTTTATTTTGTATTTATTTTCTAAATTAGTTTCTTTAGACAAATACAACCCATGAGTTAACAGCTTTTAAGTTATTTAAAAGTTGGCGAACACTATGAAAAAGTTAATCACCAGTCAAGTTGCTAATATTTTCTTTTTAGCAGTTGGATTATAGAGTAATTTAAAAGTTATGAATTTATTAGATAGAGTAAATGCTAAATTAAAAGAATCAGCCCTTAGGCAAGATAAAGATAAAGTTCTTACATTAAGACTTATTGTCGCCGCATTAAAAGATAAAGAGATTGAAAAGAGAGGGACAGAAGATTCGTCGATTAAAGAGGAGGATGTTATTGCCGTTCTTAATAAAATGTTAAAGCAAAGAAGGGAATCGTTTGATATTTACAAAAAAGCTTCAAGAACTGATTTGTCCGATAAAGAGCAAAAGGAAATAGAAATTATCCAAGATTTTCTTCCTAAGCAATTGGATGATAACGAAACTAAAAAAGTTTGCGAAACCGCTGTTAAAGATTCTGGCGCAACTTCAATTAAAGACATGGGTAAAGCAATGGCAATTCTTAAATCTAAATATTCAGGTAGTATAGATTTTTCTAGAGCAGGAGCGTTACTAAAAGAAATATTAAGTAAATGAAGTTTCCAAAAGAGTATTTAGAAGAAATTAAACAAAGGGTAAAAGTATCCGATGTTGTAGGTGTTTCGGTTCAATTAAAGAGAAGAGGTAGAGAATTTGTTGGTCTTTCTCCGTTTACAAAGGAAAAAACACCTTCGTTTACCATTAATGATGAAAAAGGTTTTTATCATTGCTTTAGTTCCGGAGAGCATGGAAACATTTTTGATTTTTTAGTTAAAATAGAAAAATTAAATTTCGGCGATGCAGTTAGAAAATTGGCAGCAAAAGCGGGAATGCCAGTGTTTAAATTCACCAAAGAAAGCGTTGAAGTTGAGAATAAAAGAAAAAAATACGATGAAGTATTAACGCTTGCTTTACAACAATATCAGAAGAATCTTTCTGAGAATGAAACTATTAAAAAATATACTTTTAATCGAGGCCTGACAGCAGAAATAATATCTACATTTAAAATAGGATATTCAGGAGAATATGGTTTGAATACTTCTTTGTTTGGAAATTTTAATCAAAAAGAACTTATTGATAGTGGAATTTTTTTTCTTGATGAAAAAAATAAAAAACTTATAGATCGATTCAGGAATAGATTAATGTTTCCAATTTTTGATTATAGTAATAAGATTATTGGATTTGGGGGTAGGGCTTTAAGTCAGAACTATTTAGCAAAATATATTAATTCTCCAGAGACTGATTTTTTTAAAAAAGGTTTTAATTTATATAATTTAAACAATGCAAAAAATGAAAATAAGCAGAGCAGCATAATATTTGCTGTTGAAGGATATATGGACGCCATTAGTCTTTATCAGAGTGGTTTTAAAAATGTAGTTGCAACACTCGGTACCGCCATGACGGATTCACATTTAGGTTTGTTGTGGCGCTATTTTAACGATCCAGTCGTTTGTTTTGATGGCGATAGAAGCGGACAGAATGCTGCACAAAAAATTTCTGAGAAGTTAATTGTTCATATGAAACCAAATTACTCTTTATCATTTTTAATTTTACCAAATGGTTTTGACCCAGACTCTTTTGTGAGAAAAAATGGAAAGAATAATTTTGAAGCCTTGCTGGATCAAAAAATTGATATAGGCAATTTCATTTTCGAAAATAATTTGAAAGATTTAAAGTCTCAACAACCAGAGGAACGAGCTGGTTTTGAGAAAAAGTTAATGGAGTTATGCTCTTCAATTCAAGACGTTACTGTAAAAAAATATTATATTAGTTTTTTTAAGAATAGAATTTTTGAACAATTTTCGAATAGAAAAGTTACAAATCATAAACCTCTAAACAAAACTAAAGAACTTACTAGAAAAATTACAAGATATTCATCTTTTGAACTTAAAGAATTTTCTCTTATGTATTTATTTTTAAATAATCCTCAGATCTTAAAAGAAAGAATTGAAAAGTTATCTTTAATTAATTTTAATAATAAAAATTTAGAAGAATTAAAGAAAGCTTTAATAAAAATATTTAATAACATTGAGACTTTTAACGAATTTAATTTAGCAAAACATTTGGAACAGAATAATTTTGGTCAAATTATTAAAGATATTGAAGAATTTTCCTCAGTAAAAGAAATTTCAGAGAATTTAAGCGAAGAAAAGTTTGATGGTTTTTTAATAGATTTGATAGAGCAGGTGAATAATTTGAAGCTTGAAAGTAAATTAAAAGATGCCGAAGAATCGTTATCTAAAAATATGAACGAAGCTCAATATAATGAACTTTTATCATTAAAAGATCAGATTGGTGCATCAAAAAAAGTCTAGTAATTTTACGTCGTAGTAAATATATATACCTCTTCAATAAACAGATAATTAAAGTGAAAGCAGAAAAGCTTATTTCTAAATCATTTGAGAAACTACTCGAGCGCGGCAAAGCCCGAGGTTTTATTACCCATGAAGAATTAAAAAAATCTTTAGGAAAAAGAAATAGTACTCCAGAAAGTTTAGAAAAAGCAGTTTTAAATATTTTTGATAATTTAATAACGCTTGTAAAACAAAAATCTGATTTCAAAGTTAAAACTAAAGAAGAGGCCCCAAAAGCAGAAAAGACTTCTGAAAGAAGTGATGACCCAATTAGAATGTATCTTAGAGAGATGGGTGGCGTTGAGCTTCTATCTAGAGAAGGTGAAATTGCGATCGCAAAAAGAATTGAGTCAGGCAAATATGTAATGGTTTCTGCTTTAGCAGAAAGCCCATTAATGGCTAAAAAAATATTTGAATGGAAAGATAAATTAAACGCAAATGAAATGCTTGTTCGAGATATTATTGATCTTGATAGTAATTATTTAGAGGATGAGAATTTTACTAAAGCTTTAGCTACCAAAACTGCAGAAAAAGAAGAGAAAGCAGTTAAGGAACCTAAGTCAAAAAAAGATAAAGTAGAAGATCCAGACAATAAGACAGTAGAGGCAATCGAAGAAGACAATGATGAATATAATATCTCTTTAGCTGCATTAGAGATTGAGCTTAAGCCAAAAATTTTAAAGACTTTTGAAAAACTTGCTAAAAGTTATAAAAAATTAATTGCATATCAAAAAGAAAAATTAGAAACGGTTCTTGCAAGATCAAAATTTAGTCCAAGCAAAGAAAAGAATTATAAGACAATTAAAGAAGAAATTAGCCAAGATATTTTGCAACTGCAATTAAATCCTGTAACCCAAGAAGAACTAGTTCAACTTAATTACGTTGAAAATAAGAAATTAATTAATTTTGACGGAGAGCTTTTAAGACTTTCATCTAAACATGGAATTCCTAGAGAAGAATTTATTAAATTTTATGTTGGCAATGAAATTAATCCTAATTTTGAAAGTTTCTTAGGCGAAAATAAAAAATGGCACAATTTTTTTACTAAAGAGAAAAAAGAATATGAGAATATTAAAAGTAAATTAATTCAAATTAGCAAAGACATAGGTTTACCTGTTTCAGATTTCAAAATTTTAGTTAATAAAATTAAAAAAGGTGAAAGAGAATCTCGAATTGCTAAAAAAGAGATGATTGAAGCCAATCTGAGATTAGTTATATCGATAGCTAAAAAATATACCAACAGAGGATTGCAGTTCTTAGATTTAATTCAAGAAGGAAACATCGGCCTTATGAAAGCCGTTGATAAATTTGAATATAGAAGGGGTTATAAATTTTCTACCTATGCAACTTGGTGGATTAGACAAGCCATCACAAGATCTATTGCCGACCAAGCGAGAACTATCAGAATTCCAGTGCACATGATTGAAACTATTAACAAAATTGTAAGAACTTCTAGACAGATGTTGAGTGAATTTGGAAGAGAACCAACACCAGAAGAACTTTCAAAAAAATTAGCTATGCCTTTAGATAAGGTTAGAAAAGTATTGAAAATTGCTAAAGAACCCGTGTCTTTAGAAACACCAGTAGGAGATGAGGAGGACAGTAATTTGGGAGATTTTATCGAAGATAAAAATGCATTAATCCCAGTAGATGCTGCCATTCAAAGCGGACTTAGAAATACAACAACAAAAATTTTAGCTACATTAACTCCTAGAGAAGAGAGAGTTTTAAGAATGCGTTTTGGTATTGGAATGAATACCGATCACACGTTAGAAGAAGTTGGACAGCAATTTTCGGTAACTCGTGAAAGAATAAGACAAATAGAAGCTAAAGCTTTAAGAAAGCTAAAACATCCTAGTCGATCTAGACAATTAAAAAGCTTTTTTGATAGTTAGAATTTAGTTAATAAACTATATTTTTAGTATTATAACTTTTAAAAAGGGCCTGTAGCTCAGCTGGTTAGAGCCCCCCGCTCATAACGGGGTTGTCCGGGGTTCAAATCCCTGCGGGCCCACCAAATTAATTTATCTTTTGTTTATTAGCAGGATCTAAAAAGCCAAGAGGGTGTCCGTAACCAATAACGTGAACACCTTCTTCTTTTTGTTGTTGCTGAATTTTTTTGTGAAACTCTTTCATTTTTGTCCAGTGAATTCTAGGACGGTAATGATGCTCAGCGTGATAACCATTATTAAACCAAACAAGATTATATAACCAACTATAAGAACTTACACCCCATGCAATGGGTTTGTTAGGATTGCCATTAAAATGTTCGTAATAGCCATTTAGGTAAGACAGACAATGTCCAATATAATAAAAAGGCACCAAACAAAGTGTTGCTTTCCAGTTTATGAATAAACCTGCAATTACAAAAAGTACTGAAGTAAAGATTTCAAAAACACCAAAGTTAGCAGAGCCAACATTTTTCTTTGCTATTTCTTTATAAATTTCTGGAATGTTATCTCTGAAATATCCTTTTAAACAGTAAGACCAAACATTTTCAGGTTTTGCATCTTTTCCATGTTTGTATATAGAAATCCAATCATGAGTATTTCCATCTTTATCCGGAAGGTCGCTGTTGCCCAAGTGATGTTTATTATGAGTTATTTCATAAAATGTTTGAGAGAAAACCATTGTTAGCGACAAAATTAAACTAAAAATTTTATTTAAGATTTCTGATTTAAAATAGGTGTTGTGAATAAAATTATGAGATATTCCATTAATATTCCAAGAAATGCTAATCGCATAAATTGATGCTAGTAAAATAAATAGCGGCAAAGACAAATTGTCAAAAAAGACAATAAGACCCACAAGATAAAAAAGATGAAAAATTCCAAGTATTACTGGAATAGAATCCCAATAAGTATAAGCAAAAATCCATTTAGGCTTTTCTGATTCACTAAAATTAAATTTTTGAATGTTTTCTGGAGTGTTGTTTGTAGTTTCGTTCATTGTTTTAGTTTATCATTTTTACTCAATAAATAAATACCGAATAACAAAAATAAAGTTCCCACATAATGTTGTGGAGTGATAGGTTCATCAAAAATTAGCCAACTAGCGACAAGTACTGCGACAAAAGATACGCTGGTTAGAGGAAAAGCGATGCTAATCTTGGTATTTTTAAGAACTAAAATCCAGCAAAAAAAACCAGCTATATCAAACCCAATGGATGACCAAAACCAAAGAGAATGAGACATTTCTGTGAGCCAAATAGTCCCCAAAGTTTTTTGATCAAGAGACAAAGAAGTGAGTTTCATGCATATTTGCCCCAGCGTTGTAAAAATTGGAATGCCAGCCCATAATAAAGCAGTTTTAATCATGAGAGCGCACCTTTACTTCTAGTATTGGCCTAATCCATTTAAGAATTTTATAAACCCAAGAAGTCTGATGTTTAAAATAAATATAATTAGGAAGTAATTTACTACCTAAACTAAGTTTAGTCTCGTAAGCAGCCTGTCCCGTTTGATAAATTTTAATATTATGATTAATGCAATATTTAATCTGCTCTATCCAGCTTATAAAATATAAATTATATTTTCTTCCTACCTTATCTTTTGTACAAAGAAATTTATCAATTAAAGTATTTTGGTCACTTAACGAAAGATTAAAACCAATAATTTTTCCTTCTGCAGAATATATAGAAAAGATAGCTTTATTATTCATATATTTTAAAATTCCTTTAAAAAAATCTTCAGTCAATTCCCCAAATTGCAAGTCGCTTCTATTTTTAGTTTCATAATAAAAATTCATAATATTTTTTAAATCTTCCAAATTTTTAGCTATATCAATTGTAATTAAATTTTTTTTTAATTTACGTCGTAAATTTTTTCTATTATTGTAGCTTAAGGTACTAAGGTAATCATCAAAATTTTTAAATTTGATTTCATTAATAGCAGTCGGCAAGCCATTCATTGAAGTAAAGTTTAAAGATTGCATAATATCGTGCCATAAGTAATTTTCAATTTTTGGTACATCTTTTATACCAAGTAAGAGAATTTTTTTTTGACTGGCGTATTTTTCAAAAGCATCTAAGATTATTTTTAGAAATTTTTTTTTATCCTCGTCTGAAATGCCAGGATAAAAACCTAAATAATTAATTTCAGTTTCCACAGAACCAATGCATGCAAGCTTAAGGCTTAAGAAATTTGGAAATATTTTTTTTATAGCTAATAATATTTTTTTGAATACACCTTGGACTGTGCTATCCAAGCTATAGTCAGTAGTGAAAGCGCTAGTGGCCGCTAGTATTTTCTCTTGTTCGATGACAGCAATATAAAAGAAATTAAATCCTTTGATATTGGCTTTTTCAGTCGCAAGCAAATAATCGTAATCTTCAATTGTTTTTTTAAAACAATTGTTCCAATCTATTTTGTTAAAATCCTCTATTGAATTTTTAATTACAACTACTGGCACTAATTTAATATTTATTAAAAAAATCAATTGTCATTTGTGCAACTTTACCACGTTCTTTATCTATGTGAATCATATGATAACTATCTTCTAATAAGTGAATTTCTTTAGGAGCTTTAATTTTTTTAAATATGAATTCAGAATTTCGGTAATGGCTTAAATCGTCATTTCTTGCATGTAAAAGCAATGTTGGAGCTTTAATTCTTTCATATTTTTTCTCCATTTCAGCATTTAAGGCGTACATTTCTCTTAACATTAAATATGGAAATTTTTCATAAGTGTCTTTTAGAACATCAGATCTTAAGATTATTTTACGTAAACGATCATCCTTGATTCCATATGGAAATTTTTCTTTAAAACTCATGTATCTTAAAGGAGGCAATTGTCCAAAGTAGGGAAGAATAAAAGACAAAAAAGAATATCTGGGAACATTCCAACCGTCATATCTTATTGCAGCAGAATAAATAGCAGCGCCATCAACCATTTTTCCATGATCCGCAGCAAGATTTAAACCAAGCATACCGCCAACGCAAATTCCAGCCACATAAACTTTTTTAAATTTTTTACGTAGAGCTAAAAATGTTTTATCAACTGTTGCATACCAATCTTCCCATGTTGTTTTTAATAACTCTTCTTTGCCTTTTGCGTGACCTTCAAGTAGCGGACATACAACGGTAAATCCATTTTTATGCAATGATTTTCCTAAAAATTTCATTTCCAGAGGAACGCCTGTCAGACCATGAACCAGCAAGACTACTTTATTATTTTTTCCTTTATAATAAAAACCTTTTTTAGTTATTATATTTTCCAAATCGTTCATTTAATTAATTTGTTGTTACACTTCCTATAATTGCAACTCCCAAAGTTATAAATATTGTTCCTGTCCATTGAATGAAAGTGATATGTTCTTTTAATAAAAATCTAGCAGCAATTACTGTTCCGCAATAAGCTAAGCTAGTCATGGGAAAAACTATATTTAAGGGAGCCTGTTGCAAAACAAAAATCCATGCAATAACTTCAATCGCCCATAAAAAAAAACCAAACCATATAATTGGTTCTAAAAATATTTTTAATAAAAAATTATCTTTAATTTTTGAATTGCTTCCCATTTTGAAACATATTTCTCTTCCTATTTCGCAAGTGATTACAACTAGTACAAGAAGTAGCAAAAATAAGGTCATTTTTTTTAGAGATTAATCTCTTTAAAAAAATTTAACAATCTAATATTAGTGACCGCGTTGATATTATTAGTTAGTGAATTATCATTATTTATATTGTTTTGATCAATCATAATTTCTATACGTTTAATAAATCGAGTGTACAAATTTCCAGTATAATGAGGCGCTGAATAGTCGCCAGTGACGTCAGCTCCAATAATATTATATTTTTTTTTTAATAATTTTATGGTTTCGATTATATAGTCTAATTTAACTTGTCCCTGATCCCAATTAGTCACAGCATCATTAAATGTTAAGACATCTTTATCTATAGATATATATATTTTTGAAGTTTTTATCTGTTTGTTCATTGTCAACAATAAATCAGCAGGAGTAATATTTATTATATTTTTCCAATATATTTTTCGACCTTTTTGCTCATAGTTTTCTCCTCCTTTGTAATTGCCGAATACAAAAGATGGTTGGTGATTGTATGGGTAAAGAATAATTTTTCCCTCTCTCAAGGCTTTGAGATTAGCGCCTTTAAATTCAGGGAAATTTAAATCTTTACTATTTGCTCCGATAGTAATGACTTTATCAATTTTTCCTTCAGATAAGGATTTGGTGACCCATGACCCACAATGAATTCCATTAGAGAATTTTACCCAATCAGGATGATTATCAAAATGAATAACCGTTATTAATTCTTTTTGTTTTTCTAAAATAATTCTTAAAAGTAGATTTGTAATATGATGAAAATCACCAGAGCCAAAAAATGTTAATATGGGTTCACTACTTTCTTGTTCCCAATTTTTTTTTAAGAATTCGTAAAATCTATTTAATAGATCATTTTTTGCCCACAGCCTCAGATTAGAACCAAACGAGGTTGCATCAATTGAATTTGCTAAATATTTTTGTGATAAAGAGATGAAATCTTTTTGCTGTTTTAACGATTCATCAAGGTGGATAATATTAAGTTTCAAGAAACTTTATCTTTTTTTTGCTCTTCTAAGTAATTCATCTAATAAACGAATACCAAGATCAATCTCTTCATAGGTAATATCTAATGATGGAGCAAATGTGATTACATTTTTATAATATCCACCCACATCTAGAACAAGACCGTATTTTTTCCCATTCACTTGAATATTTCCTTTCATACCTTCATCAGAAATCCAATCCATCGTAGCTTTATCTGGCGTATAGCTATCTTCTTTACAAATCTCAGCTCGAAGAGCAAGACCGAGCCCATCCACCTCTCCAATAATTTTGTGCTTCTTTTTTAAAGTCTTTAAGCCATCTAAAAAATATTTACCTTTTTCAGTTACAGAGGTTTCATAATCTTCTTCTTCTAACATTTTCATAGTTTCAAGAGCAACAGCAGTGCCCATTGGATTGCTTGAGAATGTCGAGTGAGTAGACCCCGGAGGAAATATTGTGCTGTTAATCATTTCTTCCTTAGCCCAAATTCCAGAAAGAGGATTTAACCCGTTGGTAATAGCTTTTCCAAAAACCAATACATCCGGCTTTACCCCAAAATGTTCAATTGCCCACATTTTTCCAGTTCTAAATACTCCCATCTGAATTTCATCTACCACCATTAATATTCCATGATCGTCTAATACTTTCTTTAGTTCTTTAAAAAAGTTTTTTGGAGGGATGACGTAACCCCCTGTTCCAAGAATCGGCTCAACGTAAAAAGCAGCGTATTCGCATTGTCTAGTTTTTGGATCCCAAATACCATTGTACTCACTTTCAAAAAGTCTTGCGAATTTTTGAACACAATAAGAACCATACTCTTCTTTACTCATTCCTTTAAGCCCATAGCATTTTGAATATTTATTGCTGCAAGGACTAATGGGTTTTGAGAAATTTCTGCACGCACAACTTCTGAAATAATAAGGAAATTCAATAAATTGAGCGCGGTCACTAAAATGACCGTAACGTCTTCTATATCTGTAACTTGATGTAATTGAAGTCGCACCAAGAGTTCTACCGTGGTAGCCACCCTCGAAAGCAAACATTAAACTTTTCCCTTTGCTGAAATTGCGTACAAGTTTTAAGGAATCTTCTACAGCTTGAGAACCGCCCACATTAAAATGTACGCGACCTTTAGTCCCCCATTTTTTTTCCGCATCTTTTGCAATCATAGTTGCAAGTTCTACTTTTTCTCGATGAAGATATTGGGAAGCTACTTGCGGTAAAGTATCTAATTGATGATGTGCCGCATGACTTAATCTTGTATTTTTGTAACCAAAGTTTACCGCGGAGTACCACATCTGCAAATCTAAAAACGGCGTTTCTTTTTCATCATAAAGGTAAGATCCTTCGCAGTTAGAAAAAAATTTTGGATGCTTTGTATAGTGAACGGTATCACCAAAAGAACAGTAACGTTCTTCTAATTGTCGAAGTTCTTTTTCTGTTTTGATCTTTTTTAAGGGAGCTGCTCTTTTCGCAGATTTAATATTTTTTAACACTAAACTTAACTATTTAAATTTTTAAAAAAGATTTTTTCGTTTTCTAATTTTCTACTTACTATAATTTTTTTATCTCTCATTAAATCAATAATAATATTTTGTACGTCAGAAAAATCATAAAAAGGATAATTAGGTAAATTGTTTTTAATGCAGTGTGCAAGCAAACTTGACTTTGCAATAACCAAATCTACATGTTGTGAAACGCAAAAATCAGAGTGTCCATCACCTATATAAATAATTTTTTTATTACCCTTTTCTTGCTGAGCAACAGAGCATTTGCAAACCATGGAGCCGCTATCACACAATGATGATTTTTTTGGAAAATCTAACTCGTATTTTCCTTCTTTTTTAAAAATTAATTTATTAGATGAAAATTTTATAAAATCTAACTGATAATGTTTTAAGATATTTTTTATTATATAATCCACGCCGTCACTTGCGATGCTAACCTCGATGCCTACGTTTTTACAGAATTTAACAAACTTTATAAAATTTTTATCAATTTGAATGTGAGACAACCAATTATCAAGATCTGCCTTTTCAACATTAACTAAGGACATTTGCTTGCGCATACATTCGCCAGTTCCTATTTTTCCCTTAAGCCAATCAGCCTCTATATCCTGCCAAATAGGGTCCGCATAACGTTCCAATAGTTGATCGAACGTATCGTTCTTTGAAATAGTGCCGTCAAAGTCACAAATAACTTTGAATGGAATGTCAAATTTGCTCTTAATCATTAAAGTACATATTTAAACTAATTTATGCTTTTTGTATAAAAAAAATTTTAAAATATCAAAAAACCCTATAAAAGTTATGTTTTAAGTAAGTCTTAATTAGACTTATTAAATGCTTCTAATGAAGAAATTAACCCGGCAAAGCCTTTAGTGGCTATTATTGAGGCAAATTCTTCTTTTTGAGTCCTAGCCAAGCTTAATCCTTCAACTACCAAGTCTCTTGCTAAAAGTTTATTGTCTTTTAAGAAGATTCTCCAATCGACATTAATTTCATGAGCATCTTTTTTTGAAAAGATTTTAGTTTGTACAATAATATTATTTTCATTAATTTGTTTTGAAGCAGTTATTTTTAACTCCTGATCTGAGAAATCACTTAATTTTGAGGACATATTTTTAATAAAGTACTCTTTAAATAGTTTTTCAAAATTCACTTTTTCTTGTGCAGACACTTTATCTTTATAATCTCCAAGAGTGTAAACTGCTAGCGCATCTAAATCTAAATATCTTAGTGAAAGATCATTTAGTTTTTTTAATTTATCATTTTTATTTAAAGCTTTATCATTAAATATAATTTTTGCTTCGTTTGTTAATTTAAGAACAAAAGCTTCAGCATTACTTTCATTCGCCATAGAAATAGAACTGGTGTAACAAAGCATCAGTGCATAAAAAATAATTTTTTTTACAAAAGTCATAATAATTTCCTATCTAATTTTTTTCCATTCACCTTCCTCAGATCCATACTGAGAAGGAGAGCCTTTTATATTTCTTATTAAGTTTTCTCTTCTTTGTAAGTATAAACTTTTGTATGAAGCATATAGATCTAAAGAATTTTTTTCAAGATTTTCTGAACTTTTTATATTCTGTGATCTGTAGTTAATGATCTCTACACTTTTATCTGTCCAATAGACTGTGTCTCCAAGATTTTCACCTAATACTGTTTTATCTTTAACAGTTACCCAATAAAAATAATCGCCATAAACTCCAAGCACTTTTCCTATACCATCTCTAGGAGATGAAGGTCCTAGAAAAGGAATAACAGCATAACAACCGTGGCCAATCCCCCATACAGCCATTGTTTGTCCAAAGTCCTCTCTATTTGATCTTTCAATTCCAAGTGCAGTAGCAGGATCAAAAATACCCAAAATTCCAACTGTGGTATTTATTAAAAATCTTGAAGTTGTTGTAGCTGCATCGCTAAATTTTCCCTGTAAAATTTGATTGGGAACAGTAAGAGTAGCGTCTATGTTAAGAAGCGCATTATTAATTCCGCTTCTGATCTCAACGGGGAGCACCGTATAGGCCTCCGCTATAGGTTTAAAAAAATATTTATCAACCGTCATGTTAAACGAAAAAATAGATCTATTAATACTTTCGTTACAGTCTGGAATATCCTGAGCAGCAAGAGCGGCTTTTGAATTTAGAAACGTTAAAAAAACTATGACTATAAATGTTTTTTTCATTTTTATGCGCTTAGCTATATATGTATTCTAGAACATAATATAATTAATAATTTTAATAAATACTCAATTTTTCTGATATTTTTTGCTTATGAAAAAAATTAATTTTTTGCCATCTTCTAATTTTAAAATTTATGCCGGAAAAAGATCAGTTAAATCAATAGTGATTCACTACACAGGAATGATATCTTTACAATCAGCAATTGAGAGACTTTTGTCAAAAAAACATGAGGTTAGCAGTCATTATGTAATAGGCAGAAATGGAAAAATTCTACAATTAGTAAAAGATAATAATGTAGCTTGGCATGCTGGAGTTTCTAATTGGTTTAGTTTTAAAAACTTAAACAAAACCTCAATTGGAATTGAGCTTGAAAACAAAGGTCATGATTATGGGTATCAAAATTTTACGTCTAAACAAATCTTTGCGCTTATTAAAATTTTAAAAACTTTAAAAAAAAAATTCAAATTAAAAAATACAAATATTATTGGTCATTCAGATATTGCCCCTGATAGAAAAATTGATCCAGGAGAAAAATTTCCATGGAAAGAGCTTAGCATGCATAATTTGTCCATCTGGCATTCATTAGATGAAAAATTTATTAGTCATTTTAGACTTAAAAAAATTAAAAATTTTAGTAAAAAGAAAATATTAATAATGGCTAAAAAACTAGGTTATATAAGAGTTTTTCTAGGTTCCAGTATGGATAAAAACTTTATCAAGGCATTTCAAAGAAGATTTAGGCAGAAATTAGTGAATGGTATTTTTGATCAAGAATGCTATTTAATTTTAAATAATTTGCAAAGATTCATTTAATAGTTGAATTTTAAATTCTATTCAGTTAAAATTTAAATGTCAGTTAGTTGAATGGTAGCTTTGATTTTTTTCAAAGAGGAAAGTCTGGGCTCCACAAGATAACAGTGCCAGCTAATAGCTGGCGAGGGTGACCTCAGGGATAGTGCCACAGAAAATAAACCGCCTTATCAAGGCAAGGGTGAAAAGGTGTGGTAAGAGCACACCGGGTTTTTGGTAACAAAAACCGCATGGAAAACCCCACTGGGAGCAAGACCAAATAGAAGCAACATGGTTTAAATTTATTTAAACCTAGCCTAGTCTTGGGTGAGTTGTTTGGGTTGGTTGCTTGAGCCTGTTGGCGACAATAGGCCTAGATAAATTATCATTTTCAATGACAGAACCCAGCTTACAGACTAACTGACAAATAATTTTCTCTAAAATTTTTTTAATTTTCTGATAAAATATTTATGTTTTTAAAAGAACAAAATAAGAACATTAATAGTAGGATTATCAACACTAATTTAGTGTTTATCCATTGACTTACTATTATATACCATGCTATCCCATGATAACCCATAAATGAAAAATATTAATTACTTTATGAATAAATTTAATGGGAATTTTTTATTTAAAAAAATAAATGTTTATATCAACTTACGAAAACAAGTTAGACAAGAAAGGCAGAGTATCAGTGCCAGCTAGCTATAGATCTCATTTATCATCTTTAGGTTATAGCGGCGTTGTTTGTTATCCTTCGTTTACAAATGCGTCGATTGAATTTTGTCCTCAAAGCAGAATTGAAAAATTGAGTGACAGCATAGATCACCTTAGTCCATTCGAAGAAAACAGAGACGTGTTTGCAACTTCAATACTTGCAGATAGTTTTCAATTAAATTTTGACTCTGATGGAAGAGTTGTGCTTCCAAAAAAACTTTTAGATCACTCAGGAATTAAAGAAACAGTAGTTTTTGTTGGACAAGGAAAAACATTTCAAATGTGGGAACCTTCAAAGTTCTCAAAATTTAGAGACGAGGCAAGAAAAAAAGCTAAGACATTAAGATCAGATTTAAAATGGTCTTAATGAATATTAATTAATAAAAAAAGGAGAAACAAATGACAATAAAAATAAATGTACCTGAGTTAAGAGAATTAAAACCTAGAATAGTTGTTCTAGGAGTTGGTGGAGCAGGAGGCAACGCGATTAACAATATGATTGATTATGGAATTCAAGGAGTTGAGTTTGTAGCGGCAAATACTGACGCTCAAGCTTTGAAGCATAATAAAGCTGGATGCAAAATTCAACTTGGAACAAATTTAACGAGAGGACTTGGGGCCGGAGCAAAATCTGATATTGGACAAGCAGCAGCTGAAGAAACTTTGAACGAATTAATAAATCTTTTACAAGGTGCGAATATGGTTTTTATTACTGCAGGTATGGGTGGTGGAACAGGAACAGGAGCAGCTCCAGTAATTGCACGTGCAGCTAAAGATCTAAATTTATTAACTGTGGCTGTAGTAACAAAACCTTTTATTTTTGAAGGACCAGGTAGATTAAGAGTTGCTGAGAGAGGTTTAGAGGAATTAAAAAAATATGTTGATACTAGCATTATAATTCCCAACCAAAATTTATTTAAAGTTGCCAATGAGAAAACTACTTTTCCACAAGCATTTAAAATGGCTGATAATGTTTTGATGCAAGGTGTTAGAGGAGTAACTGATTTAATTGTTAACCCAGGTCTAATTAATTTAGATTTTGCTGATATCGAAACAGTAATGAAGGGTATGGGCAAAGCAATGATGGGAACTGGAGAGGCAGAAGGAGATAAGAGAGCAATCATGGCTGCTGAAGCAGCTTTATCTAATCCACTTATTGATGATTATTCATTAAAAGGAGCAAAAGGTCTTCTTATTAATATATCTGGTGGAAATGATATTACTTTATTTGAAGTAGATGAAGCGGCTAATAAAATTAGAGCTGAGGTTGATCCTTCCGCTGAAATTTTAGTCGGCTCAACTTTCGAAGAGTCTTTAGGTGGAAAAATGAGAGTGTCAATTGTTGCGACTGGTCTAGGTGGAGAAGCTGCCGTTAATAACAAGCCAGTAGTAAGTATGATGAGACATATTAACAATAGAAACAATGGATACAGCACTATTTATAATAGACCGCAGTCATCTTTTGTTTCAAATCATGTTACTCAAAGCGCTCCGCAAGCAATGACAAATGGAGCAACAGCTCTTGATATGTTTCAAGAAACTGCGCACGTTCCTGAAATAAATAATCAGGTATTAAATCATATTAATGTTCAAGAAGAGGCTCTAAGCTCTAATATAGCTCAGGAGCAAAAAGTTTCTTCGCAAGATTTAAGTGCATTAAATGAAAAAGAAAATACTCAAATAGTTGAGGAAGTCACATCTTTTCCAAAACTATTCTCTGAAGATGAAAATTTAAAAGATATTTCTAATAATAAAGAAACTTCTTCTCAGTTCTTTAGAGATTTAGGGCACGATCTTACAGACGATGAAAAATCAGATTTAGAAATACCTGCTTTTTTAAGACGTCAAACTAATTAGAGATTAATTAAAGATTAAACGTTTTCCTATGTCACTGGAATTTAAACATGTTCCAGTGATGTCGGAAGATGTTGATAGAGCTTTAACGCCCTACAAGCCTGGCATTTATATTGACTGCACATTTGGTGGTGGTGGGATTACTAGAAAAATATTATCTAAAAAAAATACAAAAGTTATTTCTATCGACCGAGATAACTTTGTTGAATCTTTTTCTAAGCAAATAAAAAAAGATCATAAAGATAGATTTGAATTTGTAATTGATAAATTCAGTAATTTAGAAAAAATTTTAAAAGAAAGACATTTAGAAAAAGTTCCAGTTGCAATTATTTTTGATTTAGGACTTTCTTCTTTCCAAATAGATAATCCGGACAGAGGCTTTTCTTATCGACATGATGGGTTATTAAAAATGACTATGGGAAAAAATAATATTAGCGCTCATGATATTGTAAATAAACTTGATCAAAAAGATTTAAGAAATATTTTTAGTTTATTTGGTGAAGAGAAGGATTCAGGATTAATTGCAAAGTTAATTGTACAAAAAAGAGAAGATAAAGAAATCAGTACCACGCTTGAGTTAGCAGAAATCGTTTTAAGAGCAAAAAGATATAAAAGTAGCAAATACACTAATATTGATTCTTGTGCGAAAATATTTCAAGCAATTAGAATGATTGTAAACCAAGAATTATCAGAGCTATATCTGGGTTTAATCGCAGCAATCAAAAATTTATCTATAGATGGAAAAATAATAGTTATTACTTTTCACTCTTTAGAAGACAAATTAGTTAAGAAAGTTTTTGATTTATTTTCGAATAAAATAAAAGGAACATCTCGTTATCTTCCAGAAAATAAGCAAAATGAAGATTTTAATATATTAACCGTTAAAGATAGAAAGCCAATCAATGCTTCTGTTGAAGAAATAAAAAATAATAATAGAGCAAGATCAGCAAAATTGAGATCTGCAATTAAAACACAAGACCGTTCATTTGAGTTTAAAAGAACATATTTAAATCTTGAAAAATACTTTCAATTAGAGGAGGCGATTCATGCGTAAAAATATATTCATTATTGTATCCGTTATCGTCTTTGGAACGATATCTGTTTCTTATATTAAAAATAAAACACGAGATCTCGAAAAAGAAATATTAAAACTAAAGCAAGAACAGGTAGAATTAAATGAAAAATTAAAAAACGAAAAATTAGAGAGCAATTATCTCTCTGGTCCTGAAAGAGTCAAAAAACTAGCTAAATTGCACTTACCGCAAGATTACATAGAAATGGATAAGACTAATTTTAGGTATTTAAATGAAAAATAAATTAAAAAATAACAATTCTCAAAAAAGTTTTTATTTTCAAAACTTTATCAATGATGAAAATAAAAACAACACTGGCAATAGTTATTCTTTATTTAACTCTAGAGCAAATATTATATTTAAAATTTTCTTTTTTGTATTTTTGGTAATTTTATTAAAACTATTATATTTGGGAATCAATAAAAGTAATGAAATTAGTTTTGATGATCTTATTACGTATAAAGATTATAATCAGAGAAGAGATATTATTGATAGATCTAGTCTGTTAATTGCGAAAAATATTGATGTTTATGATCTTGTTTTAAAAGTAGATAAGACGAATAATTTACCTCAACTTTTAGTTAAATTAAAATCTCAGTTTCCAAAACTAAATATAAATGAGATTCAAAAAGAGAGTGTTGAGAAAAAAAGATTAGTTCTGAAAAAAAAGTTAGATTTTGTTGAATATAAAAAAGCCATTATGATGGGTGAACCCGCAGTAGAATTAAGTAAAAGACAGGTAAGAATTTATCCTCAAAGAAGTTTATTCAGTCATATTCTTGGTCAGACCGATGACGACAACAAAGGAATATCGGGTATTGAAAATCAATTTAATAATCAAATTGTTAATGCAAAATTTTCTGACAGTTCATTTCAAATTACACTTGATACATTAATACAATCTCAAATTAGGGAATCTTTAGAGAACGCTATAACTGATTATTCAGCAAAAGGTGCGGCAGCACTTCTTATGAATGTAAATTCCGGTGAAATATTGTCCTTAGTTTCTTTGCCTGATTTTGACATTAATCATAGAACATTAATTAGTGATGAGAAATATTTAAACAAAATAACACTTGGTGTTTATGAACTAGGATCGTCCTTTAAGAGTTTAACAATAGCAAATGCTTTAGAGCTAAAGCTTATTGATGAAAATACTTTATTTAAAAATTTAGAGAAAGAAGTTTATAACTGTGGAACCGTACATCCTATTCATGAGCACGAGAAGAATTTAAAAAGAGATTTAACTACAACAGAAATTTTAGCTAAATCATCTAATATAGGAACTATTAAAATAGTAGAAAAAATTGGTATTGAAAATCATAAGAATTTTTTAACTAAAATGGGTATATTTGAAAAATCATCAATTGAAATACCAGAAAAAGGAAAATCTCTACAAATGAAGTGGGACAATTGTACTTTAGCAACAGCTTCATATGGGCATGGAATTAGTACCACGCCTATCCAGTTAGCATCCGCATATGCAACGTTAGTTAATGGTGGGTATAAAATTTATCCAACTTTAGTAAAACAAAATCAGACAATCAAAAGAGAAAGAATTATTAGCGAAGAAACAAGTAAGAAGATGGTTAAAATGTTAAGAAAAGTAGTAGATAAAGATGATCCTGTTCAAGGAACAGCCAGAAAAGCAGATATTAGCGGTTACTCAGTAATAGGAAAAACAGGAACTGCAGTTAAGTTGTCTAAGACATCCAATGGTTATTCCGGTGACGTTCTAACTGTATTTGTGTCAGCTTTTCCTGTGGAAAAACCAGAGTATTTGTTATTAGTTATGATAGATGAGCCTAAAGCCAGACCTAGTATGGGCTTTTTTAAATCTGATGCTGGATGGAATGCTGTTCCTACAGCAGGAAAAATTATAAAAAGAGTAGGCCCTATTTTGGCTACAAAAAATTATAATATAGCACTTAATGTTAAGTAAAAATCTTAAAATTATACAATATAAAAAAAGAGATTTTTGTTTAAATTCAAAAGAAGTAAAAAAGAATAATATTTTTTTTGCAGTCAAGGGTTCTAAGCAATCAGGAAATGTATACTCTTTAGAAGCGTTAGCAAAGGGGGCCTTCAAGATTGTTACTAGTAAGAATATAAAAAACAAAAATTATTTAGTTGTAAAAAATGTAAAAAATTTTTTAATAGAAGCTTGTGTAGCTAAATATAAAGAAAAACCAAATAATATTATTGCAGTTACGGGCACAAATGGAAAATCATCAGTTGCTAACTTTTATTTTCAAATATTAAGAAATCTTAAAATATCATCCGCTGCAATAGGCACACTTGGAATATTTTATAAAAATAAATTTAAGAAAACATATCTTACAACTCCAGATATCATTACAATTCATAAAGAATTAAATTTTTTAAAGAAAAATAAGATAGAAAATGTTTGCTTAGAGGCTTCTAGTCATGGACTTCATCAGAAGAGATTAGATAATATTAATTTTAAAGCAGCAATTTTTACAAACTTTACTCAAGATCATTTAGATTATCACAAAAGTTTAAAAAATTATTTAAATGCTAAACTTTACTTATTTAATTCTTTATTAAAGAAAAATTCTTTTGCTATAATTGACACTGACATTCGAGAATATTCTTTATTAAAAAAAATATGTAAAAAAAGAAATATAAAGATTTTATCATTTGGATCCAAGGGAAATACAATTAAGTTAATCTCCCATTCTTTTGTGGGGCATCAACAGTTAATAAAGATTAATTTTTTAAATAAAATATACGATATTAAAGTTAATCTTATAGGAGATTTTCAAATTAATAATTTATTTGCAGCAATGATTGGATCTTATTTATCTATTAAAAATTCAAATAAAATTGTTAAATCTTTATCAAAAATAAACTCTGCAAATGGAAGAATGCAGTATGTTGGTAGTAAAAAAAAATCAGCTGTTGTCGTTGATTACGCTCATACACCCGATGCTTTAAAAAAGAGTATTATGACATTAGCTAAACAGTTTAATAAAAAAGTTGATGTTGTGTTTGGATGTGGAGGTAATCGAGATAAGGGCAAAAGATATAAAATGGGAAAAATAGCAAATCTGTTTGCTTCTAAAATATATTTAACAAATGATAATCCTAGATTTGAAAAGCCAACTTCTATTATTAAACAGATTAAAAACGGATGTCCAAGATCAAAAGTCATATTAGATAGAAAAATAGCCATAAAAACAGCTATAAAGAATCTTAAAACTGAAAGTATTTTACTAATTGCGGGTAAGGGGCATGAAAATTATCAAATTATCAATAATCAAAAAATATATTTTTCTGATCAAAAAATATCTAAAATATTTTTAAAATAAAATGACTAAAAAACTTTATTCTGGAGAGGAAATAAACGCAGTTTTTAATACACATCTAGATAATAAATTATTTTTTAATAAAGTCTCAATAGACAGTAGGGAAATTTCAAACAAAGATATTTTTTTTGCAATTAAAGGAGAAAAAGATGATGGTCATAAATACGTTAAAAATGTTCTAAAAAATAAAAATAATTTAGCAATTGTTAGCAAAGGAATTAATAATAAAAAATTAATAAAAATTAAGAATACTTTAGAAGGTTTAAGAGATCTTGCAGCTTACGCAAGGCAAAGAACAGATGCTAAAATTATTGCTATTACAGGAAGCTGCGGAAAAACTTCATTAAAAAATTTATTGAATATTTCATTAGAGAAATTTGGAAAAACTCATTGCTCTCCAAAGTCTTACAATAATCATTTCGGCGTTCCTTATTCTTTGGCAAATCTAAGTTCCGATAACAAATATGGGATCTTTGAAATTGGCATGAGTGCAAAAGGAGAAATTGGTAATCTTGTTAGTTTGATAAAACCACATATTGCAATTATTACTAATATTGGTCCTGCACATTTAGAAAATTTTAATAATATTATGGGCATCTGTAAAGCAAAATCAGAAATTATGAATGGTATCTATCAAAAAGGAGTCATTATTTTAAACAAGGATGATAAGTTTTTTAATACTTTAGTGAAAATAGCAAATAAAAAAAAAATTAAAGTCTTAACTTTTGGTTTTTTAAAATCGGATGTTCAAATTAAAAAAAAATCTAAAAAAGTTTTTTTTAAAATTCATAATAAAATATTTAATTTTAAAATTAGAAATTTTAATAAATCTTACTTATATAATATCGCAGCAACATTATGTGTTCATTATTATTTAAATAACAATATAAGTTTTTTAAAAAATATTTTTAATAATTTTAAAATTCCAGAAGGCAGAGGAAATGAAAAATATATTAAAATAAAAAATAAAAAAATTCTTTTAATTAACGATAGTTATAATTCTAATCCATCCTCTCTTAATGAGGCTATTCATAATTTCTCATTGAGAAAGAAAAAAAATAATCAAAGAAAAGTTTTGGTTATGGGAGATATGTTGGAGCTTGGAATAAAATCAAAGTATTATCATGAACAGGCAGCAAAAATTTTAAATAAAACTAATATAGATAAGGTTCATTGTGTAGGCTCAATGATGAGATATGCTCATCAAAGGCTAAATCTTATGAAAAGAGGTTTATTGTTTAGAAATATTAGATCTTTTAAAGAAAACATTTTTAATCTTTTGGAGAATAATGATATTTTATTAGTCAAATCATCAAATCGAATTGGTTTGTTTAATTTTTTTAATAAATTTTAATAATGCTTTATTTTTTTTTTAAATCTTTTACTTCAGATGTTAGTGTTTTTAACGTTTTTAAGTACATTACTTTTAGAACGGGAATTTCAGTTATTACTTCATTAATATTTATCCTTTTACTAGGAGAAAATTTAATTTCTAAACTTAAGTTATTTCAGAAACATGGCCAGCCTATACGTGATGATGGTCCCTTGTCTCATATTATAAAAAAAACTGGAACTCCCACTATGGGCGGTCTTATAATTATTTTAAGTATTTTATTCTCAACGCTATTATGGGCAGATCTTACAAATAAATATGTTTTGATATTAATTTTTTGTTTATTAAGTTTTGGTACTATAGGTTTTTTTGATGACTATTTGAAAGTTGTTAAGAATAATTCAAAAGGAATTAGCGCTAAATTAAAATTATTTTTACAAGTTTTGAGTGGTATTATCGTTATATACTTAATAATTTTAAGTTCTGAATCGGAATTTAATTATAAGATTTATTTTCCATTATTTAAAAAATTCGTTTTGGATATAGGAATATTTTATTTTATATTTGGTCTAGCGGTTATTGTTGGTTCATCTAATGCTGTTAATTTAACAGATGGACTTGATGGGCTTGCAATTGTTCCAGTTATTCTTGTTGCCGTAACTTTTACTTTAATATCCTATCTTTCTGGCAATATAATCTTTTCAAAATATCTTCAGTTAGTTCATATAAAAAATGCAGGAGAGATCTGTATCTTTTTAGGCGCCATGATAGGAGCAGGGTTAGGATTTTTATGGTTTAATTCTCCTCCAGCTAAAGTTTTTATGGGTGACACGGGATCGCTTTCTTTAGGGGCTGCACTTGGAGCCATTGGAATTATTACTAAACATGAAATAGTTTTGGCAGTGGTTAGCGGATTATTCGTACTAGAATCTTTGTCAGTGATTATACAAGTTGCATCTTTTAAGTTAACAGGAAAAAGAGTTTTCCAAATGGCACCATTGCATCATCACTTTGAGAAAAAAGGTTGGAGTGAGTCTACGGTGGTGATCCGTTTTTGGATTATAGCGATTGTTTTTGCTTTAATAGGGTTAGCATCTCTTAAATTAAGATAATGCTTTCATTAGAACAGTGTAGCCAAAAAAAATTTTTAGTTTTTGGTCTTGGAATTAGCGGCAATGCAACTTTATCTCAGTTAAAAAAAAATAAAGCGATAGTAGAATGCTGGGATGACAGTCCTCAATTAAGAAGAAAAATTCAAAAACAATATAAGGTCAATAAAAATTGGTTTGAAAGTGATTATGATTTCGTAGTCATATCCCCAGGGGTTAATATTTATTTACATTCAAAAAAATCATTCTTTTTAAAGAATAAGAGCAAAATTATCACTGATTTAGATTTATTTCTTAGTTCTATCAAAGGTCAAAAAGTTGTCATGGTTACGGGTACAAATGGCAAGTCTACTATGTGTAAGTTAATTTATGATTTATTTAAAGATTCAAAGAAAAAAGTTTATATTGGGGGTAATTACGGAACCCCAGTTTTAAATTTACCTTATAAAAATAAAGCAGCAATCTTTGTGCTCGAGTTATCTTCTTATCAACTTGATTATTCTTCACGCTTATATAGTGACGTTTCTATTTTATTGAATGTTAGCCCGGACCATATTGAAAGACATAAGAATTTTAATAATTATATTTTGACCAAACTCAAAATTTTTAAAGGACTTTCAAAAAAGGGAGCAGGATTTTTAGATTTGAGTACGGATATTCAATCTAAGATATTAAATTTTTTTAAATCTCAAAAATATAGCAAGAACAATATTCAATTGATTAAAAAAAATATTAATTCAAAATCAAAAACAAATTCAATTAGTCCAAATTTAAGAGGAGCTCATTATAAAAATTTTTTATATATTGCTTTCAAGATTTCAAAGTTATTTAAAATTTCTAAAAAAAGTTATCTAAAAACAATCAAAAATTTTAAAGGACTTCCGCATAGACAAGAAATTGTCAAAGTAAAAAAAAATATAACCTTTATAAACGATTCTAAAGCAACAAATTTTTCGTCGACTTTAGTTGCATTGAAGAATTATAAAAATATTCATTGGATTCTTGGTGGACTTCCTAAAGCAAAAGATAAAATTAATATTTCTAGATTTAAAAGCGATATTTTAAAAACATATATTGTTGGCAAAAGTACAAAATTTTTTTTAAAAAAAATTAAAAATACATTAAAATATAGTATTAATTTTTCTATTAAGAAAGCTTTGCTTTCAGCATTGAATGAAGCAAAAAAATATCCAACTTCAAAACAAGTTATACTATTGAGTCCAGCAGCAGCTTCATTTGATCAGTATAAGAATTTTGAACATAGAGGGACAGATTTTATAAATTTGGTAAAAAGATATTCATGATTAATCTTGGCAGGACTAATACTGATAGATTTGCCCTATGGTGGAGAAATATTGATAAATTGCTTTTAATTTCAATTCTTTCATTAATATTCTTAGGAATATTTTTTGCTTACGCCTCTACTTCTAATATTGCTTCTGAAAAGATTTATAAAACAGATTATCTTTTGATTGTTAAACAAATCTTTTTTGCATCTATAAGCGTTCTAATTTTAGTTTCATTATCTTTATTAGATCCAAAGCAAATAGAAAAATATTGCATTTTAGGCTTTGTTATTGCTGCCTTTTTATTATTGTCGGTTTTAATTTTTGGAGTTGAGGTTAAAGGATCTAAAAGATGGATAAATCTAATTTTTTTTAGATTCCAGCCTGTAGAAATCTATAAACCCTTCTTTGTTTTATTATGTTCTTTAATTATCTCTAATTTGCAAATAGGAGATCTTAAATTAAGAATCTTCTACAGCTTTTGTGTACTATTCTTTTCTTTGTTGTTATTATTAAACCAACCTGATGTTGGTCAAAGTTTGTTAATTTCGTCGGTGTGGTTAATTCTAATATTTGTTTCTGGAATTAGTGTTGTCGCTCTTATCTCTATAGGATCAATTATTTTTTTTGGCATAGCCTCTGCAATTCTTTTGTTTAGTGAAAGATTTTCTTACATTTTTAAAAGATTAAAAACTTTCGTAGATCCTAGCAAAGGGGACAATCTTCAAACACAAAAAGCTTTAGATGCAATTAAACAGGGCGGATTTACAGGAAGAGGAATAGGAGAGGGAATATTAAAGGAGAAAGTTCCAGAAGCTCATACAGATTTTGTTTTGGCGGTTATTGGTGAGGAGTTTGGAATTTTAATGATATTAGTAATATTCTTAATAATAACTTTTATTTTTCTAAGAATTTTTTCACAACTTAATAATGAGAATAATCTTTTTAGAAAATTAGTATTAATAGGACTGTCTTCTCTAGTGTATTTGCAATCTATTATAAATTTGGGAGTTACTCTAAATATTTTGCCAAACAAAGGTATGACCTTTCCATTTATAAGTTACGGTGGATCATCAATGATTGGCTGTGGAATAATATTTGGAATATTACTTTGTTTTACTAAAAGAAAATTATCTTAATGAAAAAGATTTTAATTTGCACAGGAGGAACTGGAGGTCATATATTTCCAGCATTGTCGCTTGCTGAGCATTTAAAAAATAATTTTCAGGTGTATCTTATTACAGATTACAGAGCCAAAAGGTTCATAAATAATATTAACTTAAACAATGTACATTTTATTAATGTAAAAACTCCAACAGGTAAAAATAGTTTAGCATTAGTTTATTCAATATTTTTAATATTTTTTTCATTTATATATTCAATTTTTTTTATCTTAATTAAAAGACCAGATTTAATTATTGGCTCAGGAGGATATGCCTCATTTCCAATACTTTTAGCAGCAAGATTGCTTAATAAAAAATTTATTATTTACGAGACAAATTCTTTAGTGGGAAGAGTTAATAAATTTTTTTTAGAAAGCGCCACGAAAATATTCACTGGATATCCATTAAATAATTTAAATATTAATAATAAAAAAAATATTTTTGTTGGACAGTTAATTAGAAAACAAATTTATACCGCTAAAAATAGCGAAAAATTTATTAAGAGTAGTGATTTAAATTTTACGTTATTAGTGGTTGGAGGAAGTCAAGGAGCTGAAATTTTTAACAGAATATTACCACAATCATTAAATAGATTGTTTAATTTAAATCTTAAAATAAAAATTTTTCACCAAGTCGGAAACAAAGATCAAGAGCGTATGTTAGATCATTCTTATAAAAGCAATTCTAATGTTAAAATTTTTAATTTTGAACCTAATATTGAAAATTATATGATTCAATCAGACTTAGTTATTACTAGAGCTGGATCTTCGACGTTATCAGAGTTAGCTTTTTTACAAATACCATTTATAGCAGTCCCATTTAAAGACTCTTTGGATAATCATCAGTTTTATAATGCGGATTACTTCTTTAAGATGAATGCTTGCTGGTTAATTGAGCAGCAAGATCTAAATAGTGAAAAGTTATTTGATTTACTCAAAGAATTAATTCTTCACAAAGAAAAGTTACTTGAAAAAAAGAGCAAATTAAAAGAATTAAGCAGAACAAACGTTAACGAAATCTTTGAAAAAGAAATAAATAATATTTTACTATGACCTTTAAAATTGCTGCAAATGATCAGGTTCATTTTATTGGAATAGGTGGAATCGGTATGAGTGGGATTGCTGAAATTATGCATAATATCGGATTTAAGGTTCAAGGTAGCGACCCATCAAAAAATAATAAAAATATAAAAAGATTGCAAAAACTTGGATTAAAAATTTTTTTTAATCATTCAAAAAAAAATATAGGAAATTCTAAATTAGTCGTTTTCTCATCTGCAATTAGTAAAGACAATCAGGAATTAAAAGAGGCAAGAAGGAAGAAAATACCAGTAATTCAGAGAGTGGAGATGTTATCAGAGATTGTTAAATTAAAAAAAAATATAGTTATCAGTGGAGCTCACGGAAAAACAACCATCACGTCATTGATTTCAACGCTTTTATTCAAAGCCAAATTAGATCCAATGATTATTAATGGAGGCATATTAAACTCTATTAATTCAAATGCATTATTTGGAAAAGGGGATTGGGCTGTTGTTGAAGCAGACGAGTCTGATGGAAGTTTTTTGAAAATACCTATTACTTATTCGGTGGTAAGTAATATTGATAAGGAGCATTTAGATTATTATAAAAATTTTAATAATCTATATAAAAGTTTCGACACTTTTATAAATAAGACTCCTTTAATTGGTAAATCATTTGTTTGTACGGATGATAAGTTTTTAAAAAGAATTTTAGGTAATAAAAATAAATCTAATATTATTACTTATGGCTTTAATAAAGAAGCGGACCTTCGACCTCATAATGTAAAAAATTCAGGGAGAAGGATGTGTTTTGACGTATCTATAAAACTCAATAATAAGATCGAAAATATTAAAAATATAGAATTAAATTTATTAGGCATGCACAATGTTCTTAATGCCACTGCTGCAATTGGAGTGGCTAAAAGTTTGGGCATTAACAATAATATTATTAAAAAAACTCTAAAGAATTTTTCAGGAGTGCAAAGAAGGTTAACTAAAATAGTTAGTTTTCGAGGCAGTGAAATTTATGATGATTATGCTCATCACCCAACCGAAATTAATGCAGTGTTGAATGCTATTAAATCAGGTTTTAAAGGAAAAAAAATTGTAACCGTATTTCAACCACACAGGTATTCAAGAGTTGCTTCATTAAAGAAAGAATTTAGTAACTCATTTAAAAATAGTGATTTGGTTGTTTTATGTCCTATTTATGCAGCAAGTGAAAAACCAATAAAAAATATTAATCATTATGAATTGGCAAAACTTATAAAAAAGAATTCAAAAAAAGAAGTTTTATGCATAGAAAATAAGGATGATTTAGAAAAATTTATAAAACGTAATATTTATGGAAATGAAGTTATAGTTTGTATGGGGGCAGGTAGTATTAGTGCTTGGATTAGAGAAATCGCTGTTAATTTAAAAGATGAATATTAATTTTTATTCGCAATTAAAGAAAAATTTACAAGGAGAGTTGAGAGAAAATTTTGACTTATCTAAATCTAATTGGCTTGGGATTGGTGGTGAGGCTAAATTTTTTTTTAAACCAAAAGATCTAAAAGATTTACAAATTTTTTTAAGGAATAATAATCGACATTTTCCTATTATTGTTATTGGCTCGGGTTCAAATTTGTTAATCAGAGATAAAGGATTTAGTGGAATTGTAATTAAATTTGGAAAAGATTTTGATTATATAAAAGTTAATAATGAAATTATAAATTGTGGACCTTCAACACAAAAATCACTTTTAGCTGAGCATGCGGCAAATAATAATTTAACAGGCTTTGAATTTTTATACTGCATTCCAGGAACAGTAGCTGGAGGCGTTGTTATGAATTCTGGCTGCTATGGAGCCGATATGTCAAAAATAGTAACAAGCATTTCAGTTATTGATATGAATGGAGAGATCAAGATTATTAATAATAAAGATATTAATTTTGCTTATCGTAATAGTTCAATTACAAAAAACCAGATCATTACTAATGTTGAAATGAAAGGAGTGCGTTTAGATAAAAAAGAAGTATTAGAAAATATGGAAAATCTGCGAAATAAAAAAGATACTGAACAGCCCCAAAAAATAAAAACTGGAGGAAGCACGTTTAAGAATCCCAAAGACTCAAACAAAAAAGCTTGGCAATTAATAAAAGAGTCGGGCTGTGCTGATTTAAGGTTTGGCGATATTAAATTGTCTAATTTACATTGTAATTTTTTAGAAAATCTGGGTAAAGCAAGTTCAGAAGATGTAGAAAATTTAATTCACGATATAAAAGAAGAAGTTTTTAAAAAAACAAATATAAACTTAGAACTTGAATTAGAGGTTATAGGAGAAAAGTGAATAAAGAAAAAATAACAGTATTGATGGGCGGAATGTCCGCTGAAAGAGAAGTAAGTCTTGATAGTGGTAAGGCCTGCACAAAAGCTCTTAACGAACTCGGTTTTGATGTAACAAGCTTAGATGCAAAAGATGATTTTATTGAAAAGTTAATTAAGAATAGGCCAGATAAAGTTTTCAATGCTCTTCATGGAAAATTCGGAGAAGATGGTTCTATTCAGGGTTTGTTAGAACATTTAAAAATACCCTATACCCATTCTGGAATTTTATCCTCAGCTATTGCTATGGATAAATTAACATCCAAAAAAATATTTAAAGATGCAAAAATTAATACACCAGAATATTTGGTAGTAAAAAATTTAGAAGATTTTAAAAATTCAAAAATTGGGTACCCCTGTGTTATTAAACCTAATGACGAAGGATCAAGTGTAGGAGTGTATATTTTTAATGAATTAAAAAAATCGAATGAAGACACCATTATATCTTTGTTAAAAAAATATAATTTTTTAATTTTAGAAAAATATATTCCAGGAAGAGAAATACAGGTTGCAGTGATGGGATCAAAAGCTTTAGGGGCAATAGAGATTATTCCAACCAGATCTTTTTATGATTATGAGGCAAAATATTCATCTAGCGCCAAGACAAAACATATCATTCCTGTTTCAATGAATGAATTAGATTATAAAAAAATTTTAGATATGGCTTTAGAAGCTCATAATATTTTAGGCTGCAGAGGCGTCACTAGATCTGATTTTAGATATAATGAATCTGATAAAGTGAATAATATTTATATTCTTGAGGTTAACACTCAACCAGGCATGACTAATTTATCTTTAGTTCCAGAGATTGCTAATTATCATGGCATATCTTTTAATGAATTGGTTAAATGGATAATTAACGATGCCTCTATTAATAGATGACAAAAAAAAAGAGATATATTCTTCTCGCTTTATTAATTTTTCTTACAACATTTAATCCGGAGTTACCTTTACTAAAGCTTGGTTTTTTTATTATTAAAAAAGTTAACGTTTCTGGTTCAAAAAACACAGATATTGAAAAAACAAAAAAACAATTTAATTTTTTAGTTAATACTAGCATTCTAAGTATAGATAATAATAAAATGAACGAGATTATTTCACATAATGAATGGATTCATTTTATTAATATTAATAAAAAATTTCCTTCAGTAGTTAATATTAATATAGTTGAACATGAACTATTTTTAATTTGGAAAAAAGGAAATAATAATTTAATTATTACTAAGCAATTTACGTTAATAGAAAAATTTAATTTAACTAATTTTTCAAATCAAATACAAGCAAAAGGTAATTTAGACATTCAGGATCTCAAGAGTCTTTATAACGCATTAAACAACAATAATTTTGATTTATCTAATATTATTAGTTTTGATTTTATCAATTCTGAAAGATGGGATTTATTTTTGAAGGGTAATAAAAAAATTATGTTGGGTAGGTATGATTATAATCAGCAAATAAGCAATCTAAATAAGATATTGGTTCAGTTAAAAGATGAAAAATTTACTTATATTGATTTAAGACTTAAGAACAAAATATTTGTAAAATAAAGAATGATTCAAAAAGATGAGCTGATTGCATCTATAGATATAGGTTCTTCAAAAATTAAATGTCTAATTGCAAAAATTCAAAACAACAGAATTGAAATCGTTGGTAAATCAAGCGTTACATCAAAAGGAATTTCAAAAGGATTAGTTGCAAATTTTCATGAGGCTAATTTAGCTGTGCGTGAATGTTTAGAAATTGCTGAAAAACAAGCAGGAGTTTCTCTGAATAAAATTATCGTAAATGCAGAGTTCGAAAATATTTTTAGTAGTATATTAACAGAATACAAAAGTATTCATGGCGAGCCGATAGAGCATGAAAAAGATATTCAGGGCTTAATACATATCGCGGTAGATGAAATCTCAAAAAATAATAAAGACAAAGGGATTCTGCATGTGTTTTCTACAAATTATAAGATTGATAAAAAAGTTAATGTTGAAAATCCAGTTGGTTTTAAAGCAAATACTTTTTCAACAGATATTCATGCAATTTTAGCTGACCATTCTTCAATTGATAATCTTAAAAACATTATTAACTCGTGTGAATTATCAATAGAGAATTATATTTGCGGACCATATGCTTTAGGTTTGTCTTTTTTAACTGCGGAAGATTTAAAAGAAGATATTATTTGTATTGATTTTGGAAAAGATAAAACAAGTTTTTCTATATTTGAAAATTACTCTCTTTCTTATGTGGGCGTCATTCCTTTTGGATCCAATCATATATCCAAAGATTTAGCTAAAGTTTTGGATATTAAATTAGTAGTTGCTGATAGAATTAAAATTGAAAGTGGAGATTGCTTATTAAATGATACTATTAACGGTAAGATTGAATATTTACCAGTACATTTGTTTCCAGATGATGATTTTAGAAAAATTTCTAAAACAATGGTTAATACTATTATTAATTCTAGAGCTGAAGAGATTTTACAGTTAATTTACAAAAAAATTAAATCTTATAGTTTGATAGATATAAAAAGTAAAAAAATTTATCTTTCAGGCAGAGGATCAAATTTATTAGGATTTTTATCTATAGTAAGAAAATATTTTTCTCAAAGAACAGAATTAGTTTTGCAAAAAAAACATCAAGATCCAAATTTGATTAATAATCTTTCTCAGGATTTTTTAGTTTGCTATGGAATAATTAAAAATTATTTTTATGGATTTCCATCTGAAGCGTTACCAATTAAATTTAAAAATACAGGCTTTTTTTCAAGACTTTTATCTATTTTTCAAAAGTAGAAATCGTAACAAAAGGTGATTAGCTATTATTCTAAATCTTACTAAATATATATTTTATCAAAAATATGTATCAAAAGACTTTAAAGTCAAAAATCAATTTTAAAGGCATAAGTCTTCATAGCGGCTTAGTTTCTAATCTTGTTATTAAACCAGCAGCATCCAATTCAGGAATAAATTTTATTAGAGTTGATTATAAGGGCAAAGAAAAAACAATACCTGCTTATATCGACAATTCTTTACCAGCAAAACTTTGCACAACTATTTCAAACAAGCATGTCTCAATATCAACTATTGAGCATCTTATGTCTGCTTTGTCAGGTATGGGCATTGACAATGCAACTGTTGAAATTGACTCTCAGGAATTACCTATATTAGACGGAAGCTCAAAGGAATTTGCAATCGCTATACAAGAGGCAGGAACTACAATCCAGGGTGTTGAAAAAAAATATATTAAAATATTAAAAAAAATTATTGTTAAAGATAAAGATAAATTTATTTCAATTGAACCAACTAATAAAAATCAATTAGAAATTGATTATGAAATTAATTTTCATGACCGAGTCATAAAAAAACAGAGTAAAAAGATAGATTTAGAGAAAGATGGATTTATGCAAGTGTATGACTCAAGAACGTTTTGTTTGCAAAAAGATCTTGAAAATATATTTAAGATGGGTCTTGCTAAAGGAGGATCGTTAGAGAATGCAATTGTTGTCTCAGAAGATAAAGTTTTAAATCAGGATGGTCTTAGATACAAAGATGAATTTGTAAGACATAAGATTTTAGATTGCATAGGAGATTTGTACTTAGCGGGTTGCTCAATTATTGGTAAGGTTAATTGTTACCAAGGGGGACACGATATGACGCGTAAGTTATTAGAGGCTTTAATAAAAAATAAAAATGCATGGAGTTTAACTACACAAAATCTAAAAAAATTTTCCACAGTTAGTTCTTATTTACCAAATCAACTTGTAGTGAATCTGTAGTTTTAGTGGTAAAACATAATTAAAATAAATAATAAAAATTTTAATTTTAATGTTTAGACTAAAAAAAGAATTCAGTATTTTATTAATATTTTTATTTATTTTTAGCTGCTCCTCATCAGATAAGGCTCTGGTTGATCCCCCAAAACCAAAAGTTGAACTTTCAAAATTATATAATTTTGCAATGGAGGATTTTAAAAATAATAGACCTGAACCAGCCATTGATAAATTTAAAACAGTTGAAAAAGATTATTCCTACACAGAATGGGCTCCCAAATCTGTTCTAATGATAGCTTACATTTATTATGAAACTGGTCGATGCCCAGACGCGTATTATGCTATTGATCGTTATATTAAATATTATCCTAATAATCCCGAAAGAATTTACGCGGAGTACCTAAAAGGGATGTGTTATTTCGAAGAAGTAAGTGAATTTTCTAAAGATCAAGAAAAAACTTTGCAAGCAGTTAAGCAGTTTAATTTTATAATTAAAACATATCCAAAAACTGAATATGCAGAAGATGCTAAATTTAAATTAGATTTATTAAATGATTTATTAGCTGGAAAAGAAATGTATGTAGCAAGATATTATATGAATCAAAAGAAATGGGCCGCAGCTTTAAATAGATTAAAAACGATTGTAGATAAGTATCAAACAACAATTTATATTGAAGAAGCCCTTTATAGGATTATAGAAATCTATCATAAATTAGGACTGGAAGAAGATGCAAATAAAGCAGCATCAATCCTTGGTTATAATTTTAATTCAAGTGAATGGTATAAAAAAAGTTATTTATTAGTATCTACAAACCAAACTGTTTTGCCTAAAAAAGATAGATCTCTTTTAGATAGTTTTAAAAAAGTATTTAATTAAAAAAGTTTAATGAGCGGACTGTCTTTACAAGAGTACAAAGAAAAAATTGCTCTAATCAAAAAATTAAATAAGGCCTATTACCATAATGATAGTCCACTAATTTCAGATGCTGAATACGACGAGATTAAGAGAAGCATCTTAGAATTTGAGAAAAAAAATCCAGATCTTGTAGATAAAGATTCTCCTTCAAAGAAAATAGGTTTTGCACCTTCAGAAAAATTTTCTAAAGTTAAACATCTTGTACCAATGTTATCTCTGGATAATGCTTTTGAAAGAGAAGATGTGGAAGACTTTTTAAAAAAAATTAAAAATTATCTAAATTTTAAAGAAGATTCTAAAATAGAATTAACGGCAGAACCTAAAATTGATGGGATTTCGGCATCTTTAATTTATAAAAATAATAAAATTATTCGAGGACTTTCAAGAGGAGACGGTGAATTTGGAGAGGACATAACAGAAAATTTATTAACCATTAAGGATATTCCAACAGTATTAAAAGATGAAATTATAGAAGAAGAATTTGAAATTAGAGGAGAAGTTTACATTGGTAAAAAAGATTTTGAAAAATTGAAAGACGATTTTGCAAATCCAAGAAATGCCGCTGGAGGTTCGTTGAGACAAAAGGATTCAAATAAAACAGCTTTAATCCCATTAAAGTTTTTTGCACATAGCATCGGAAATATTGATGAAAAAAGATTTAAAACACATATGAACTTTTTAAGTTTTTGTAAGAAAATCGGTTTTAAAACAAATCCATTAACAAAGATTCTAAGTTCAGTTGATGAAATAATGAAAAGTTACAATCATATTGAAGAGATAAGGTCTTCATTGAATTATGATATTGATGGCATTGTCTACAAAGTAAATGACTTAAGTCTGCAAAAAAGACTTGGTAGCCTATCTTCTTCTCCTAGATGGGCGATTGCTCATAAGTTTTCTTCAGAAAAGGCCACAACTGTTATTAGGAAAATAGAAATCCAAGTTGGAAGAACAGGAGCGCTAACACCAGTTGCAAAATTAGATCCTGTTAATGTAGGAGGAGTTTTGGTTTCTAATGCTACATTACATAATGAAGATGAAATTATTAGAAAAGATATTAGGTTAAATGACACGGTTATTATTCAAAGGGCAGGCGATGTTATTCCTCAAGTTGTCGAAGTTATAAAATCTAAAAGAGATAAGAGTAGTAAAAAATTTATATTTCCGGACAAGTGTCTTTGTGGGAGACCTGCTGTGAAAGATTACAATGAAACCTCAAAAAAATTAGATTCCATTAAAAGATGTTCAGACACAGGTTTCAATTGTGAATTTATGGCAAGAGAAAAGCTTAAGCATTTTGTTTCAAAAGAAGCTCTTGATATCGAAGGTTTTGGAAAAAAAATAATAGAAGATTTTTGGTCTTTAAATTTCATTCGTTTACCGCAAGACATCTTTAGTCTTGATTATAAAAAAGTAGAAAAGTTAGAGGGCTGGGGCGAACTGTCAGTTAGTAATTTAAAAGTCGCAATTGAAAAAAGCAAAATAATTAGTCTTGCAAAATTTATATATAGCCTTGGTATAAGACATATCGGCCAAGAAAATGCTAAAAATTTAGCACGTTATTTTGTTTCAATAAAAAATTTTTTAAAATTGTGTGAGGCTAATCTTTTTATAAATGAGATTAGTAATTTAGATGAGATTGATGGTATTGGCGAAACGCAAGTTGAGTCTTTAAAAATATTTTTTAAAGATAAAAAAAATAATAAAATTGTTCACGAATTGAGTAAGATTTTAAATATTGAAGATTTTGTAGAGAAAAAAATTGATAGCTTTTTTTCTGGAAAAAATATTATGTTTACAGGTGGATTTTCTGCAATGAGCAGATCTGAGGCTAAATCATTATCAGAAACTTTAGGCGCAAAGATCTTAAGTTCTGTTACTAAGAAATTAGATTACTTAATTATAGGCTCATCTAAACCAACTAAAAATAAAGTTGATAAAGCAAAGGAACTGGGCGTTAAAATTATTGAAGAAAATGAATGGATGAAGCTATCTAAAAACAGCTGAACAAGCGTTCCTTAACATTGTTAATTCAGCATTATTCATAAAAGGTTTTAAAATATAATAAACTTTTTCATGATAGTTATTAATCCAATTTATCTCTTTTTTATTTAAAATTTTTTTATTAAAGCAATCTTTGTCAATAGGAACTATTGTTAAATCTAAAAATTTTAAATTATTATTGTTCATTTTTTCGCAATAAACTAAATTCTCAATTCTTATTCCAAATTTATTTTCTTTGTAAAATCCAGGCTCATTAGAAAGTATCATTCCTGGCAAAATCTTTTGATTATTTAAAGGCGAAAATCCTTGAGGTCCTTCGTGAACATTTAAAAAATAACCAACGCCATGACCAGTGCCATGAGAATAGTTATGACCCATTTTTAGTAAAGGAGCTCTAGCAACTTTATCTATATCTTTTCCAATAGTAGATTTTTTTATTTCATATGAAGACACCGCGATATGTCCTTTAAGAACAGTTGAATAGATTCGTTTTTGTATATTGGAAATTTTCCCAATAGCTATTGTTCTGGTAACATCTGTAGTTCCGTATAAATACTGACTACCAGAATCTAAAAGGTAAAAGTTGTTTCCCTTTATTACCTTGTTAGTTTTTTTATTGGCTCTGTAGTGAACAATGGCACCATTTTGAGCAAATGCTGAAATAGTATTAAAGCTTGGATATAAATAATCTTTGCTAAATTTTTTAAACTGCTCAAGTTTATTTTGAGCAGAAATTTCGGTAATTTTTTCTTTTTTGTAATTATTTTTTAACCAGAAAATAAATTTTGTTAAAGCAATACCATCAAATAAATGAGCAATTTTAGTATTGCTAATTTCTGTTTTGTTTTTTGTCGCTTTTAGTAAGTCGATAGGGTCATTGGTTTTTATAATCTCATTGGAAGAATTAATGTTTTTTTCATAGTCATAACTGCATGTCTTTTTATCTATTAAGATTTTTGATTTTTTAATCTGTTTTAAATAATCGAGAAAAAGATCTTCTTTTATAAATGTTATATTTTTTTTAATAAATTCCTTAATTTGAGGAGTGATCTTATTTAAGTTGGTAAAAAATATTATTTTTCCATTTCTTTCAATGATTAGTTTACCGTTTGTCAGTGGACTAGATATAGAGTCGCGTCCTCTAATATTTATTAACCAAGAAATATTCTCTACTGCAGTACAAAGTAAATAATCAATCTTATTTGATATAAGTAATTTTTTTAGTCTAATAATTTTATCTAAATAGTGTTCTCCATGAAATTTTTCTTCCAAAAGATAGAATTTTTTATCTTTAATTTTAGATTTATTTATCCATATTTTATCAATTAAATTATATTTAATCCCAATAAGTGAGATTTTATTATTTCCAATAATATTATTTAATGTGTTTGAGGTAAAAAGTTTTGGGTCAAATCCTAAAGAGATTTTTTTACTCAAGTTCTTAAAAACTTCTTGGGGTTTTATTTTTGATATTTCGCAAATTTTAAAACTTTTATTAACCTCAGCTTTTGCCTGCAAGGTATATCGACCATCTACAAATAAATAAGATTTTTTTTTTAAAATTATAGCAAGACCAGATGAGCCACTGAATCCAGATATAAATTTTAATCGATCTTTATTCTCAGGAACATGTTCTCCAAAATATTCATCATTTTTGGGAATTAAATAACCGTCACAGTTATTTTGTTTTAAAACTTTTCTTAATTGATTAATTTTCTTCATTAAATTTTTTTATAAATTTATCAATTATTTTTTTCTCTCCATATTTTTTAAAACTAATTATGAGTTTATCATCCTCAATATGAATAACTTTTCCATTGCCAAAATCTTCGTGAGTGACACTTTCGCCAACTTTAAAAATAGTATTGTTGTTACTATAAGTTATTTTATTAAAATTATTTTTAATTTTTTTTGCTTGCTGTAATCTATTCCATCCCGGACTTCTTGAAGGTTGGTCAAAATCAATCTCTTGATTAAAATCAAAATCTTCTTTTTTATATTCAGTAAAATGATTTTTCATATTTAATTTATCTTTTGGAAGTTCTTCGATAAATCGAGAGGGAAGTGTTGGCATCCAATCTATATCGCGATCTCTTTTTCCTCCATAAATTCTTCTGTTGTTCACAAAAGAGATAAATAACCTTTTCTTTGCTCTAGTGATTGCAACGTAAGCAAGTCTTCTCTCTTCTTCAATTGCCTGATGACCTTTTTCATCAATTGATTTTTGATGAGGAAATAGACCTTCTTCCCAGCCTGGCAAGAAGACAACATCAAACTCGAGTCCTTTAGCAGCATGCATAGTCATTAAGTTTACTTTCTCTCCATTCCAATCTTCATCTGTTGAGGTTTGTAATGAAATATTTTCAAGAAAGTCTTGAAGACTGGCGTAGTTTTTGATTGATAATATTAACTCTTTTAAGTTTTCAAGTTTACTATCTGCTTCAGGTGTTTTTTCATTCATTAGCATTTGAGAATATCCAGATTCATCTAGAATTCTTTCTGTAAGCTCATAATGAGTTAGTTCTTTTGTTAATTTTCTCCATAATTGAATATCACTAATAATTTTTTTTAAGCTTAAAACTGTTTTTCCCTTAGAGTTTTCTTGCTCACAATAAACAAGAGATGCCTGTTCTAAATTAATATCTTTTTCTTTAGCAATTTTATGGATTTCTTTTAAAGTTGCATCGCCAATAGCACGTTTAGGAGTATTAATTATTCTTTCAAAAGCCAGATCATCATTCTCTTGATAAACAATTCTAAGGTAACAGATTGCATCTTTAATTTCTGCGCGGTCATAAAATTTTAATCCCCCAATAACTCTGTAAGGTAGATTAATTTTTATAAAACGATCCTCGAATTCTCTTGTTTGAAACGAAGCTCTTACAAGTATAGATATTTGATTAAGTGAATATTCTTTAGATAAATTTTTTTCAATTTCGTCAGCTACTCTCACTGCCTCGTCATAACCATTATTATAGCAATTAACCTCAATCAAATCCCCATTGGAGTTTTCAGACCATAATTTTTTACCAAGTCGATCTTCATTGTTTGATATTAAAGATGAGGCTGTATCTAAAATATTTTGTGTGGATCGATAATTTTGTTCCAGTTTTATAACTTTCGTATGTGCATGAATTTTGTCAAAATTTAAAATGTTTTTTACTTCAGCACCGCGCCAACTGTAAATAGATTGGTCATCATCTCCTACGCAGCAGAGATTGTTATTTTTTTTAGATAAAAGATCTAACCATATATTTTGAATAAAATTTGTATCTTGGTATTCATCTACAAGAATATATTTAAAATTATTATGATAGAGTTCTAAAATTTCTGGCATAGTTTTAAATATTGTAACGCAATGCAAAATAAGATCTCCAAAATCAACGCAGTTCATGATCTTCAATCTTTGTTGGTAGATTTTATATATTTTTAGAGCTGTATCTTTAATGTAGTTTTCATTACTAATTTTTACTTCACTAGGAGTAAGACCTTTATTTTTCCAGTCATCTATAAAAGCAGCAACTAATTTAGGAGGAATTTTTTTTATATCGATATTTTCAGATTCAATTATATTTTTAATTAGTCTTAATTGATCAAGAGTGTCTAAAATAGTAAAATTTGATTTTAAACCAACAGCCTCAGCATGACGTCTTAAAATTTTATTGCTAATAGAGTGAAAAGTACCAAGCCAAGGCAGAGAAGAAGATTGAGCACTTAGAAGTTTTAATATTCTTTCTCGCATTTCATTTGCGGCCTTATTTGTAAATGTTACGCAAAGAATTTGTGTTGCCCAACATTTTTTTGTTTCAATAAGATGAACAACTCTAGTGGTTAAAACTTTAGTTTTTCCAGAGCCTGCACCAGCAAGAATTAGAAGAGGTCCATCACTATGAGTAACAGCTTCTTTTTGTTGATTATTAAGGTTTAATAAGTAATTTTGGTTCGTGGAATTCATAAAATCAAATAGATCAAGTAGTTAACATAATATAACAAAAATTAAATGATTCTTAGGAAATTACAGTCTTTAGAGTTTTTGAGGTCTTTAAAGTCCTTAAAGTCTTTTTATAATCACAAAATATACAGTGGTATAATGGTTGCAATAGCAGCTATAGTATTTTTAATTTTTTTGTCCCCCTATTTTATAGATTTAGAAAAATATAGATCTGAGATTGAAAGTCATATTCAAGAAAAATTTTTTATTAAAATAAAGATTAATGAAAAAATTTCTTATAAGCCCTTTTTAAGGCCTCATATTGAACTGTTTTCGGTGGATATTTTTGATGGCAATAAAAAAGAAGATGTCTATTTAGGAAATATATATAAAATTAATTTACGCATAAACATTTTTAATATTATTTTTAGAAAATTTAATATTAATGATATTGAAATTCGAGATGGTATTATTGAAGTTGACGGTAATTATTTTGATAATTTTTTTAAACATAATGATGCCATTAAAGATTTAAAAGTTATTAAAATTGATAATCTAGATTTTAAATATTCTTCAAGCAAAAACTCAGTTGAAATTAGTGACATTAACAGCGAAATAATTTTTGATCAAGGAAATATAAAAAAATTTGATTTAACAGGTAATTTATTCAATCTACCTATAGCAGCTAATTTTCAGGGCTCTAAAGATAAAGATAAAAGTATTGGAAAATTATTGGTTGAATCCCCAGATCTAAAATTTTATTTAGACGCTAATTTAAATAATATTAATTTTTTAAAAAATGAATTTATTGGAAATGGAAGAATTAGATTTGCAAATACTTTAAGTACCATTGGTTTGAATAATTTAACCTTGCAGTTTAATTTTGATTTAAAAGATGAGTTTGCAGAATTAAATAATATTCTAGTTAATTCTTTTCTTTATAAAGGAACCGGAAATGCAAAAATTTCTATAAAACCTAAACTTGCATTCGAAGGTGAATTTAATTTTATAGATACTAATTTTAAAAAATTATCTAACGGTGATTTAAAAGATAATTTAGTTCATCATAAATTATTTAATATTCATGATGATTTTTATGGAGTTTTTAAATTAAATTTTAAGAACATGGTAACTAACCATAATCTTTTCTCTGATGCTAATGCATTAGTTATTGTAGAAGGTGGCGATGTGAACGTTAAGGAGCTAAACTTAATTTCAAAATCTAATGATCAATTAAAAATAAACGGTCGTTTTATTACTCAAAATAGAGAAACTATATTCTTTTTTAATTCTCAGATTAACCTTAAAAATGTTAGAAGTTTTTATAAAAATACAAACGGCGCCAGGGAAAAAATAGCTCTTTTACCAAACGATACTCTTTACGCAAAAATGAGCGCTGATTTAAACATGAAAAAAGGAAGAATAGTTATTAATGAGATTGTTGGAGATAATAATAAAAAGTTTAGCAGAGTAAGTCTTAATACTATCCAAGAAGAGTTTAATTTACGTTTAAATAAAGATATTTTGAATATTTTAGACCCTAGAATCTATAGTTTCTTATTTTAATTTGGGTGAACCATTTTTTTTGGGTCCATTAATTGATTATATTCTTTTTCGTTAACTAGCCCACTTTTTAAAGCTTCTTGTTTTAAAGACGTTCCATTTTTATGAGCTCTCTTTGCAATCATAGAAGCATTGTCATAACCAATTTTAGGAGCAAGAGCGGTAACTAACATTAAAGAGTTATTTAATAATTCAGAAATTCTTTTTGTATCTGCTTTAATTCCTCTTAGACAATATTTCACGAAACAATCAATAGATTCGGATAGCAATTCAATAGACTGAATAATGCTATGACCAATTACAGGTTTAAAAACATTTAATTCAAAATGACCGTTAGAAGCAGCAATGGTAATTGTTGTATGATTACCCATCACTCTTGTGCACACCATAGTAACAGCTTCACACTGAGTTGGATTTACTTTACCCGGCATAATAGATGAACCGGGCTCATTCTCTGGAAGAATAAGTTCTGCATAACCAGCTCTAGGTCCAGAACCAAGAAATCTTATATCGTTTGCAATTTTCATTAGAGCAACAGCAAGAGTATTAAGTGTTCCAGATAGATTTACTATTGGCTCATGACTCGCAAGTGCTTCAAATTTATTAGGAGCAGTTTTAAATGGCAACTTAGTAATTTTTTTAATTTCAAATGCAATTTTTTTATCAAAACCTTTTTTGCTATTAATGCCAGTGCCAACAGCAGTACCTCCTTGAGCAAGAAAGTAAACTTCCTTTAAAGCAATCTCTATACGTTTGATGCAGTTTTTTATTTGAGTTTGATAGCCTGAAAATTCTTGTCCCAATGTTAAAGGAGTTGCGTCTTGAAGATGAGTCCTTCCAATTTTGACAATATTTTTAAACTTATTAACTTTTACTGCTAATTCTTTTTCTAATAATTTTAGAGAAGGCAGAAGTTTTTTATTTACCTCAATAGCAGTAGCCACATGAATAGCACTTGGGTAAGTGTCGTTTGTAGATTGAGATTTATTAACGTGATCATTTGGATGAACGGGTTTTTTTGAACCCATTTTCCCACCCAAAATTTCTATAGCACGATTGGAAATAACTTCATTCACATTCATATTCGTTTGCGTTCCGGAGCCTGTTTGCCAAACTTTTAGAGGAAAATGGTCGTTAAACTTTCCCTTAATTACTTCATCAGCAGCTCTGATAATTGCTTGGAAAACTTTTTTTTCTAAAGATTTGAATCTAAAATTAACAATAGCAGCGGCTTTTTTAATGACAGCAATTGCTCTTATTATTTCTAATGGGACTAATATTTCTCCAATTTTAAAGTACTTTAATGAACGTTCTGTTTGGGCACCCCAATACTTATCAGCTGGAACTTTGACTTTGCCAAAACTGTCTGATTCAATTCTTGATGCCATATGAGTATTATCTTATATCACTAATGATAATTTTTAATAGTTGCTAATCAATCAGACTTTATGAACGTTTTAATTATAGGCGCTACTTTTGGTATTGGCTATGAGCTTAGCAAAAAATACTTAGATCATTGCGATCATTTAATTTTATTAGGAAGAACACAAGAAAAATTACAAGATTTAAAATTAGAATTTAATTCAAGAAGGACAAAAGTTTCTACATTCTCTTTAGATGTTACTGAAAAAGAAAATTGTAAAAGAATTATTAGTGAAATTATTCAAGAATATAAAAAAATTGATCTTGTGGTTTATTGCTCTGGTTATTATGAGCCTCATGAAACTTTTGATATTAGATTAGAATTATTTGAAAAAACTTTTGCTGTTAATTTTTTTGGTATGATTAATTGTTTTTCAATTTTATTACCTCATTTCAAATCACAACAATCAGGACATCTTGCAGCAATAAGTTCAGTAGCTGGATTTGGGGGACTTCCAAACTCCTCTTCTTATGGACCTTCCAAAGCTGCAATGATTAATTATTTTGAGTCTATTAAAATTGATTGCGATAAAAATAATATTTCCTTAAGTATTATTAATCCTGGCTTTGTTAAATCTAGATTAACAGAGAAGAATGCATTTGATATGCCATTTATTATGGAAGCAGACAAAGCCGCTGAAATAATTTTTGAAGGTTTATTAGCTGAAAAATATGAGATTACTTTTCCAATTCAGATGAAAATTATATTTAAATTTTTGCAAATTTTACCAAGACCCATTTATTTTTTTCTAGTTAGAATATTAACTAAAAATATTTAAATGTTTTTCGAAAAACACGTTTTTTGTTGTATTAATAAAAGATCTGATTCAAATCCTAAAGGGTGTTGTAGTCTTAAGAATTCAGAAAATTTACAGACACAATTAAAAATTAAAATAAAAGATTTAAAGTTAAATAAAAAAATTAGAATTAATAAATCAGGCTGTCTAGATCGATGTGATCTTGGACCTGTGATGGTTATTTATCCAGAAGGAGTTTGGTACACATTTAAAAACTCAGAAGACATTGATGAGATTTTTAACACTCATTTATTAAATAATAAGATTGTAGAAAGATTAAAAATATAAAATTTTTACTTTAAAGCTGTCACGATATCTTTTTTTAAATCTGCAACTGTTTCTAAACCAATAGAAAGTCTTATTAAATTGTCCGTAATACCAAGTGCCAATCTTTCATTTTCACTTAAAACGCGGTGAGTAGTAGTAGTTGGATGAGTTACGATAGACTTTGTGTCTCCCAGGTTATTAGAGATATCAAATATTTTTAGTTTATTGATAAATTTAAAAGCATTTTTTTTATTTCCTTTAACTTTAAAACTTAAAATTGTTCCACCTAGCGATTGTTGTTTTCTAGCAAGAGAGTATTGAGAAAAATTTTTTAAGAAAGGATAAAAAACTTTTTCAATTTTAGAATGTTTGTGCAAAAACTGAGCAATTTCTAAAGCAGCATTAGACTGCGCCTCCACTCTTAGTTTAATAGTTTCTAAACCTTTTAATAAAACCCAAGCGTTAAATGGGCTGATAGAAGGGCCAGTGTGTCTTAGGAATGGTTTTAAAATACTTTCTTTAAACTTAGTTGAAGACAAGATTGCTCCACCCAAAACTCTTCCCTGGCCATCAATATGTTTTGTGCCTGAATAAACAATAATGTCAGCACCTAACAAAACAGGTTTTTGTAGAACAGGACTTGCAAAAATATTATCAATGATAGTTTTAATTTTATTTTTTTTTGCAATATTGCAAACTGCTTTAATGTCTATGAGTTCTAAAAGTGGATTAGAAGGTGTTTCAAAAAAGAATATCTTTGTATTTTTTTTAATAGCTTTTCTCCATTCATTTATATTTTTTCCATCAACGAATGTTACTTGAATTCCATAACGAGGTAGAATATTTTTTAAAATTTCCTTGCAAGAGCCGAATAAAGCAGAAGAAGATACAACATGGTCCCCCGCTTTTAACTGACACATTAATGAAAAAAAGACAGCAGCCATGCCGCTCGCTGTTGCAAAGCAATCTTCAGAACCATCTAACAAAGCTAATCTTTTTTCAAATATTTCAACAGTAGGATTTGAATAACGAGTGTACTGAAAACCTTTTTTTGTTCCTTTAAAAATTGCTTCCGCTTGTTCAGCGCTGTCGTAAACAAATCCTGAAGTTAGGAATAAAGCCTCCGAAGTCTCATTAAATTGACTTCTATTTAATCCCCCTCGGATTAAATTAGTGTTAGTTCCTAACTTATTTATTTTCATTTTTCAGTTCTTAATTCTTTCGCCGCCTGCACCATAGTCTCTAGTGCAGCAATTGTTTCAGGCCAGCCTCTTGTTTTAAGACCACAATCTGGATTAACCCAGATTCTTTTCTTATCAATTAATTTAGAAGCTTTTTGAATAAGTTCTTTCATTTCATTTTTATTAGGAACTCTAGGCGAGTGAATATCATAAACCCCAGGTCCTACTTCATTTGGATATTTGAACTTCTCAAATGTTTTTAATAACTCCATTCTAGATCTAGATGTTTCTATTGAGATAACATCGGCATCTAAAGCTGCAATTGCATCAATAATATCCTCAAATTCAGCGTAACACATATGAGTGTGTATTTGAGTTTCGTCTTTTACAACAGCCGCAGAAATTTGGAACGCTTTAACAGCCCAATCCAAATATTCTTTCCAGTTATTTTTCTTTATTGGCAAACCTTCTCTTAAAGCAGGTTCGTCAATTTGAATCATCTTAATGCCATTTTTCTCAAGATCTTCAACTTCATCACGTATAGCAAAAGCAATTTGTTGAGCGGTATCTTTTCTTGGCTGGTCATCTCTTACAAATGACCATTGAAGAATTGTTATTGGACCTGTTAACATTCCTTTAACAATTTTCTTTGTTTGGCTTTGTGCAAATTTTGACCATTTCACAGTCATTGATTCTGGACGAGAAACGTCTCCGTAAATAATTGGTGGTTTAACACATCGAGAACCATAACTTTGTACCCAGCCACTAGATGTAAATGTAAATCCTTTAAGTTGTTCACCAAAGTACTCAACCATGTCATTTCTTTCAAACTCTCCGTGAACAATAACATCGATGTCTATTTGTTCTTGTTTTTTTATAGCATCGATTGTTTTTGCTTTAAGAAAATCCTCATACTCATTCAGGCTTAATTCGTTTTTTTTAAATTTAGCTCGAGCATTTCTAACGTCTGTTGTTTGAGGAAAAGATCCAATAGTTGTTGTTGGATATAAAGGTAAACCAAAAACATCGCTCTGCATTTTACATCTTTTTTCAAAGCTAGATTTTCTATTTAGGATTTCAGCTGTGATATTTTTAGCTCTTTGTTTAACTTTGTCATCATGAATTAACTCAGACTTTTCTCTGCTTGTAATATCTTTTTTATTTTCATCTAAGTAATTTTTAATTTCATTATTGCCATTGTTTAATGAAATTTTAATATAATTAAGCTCAACTAATTTCTGTTTGGCAAATGATAACCATTTTCTAATTTTTTCAGGAACTTTAGTTTCTAAACCTAAATCATAAGGCGAGTGCAATAATGGACAAGAAGATGAGATCCATAAATTTTTAATGCTTTTTGCATATTCCGCAACTTGTTCAATCTTTTTATTAACATCAGACTTCCAAATATTTCTCCCATCAACAATTCCAATTGAAATAGTTTTGTTAGAATTTTTTAAAGCATCTATATTTGTGATTGTGCCACGTATTAAATCAAAGTGAACAGCATCGACATCACTTGTTAAAACTTCTTTCTCAATTTCAGAGTCAAGTTTCTCAAAGTAAGTTGTTAGTATAATTTTAGATGAACCGGCAAATTTCTTTAATTGATTTAAAGTTTTTTTGATCAATTTAATAAAATCAGCGTTCTGATTTTTTACTAAAATAGGCTCATCAATTTGAATCCATTCAGCGCCTTTTTTATTGAGCGTTGATAAAATTTCTCCATACACAGGAAGTAAATTGTTTAACAAATCAATGCTTTTAAAAGATTCATCGGTAGTTTTTCCAAGGCTTAAAAAGGTAAGAGGGCCTAAGATAATAGGCTTTGTGTTAAAACCTAATTTTTTTGCCTCATCAAGTTCATCAAAGGGTTTATTAGAACTTAATTTAAATTTTTGATTTTTTGAAAATTCGGGCACTAAGTAATGATAATTAGTGTCAAACCACTTTGTCATTTCAAGTGCTGGCACATCCAAATCTTTTGTTTGCGAACCACGCGCCATTGCAAAATAAGTTTTAAAAGAAACTTTATCGTCTTTATGTTTGTATCGTTCTGGAATTGCACCTAATAAACAAATAGCGTCCAAAACTTGATCGTAAAAAGAAAAATCATTTGAGCAAATATAATCAACACCATTATCTTTTTGTGTTTGCCAGTTTTTTTTTTTTAATTCACTAGCACATTTTAACAAATCACTTTCAGAGATCTCAGATTTCCAATATTTTTCTAAAGCAGTCTTTAATTCTCTTTTAGGTCCTATTCTTGGGTACCCGATGCAGTTTATTTTGATCATTATATGTATATCTCCTTTGTTTTAATAAATTGGTTTGTATTTTTATCGTATTCTTTTTTTTCTACTTTTTTTGTATTTAGTAAATTTTTACAAACCTCATATGACAATTCATATTTATTAAGTGTGTAAAAATGAAACTCGTTAACACCTTCTGCTTGCAATTTGTTTACAATATTGCAAGCAATATCCACGCTAACGAATTTCTGGTCTTCTAGATTAATTTTTGAATTAGAGAATTTATCTTCAATCCATTTAGGAATAGATGTTCCGCATTTTATACTAAAATCTTTTACTTTCTGAAAATTACCAATAGGTAAGATACCTGGAATGATGGGTGCCTTAATGCCATAAGCAATTGATTTGTCTCTAAATCTTAATAATTTTTCATGATCAAAAAAAAATTGAGTAATAATCTTATCACCGCCCTGTTCCACTTTAATTTTTAAATTTTCTAAATCTTCATTTTCATTCTTAGATTCAGGATGTTTTTCAGGATAGCCTGCAACAGCAATACTAAAGTTACCTAATTTTTTTAAACCCTTAACCATATCAGCAGCATTAATGTAGCCCTTTGGGTGTGGTTGATATTTTGAATTTTTTGTTCTTACATCTCCTCGCAAAGCAACGATATTGTTAATTCCGTTATTTAACCAATCTAATGCAATGTTATTAATTTCATCTTTACTCATATCAACACAGGTTAGATGACCTGCAACTGGAGTCTTTGAATTTTTTTTTATTTTTTTAACAAGATAATCGGTTTTATCTCTTTCCCCACCACCCGCGCCAAAAGTAACCGATACAAATTTTGGATCAAACACCTCTAATTTAGTAAAACTTTCCCATAGACCTTCATCACTCACCCTGTCTTTGGCTGGGAAGAACTCAAAACTAATATTTAAATCTTTGCTCATAATTCATTCTAAACAAAGGTTTTTTTGGAAAATTTCGAAAAAAACCACCAGATAAAGCGGCGGTTATTAAGTGCATCGCTTTAGCTGGATTTATAAAGCGCCCGCAATTTGAAAATAACTCAGCGCTGAAATTAAATAACTTTATTAAGATAATTAGTCAATATAGACCTAGATTTATCAATGATTCCAAACAATTTTTTACTGTTTGTTCAATTAATCACCATACTCTTCATTACCCCTGGGCCGCAGAGAATTTTAATTATTAGCAATTCAATGAATTATGGTTTTCCTAAAAGTTTATGGACAGGACTAGGAGATGTTTCTGCAAACGCAATTCAAATGATTTGCGCAACCTTTGGAGTTTATGCTCTCATAAAACCACATCCGCAGGTATTAGATACTTTTAAATGGATTGGTGGATTATATTTAATTTATTTAGCAATAAAGTTTTTAAGAAGAAAGAACAAAGTTTCAATAGATAAAGGCTTTGGAACTCGTTCAGCAATAGATTTATTTAAAGATGGATTCATTTCTGCTTTTTTTAGTCCAGGCGCTATAGTTTTTTTTGTTGTTATGTTTCCTAATTTTTTAGATCCAAATCATAATTTTATCATTCATTTTATTATTTTAATGGTAACCCATGTTGTTTTAGACTTTTTCTTTTTATCAATCTATGCAGGAGTATCTAGCAAGATTGCTATTTTTTTAAAAAACTATCCTAATTTAATAAGCAGATTATCAGGATGCGCTTTATTATTCCTGGCTTATAAAATTTTGAGCACAAAAATTAATTTATTAGCATGACTTTTAATCAATATTTTAAACAAGGTTGTATTGCTGGAGCAGGAATTCCCGGAATAAGTCTGGCAGCAAGTTTCTTTGCTTTAGGAGCTCTTTTTAAAAATGCAGGTTTGAATGCTACGCAAAGTTTTCTTTCAACATTAATTAGTTTTGCTTTGCCAGGACAAGTAGTGATGGCTGAGACTGTTATAGTTCATGGAACTTTCTTAAATATTTTTCTATCGGTATATTTAACAAACGCCAGATTGTATCCAATGACTATTAATTTAATTCCTGTCATTAGAGAGCAAGGCAGACCTAATTGGCACTATTATTTAATATCGCATTTAATAGCAGTCACTAGTTGGGTTCATATGCTTAATAATTACAAAACAATTGATAAAGGAAATCGTTTTAGTTTCTATTTAGGACTTAGCGCTACTCTTTGGATTTTATCGACTATTGCAACAGTTGTTGGTTTTTATGCCGCCGGAGCTCTCAGTAATAATATTTTTATTGCAGTTATTTATTTAAATCCAATTTATTTTATGTGTATGATTGCAGCTGGATTAAATAAGAAACATATTATCTTAACAGTTGTTTTATCAGTTATTTTATCTCCTCTTTTATTTTTAGTAACACCTAGTTGGTCAGTACTAATTTCAGGATTGGTATCTGGAATAATTTCTTATTTAATTTTTATTAGGTAAAACATGTCATCAAATTATATTTACATAGCAATTTTAATAGCATCAGTTGCAACCTATGCCTCAAGGCTTTTAGGAGCTATTTCTGCACATTATGTAAACGAAGAAGGCAAATTGTTTAAGTTTATATCTTGTATTTCTTATGGAATTTTAGCTGCTTTGATTTCTAGAATTTTTATTCATCCAGTAGGAGCACTTGAAGAAAGTTCGACCTTTGTTAGAATTTTTGTAGCAGGTCTTACTCTCGTTGTACTTTTCCTTTCAAAAAAAAATGTATTATTTTCATCTTTATTTGGGATTATCGTTTTTGGAATTATAAATTTTTACATTCAATAGAATGAAAAATTTAATAGTTATATTTTTTATTTTATTAGTTTCATCGTCAGGTTATTCACAAGAAAAAAAATATGCATATCTTGCGGGTGGTTGCTTTTGGTGTATGGAAGCTGCATTTGAGAAAATAGAAGGAGTAACTACAGTAATCTCGGGTTATAGCGGTGGCTCTAAAGTTAATCCTACTTATGAAGAAGTGCTCAAGGGTAAAACAGGTCACATAGAAACTGTCAAAGTTATTTATGATCCAAAACAAATTTCTTATTTAGAGTTACTCAAAAAATTTTGGATAAATATTGACCCATATGATGGGCAAGGTCAGTTTTGCGATAAAGGAAAAAGTTATGCTTCGGCAATTTTCTATCAAAATGAAGAAGAAAAAAAATTAATAGACCAGTCTATTAATGAAATGAAATCATTAAATAGAAATAAAATTAAAACAGCCTTTGTTGAGTATAAAAATTTTTATCCCGCTGAAGACTATCATCAAGATTTTTATAAAAAGAACCCAAATCATTATTATTCTTACTTGGCAGGCTGTGGAAGAGTGGATAAATTAAAAGAGATTTGGAAGTAAGATTATATAATTTTCCATGTGCCAGATGCAGTTGCAACTAAGTTGTCTTTCTCAAATAGTTCTGCCAGCACAAAAACTAAGGAATTAGTTTTTCTTGATATTCTAACTTTACCAATCAACTTATCGTTTTCTCTTGAGGCTGAAATAAATTTTATATCTAAGGCAATTGTCACACATCTTTTGCCATCTATAACTTGATGAGCAGCTGATCCCATTCCATTATCTAAAATAGCAGCAATATAACCACCATGACTTATTCCTGCTGAATTTAAATTAAAACTTTGAACTTTAGATTGAAATTCAAAAGTACTTTCGGAAATTTTTTTAAAATCAATCCCACCAATATGTTTAACAAAACCTTTTTTATTAACCCCGTCTGCGATGTTAGAATTTGTCATACTAACTAATTTTTCCCGGTACAAATTTTAATACAAGGCCATTATTGCAATATCTTTTGCCTGTAGGTTTAGGACCGTCATCAAATACATGGCCATGATGACCATCACATTTTGAGCAATGATACTCAGTTCTTGGATAAACTAATTTATAGTCAGTGCTTGTTTCAAAAGCCTCAGAGTAAGTTTCAAAAAAAGAAGGCCAACCCGTTCCACTGTCGTACTTCATTTTTGAACTAAAAAGCTTGTTATTGCATCCTGCGCAGTAATAATTTCCTTCTCTTTTTTCATCATTTAACGCGCTTGTATAAGCTCTTTCCGTACCTTCGTTTCTTAGAACATCATACTGCTCAACAGTTAGGATTTTTTTCCACTCTTCTTTGCTTTTGGTCACTTTTTCTTTTGCGGTTATTTTTTTTATTTTAATAAAATTACTTATTAACAGTATTGTAAATATTTTTTTGAAAAAAACTCTTTTATTCATATCGCATTAAACTAGAACACAATCTAGAGTAGAACAAAAAAATATATCCAGTTTGCGTTTTTTCTAAATTTATAATTTAATGAACTATAAACAATTTAAAAAGGATTTATATGTTTAAAAAAATATTAACAACAATCGCTGCATTGTTGTTTGCTATCAATACTTCAAATTCAGCAGAATTTATAAATATTCTAACAGGCGGAACTTCAGGAGTTTATTATCCTTTAGGCGTTGGAATTTCAAAAATTTACGGTGAAAAAATTAAAGAGGTAAAAGTTCAAGTACAAGCAACAAAAGCATCTGTTGAAAATTTAAATCTTCTTCAAGATGGAAAAGGAGAATTAGCATTTGTTTTAGGAGATGCTCTTAAAGATGCTTGGCAAGGAAATGAAGACGCAGGTTTTAAAGTTAAACTTGATAAATTAAGAGTGATTGGCGCAATTTATCCAAACTATATTCAAATCGTAGCTTCAAAAGATTCTAAAATTAAAACTTTAGCAGATCTTAAAGGAAAAGGTTTGTCAGTCGGAGCGGCTAAATCTGGAACTGAATTAAATACTAGAGCCTTATTTAAAGCGGCAGGTATGAGTTATAAAGATTTAGGTAAGATCGAGTATTTGCCTTACGCAGAGTCTGTTGAACTAATTAAGAATAGACAATTAGATGCAACTCTTCAGTCGGCAGGTCTTGGTGTGGCATCACTTAAAGATCTTTCAACTTCATTAGATATCGTTGTGGTTTCTGTTCCTGCGGAAATAGTAAAAAAAATGGGGGCACCATTTGTTGCTGCTAAAATTCCAGCGAACACTTACAAAGGTCAAACAGAAGATGTTAACACTGCATCAGTAATCAATTATTTGGTTACTCGCAAAGATGTTTCTGAAGCAACGGCATATCAGATGACAAAATTATTTTATGAAAGCCTTCCTGAAATGATTGCGTCTCACTCTGCGGCTAAAGATATTTCTTTAGAAAATGCAGCTAAGAACTCACCAGTTCCTTTGCATCCTGGTGCTGCTAAATATTATAAAGAAAAAGGACTTATTAAATAATTTTAATTTAATAAGTTAATTCATGAAAAAATCAAAAGGATCTAAGACAGCTGACAATAGTTCAGCTGTCTTATCTGATGCTATTATTGAAGATTTCCCAAGGACTACTGAAGGAAGAATCTTATTTTATATAGCAATTCTTTTTTCTGTTTTTCAGTTATTAACTGCTGCTCATATTATTGATTTCTCAAGCCAAGTTGTCCGGGCAATCCACGTTGGATTTTTAGGCTTAATAGGCCTTCCGCTGATTAGTTCTTTAAAAAAATATAGTTTAATTTCCAGAACTTTTTTCTGGATTTTAGGAATTTTAAGTTTTGGAATTGGTCTGTATCAACTTATTGAATACAAAGATTTAATCGTTAGAGCAGGAGATCCAAACACTACAGATATAGTTGTAGGCGTTGTAGCTTTAGTGGTACTTTTTGTTGCCTGTTGGATTTTGATGGGATCTTCACTTCCAATCATGTCAGGTTTTTTTCTTCTTTATTGTTTGTTTGGAAATTATTTACCAGGAATTTTTCAACACCGCGGATACGATTTCAAACAAATCATAGAACAAATGTCCTATGGTACCGAAGGTATTTATGGAGTGCCTATCTATGTTTCTTCTACTTATATTTATTTATTCATTTTATTTGGTTCATTTTTAGAGCGAGCAGGGATGATCAAATTATTTAACGATGTTTCCATGGGTTTAGTTGGACACATGACAGGAGGTCCTGCGAAGGTTGCGGTTATATCTTCAGGAATGATGGGAACAATTTCAGGATCAGGAATTGCAAACGTTGTAACAGTTGGACAGTTCACTATACCGTTGATGAAAAAATTTGGTTACAGATCTGCTTTTGCAGGTGGAGTTGAATCCACAGCTTCAATGGGCGGACAAATTATGCCACCTGTAATGGGAGCAGTTGCTTTCATCATGGCAGAAACTTTAGGAATTCAGTATTACGAAGTTTGTATTGCAGCAATACTTCCTGCTTTCTTTTATTATGCATCAGCTTTTTGGATGGTGCATTTAGAGGCGAGCAAAAACAATTTAGTTGGTTTACCAAAAAATAAATTACCCTCACCATTAAAAGCCTTAAAGCAAAAATGGTATTTAGTTTTACCATTAGCGGCTCTTGTTTATCTTTTATTTGCTGGTTATACGCCTTTGTATGCTGGAATTATTGGTTTAATTTTAACAACATTTTTAATTTTAGGAGCATCCATCACTCTTGGTTTTTCATCTAAAGTAAATAGATTTATTTTTTGGATCGCTTTAGGTTTTATTGCTTCTTCTTTCTTTAAATTAGGAACAACAATTATTATTGCAACTTTATTTATATTATTAGTTTGGAACTTTTTTGTTAAAGGCGGAAAAAAAACTTTAATAGATTGTAGAGACTCTTTAGCAGATGGAGCTAAAACAGCATTACCAGTTGGACTTGCCTGTGCAATTGTTGGAATAATTATTGGCGCCTTAACATTAACTGGAATTGCAAACACAATTGGTCAGTTAATTATTGAGATCGGAAAGAATAGTTTGATAGTATCTTTGTTTTTGACGATGATCGTTTGCATTATTGTTGGAACTGGTATCCCAACTATTCCAACTTACATCATTACTTCTGCTATAGCAGGACCTGCTCTTTTTAAGTTAGGAGTTCCTCTTTTAGTAAGTCACATGTTTGTCTTTTATTTTGGAATTTTAGCAGATCTTACACCACCGGTTGCTCTTGCCTGTATGGCAGCAGCGCCTATTGCAAAAGAAGATGGCAATGTAATTGCAAATGAGTCTATGAAAATAGCAGCAGCAGGATTTGTAATACCATTTATGGCAGTCTACGCCCCAGAACTAATGCTACAGAATCCAACTGGTAAAAGCTTAGATGCGTTTTCACTTTCAGTTATTTATATTTTTATAAAAGTATCTATCGCAATAATATTTTGGGGCATGGCTGTGATTGGACATTATAGAGTTACTCTAAGTTGGACCGAAAGAGCATTAGGTGTATTAGTTGCTGGATTATTTATTATTTCAGACCCAATACTTGATAAAATAGGATTTGTAATTACGGCTATCACAGTTTTTTTAATTTGGTATAGAATTAAAAAATTACCAAACACTAATGCATGAGTTTATGCGTTTTAACCGGAACAAAAGTTACAACGTTCGCACTTTCGTTTTTTACGTTGGTTTGGACTCATTCCATAGAGAAAGTGGAGTGGCAAGAAGATTGGAAGATTGTTAATTCAAAACTGAAAATTGTAGAAGCAAGAATTAAAGGTTCGGGTGCTGGAATGGAGCCTCCTCCTGACGCAAAACTAGTCAAGGGTTGGTGGGTTTATAAACCCAAAGTTAGCGCTAAAGATGAATTGATATTAGCAACCTCTGAAACTAATATTAAAAACTGGAGCATTTGCTTTGAAGGAAAGTGCGAAGAACTTCCAAGAAACGAAAATAAACCGTTGAAGTTATATGCCTGCGATAGTAAATAAATCTCGAATTTCTTTATGAGCAAAATTAATTCTTTTAAATCAAAAAAAATAATCAAAGCTAACGGAAAAGACTATGTTATTTACAGCTTAACTGAAGCTGAGAAGAATGGTCTTAAAGATATAAACAAACTTCCAAAGTCCCTTAAAGTTTTATTAGAAAATTTACTTCGTCACGAAGATAATAGTACAGTTGATAAGACGCAAATTAACGCCATCCAAAGTTGGTTAACGACTAAAACTTCGGATACCGAAATCGCTTATCGTCCAGCTAGAGTTTTAATGCAGGACTACACAGGAATTCCAGCAGTTGCAGATTTAGCTGCAATGCGTGATGCGGTGAAAGCAAAAAATAAAGATCCAAAAAAAATTAATCCATTATCGCAAGTAGATTTAGTCATTGATCACTCAGTGATGGTTGATAATTATGCAAATAAAGATTCATTTGATTTGAACGTTGAAAAAGAATTCTCAAGAAATGGTGAAAGATATTCATTTTTGAAATGGGGTCAGCAAGCATTTGATAATTTTAAAGTGGTTCCTCCAGGAACAGGAATTTGTCACCAAGTTAATTTAGAATATTTATCAAAAGTAGTTTGGTCTTCAGAAATCAATGGAGAACTAACTGCTTATCCAGATACTTTAGTAGGCACAGACAGTCACACAACAATGGTGAATGGTCTTGCGGTTCTTGGTTGGGGAGTTGGTGGAATTGAAGCTGAAGCTGTGATGTTAGGGCAACCTATTTCAATGTTAATTCCAGAGGTTGTTGGCTTTGAAGTTAAAGGAAAATTGCCAGAAGGCACAACAGCAACAGATTTAGTTTTAACCGTTACACAAATGTTAAGAAAAAAAGGTGTAGTTGGAAAATTTGTAGAGTTTTATGGTGAAGGTTTAAAAAATCTATCTCTCGCAGACAGAGCAACAATTGCAAACATGGCGCCAGAATATGGGGCGACATGCGGATTTTTTCCAATTGATGAAGAGACGCTCAAATATTTAGAATTTACTGGCAGAGATAAAGACTTAATTAAACTTATAGAAGTTTATGCAAAAGAGCAGGGACTATGGACAAGTTCAGGAATGGTATTTACAGATACTTTAAGTTTAGATGTAAGCACAGTGGTTCCAACAATTGCAGGACCAAAACGTCCACAAGATAAAGTTTTATTAACGGATGCTGCAAAAGACTTTGATAAAAACTTTAAAGAGACAATCAAAAGAACAGCGTTAAAAGAATATGCTGTTGAAAACGCAAATTATAAATTAAAAGATGGGAATATTGTAATTGCTGCAATCACATCTTGCACAAATACTTCTAACCCTAGCGTTTTAATTGCTGCAGGACTTCTTGCTAAAAAAGCAATTGAAAAAGGATTATCTTCTAAGCCTTGGGTTAAAACTTCATTGGCCCCTGGTTCTAAAGTTGTAACTGATTATTTAGAAAAAGCAGGACTTGATACTTATCTTAATCAATTAGGTTTCAATTTAGTAGGTTATGGTTGTACGACTTGCATTGGAAACTCTGGACCGTTGAACGACAACATTAATAATGCAATTACAAAAGGTGAATTGTATGTAGCATCAATTCTTTCAGGAAATAGAAACTTTGAAGGACGAGTGCATCCGCAAGTTAAAGCAAATTACTTAGCATCACCTCCACTTGTTGTGGCTTACGCTATCGCAGGTTCAATGACCTTTGATCTTTATAAAGATTCACTTGGCAAAGATAAGAGTGGCAAAGATGTATTCTTAAAAGATATTTGGCCGTCTAATAAAGAGATCGCAGACACCATCTTAACTTCAATTACAGCGCAGATGTATAGATCAAGATATGATAATGTATCTGAAGGTCCTGATAGCTGGCAAAAAATTAAAACAGTTGCGAGCAGCATTTATGATTGGGATCAAAAATCAACTTACGTTAAACGACCACCATTCTTTGAAAACTTACCTGATAAACCAGAAGGATTTAAAGCGATTAAAAACGCAAGACCTCTTCTTATTTTAGCAGATTCAATAACGACGGATCACATTTCTCCAGCAGGATCTATTCAAAAGTCTGGACCTACAGGTGACTATTTTATGCAACATCAAGTATTACAAAAAGATTTTAACTCTTATGGAGCGAGAAGAGGAAATCACGAAGTGATGATGCGCGGAACATTTGCAAACATTAGAATTAAAAATGAAATGGCTCCAGGAACAGAAGGTGGTGTTACAATGATTTATCCTGATAAAAAAGTAATGCCAGTATTTGATGCTTCTATGGAATATCAAAAAAGAAAAGTAGATCTTATTGTAATTGCAGGAAAAGAATACGGAACGGGATCATCGCGTGATTGGGCCGCAAAAGGTACAAAACTTTTAGGTGTTAAAGCTGTTATCGCAGAAAGCTTCGAGAGAATTCACAGATCTAATTTAGTTGGCATGGGAATATTACCTCTTCAATTTAAAGAAGGTTTTTCTAGAAAAACTTTAAATATAAAAGGATCTGAAATTATAAACATTCTTAATGTTGAAAAAGGTTTAAAACCTAGAGAAGAAGTAACCGTTGAATTCTTATATGAAGATGGAAGTTCTAAGAAAATAAATGTTCTTTCTAGAATCGATACTGATAATGAAACTGAATACTATAAGCACGGTGGCATTCTTCAGTACGTTCTAAGAAATATGGCTTAAATATTTTATTTATATTCCTTCAATATTAGAAATTCTTTTTTTTATTTTATCGAGATAAAGAGCAAATTGCTGTTCAGCAGCTTCTAAAGTTACAAGTTGAAAGAAAATTTCTTTGTTAGCGTTTTGTTGAATTAAATCATCATAATCAGATGAAATAATAGAACCTATTTTTGGATATCCGCCTGTTGTTGGATGGTCTGATAAAAGTATAATTGGATTTCCATCTCCTGGAACCTGAATGGCCCCTTTTATAATACCTTCAGAGGGAATATTAGAATTCACTAAGTTTTCTAGACTTTTACCTATAACTCTCATTCCCATTCTGTCAGTTTGCTTCGTGATTAAATAAGGAGTTGAAAAAAATTGCTTTTTAGAAGCAGCACTAAAATAATGAAATTGCGGACCAGGAAGTACACTGAAGATCTTTTTTTCTTCAAATTTTATATTTCTTATTATTTTATTTTCTGGAATTGTAGAGTTTTTAAAAATTAAGATCTTATCTTTTAATTCAATCTTTTTCCCATCATTAGGACCAATAAATGCTCGAGGTTGAGATGAAACTGATCCACAAAATTTATCTAGTTTAAAGCCTCCCTCAATACTTAGATAACCATAGACAGATGCCTTTGTTGCAAGAATATCTAATTGATCGCCTTCATTTAGATCGTAAGTGCGGTAAGGTTCACCATTAATTTCTGCTTTTTGAGAATATATTTTAAAAAAAACATTTCCTGTAATTGCAATTTTAGTTTTACCTTTAACTAACTTTAGCAGAGGACCTTGGTAAGCAAATTCTATTGCGCCCGTATTTTTTTCATTGTTTAACAAAACGTTAGAAAGTAGAAAAGATTGGTAATCCATGGCGCCACCAGGAGCCAGTCCCATATATTGAACACCAAATCTTCCTTTATCTTGAAAGGTTGAATTGATACCGGGTCTTAAAACTTCAAAATAACTTTGTTCCATTATTTTAATTCTGATTTATTAACTTTTTTAAATTTTATTATGTCTCCCGGTGAAAACAAACAGGGGTTTGTTAAATTTTTAGTATCAAATAATTTAACAGATGTTCTGCCAATAATATTCCACCCACCAGGACTTAAATAAGGATAGATAATGCAAAACTTTTCAGCGATAGCAACGGAACCTATGGGAACTTGAACTCTTGGTGACTGTAATCGACTTGTAAATAATTTCTTATCAAGATCACCCATATAAGGATGTCCTGGCATAAAACCAATCATGTACACATAAAACTCAGTCTCCAGATGTGTTTTGATAATTTCTTCTTTCGATAATTTAAGGGATTTGGTTAAATTTTCTAAATCAAGTGCAAATTCATCATCATAACAAACAGGAATAGTCCAAGCTTTGCCCGATTGAGATGTAGTTAATTTTTTAAGATCAATAGATGAAATTAATTCTTTAATTTTATGTGAGTTGTTTTTTTCCAAATCGAAATGGACAACTAACTTGTTGTAGGAAGGGATAATATTATAAATACCCTTAATCTCGTCTTTATTACTTTTTTCTTTAAGATAGTTAAAAAGACTAATAACTTTTTTATTAATATCCTTGTTTACCTCTTCGCCAAAATCACAAATAATTCCTTGATCACTGATATTAGTTATTTTTTTTATCATGGATATTGTATAAACTTTTAGAAATTTTAAATTAGCAAAAGCGAAATATAATGGAAGTAAATATTAATAGTGATCTTGGCGAAAGTTCAAAGTTTCATTCTACAGAAAATGATCCTGCCTTATTAAAAATAGTAAATTCTGCAAACATTGCTTGTGGTTATCATGCGGGCGATGAAGAAACGATGGAAAAAACCATTCGTATATCCAAAGATAATGGAGTTAGCATTGGATCACATCCTTCTTATTTAGATAGAGAAAATTTTGGTAGAAAGAGAATGAATATTTCACCAGAGGAAGTTACTAAACTTGTCATTGATCAGTGTGAAATTCTAAACAAAGTCGCAGATAAATTAAAAATGAAAGTAACTCATGTAAAACCACATGGTGCTTTGAGTAATATGGCTTGCGAGAATTATGAATTGTCCTTCACTATAGCTAAAGCCGTTAAGCAATTTGATCCAAATATAATTTTTTTAGCCCATGCACAGACTGAGATGGAAAAAGCAGGTCGTGATTTAAAATTAAGAATTGCTTGCGAAGTGTTTGCAGATAGAAACTATGAAGATAACGGTTATCTTGTTGCAAGATCTAAACCTAATGCAATGATCTTAGGCAGAGAAGAGTCTGCAAAACACGTTCTTAGAATGTTAGAAAATCAGGCTTTAAATTGTTATTCTGGAAAACAAATTCCTTGTGACATTGATTCAATTTGCGTTCATGGAGATGAAAAAACTGCAGTGGATAACGCTCAATATTTAAGAGAAGTTTTAATTAAGAACGGTTTTCAATTAAAATCTTTAGATAAGTTAAAAAAAATTAATTAATCCCAAAAAAAAAGGGACGATTAATTAAAACCGTCCCTTAATTTTTTAAAAATAATTACTTATTTTTTTTGTGCCCAAGTTGGCATAGGGTATTTCACTTCACAAGCAGCGAATTCAAATGGATAAATTGTACAGTATTGTCCATTTTGTACTTGCATTAAAATTCCTCTTTGCAACTCGTTATGTCCATTTGCTCCAAACTTCACACCTTTGTAAGGAATGATTAAGTTTTTAGCAGGAATATTCGTTTTTGTTAAAGCAACACGAATTTTCTCAGGATCAGTTGAACCAGCTCTGTTGATTGCGTCTACAAGAACCATGAATGCAGTAAATTCTCTTGCAGGAACATCAGATAAATCTCTTCCACCTGAATGTTTTTTAAATATTTCATTCACCTTAGCAAGGTTAGGAACTTTTTTGGCAAGATCGAAGTTGAAAGGTGATCTTGTGATTACACCTTCAGCATCTTTACCCATTGTAGACAAGAATGTTGGGTCTACATACCCAGCATTTTGCGCGATTAATAGTTTTGGATTGTAATCCAATTCTTTTGCTGTTTTTAAGAAAAGAAATGCATCAGATGTATAAGAAGAAGGAAGTAAAACATCAGCGTTGGACGCTTTTAGTTTTTGAACTTCTGAAGTTAAAGATGTTGCTTTTGAATTATAAGCAATTTTATCTAAAACTTTGTAGCTCTTTTCTTTTGCAAGTTTCTCTTGTGTAGTTCCGCTATCAGTTCCCCAAAGAGAATCTTCATGCAAAATGCTCACACTTGATAATTTAATATTCTTTTTCTTTTGCAAATCCGACATAAAATCGTACATCACTTGTGTAAATTCACCATCATGCGGAGTTACTCTAAAGAAATACTTTAGACCACGTTCGGTTAAATTAGGTGCTGTTGAAGCTCCGTTCACGTATGGAATTCCAGCTCTATCAGCAACTAAACTTGTTGTTGCAGTTACTGCTGAAAAGTAAGCACCAAATAATGCATGAACTTTTTCATTATTAATTAATCTCTCAGCTTCACCTTGGCCAATTTCTGGTTTTCCTTGGTGGTCAGCGATAACTAATCTAATTTTAGCGCCTTTTAATCCTGGCAAACCTTTTCCTTTTGCAAAAGGAAAATCAAGATCAACATCTTCGTTAACAATCTCTACAGCTGTTTTAAGAGCCGCAATTGAATCAAGACCAATTTGTGCAACTGGACCTGTTAATGGATGTAGAACACCAATCACTACTTCATTAACTTTTTGTTGCGCAACGGCAAATGAGTTAAATGAGAGAGAAAGGGCAGCTACAAAACATAATAAGTATTTTTTCATAGATCTCCGTTATTTTTTTAAATAGATTAGCTACAATTAAAAACTTTGTAAACACAAGTATTTGGGGATGACTTCACAAGCAATTGTACAAGCAATTATAAGCGGGATTCTGATGGGTTTAATCTATGCATTAATTGCTGCTGGGTTAAGTCTAATTTTTGGTCTAATGGAAATTGTAAATTTTGCACATGGAGACCATTTAATGATTTCTATGTTCTCAGCTTTTTGGTTGTGGGCATTATTTGGTTTAGATCCGATTTTTTCAATTCCAATTACTATCTTAATTATGGCGGCAATTGGTGTTCTCACGCATTATTTTATTATTAGAAAAATTTTAAATTCAACAATGTTAGTGCAAATTTGCGCAACGTTTGGTCTTGCCGTTACAATTAGAGCTTTGGCACAATTATTTTTTACTCCAGATTTTAGAACAATTAAAAATCCACTCATTCAAGGAAAGTTTGAAATACTTGGAATTTTTATCGGCAAACCTCAATTGTATGCAAGCTTAGTTTGTCTTGTTGCATTTGTTTTGCTTTATTTATTTGTAACAAAAACAGAAACTGGAACGGCATTACAGGCAACCTCCCAAGATAGACAAGCTGCTGAAATTTTAGGAATTCCTTCTAATAAAATGTTTGCACTTGGTTGGGCAATAGGACTTTCTTGTGTTGCTGTTGCAGGATCAATGCTTTCAAACTTCTATTATGTCTTTCCGGATGTAGGTGTAAATTTTTCTTTATTCGCTTTTGTCGCTGTAGCGCTCGGAGGATTTGGAAGTATTACCGGAAGTTTAATTGCTGGAATTATTATTGGAGTTGTCGAGTCAGTTGGTGGACTAGTAATCGATCCTTCATTTAAATTGTTATATGTTTTTGCAGTTTATTTATTTGTGGTGATTGTACGACCACAAGGAATCTTTGGGAGATATTAATATGATGAATAATATTTCAGCTAAATTATTAGAGGCAAAAAATGAACCGCTTTGGTACTTTAATAAAAACTCTCTTATTATTATTGGTATTATTGTTTTGGGTTTATTTTTATTTCCCTTCACCTCTCCTTCTAAATTTGCAATTCACTTAATGATGATGATCTTTATGCATGCCGTCATGGCTCAATCATGGAACGTACTTGCGGGGTTTTCAGGTCAAATTAGTTTGGGACATGCAATCTTTTTTGGCATAGGCGCTTATGCTTGTGCTTATTTTTATGTCAAATTTCATATTACTCCTTGGATTGGAATTTTAATTGGAATTGGAATTTCAGGATTTGTTGCAATGTTAATTGGAATTCCAATTTTAAGATTAAAAGGTCACTATTTTGCAATTGCAACATTATTAATAGGAATAAGTTTTCAAGTCGTTTTTCAAAGATGGCCTGAGGTCGGTTCATCATCAGGATTATGGATACCTATTAATAGAGAAAGTCCTTGGTCTTCAATGCAGTTTCACAAAAGCAAAGTCGCCTATTATTATATTTCGCTTCTATTCTTTATTGTCACATTCTTTTTAGTGTGGCTATTAAACAGATCTAAACTTGGATATCGACTGCGAGCAATTCGTGATCAATCAGATGCAGCTTCAAGCCTTGGAATTCATGTCTCTAAATATAAAATTATTGCATTCATAATTTCTGCAATGATTATGGCTCCGATAGGAAGTATTTACGCTCAATATGTTTTAATTGTAGATCCTAATAATGCCTTCAACGTTGATATATCAATCTTAGTTTTATTAATTGCAGTAATGGGCGGAGTTGGAAATATTTGGGGACCTATTATTGGTGCTGCAATCTTAATTCCAATATCAGAATTTTCTAGAATTTATTTTGGTGGGACTGGTCATTCGATTGATTTAGTTGTTTACGGAGTTTTAATTATTATCATTTGTATTTTTAAGCCCAGTGGAATCGTCTCCCTTATTCCAAGATCTTTTAGAGAAAGAGAAAAAGCTAAATGAGTATTTTATTAAAAGTTGAAAATTTAAGCAGATCATTTGGTGGCATTCATGCAAACAGTGATATTTCCTTTGATGTAAAAAAGGGCGAAATTCTTGGCGTCATAGGCCCAAATGGCGCTGGCAAATCGACATTGTTTGATTTGATTACTGGTTTTACTAAATCTGATCGCGGTCAGGTTATGTTTAAAGACAAGGATATTACAAATGTTAGACCCGATTTGATTTGCAGAATGGGTGTTGGCAGAACTTTCCAAAAACTAAAACCATTTGCTGATCAAACTTTATTAGAGAATGTAATTGTAGGTGCGTTAGTAAAAGAAAAGAGTTTAAAAGTTGCTCGTGACAAAGCTTTAGAAATTATTGATTTTGTAGATCTTATTGAAAAAAGACATCACTATGCAAAAGAACTTTCAACAGGACAACGTAAAAGATTAGAGCTTGCAAGAGCTTTAGCGACAGATCCAAAATTATTACTAATGGATGAGGTGACAGGGGGTGTTGATCAGAGAACAATTCCAGGTCTTGTAGAATTAGTTTTAAAATTAAAAAAGAATGGAATTACTGTTGTGACTATTGAACATAATATGAAAATTATTATGGATATTTCAGATAGAATTCTTGCTCTTAATCAAGGCAAAAGAATTGCATTTGATACACCAAAAAAGATTAGCGAAAACTCGCAAGTGATAGATGCATACTTAGGTAAGGTCGATGCTACTTAATATTAAAAATATAGATGTTGCTTACGATGATTACCAAGTCATCTGGAATGTTTCATTAAATGTGAAAGAGGGAGAAATCGTAGCTTTGCTTGGTCCAAATGGATCTGGCAAAAGTACAATTCTTAATAGTATTAGTGGATTAATCAAAACTAAAAAGGGTGAAATAGATTTTAATAATATTCCAATTCACAAACTCGAAACGTACCAAAGAGTGGGTGTTGGAATTTCGCACGTGCTTGAGAGAAGGAGAGTTTTTCCTTATTTAACAGTGTTACAAAATTTATTATTAGGTTCTTACCATGAAAAAGCTAAGGCAGAGAGAGAGAAATCTTTACAAGATGTTTATAATTTTTTTCCAAAATTAAAAGATCGTTCAAATCAAATTGCAAACACCATGTCAGGAGGTGAACAGCAAATGCTTGCAATCGGTAGAGGATTAATGGGAATGCCCAAATTGTTAATGGTGGATGAACCTTTCCTTGGACTTGCGCCATTAGTGATTGAAGATTTAAAATTAATTTTTAAAAAGATTTCAGATCGCGGTATTGCTATTTTATTTGTGGAACAAAATGTGAGACTAGCTCTAAGTATGGCTAATCGTGGCTATATACTTGAAAGCGGAAGATTAGTTATTGACGGTCCTTCTAAAGATTTAGTGGATAGCAAAGAAGTTAAAAGAGTTTTCCTAGGATCTTAATTGATCGCAGCAAGACTGCTGTTTAGTTTATCGGTAATTAGCATTGAGCCTGGTTTGTGAGTAATACAAAAATCAGGCTTGCAATTTTCAACAACAGACTGAGGAGTTACACCACAAGCCCAAAAAACAGGCACTTCATTATTTTTAATTGCTCTTGGAGCGTCACCATATTCTGGCTTCATAATATCTTTAATCCCAATCTGAGCTGGATCCCCTAAATGAATGGGGGCGCCATGTACCGCTGGAAATCTTGAAGAAATTTGGATGGCTTTAATAGTATCTTCCGCATTTAAAGGTCTCATTGAAACAACTAATTTTCCTTTAAAAGGACCTGCTGGAATACAATCAATATTCGTTTTGTACATTGGAACTGTTGTGTTGTTTTTAATATGCTGCATTTCAATTCCAGCTTCCATAAGTGGTAATTCAAATGACATGGAACAGCCTAATACAAAAGTCACCAAATCATCGTTCCAATATTTTTTAATATCAGTAGGTTCATCCACTACATTTCCGTTCTGCCAAACTTTATATCTTGGTACGTCAGTTCTAATATCAATATCACCTAAATCTCTAAGCATTGGATCGCCTTTAATACCAAAGCCAATCAACGGACATGGTTTGGGATTTTTTTGGCAAAAAGCTGCAAAATCTAGAGCGTATTTGCTTGGTAAAATACAAAGGTTTCCTTGCACATATTTTCCAGCAACGCCTGCTGTTTGCTTATCAAATGCGCCTGCTCTTATAATTTTTCTTGCCTCAGCTGGATCTGTAATATTAAACATTTAATTTTAAGAAACTTATTTTATTATAGACATTAATTTAAATGAAAAGATTACAAAATAAAAGTGTAATTATAACAGCTGCAGGCCAAGGGATTGGGAGAGAAACTGTTATTTATTTCTTAAAAGAAGGGGCAAATGTTATTGCAACTGACATTAATAGATCTAATAAGTTAGAAAAACTAAAAAAAGATTATCCTGAAATTACGACTTATTCTCTAGATTCAACAGATTCTTTGGCTATAAAAAAATTCGCAGATACCATTGATAAAGTAGATGTGCTGTTTAATTGTGTAGGATTTGTTCACCAAGGAACTATTTTAGAATGTGAAGAAAAAGATTTTGATTTTTCTTTTAATGTAAATGTAAAGTCAATGTACTTTATGATTAAAAATATTATTCCAAAAATGATTAAACAAAAATCCGGAGCTATTATTAATGTAGCTTCTGTTGTCTCAAGTGTAAAAGGTGTTAAAGATAGATTTGCTTACGGAACAACAAAGGCAGCAGTAATTGGTCTTACCAAATCTGTTGCTGTTGATTTTTTAAAATACAATATTCGTTGCAACGCTATTGCTCCTAGCACTATTCATACTTCTTCTTGGGAAAATAGAGTAAATGCACTTCCAGACCCTACCAAAGCAAAAAAAGAATTTATTGAAAGACAGCCCATGGGTAGACTTGGAAGGCCAGAAGAGGTTGCGGCGCTAGCAGTTTATTTAGCAAGTGATGAATCTGCTTTTTCTACGGGAGTTGTCTATTCTCTTGATGGCGGAATGACGATTTAAATAAAATAATCAACATGCACTCTTGAAGGTTGTAAATTTGATTCAAAATGGAATCAAAAGGGAATCAAAACGAGAACATCTGTCTAAAAATGCTTGATTTTCTGTGGGTAACTTAATCCTGCATCCAAGGATTTTTCTTCTTATCTTGAGGCTCGTTTAAAATTTTGAAGAAAGCTTTTTGAGGAATAAGTAGATTTCCAAAGAAGAACATTACAACAGCGCCAAATACAAACCCCCCAATGTGAGCGCCATAAGCAACGCCACTTTGTCCGCCACTAAATCCTGAACTTATAAACTGAAGAATAAACCAAAATCCTAAAACAAATAGAGCTGGAATTCTTACGAACTGAGAGAAAAATCCAAAAGGAATTAACACTAAAACTCTTTGTTTTGGATATCTAACTATATATGCACCTAATACTCCACTAATAGCACCACTTGCGCCAACCATTGGAATAGTTGAATTTACATTTAAATAAACCTGCGTGAGAGCCGCTGCAATTCCTGAGGCTAGATAAAATAAAATAAATTTTATTTTTCCAAGATCATCTTCAATATTGTCAGCAAAAATCCACATATAAAGCATGTTGCCAAGTAAATGCATAAAACCGTCATGCATAAACATTGAAGTAATTAAAGTAAGATAAGGATCAATTTTACTAACTTCTGCTGGTAACTGTTCAGAACCCAATAAAGATGCTGGCACTACTCCGTAAGAATAAAACAAAGCACCCGATTCAAAACTAGCAGAACTTAATTGTAATAAAAAAACTCCAATACAAATTCCAATGATCCAGTACGTAATAATAGGATTTGATCTTGTAAAGTTTTCGTCTTTTAATGGGATCACAATTTAGTTACCGCACTGTGCTCTGTGCATCATCAAATGATCAAGCAGAATACATGCAAGCATAGCTTCTCCGATTGGAACAGCTCTAATTCCAACACAAGGATCATGTCTGCCGCGAACAGAAATTTTTGTATTTCTTCCATTAGTATCAATGGTATCACGAGTATTTAAAATCGAAGATGTTGGTTTAACTGCAAACGATGCAACAATTTCTTGTCCTGTAGAAATTCCACCTAAAATTCCACCCGCGTTATTAGATAAGAATTTTGCTTTTCCACTTTTAGATCTTATTTCATCAGAATTAGTTTCTCCTCTCAAGCTTGCAGCATTCATGCCAGCGCCAATGTTCACACCTTTAACTGCATTGATACTCATAAGTCCCGCAGCAATATCTTGATCAAGTTTTGAGTAAATAGGGGCGCCTAGTCCAACTGGAACTCCTCTTGCTCTAAGTTCAATAACTGCTCCACATGAACTTCCGGCTTTTCTAATATCTAATAAGTATTGCTCCCAAGTAGGAACAGTTTCTTTATCAGGACAAAAGAAAGGATTTTTTCTGATTTCTTTGTCATTCCAAAGATTATGATCAATCATTAACGGTCCTATTTGTGTGACCGCACCAACGATTGAGAATTTTTTTCCAAGTAATTTATTTAGCACGACTTTAGCAATAGCTCCTGCTGCAACACGTGACGCGGTTTCCCTAGCGGACTGTCTACCACCGCCTCTAAAGTCGCGGTTTCCATACTTCATAAAGTATGTAAAATCAGCATGTCCTGGTCTAAACTTATCCTTAATGCTTTCGTAGTCTCTAGACTTAGTGTCTTCATTAAAGATGATCATTGAGATAGGAGTTCCAGTAGTTTTTCCTTGAAAGACTCCAGATAAAATTTGTACGTGATCTTTTTCTTTTCTTTGTGTTACGAATTTAGACTGACCAGGTCTTCGTTTATTTAACTCAACTTGAACGTCTTTTTCAGAAATAGCAATATTAGGTGGACAGCCGTCGACTACGCAGCCGATTGCAGGACCATGGGACTCTCCCCATGTAGTAAATCTAAATAGCTTTCCAAAAGTATTAAATGACATTAAATATATTTTATAAGGTATTTTTAGTTATTTATGAATCAAAAAAAATATAAATTAAACAAACTTGGACTGAATACATGCTTTCTTGATAAAAAAAATCCATTTGAGCTATTTAAGACGTGGATGGCAAAAGCTAAAAAAACAGAAATTAACGACCCAAATGCATTAGCGCTTGCAACGGTTAATCGAAAAAAACAGCCATCTGTTCGTATGGTACTTTTAAAAGGTTTAACTAATAAAGAATTTATTTTTTATACAAATTTAAATAGCAAAAAGAGTAATGAATTGAAGGGCAATCCAAAGGCTTCAATGTGCTTTCATTGGAAAAGCATAAGAAGACAAATAAGAATTGAAGGCTCAATTAAAAAAGTTCCAACTAAAGTGGCTGATAAATATTTTAATTCTAGACCCTATGGAAGCAGAATTGGTGCTTGGGCATCTATACAATCTAGACCTATGGAATCTAGATTAGATTTAATGAATAGAATTCAAGAATATAAAAAAAAATTTCCAAGTCATAAAAAAGTTCCAAGACCTCCATATTGGTCAGGGTTTGCTTTAAAAGCAAATATCATTGAATTCTGGTTAGATGGAAATAATCGAATTCATGAAAGACTTAGATATAAAAAATCTGGATCTCAATGGATAAAAGAAATATTATATCCTTAAATTTTTAATAAAAAAAATGCAAAACATATTAGATCCAGCAATTTTATTTTTTATTTTTGGAGTTTTTGCTGGAGCCGTTAGATCTAATTTAGAAATTCCACCAGCCATTACAAAATTTTTATCACTATACTTGTTGATGGCCATAGGTTTAAAAGGTGGTTTTGCTTTACAGAAGTCAGGACTGACAATGGATATAGTAAAAACTTTATCGATTGCTGTTATGCTTGCAATTATAATTCCAATACTTGGTTACAATTTTCTAAAAAGAAAATTAAATAGTTATGATTCAGCAGCTATTGCGGCAACTTATGGTTCTGTAAGTGCAGTTACTTTTATTACCGCCAGTCAATTTTTGGATCAAAACCAAATTACTTATGGGGGACATATGGCAGCGGCTATGGCTTTAATGGAATCTCCAGCAATTATTCTTGCAGTTTTTTTAGCAAGCGCTGCAAAATCAAAGAAAAAACAAAGCTCTTTGAATTTGTTGCATAAGTCTTTTACAGACGGAGCTCAATTACTTTTAATTGGTGCAATGATCGTAGGTCTTTTTGCCGGCGTGTCTGGTGAAAGAATTATGGCACCATTTTCTATCGATTTATTTAAAGGCATGTTGGCTTTTTTCTTGCTTGATATGGGGCTTATGGTTGCTAAAAATTTTAAACAAGTTTTGAATAAACCAGTTTATGTTTTAGTTTATGGGATTTGTGCTCCACCCGTTCATGCCTTGTTAGCTTTGTTTATATGTAAAATGGCAGACGTTGGTTTGGGCGAAACCATTCTTTTAATGATTTTATCTGCAAGCGCATCCTACATTGCGGTGCCAGCAGCATTAAAATACGCTTTACCACAAGCAAATCCATCGCTTTATTTTGGAATGTCATTAGGCGTAACTTTTCCTATAAATATTGTGATTGGAATTCCGCTATATGCTTATATTGCTAAATTCTTTTTTTAAAAAAAATATTTAAGATTTTCTTACTCTATTATAAATTTTCTCAAAGCCCTTATCTAGATTTTTGAATACTCCAGATTTTTTTACTCTATTTAAAAGCTCTTCATTAATACCACCTTTAGTTTGAAATTCTTTAATCATTTTATCCATAGAAGAGTTTGAATTTTTTATAGTCTCATTGTTTAGCGCTTTAAATAAATGACTTAAATATTCCATCGATTTATTTTTATTAATTCCTTTTCTTAAAAACCATTTATGCGCTGTATTGAATATTTCAAAATATGTTGCCATAAATGATGTCATCACCCATAATTTTTTATTTTCCTTTTCATTACTTGTTGAAATAACTTTTCCAAGTTTATTAAAGAAGCCTTCAATTACTTTGTTTTTTGGATAAATAATAATAGGACCTAGATTATGTTTAATCATAGGGAGAGGCGCAATTTTAAATATCTTTTTAGCAGGAGATATTGTGCCTTGTAATTCTTGATTATGGATAGTTGAAATAAAATTTAAAATTATATGACTGTTCTTAAATTTTAATTTTTTTAATATCTGCCTTCCAACTTTTGGAGTAATTGACAGCACAATCCAATTAGATTTATCTAGTACCTCTTGATTAGATTTTGCTATTTTAATTCTTGAAAATTTGTTCTTTAAAATTCTAGCGTTATTTTTATTTTTAGGGGAAAGAATTATTTCTTTAACGTTTACTCTTGCTTTAAAAATTCCCTCAACAACTGAAGTTGCAATCTTTCCAACGCCAATAAAACCTAATTTCATATTTTTAAAAATTTGATTAAATTAGATATATCATTCTTGCGTGCAATTATAAGATCTGTAAAACTTTTGTTTTCCACAGAATTAAACAAGTTAACGTTGCTAAAATTGACTTTTAACATTGGATAAAAGAATATGGGATTCGTAGGCAATAGACCTCTTAATAATTACAAAACAAGGATAGTTATTTGAAATTAGAGTTACTTTATAATCCGGGCAATGTTCTTTGTGATTATCTTAAAATAAAAGATGATCATAAATTTATATTAAGAGTTTTTACAAACTTAACTTATTATGGACATATATTAGCAGCACTTGCGCTATTTTATGTTAGGGCAACAAGTTAGTAATGAAAAAATCTAAATCAAAATCTAAAGGCTATTTAAGTTTATTTGTAATAATCGTTATAACTTTTTTAATAACTTTTCCTGCGGGATTTGTAACAAGGGCAGCATTAAATCCTTGGTATTATAATTTAGTAAAGCCTGAGTTCAGCCCACCGAATTGGATCTTTGGACCAGTGTGGACGGCTCTTTATATAATGATGTCAGTTGCTGCTTGGCTTGCTTATAAAAGAAGCAAACATTCAAATAAGATTTTAGTAGTTTATTTTATACACGTATTAATTAATGCAAGTTGGAGTTATGTATTTTTCTATTACAAACAGATTTTTCTTGCGAGCTTTGTAATCTCAATAATTATTTTTTTTATTTTGTATTTGATGGTTTTATATTCAAAATATAGCAAACCTTCCGTTGTATTAATGCTTCCTTATTTTGCTTGGTCGACGTTCGCGTTATATTTGAATAGTACGATCTATATTCTTAATTCAACCTATTAATTAAATAGAAAGAAAGTTCCTGTAGATTTTTTCTAATATCAGATTCTTTAAATATATTTAAAGAGTCTGAAGATACATTCGAAAAATGTTCTGCTCTTTTTTTGCAAATATTAATTACATCATATTTTTGAATTAGTGATAAAACTTTATTTAATTCTAATTCAGATCGTGTTTGTTGAGCAAAGTATTTCTTAATTTGTTCTCTTTCAGTTTCATTTGATTTTTGAAATAAAATAATTAATGGTAAAGTAATTTTTCCTTCATAAAAGTCATTACCAATGTCTTTGCCAAATGCTTTGGTAGAATTGTAATCTAAAATATCATCGCTAATTTGAAATACGATACCAAGGTTAACCCCATAAGATTGTAGAGCTTTTTTTTCATTCCCAGATTTATTTGCAAGACAACCACCCACTTTCATAGCCGCACCAAATAATGATGCGGTTTTTTGAGTGATAACATTTAAATAAACTTGTTCTGTAATATCTACTTCGTTTTTATGTTGTAGCTGAAGCACTTCCCCTTGAGCAATTTCCGCAGAAACATTTGATAATAATTTTAAAACTTCTAAAGAACCAACATCAACCATAATTTCAAAACATCTACTTAAGAAATAGTCGCCAACTAATATAGAAGGTTGATTACCCCAAATAACATTTGATGTTTTTTTACCTCGTCTTACTGTGCTGTTATCAATAACATCATCATGCAGTAAAGTTGCACTATGAATAAGCTCAACGCAGGCAGCTAGATGAATATCATGCTCTCCTTTGTATTCTGCAATTTTAGAACTTGCTAAAGTCATTATAGATCTTAATCTTTTTCCACCAGAACTTAATTGGTATAACGCCATTTTACCGATTAAATCGACTTCACTTAATAATTTTGATTTTGTGAATTCTTCTACTTTGTCCAAATCGTTGTTAAATATTTCCTTAAGAGAATCGTAAGGAGTTTTTTTCTGAAATTTTTCTAGTTGTACGATATTATTTTTCACCAGACGTTTGTAGCATTAATAAATATAAAGTATTATTAAATTTTTACTCTGGAATACTAATAATAAACGTTTAAAAGATATAAAATAAATATGTTTTCTTTTTTTAAATCAAAACCAACTGTTTCTTTAATCAGATTAAATGGAGTTATAGGCAATGTAGGTAGATTTAGCCAAGGAATGAGCCTTGCTAGTCAAAGCGATATTATTAAAAAAGCCTTTGCTTTAAAGAATATTAAAGCGGTGGTGATATCCATTAATTCACCAGGCGGATCTCCAGTTCAGTCTAATCTTTTATATGATCTTATTCGATCTGAGGCAGAAGAAAAAAAAGTTAAAGTTATAACTTATGCTGAAGATGTAGCTGCATCAGGTGGTTATATGTTGATGTGCGCAGGTGATGAAATTTATGCAAATGCGAATTCAATCGTAGGATCTATAGGAGTTATTTATTCAGCATTTGGATTTAAAGATTTAATTAAAAAAATTGGTGTTGAAAGAAGAGTGCATACAGCAGGGGAGAGCAAAAGTATTTTAGATCCTTTTTTAGATGAGAAAAAAGAAGATATAGAAAAATTAAAATCATTACAGAGAGATTTGCACGAAGAATTTATTAATTTAGTTAAGAATAGTAGAAAAGATAAATTAAAATCTGAAAATCATTCAATGTTATTTTCAGGTGAATTCTGGTCTGGAAAAAAATCTCTACAACTTGGTTTAATTGATGGGGTTGGAACATTACAGGAAATTTTAAAACAGAAATTTGGCAAAGAAGTTAAGGTTAAAAAATTTGAACAAGCTCAAAGTTGGTTAAAAAGAAAATTATCTTCACAACTACCAGGATCTTATTCAGAAATTATAAATGAACTAGAAGTAAGATCGATTTGGAACAAATACGGTTTGTAAATGGTAGCAAAAAAAAAACCAAAAAAAAAAGTTGTAGTTAAAAAGAAATCTAAGCCTTTAGACTTATCTTTTCAGGAAGTTATATTTAAATTACAGAAATTCTGGTCTGACTATGGCTGTGTAGTTATACAGCCTTATGATATGGAAGTTGGTGCCGGCACTTTTCATCCCGCAACGACATTAAGATCGCTAGGTCCAAAACCTTGGAAAGCAGCTTATGTTCAGCCTTCAAGAAGACCAACCGATGGTCGTTATGGAGACAATCCAAATAGGCTTCAACATTATTATCAATTTCAAGTTTTAATTAAACCATCACCAGAGAATGTGCAAAGTCTTTATCTTAGAAGCTTAAGCGCACTTGGAATTAATTATAAAGAACACGATATTCGTTTTGTTGAAGATGACTGGGAGAGTCCAACGTTAGGAGCTTCAGGGCTTGGCTGGGAAGTTTGGTGTGATGGAATGGAAATTACACAATTTACATATTTTCAACAGATGGCGGGATTTGAATGCAAACCTGTTTCAGCAGAAATAACTTATGGTCTTGAAAGAATTACAATGTTCATTCAAGGAGTAGATAGTGTGTATGATATTAGATGGAACAACGAAGGCGTTAAGTACGGTGATGTTTATAAACGTAATGAAAAAGAATTTTCAGCTTATAATTTTGAATTTGCTAACACTGATAATCTTTTAAAATCTTTTGCTATGGCGGAACAGGAATGCCAAAGTTTGTTATCTAAAAATTTAGCATTGCCTGCTTACGATCAATGCTTAAAAGCGAGCCACATTTTTAATACTCTAGATGCTAGAGGAGTTATATCGGTTACAGAAAGAGCCGGTTTTATTAACAAAATCAGAACTCTTGTTAAGAGCACAGCAGAAATCTGGATAAAAAATTCTGACTAATGTCCGATTTATTATTAGAATTATACTCTGAAGAAATACCACCTGTTCTTCAAGAAGACGCAAAGAACGGTATCACCGAAAACTTTAATTCATTCTTTGATAAACATGGGTTTAAAAAAATTGTAAGCGAGATCTATTCAACTCCAAAAAGACTAATTTTTTATTATAATAATTTACCAAATAATATTAAAATTGAAGCAAAAGTTTTAAGAGGTCCAAAGGTTGGAGCGCCAGAACAGGCTGTGCAGGGATTTATTAAATCAAACAATTTAGACCCAAAAGATGTTTATGAGGAAGAAACGGATAAAGGAAAATTTTTTTTTGCAAAAACACAAAAAAAGGAAATAGCCGTTGTCGAAGAAATAAGGAAAAATATTCCCCATTTTTTAAATGGTTTACAATGGAGAAAAAAGATGCGCTGGGGCGATCATGATCTTTCTTGGGGAAGACCTTTAAAATCAATTTTATGTTTATTTGATAAGGAAGTTATACCTTTTAATTTTTATCATTTGGCATCAACAAAAATTACTTATGTAGACGGCCCATTAGAAGATAAAGCGGTTGTTGTTAAAGACTACGTTCATTTTAAAAAAATATTAGAAGATAAAAAAATTATCTTTAATAATGCTGATAGAGAAAAATTAATTACTAAAAATATTTATTCATTTCTTAAGAAGAATGATTGTGAATTAGAAATTAATCAAAAATTATTAAAACAAGTCATTAATTTAGTTGAGGATCCCGTTGTTCTTAAAGGATCGTTTTTAAAAGACTTTTTAAAACTACCAGAAGAACTTTTGATTTTAACAATGCAACACCATCAAAGATACTTTCCAATGCGTTCCGTCAATAATCATAAATTAATCAGTAATTTTATTGTAGTTGCAAATAAAGATGACATAGCAAATAAGATTATCAAAGGAAATGAAAGAGTACTTACTGCTCGTTTAATAGATGCAAAATTTTTCTGGGAAAAAAACAAAAGTCAGAATTTAGTAAAACAAGTCAGCAAACTTAAAGGAATTACTTTTTATCAAAGTCTTGGATCTCTTCATGACAAAACTCAAAGAATAAGAGTTCTAGCTTCATTCATTGCAGATATTATTAATTGTAAAAAAGTTGATGCAGAAATAGCAGCATCGATCTGTAAAGCAGATTTAGTTTCAGATTTAGTAGGTGAATACCCAGAACTTCAAGGTGTTCTTGGAAAATATTTTGCACTGGAACAGGGGTTTAGTTCAGAAATTGCAAATGCAATCTCTGATCATTATTTGCCCATTGGTCCAGAAGATAGAGTTCCAAAAGAAAGAATTTCAATTGCAGTTGCACTAGCTGATAAGATTGACAATTTAGTTGGTTTCTTTGGTATTAATGAAAAGCCAACAAGCTCAAAAGATCCTTATGCTTTAAGACGATCTGCACTTGGAATTCTTCGAATATTGATTGAAAATAAAATAACTATTTCTTTAAAAGAGCTAATTAATAATTCCAAAAATTCTTATCTTACCCAAGGCGTAACTATGCAGAATCTCAAGTTTACTGAAGAAATTTTATCTTTTATTACCGACAGATTTAAAAATTTACTTAAAGATCAAAAAATTAGACCTGACATTATTGAGTCTGTTTTATTCAATAGTAGATCGGATGACTTCTTTTCAATATTTAATAAAATTAAAAATTTGCACAAAGCGATTAAATCAGACGATGGGCAAGTTGCTATCGCAGTCTATAAAAGATGTTTAAATATTTTAGAACAATCATCAAAAGGTACTAAACAAGAATTTTTTGGAGATCCTGATACCGTATTATTTAAACATAATGAGGAAAATTTTTTATTAGAAAAAATAAATGAGATTAGAGAACACTATACAACTCCTACACGATTAAGAACTGTGGAGCAGACAATGACTTTATTAGGTGGAACAAAAGGTTTTGTGGATAAGTTTTTTGAGAACGTAAAAGTTAATGATGAAGATGAGCAGCTTAAAAAAAATAGATTAGAGTTACTATTCCTATTGTGTAAAACCTTTGATACTTTTGCTGACTTTTCAAAAATTGAAATTTAAAAAAATGCCAAAGTGGGTTTATCAATTTAACAGTTCAAATTGCGAAGGAAACGTTTCGCAAAAACCTCTTTTAGGTGGAAAAGGCGCAAACCTTGCTGAGATGGGAAAATTGGGTCTTCCAGTTCCTCCAGGATTTACAATTACAACAGAAGTCTGCACAGAATTTTACAAAAATAATCAAAAATATCCAAACGATCTTAAAGTCCAAGTAGATGATGCGATTAGAAATATTGAAAAAATATTAGGAAAGAATTTTGGTGATGAAAATAATCCTTTATTAGTTTCTGTTAGATCAGGGGCAAGAGTATCAATGCCGGGTATGATGGATACAGTTTTGAATTTAGGATTGAATGACAAAACCGTTCAAGGGTTAATTAAAAAAACTAACAACGAAACATTTGCTTACGACAGCTATAGACGTTTTATTCAAATGTATAGCAACGTTGTGCTTGAGATTGATCATCATAACTTTGAAGAGTTACTTGAAAATTATAAGCTTACAAAAGGTGTTTTGTCGGACACAGATCTTAAAGCTGAAGATTGGAAAACTATTATTGTTAACTATAAAGATGTTGTTAAAAAAAATATAAAAAAAGATTTCCCACAAGATGCTAATGAGCAATTATGGGGAGCTATCAGTGCAGTATTTCAGTCTTGGCAAAATCAAAGAGCGAAAACTTACAGAAAATTAAATAACATTCCTGACGAATGGGGCACAGCAGTTAATATTCAATCAATGGTTTTTGGTAACATGGGTAATGATTGTGCAACGGGTGTTGCCTTCACAAGAAACCCTTCAACAGGTGAGAATAGTTTTTATGGAGAATATTTAATTAATGCTCAAGGAGAAGACGTTGTTGCGGGTATTAGAACACCAAGAAACATTACCAAAAAAGAAAGATTAGAATCTGGCGCAAAAGATTTGTCATTAGAAGAAACAATGCCAGAGCCTTTTGCTGAACTTACTAAAATTTATAAAAAATTAGAAAATCATTACCGCGATATGCAGGACATTGAGTTTACCATCGAAAATAAAAAACTTTGGATGCTGCAAACTAGATCTGGAAAAAGAACTGCAAAAGCATCCATAAAAATTGCGGTTGATATGGTTAAAGAAAAACTTATTAGTAGAGGTGAGGGATTGCTGAGAATTGATCCAAAGATGTTGGATACTCTTCTTCATCCAACTTTAGATCCAAAAGCTACAAAAAATGTAATTGCAAAAGGCCTTCCAGCATCACCAGGGGCAGCAACTGGTAAGGTTACTTTTAATGCTGATGATGCCGAACAATTAAAAGCAAATAATCAGAATACTATTTTAGTACGCGTTGAAACATCACCAGAAGATATTCATGGAATGAATGCTGCTGTTGGTATTTTAACTTGCAGAGGCGGGATGACAAGTCATGCAGCAGTTGTTGCTCGAGGAATGGGAAGACCGTGTGTTTCTGGAGCTGGAAATATTAAAATTGATTATGCCGCTAAACTTTTCAAAGTAGACAATACTGAAGTTAAAGAAGGAGATATTATAACTATCGATGGTTCAACAGGTGAAGTTATGTTGGGCGAAGTTAAAACAATTAACCCAGATATTTCAGGTGACTTTTCTGAAGTGATGAAATGGGCAGATGAAACAAGAACATTAAAAATTAGAGCAAATGCAGAAACGCCATTAGATTCTAAAACTGCAAGAGGTTTTGGAGCTGAAGGAATTGGATTATGCAGAACAGAGCATATGTTTTTTGATGAAGAAAGAATTTTATATGTAAGACAAATGATACTTGCAAAAACTAAAGAAGATCGTCTGAAAGCTTTAGATAAAATTTTACCATTTCAAAGAAAAGACTTTGTAGAAATCTTTTCAATCATGAAGGGTTTGCCTGTTACAGTAAGATTATTAGATCCGCCATTGCATGAATTTTTACCAAAGACAGAAAAAGAAATTGATATTGTTGCTAAATCTTTAAAAATTCATTCAAGCGAAATTAAAAATAGAATTAACTACCTGCACGAAGAAAATCCTATGTTAGGTCATAGAGGTTGTCGTCTTGCGATTTCTTTTCCAGAAATTTATGAAATGCAATGCAGAGCAATCTTTGAAGCTTTATATGAATTACAAAAACAAAAAGTAGAAGCAGTACTTCCTGAAATTATGATTCCTCTTGTTGCAACAGAAAGAGAAATTGAAATTTTAAAAGGATTGGTTGATAGAATTGCACAAGAAGTTCAAAAGAAAAATAACTTCAAAGTTGATTATTTAGTTGGCACAATGATCGAACTTCCAAGAGCAGCTCTTAATGCAAAAAATATCGCAAAGCATGCAGATTTTTTTAGCTTTGGAACTAATGATTTAACACAAACTACACTTGGAATTTCAAGAGACGATTCTGGAAAATTCTTAGATGATTATGTTGAGAACAAAATATTTAAAATTGATCCATTCGTAAGTATTGATCAAGACGGAGTAGGCGAGCTTATAAAGATTGCCTGTGCTCGCGGATTAGAAACTAAAAAAAATCTGAAACTTGGAATTTGTGGAGAGCATGGTGGAGATCCCGATTCTATAGAGTTCTGTCATAAAGCTGGCCTGAACTATGTTTCCTGTTCACCCTACAGGGTTCCTATCGCAAGATTAGCCGCTGCACAGGCAAGTATTAGATCAAAAAAGTAATATTTTTAGCCACTAAATTAAGGTCTTAAGGTATCTGTGATTTCAGAAATTGAGGCTTTTTTTGGTTCAAAAATTATTTACTTCATCATCTAAATTTTATAGTTTGCCCGACTAATTAACTTAACTTAAGTATAAAAAATGAAAAAAATACTAGCTATAGTACTTAGCACGTTTTTATTCGCTTCTTTTGCAAACGCAGCTGCTCCTACATGCGCTGACTTAACAAAAGATTTCGATGCAAAAGTAAAAACTGCAAAATTAGATAAAGCTGCTACTGACAAAGTAACAGGTTTACGTAAAGCTGCTGGCGATGCTGCTGCCGCTAAGAAAGAAGCTGATTGTGTTAAATCAATCAACGAAGCTTTCAAAGTTGCTGGCTTAAAAGCTGGTGCTGCTAAAAAAGAAGCTCCTAAAGCTGACGCTAAAGAAGCTCCTAAGAAGTAAGCATTCTTTTTAAAGTGCTAACTTCTGGTTAGCACTTTAAAACTCCCCCTTTAAAAATAATTTAAAATTTAGTTAAGACTTAGTGATTGTGATCGTCTTTAAGATCCTTTTTAATATCTTCGTGATCTCCAACTACGATGTGATGTTTACTTTTGGTAATAAATTTTTCAAATATTGGTATTAGTATTAGAGGAGTTAGCCCTCCTAAAAATATTCCAAGTGTCGCAGGTCTAATATCTGGGTCTATTAATGATGCTACAAGATCGGCAATGACATGCGCAAAGATTGCTCCAAAGATTCCAGCGATGTAACCATTGGATGCAATTTTTAATAAACGATTAATACTCCAGCCCGTATAATAGCCTATTACGATAAGACCAGCATGAATAACTCCAAAAGCATAACCACGTAGAAATATTTTGTCTTGAAAAAAAATAAAGTTATCTAATAAATGTTCCATATATAAATATTATACTCAATTAGTTCTTTTTTAAAAAAAATAGATAAGATCCAATACAACAGCACAATAAAACAGTAAATGAAGTTTGAAAAGCAGTTATTTCTGAATAGCCAAAACTTTTAACTAAATCAATTATTAATCCAATTCCCCATTGAGTTACAAAAGCGCCAATAAATATAAATAAGTTAAAAGCTGAAAGAGCCTTGCCAGCAATTTCTTTTGAAAAATGCATTCCAATAGCAGGTTGACCAAGGGTAGAGCTGATACTAAAAAATAAAAATAAAGTTAAATAAAATACTCCTGAATTTGTTCCTGATAAAATTAAATTAAAGAGAGCAATGAAACTTAAGGGTAAAAAATAAGTAATAATTTTGTCAATTGAAAATTCTTTTTTATAAAAATAAGGAATGACAAATCCCAATGCTAAAAACCCAAACATCATCGAAAAATTCATCCAAAATAAACCATGAGCTGCTTGAACCGGATCAAGACCGCTTATTTTTTCAAGCCATGGTTCAGCCCACAATGTTTGGATTGCTACAAATCCACCGTAATTAAAAAATGCAATAGGAGCAAATTTTTTAAAATAGTTGTCTTTAAATATATTCGAATAACTAGCCAGAAGTGAACTAGGTTGATCTGTTTTTATAGTATTATTATTTTCCCATTCTGGAACGTTTAAAAATATTAATAGAATTAACAAAAGAAATATCATCGCAAACCCAAAGAATATCCATCTCCATCCTATAATAGGTAGAAGAAACTGAACTGGAACAGTTGATACAAGCATTCCAAAAGATGCAAACATTAGCATCCATGAATTTAATTTTTGCTGAGCCTCAATTGGAAACCATCTCCTGTAACCCGTTAATGGAGCCATTAAGCAGGCAGCAACTCCAACGCCAATAAATATTCTAGAAATCAATAAATTGATAAAAGAATTGGAAATAGAAAAAGATATGCACCCTAAAGTCGCTATGCATAATAAAATTAAAATTACTTTTTTCGGACCGTATTTATCTAGCGAATAGCCAGTAGGAAGTTGCATTAACGCAAATCCCAAAAAATATCCTCCTCCTAATAACCCCAAGTCACGGGCTTGAAGTTCAAATTCAATTGTCAGCGTAGGGGATAGTGTTGCGGTAATTGCTCTAATAAGAGCAGAGGTAAAATATGAAAAAGCAAATATTAAAAATATTATGACTGCTTTTTTAAAACTAATTTTGCTTTCATTAATATTATTCACGAGAATTTTATCTATTAAGCTCATTAACAAGATTTATCTTTAAAGTCATAATAAATTTGTTTTTTTAATTTAAAAATAACAATAAGAACTTAATGCAATGAGAAGATTAACAAAAATGTTTCATGGTTTTGATAAAAATTTTATCAAAGGAGATCTTTACGGGGGTGTTACAGCAGGAATTATTGCTTTACCACTAGGACTTGCCTGGGGAGCAGTTTCTGGACTTGGGCCTTTAGCTGGAATTTATAGTTCAATCATTGTTGGGTTTTTAGCTGCATTATTTGGAGGAACTCCAGGACAAATTTCAGGACCTACAGGACCTATGGTTGTAATTATTGCAGCTGCACTTTTAGAATTTCGAGGACAGCCAGAAATAGTTTTCTTTTGTGTAACTTTATCAGGTCTTATTCAAATTTTTATCGGAGTATTTAGGCTAGGTAATTTTATTAATAAAATTCCTTATTGCGTCTGTTCAGGTTTCATGTCCGGTGTAGGACTAATTATTATTTCACTTCAGCTTACAGTTTTATTTGGTCTTGGATCAAAATCACAAGTTATTAGCGCATTAGCTAATCTGCAAAATATTTCGAATGTTAATGGACAAGCGCTATTAATAGGATCTATTGGTCTTTTTATTCTTTTCTTTATCCCCAAAAAAATTGCAAAGATTGCACCAGGATCAATTGTTGCTTTATTTTTTGGATCTATTTTATCTTATCTATTTTTTTCAAAACAAGATTTAATTGGCGAGATACCAAGCGGTCTGCCATCTTTCCATTTTACTTTACCAAAATCAGAACAATTTTCTTCAGTTATTTTTTATTCAACCGCATTGGCTTTAGTAGGGGTAATAGACAGTTTATTAACAGCGGTGGTTCATGACCGAATTACACTTACAAAGCATTTACCAAACAAAGAAACGATTGGACAAGGAATTGGAAATTTTGTTGCAGGTTTATTTGGTGCGTTAGCAGCAACGGGAGCTGCAATGAGAACAGTAGTTAATCTTAAGACTGGAGGAAAAACTCCAATGTCAGGAATGATCCATGCTGTCGTACTTGCTCTTATTATATTTGTATTTGCTCCGTTGGTTAAAGTAATACCGCTTGCAATTTTAGCCGCCATCTTAATTAAAACTGGGCTTGATATTGTTGATTGGAAATTTTTAAGAGAACTTAAAGGAAAAGAAACAGTTGATGTTCTTACAAAATTTATTGTTTTAATACTTGCTGTGTTTACAAACTTAATTCTTTCAGTTTTTGTAGGGGTTGTATTTTATTTTACTTTGAAATCCTTATTAAATTCTAGAAAAAAAGCTTAAACATATTGTTCCACTAAAAATTTTTAATGGTAATCTAAATTTATATGTTTTTGGGAATTCCTATAGAGTTCTATTTTTTCGCTCTTATTTTATTATTTGTAGCATTATTTCATAATCATGTTTTAAAAACTGCTCTTATAGGTCTTGCTATTGTTAGTTTATATAAGATTGGTTATGCAGAATTTAAAACAGGAACTGGCATTAATGGATTTGCTGGTCACTTAGTTCATGAATGGGTTGTTATAACCAACTTACTCTGCTTACTCGTAGGATTTGCATTGCTCTCTAATCACTTTGAAAGAAGCAATGTAACAGATACAATTTCAGTTATTTTGCCTAATGGTTGGCAAGGTGCATTCGTGTTGTTAGTGTTTGTTTTTTTTATATCTTCATTTTTAGATAATATTGCAGCTGCAATTATTGGCGCAACTATTGCCTCGAGACTTTTTAAGAGAAAAGTACATATCGGTTATCTTGCCGCAATCGTTGCAGCATCTAATGCCGGAGGATCTGGAAGTGTTGTGGGTGATACAACAACTACCATGATGTGGTTGGCCGGCGTTCCACCAATTGAAGTATTACATGGTTATATTGCAGCTTTTGTTGCTTTGTTTGTGTCAGGGTACTTTGCTGCAAAACAGCAGCATTCATACCAGCCCATTATAAGAAGTGATAAGTCTAAAAATAATATTGATTGGGGAAGAATTTTTATAGTTTTTTTTATTTTGATTACCGCAATCATTACTAATGTTGTCGTAAATATAAAATTCAATCATTTAGCCGATTACTTTCCATTCATAGGAGTTTCTGTTTGGATTGCTTTATTCATTTTAGTTCCACTTAGGAAACCAGATTGGTCAGTAATACCAGGTGCATTTAAAGGAAGTATATTTTTACTTGCTCTTGTTCTTACAGCTTCAATGATGCCAGTTGAAAAACTTCCACCTGCATCTTGGTATTCAACATTTGGACTTGGATTTTTATCTTCAGTGTTTGATAACATTCCATTAACAGCTCTTGGAATTAAACAAGACAATTATGATTGGGGAGTTCTTGCTTATGCCGTTGGATATGGTGGATCTATGATTTGGTTTGGGTCGTCAGCAGGCGTTGCGGTTGCAAATTTATTTCCCGAGGCTAAATCTGTTGGTCGTTGGGTTAAAGAAGGTTGGCACGTTACTTTAGCTTATATCATTGGCTTTGCGGCCATTATGTTAATTTGGGGATGGAATCCAATTCCAATTCCTAAATAAGTAAATGCTTCTAGAAAATTTCAGAAAACCTTTATTTATATTAATAGCAGGTTCTATTGTGCTCGCACTTGCATTTGGTATTAGACATTCCTTTGGAATTTTTTTAATTCCAATTAGCAAAAGCAATAATTGGGGCAGGGAAGTTTTTGCAATGGGACTTGCTTTTCAAAATTTAATGTGGGGAATTTGGCAGCCATTTGCAGGCAGAGTTTCAGATCGTATTGGCGCAGGTTATGCAGTTTTTATTGGAGCAATTCTTTATTCATTAGGATTGTTGCTTATGGGTATTGTCTCAACGAAGACAGGATTTGTAATTGCGTGCGGAATATTAGGCATTGGAATTTCAGGAGTTACATTTCCAATTTTTGGAGCAATCAGCAGATCCGTGGCACCTGAAAAAAGAAGCGTTTCAATTGGAGTTGCTATGGCATGTGCATCTTTGGGTCAATTTATAATGCTACCTGTTTCATTAACTTTGTTACAAAACTTTGGAGCCACTCTAGCTTTTATAATTTTATCTGCATTTTCACTTGTAATGGTTTTTTTATCTATTTCGATGTTTGAAAAACCAATCGAACATATCGAGGCTCAAGATTTATCTTTAAAAGAAGTGTTAATAGAGGCCTTTAATAATAAAGGATTTTGGTTTTTATGTTTTGGTTTTTTTGTTTGTGGTTTTCATATTCTTTTTATTATGACTCACGTTCCTTCATTTTTAATTGACAAAGGATTATCACCGCAAGCGGGTACAATTGTATTAGCTCTAATTGGTTTATTTAATATTATAGGAACTTATTCTACCGGTTTTTTTGGATCTAAAATTAGAAAGCCTTTAATCTTAAGTTTTATTTATGCCTCTCGTGCAATTATAATTTTAATTTTTATATTATTTCCTATCAGCAATCTAACAGCCTATGTATTTGCGGCTTTAATGGGATTGTTATGGCTTTCAACTATTCCACCAACTCAAGGAACTATTATTACTGTATTCGGCGTTAAGAACATGAGTATGCTTTATGGAATAGCATTTTTGTTTCATCAAGCTGGAGCATTTTTAGGGGGATGGCTTGGAGGTAAAGTTTATGATCTTACAGGCTCTTACGATATTGTTTGGTATGTCTCGATAGCGCTTGGAGTATTTGGTGCTATTATTAATTATCCAATCGAAGAAAAAGCATTAACTAGATTTGAAGGACAAGCGTCATGAAAAAAGCAGCAATCTTTTTATGGTCAGGATTTATTCTATTTCTTTTAGTAATTGCTTATTCTTATCAAACAAAAGGAATGGAGCTTTATTTTTTAATATCGAAGCTTTGTTCTTAATTATTTCTTGTTATTTTCAACCCAAGACAAAAATATAAAAAAAAGCACAGTAGCGGCTATTCCAACAATAAATAAAATTAGACCGGTTATTAGGCTCATGGTTAATTTTTTGGAATTAACATGTCTATAAAGCTAGAGATGCCTATTGAAATATACTCTCCAAACTCTTCGATTATAGAAAAATAATTTGCGCTATTAGGATACTGAACAAGAATTAAATCTTTAAATTGAAAGCTTGCAAATACTCCAATGACTAAAATAATTAAGATGGTAGAAAAAATTTTGCTAAAATCTGTCTTAGTCTTCTCTTTATATTTTATAGGAATATTTTTGACGCTTGTTTGTTTTTTAGAAGATTCTATTTTAACATTTTCGTCATCTTCTTTAATATAATTATCTTTTAAAGTTTTAAATTCTTCTAAAGTCGGAGGTTCTTGAAACCATTGTTTGTCGCAAACACCGCACTGAACCAACCTTCCGTCTTTGCCAATATCTTCAGCTCGTACAACAAATTTATATTTTTTACATTCGCAGCTTATAATCATTTTAATATTAGAGGATTGTTAGTTGTAAAAAATTTTTTTAATAATAGAACTTCTTGATTTTTTAAAACGTTTTTTAATACTAGGGCTGTTTCATTTATTTTTTCTACTACTTTTTTAGAATGCATTTTGTTAACAGCTGATAAAATTTCATTCATTTCTTTTACTGTTTCGCCTTGAGTTGGCTTTGTCGCATTTGATCCAAGAAGGTTATCAACTGCATTTAAGATTTCATTTATTGAGTAATTATTATTCTTCATGAAATATTTTAATTATCATATTTTTGAAAAATTTCCTTAAAAAATGAAGTATTTTTAGACTTGCTTAATGCATTTATTGTCTGTTTAATAGATTTTTAAATTTATAAGCCATCAGTTATTTTAAGAGACACAAAGCTACGAGGGAATCTTACCCAAAAAGATAGCATTACTATTGATGGACTATTATTAGGCGATATTAAATCTCAAGAAATTATAGTTAGCGAAAACGGAAATATTACAGGAAATTTAACGGCAGAACATAATATTGAAGTCGGAGGACAAGTTAATGGAGATATTTCTTCGGATAGGATCCATTTAAATAGAACTGCTAGAATTAAAGGTAAATTATTTCACAGATCTCTAGTTGTTGATGAAGGCGCTCAACTAGAAATTGCATCGACAACAAAAAAAAAATTAAACAATAAGAGCAACAATGTTTTTTAAGAAGTATAAAAAAAATCAAGAACAAGTAGATGGATTTTCTCATCTTGGCGAGAGTTCTCGTTTTGAAGGAGAAATAGATTGCAAAGGCGAAATCGAAATAGCTGGAAAAGTTAACGGCAATATAAAAGCAAAAAAATTAAGAATATTAGAAAGCGGAACTGTTAGAGGAGCAGTTTATGCAGAGGATGTAGAAGTTTTAGGTTACATCTCAGGCAATATTGAATCTCAGAATATTCATTTAGGAGAAAAGGCAATTGTTAAAGGAGATTTAAATTTTGAAAATAATTTAAGTGTTTTAGCAGGAGCTGATGTTTTAGGACGAGTGCAGAAAATAAAAAAAGATAAGTTAAAAAAAATAGATACTGATAAAGTTAAGTATTTAGACCATACTAAAGCAGCTTCTTAGTCATTTTTGCGAAACAAAGCCAAATTATCCTTCAATAAAGCTTTAAATAAAGCTGTTAACTGATAAAGGTAACTTCTTATTAAATAATTTTATTAGATTTTATCCATCCTCCCCAATTGCATGACTAATTTTGAAGGCTTCAGCCTCTCCCAACATTTAAAAAATTCATTGGCGCGAATGAACTTTGTAATTCCAACGCCTATTCAAATAAAATCTATCCCACTTGCTTTAGAAGGAAAAGATATTTTAGGTTCAGCTCAGACTGGAACTGGAAAAACAGCAGCTTTTAGTATTCCTTTAATTGAATTGTTAAGCAGATCAAAACAAGGTTCGGCTTTGATATTAACTCCAACACGAGAACTTGCAAATCAAGTTATGGAAGTAGTTATTCAATTACTTGGAAAAAATAATCCAATTAAGGCAGCTTGTTTAATCGGGGGAGAGTCTATGTATAAACAATTAGGACAGCTTAGATCTCATCCAAGAATAATTGTAGGAACACCAGGAAGAATAAATGATCACTTGGACAGAAAATCTTTAAAATTAAATGATACAGGGTTTTTAGTTCTGGATGAAACAGATCGTATGCTTGATATGGGCTTTGGAATTCAGATTGATAGAATAGTAAAATTTTTACCTGCTAAAAGACAAACTCTAATGTTTTCTGCAACACTACCTGAACAAATAGTACGATTGTCAGCAAAGTATTTAAGAAATCCTGAAAGAGTTTCTACAGGAGCAACGAATGTGCCATCAATAAATATTAAACAAGAAGTTATTCATTTGCAGCAAGAACAAAAATACAATGAGTTAATTAAGCAATTACAAGAAAGAACTGGTTCTGTTTTAGTGTTTGTAAAAACTAAACATAATTCAAAAAATCTAGCAGCAAAGCTTTGCAAGGAGCGTTTTAAAGCTGATGCTCTACATGGAAATTTAAGACAAAGTAAAAGAAATACAGTGATGAGTGCTTTTAGAAATAAGAAATTTACCATTCTGGTTGCAACCGATATTGCCGCTCGAGGTCTTGATGTTCCACATATTGAACATGTTATCAATTATGATCTTCCACAGGTTGCAGAAGATTATATTCATCGTATGGGTAGAACTGCAAGAGCAGGGGCCGTAGGCTCATCTTTATCTTTTGTGACAAATAGCGATAGAGAGAAATGGAATGCGATTGAAAGATTATTAGACCCCACTAAAAAGAAAGAAAATTTTTCTAAAGGAAGAAGCGGTGGTGGATTTCAGAGAGATTATAAAAATAAAAAAAGAGGCGGGAGTGGATTTAAATCTAAATCTAAATTCAGAGGCGGAAGATCTTCAGAAAAATTTGGAAGAAACAAATTTACAGAAAATTTTAAATCTCATAAACCAGAAGGTTTTAAAGAGCAAAAATCAACTGGCTTTAAAGAGCATAAATCACTAGATTTTAAAGAACATAAGTCATCAGGTTTTAAAGATCGTAAACCAGCAGAAGGCTTTAAAAGTGGTGGATTTGACAAAGATTACAGAAGAAAAAGCGACAGAGAAAAGCCAAAATTTTTTGGTAAAAAATCTAAAGGTTTTAATGATAGAAACTTTAATGCAGGGGATAGAAAAAAGAATAAGAACTGAGATTCTTTTAATTAAAAAGAGCAATTAAATGTTTTTTTTTAAAAAAAAAATTAAATTTTACTATTTCATATTTTTTCTCTCTCTTTTTATCACTTTTGTTTATAATTTAAAATTTTTCAAGATCCTTTATGGTAATATTGGATTTTCAAATTTTTCTTCTATCTATTTTTTCTTTGCTATTATTATTGCAATTATTTCAACTGTCTCAATTTTATTATTAGTTTTTGGACAAAAATACACCCTTAAGCCACTAGCTATTTTTTTAATTATACTCTCGTCTATTTTAAGTTTTTATAATCAGCAATTTGGGGTGACTGTTGATGAACAAATGATCGTTAACACTCTTCAAACTGATGTTAAGGAAGCGATGGATTTGATGTCTGTTGGATTTTTTACTCATGTTTTATTTTTAGGGATCATTCCAAGTATTGTTATTTATTTTATTCAGATTGAATATGGTTATTTGAAAAAAGATTTATTAATAAGAGGATCTTTAATTTTAGGGACCCTTGCCGTTGTAGCTGCTTTAACTTTTATTAATTTTAAGCAAGTCAGTTTTATTGTAAGAGAAAATAATACACTTAATCAGCATATTACTCCTTTATACACTTTAAATTCAGCTTATCGCTTAACTAAAAGTTCTTTAGTTAGCCAAGGTAAATTTGTTAAATTAGGTGAGGATGCAAAATTATTAAAATCTGAAAAGAAGACTATTGGAATAATGGTTGTGGGTGAAACTGCAAGGGCAGATAGATTTTCATTAAACGGATATCAAAAAGAAACAAATCCTTATCTTAAAAATAAAAGCGTTATCAGCTTTAAGAACACATTGTCTTGTGGAACTGCTACAGCTTATTCAGTTCCTTGTATGTTTTATTTAAATGGAGAAAAGAATTTTACCCAAGCAAAAGCTAAGAATGAAAGTAACGTTTTGGACGTTCTATCGTTTGCTGGAGTTAAAACGGTTTGGGTAAATAATAATTCAAGCTGTAAGAATGTATGCACTAGAATTGAATCTATTGATCTTATTAAAAATTCTCAAGGTGAAGATAAAAACAATAACTATGATGAAATATTATTTGACACTACAAATAAAATTTTAAAAGATAATAAAGGCAATTTATTAATCGTTCTCCATACAATGGGTTCACACGGACCAAGATATTATAAAAGATATCCAGAAAAGTTTGCTAAATTTAAACCATTCTGCAACAACGACACACCTCAAAACTGTAGTAAAGAAGACTTAAATAATGCTTTTGATAATACGATTGTTTATACAGATTACGTACTTTCAAGATTGATAGAAATTCTAAAAGACAAAAAAGATTATAATACATTTCTTCTTTATGCCTCTGATCATGGTGAGTCTTTAGGAGAAAATGGTATTTATTTGCACGGTCTTCCAAAAACTATTGCACCAAAAGAACAAAGAAACTTTGCGATGATTTTATGGCTTTCAGATAAAATTGTTAAAAATAAAAATATTAATCTTGCAAAAACTAAAAGTTTGACCAGCAAACAAGTAACGCACGACTATATTCCTCACACCTTATTAAATTTTTTTGGAGTTCAAAGTATTGTTAGTAAAAAAGATTTTAGTTTGATTAATTAATGGAACCGTACGTAATATATATTGGTTTCTTCTCTGGTTTTTGCACAACAATTGCTTTTGTTCCTCAGGCTTATAAAGTTTGGAAAACTAAAAGTACCAAAGATATTTCTTTGTTAATGTTCGTGGTATTTACGACCGGAATTGTAGGTTGGTTAATTTATGGAATATTATCAGATAATTTACCAATAATAATTGCAAATATTATTACGTTTTTTTTAGCATTATTAATTTTGATTGCTAAAATTAAATTTGATTAGAAGTTTAGCGAAATATCTAAATTTTGAGGACTGTGTGTTAATCTTCCAATGGAAATTCTGTTAACGCCTGTTTTAGCATAGTCGATAATATTTTTTTCATTGATATTACCCGAAGCTTCAGTTTCATATTTATTTCCAACAAGCGTTAAAGCTTTTTTAATTTCATCTGGCTTCATGTTATCCAGTAATAATCTATTAAAATTAAGCATTTGAATTAACTCTAATTGACTTATGGTATCCACCTCTACTGTTATAATTTTTCCGTTTCTATTTAATCTTAAAGCGTTCTGAACAAGATCAAATATATTTTGAGAGGCTGATATATGATTATCTTTAATAAAAATTTCATCAAATAAATTTAATCTGTTATTAGTCCCACCCCCTAAAGCGACAGCGTATTTTTGAATGACCCTTAAAGTAGGTAGAGTTTTTCTAGTACAGCAAATCTTAGTTTTATATTCTTTTACTAAATTAACATAGTAGTTGGTCTTTGTTGCAATTCCTGAGATTAAACCTAAAAAATTAATCGCAGTTCTTTCTGATTTTAAAATAGAACCTGTTAGTCCTTTAATTTCTGCAATAACATCATTTTTTTTTATATGAGCTCCTTCTTGAAGTTTTCTTTTAAATTTTGTTTTTTTATCAATTTGTTTAAAAGATTCTTCTGCAAAATCTAATCCACCAATAATTCCATCTTCATTTGCAACAATTTTGGCTGAGGTAATGGAATTTTTATTAACTAAAAGATCAGTCGTAATGTCTTTTTGAGCTTGATCCTCAAATAGTGCTGCGCCGACAATACTCTTAATATAACCGCTAGTAATAAGTTTTGATTTAGACATGTATTTAAGCGACTTTTTCTATGTATTCTTTTTTATTTAGGAATTCTAACATTTCTTTTAGCGTAATTTGTCTTCTAAACAAAAATTTGTTATCTGATTTTGGATAATCGCTTCTAAAGTGAGCTCCTCTGCTTTCTTTTCTTAAGTATGCTGAATAAGTTATTAATCTTGATACTAAAATCATATCCTTAAGTTTAGCAGATAAATCTTTTGCTTCTCTTTCTATTCTGTCAATTTCAATAAATGCCTTTCTAAGTTTTTGTTCATTTCTATAAACACCTACTAAATCACTCATAATATTTCTAAGCTGCCAAATATATTTTTTTGCTCTAATTCTTGATGATGTTTTTTCTTTTGGTAAATACTTTTGAAAATTAATTTTTTTATCTTCAGTATTATTAAGCACTTCTGAATTAATAGAGTTTGCTATTCTTTTTCCAAAAACAAAAGCTTCAAGTAAAGAATTAGAAGCAAGTCTATTTGCGCCATGAGCTCCCGTTGAAGAGACTTCTCCGCAAGCCCAAAGACCTTTAATGGAGGATTTTCCGTTTTCATCAACAAAGATACCGCCCATATGATAATGAGCCGCAGGAGTTACAGGTATCTTTTCTTTAGTAAAATCAATATTAGCTTTTTTCAAAAAATTATAAGCACTTGGAAACATAGTTTGTAATTGCTCATTTGAGAATTTTCTACAATCTAAAAATGTTGAATGGCCAAGATCCTTTAATCTTTGTAGTTCACGAGCAACAATATCACGAGGAGCAAGATCGCCGCTTGGGTGTACTAACTTCATAAATTCATTATCATTCTCATCAACCACCTTAGCACCATCTCCTCTCAGCGCTTCTGTTAACAGTGGCGTTGGATCAAGACCAACATCCATTCCTGTTGGATGGAATTGAACAAATTCCATATCAGAAAGAACAGCGCCAGCACGAGCTGCCATAGCAATTCCTTCACCATAAATATCTCTAGGATTTGTTGTGTGTTCGTAAATACTACCAAGACCCCCGGTTGCAAGAACAACATTGGGTGTTTTAAAAAATGTAAAATTATTAACTATATTTTTTCCAACATGACGACCAATTAAACCAATAACTCTATTATTTTCTGTTATAATTTCATCAATGGTTACATCTTCTAGAATTGTAATATTCTCTAATTTTTGAATATTATTTATTAAAGTTTTTATAATTTCTCTTCCTGAGCTATCACCGTTTACTTTTAATACCCTTCGTCTTGTATGAGCGGCTTCTTGAGACATTAAAAAATTTTTAAGATGATCTTTGTCAAAATTAACTCCTTTTTCTTCTAGAAACTTAATAATAGATGCAGCTTCTTCAGTTATAATTTTAACAATTTTTTCATCACTTAATCCTGAGCTTGCTTTAATGGTGTCTTCAAAGTGAATTTTTGGACTATCATCTTTGCCAACTGCAGCAGCAATTCCTCCTTGCGCCCAAGCGCTTGATGAAGCTTCACCTAATTTCTTTTTAGAAATTAAAGTAACTTTTCTAGGATAAAGACATATTGCAGTCATTAATCCAGAAATTCCTGATCCAACAACAATAACGTCAGTAGTGTGTAAACTTTCCATTAGGCAAGACTAGATTGGCGACCCACTTTAATCATACGCTCAATAGGAAGTCTTGCTTTATCTATAATAGATTTATCAATTAAAACTTCATTTGTTTCGTTCATTAGACAATCGTAGATTTTTGGTAATTGTATTTTTTTCATATGTGGACATAAATTGCACGGCCTAACAAAATTTGTTCCTGGATTTTCAACTTGGACGTTGTCGCTCATAGAACATTCTGTAACTAAAAATACATTTTTAGGTTTGCTATTTTTTACATATTGAATCATTCCAGAAGTTGATCCGGTAAAATCGGAAGCTTTAATAACATCAGGAGGACATTCAGGATGGGAGACAATTACTAAGTCAGGATAACTTTTTCTTAGTTGATTTAATTCTTCAGCTGTAAACTGTTCATGAACCATACACTTACCATGCCAGGGAATAATTTTAACTTTAGTTTGTGAGGCGACATACTTTGCAAGATAGACATCAGGTAAAAATATAACTTCTTTTACTCCTAAAGATTCAACTACTTTTACTCCATTAGCTGAAGTACAGCAGACATCTGTTTCGGCTTTAACTTCAGCAGATGTATTTACATAAGTAACTACTGGAACCCCTGGGTATTTTCTTTTTAATTTTCTCACATCTTCGGCAGTAATAGATTCAGCAAGGGAACATCCAGCGTCCATATCTGGAATAAGAACTTTTTTATTAGGAGACATTATTTTTGCAGTCTCTGCCATAAAGTGAACGCCGGCCATAATGATAATATCTGCTTCAGTTTTTCCAGCTTCAATTGCTAAAGTTAAGGAGTCGCCAACAATATCGGCAACGCCATGGTAAATTTCTGGAGTTTGATAGTTATGTGCTAAAATAACTGCATTCTTGTTCTTTTTAAGCTCATTAATTTTATAAATATAAGGAGCATATAGTGGCCATTCTAATTCTGGCACTACAGATTTTATTTTTTGGTAAATGCTTGCAGTATTTTTTTCAATTTCTTTTGTAAATTCTAACGAAGAACTCATAAATTTTTAATAATTTATTATAGTATAATTATACTTAAATTAGCTAAAACATTTAAATTTTTATCTTTTCAAATGTTTCAAATATTATAATAAGTTAAATATGTCAGGAGCAAGTCACGAAATACAACATAATTCTAATAATAAAAAAATTGCGCTATTAATAGCAGTGTTAGCTCTTTTTCTTGCAATCTCTGAAACTATTAGCAAGTCGTATCAAACAGAAGTTTTAATCCTGCAAATGAAGTCTTCAGATCTTTGGGCTTTTTATCAGTCAAAAAATATTCGCCAATCCAGCATGAAAAATTCCAAAGACATAGTTAATATTATTGGAAAAAATGATGACAAAACTAAAGAAGCTATTCAAAGATGGGATAAGGATATTGTGCGTTATGATTCGGAACCCGCAACGGGAGATGGAAAAGCTGAACTGATGGAAAAAGCAAAACAGGCCGAGCATGAAAGAGATGTTGTTCTAAAAAAATATCATCGACTTGAAATTGCATCTGGATTATTACAAGTTGCGATAGTTATAGCTTCAGCTTCGGTTGTGACTGGAGTTGCAATATTATTTTGGTGCTCCGGCGGACTTGGTATAGTTTCTTTATTCTTTATAACTTTTGGAATTTTTTTTAGTTAATATAAAATTATAACCAATTAGGTAAATTAAGTTCTATAGTAGAAGTTTCAGTTTTTAATTCTTTGTTCATTAAAGAGTTTTTATTTTCTTTGTTTATTTTAATAATTGCAAAAGGAAATTGACCATCAATTATAATTTTTCCAATTTCTTCATTCTCTATAGTTATTTTTTGATTCTCTTTAACTTCACCGGAAATAATTTTTATTGCAAATAATCTTTTATTAACTTTGTTTTTCAGATTCATTCTTGCGGTGTTTTCTTGGCCTATATAACATCCTTTTTTTTGATCAATTCCATTTAACTCTTGAAAATTTGCCTCAAGAGAAAATATTTGATTTTGCAATTTATTAATATCTTTAGAAGGAATTCCTAATTTAAAAAGTTTTCCTTCAAATAAATATTTTTCATTTGATACTTCAATATTTAAATCATTTAGAAAGTCTTTAATTTTAGATTGTTTAATAACTGCTCTTGCTAAAGTATTTTTAATTCTCGGATCTTCAAAAATTAAGTAAGTTTTATAGTTAATTAAATTTAAATTGTTAAAGTTTAGCTCTTTAAATTTTAAAAAAGGGATATCAATACTAGTTAAATTTTTTTCAATTTTAATTTCGACTTTAGATCTTAATATATAACTATTGAGCTTATTAAATAAATCCTTGGTTAGCTCTTCATTGCATTCAATTAAATAAGATTTTTCTCTTTTTAAAATTATGAATTCAAATAGAAATTTTCCTTGTGGCGTTAATAATGATGCAAATATACAATTATTGTCAGTTACTTTTTTAATGTCATTAGAGATAATATTTTGAAGAAAGTCAGGACTATCAATTCCTGAAACACTGATAAAACCTTTGGAGGCTACATAAGCTTTTTCAGTTTCCATTATTGTACGTTTAGCTACTTTGGTGTATTAAATTTTTAGATGCCCAATATATATGATTTAATTATAAAAAACGGCAATTGTTTTATAAATAATAATCTCACCCAAACAGATATTGGAATTAAAGATAATAAAATTATTAAGATAGGCACAATCAACGAAAGTGGCGACAAAATTCTTGATGCAAAAGGTCTTACAATTATTCCAGGTGCAATAGATACCCAAGTTCATTTTAGAGAACCAGGCAATCCCGATAAAGAAGATTTAGAAAGCGGAAGTAAGGCCGCAATTTTAGGAGGAATAACAGCTATTTTTGAAATGCCAAATACCAATCCAACCACTGATAATTTTGAAAGATTTCAAGAAAAATTAGACCGAGCAAAAAATAGAATGTATTGCAATTATGCATTTTATTTTGGAGCAACAGAAAATAATTTTGAACTAATTAAACAGACTATTAATTTAGAGGGATGCTGTGGGATTAAAATGTTCGTAGGATCGTCCACTGGAACATTGCTTGTTACTAAAGATGAGGCAATTGAAGAGGTTATTAGAATAAGCCCAAGAATTGTCTCGATTCATTCAGAAGACAATGATCTGTTAGAAAAGAAAAAATCATTAATTGAGAACGGAAATGTAAAGACACATTCTATCTGGAGGGATTCTGAAGTTGCAATTACTTCCACTAAAAAAGTAGTAGCTTTTGCAAATAAGCATAAAAAAAGAATACATATTTTACACGTGTCATCCAAAGAAGAAATAGAATTTTTGTCGAATAATAAAAAATATGCAACGGTTGAAACAACCCCTCAATTTTTAACTTTATTTGCACCAGACTGTTATGAACAACTTGGAACCTTAGCTCAAATGAATCCTCCAATTAGAACAAAAGATCATCAAGATGTTTTATGGAAAGGATTATTAGATGGTACAATTGATGTACTTGGATCTGATCATGCTCCCCATACATTGAAAGAAAAACAAAAACCATATCCCGAAAGCCCTTCTGGCTTAACAGGAGTTCAAACCATGCTTCCGATTATGTTAGATCATGTAAATAATAAAAAACTTACATTACAAAAACTAGTCGAACTTATAAGTATCAATCCTTGTAAAATTTTTAATATAAAAAAAAGGGGAGAAATTAAAGAAGGTTATTATGCAGATCTAACCATAATTGACATGAATCTAAATTTCAAAATTACTAATGATTGGATCGCAAGTAGATGTGGATGGACATCATTTAATAACAAAACAGTTAAGGGATTTCCAGTTGGAACAGTTGTAAATGGAAAAGTTGCCTCTTGGGATAAAAAAATTCTTGATACTAAATTGGGAAAGCCTTTAGAATTTTAAATTAGGCATCCAAAAAATAATGAAGGACAATGTGCGGTAGTGTTACTGAAGCAAGTGCAATAAAAATAATTTTTTGAATTACGTCCTCAAATATATCAAAATTGGAAAAAACATATAAACTTATAGACAGAGCCAAGGATACAATAATAGTTATAGGCAGACTTCTAAATATAAAAGTTTTTATTCCGATAAAAATATTAGAGTTTAATTCACTAGCAATAACAAGAATATTTTTGAGCGAATGTACAAAGCAAAAATATAAAGTAAAGGCGACAATTATATTAAACAAATTAAAAATTATTAGAGTTAAAAAAATCTCAAAAATAATAATACACATATCTGTGTAAGAAATTTTTTTTTTAAAAAGAACAGATAAATAAAATATAAATTGTAATAAAAGATTAATTGGCAGTAATATATTAACAAGATTATTTGAGATTAAAGTAAATTCCTTTGTAAAAAGAAGTTTATTAAATATTTCATTTGTTTCATTAAATTTAAAATATAGAGACGATAGAATAATTAGGGATCCCTTTAGAAAAAAAATAAATGAATTAAACTTGGATATTTTAGTTGTATAAATTTCTAGATCTTCTTTGCCAAAATGAAACGAGGAAATAATTAAAAAAGTAATTAAAGAAATCTTAGGATTTAAATACCAGGCATAAAAAACAATTAAAACTAAGCAGATATAAGTTAAATAAAATAATAATTCTGAAAATCTAATTTTTTTATAAAGAAATATTCTGGCTTTTTGACTATCATAAGCTCCATGCGACATTCCAATTGTAGCAATTAAAAAAAAACAAATCAGATATTTGTTTGTCAAAGATAAGTTAATTAAATCTTGCAAAAAAAATAAGAAGACGACTAACATAAAGAACAGAAAATTAACTTTACTAAAATATTTCTTAAGATTTTTTTTCATAAAGTTATAATTTTAATAATTTTTTTATAAAAATTAACTTAGGCATACTAAAAATTATTTTACAATCTTCATATAAACTACTATTGTTGGACAAAAAATTAACAATATCTTTTGTTTTATTTTTTTTAAATAAATTAAAAAAAATGTTTCGCATTTCACTTCTTTTTTCTAAAAGAACGTTAATAAATATATTGTCTAGAAAATTATATTTAATATTTAAATTTGATATATTTACAATTTTATTTTGTAATATATCCGATACTATTTTTTTGACAGATTTTTGAATATTTAAAAAAGTGTAACCAGTACTCTTTCTGGTTAGATTAGCAGAAGTTCCAATTGGTATTATTTTTTTGTAGCCAATATTATTTTGATAATGATGCATAGGAATAGATCCCATTTCAGAATATTTGATCTGATATTTTTTTTTATAATTTAAATTGTCTTTAATATAAGAATTTATTTCTGATAGGTAACGAGTTGTTAAAAAGTTTTTTTGATCCGATATCCAAGTGCTCTCAATAAAAATTTTCCCCATCCCCATTGGCAATGTATAAAAAAAGTGAACCCAGTTATCTTGTGAGCAATTAAAGTCCATTAAAACTGGATATTCCGGTAAGTTTATGGGTTCATTCAATTCAATTTCACAACCATAAAAATGTTGAAATAGCTCATGTTCTAAAGAGCTTTTGTTATCTAATGAGCTGTTAAATACCAGATTAGATCTAAAAATTTCATTATCAGAGTGTAATGTTACTTCCTTGTTATTTTCATAAACTCTATCAATAGATTTATTTAAAAAGAATTTAACATTCTTGTTTGTAGATAAATTATCTAAAATTTTTTTATAAAACTTTCCGCTATCAATCGATTGATATTCAAAATCTTCACAATTTAATATGACTTCTTCGTTATTATTTTTAACGATAAATTTATTCCATTTATTAATTAAGCAGTCGTTAAATGAATGTGTATCAACACCCCAATAAGACCATATTTTATCTCTATTAAAATTCTCTCTTTTATCGATAATCGCACATGTTTTATTTTCAAAAAGATTATTAACATTCATTTCAAAAGCCAGCGATAATCCAGAACACCCAGCGCCAATAATAATATAATCAAATCTATACATTAGTGATTAATTTTTATAATTCCCCTTAATAATAACAAAAATATAAAATGCTTTAATTGTTATAATAATTTTTTCTAAAAAGTTTAAGTAAGTATGTTTTGAAAAATATTCATCTTCATCATGATTAATTATTTTTTTCCCAATGCCTTGATATAATAAGCTTGCTAAAAAAATTGAAAATTTTATTGTTTTAGGTAGAAATTTTATTCCACTGTTTCCATTAACATAATATCTGTCTGCTAAAATAATTAATTTTTTAATAGCAAAAAATAAATCTTTTTTATTAAAATTATTATTAATAATATCTTCTGGGGTTACATCTTCCTTTAGAAAATTTTTGGGCAAGTATAGTCTTTTTAAATCTGCATCTTTTACTACATCTCGAGAAATATTAGTAAGTTGCATTGCGATTCCTAAATTAATTGCATGTTTGATAGCCTTTGAGTTTGTTGTATTAAAAATATAAGCCATCATAGCACCAACAGTTCCTGCTACGTAATATGAGTATTTTAAAAGTTCATTAGTTGTTTTTATTTTTACATTTTTTGTATCTAAACTGACGCCATAAAATAAATCCATTACATATTTTCTTGGAATTCGATATTTAGACTCAATTTTCTTAAACTTATTAATTACTAAATTTTTTGAATTTTTACTTTTATAATCTTGTATAAATTTTTTTATATTATTTTTAGAATTTGATTTTACATCTACTAAATTATCAACCACTCTGCAAAAGGCATATAGAATTGAACAATCGTCTATAATCTCTTTTTTTAGAAATTTTCCGGCCCAATAAAATGATTTTCCGTGACGTTTTATATAAAGTTCAGTTCTCATTTTGCTCTCGGTATAATTTTATCTAAGATCTTAGCTGACGATAAAACTCCTGGAATTCCAGCTCCAGGATGTGTTCCTGCACCTACAAAGTATAAACCTTTATAAATCTCAGATTTATTATGAAATCTAAAATAAGCTGATTGTGAAAATTTTGGCTGCACAGAGAAACCAGAGCCATGAAGAGTTTTTAGTTCAGTTTCAAAATAATCAGGAGTTATATAAAAGTCCTCTTCAATGTAATCTTCAATTTGCGGCAATAAAGTTGAACTTAGTTTTTTTATTATAACTTGTTTAAATTTTTCAGCTTCTTCACTCCACTTAATATTTGATAAGTTATTTGGCACCGGTACTAGCACATAAAAACAATCTTTATTATGAGGGGCCATACTAGGATCTGTTGCTGTAGGTCGATGCAAATAAAAACTTATGTCATCGTTTAATATTTTTTTATTAAATATTTCATTTAATAATTCTTTATATGAATCTCCAAAATAAATACTATGATGTTCAATATTATTGTATTTTTTTTTAGAGCCAAAATAATAAACAAATAATCCCATAGAGTAATCCATTCGTTTCATTTTAGTTTTAAATAAAAAATTATTTTGTTTTTTATCCAACAAGTGCTTATAGACAAATGGAGGGTCAGCATTGCAAACTACTATTTCTGAATTAATAATTTGGTTATTTTTAGTTATTACACCTATTACATTTTTTTTTTCTGTTATAATTTTTATCACTTCATCATTTTTAATAATTTTAATCCCAATTTCGCTCATTAATTTTTCTAATGAAGAAATAATTTTTCCAGTTCCACCTAACGCATAATGCACTCCCCATTTTTTTTCTAAAAATAAAATTAATGTATATATTGAAGTTGTTGAAAATGGATTGCCACCAACCAAAAGAGGATGAACACTAAATATTTTTCTTAATTTTTCATTTTTTAAAAATTTGGAGACTAGTTTGAAAACAGAAAAATAGCTTTTAAGTATTAATAAAGATGGAATTTGCCTCAACATAAACGTAAATTTTGAAAAAGGCTTATCCGCTAATTCTAAGTAACCTTTATTAAATATTCTTTCTGAAAATTTTATAAGTTTTTCAAAGCCTTTAATATCATCTGAATTAAATTTAGATATTTCTCTTAAATTTTCTTCATGATTATTTGAATAATTAAATTTTGATAAATCACTAAATATGAATTGGTACCAAATTTTTAATGGAATAATTTTTACATAATTATTGATGTCTTTTTTAAATAAAGAAAATAATTCCTCCAATAGATAAGGAGCTGTAATTACCGTTGGTCCGGCATCAAAGGTATAGCCATTTCTAATAAATGTTCTTGCTCTTCCTCCTAGGTCGGAATTTTTTTCAATTAAGGTAACATCATAATTCATAGCCCTTAATCTTATGGCTGAGGCTATGCCTCCAAAGCCAGATCCTATTACTATCGCTGTTTTATTAGTCATGAATTAATATTATTTACATATAAGATTGGTTGTATTGTTTAAAAAAACGCTAAAATTAACGATTTTTTTTATTTTATTAACTTTCAATAATTTGCGAATTACCTTAAGTTAAATTACTTAAATAACAAAAATAGGGAATAAATAAATGAAAACAGCACTTTTACAATCCAATGATTTAACTGGGATTTCATTCTGGTTAATATCAATGGCTCTTCTAGCTTCTACTTTCTTTTTCTTTATTGAAAGAAACTCAGTAAAAGCTTCTTGGAGAACTTCAATGACTCTATCTGGTCTAGTAACAGGTATTGCTTTTGTGCATTACATGTACATGAGAGAAGTTTGGGTAACTACAGGAACTTCCCCAACAGTATTTAGATATATTGATTGGCTATTAACAGTTCCATTATTAATGGTTGAATTCTATTTTATACTTTCAGCTGTTAAAAAAGTTTCCTCAGGAATATTCTGGAGACTGTTACTTGGAACATTAGTAATGCTAATAGGTGGATACGCTGGTGAAGCGGGATATATCGGTGTGAACGCAGGATTTATAATTGGTATGGGTGGATGGATTTTCATTCTATACGAAATATTTTCTGGTGAAGCTGGAAAAGAAGCTGCGAGATTATCAGGCGCCGCAAAAGATTGTTTTGTATTCTGTAAATGGATCGTGACAATTGGTTGGGCGGTCTATCCTTTAGGTTACCTTTTCGGATATATGACAGGATCAGCAAATGAGGTTACGCTTAATCTTGTTTATAACTTAGCTGACTTTATTAATAAAATATTGTTTGGATTGGTTATTTACAAAACTGCATCCAGCTTAAATGTGGGAAACAAATAATTATATTGTTTATTAAATTATAAAAGTTTCCGCAAAGTTTTAAAAAAGGCCCTCAAGATTTTCTTCAGGGCCTTTTTTATTTAGCCATATAAAATTTTTATTTAAAAATAAATTTCCATTCTTATAAGAAACCCCTTTTTTAAAATCATTATTTAAAAAATAAGCTCCATCGAGATCTAAAAAGTCACAATATTTTGCAAGTAAAATAGCAGGGACAATAGACAAAGAAGAACTTACCATACATCCTAGAAGTATTTTTTTATTTTTTTTTTTAACAAGTTTTATAATTTCTTTACTTTTATTAAGTCCTCCAAATTTATCAATTTTTAAGTTAACAACTTGATAATATTTTAAAATATTTTTTTTATTACTGACATGAAAAGACTCATCAGCACAAAATAATATTCTAGTTTTTATATTTTTAAGCTTATAATCTTGACCATATTTAAATGGTTGTTCAATAATAATTACATTCAATTTTTCTAAATCTTTAATTATTCTTTTTAGCAACGTAAAATTTAATCCCTCGTTAGCATCAATAATAATTTTAGACTTAGGACAATTTTTTTTTATAAATTTTGTGGTTTCTAAAATGTTATTTTTATTAACTTTTATCTTAATAAGGGGTATTTTTCTAAATTTACTAATAATCTTTTTAAGCTTTTTTATATTAGTTATAGGTAAAGTTATTGAAGTTAAATATTTGGATTTTAATTTTTGTTTTATAATATTTTTTGAGTGAAGTTGCGTAAAAGCCAATTGTAATGCTGACCTAAGTGATAAATATTTAATTTCTTCAAATTTTTCTTGTCTTATTAGTTGTGTAATTTCAAAATTTTTTTCTAGTAGGTAATTAAATATTTTTAACTGACTCTCACCATATCTTTTATAGGGGATGCATTCTGCAAAACCACTTCTATAACCTTGTGATAACTTTATTATTATTGCTTTTACAATTGTTTTACTGTCTCTGGATATTTTAAAAGAATCTTTTAAAAAGAATTTTTTTTTAACAAATTGTAATTTCAAAAACATTAATTCACTGTTATATAACTCTTAGTTTTTAATTTAATGCCAAAAATCATTTATATAGAATTCAGTGGAAAAGAGCATCACATAGAAATGCCTGTTGGTTATTCAATTATGGAAGGCGCCGTAAAGAATTCTATTCCGGGCATTGATGCGGATTGCGGAGGATCCTGCGCATGTGCAACATGTCATGTTTATGTTGATGAAAAATTTATAGACAAAATACCAAAGGCTCAGGAATCCGAACAAGATATGATAGACTTTGTTGTAAATCCAAAAAACAATAGCAGACTAAGTTGTCAGCTTATGATTACGGATGAACTTGATGGTATAGTTGTTAGAATGCCAGAAAAACAAAGTTAATATGACTATAAAAACAGATACAGTCGTTATCGGCGCAGGACCTGTTGGATTATTTTCTATTTTTGAACTCGGTATTTTAGGCCTTAATGCACACGTTATTGATAACTTGGATAAAATAGGAGGCCAATGCATAGAACTTTATCCCGATAAACCAATCTATGATATTCCAGGAATTCCAAACTGCACTGGGGAGAGTTTAATTAAAAACTTATTAGATCAAATAGAACCTTTTAAAGCACAATTCCATCTTAATCAGCGAGTAAATGAAATAAAAAAAAATAATAAATTATGGCAGGTTATAACAAGCGATAATGAAATTTTTGAAACACCAAATATTATTATTGCAGGTGGAGTCGGTTCTTTTGAGCCAAGGAAATTAGATCTTAAAGATATTGAAAAGTTTGAGGGAAAAGGTTTTTATTATTCAGTTAAAGACAAATCTAAATTTAAAGATCAGACGATTGCTATATTTGGCGGAGGTGACTCAGCTTTAGATTGGACTTTAGAATTATCAAATATTGCCAAAAAAGTTTATTTAATTCACAGAAGAGATGATTTTAAAGGAGCACCTCATACATTAAATAAAATTAAAGAGATTTCAAAATCTGGTAAAATTGAAATTAAAACTTTTTATCAACTTAAAGGAGTTAATGGAGATAAAAAATTAGAAAGTATTGATATACAAAAAAATAGCGATGCAATCGAAAATCTAAAAATAGATTCTGCTATTGCTTTTTTTGGACTTAAAATGGAATTAGGCCCAATTGCTAATTGGGGTCTGAATCTAGACAATAAATGCATTTCAGTTAATACAAAAAATTTTCAAACAAATGAAGAAGGTATTTTTGCTGTGGGTGATATTTGTACATATCCAGGAAAGCTTAAGCTAATCCTTTCAGGATTTCATGAGGGGGCTTTAGCAGCAAGAGAGTGTTTTTCTAGAGCAAGACCGAATGAAAATTTTGTATTTCAATACACCACTTCTTCAACGCAGATACATAAGCGTCTAGGGGTTAAATAGTGTTTTTTTGGTATAGATAAAAAGTAGTAAAAATAATTAATATATTAATTACTGCAATAGGGATCATAAGTACTAAAAAAATATTTTTAGTATAAAGAAAAGAAAAAATACCGAATAGAAACATAAGTAATGACGATCTAAGCAAAACTTCATATTTAAAAACAGATAAAATTAATAAAGAGTGCCTAACAAGTTTTAAAAAACTCATTTTGGTAGGACCGTGATATCTAATTCCTCGTATTGAAGGAATCTGTTGCTTGTCTTTTATAAATTTAGAAATAGTTCCTGAAAAACTTACAAAAAGATTCTGGTTGGATGATAGTGAACTTAATTCTTTTTTAGGAATGCACATAAAATTTCCAAATTTTATTGAGTGACCTGTTAATACTAAGGTTAAAATTTTGTGCAAAATATAGAAAAATTTAAATAAAATACCCTCGGAGCGTTTAATTCGATTTGCGGTAATGGTTGATAATGGAAAAGCAATAGACTTTAATATTAACTGTTTTATTTCTTCTGGACGATCTTCGCCATCGCCATCCATAACAATTAAGTAATCAAAATCACTTTTATTGCTTAGATATTGTATTCCATTAGCAATACTTTTTCCATGTCCAATATTTTTAGCATTCTTAATTATTTCAATATCATTAAATGAATTAAAGTTAATTTTTTTATTTAATATTTCTGTCGAGCAATCATCGATTACTAAAATTTTAATATTGCCGAATGCATTAAGTTTAAGATCATCAATATTGCTTAAAAGAGTCGATAAAGATTCCCAGTCATTGAATACAGGAATTAATATTCTATAAGTTTTCATCTATTTAAAAAATAAAGCATACATCATGATCGCTTATTTTTTTATACATAATATTTTTAATATTAATATTTTTCTTATTACATAAGTTTGGTCCAATATCTTTTGAAATAATGACAGCAGTTTTTTTATAAAAATCATCTTTTTCTTCTAAAAAAACCTTCGGCCTATTACTCAAATGATAAGATAAATTTCCAGCATACCATTCTGAAAATCCTACATTGGAAATATTATCTCTAGATACTAGCTTCCATTCTTTCTCAATTTGAGCTGCTATTTTCTTTCCTTCATATCCTGTTCTGCTGTCAAAATATATTGATCTTAAGGAGTATAAAGTTGGAGATAAAATTAAAAATAAAATTAACAATATATTAAAATTTCTTACTTTTTTAAAATTAATTTGATTTTGAAATAAATATATAAAGAATATTCCACTCATAGAATAAAACGGAATCATCCACATAGTTTTTATTTTAGACCCTGTAATAAGCGAGGTTACTAAAATTAATATAAACGGTAGTAAAAAAGTGAATATTAAAAAAATAAACTTTTCATCCTTTAAAAAAAATTTTAATTTTAATCTTTCTACTAACGAATAAATTAACAATAAAAATGGGATGAGTATTGTTAATTGACTTGTTATAAATTTAACGGGATTTAATAAATGATTGTAAATATTAAAATCATTTAAACCTCCTCTTTTAAGTGCGTATTGAATAGTTACAAAATCGTTTTGTTTTAACCATTGCAAATGTGGAGTTATTAATAAAATAAAAATTAATAATGCATACAAACAATTTAAATTAAATTTATTTTTTTTATAAAAAATAAAAATTAAATAAGCAAATAATGATAATAATAAATATGCAAATATATATTTTGTTAAAAATCCTAGTGCAGAAAATATACCTAAAAAAATCCAATCGGTCATTTTGTTATTTTTTGTGCACTTCCAAAAAAAATATATTGTAATTATCCATAAAGGTATCTGGCAAATGTTCACGTTAAATTGAGGAGTTTCAAAACTGAAAAAAGCAATCCCCTCTAAAGAAATTACAGATAAAAGTATTTCAGTTTTTTTCTTTAAGAAAATTGATGAAACCTTCCATAAAAATATAAAAGAAATAACAATAAATAACTGGCTTAATAAATAATAAACCCAATCTTTATTAGCAAAAATTTTAAAAAGCAGACCTGGTATCCAAGCACTTAATGGCGGATGTTTATTGTAGCCTAAATCAAAATCTTGTCCCCAAGCCAACGCTTCAATAATATCTAGTGGTAAATTTTTATTCGAAAAATAGGGAACTATCGTCCAAAGAATCAGATGGTAAAGACATAATAGATAAAAAATTTTTTTTTCTTTACTAGGTTGTATCATTAATGATGATTTAATTGATTCAATGCAACTTGACACTATAAAAAAGGCTCTTATATTCCCCCATCCTGATGGCTACAAAGTTACCAAAGAACTACACACCTAGCGCTAAAGAAAAGTACATGTGCGCAAAACATAAAGAATATTTTAGAAGAGTTCTTGAGGATTGGAAAAAAGAATTAACCCTTCAGAATGATAAAATACTTTTTAATGAATTAGATGATAACGATACGTCTGCTGATGTTGTGGATCAAGCAACTTCACAAACAGGAAAAGCCATTGAGATGAGAACTGTAAATAGAAATAAAAAACTTATTTCTAAGATAGATAAAGCCGTTAAAAAAATTAAAGATGATACTTATGGTTATTGCGAAGAGACTGGAGAGGAAATAGGATTAAAGAGACTTATGGCTAGACCAATTGCAACTTTAACTGTTGAAGCCCAAGAAAGACACGAAAGAGAAGAGAAAATTTTCGCTGACAGTTAACTAATAAGTGGTATTTTTTCTCCCAAATTTTCAGGATCATAACCTTTAATAACAGCTTTTCTTTTAGAAATATCTTCATACCATCTTGATAGGTTTTTATATTTTTTAATACCCACATCATGCCATTCGTGGCGACACAACCAAGGGAATGTGGCGATGTCTGCAATAGTATATTCATTACAAGCTAAATATTTATTTTTTTCAAGTTGCTTATCTAAATATTCGTAGATTTTTTTTGCAAGATCTAAAAATCTATTTTCAGCAAATTCACTCTTGCCTTTATTGAATTTATGAAAAAAATGAAGCTGTCCTAGCATAGGACCTACAAAACTAACTTGAACCATTAACCATTCGTTAATTTTTTTTTCATATTGAAGAGGATAAAATTTAAAATTATTTTTTTTTGATAAATAAATTAATATTGCTCCCGATTCGAACACAGTTTCACCGCTATCAATAATTAATGGTATTTTATTTAAAGGACTGATTTTTGAAAATTTATCTGAAAATTGTTCATTTTTAGTTATGTCAATTTTTGTCAGTTTGTATTTTAATTCTAGCTCTTCTAGCAAAATAGAGATCTTTCTTCCATTTGGTGTGGGGTAATAAAATAATTCAATCATAAGAACTACAGGTTTTATTTAAATAGTTTATACAAGTACATATGAAAAAAATTTTATATTTTTACAGCGTTGTATCTCCCTATTCTTATTTAGGAACAAAAAAATTGTTAGAGATTTCAAAAAAATATTCAGCTGAAATAATAGAAAAACCAGTTAATTTGGCAGAAAAAGTTTTTCCAGCAACAGGAGGAGTTCCTGTACCGCAAAGGCATATATCTCGTCAGCTTTATAGAAATGTAGAGCTTGATAGGTGGAGTTCGCATTTGAATATTAAATTTAATAAAAAACCAAAGTTCTGGCCACCGAAAGATCCTCATACTCCAGCACTTTTTCTTATAGCAAGTATTGAAATGGGAAAAAAAATGGATTTTGGATTTAAAGTATTGGAACATATCTGGGCTAAAGAGAGCGATATTTCCAATTTGGATACAATGAAGTTAATAGCAAATAATTTAGAAATTAATTTTGATGATTTAAAAAAATTAGCAATGTCTGAAAAAATTAAAAAGATTTATGAAGATAACACTCAAGAAGCAATTAATCTAAATGTGTTTGGTGTTCCTACTTATATTTATAAAAATGAAATGTTTTGGGGTCAGGATAGATTAAGTTTTTTAGAAAATTCATTGAAAAACTAAAGTTAGTTAATAATGAATCAAGAATTAATTTTAGAATTTAATGAATTAAAAAAAAAACTTTTTATAAAGGAAAACTTAAATAAAATTTTTAAAAATATATACTTAAAATTAGCAGAAATTATTTTTTTAAAAAAAATAAATTTAAATAAACCAATTATTATAGGCCTTTCAGGAGCGCAAGGGTCTGGCAAATCTACATTTTCTCAATTTTTAAAATTAATTTTAGAAAAAAAATACAATTTAAAAACAACCGTTGTCTCTATCGATGATGTTTATAAGACTAAAAAAGAAAGAATTAGAATATCAAAAAAAATTAACAAACTTTTTATAACGCGGGGTGTCCCAGGAACGCATGATATTAATTTTTTAGTTAATTTTTTTAAACATTTTATCAAAAAAGATAATAATACTTTTTTAATTCCAAAATTTGATAAATCATTTGATGATCGTTTTTCTAAAAAGTTTTGGTATAAGATCAAAAATAATAATGATGTATTTATTTTAGAAGGCTGGTGTGTTGGTGCTAGACCTGAAAATATTTTTCAAAATTTAAAAAAACCAATTAATAAATTAGAAGCTTTAGAAGACAAAAAGTTTACATGGAGAAAAAAAGTTAACGAACATTTAAATAAAGATTATAAATATCTATTTTCTTTTATTGATTTAATGATTTATTTAAAAATCCCTAATTTTAAAAAAGTTTTAGACTGGAGAACTTTGCAAGAAAATAAGATAAAATATTCAATACAAAAAAGATCTAGTAAGCTTAAAATAATGACTGTTAATGAAATAAAAAGATTTATAATGTTTTATGAGCGGATAACTAAAAAAATGCTCATAGATATGCCTAAATTTGCTGATATAATCGTGCCTATTAAACCAAATCATCAACCTAAGAAAATTATATTAAATTAATGGTTATTTTTATAAAATTTTTATTCTTATTTATTTTTTTATTAAGCAACAATGTTTATGCTGAAGAAAATATTGTTAAATCTCTAAGTTCTGCTTATTTAAAGAATCCAAAATTAAACGCTGAACGAGAAAGAGCCAAAGCAGTCGACGAAAATTTAGTGCAAGCTTCTAGTGCTTTTAAGCCAACCATAACTATTTCTGCCTATAAAAGTGATACTGATAATCAAGGAATCACAACAGCATCCGGAGTAAGCTCTCCATCAACTAACGCACAGACAACGGGAAAATCTCTTACTATAGAGCAAAAGATATTTAATTTTAATGACATGTATAATTATGAAAGAGAAAAGAGCTCAGTTCAAATAGCTAGATATAATTTACAAAAAATTGAACAGGATGTTTTATTAGAGTCTGCAGATGCTTATTTAGGAACGTTATTAGCTCAAAATAAAGTTGATATTTTTAAAGATATTTTAAATTTATCAGAAAAACAAGTTGAGTTGGACAAAAGTAGATTAGATAGAGGAATTATTACTATAGCTGATTTAGCTCAATCAGAAAGTGCACTTGCAGCAGTTCAGTCTTATTTGTTAAGTGCTGAAAATGATTCTTTAATTATTAAAAAAATTTTTAAGAATGCAATAGGTTACGAGCCTGTAGACTTAAAAGAAGTTGAAAACTTAACTTTAAATTTACCTAAGTCTTTAGAGGAGACAGTTAATTATTTGCAAAAAGATAATCCTATTTTAAAGATTGCGGAGTTTTCTCTTAAAAAAGCAGAAAGCGATTATAAGTCATCTGTTGCTGAACTTTCTCCTACTTTTAGTCTTTCTTATAATATTACAGATTATGATGGTTACACCACATCTCTTGATAAAACAAAACAACAAGTAGCAAAAGCACAAGCGTCAATTCCTCTTTATCAAGGAGGAAAACAAACTTCAGTTATTTCACAAAAAAGAGCTTTATTAGATGGAGCTGATCTGGATTTGCAAACAACAAAAAATACAGTTGATAAAGATGCGTATGCAGCATGGTCTAGTTATAAGTTAGCATTAAGTAATTTTGAGTTATCAAAATTAAGACTCAAAGCATCAGAAATGGCTTATGAAGGAATTTCTCAAGAATACGAATCTGGATCAAGATCAAGTTTAGAAGTAATTACATCACGAGCAGCGCTTCTAGATTCTAGAATAAATTTTGCAACTGCTGATAAAGAAAGAATTATTTCTCAATTTAGATTGTTAACTTCAGTTGGAATTTTAACCGCTAAAAATTTATCTTTAGAAGGTAAATTGTATGATGCTGATGGATATTCAAAAAGCAGCTGGATAAGACACTTATTTTAGTAAAAAATACATATATTTCATATACTTATCAATATAATTGAATAAAAGAACAAAATGTGTACATTGGTTTTATTGAGTCGTTATAAAAAAAACTAATTAAAAAGGAATAAAATGACAAAAAATACTCTTAAAGTTGTTAATACAGAAAAAACTGAAGATAAAAAAGAAAAGCAAAAAGCATTAGATGCTGCAATAAGTCAAATAGATCAAAATTACGGAAAAGGTTCTGTAATGAGATTAGGGCAGTCCCGAGTTCTTGATATAGAGTCTATATCGACGGGATCTTTAGGGTTAGATCTTGCACTTGGTATTGGAGGTCTCCCAAAAAGTAGAATTATAGAAATTTACGGGCCAGAGTCATCTGGCAAAACAACACTGTCATTACAAGTTATCGCAGAAGCACAAAAAAAGGGTGGAATTTGTGCATTTATTGATGCCGAACATGCTCTTGATCCTGTTTATGCAAAAAAATTAGGAGTTAATACAACTGAATTACTAATCTCACAACCTGATACAGGGGAGCAAGCACTTGAGATTGCTGATACTTTAGTAAGATCTGGATCTATATCTGTTTTAGTTGTGGATTCTGTAGCAGCTTTAACCCCAAGAGCAGAGTTAGAAGGCGAAATGGGAGATCATCATATGGGTTTACAAGCAAGACTAATGAGTCAGGCTTTAAGAAAATTAACCGGATCAGTTTCTAAAACAAACACCATGATTATTTTTATAAATCAAATAAGAATGAAAATAGGAGTTATGTTTGGTAGCCCGGAAACTACAGCCGGAGGAAATGCTCTTAAATTTTATTCATCTGTTAGATTGGACATTAGAAGAATAGGAGCTATTAAAGACAAAGAAGAGATAATAGGAAATCAAACAAGAGTAAAAGTTGTAAAAAATAAAGTAGCACCTCCATTCAAAGTTGTTGAGTTTGATATTATGTATGGAGAAGGCATTAGCAAAATGGGCGAGCTTGTTGATCTTGCTGCCAAGGCAAATATTATTGAAAAATCAGGTGCCTGGTATGCTTACAAAGGCGAAAAAATAGGTCAAGGTAGAGATAATGCTAGACAATACCTTAAGCTAAATCCAAAAATTGCAGCTGAAATTGAAATGGCAGTTAGAACAAATGCTAAAATAATTTCAGAAAAATTAAGCGACCATTCAGTAGAAGAAGAAAAAGAAGTTAATACTCCTGAAGAAAAGTAAGCTTAATAAATTATAATATTCCCAATACGTTAATTTAAGGCGCCTTTAAAGGCGCCTTTACCATTCTAGACATATATAAAAAAAGTTGTATCTATAAGTAATGGGTACAAAAACACTAACTGAATGCAGAAGTGCATTTAAGGAATTCTTTTTAAAAAACTCACATCAGGTTTTAGATTCTAGCCCTCTGGTTCCTCAAAATGATCCAACATTAATGTTTACCAATTCTGGAATGGTTCAATTTAAAAATGTTTTTACTGGTTTAGAAAAGCTACCCTTTAATAGAGCAACTACCTCACAAAAATGCGTAAGAGCGGGAGGAAAACATAATGATTTAGAAAACGTTGGTTATACACCAAGGCATCATACTTTTTTTGAGATGCTAGGAAATTTTTCTTTTGGAGATTATTTTAAAGAATCGGCAATACAATATGCCTGGGAATTAATTACTAAAGAATACGGAATATCAAAAGACAAGATAACAGTAACAGTTTTTCATGAGGATGATGAGGCGTTCAATCTTTGGAAAAAAATATCAGGTTTGCATGACAGTAAAATTATAAGAATTAAAACAAATGATAATTTTTGGTCTATGGGCGACACTGGACCTTGTGGACCTTGTTCGGAAATATTTTACGACCACGGAGATCATATTAAAGGCGGCCCTCCTGGCTCAATAGATCAAGACGGGAATAGATTTGTAGAAATTTGGAATTTAGTTTTCATGCAATTTGAACAAGTTTCTAAAGATAAAAGAATAAATTTACCTAAACCTTCAGTAGACACAGGAATGGGCCTAGAAAGAATTGCAGCAGTCCTACAGGGCACCTATGATAATTATCAAATAGATTTATTTAGAAACATAATTAAATCTGCAGAAAATTTTATTAACGTAAAAATTTCAAAAAAAAATATACCCAGCTATAGAGTTATTGCAGACCATCTTAGAGCAACTGCTTTTTTAATAGCAGATGGAGTATTACCTTCAAATGAGGGCAGAGGTTACGTCCTAAGAAGAATAATGCGTAGAGCTATGAGGCATGCTTTTACTTTAGGTTCTGACTTACCAATTCTTTATAAAATATTACCAACACTTGTTTCAGAAATGAGCTCTGAATATCCAGAACTCAAAAGAGCAAATTCTTTAATAACTGAAAATTTAAAATTAGAAGAAGAAAGATTTTCTTTAATGCTTAAAACTGGAATGAAAATTTTAAATACAGAGATTACTGGTATAAAAAATAAAAAACTTTCAGGAGAAGTTGCTTTTAAATTATATGATACATATGGATTTCCATTAGATCTTACGCAGGATTTTTTAAAAGATAAAAAAATTTCAGTTGATGAAGATCAATTTAATAATTTAATGTTAGTAAGTAAGAAAATTGCACGAGCGTCATGGAAAGGGTCTGGATCTGACAAAACATCAAAAATATGGTTTGAACTTAAAGAAAAATATGGCTCAACTGAGTTTTTAGGATACAATTCAGACACTTCTCAAGGAGTTATTTTATCAATAGTTGATAATGAAAAAGAAGTTAACAATTCAAAAGAAAATTCTGAAGTAGCAATCATTTTAAATCAAACAACATTTTATGGAGAGTCTGGAGGTCAGGTAGGTGACAAAGGTTATATTTATAATAATAATTTTAAATTTGAAGTAACGGATACAAAAAAAATGTTTGGCGATTTTTATATTCATTATGGAAAAGTTGTTTCAGGAGAAGTTAAAAAGGGGGATCAGGCTGATCTTAAAATTGATGTAGCCAAAAGACAGAATATAAGAGCTTACCACTCAGCAACGCATTTGCTTCATGAGGCTTTAAGAAGAACGCTAGGTAGCCATGTTGCACAAAAGGGTTCATATGTTGGACCAGATAGGTTGAGATTTGATTTTAGTCACAACAAACCTATTTCAGATGAAGAAATTTATAAAATTAATGAATGTGTAAAAAAAATTGTTGAACAGAAGTCAGACGTGCAGACACGACTTATGACACCAAAAGCTGCTGTGGCAGAAGGAGCACTGGCATTGTTTGGTGAGAAATATGGAGAAGAAGTAAGGGTATTAACAATGGGTATTGATGGTAATAAGCCTTTTTCCATAGAATTATGCGGAGGAACCCATGTAAGAAATACCTCTGAGATAGGAGAATTCTCAGTCATCGGCCAATCTCCTGTGGCAGCAGGAATAAGAAGAGTGGAAGCTTTAAGAGACCTTCAATTAAATGAATATTTAAAAAATAAAGGCCGCGAACAACAAGAGGTTAATCAAAGCAAAATAAAACAAGTAAATGAGTTAGAAAAACGAATAAAAGATTTAGGAGGAAGTATTAATGAAATTAAAGAAAGTGAGCCTTTAACCAGAACTGGTCTTTTAAAGAAAGTTTTAGAAGATTTAGAAATTAAACAAATCTTATCAGATAAGAATAAAAACGTAACGAAGGATGTTAATCATAATAAAATTAGTATTAGATTTCAAAAATTAACAGATTATCCAGTCAAAAGAATTCAGAACTTTATTGAAGAGCAAAAGAAACAACTAAATAAAAAAATGATTATTTTATATTGCTTGAATGAAGAAAAAGTCACTATTGCGGTTGGAATTACTAATGATTTAATTAATGAATATGATGCTTCTAAAATAGCTAAAGAAATTGGAATAATTTTAGGAGGAAAAGGCGGCGGCGGAAGAAAAGATTTTGCTCAAGCAAGCGGTGGATCAAATAGCTCTAAAATCGAATTTTCTTTTGAAGAAATTTTAAAAAAAATTAATTAATTTAACTCTTTTTTAAGGTTGGAATTTATAGTTTCCAAGAAATCAGTCGTAGTTTGATATTTGGCATCTTTATTAATTAAAATAGATAAATCTTTTGTCATGTAACCTTTTTCTACACTCGTGACACATACTTTTTCTAAAGTATTAGAAAATTTTATTAGTTCATCATTACCATCTAATTTTCCTCTATGAGCCAAACCTCTAGTCCATGCAAATATTGATGCGATAGGATTAGTAGAGGTTTGCTTTCCTTTTTGATGCTCTCGGTAATGTCTTGTTACAGTTCCGTGAGCGGCTTCCGCTTCAACAGTTTTTCCATCTGGCGTCATTAGTACGCTAGTCATTAGTCCCAAAGATCCAAATCCTTGAGCAACTGTATCTGACTGGACGTCACCGTCATAGTTTTTGCAAGCCCAAACATATTTTCCGCTCCACTTCATAGCACAAGCAACCATATCATCTATTAATCGATGCTCGTAAGTAATTCCTATTTCATTAAATTTATTCTTAAATTCTTTTTTAAAAATTTCTTGAAACAAATCTTTAAATCTACCGTCGTAAGCTTTAAGAATTGTGTTTTTTGTAGATAAGTAAACAGGCCATTTTCTTAAAATTCCATAATTCATACACGCTCTTGCAAAATCTCTTATAGAGTCATCAAGGTTATACATTGCAAGCGCAACCCCTGGACTTTTAAAATCAAATACTTCATGTTCAATTTTTTGCTGACCGTCTTCTGAAGTCCATTGAATTTTAAGTTTTCCTTTACCAGGGATTTTAAAGTCAGTAGCTTTATATTGATCTCCAAATGAGTGTCTTCCAATAACGATAGGATCAGTCCAGGAAGGGACTAGTTTTGGAATATTCTTACAAATTATTGGTTCTCTAAATATAGTCCCACCTAATATGTTTCTGATAGTACCGTTTGGAGATTTCCACATTTGTTTAAGGTTAAATTCTTTAACTCGAGCTTCATCGGGAGTGATTGTCGCACACTTAACGCCAACACCATATTTTTTGATAGCATTAGCAGAATCAATTGTAATTTGATCGTTAGTTTTGTCACGGCTTTCCATGCCTAAATCAAAATATTTTAAATCTATATCAAGGTAGGGAAGAATAAGTTTTTGTTTGATAAAATCCCAAATTATCCTTGTCATTTCGTCGCCATCAAGCTCAACAACAGGATTTTTGACTTTAATTTTTGACATAGTTTTTTTTGATATTAATAAAAAATATTTTTATATAGTATGTTTTTAACTAATTAAATAATTATGTTAGATATTATTTTTCCACCACTGCATAGAGAAGGTTACAGAATGTTAGCTATAGCTGTAATAATTACCATGCTGCTAATGTTAATTAATAAAGCTTTGGGCGTTGCAGGATTTGTGCTTACAGTATGGGTGTATTATTTTTTTAGAGATCCTGAGAGATACCCAATTAACGACGATAGCTATTTAGTTAGTCCAGCAGATGGAATTGTTAGTTTAATTTCCACAGTTAGAGGACCAAAAGAATTAAACATGGAAAATAATGAATACCAAAGAGTAAGTGTTTTCATGAACGTTTTTAATTGTCACGTTAACAGAGTGCCTGTTTCTGGAAAAATAGATGAAATATTTTATAAACCAGGAAAATTTATTGATGCTTCTTTAGATAAAGCCAGCGAAGACAACGAAAGAAATTTAATAAAGTATTCTAATAATTCAGGAAAAAATTTTGCAATTGTTCAAATAGCAGGTTTGGTTGCTAGGAGAATTATATGTGAAGTTAAACAGGGGCAGAATTTAAATCAGGGAGATAGAATTGGGATAATAAGATTTGGAAGCAGAGTAGATTTGTATTTTGACAATGACTATAAGTTATTAGTGAGAGAAGGTCAGACAGTGGTTGCGGGAGAAAGCTTGCTTGCAAAAATTTAAGCTATATTTTTTTTAAAATGATTCATCCAAGATATGTAGTCCCAAGTGTTATTAGCATCCTAGGTTTGTGCATTGGACTTAGTTCAATTAAATTTTCTTTAAACTCCCAATTTGAGTATGCTGTAATAGCAATCACAATAGCTTCAATTATTGATACAATAGATGGAAGAATTGCAAGATTGATAAAAGGAACTTCTAAATTTGGAGCTGAACTAGATTCTTTGATTGATTTTATTAATTTTGGAGTGGCCCCTGCAATTACTGTTTATATTTGGGTGTTAAAAGATTTAGGAAATATTGGTTGGTTATTAGTTTTATTCCATTCGGTGGCCTGCTGTTTAAGGTTAGCTAGATTCAATTTAAATATAGAAAACAAGAATGAAAAATGGAAAGAAAAATTTTTTACAGGAGTTCCATCCCCTGCGGGAGCTGGAATCTTATTGTTACCTTTAATTTTGTCATTAAGTGATTTTAATTCTAACTATAGTTATAAAAAATTAGCTATAATTTTTATAATAGCCTCAACATTTTTAATGATTAGTAAAATTCCAACATATTCTTTAAAGGGAATTAAAGTGGGAAGACCATTTTTAATATTTTTGTTATTATTAATTTCAGCTTATTTTGGTTTTTTAATAAACTACGCATTTAATACGCTCTTAATAACAGGGGCCTTTTATATATTTCTTATTCCAGTTAGCTTTATTCATTTTAAAACTATAAAAAAAAGATCTTCAAAAGAGACTAAAAGCCTTATTTCTGAAGATTTTATATGAACAATAGAGCAATAGTATCTCTAGCCGATTCTAAATATTTTGAATTATTAAATGAATTAGTTGATTCAATTTTAAGATTTAAAGAAAGCAAAGAAGTAAAAGTATGTATTTTGGATGCTGGACTTGAAACCTATCAAATAAAAATTTTAGAAAATAAGGTATATAAAATTGTTAAAGCAAAATGGGATATTCAAGTTCCGGAATATAAAGTACGTGGTAGAGAATGGTTAAAGAGTCAGGTGTCTAGAGCGTTTTTACCAGATTATTTTCCAGGTTTTGAAAAATATTTATGGATAGACGCAGATGCGTGGGTAAATGATTGGAGTTGTTTAGAAATGTATTTTAAAGGTAGTGACAACAATACCCTTTCAATTTCATCTTCAGCAGATAGATCTTACGGTAGAGTTTTAAAAGCTGACTGGATTTTTTCTAATATTGCTTTTATTAGATCGCAAAATTATAAACATGCTAAGAGTTCTGGATTTTCAAATAAAATAGCTAGAGAAGTTGCATTGAAACCCCATTTAAATATTGGTGTTTTCTGTTTAGAAAAAGATTCACTACATTGGGAAGTTTGGCAAAAAAATTTACAGGAAGCTTTAAAAAAAGGAAGAATTTTTGGTTCAGAGCAAATCGCAATGAACATAACAATTTATTGTGATAATATGAAAGTTGAAATTCTGCCAGCGTATTGCAATTGGTTTTTAATAGATAATTTAAAATACGATCAAAACAATTCTACCTTTGTAGAACCTTATCTTCCAAATCATAAAATTGGTATTATTCATTTAGCTGGAAAGACAGCTGATAAATATAGATTTGATAAGAATAATTTAATAGAGGTTAAAACCTTGGACAATCAAACTGTTAAGAAGAATATTAGGTTTATTAATTAATTTTGGAAAAGTTTAAAAACAAAAATTTAAGAGCAAGTTCTAAAAATTGGATTTCTAGACAGTCCTCAGATCCATATGCAAGGCTAGCAAAAAAAGAAGGCTATAGATCAAGATCTGCATTTAAATTGATAGATATTAATAAAAAATTTAGTTTTTTAAAAAATAATTTAAATATAATAGATTTAGGAAGTTCTCCTGGAGGATGGTCACAAGTTATAAGTAAAGTTAATAAAAATGGAAAAAATTTGTCTGTTGATATTTTACAAATGGAAAAAATAAATAATATTTCTTTCTTTAAAAAAGATTTTAACGATAGTGATTTCTTAAAATTTGCTGATGATTTTTTTAATAATTCTAAAGTAGATTTGGTTCTTTCTGATATGGCTGTAAACACAACTGGAAATCGTGATCTAGATGCATTTAAAACAAATTCCTTAGCTTTGGAGGTCGTTAGTTTGTCCAAAAATGTTTTAAAGAATAAGTCTTTTTTACTTTTAAAATTTTTTACTGGGAGAGATGACGATTTATTAATTAAAGGAGTTAAAGATTTTTTTGAAAAAATTATTAGAATAAAACCAGATTCCAGCAGAAAAGATTCAAGAGAAATGTACTTATTATGCAAAAATCTAAAAACAGTTTGACTTTAGTTTTTTTATATAATATTTTTGTACATGGAAATCCCTGAAGCTTTAACTTTCGATGATGTCTTACTAGAACCAAGACAGTCTAGTGTTTTGCCTAAAGAAGCTATTGTATCTACACAAATAACATCTTCTATTACCCTTGGAATACCTCTTATTGCTTCGGCAATGGATACCGTATCTGAATATAAATTAGCTATTGCTGTGGCTCAATCAGGAGGAATGGCATGTATCCATAAAAATATGAAAATAGAAGATCAGGTTAACCAAATTAAAATGGTTAAAAGATTTGAATCAGGAATGGTAATTGATCCAATCACAATAGACTCGGAAGCCAGCCTATTTGAGGCAACCGAATTAATGAAAAATAATAAAATTTCCGGAATCTTGGTTGTCAATAAAGGTCATAAGCTAGTTGGAATTTTAACCAATAGAGACGTTAGATTTGTGACTGATAGAAAAATTAAAGTTAGAGAATTAATGACAAAAAATTTAATTACAGCAAAAGTAGGTACGACTTTATCAGAGGCAAAAAAGATTTTATTTAAAAACAAAATAGAAAAATTAATCATTGTTGATAATAGCTTTAAATGCAAAGGACTAATCACTGTAAAAGATATTCAGAAATCTCAAATTTACCCGGAGGCAGCAAAAGACAAAAAAGGATCACTAATAGTCGCTGCAGCAGTGGGAGCTGGTGATGAAGGCATAGACAGGGCAATTAAGTTGTCAGAAGCTGGAGCTGATACGATTGTTCTAGATACAGCTCATGGTCATTCGTTGTCAGTATTAAAAACATTAGAAAAAATTAAAAAAAATATTAAAGCTTCAGTAATTGCCGGCAATGTTGCCACTGCTGATGGAGCCAAGGCCTTAGTTGATTATGGTGCTGATGCTATCAAAGTAGGAATAGGACCAGGATCAATTTGTACAACAAGAATTGTTGCAGGTGTCGGAGTTCCTCAGTTTTCCGCGATATACAATGTTGCAAAAGCAGTAAAAAATAAAAAAATTAAAATTATTGCCGATGGAGGAATTAGGTATTCAGGAGATATTGCTAAAGCAATAGGAGCGGGAGCAGATGCTGTTATGATAGGATCTTTGTTTGCAGGCACAGAAGAAAGTCCAGGCGATGTTTTTTATTATCAGGGCAGAAGTTATAAATCTTATAGGGGAATGGGATCAATAGGAGCTATGTCTAGAGGTTCAGCTGATAGATATTTTCAAGAAGAGATTAGCGATTCACTAAAATTAGTACCTGAGGGAATTGAAGGAAGAGTGCCTTATAAAGGTCCAGTAAGAACAGTTATTCATCAGCTCATAGGAGGACTAAAAGCTTCGATGGGTTATATTGGTGCAAAAAATATTTCTGAATTAAAAAGTAGGGCAAAATTTGTTAAAATTACAAACTCGGGGTTAAAAGAAAGCCATGTACATGATATACAAATTACAAAGCAATCTCCTAATTATCCCTTTGAAAGTTAATTATGAAAAAAATTAGTCGATTTATAATATTAGTATATTTTATAAGTTTAGATTTTTCAGTTAAAGCTGCAAATACTGATTATTATAATCAGGGTATAAATTTTTTTAATTTGAATAATTATAAGGAAGCAAAATTTTATTTTGAAAAAGACATTGTATTTAATATTAAAAATGAAAAGTCTTACTTATACTTGTCTAAAATAGCTTTAATTGAAAAAGATAAAGTTCAGGAAAAAAACTATTTAGATACAGTATTAGTTATCAATCCAAAAAATGAAGAAGCACTATATTTGAAAATTTTATTAAATGTTGATGAAGGCGATTTTAAAAAAGCACAAGAATCAAATTTAATTTTTGGGAAAGTATGTAAAGATTTATGTTCAAAGAAAAGCGATTTATCGAAAATGATTATTGTCGATAAAAAATAATGAAGGATATTTCCAGTTTAAATAAAATAATTATTGTAGATTTTGGATCGCAAACCACTCAACTAATAGCAAGAAGAGTACGAGAATTAGGAGTCTACTGCGAGATTATTAGTTGTTATAAAACTAAAAATTTAACTAATGAAGATAATTTAAAAGGAATTATTTTATCTGGTGGTCCTTTATCTATTACAAAAAATTTATATTTAGGAATTCCAAAACAAATATTAGCTTTTAACAAACCTATATTAGGTATTTGTTATGGACATCAGTTATTAGCAAGAGAGTTTGGTGGAGTTGTTAAGAATCAGAAAAAAAGTGAATTTGGAAGATGTTATGTTTTTAAGAATAAGCCTTCAGAACTTACAAAAAATTTTTTTGATAAAAAAAACACAACACAAGTATGGATGAATCATACAGACGTAGTTAAAAAATTGCCAAAAGGTTTTGAGGGTATCGCTTCTAGCGATAATTATAAGTATACAATAATTCAAAATTTAAAAAAAAATATATACGGAGTTCAATTTCATCCGGAAGTTATACACACTATTAAAGGCTCTATTTTATTTAAGAATTTTTTATTTAATATTTGTAAATTAAAAAAAAATTGGAATTCAAGAAATCAGATTAGTTATTTAATTAAAAATATAAGATCAGAAGTAAAAAATGAAAATGTTCTATGTGCATTATCAGGTGGGGTGGATAGCAGTGTTTTGGCTGCTTTATTATATAAAGCAATAGGAAAAAGACTTCATTGTTTTTTTATAAACACTGGATTGTTAAGAAAAAATGAAGCGCTAGAAGTTATTAACGTATTTAAAAAGAATTATAAAATTAAGTTGAATTATGTTGATGCATCTAAAGATTTTCTAAATGCATTGCATAATGTTTCAGACCCAGAAACAAAAAGAAAGATTATAGGAAGAGTTTTTATTAGAATCTTTGAAAAAGAATCAAAAAAATTTAAAAATATTAAATATTTAGCACAAGGAACTTTATATCCTGATGTAATAGAAAGTCAGAGTCATCATGGAGGACCATCATCAGTAATAAAATCTCATCATAATGTTGGGGGACTTCCAAAAAAAATGAAATTTACTTTAGTTGAACCATTTAGAGAACTATTTAAAGATGAAGTTAGAAACATTGGAATTAATTTAAAATTATCTAAAGAAATTATTTTCAGACATCCGTTCCCAGGTCCCGGGTTAGCAATTAGAATTCCTGGGAAAATTGATAAAGTTAAAATTAAAATTTTACAAGAAGCTGATAATATTTTCATTAGTGAGCTGAAAAAAAGAAATCTCTATAATAAAATTTGGCAAGCTTTTACCGTTCTTTTGCCTATTAAGACAGTAGGTGTCATGGGTGATTTTAAGACATATGATTTTGTATGTTCTTTGAGAGCAGTAACATCCCTGGATGGAATGACCGCGGACTTTTATCACTTTAAAAATAAAGACTTAGGTGAAATTTCTAATAAAATTATTAATAATGTAAAAGGTATCAATAGAGTTGTTTATGATATCACTTCCAAGCCACCTGCTACAATTGAGTGGGAATAAAATTTATGAAGAAGAAGTTAAGTATAAACAATATCAAACTTAAAAAATTCAAGAAACCACTAATTTGCTTAACTGCCTATACAGCACCAGTTGCAAAAATATTGGACAAATATTGCGATGTAATTTTAGTTGGAGATTCTGTTGGAATGGTTTTGCATGGCATGAAGTCAACTAGAGATGTTAATCTAGAAATGATGATCATGCATGGAAAAGCAGTCAAAAGATCTATCAAGAATAGTTTATTAGTTATTGATATGCCTTTAGGAACATATGAAAAGAATCCAAAAATCGCCTTATTAAATGCAAAAAAAATTATGAAAGAAACAAGATGTGATGCCGTTAAACTTGAGGGCGGAGATAGAATTTATAAAACTATAAATTATTTAGTTAAAAATAATATTCCAGTAATGGGCCATGTTGGTCTACTACCTCAAAGTGTAAAAAAGGAATCCGATTACAGAGTTCAAGGGAGAGATTATTTAAGTTTTAACCAGATTATAAATGATGCAATAAAAATACAGCAGGCAGGAGCCTTTTCTATCGTAATAGAGTGTGTACCTAAAAAACTTGCTGATAAGATTTGTAATGCTGTTAAAATACCTACTATAGGTATAGGAGCTTCAGAAAAGTGCGACGGGCAAGTACTAGTTACTGAGGACATTTTAGGTTTTTCTGAGAAAACAGCTAGATTTGTCAAAGTATACGATGATTTTAAATCTAGAATAGATCTTTGTGTAAGAAAATTTGTAAAAGATTTAAAAACTAATAATTTTCCAAATTCCAAAAACTTATACTAAATATTATGAATGAAATTATTAATGAAATTAATGATGATTTAAAAAAAAATAAATTTTTAAATTTATTTAAGAAATACAAATATAAAATTACTATTTTTTTAATTTTATTTTTTTTTATAATATTTTTTTTTGTAGGAAAAAATATTTTATTTGAAAGCAGAGCTAAAAAAGCTACACAAGAATATGTATTTATATTAAATCTTATTTCTGAAAAAAAGAATGACGAAGCGAAAAAAAGATTAGAAGATTTAAAAAATTCAAAAATTAATATTTATAAAGTTTTAGCAATATCAAAATTATTAGAATTGTCTAAAAATGATAAAAATAAGCAGATTTCATTACTAGATGAGGCTATTTCAGGAAACATTGACAGAAATGATAAAGATTTATTTAAAATAAAAAAAGCTATACTTATTTTTGAATCGTCAGACGAGAATAATTTTTTTAATTTATTAAATCCTAGTGATTTTAAACATTCTCCTTGGAAGATTTTATCTCTAGAAATGCTTGGAGATTTTTATTTAGATAGAGTACAAAAAAATAAAGCTAAAGATATTTATAATCAAGTTTTAAAAATAGAAAATATTCCTGAACTTTTTAAAAAAGAATTAGAAAAAAAAGTAAAGGCCTTAATTAAATGAGATTAATTTTATTATTTGTTATCTTTTTTATTTACTCATGTTCATCTGATAAAGATAATAAAGTTGACCTTGAAACTTTTAAAAAGCAAGGTGAAAAAATAAACGTTTTTGAGTCAAATAATTTATTTGATAAAGAAATAGATTCCAAAAGTATCTTGCAATTTAATCAACCTCAGTTAAATAAAAAATGGAACTATGAGCATTTTTCATCAAATAATTTTTATGAACATTTTGTTTTTGATGGAAAGTTTGATGACATTTTTAAAAAAGATATTGGAGATTATGTTAACAAAAATAATGATGATGGATCGTTAGTAGTCTCTGAAAACTTTATTTTCTTTGCAGATGAGAAAGGAAAAATATATAAATTTGATTTAGTAAATCGTAAGATTGTTTGGGAATTAAAAATATACGATAGTTCTTACAATAATTATCCTAAAAATATTACCATGCTTTTAAATGGAGAATTTTTATATGTTGCGGATAATTTAGGATTTGTTTATTCAGTTAATACTGAAACTGGAAAGACGTTGTGGCAGCAAAATTATGGAATTCCATTTTCTTCTCATCTTAATTATTACAAGAATGTTCTGTACGTAGTAAATCAGAACAGTAGACTTTATGCATTTGATCCTGTGGATGGTCAAAAAATATGGAGTTTTGAATCTTTGTCTGGGTTAATAAAGCCAGCTAAATCAAGTAGCATTTCTATTTACGATAACAAACTACTCTTTTCTAATGATGTGGGAGATGTAACGGCAATCGATTTAGAGAAACAAGTTATTTTGTGGAATAGAAATATTTTATCTCAAAATAATATCTCTACTAATTTAGTTTTTAAAATATCTAATATTTTAATTGATAAAAAGGATGTTTATGTTTCTTCTAATAGTGGTGATTTATTAAATCTTAATATTCAAACAGGTGAAATAAAGTGGTCATATAAATTATCCTCTGTTCAAAATCATATTATTAACGAGAAATATTTGTTTGTTTTAACTGAAAATGGATTTGTAGTAGCTTTTAATAAAAACAACGGAACCATTTTGTGGTCTTTAAACTTAAACAAAATTATTAAAGATCTTAAAGATCCAGTTGAGTATTACGGGTTAATATTAGCATCTAATAATTTACACTTAACATCATCCAATGGAAATATTTTTAAAATAACAGCAGTAGATGGAAAATACGTTATGCATAAAAGAATTAACAGTGAACTATCAAGAGGTCCTATCATAGTTGATAACAATATATTAATTCTTAATCATTCTTCAGAGTTAATTTTAGTTAAATGATGAATAGCATGTCTTCAGGAGTAATTACACTTGCAATAGTGGGCAAACCTAATGTCGGAAAATCTACTTTTTTTAATAAAATAATAAAAAAAGAATTATCACCAGTTAGCGAAGTACCAGGAACAACAAAAGATTTATTTGTTGAGGACATTACATATAAAAATCGAATTTTTAAGATTATAGATTCTGGAGGATTAAAAAGAAAAGGAAAATCAAAATCAGATGAACAGCAGTATATTACTCAAGAAAGTTTAAAAGCTATTTATCAGGCAGATATTGTTTTATTTATGATTGAAGCTGATAAAGAGTTTACAAAAACAGATAAGCAAATTTGTAGAATGGTATTAGATAAAGGTAAAGGATTAATATTTTTAATCAATAAAATTGATTTAGTAGATGAATTAAAAAAAATTAAAAATGAATATGTTTATTATATTAAAAATTTATTTTCTGATGCTTCTATTGCTGATCCAATTAGTATTTGTTCTTTAAAATTAGAATTTCCTAAAAAAATATTTGATGAAGCTATAAATATTCATTATCGTTTAAGAAAGAGTTTTGAGACCAAAGAATTAAATACAGCTTTAAATGCACTTATAGATAAAAATAAAATTCCTATATATTCAAGATTTCGCCCAAAAATAAAATATATTAAGCAAGTAAGTAGCAGACCAATAATATTTAAAATTTTTGGCAATCAAGTTAATAAGATTTCTTCAGATTATCAAAAGTATTTAGCAAAAGGCTTAATTAAGAAATTCAATATAAAAGGATTTAAGATTTTTTTAAAATTTGTTAGTTCGGAGAATCCTTTTGGTTTAAAAGGAAAAAAATAAGATTATCTAATATTACTTAACAAGGACAATTGATTATCTTTTCTATCTCTTATTGTTTGATCTAAAGGCACTACCGGGTAATCGCCCGTGAAGTAATGATCAGTAAATTCTGGGGCTAAATTGTTACGTTTTGAGAAGCCCATAGCTATGTAAATCCCGTCTATTGATAGGAAACCCAAGGTTTTTACACCAATATATTTAGTCATTTCTTCTAGAGACATATTTGAAGCTAGAAGTTGATCTTTATCAGGAGTGTCTATTCCGTAATAGTCTGGGTATAGAATAGGAGGACAAGCTATTCTCATATGAACTTCTTTTGCTCCAGCTTCATACATCATTTGAACTATTTTTTTTGAAGTAGTTCCTCTTACTATTGAATCATCTATTAAAATTATTCTTTTATTTTTAATTAGAGATCTATTAGGGTTATGTTTTAATTTGACGCCTAACTGCCTTATTTGCTGGGTTGGCTCAATAAATGTTCTGCCAACATAATGATTTCTAATTAAGCCTAATTCAAAAGGGATTTTTGATTGAACAGAATAGCCAATTGCAGCTGGAATACCAGAATCAGGTACTGCTGATACTAGATCGGAATCTATATACGTCTCTTTAGCTAGCTGTTCTCCAAAATTTTTTCTAAATTCATAAACACTTTTTCCAGACATAATACTGTCAGGTCTTGCAAAATAAATATATTCAAAAATGCAAGGACGGGCTTTTATTTTTGGAAAAGGTTTAATACTTTCCACACCTGCACTTGTAATGACTACGATTTCACCATTTTCTATTTCACGTACGAAAGTTGCTCCGATTATATCTAAAGCACACGTTTCAGAAGCAAGCACATAAGATTTTTCTAATTTTCCAAGAACTAAAGGTCTTATACCGTAAGGATCTCTTACACCAATTAACTTCTTGTTTGTAAGCATAACAAGAGCGTACCCACCCTGTATTTGAAACAAAGAATCTATAATTTTATCAATTGTTTTTAATCGTTTAGAACGTGCAATCAGTTGCACTATTGTTTCGGTATCAGAAGTGGTTTGAAATATAGCTCCATCTTTTATCATTTTTTCTCTTAATATAATTGAATTAGTAAGATTTCCATTATGAGCAATACTAATACCCCCGGTATACAAATCTGCAAAAAATGGCTGCACATTTCTTAGTACGGGAGCACCTGTAGTTGAGTAACGATTATGTCCTATTGCAAAATTGCCAGGTAATTTTTGTATTGTCGTTTCTTTTGTAAAATTATCCCCAACTAAACCAAGTCTTCTTTCCGAAAAATAATTTTTACCATCATATGAAACAATACCGCATGATTCCTGTCCTCTGTGTTGTAAGGCATGAAGACCTAAGGCAGCCAAAGCAGAGGCGTCCGGATGATCGAAGATACCAAAAACTCCACACTCTTCTTTTAATTTATCAGCGTTGAGATCTAGTTTCATAAAAATTTATTTACTTAACTTTTTCTTTGTTTCATCTGTATATTCGCTGCTAAATAAAATCTTTTCATCAAAAATTTTTCTTCCGTATTCAATGGTATTATATGAAGACCCAGTTTTGAGAACGATAGTCCATTTATCATATGTATAAATATAATTGGATAGACTCAGAATTATAACACAATAAAAGTAACCCGTAATCCCTCCAAATATAAAACCGAACAATTTATCAATGCCACCCAAACCATCCCATTTTAAAGAGCTTCCAATAACTTTTCCTATGATTATCAAAAAGAATAAACTTAATAAAAACACAATTACCCCAGCAAAAGTTTTTGCTGAGGATTCATTTTCTATTATTTTATTAACGTAGGGAAAAAAATAAGGAATAGAAAATTTTGCAATTAAAAAAGCAATTACCCACTTAAATAAATGAATTAGACTTAATACAAAACCTCTTTTTGTTGAGGTGATGATGTTAAGCAAAACTATAATAGCAGCAATAATATCAAATAAGTTTAATTTGTCCGTTTGAAAAAAATTTAGAAAACTATCCATTCTTAAATGGTTTAGTTATTAAAAGAAGAAGAGGCATAATAGTTAAAGAAAGAATTAAAGCAGCAAATATAGCAATTCCAATTAAAATACCAAAATTGATCGTTGGATTAAAATTAGACAGCACCAATATTGAAAACCCAAATATAATTGTAAGTGCAGCTATCACAATAGATCTGCCAACAGTTTCATGACAAGCTATAATAGTTTTTTTATAATCTTTGTGGATAGCAAATTCTGATTTGAAACGATTTATATAATAAATACCTGCTCTTGTTCCAATGCCCATCACTATCGTAGCAATAGTTATTGTCATCATATCTAAAGGTATTTTTAAAAAACCGAGACTTCCTAATATTAACATAGAAGCCACCATGTCAGGAGCCGAAGCAATTAAACTTAATTTCCAAGATCTAAATAATATAAATAAGGCAAGAAGAATTCCAAAATAACTGAAACTCAATGTTTGAATTTGAGATTTATATAAACTTTGCAATTGGTTATTAAATAAAACAAAAACACCAGTAACTTTAAAATCGTCTTTTGATAATTTAAGATTTTCTTCTAGGTGTTTTTGTATTTTTTTTAAAAGCTCTTTTCTATTTAAGTTCGGGTTAGAATCCACAACTCTTACTGAAAATCTCGCTTCATTATTTTCAATTGAAATATAAGGAGAAACTATATTCTTTTTTATATCGTCTGGTAATTTACTATAGAGAATGGCCATCTCCAACGAACCAAGTTTTTTATTGTCATTAATCTTTTCACCCATCTGAATTACTGAATAGAAAGAAAGAACCTTGCCAATTTCAGGTAAACTTTCTAAATATTTATGTACATTTGTGATTGTTCCAGTTCTAAAATTTGTAAACCAGTAACTATCTTTAAATTCATCTGAGCTAGAAGTTTCAAAAAAGTCATCACTAGAATCTTTTTTAGAAGAGCTATCTTTAAATTTAACAATAATTTCTAAAGGTGTTGTGCCACCTAATTTTTCGTCAATTAGTTTCATACCTTTATAAATTTCAGTGTCTTTATTGAAATAATTTATAAAACTATTTTCAACGGTAATTTTAGAAGAACCGTAAAAGCTAGCCACCAATATTGCTGCTGAAGAAAATATAATTAATAATTTTTGGTTAATTGCAAAATTAGCTAAATTTTTAAAAAATTTAGAATCTTTTACCTTATCTAACTTGGTAATTTTTGGTTTAAATTGAATTATTAAAGTAGGCAACAAAATCATAGTAACTAACATTGAGATGATAAGACCAACACTCATCATATAACCAAAATCTATTACAGGTCTTATGTCGCAAAAAATGAACGACAAGAAACCTATGATAGTAATGAAAACACCGTAAAGTATAGATTGAAAAATTCCGTTTGCCGTTAATTCAGTAAGCTCAGTTTCTTTTTTTTTCGGATATAGATTCTGAAACTGTTTATATCTTTGAATGTAGTGAATATTAATTTCCATAGTAAGAACTAACATTATGGAAATAAAGTTCGATGATATGACTGTCACTTTCCAATTGAGATATCCAAGAGTTCCGATCATGAGAGCAATAGATACTAAGCAACTTAAAAGTGGAAAGATGACCCATTTAATATCCCTGAAAATAATCCAAAGAGTGATAAGCATAAATATAAAAACTCCAGATCCAAAAATTACGATATCTTTTTTAACGTAATTAATTAGATCCTCAACGATCATCGGTATGCCAGATAAATTTATGCCAGCTTTAGATTTGTAATTTGCAATATGAGATCTTATTTCTGCATTGTAATCTTCATATTCTTTATTTCTTTGTTTTTTTAATTTCTCTAAATAAATTGAATGTTTTTCGATTTGAATCTTATCTTCAGTCGTTAGTTGATTTTTTTGCTTCTTGTCTAAGAAGTTTTTATTTAACTTTAGAGCTGATAAATATTCTTGATTATCTTTAATATAAACAACTATTCCAAAAACAGATGCGTCGTCATTAATAATTAATTTTTTATATACTGGACTATTTTTTAACTCTCGAAGAGCTTTGTTAAAATCAACGTCCTTACTAGTGATATATTCAATATCTTTAATTTTTTCTATTAAAGGTTTATCGGAACTTTCAAAGAGAGGACTATTAAGTACACTAATAGTCTTACTTACCCATTTAAAATTATTAATTTCATCAACAAATTTTTTAAATTCTTTAATATTACTTTTATTAAGTGGCTGTTTGGGAGAGTAGGTGACAACAAAAAAATCTTCAGAAGCGTAACGTTCATTAACAGATCTTAAATAATTAAGATCTGGGTCATTTTCTATTAAAAGAGTATCAGCAGAGGCATCTAATTGAAATTTTTTACTTTGGAAAAAAGCTATGGATAATAAAATTAATAAAAAAATAAGTATTAGCTTAGGTTGTTCTAATATTTTTTTATAAATTGAGCTGATGAATTCCATTTTTAATTAACGTAAACTTTTTCGCATCTATCGGAAATAGAGGTAATAATGTCGTAAGGAGAAGTATCAGATATTCTTGCAAAATCATCCAAAGATATATTTTTGCCAAACACCTCTAAATAATCACCAATTTTTATTTTATTTTTAACTTTAGTAATATCAATAATCATTAAATCCATTGAGATTCTGCCTATCATAGGAAGTTTAGTATTTTTATAAAATACATGACCGATGTTAGATATTTTGATTTTAACACCATCTGCGTATCCAAGCGGTATTGTTGCTGTAACCGTATCTTTTTTGGCTTTGTAGGTTTGGTTATAGCCAGCTGTTTCTCCTTTTTTTAAAGAATTAATTTGAATCACTGGCGATATCAAAGAAACTACATTTTTTAGTTTCTTGTTAAAGAATAATTTTCCACCATATAAGGCAATTCCAGGTCTCACTATATCAAAATGATAATCTTTCCCCAAAAATATTCCTCCCGAAGCAGCTAGACTAAATTTACAGTTTTGAAAATGAAACATTGATTTAATTTTCAAAAATTTATTTTTTTGAACAGCATTATATTTGCTCTTTTTTTCATCAGCGCTTGCAAGGTGAGTTGTTATTAAAACTTCTTTAAATTTTTTAAGTGTAGATCGATCATTAAGTACTTTTAGAATGTCTTCACTTTGCATGCCAGATCTACACATTCCAGTATCAACTTGAATAGCTAATTTTTTAAAATATTTTTTTTTATTTAAAAAGCTTGTCCATTTTTTAAACTGTTCATACGTATTGAGCACAGGTATAAATTTATTTTTAAAAAATATTTCTTCTTCATTCTTATTTAGTCCATTAGCTACATAAATGTTAATATCAGAAATATTTTTTTTAATCTTTAAAGCCTCAATAATGTTTGCAACCCAAAAATCTTTACATTTATTCCTGACTAAAAATTTTGCTATGGGAATATCTCCAAGGCCATAAGCGTTTGCTTTAATTACAGGACAAATATCTTTTTTAGAAAATTTTTTTACGATATTAAGGTTGTTCTTAATATTTTTTAAATTAACAATTACTTTTGAATGCGAATATTGCATTCATGATTAATTATCAAATTTTATATTATTTGCATCTTTAAACTTAGTATAAGCGCTCTCGAATTCTAAGTAGATTATACCTGTAGGGCCATGTCTCTGTTTACCGATTATTACTTGGGCTTGATTATGAACTTGGCTCATTTTTTCTTGCCAAGTTATATGCTCAGCTGTTCCAGCTTGAGGTTCACTTTTTTCCAAATAATATTCTGGTCTGTAGACAAACATAACAACATCAGCGTCTTGTTCTATTGATCCAGATTCTCTAAGATCAGATAATTGGGGTTTTTTATCATCTCTCTGCTCAACAGCTCGAGACAATTGAGACAATGCCAATACAGGAACACTTAATTCTTTGGCGAGCGCTTTTAGCCCCTGAGTTATTTCTCCTATTTCCTGCACTCTACCTTCATACTTAAAATTTCCAGTGGTCATTAATTGTATATAGTCCACCACAATTAAATCCAATCCGTGAAGTCTTTTAATTCTTCTTGCTCTATTTGCTAATGTTGAAATTTTAATAGCTGGAGTTTCATCTATATAAAGTGGTAGGTCATTAATATTTTTCGACGCTTCAATAAATTTTTCTAGATCCTCTTGGGTAATTTTTCCTCTTCTTATATCATTAGATCTAATCCTTGATTGCTCAGCTAGTATTCTGGTTGATAATTGTTCTGAAGACATTTCCAAAGAAAAGAAAGCAACAGAAGATTTTCCTTCTTTATTTTCCATAATTTTTTTTGCCGCATGAAAGGCAATATTGGTTGCAAGGGCAGTTTTGCCCATAGAAGGTCTACCAGCGATAATTACTAAATCTCCTTTGTGCATTCCACCAAGTCTTTCATCTAGATCCCGAAGACCCGTTGGAACACCCACAATGCCATCATCATTTTTAAAGGCACGCATGGCCATATCAACAGTTTCTCCAAGTGCTTTTTCAAAGGACATATACGATCTGTCAAATTTTCCTCTTTCAGCAAGATCAAAAAGTTTTTTTTCTGTTCCTTCAATTAATTGTTCGGCAGTAGTTTCTAGATTCTTATTATTAGCTTCCGTTAATGTATTTTCGGATAACTCAATAAGTTTTCTTCTTAAATGAAGATCGTAAATTACTTTCGCATAATCTTTCGCTTGAAAAGCTGACGTAGATAATCTTGTAAGTTTTGCAATATATTCATTGCCACCTAATTCTTTTAGCGATTGATCGTTTTCTAGGTAATTTTTTAAAGTAATAGGACTTGCAAGCAATCCTTTGCTTATTAATTTATTTAAATAATGAAAGATTTTTTGATGAATTGGATCAAAGAAAATATTTTCATTAACAATAATAGAAATTTCATCAAAAATTTCATTATTTACCAAGATTGAACCTAATATTATTTGTTCAGCTTCTATATTATTAGGTAATTCTTTTGCGGTATTTAAAATTCTAATATTTTCTGCGCTCACAGAAATATTTAATTTTATTTATAAGATGAGTATAGAATAATTTTTTATTCTATTAGGATAGATTAATGTGGATAAGTTAATAACTCTAGGGCTAAACGATTTTTTCAACTGATACAACTTTAACTTTTATTAAAGCCTGAACATCTGCGTGTAAATTTATTATTACTGTATAGTCTCCTATTTTTTTAATCTGTTCTTTTAGCTCAATCATATTTGGTAAAATATTTTTAAAGTTATGAGTTTCTAAATTTTGTATAATTTCTTTTATAGTTAAAGAGCCATATAGAGCACCACCTTCCATAGCATTTTTAGTAATTTTAAGTTCAAATTTATCAATTTCTTTTTGAATTTTTGAAGCCTCATTTTTTAATTCATTATTTTTCTTATTTAATTCTTCTTTTCTTTTTTCAAATATTTCTAAATTTTCTTTTGATGCTATTAAAGCTTTATTGTTTCTTAGAAGATAGTTTCTGGCAAAGCCATTAGCAACTTTTACTTTACTTCCAATCTTTCCTAATTTTTTAATATTTTCTAAAAGTATAACTTCCATAATTAATCCGCCACAAATGGTAATAAAGCTAATATTCTAGCTTTTTTAATTTCATTAGATAATTCTTTTTGCTTTGCGTAACAAACAGATGTTATTCTACTAGGTAACATTTTTCCTGTTTCTGAAATATATTTTTGAAGTAACTTTAAGTTTTTATAATTTATAGCAGGCGCGTCTTTAACGCTTAAAGGACAATCTCTTGTAAATTTAGTTGTCGCTTTTTGAAAAAGCATTAAATTTGAATTAGTATTTTTTTTAGTTTTTTTAATATTTTTTCTTTTCATTACTTGACCTCTTCTTTTTGCATTAGTTCTGAATTTTCTTCTGGTATATTTTTTATTCTAATAGTCATAAATCTTAAAATATTTGATTCTATTCTTTCTATTTTTTCCAACTCTTGAACAATGCTAGGTTCTCCAGAAAAATAAAGGTTAGTATAATATCCTTTTTTAAAATTCTTAATTGGATAAGCTAATTGTCTAAGTCCCCAATTCTCTTTCTTTTCAACTTTCCCTTTATTTTTTTTTATAATGTCTTCAATTTTTTGATTTAGGTCGGAAAGGTCTTTATTATTTAAGCTTTGAGAAGCTATGTATGTATGTTCGTAATAATTCATTTTAACTTATGGTTGCTTTAGTTAGCATCCCAACCCTAATATTAAAGTCGAGAAAGATAGGGCAATATATAATTTTTTTTTTTTAATACAACAGTATTAATTTTGTTATAATTAGTGATTAATTATGAAAGCACTTGTATTTCCAGGTCAGGGTTCACAGTATGTAGGAATGGGAAAAGATTTTTATGAGAGTTTTAGAGAAGTAAAAGAAGTTTTTCATGAAGTTGATGATGCGCTAGGTATTAAATTATCCAATATTATTTTAAATGGACCTAAAGAAGAATTAGATCTTACAGAAAATACTCAACCAGCCATAATGACTGTAGGAGTGTCAATTTATCGAATTTTTAAAAAACATAAAATTAAAGATTTAAAAGAATATCTTTTTTTTGCAGGTCACTCTTTAGGTGAGTATACATCTTTAGTTTGCTCAGACTCCTTGACTTTAAAAGATGGAGCTAGAATTCTTAAAGCTAGAGGCAAATCTATGCAGGATGCTGTGCCTGTAAATGTAGGGGCTATGGCAGCTGTGTTAGGAGCTGAATTGGATTTGATAAATGAAGTTATTAAGAAACATAGTTCTAATGAAGGAATAGCTGAAATTTCCAATGACAATTGCCCAGGTCAAATTGTTATTAGTGGTAGCAAAGATAAAATTAATAAAATAGTTGATGATTTAAAAAGTAATTATAGTAAAAAAGCAATTTTATTGCCTGTCAGCGCTCCATTCCATTGTTCTTTAATGAAACCTTCAGCAGATAAAATGAATGAAATTTTAACAAAAACAGAATTCAAAAAACCGCTGATCAATATAGTCTCTAATGTTACAGCTAAAACAATTGATAATTTCAAGGAAATACCTTTATTACTTACAAAACAAATAACTCACCACGTAAGATGGAGAGAATCTGTAGATTTTATGAGTAAGAATGGTGTAAAACATTTTATTGAAATAGGTCCGGGAAAAGCTTTGACAGGAATGATAAAAAGAATAGGAAAAGAACTTACAACAACTACAATAGATAACATAACTCAATTTAATGAATTTAATTAATTTAAAAAATAAAAAAGTTTTTATAACTGGAGGTACAGCAGGAATTGGACTTTCAATTTTAGAATCTTTTTACAATTTAGAAGCAGATATATTTACTATTGGCACAAATGTTGAAAATCTTAAAATTATTCAAAATAAATTTCCTAAGATAAAAACTTCTAATTTTAATCTAGAAGATCATAAAAAAATTGAAGAACTAGTTAAAGAAGCCAAAGACAAATTAGGGGGTTTGGATATTGTTATAAATAATGCCGGAATAACAAAAGATAATTTAGCTATTAGAATGTCTGATGAAGAGTGGAATAAAGTAATTAATATAAACTTAACTGCTGTTTTTTTAATTTGCAAACATTCTATTAAAGTTATGATGAAACAAAATTCTGGATCAATTATTAATATTAGTTCAATTGTTGGACATACCGGAAATCCAGGCCAGGCTAATTATTCAAGTGCTAAAGCCGGTATAATTGCAATGTCTAAAAGCTTAGCAAAAGAATACGCCAAAAAGAATATTAGAATCAACTGCATTTCACCTGGATTTATTGATACTAAAATGACTAAAGCTATTAATGAAGAGTTTAAAAAAAAAATAATAGAAAATATACCCATGGCAAGATTAGGCACTGGAAATGATATAGCTAATTCAGCTATTTTTTTAGCCTCTGATCTTTCAAGTTATATTACAGGTGAAACTATCCACGTTAATGGTGGCATGTATATGGCTTGATTTATTTAAGTTATTCATTTATTGAAAGAATCATTAATAATTAGGGAGTTTAAAAAATGAGTGATGTTGCAGCTAAAGTTAAGAAAATTATTGTAGAGCATTTAGGAGTTGATGAGGCAAAAGTTACCGAAGACGCAAGTTTCATTGATGATTTAGGAGCCGACAGCTTAGACACAGTAGAGTTAGTAATGGCGTTTGAAGAAGAATTTGGCTCTGAAATATCAGATTCAGAAGCAGAAAAAATATTAACAGTTGGCGACGCTGTAAGATTTATCGAAAATAATCCCGCTAAGTAGTTTTTTTGGTTTCAAAATCAAGAAAAGGTTTAATTTTAATATTATCTTCCCCATCTGGGGCAGGAAAAACTACACTTGCAAAAAAGATAGCAGATAAAGATAGTAATTTTAAAATATCAGTTTCCTACACAACAAGAACTCCGAGACCAAATGAGGTTAATGGGGTTGATTATAATTTTGTAAGCATTGATGATTTTCAAGATTTATCCAGTCAGAATAAATTTTTAGAACAAGCTAAAGTTTTTGGTAATTATTACGGAACTTTAAAAGGCCCAATAGAAAAAGATTTAGCAAAGGGAGTGGATTATTTGTTTGATATTGATTGGCAAGGTACAGAACAGGTAAAAAAATTAATGCCGCTAGATATTGTTCCTATATTTATTCTACCACCAAGCATTGAACATTTGGAAGATAGACTTAAAAAAAGAGAAGAGCAAAATCAAGAATTAGTAAAACAAAGAATGAAAATGGCAAAAGGAGAGATTACTCATTGGAAGGATTATAAATATATTGTTGTAAATGAAGATATTGAAAATTGTTTTAGTCAAATAAATCAAATTATCAAAGTTGAAAGAGATTTAAGGGCGTCTTTTAACAATATCTAATAATTTGTAATAAAAATCAGAATCTAAATTTTCTGGTCTTAAATTTTTAATTTTATCAAAATTTATTATTTCTAGTTCTTTCTCACTAAAATTTTTTTTTAGAACTTTAGCAATCATTTTTCTTTTATTGTTAAATATAGTTTTTGTTAATACGGATAAAATATTTAAATCTTTTAAAGTAAATTTAGATTTTTGTTTTGGATAAAAGGATAAAACTGAAGAATCTACTTTAGGCTGAGGATTAAATTCAATTTTTGAGACATTAAAATGAAATTTTACATCAAGTCTTGTATTGGTTAGTATAGATATTCTTCCGTATTTTTTTTGATTGCAATTTGCAATAATCCTATCAGCAACTTCCTTTTGAAACATAAGGATCATTTGGTCATAAAAAGGTGGCCAAGGATCTGAATAAATCCATTTTATTAGTAATTTTAATGAAATGTTATAAGGAAGGTTTCCATAAATTATTACATTATTTTTATAAATTTTTTTTTCATTTACTGTTAAAGCATCACTAATTTCATAACTAAAATTATTATGATCTTTTTTTATTTCATCTAACGAGTTTATTAAATCTTTATCATATTCAATGGCATGTATATTTTTAGGATTTTTTTTTAATAGTTCTCTAGTTAAAGAACCAGTTCCAGGGCCAATTTCAATTATATTAGATTCTTTTGTTATTGTTGCTATATCGGCAATTTTTTTAATTATTTCTTTGTTGATTAAAAAGTTCTGTCCAAGACTTTTTTTATGCCTGAACATTATATTTTGATAAAAAATTTATAGCTTTAATAAAGCTTTCTGGATTTGCAATATTTTTACCAATAATGCCAGTGCCTGTTCCATGATCTGGAGATATTCTAATAAACGGAAGCCCTATAGTTATATTAATAGCATTCATATCAAATATATTTTTGAAAGTTGTTAAGACCTGATCATGATAGTGACCAATTAAAACATCAATCTTCATTTTTTTTCTTTGCAAGAAACTAGTATCTGGAGAAATAGGGCCAAAAACAGGATATTTCTTTTTTAATTTATTAATTGCAGGAATTATTATTCTCTTTTCTTCATAGCCAATATAACCGTTTTCCCCATTATGAGGATTTAATCCTAGTATTCCAATTTTAAATTTTTTCTTTTTAAGAATTTTTTTATAAAAATAACTAATATTTTTACAGGCATGATTAATTTTTTTAAATGAGATATTATTTGGGACCTTCTTTAAAGCAATGTGTGTTGTTAAAGGTAGTACAGAGAATTCTTCATTAAATAATAGCATGTTTTGTTTTCCCTTATTGTCTGTTTTATCTGCAATATATTCTGTAATTCCGTTGTATTTATTTTTAGTAAACTTAGATTTATCTATGGGAAAGTTTATTAATCCGTTTGCAATTTTATTTTTTAATAAATTAATACCGCATTCAAAGCATTCATTAATGTAATTACTTGATTTATTTATTTTTAAATCAAAAGATTTTTTTTGGTAATAATCAATATTAAAAAAATTAAATTTATTATTTTGTAATTGATTATGATCCTGATTAAAAAAATTAAAATTTATTTTATAACCTAAAAATTTTGCTTGTTTTTTTAATAAAGAAAAATTTCCAATAATTGCAAAATTTAATTTAGATTTTTTTAGGCTATTTAACGATTTTAAAAAAATTTCAGAAGATGTACTATTAGGTTCCCCTAAAATAATTATAATAATTTTTTTCACAATATTTTAATTAAATATTTTTTTTTACTTTTTTCTAAATGAGATGCTGCAATTTTGTTAAGTAATACATTTCTTTCTGAAAATATAAGTTCATTTTTTAATTTTTCATTATCCGAAGAATTGCCAGATTCTTTAGATATTTCTTTATCAATTTCTGTTAAATTTACATTCACTCTATTAGCGTATGTATTTTGTATTAATTTTGACCATCTCATATCGGTCTTTATTATATTTTTTAGATAATCATCTTCTATTTCATTCTGTTTAAAGAAAACATTGAGTTCTTCAGCGCTTACTTTTTTACTAGTTAAATAATTATATAAATTAATTTCAACTTCTTGTTCTGTTACTTCAATTTTAAGATTGTCAGATTCTATATTTTTTATTTTTCTATCAATTAGAGTTTGAAGACTTTGAGTTTTTAAAGAATCTAACTTAGAGTTATTTTGAGCTTTTGTAATAAATTTGATAAAATTAATTTCTTTATTAATGTCTAGATCAGTTATTATAGAATTATCAATAGATGCAATAACGTTATTAGATAATTCTTTTGATTTTACGTTATTTAGTAATATGCAAAATATTGCTATAAAAAAAAGAATATTTTTTTTCATTCAATATATTTTATCTTCCAAGAGAAGGTATTAAGTTACTGCTTGTAAAATTTTCCCCAAATGGCAATAAAGTTATTCCAAAAAAGATACTCGTAGTTGGTTTTACATCTTGATTGGTTGAGTATGTTCTTTGAAGATAAAAACCATATCTAATACATTCATTTTCATTTTCTATAGACAATTTATGAGCGTTTGACATGTTGGTTTTAAGATTTCGATCAGTTTCAATCTTTAGCTTTGTATTATCTGTTAAGTTAGAAACCAAGTTTGCCTTTGCGTACCTTTCGCTTCCAATATATTTAGCTTTTTCATAATAATTAAGATTAATTTCTGAGGAATTGTTAATAAATTTTTTTACATTTAAATCAGAGTAGTTAATATTTGATTTACCATCTATGTCATTTTTAAGCGTTACATCAAAATTCTTAGGCACCGTATAATTAATCTTAGTCACAAAATCTGAAGTTTTATTTTGTAGAGATGAAGTAGTTGGCATATTATTATCTGTATTAAATTTTATTACTTGACCAATTGATATTCCAGCTTTTGCTGGTTGTTGGTTATTTCCTCCTGGCTCTTTACTTGGAATAAATTTTTCTTGCCATAACCAGTCAAAGCCTAAATTGAATGTTAAGTCTTTTTCAATCAATTCGTCACTATTCATTCTATTTAATGAAAATAAATTATCCGTTGTTAACATAGTAGTATTAGTTGTTGAATTTGACATGTTGCCCGGAGAATAACGAGTCAGTATTCTTGGTATTAAATATTGCTCACTTTCCTTTGAAAGTTTTGCGAATGGTAAAGCGGTATCAAATCCAAATATAGGATTTATTTCATTATTTAAGTTTTCTTTTGGAGCGCCATAATCTGAATAGTAGTTGATGTTGTTAATTCGCGTTAAAAATTTATAACTAACTCCTAAATCATTGTTGTAAGCTTCATTAGTTGAGTAATCTAAGTTGTTTATGAATCGTGACTTATTTTGGTTAGTATTATTGTTCTGAGCGTCAAATTTAGAATTAAAACTAAGGTTATTTTCGTCAAATAATTTATATTTTGAGTATGTTATTTCAGGAAGCAAATATTGATATTGATTACTTTTTTGAGCTAAACTAATGTTTTGGTAGGCCGCACCTTTAAAATTTAATGTTTCATTTTTACCAAATGAATTAAAATACACTTCATTAACAAGTTGAGTGTCATCTTCTTTTACTAGAATTCTTTTAAATCCATCGCTTGTTGAGTTTATCTTATTTACTTTCAAGTAAGTAGGGTTACTAACATTTTGAAATTTGGTATTAAATTCACTTTTATCTAAAATTTTATCATCGTAATTAAGACGCAAGTTTCCATACAGATGATGTCTTGAACCATCAGTTTGAGTTGCGTTTACATCTCTGTAACCTTTAGTGAATCCACCCTCTAAAGACAGATCTCCATTTTTAAACGCTTCTCTATATTCGCCTAAAAAAAGAGGATTTTGTTTAAAATAATATACAGGACTAATTGTGAAATCTTTTGAGTCGGAAATTGGATAAAAGATTGGAGCTTTGATAGTTGAACCCAAACTAGTTCCTAAAGATGCAAAACTAGGTGCTAAAAATCCCGCTTCTCTTGATACTGATGGATCGGGATGAGAAAAATATGGAGTGTATAAAATAGGAACATTATTTAAATCTAAAGTTGCATTTTTATAAATAATTTCTTTAGCTTCTTTATCATGAATAATTTGTGAGGCATTCAAATCCCATGAGTCACAACCTTCTTTTTCATTACTTCTTTTGCAGGATGTAAATTTTCCATCTTTAATTATTGCTATATTTCCTTTTATACTCGCCTCTCTTCCAGATAGTCTTGGTTCAACAAATTCATTAAATTTATCTCTAGATTTAAATTTCTCTTTATTAAGATTAGAGTCTAGATCATAACCAATAATTTCATTAAATTTATCATCCGCAACTATTTTTGAAAAATAATATAAATTTTTTCGGTTGTCAGAAAATTTTACTTTATTTTGAGCTATTATTATTTTTTTTTCTAAATCGTATTCAAAATTTTCAGCAAACAAAGCGTTATTTTTTGAATCTAAAAATCTTGAATTGCCAAAAGTTTTTAATAATTGATTAGCTTTGTTGTATATAAGTCTATCAGTAAAGATTTGGTTGCCATCCTGATTCTTTGCAGACACATTACCTGTAGCTTCAATAATATTATTATCTTGAGCGTATGTTATTTTGTCAGCAGAAAAATTATAAATATCTTTTTGTTGAGCTTTTAAAGATTTTGTAGAAAAAAAAATAAATACAATGAATAGAGCTATTAAGAATTTATTTTGCATTAACTTGAGTTATTCCAACTAAATTTATTAAAATTATGAGAAATATAGGTATCCAGACCGAAAAATCTACAGATATTATTCCTGATTTTGCAATTGTGATTGATAAATCATTTAAAAAATAAATTATTATACTGATAATAACACCATAGACTCCATATTTAAGATAATTCGAGGTTTTTCCAAGATTGATAATCATTAGCCCAGATAGAATAGACATCGCCAATAGGTAAATTGGAAATGATATTAATTTTTGATATCTAATTCTTAGATCAATAGAAGAGTATCCTTTATCTTCTAATAGTAAAATTTCTTTCTTTATATCAAATAATGATGCCGTTTCAGTATTTTTATAAATATTTTTAATTGAATTAATATTTAGTTTTGTTTCGTATTTAAAACTTTTTAAAAAATTTTCGTTATTTTTCTTTTTATTAGCATTAATTATATAAACTTTGTTTAATTCCCAAATTTGATTATTTATAGTTCCTTCATCAGCATCAATTCTTCTAATAAAATCATTATTATTATTGTAATTATAAATAGTAATTTTCTCAAATTTGGAAAAATCCTTATTAATTTTTTCTATTCTAATTATATTTTTTTCTTTTTCTCCCTTGTCTAAAATCCATATTCCTGTTTCGTTTAGAAATACTAAGTTTTTTGTTTCATTATACTCGCTTTTAAATTCTTCATAATATCTTAAAAATGAAGAGGAAAATGGAACGATTAAAAAAACAATTAAATAACCCAAAACAAAAGATGTTAAAGCAGGAATTAGTATAATTTGTATATTCGAGTAACCGGCAACTCTTAAAGATATCACTTCGTTATGATTATAAATCTTTAGATAAAAAACTATTCCTCCAAACAGCACTATAAATGGAAATAAATTAACCAAGACGTTTGGTATTCTCAAAACAGAAAGCATTATAAAGTAGATAAATTTTAATTCTTTCTTAGTTTTAAAAAAATTAAATTCATCTAAAAGGTTCATTAGAACAATTATGGAAAGCATTACTGCAATTACTACAAGCAAACTTTTTAAATATTCCTGAATGATGTACTTATTTATGGATTTTAAATTAAGCATTATGATTTAATATTTTCTTTATTTAGAAATCTATTAAGGACCATCCAGCAAATAAAAAAAAAGATTAGTGGTGTTATGTAGAGTGCAAAACTGAAATTTAATTTTTTTGATGATAAATCCAAAAGCACCTCAGATAAAATTAGCGTTCCAAAACCTAAAATAGATATTATTACCTTAAGCAAATTGTAGTTCACTATGTCTTTATTTGTAATAATTAAAAAGCAAGCCAATATTATTAGAAAAGGAATAAATAACGGCATTATTATTCTGTCATTTAATTCTCCAATTGCATTTGTTCTCTGGGTATTTTTTTCATCTAAAGCTAATTTAATTAAATCAACTACAAACATTTCATTGAACTTATAATAATCAATTGTTTTTTTATTGTATTGGCTTAGGTCTAATGTTGTTTTATCAAAATCTAAAATAGATATTTTTCTATCTTTTCTTTCCTCCTGTATGCTACCGTCCACAAGAACGAGTAAGTTTTTATTATTATCATTAATAGCTACTCCAGATTTAGCTATAATTGTTTTTTTTACCTCTGGAGTGTCTTCAAAAAGAATAATTTCCTCTAATTCATTGATTTTATTTTTTTTACCAACATAAATTGTTAATTTTTTTAAAGGATTATTAAAATTGTTTTGTTTTAGCAAAGGACCTATCGAGCCAACTCCAGAATTCAGAAGTAAATACCTCGAGCTATTGGTGAAATAAGGAATTATAAAAGTTCTAATAATTATAAGTATTAGAACTAGTAGTATTGATGATTTTAATAAAAAAAGTATAAAATGCTTTTTGTCAAAACCAGATAACCACAAAGCCTTTAGTTCATTATGATCTTCAAATTTAATGATTGTGACTATGAAACAAATAAAAAAAATTATTAATAAAATTCGTGAAAAAAATTTTGGTAATATTAACGCAATGTATCGAAAGTAAGTAAAAACTGAATTACCTTCTTCTCCTATTAAATCTAATAACCTGACAGCTTGGGTAATCCAAATAATAAGTCCAAAAGCGAGAAGGATAGAGAGATAGTTCTTTAAAAACTCTTTAATAAAGTAGTATCCTAACTTGTTTTTTTTCATTTAGATATATATATGATGATCATATCATTATGTTAGATTTTAAGATAATTCCAAATATAAATAATAACGCAGATTCATATATTTTCTTTTGTGATAAGAATTTTTCACTTAGCAAAAAAAAATTATCTTTCATCGATATAAATCATAACGAAATTATCTCTATTTTATCTAAAAATAAAGATGATGACTATCATGTGTTTAATTATTACAGTTCAAAACCTAGAAAAATTATTTTCATAAATTATAAAGCTAAAACTGATTCTGAAATTCAAAATATTGGTGGCAAAGTTATTAGTGAAATAAAATCTACAAAAGAAGTAAATGTTATTTTTTCTAATGATTCAAAGTCATTAGAAGATTATTATTTTAATTTTTTTTTAGGATGTTCACTTAAAAAATATTCATTTACAAAATATAAAACAATTTTTAAAAAAAATGATCACTCAAAAGAAAGCTTAATTTTTTCATTAGTTTCTTCAAACAAAAGTTTTTTTAATAACATTATAGATAATATAAAAAATATTATTGGCGGAGTTTTTTTAACTAGAGATTTAGTGTCTGAACCGCCTAATTATTTAAATCCTGAGAAATTCGTAAGTGAAATTCAAAAACTTTCTAAATTAGGTCTTAAAGTTGAAATCTTTGATCATTCCAAAATGAAAAAAATGGGCATGAATGCCCTGTTAGGAGTTGCTCAAGGAAGTAAAAACTTACCTTATTTTGCTGTAATTACCTGGAAACCAAATAATTCCAAAAATAAGAAACCAATTTCATTTATTGGTAAGGGAGTATGTTTTGATACTGGAGGCATCTCTTTAAAGCCAGCTAAGTTCATGGAGGATATGAAATATGATATGGCAGGCGCTGGAGCTGTAGTTGGGGTAATGAAGACTCTTGCTCTTAGAAAATCTAAATCTTACGTAATAGGAGCCGTTGCACTAGTTGAGAATATGCCTGGTGGATCCGCTCAAAGACCAGGCGATATCGTTAAATCTTACTCAGGCAAAACAATTGAAGTCTTAAACACCGATGCAGAAGGTAGATTAATTCTTGCTGATGCAATTTACTATATTGATGAAACTTATAATCCAGAATTGATAGTAGATCTCGCAACTTTAACAGGCGCAATTGTTATTGCATTGGGAAATGAATATGCGGGATTATTTTCTAATAATGACAAACTTTCAGAAAAATTAATGAAAGCGGGCGAGATTGAAAATGAAAAACTTTGGAGATTTCCATTGCATAAAAACTACGACAAATTAATGGACTCAAAAATTGCAGATGTGCAAAATATTAATTATTCTGGTGGAGCAGGATCAACTACAGCCGCTCAGTTTTTGCAGAGATTTTTAAAAAACAATACTCCTTGGGCTCATTTAGATATCGCGGGCATGGCTTGGACTAAAAAAGATTTAGATGTTATACCAACAGGGGCAACAGGATATGGAGTTAAACTTCTTAACAAATTTATTGAGGAAAATTACGAATAATGGAAAAAACTTTATCAATAATTAAACCTGACGCAGTTGAAAGAAATCTTATTGGACAAATTATTACTATTTTTGAAAAAAATTCTTTAAAAATTCATTCAATTAAAAAAATTCACTTAACAAAAAAAATGGCTGAAAATTTTTATTTTATCCATAAAGAAAGACCCTTTTTTAATGATCTTTGTTCTTACATGTCTTCTTCTCCAGTCGTTGTTATGGTTTTAGAAGGTAAAGATGCGGTTTCTAAAAATAGAGAAATAATGGGTGCAACAAATCCAAAAGATGCAGCAAAAGGAACAATAAGAAATTTATATGCAATTTCTTTAGATAAAAATTCAGTTCATGGATCAGATAGTCAAGAAAACGCTAAAATTGAAATAGATTTTTTCTTTAAGGAATAATTAAGTTAAGTCAATTTACTACACACAAGATCTAAGGCTTTCGGATAGATCTTATGTTCAATTTTAAGAACTCTTTTTGCCAAAGTTGCAGGTGAGTCTTTTTTTAATATTTTAATTTTTCTTTGAATAATTATTTTTCCAGAATCAAGTTTAGCATTTACGTAATGAACTGTTGATCCAGCATATTTATCTTTAGCCTCAATTGCTCTTTTATGTGTGTCTAGGCCTTTATATTTTGGCAACAAAGAAGGATGTATATTAATAATTTTAAATTTACATTTATCAATAAAACTTTTTGAAAGAATTTTCATAAATCCTGCTAAGCATAAAAGTTGAGTTTTGTTTTTATTTAAATAATTTATTGCCTTTTTTTCAAAGGCTTCTTTCTTTTTTTCAATTGCGTAATATAGAATCTTATTTTTTTTTGCGAACAACAAGCCTTTTGCACTTTTTTTATTTGAAATAACTAATTTTATCTTCCAATCAGTATTATTTTTTTTTGAATACTTTATTAGTTCTTTAAGATTAGAACCTCTACCAGAAATAAAAACACCAACATTAATATTTCCAGTTAATTTTTTCATTTAATAAGATCTTTTTATTACTATTGGCTTTAGTAACGTGCCCAATTTCATATGGTTTGAATTTTTTATTAAAAACTTCTTGTATTTTTTTTGAATTTTTTTTATCTGTTATAATACAAAAGCCAACTCCACAGTTGAATGTTTTTAACATTTCTTCATCATTAACACCTTTTGATTTAATCCATTTTATTACTTTGTTAGGCTTAATTTTTGAAAGATCTATTTTGGCACAAAAATTATCTGGAATAACTCTTGGTAAATTTTCAACAAGACCTCCTCCTGTAATATGAGCGCATCCTTTAATTAATTTCATACTATGTAGTTTCAATATTTCTTTAACGTAAATCTGTGTAGGAGTTAAAAGATTTTTATATAAATTTTTGTTGTCTTTAACTTTAATTTTTTTATCTCTTAAAATTTTTCTTATTAAAGAATAACCGTTCGAATGAGCGCCAGATGAAGGCACTCCCAATATAACATCGCCGTGTTTAATATTATTTCCAGTGATTACATTTTTTTTTCCAACAATTCCAACTGCAAACCCAGCTAAATCAAATGAGTCACCAGAATAAATTCCCGGCATTTCTGCTGTTTCGCCACCAGACAATGAACAACCAGCAATTCTACATCCTGCTGCTATTCCAGATAATATTTGTTTGTATTTTTTCTCAATAACTTTTGGAATAGCTATGTAGTCTAAAAAAATTACAGGTTTTGCACCTTGTACAATCAGGTCATTCACACACATTGCGACAAGATCAATTCCTATAGTTCTGAAGTCATTAAGATGATTAGCAATTTCTAGCTTAGTTCCAACACCGTCAGTTGAAGTTACTATTAATGGGTTTTTTATTTTATATTGCCCTAAATCAAATAAAGATCCAAAGCCTCCAATATTTTTGAAATTTTTTACTTCGCTTCCTTTAATTTTCGTTGATTTAGATAGCTTAGATATAAATTTTACTAAATTTGTGGTTTTTTTTATATCAACGCCACTTTTGAGATAGGTAAAATTAGAATTATTCATTAATAAATATTAACACTTCAGCAATACACTTGTTTTGTTATTTTACAAACAGTTTTTAAATAAGATTTTTTAGAAATATAATGTAGTTTTATGTTTTTTTATGAAAGATCAAATAATTTTTAAATTTCCAGAAAATAGTTTTTATTATGCTGAGGATTTTTGCGTTGGTGAAAATAATTATGAGGCCTACAAACTAATACAACAGTGGCCTAATTGGGATTTTAAAGCAATCAATATTTACGGCCCCAATAAGTCTGGAAAATCTTATTTAACAAAAATATTTTCAGACAAGACTGATTCTAAAATTTTTAGAGCAAAAGATGTTAGTAAAAATAATCTAGATTCTATACTAAACCAAAAAATATTAATTATTGAAGATATAGAGTTATTTAGTGATGAAGTTCTTTTTCAAACCGTACTTAATGATTTTATAAGTAAAAATAAATTTATATATTTAACCTCAAAAATTCCTGCAGGAAAAATTCCATTTAAGTTAAAAGATTTAATATCAAGACTTAATTCGACTGCTGCGGTTGCCATATCTAATCCTTCTGATGATTTATTTTATCAAATCTTAACCAAAATGCTTTCCGATAAACAAATTAATATCACTGCAAAAGAAATTAATTTTATTCTAAAAAATATTGAAAGAACTTATGAAGCGGCATCACGTTTTGTTAAAGCATTGGATGAGTTATCTTTGCTGTATAAAAAAAAAATAAATACGAAAATTATTACCCAAGCATTTAGTGATATTAATTAATTTTAGCAGAAATATTTTTTTTTAAATTCTCAATTAATCCAGTTAAAATTTTAATTTCATTATTTTTTAAATGTTTTGGCGTAATAAATATTTTTTTACTCTTAATGTTTTTTAAAATATATTTATCTGATAAGACCCAATTTTTAGGTAAATTTAATTTTTGAGCAATCTTTTCTCTGAAACTTATAAGTTTTATAAATTTTTTATTAGCATAAATTTTTTCACCTAGTTTTTTTTTATAAATAATAGGATAATTCTCATAAGAAAGTTTGTAAATTTCTTTTTTTGTTAATTTATAAAATAAGTTTATTTTTTTCTTTTTGATTAAATCTCTTTTTAATTTTTCAAAAATAATCTTTAAATAATAAACATCGTTAATTAAATAATTAGTTTGCTCAATTGTTATAGGCCTTTCTAACCAATTTTTTTTTTGTAATGACTTATCCAATTCAACGCCACAAAAATCTAAGACTAATTTTTTATAAGAAGGCCTCTCTTTATAGCCATTAATTAAAGCAGCTATTTGGGTATCAAATACTGAAAATAAGATTTTTTTATTAATAGATAAAAATATTTCAAGATCTTGTCTATGTGAATGAATAACTAAAGTATTTTTTTTCTGATTTAAAAAATTATATACCTTTTTAAATTGATTTTTTCTTTCTAGACAGTCTATTATTCCAATATTTTTTCCATCATAAATAACAACAAAGGAAATAATCGCTTTATAGGTGGATCTTCTTTCAAATTCTGTATCTAAAAAAAAAATTTTTTTGTTTTTAATTTTTTCAATAAATTCATTTAGTTCTTTGTTGTTTTGAATAAATGAGAAATTATGATTGTTTTTTTTGAACATTAACTGTATTTCAATTTATTACTAAAAGGCTTGGTTAATTTGAATAAATATAGAACACATAATTGCGCTGAACTTACAATTAATAATATTGGTAAGCAAATAATTCTGTCAGGATGGATTCATAAAAAAAGAGACCATGGAAATCTTTTATTTATCGATTTAAGAGATCATTATGGAATGACTCAGTGTGTTGTTGATAATAAAAATAAATATTTTTCAACTTTGGAAAAAATCAGACTAGAAACAGTTATATGTGTTCATGGCAATGTAGTTGCAAGAACCCCTGAGACTGTTAATAAAGATCTTGCAACCGGTTCTATAGAAGTTTTTCTTGAAAGTTTTGAAACTCTAGGATCGACCAAAGAACTTCCTTTACCAGTATTTAGCGATCAAGAATATTCAGAAGAAATAAGATTAAAATATCGTTATTTAGATTTAAGAAGAAAAAAAATACATCAAAATATTATCCTAAGATCAAATGTAATTTCTTTTATCAGAAAAAAAATGGAGAGTTTAGGTTTCCTAGAATATCAAACGCCAATTCTAACTTCATCAAGTCCGGAAGGAGCTAGAGATTTTTTGGTTCCAAGTAGATTAAATCCTGGAAAATTTTATGCTCTACCACAAGCCCCGCAACAATTTAAACAATTAATTATGGTTTCGGGTTTTGATAGATATTTTCAAATCGCTCCATGCTTTAGAGATGAGGACGCAAGAGCAGACAGAAGTCCTGGAGAATTTTACCAATTAGATATTGAGATGTCTTTTGTTGAGCAAGAAGATGTATTTCAAGTTGTTGAACCATTATTGCATGAAGTTTTTACAAAATTTAGCAAAGGTTATTCAATCAGCAAAACCCCATTCAAGAGATTTAAATATAAAGACGCAATGTTAAAATTTGGAACTGATAAACCGGATTTAAGAAACCCAATTGAAATTAATGATGTTACTGAAATTTTTGAAAGAGAAGATGTTAAATTAGAGATATTTAAAAGATTAATACAAAAAAAATCAGTGGTTAGATGCATTGTAGCAAAAAATGTATCTACTAAATCTAGAAGTTTTTTTGATAACTTGGACAAAGGTGCGAAAGCAGAAGGGGCTTCAGGACTTGGTTATATTATTCTTGAAGAAAATAATGGAAAATTAGAGGGGAAAGGCCCTATTGCTAAATTTTTCTCAGAAGATGCAATCAATACTTTATGTAATAAAATTAATGCAAAAGCCGGTGATGCTATATTTTTTGTTTGCGACATTAAAAAGAATGCTGAAAAATTTTCAGCTTGGGCAAGAACAGAGGTTGCAAAAAATTTAGAACTAATAAAAGATAATGTATTTGAATTTTGTTGGGTGACAGATTATCCAATGTTTGAATATAACGACATCGATAAGAAAATTGACTTTAGTCACAATCCTTTCTCTATGCCTCAAACTTCATTAGATTTAATAGATAAAACAGATCCATTGAATTTATTAGCTTACCAATACGACATTGTTTGCAATGGTATTGAATTATCTTCAGGCGCAATCAGAAATCATGTTCCTGAACTTATGTATAAATTATTTAATATTGCAGGCTACTCTAAGGAAGAAGTGGACAATAAATTTAGCGGAATGATTAACGCTTTATCATACGGGGCTCCACCGCATGGTGGGATTGCCCCAGGAATAGACAGGATTATTATGTTATTAGCTGGAGAGAAAAACATAAGAGAAGTTACTATGTTTCCATTAAATCAAAATGCTCAAGATTTAATGATGAATGCGCCCTCAGAGGTTTCTGAAAAACAATTAAAAGAATTGAATATTAAATTAGTTAAAAAAGATTAGTTAACTTTTTTGCTTTTAATATTTAGTCTAATATTACTTAAATCTACAAGCTTCTCTTTATATTGATTTCGTAAAAATCCTTTGCTTGTAATATTTTTAAGAACATCAATTAGTTGAGCATTTTCTTCAGTATCATCAGCTTGATCTAATTTTTTAATTGAAGGAGTGTGAGCAAGATCTTCTCTTCCTAAATATGAAATCGCAAGTTCCCTAAATAAATAATCTAAAATTGAACTAGCTGATAAAATTCTGTCATTACCCTTAACTTTTCCTGATGGTTCAAACTTAGTATTTATAAAGGCATCAACATATTCTTCTAATGGAACTCCGTATTGCAATCCAAGTGAGATAGCTATTGCAAAATTATTCATCAAGGATCTTACAAGTTCACCTTCTTTATTAGTATCAATAAAAATTTCTCCAACTCTACCATCGTCATACTCTCCAATGTGCAAATAGACTTTGTGATCGCCAATCATTGCTTTTTGAATATAACCTTTTCTGCGGTCAGGCATTTTTCTTCTATCGCTAAAAGCTTTATTTTCAATAGTTATGTTTTTGTCTTGAGTATTATTAAAAATCGCCGAAGTTAAACTTTCACTTATCTTCTGATTTGAAATTTCTTTAACTTCTAGTTCTTTGCTTATTGCTTTATTTACTTGAATTTCAGCTAATGATTTTGTTTTTCTTTTGTTAAATTTGACGTCTAAAACTTCAACTTTTCCATCTTTTCTTGTATCGAGTTCCTGAATAGCTTCGTTAGTTAATTCTTGTAAATTATGCGTTATTTTGAACAAACAAGTGTAAAAACTTTCAGCGATGTATTTAGACATTTTTGATTCTTAAAAATTAAATGATTTTAAATCACTATTTTAATCTGTAATAAGTGTCTAGTTAAAAAATAGACAACTTGAAATAGAAATTTTTGTGGATATCTTAAAAAAATATAAAATTTTATAATGATTAATTTTTTAAAAATTATTTTTACTTGGTGGAACGGGCAAACAATAGGAACGTTTTTAAACACTTTATTTTTCGGAAAGCTTGTAGGTATGGATGATTCTAAAAATAAATATTATGTCGATAAAAATGATAAAAGATGGGTTATTTTTAATACTGAAGTTGAGGCAACAAAGATACCACCAGAATGGCATGCTTGGATTCATCATTTAATCAAAGAAGTTCCAAATAAAATAGAATTTCAGAAATACGATTGGCAAAAAAATCATACTGAAAATAAGACTGGCACAGAAGACGCTTATAATCCTAACAAATACAAACCACAGACGAAATCAGACTATGAAAGTTGGCGTCCTTAATTAATAGAATTTATTTTTTGAAAGCCAATTAACATCGTACTTTGAGTTAATAAAATCCTCATTTCTTAGGATCTTTTTATGAAGATCAATTGTTGTTTTAACTCCATCTATAACAAATTCATCTAACGCTCTTTTTAGTCTTGCAATTGCAGAAGAACGATCTTTGCCATGACAGATAAGTTTCGCTACTAAGCTATCGTAGTAAGGTGGAATTTTACATCCTTGAAATACACAACTATCAACTCTTGTACCAGGTCCAGAAGGTTGGTTATAAATTTTGATAGTTCCAGCGCTTGGAAGAAAATCTTTGCTTGGATCTTCAGCATTTATTCTACATTCTATAGCATGACCAAAGAATACAATGTCTTTTTGAGTTAAATTTAGTTTTCCAGTTGCGGCTATTTCAATTTGTCTTTTAACAAGATCAACCCCTGTAACTTCTTCAGTGACAGGATGTTCAACTTGTAATCTTGTGTTCATCTCTAAAAAATAGAATTTCCCTTTATCGTAAATAAATTCAAGTGTTCCGGCGCCTTCGTAACCCATTTTTGAAATTGCATTAACAGAAACATCAAGTAGATATTTTCTTTGCTCATCATTAATTACTGGGCAAGGACTTTCTTCTATTATTTTTTGATATCTTCTTTGTACCGAACAGTCTCTTTCTCCTAAATGAACAGTATTATTTTTTCCATCTGATAAAATTTGAACTTCTATATGCCTTGGATTTTCAAAAAACTTTTCAATAAATACCTCTTCATTATTAAAGAATTTTTTAGCCTCAGATTGTGCAATTTTGATATTTTCTTCTAATTTGTCTTCAGAATGAACAATTCTCATTCCCTTACCACCACCTCCACCAGCAGCTTTAATTAGGACTGGAAAACCAACTTGTTTTGCTATTATTTTTGCTTCATTGATATCTTTTATTCCAGTCTCTGAACCAGCAACTATAGGCAGACCTAAACTTTTTGCTATTTTCTTAGCTTCAATTTTATCACCCATTTTTCTGATGAGTTCTGAGCTAGGACCTATAAATTTAATTTTATGCTGTTCTAAAATTTCCGCAAATTTGTAATTTTCAGATAAAAACCCGTAACCAGGATGGACAGCATCTGCTCCTGTAATTTCTATTGCCGATATTAATGACGCAACATTTAAATAACTATCCTGAGCTTTTTGTGAGCCTATGCAAATACTTTCATCAGCTAATCTAACGTGCATTGATTCATTATCAGCAGTTGAATGTACAGCAACAGTTTGAATATCAAGTTCTTTGCAAGCTCGAATTACACGAACGGCTATTTCGCCTCTGTTAGCTATAAGTATTTTTTTAATCATCTATTCGACTAGGATTAAGTCCTGATCAAATTCTACGGCTTCACCGTCAGTTATAAATATTTTTTTAACAACACCGTCTTTTGTAGAAGGAACATGGTTCATTGTTTTCATTGCTTCTATAATAATAATAGTTTGACCTTTTTTGATGTTAGCACCAATAGTTATAAAAGGTTTCGCACTTGGTTCTGGAGCTAAGTAAGCCGTACCAACCATAGGTGATTTTACAATATCAGCTTTGTCTATATTTTCTAATACAGGAGTAGTACCTGATTTAGATGGTACCACATTTGTAGAGGAAACAACTCTTTCATAAGAAGCTCCTTTACCAGACTTGCTTACTTTATATTTAATATTATTTTCAGAGTATTCAATCTCAGTTAGGTTAAATTCATCTAAATAATCAGAAAGTTCTTTGATAATTTTTTTATCTATTTTCATTTTTTATTATCTTTAATTATTTTTTTGATTGCGTCTATTGCCAAAATATAACCAAAAGAACCCAATCCACATATTAGTCCATTAACGGCACTGCTAATTAATGATTTGTGACGAAATTCTTCCCTGTGATAAATATTAGAAATATGAACTTCAATCTTAGGTATTTTGACAAGATTCAAAGCATCTAATATAGCAACAGATGTATGAGTAAAAGCTGCAGCATTAATAATTAAACCATCAAATTTTTCTCTAGATTTTTGAATTTTAGTTACGATCTCTCCCTCAATATTAGACTGAAAAAATTCTAACTTTATTTTATTTTTTTTAGAATGCTCTTTGCAGCTCTTTTCAATCGATTTAAGAGTTTCTTTGCCATAAATTTTTGGCTCTCTTTCACCGAGAAGATTAAGGTTAGGACCGTTTATTATAATTATATTCATATAAAAGAATGATATGTTATAATTGAAAATTAGCTTAAATCAAAGATGATACAAATCATTTTGAACGGAAAATCTCATAATATAAAAGAAAAAACTAACGTAACTTCTTTGTTAGAGACCTTATCTCTTTCTGAAAAAAAAGTTGCTGTGGAAATTAATGAAGAGGTGTTGCCGAGAGACAATTATGATAAAAAAATTCTTTCAGCAAAAGATCGGGTTGAAATTGTTCATTTTATTGGAGGTGGTTAATTGGAAGATTTAATTATTTCAGGAAAAAAATATAAATCGCGTCTTATTCTTGGAACTGGTAAATATAAAAGTTTTGAAGAAACTGCAAATGCTATCAAGGCTGCAGAAGTTGAGATTGTTACAGTCGCAGTTAGAAGAATAAATGTCACAAATACAAAAGAACCGATGTTGATTGATTTTTTAGATCCTAAAAAGATTACTTATCTTCCAAATACAGCTGGTTGTTACAATGCTGAAGAAGCCTTAAGAACTTTAAGATTAGCCAGAGATGCAGGCGGGTGGAATCTTGTAAAATTAGAAGTGCTTGGAGATAAAGAAACTTTATATCCGAATATGATAGAAACTATTGCTGCTTTAAAAGTATTAAAAAAGGAGAATTTTGATGTAATGGTCTATTCATCTGATGATCCTATTTTATGTAAACAATTAGAAGATATGGGTGCTGCAGCAATCATGCCATTAGGTTCTTTAATAGGGTCGGGCAGAGGAATTCAAAACAAATTTAATATTTCAATAATTAAAAATCAATCTAAAGTACCAGTTATTGTTGATGCCGGAATTGGCTGCGCATCTGACGCTGCCATCGCAATGGAATTAGGTTGCGATGGAGTTTTAATTAACACAGCTGTAGCAGAAGCTAAAAATCCTATTCTTATGGCTGAGGCGATGAAAGATGCGGTCATTGCTGGACACAAATCATTTATTGCAGGTAGAATTAAGAAAAAAGTTACCGCAAATCCATCAAGCCCGTTCGAAGGGCTTATTGAATAATTAAGCTATTTCTTTAGTTGGTCCAGATTCTTTTGAAGGTTTTTTATTATTTTTAAATCTATTTTTATTAAAGAATTTTTTTCTTTTTTTTTTATACGTATTATCTTTTTTTTCCTCAACAACCTCTTCTTTAACTTCCTTTTCAGGATTTTTTTCTTCAACTTCTTCTTTTGAAGAGTTAGGCAAAACTTCTGAGCCATTAAATTCACTAATTAATTTTTTCTTATGATCATAAAAAGCAAATAAGAATTCTTGACTTAAAAATTCAGGGTTGGATAATAATTCAATTTTAAATTTATATTTTTCTTTAAAGAAATTAAGTTCTGTAGAATAAGAATTGTTTAAAATATCTATTATTTTTTTAGACAGGCTAACTTCAATAATTTTAATTTTATCATCGCTAAACGCTTTTTCTTCTAACAGTTTAATTATTTTAAGAGCAAAAGATTCAGTTGTTAATTGGACTTCCCATTTAATCGAACCTTCTCGTAGTCTTTGTCTAGTCATTTCAAGCAGTCCAAAATTACTAATCCTTCCAAACTGAATTCTTGCTTTATCATTTTTTAATGACTCTCTTAGTTTCCTCTCAACTAATCGCTTGTTTGAATAATTTTCCATATCAATAAAGTCGATCACAATTAAACCCGCTAAATCTCTCAACTTAACTTGTCTTGCGATTTCTTCCGCAGCTTCTAAATTGTTTGTTAATGCAGTTTTTTCGATATTTCTTTCCCTAGTAGATCTTCCTGAATTGATGTCGATTGAAACTAGAGCTTCAGTTGGACTGATGATTAGATATCCTCCAGATTTTAATTCTATTCTGGGTTCAAAAATGGAGTTTAAATATTTTTCGATATTATAGTGGTGAAATATTGGAATTTTACCTTTGTATTTTTTAATATTTTTTACATGAGCAGGAGAGATTTGTTTTGCATATTTTTTTGCTGTCTCAAAAGCTACATCTCCGTCGACAACGATACTTTCGATATCCTTGCTATAATAATCTCTAATGGCTCTACCTATTAAGTCTTCTTCTTCATAAATTGTACTTGGTGCAATAGATTTTAAGGTGTTGTGTCTTATTTCTTCCCAGATACTTAATAAATTTTTTAAATCATCCTTGATTTCATTTTGAGTTTTATTTGCTCCAGCGGTTCTGACAATTAATCCCATTGTTTTAGGAAGTTCCAAGTCGTTAATAATGTCTTTTATTTTTTTTCGATCACTAGAACTATAAATTTTTCTAGAGATTCCACCGCCTTTTGCAGTGTTAGGCATCAATACAATATATTTTCCAGCTAAAGATATAAAAGTTGTAAGAGCAGCTCCTTTTTTACCTCGCTCTTCTTTTACAATTTGAATTAGAACTATCTGACCTGGCTTTATTACTTCTTGAATTCGATATCTTTTAAATTTTTGAAAACTTTTAATGTTCTTTGGTTTTTCTTCAAAGTTATTTTCTTCATTTGAATTTATTTCTTCTTCGGATGTTTTGTTGCCAATATTCTCTTCCTCAGAATAGTTATCAGAATTATTTTTATCGGCTAAATCAATATCTTGAACTTGTTCGCTATGCTCAATAATCTCTTTATCAGTCTCCTCTAAAAGCTTAGCTCTAATTTCTTCTTCTTCTTTTTTTATTCTGTCCTTATCTGCTTGAGGAATTTGATAGTAATCAGATTGAATATCGTTAAACGCTAAAAAACCATGTCTTTCGTTTCCGAAATCAACAAACGCTGCTTGTAAAGATGGCTCTATTCTACTTACTTTTCCTAAGTAGATATTTCCTTTTAGATTTTTGCGATGAATATTTTCATATTCATATTCTTCAATTCCATTATCGGATTTGATAGCAATTCTAGTTTCTTCTGGATGCGAAGCATCGATAAGTAATTCTTTTGGCATGTTATTAAATTCCTAAATTTTTGATTAATTTTTAAAGACATAAAATTCATATGTTTACTTGGTAATAATAAACATGTTTGTTAAAATTATCTATTTAAATCTTAATAATTTTAACAAATCGATGTAGAAGATGATTAGTTGCTAAGTAAATAAATCAATAAAACCCATTTTAATATGATCGAAGTTAAAAACATTGCAGAAAAGATAAGAAAATCCTTAGATAACATAAGGGGGTATCTTTGATAAAAATCACGTTGATAAAAAGATTGCTGAATTAACATCATCAACGGAACTTCCTGATTTTTGGAGTAATCAAAAGAACGCTGAAAAAGTAATTAAAGATAGAAATTTTTTATTGGAAATAAGAAATAATTACGATCTCATCTCTAAAGAGCATATAGACAACAAAGATCTCTTAGATATCGTTATTAAAGAAAATGATGAAATTTTAGCTAAAGATTTAAATAAATCTTTTCACAATAATTTTGAAAAATTAAAAAAAATTGAACTTCTTTGTTTTTTATCAAATGAAAATGACGTTCTTGATGCTTATGTTGAAATTCACGCAGGAGCTGGTGGAACAGAAAGTCAGGATTGGGCAGAAATGTTAAGAAGAATGTATTCAAGATGGGCAGAGAAAAATAATTTTAAAGTCGAGCTTATTCATGAAAGCAGAGGAGAAGAAGCTGGGATCAAATCATCAACAATCAAGATATCAGGACAATTTGTTTATGGTTGGCTAAAAGGAGAGTCGGGAGTGCATCGCTTAGTTAGAATTTCTCCATTTGATTCAGGCGCAAGAAGACACACTAGCTTTGCAAGTGCATGGGTATATCCTGTAGTTAATGAAGATATAAATATTGAAATTTTAGAAAAAGATATTCGGATAGACACCTACAGATCTAGTGGCGCAGGAGGGCAGCATGTTAATACTACAGACAGCGCAGTTAGAATAACTCATATATCAACTGGCATAGTAGTTCAGTGTCAAAATGAAAGATCACAACATAAAAATAAAGAAACTGCCATGAACATGTTAAAAGCCAGACTTTACGAACTTGAACTACAAAAGAAAAAAAAGGATTCTGATAATTTAGAAAGTTCAAAAAAAGAAATTGGTTGGGGAAGTCAAATTAGAAATTATGTTTTGCAACCTTATCAATTAGTTAAAGACAATAGAACGAATATTGAAGTTACAAATCCAGAAAAAGTATTAGATGGAGATATCTCTGTATTTTTAGAGGCGTCCGTCTATCAAGGTATTAATTAATGTTAAAAAGATATAAAATTTTATTATTATCCGTTAGCGCATTTTCTCTACTTTTATTTATTTTAACAATTGGTTTTCAAACAGAAAATTTCAACAATTTAATTCAAAAAAGATTTAGCGATCAATATAAAAAAGTTAAGTTAGAATTTAAGAGTGCTCGAGTAAGTTTAGATCTTAAGAACTTCTCAGTTAAATTTCACCTAAATGACCCTAAGCTTTATCATAAAGGAGATTTGACTAATATCTACCAGACTGATTTTGGAATTGGGTTATTTTCAATTATTAAAGGTGATTATAATCCAAAATTTTTACAAATAAAATTTTCAGAAAATTCATTCGATAAAAGTATTGGTTTGCTTCGCGATGTCTTTTTAGAAGATAATCAAAAAAATTATTTTGATAATAAAATTAAGAAGGGAACCATCCAAGGAGAGCTTAAAATATATAATGATACTGCTATTAAAGTTGAGTTTTTAGGAAATATTAAAGACACTTACTTCCTTGTTTCAAATGATTTACCGCAATTTGAAAATGTAAGTGCTGAAATTAATTTAAAAGATCATCAATTAAACGTTAATATTTTATCAGGATCTACAGCGGGTCTAAACTTTGAAAAATCAAAAATCGTAGTTAACGAACTAGACAATAGCTACAAAGCAACTTTAGACATTAATCTAGCGGGAAAGTTTAGCTCTATTAAAGATTTTAAAAATTTAAAAATTGCAAGCTTAGATAACGTCACTCAAAATATTGAAAAACTTTCATTTGCAACTACCGCTAATAATAAAATTGAAATTGAGTTTGATAAAAAAGGAAACTTCTTAAATAACAATATAAAAGGAAAAGCAGAAATATCTAATTTAGATTTAGATTTATATCAGACCTCCTTTTCAAACGTACTAGATGAAAAAAATAGAAAGTTTAAAAATGGAAAATTAAAAATTGAATTTGATCGAAGCAATCTTTTTGTGAGTGGAGTTATATTTAATCAAAATGACGTATTAGATTTTAAGATTAATTCAGATCTTAATAAAAACGCATCAAAAATTAATATTATTTCAGAAGTTAATTTTTCTAATTGGCAAAAAGTTATTAAACCTGAGTATATTAAAGGTTCATCTAAATTTTATATCCAGTTAAATACTACAAAAGATCAAATGTTTTTTGAATCAAGAATTGATATCAAAAAAAGTTTAATTAATTTTTCACCCGTTAACTTTAATAAATTTTTGAATGATGACGGACAGATTAATTTAAAAGGAGAAATAAAAAAAAATCGTACCACTTTAGAGAAAGTTACAGTTAACTCTGGAAAAAATAATATTGAATTATTAGACTTAGATTTCGATGAAAATTTCTCACTCATCTCTCTTAATAGTATTAATGTTAATACGGATAAAAGTAATTTTAGAGTAGTCTCTACTAAAAAAAATAATATCAATAATATAGAAATCGAAGGTAAACGATTAGATGCTAAATTTATTATTGATAATTTAACAAGTTCCAAACCTTCCACTTTTATTTCAAAAAAATTTAATGGATTAGTCTCCGCAAAAATAGATTTAGTTGACACTGGAACAAACGACAATATTAGAGATTTTATTTTAACAGGTACCATTTCTAAAGGTAAATTTACCAAACTTGATGCTTCAGGAAAATTTTCAACTAATGAAAAAATTATTATAAAAATTAATACAAATAAAAATGGAAATCTTGCAACCTATTTGCTTTCAGACAGAGCAAGACCATTTATTGCAGGATATAGTTTTATAAAAGGATTTGAAAAAGGAAAATTAGAATTTAATTCTGAAGATATAAGCGCAACATCGTCCAAAGGGAAAATTGTGATGACCGATTTTAAAATTAAAGAAATTCCAGTATTAGCTCAGATTTTATCATTAGCATCAGTTACTGGTATCCTAGACACTTTAAAGGGAGACGGTATTCGATTTGATAATACTGTGATTGTTTTTGAAAATGATGAGAAATTTTTTACATTTAAAGACTTTTATGGAACAGGACCTGCAATTGGTTTTATTGTTGAGGGTAGAATTAATAACGAAGATGACTTTGTAAGCTTAGATGGAAATATTATTCCAGCTTATGAAGTAAACCGTTTGATTGCAAATATTCCTGTCTTAGGGCAAATTTTAACTGGAAAAAGTGGTGACGGAGTTTTTGGCGTTAGCTTCAAACTAAAAGGCAGTAATGACAAATTTGATATTACTATTAACCCGGTCAAAACTATAACACCTAGATTTTTACAAAGATTTATCGATATATTTAGAACGGCTAAATAGCTTCTATTAAAACGTGCTGTTTTTTTCCAAATGAAATTTTAATAACTTTATTATCTTCAAAGTCTTTATTTGTAACTATTTTTTTATCATCAGTAACGATTTCATTATTAATTCTATAACCTTTGTTGGCTATATTTCTTCTGTATTCACCGTTTGATTTTGCAAAATTAATTTTAATAATTAAATCATTAAAAGAAACTCCATCATTTAAATCTGATTTTTTAATTTTAATCTTTGGTAGGTCATCTCCAAAAGATTTATCCTCAAATGTCTTTTTTGAGGTAGCTTCTGCATTTAAAGATGCTTTTTCGCCGTGAAGAATCTTTGTTGCTTCATTAGCTAATATAATTTTAAAATCATTAATATTTTTGCTTTTTTCATTTTCATACTGAGAGATTGTATTTAATGGAAGCTCTGTAAATAATCTTAAATATTTAAAAACATCCGCATCATTTATATTTCTCCAGAATTGCCAATAATCGTAAGGTGTGGTCTGTTTTTCATCTAACCACACAGCCCCTTTCTCAGTTTTACCCATCTTAGCTCCAGAGCTGGTAGTAATTAAAGGAGTTGTTAGCCCGTAAGATTCTTTTCCATTCACTCGTCTTATTAATTCAATACCATTAATAATATTACCCCATTGGTCAGAGCCACCAATTTGTAAAATACAATCATTTTTATTGTTGAGTTCTAAAAAATCATAAGCTTGCAAGATCATATAATTAAATTCTAAAAAACTTAATGACTGTTCTCTATCTAATCGAAGTTTAACACTATCAAAGGTTAACATTTTATTAATAGTAAAATGTTTTCCATAATCTCTTAAAAAATTTACATAATTAATTTTGGTTAACCATTTTTCATTATTTAAAAAAACAAATTTATTATTGCCTTTGCTATTTAAAAATTTGTTAAAAACTTTCTTAATACCAGCAGTATTTTTTTTAATTTCTGCACTAGTTAAAATTTTTCTACTTTCTTCTTTTCCGGAAGGATCACCCACCATAGTAGTACCTCCACCTAACAAAACAATAGGAGTATGACCAAATTGCTGAAACAGTCTAAGACACATAATTTGCACTAAGCTTCCTACATGTAGACTTGGAGCTGTGCAGTCAAAACCGATATATAATTTAATTTTTTTATTATCTAAAAGTTTATTTAAATTATCTAAATCAGTGCACTGATTAAAATATCCTCTTTGCTGAAAGGTTTTGATAAGATTCTGATTCATTCAATAAGATAGTATTATACAAAATTAAATAATATTAAATCTATATAAAATGAGTAAATACTTTTCTTTAGGTACTATGAGCGGAACTTCTATGGATGGAATTGATCTTTCTATTATTAGTTCTGACGGGGAAGCAGATACTAATGTTATTGATAATTTTTTTTTAGAATACAGTTTAAATTTTAAAAAAGAATTAATTCAAATTAGAAAAGAGGTTCTTAAAAAAGACGATTTAATAAGCAAACAAACACATATTCATGACATATCAAGAAAAATTACCTTACTTCATGTGGAGGCTATTCAAAAAATTTTAAAGAAAAATCCTACCGTTAAACTAGATCTAATTGGTTATCACGGACACACCTTAATTCATAAACCTGAAGAAGGCTTTACATTTCAACTAGGAAATCCTGAGCTAATGTCTCAGCTACTAAAGACAAAAGTAGTTTTTAATTTTAGAGACAATGATATTAAAAATAAAGGTCAAGGGGCGCCACTCGTGACATTGTATCATGCTCAAATTTTAAAAAATTTAAATTTAGTTAATAATGGAACAATCATCAATGTAGGAGGTATTGCTAACGGAAGTTATTTTGAAAATTCAATTATACATTCGAATGATATTGGCCCTGGTAACTGTCTTTTAGATCAGTGGATTAGAATAAATTTAAAAGAGGAAGAGTTTGATAAAGAGGGGAAAATTTCAGAAAAGGGAGAAGTGAATACTTTAATACAAGAAGATTTTTTAAATCATTATAGCTATCACGATAAAAAAAAATCATTAGATATTACAGATTTTAATATTTCTCAATTTAGAGGACTTAGACTAGAAGATGGTGCGGCAACACTTGTAAGCGTCACTGCAAATTTAATAGCTAACTTTGTAAAAAATATTCAAGAAAAGAAAGACAAAGTGATTTTAGCAGGAGGTGGGAGAAAAAATAAAACTTTAATTAAATTTTTAACAAAACTTTTAAATACTAATGTTGAATCAATAGACAAATACAATCTTGATGGTGATTTTATTGAATCCCAAGCATTTGCATATCTTGCAATAAGAAGTTTAAAAAATAAATATTTATCATTACCTACAACGACAGGAGTTAGTAAAGCGGTAACAGGGGGTGTTGTCTACTCTAATTAGTTAAAATCTCGACTCTTTTTTAATATATTTTTCTATAGCCGAACAAAACTCTTTATCTTTTCCAGCGAAGAAATGGTTAGCACCTTCAATCTTAACAAAATCAACATTAATACTTTTTTGATTCTTAAGTTTTGTTTCTAAAGATTTTGTTGCATCCGTTGGAACAAGTTGGTCATTGCTAGCATAAAGTACCATTCCAGAAGAGGGACACGGCGCTAAAAAGTTAAAATCATAAATATTTGGCTGAGGACAGATAGTTATAAATCTATAAATTTCAGGTCTCCTCATTAACAATTGCATGCAAATTAGTGAGCCAAATGAAAAACCCACAATCCAACTTTCATTAGTACTAGGGTTTTGTCTTTGTATCCAATCTAATACTGCTGCGGCATCTGATAACTCTCCTTGACCATTATCAAATTTACCTTCGCTTTTTCCAACTCCTCTAAAATTAAAACGACAAACTGAAAATCCATTTTGAAGAAAAGTATGAAATGCATTGTAAACGACTTTATTATTCATTGTGCCGCCGTACTCAGGATGTGGATGAAGAATTAAGACAGTTGGTGCGGTTGAACTTTTTCCCTGAACATATTTAGCCTCAAGTTTTCCGTCCGGGCCATTTATAAAAGTTCCTGCTGGATTAACTGAGCTCATACTTTGAAGAATTATTATTTTAACAAGCGGCTCTTATACCATAAAAGTAAACTAGTTTTGGTTTATTTTTTAAAGTTGACTAAATTAGTAGGAATAGCTAAATTTGATCAAAATTTACCAATAATTCTTTATGAAACTGACAGCAAAAGGAAGATACGCTGTAATGGCGATGACGGATCTTGCTAATTTTAATAAGCAACAAAAACCTGTTAGTCTAAACGATATATCTATAAGACAAGGCATCTCCCTTTCTTTTTTAGAACAGTTATTTTTAAAATTAAAAAAACAAGATTTAGTTACGAGTATTAGAGGTAATTTAGGAGGATATAAACTTTCAATTGAGCCTAATAAAATTTATCTTTCCTCAATTATTGAAGCAGTTAACGAGGATATTAAAACTACAAAATGTAAATTAAAATCTAAAAAAGGCTGTAACGGCAAACCAACTAAATGTGCTACGCATAATTTATGGGATGGTTTATCAAGACACATTAACAATTATTTCACATCTGTTACTTTGCAAGACATTTTAGATAATAAAATTCCAAAGAATATTCCATTTGAGAATTCATCAAATCAATCACAAGGATTGGGCAGATGATTTATTTAGATTATAACGCTACAGCGCCACTGCATAAAAATGTAATTAAAAAGATTCAAAGTTTAAAATTTGAAGATTTTGGCAACCCATCTTCTGTTCATAAAACTGGAAGAAACTCCAAAAAGATTGTTGAAGAAGTAAGACGAAATATTTTATCTATTTTAAATGCAAAAAATTACGATTTAATTTTTACTAGTGGAGCAACAGAATCTAACAATTTAGCAATTAAAGGTATTATTAAAAAAAATAATATTAAAACAATCTATTCTTTAGAAACAGAGCATGCTTCAGTTGTTGATGTCCTTAAAAGTTTAGATATTCAAAAAAGATTTTTCAAAATTAATGCTAATGGCACGGTTAATTTAAACGAAATAGAAGAACTGCTTTCAAAAGAAACAGGCCAATTTTTAGTGAGTATTATGTTTGCTAATAATGAGTCTGGAATTATTCACTGCATTAAAGATATTTCAAGAATTGTTAAAAAATATAATGGCATTATTCACTGTGACGGAGTTCAAAGTCTTGGAAAAATAGATATCGATTTAAACGATCTAGATTTAGATTTATTTTCAATTTCTTCACATAAGATTGGCGGCCCTACAGGAATTGGTGCTTTATTGATTAATAGTAGAAATAATATATCCCCGGAAATTGTAGGCGGGGGACAAGAAAAGAATTTAAGATCAGGAACTGAAAACTTTCTTGGTATCTTAGGTTTTGGTGAAGTTATTAATGAAGTTCATAATTTGTCAAAAATTTGTAATTCAGAAGTAAAAAATAATAGAGACTTTCTTGAAGCTAATTTAAAAAAATTATCTAATGAAATTAAAATTTTCGGCGAAGACACAAACAGATTAGGAAATACTTGTTATTTTGCTTATCCTTCAATGACCAGTGAAAATCAAGTTATAGCCCTTGATCAAAAAGGTATTTTTGTAAGTTCTGGAGCCGCATGTTCATCTGGAAAAGTAGAACCATCACATGTTTTAAAAGCAATGAAGGTAGATGATAAATATATTCATTCGGCGATAAGAGTAAGTTTAGGTTGGGATTCTACTAAAGATCAGATCGAGACATTCCTTAATGTTTGGAAAACAGATTGTTTTAAAAACGGAGCTCTAAATGTCAGATAATTTAATCCAAGAACAAATTAAGCAGGATTATGCTTACGGATTTGTGACGGATGTTGAATCCGTACAAGCTCCAAAAGGTCTTAATAAAGAAGTAATTCAATTTATCTCTAAACAAAAGAATGAGCCTGCGTGGTTACTTGAATGGAGATTAAAAGCATTTGAAAGATTACAATCGATGACAGAGCCAAATTGGCAAAAACCACAATATCCTAAAATTAATTACCAAGACTTATATTATTATTCTGCTCCTAAAAGTTTTAAAGAAGGACCTAAGTCACTAGATGAAATTGATCCTGAAATTAAGAAGACTTATGAAAAATTAGGCATTCCTCTTAATGAACAGAAAAGATTAGCTGGTGTTGCAGTTGATGCTGTGTTCGATTCAGTTTCTGTTGGAACGACCTTTAAAAAGAAATTAGAAGAAATTGGAATTATTTTTTGTTCAATCTCAGAGGCTGTACAGACACATCCTGAGTTAGTTAAAAAATATTTAGGGTCAGTTATTCCTTTAACGGATCATTATTTTGCAACTTTAAATTCAGCAGTATTTACAGACGGATCATTTGTTTACATTCCAGAAGGAGTTCGATGTCCAATGGAACTTTCTACGTATTTTAGAATTAATGCATCAAACACAGGTCAGTTTGAAAGAACTTTGATTATTGCAGATAAAGGAAGTTATGTAAGTTATTTAGAAGGCTGTACCGCTCCAATGAGAGATGAAAATCAACTTCATGCTGCAAACGTTGAATTAATTGCTCTTGATGATGCTGAAATTAAATATTCAACAGTTCAAAATTGGTACCCAGGAGATAAAGAGGGAAAAGGCGGAATTTATAATTTTGTAACGAAGAGAGGAATTTGCAAAGGAAAAAATTCTAAAATTTCATGGACACAAGTTGAGACAGGATCTGCCATAACTTGGAAATATCCAAGCTGTATTTTACAAGGCGATAATTCTTCAGGTGAATTTTATTCAATTGCAATTACAAATAATTATCAAAAAGCAGATACGGGAACTAAGATGATCCATCTTGGCAAAAACACTAAAAGCAGAATAATTTCAAAAGGTATCTCAGCAGGCCACGCAGATAATACTTATAGAGGCCTTGTAAGTATTCATCCAAAAGCAAGTAATGCTAAAAATTATACTCAGTGCGATTCATTGTTAGTTGGAAATTTATGTGGTGCTCACACAGTTCCTTATATTGATAATAAAAACTCAACTTCAACAACAGAACATGAAGCAACCACATCTAAGATTAGTGAGGAACAATTATTTTACTGCAAGCAAAGAGGTTTAAATCAAGAAGAAGCCGTGAGTTTAATTGTTAATGGTTTTTGCAAAGAAGTATTGCAAAAACTTCCTATGGAATTTGCCGTTGAAGCACAAAAATTAGTTAGCATCAGCTTAGAAGGGAGCGTAGGTTAATGTTAAGTATTGAAAAGTTAAATGTAAGTATTGGTGATAAAAAAATCTTAAAAGATTTTAATCTTAAAATTGGTAAAGGCGAAGTTCACGCTATTATGGGACCAAACGGTTCTGGAAAAAGCACATTGTCATACGTTTTAGCTGGCAAAGATGGTTACGATGTTAATGGAAAAATTATGTTTAAAAATGAAAATATTATTGACCTTGAAGCTGATGAAAGAGCGCAAAAAGGAATATTTTTAGCATTCCAATATCCAATAGAAATTCCAGGAGTTTTTATGAATAATTTTTTAAAAACATCACTGAATGCAGTTAGAAAAGCAAAAGGGCAAAAGGAAGTGGACATTGTTGAATTTTTATCTCTGGTTAAACAGCATGCAAAAAAATTAGGAATTAAAGAAGAGCAACTCGGCAGAGCTTTAAACGTTGGTTTTTCTGGAGGAGAAAAAAAACGTAATGAAGTTTTGCAAATGTCACTGTTAGAACCTGAGCTTGCTATCTTAGATGAAACTGATTCAGGATTAGATATCGATGCTCTTAAAGTTGTTGCGGATGGAGTGAATGCATTAAGATCACCAAATAGATCATTCTTAATTATTACTCACTATCAAAGATTATTAGATTATATCAAACCTGATTTTGTTCATGTGATGGTGAATGGTGCTATTGTTAAAACAGGCTGTTCTAAACTTGCGCAGGAACTAGATAAGATTGGTTACAAAGAATTCCAAAAATCAGTCTAATACGAATGAATACCATTACTGACATTAAAGAAGTGAACGAGCTAAGAGTGCTTAGTTTAAATCTTTTTAATAAAAACGGCTATCCAACTAAAAAAGATGAAGATTGGAAGCAATCGACATTAAATAATTTTTTAGAAAATAATAAACAATTACCAGTTTATAAAAATAACAAAGAACTAATCAATGAAAAAGTTTTAGAAAATTTTAAACATAATAAAATTTTTATTGTTAATGGATTAATTCAAAGAACTGAATTTGAAGGAAAAGATAAAGATAAGATCATTATATCTCCGATCGACGAGTATTATAAAAGTAATAGTAAAAACTTATTAAAACTATTTAGTAATAAAAAAAATCAACTGATAGCAGTAAATAATGCTTTAGCGACATCAGGTTTTTATTTAGAGATTAAAGATAATTTAGATCTGCCGATTATCATTTATCATCAATTTAATTCAGTAATCGATGCAAAACAATTACATCAAAAAAATTATATTGTAATAAACAAAAATTCTAAAGCAACTGTGTTTGAAAAATTTACAAATGATAATAAAAAATCATTTATCAGCATTAACACTAACATTGACATTCAGAATAATGCTCATCTTAAAAATTATTTAATTAATTCAAACAATATTGAAAATTGTATTTATCGATTTAAGAAAGTTAATATTGAAGCAAGCGCTAACTATGAAAGTTTTATATTTTCAAACATTATTAAAACAATCAGAGATGAAGTTGAGATTAATTTAACTGAATCTTTAGCTGAATGTTATTTGTATTATGCGCAGTTCTTAAAAAATAATGAAGATCATGAAATCAAAGTGAAAATTAATCACTTAGCTGAAAATACACAAAGCTATCAATTTTCAAAAAGTATTATTGATGGGACAGCTAAAGGAGTTTATCAGGGAAAAATTTTTGTAGATCAAATAGCGCAAAAGACCAATGGTTATCAGATAATTAAAAGCGTACTTTTATCCGATCAGTGCACATTTCATTCAAAACCAGAACTTGAGATTTATGCTGACGATGTAAAATGTAGTCATGGTTCATCATCCACTTCATTAAACAAAGATGAATTATTTTATTTAATGGCAAGAGGTATTCCAGAGGATCAAGCGAAAAAATTAATCGTCCAGGGTTTTTTATCTGAAGTAGTTGAAAAAATATCAGATGAACATTTTAAAAATTATTTTTTAAAGAAAACAGTGGATATGCTTGCATGAGTTTAAAAGATGTAAGAAGCAAATTTCCTATATTTAAATCTAATAAAAAATTAGTTTATTTAGACACAGCTAATTCAGCTCAAAAACCAGAGGTAGTCATTGATGCTTTGGATGATTTTTATAGAAATAAATACTCAAATATTGGCAGAGGCGTTTATAGTTTAGCAGGGATAGCAACGGATGCTTATGAAAAAACGAGACAAACTATTAAAGAGTTTGTGAACGGCACCGCGGGTGAGATTATTTTTACTAAAAATGCGACAGAATCTTTAAATCTTGTCGCAAGTTGTTTTGCTAAATTTTTAAAAGAAGGTGATGAAATTTTATTAACTGAACTTGAACATCATTCAAATTACGTTCCTTGGCATTTTTTAAGAAAAAAAAAGGTAAATATTAAATTTATTCCAATCAACAAAGGCGGTGAATTAGAATTGGATAAAATTAATTCTTTAATAACAAATAAAACAAAAATTATTAGTCTTATTCATATTTCAAATGTTACGGGAATTACAAGTCCGCTTAAAAAGATAATTGAAATTGCAAAGTCTAAAAAAATACCAGTGTGCATTGATGGTACACAAGCAGTTGGACATGCGACTGTTAATTTAAAAGATTTAGATTGTGATTTTTATGCATTCTCAAGTCACAAAATGTATGGACCTGCAGGAGTTGGACTTTTGTATATAAAAAATCAATGGCTTGATAAGTTTGATCCGTTTCTAGGTGGAGGTGGAATGATTGAAAATGTTGACACTAAAAATATTACTTACGCAACAGGTGTTAATAAATTTGAGGCAGGCTCGATGCCATCAGCAGAAGTTATTGCGTTAAAAGAGGCTGTTCACTTTATTGATCACTTAAAAATTAAAAATATTGTAAGTCACGAACATAGTTTGACTGAATACGCTTTAGATAAGATTAAAAAATTTAATGACATTGAATTTGTGGGAAATCCATCAGAAGAGGCGAGTTTATTTTCATTTAATATAAAAGGTATTCATCCCCATGATGTTTCAACAGTTTTTGATCAAGATCATATTGCGGTAAGAGCAGGACATCACTGCTGTCAGGTACTTCATAAAAAAATGAATCTTATTTCATCGATTAGAGTTTCTTTTGGAATTTATAACACTAAACAAGATGTTGATGCTTTGTGCGACAGTATTAAGAAATGTAAAAAATTATTTAAATTAAATTAATGGATCTAACAGAACTTTATCAAGATTTAATTTTAGACCACGGTAAAAAACCAAGAAATTTTGGCATATGCCCATCATCAAATCACGATGCTAAAGGTCACAATCCTTTATGTGGGGACAATATTCATGTTTATTTAAATTTAAATAAGGATCACAAAGTAAAAGATATTTCTTTTGAAGGCTCAGGTTGCGCCATATCCGTTGCGTCTTCTTCTATTATGACTGAGATTGTTAAGGGTAAAACTGAAAAACAAGCGCGTGAATTATTAGATTCTTTTTTTAAAATGATCAAAGAGGGGCAAGAAATAAAAAGAGAAGGGCTTACTGAGGATGAGCATATAAAATTTTCATCACTTGCAGGAGTCGGCAGATTCCCAATGCGAGTAAAATGCGCAACATTATGTTGGCATACTTTAAGAGCTGCCTTTGATAACGATAAACAAGCTATTAACTCTGAAAAAATTGACTAATGGATAACTCTCAAAAAATTAGCGAAATAAAAGATAAATTAAAGACTATCTTCGATCCTGAAATTCCAGTTGATATTTATGAGTTAGGTCTTATTTATGATGTAAGGCTTAAGGATAAGATTTGTGAAATCGACATGACACTTACTTCTCCAAATTGCCCAGAGGCACAAAGTATTCCAAATAATGTTAGAAAAGCTGTTGAGAGCTTAGGACATTATGATGAAGTGATTGTACATATTGTCTGGGATCCACCTTGGGATAAGAGTAAAATGTCGGAAGTTGCAAAACTAGCTTTGAATTTATGACAAAACAATTAATTACAATTTCAGATAACGCTGCGAAACGTATTAAAGAAATTTTAAGTAATGCTGAGAGTGGAGTAAAAGGCGTTCGTGTTTCTGTAAAATCAGGAGGATGCGCTGGCATGGAATACGAAATGACTTATCTTAAAGAAACAATTCCAAATGATGAAGTTGTTAAAGATAATAACGTCGAAGTATTTATTGATCCAAAAGCAATTATGTATTTATTAGGTACAAAAATGGATTACAAAGAAGATAAGTTTTCATCTTCATTTGTCTTTAATAATCCCAATGAAACAGAACGATGCGGCTGCGGGGAATCGTTTAAGATTTAATTTTAATTTACAATGTTTACCCAGCTAAAAAAATTTAATCTATTTAAAACTTATATAATATTTCTTTTTTTACTAAGTTCCTTTTATTTATGCTCTGTTTATTTGCTTAACGTTAATAACGCCATGTCGGAGTGGGTGATTAATTACGGGGGCGGATTTGTAAGAAGAGGATTTATTGGAGAAATAATATTTCAACTGTCGGATTTCTTTAAAATAAACTTGAGAGATTGTTTTTTAATATTGCAAATTTTATTATATCTTTTTTATTACATATTAATTTATTGGATTTTTTCAGCTTTTAAAAAAAACTTTCTACTATGGCTTGCGATTTTATCTCCGGTTTTTTTCTCATTTGGCCTTTACGAATTGGAAGCTTTAGGAAGAAAAGAAATCCTGATGTATATTTTTTTTTCTTATAACTTTTATCTTTTTTATAAATTTAAAAATATTAATTTAAATTATATTTATACTTATTTATCATTATTAATTTTGATACTAAATCATGAATCAGTAATTTTTTATTTTCTATTCTATTTATTTTTTTTTACCGTTATTGATAAGAAAAAGGATCTAAGATTTTATGTTTTAAATTTTTTATTAATTCTTACTGTTCTTATTCCGTCATATTTAATTTACATACACCCGCATTCCATCACAGATAATCTTGCGATGTGCAAAAGATTGCTAAATATTTCCAATGAAAACTGTGGATTAGCTGCAAATTTCACAACAGCTAGTATATCAAGACATATAAGTGAAGTTTCTTGGAGATTAGTGGATGTAAAAAATTATACTTTAATTTTTATATTTGGTTTTACTAGTATCTTTTTATTAATTTATAAAAGTAAATTAATTAATAAAATCATCTCTTATAAATTTAATCTTTTAGTAATTTTAATTCTTTGCTCACTGCCCGGACTTCTACTTTTTTATATAGCAGTTGATAGCGGTAGATGGACTAGCATGCTTTATCATATGCTCGCAATTTTTTATTTTGGTATGGTAAAATTAGGGTTTGTTAAAATTAATCCTAGATTAAATTTTAAATTTATTAATTTTGATAATATTAAAAATAATTTTCTATTTTATTTTTTAATATTCTTTTTATGTTTTGGATGGAGTCCAAAAGCTGTTTATCATGAAAGTTTTGGTACTTTTCCAGCTTATAGAATGATCGTTAAAACTCCTAAATTTTTTGATAATTTTAAACAACCAGAACATTTTTTTCATAATTTTCGATAATTATGAAATATTAATTAAAATTTAAATTGTTCTGCTAGGTTTCTCTCTTTTAATCCAAATTTTTTGTCGTATAGAAGTCTAAAGGTTTTATTTTTATTTAAATAAATATTCACACTTAAAACATCTCTAACTTCAATATTATCAGCAACTACACTTACGGGCCTTTTTTTAGGATCTAAATTTTTAATAGAAACTTTACAACGGTTGTTAATTGTAGCGCCTCTCCATCCTCTAGGTTTAAATGGAGATATGGGAGTAATTGCAATTAGATTAGATTCAAGATCTAACACTGGACCACGTGCAGAAAAGTTATAAGCTGTACTTCCGGCAGGTGTTGCAACTAATGTGCCATCACAAACAATTTCTTTCATTCTTACTTTATTATCAATCTTAATTTCAAGTTTTGCTGCCTGACGAGTTTTTCTAAACACAGAAACTTCATTAATAGCAATCGCTGTTTTAATTTTACCATTTTTATTTTTTGCGTACATTTCAAGAGGGTGAAGTTCTGCAATATTAGATTTGTTGATTTTTTTTAATAAATCTTTTTCATCAAATTTATTTAATAAAAACCCACGATTACCCTTGTTCATTCCGTAAAATGGAATTTTATATTTTTGATATTTTTTAAGTGTAGCAAGCATAAAGCCATCGCCACCTAAAACAATGAATACATCCGAATCATTGATTGGATAATTTTTATACTTTTTAACTATAGATCTTTTAGCTGATTGCGCATTTGGACTAGAGTCAGCAATAACATGAATTTTATTATACGATCTATGCATTTGTGAAAAATTTAAAATCCATTAATAACTTAGCTAATGTATCACTTAAATATTACTGAGGCATTTAAAAAATATAGTAAGCAACACGGTCTGCAGAAAAACATAAATCAGGAAGATTTAATCAAAACTTTAGACACTTTAACTGAACAATTAAAACCGTCGTTATTTAAGTCTGTTGCTAGTATTTTTGGAAATAAAAAACCTAAGGGTTTTTATCTTCATGGCGATGTAGGAGCTGGCAAAACCATGATCATTAATTTCTTTTTGGAATATTTAAATCAACCAAGAGTATTAAAAACACATTTTAATAAGTTTATGGTCGATATCCATAACAAGCTTCATAAGTTAAAAAACGAAAAAAATCCATTATCTAAAATTGTAAAAACTTTTAAAAAAGATTTCGATATTATTTTTTTTGATGAATTTCAAATTACTAATATTGCCGATGCAATGATCCTTGGAAAATTATTAGAACAATTTTTTGATAATAATATTTTCATTATTACAACATCTAATACAATACCTGATAATTTGTATCTTGGTGGTCTTCAGCGAGATCAATTTCTTCCTTACATTGAAGTTATTAAGAAAAATACTTTAGTTTATTCTTTAGATTCTGGAAAAGATTATAGAGAACTTTATTTAAGTAAAAAAAATAGATTCTTTATTGTTAAAGATCCTGAAACAAAAAAAAATTACAACCAAGTATTATTTACAGTTTTAAGTGGAAAACAATTTGCAACGCATGTGATTGAAGTTAAAACACGAAAAATTATTATCGATAACTATGTTTCAGGAGTTGCAAAATTTGATTTTAAAGATTTATGCGTTCAAACGTATGGCTCAGAAGATTATATTGAGATTTGCAAAATAGTTAAAATTTTTTTTATCGAAAATATTCCAAATTTTACAGACGAACTTATCAATGAGCAGTATAGATTTATTAATTTAATCGACATTATTTACGATAATCAGCTAAGCCTTGTAGCAACTGCAACTGTTCCAATTAATCTGTTTACAAGTAGCACTAAACTTACTAAAGTATTTCAAAGAACTTTAAGTAGACTTAAAGAGCTTACTGCTTCTAATTAATTTTTAATCTAAGCCTACAACTTTACCATTAACGTAATCAATACTTTCAGCTTTTGGAATTTTTGGCAAACCTGGCATTGTCATTACGCTTCCACAAATCATAATTATAAATTCAGCTCCTGCTGCAAGACGAATTTCCCTAATTGCAACACTGTGTCCTGTGGGAGCTCCTCGTAATTTCGCATCTGTTGAAAAAGAACTTTGAGTTTTAGCAACACACACTGGAAACTTTCCGTAACCTCCCTTTTGTAAATTTTCAATTTGAGCTTTTACATTATCATCAGCGGTAACTTCTGATGCTCTGTAAACTTTTTTAGCAATTTTATTAATTTTATCCCAAAGCGTATCGTTATCTTCATATGAAAATTGCATTTTCTGTTTGTTTGTCTTGCATAATTCAACAACACTTTTTGCAAGATCAACAGCACCTTTGCCGCCATCACTCCAATGAGAAGCAAGAACTATTTTAACGCCTAACTTTTTCATTCTTTCAAAAATTAAATCAATCTCAGCCTTAGTGTCATTAGTAAATTTATTAATAGATACAACGCAAGGAAGGTTAAAAACTTTAGTTATATTTTCAACATGACGTTCTAAATTAACAATTCCTTTATCAAGTGAACCAAGATCTTCTTTAGTAAGATTAATAAGTTCAGCACCGCCGTGGTATTTTAACGCTCTAACAGTTGCAACAATCACTGTTGCGGATGGATAAAGTCCTGTTTTTCTACATTTGATATCAATAAATTTTTCAGCTCCAAGATCAGCACCAAAACCAGCTTCTGTAACTACATAGTCAGCAAGTTTTAAAGCAGCCTTAGTTGCAATTGCAGAATTGCAACCATGAGCAATATTTGCAAATGGGCCACCATGAACGAAGGCAGGATTATTCTCTAAAGTTTGAACTAAATTAGGAGCTAAAGCATTTTTTAAAAGCACTGTCATAGCACCATCCGCTTTTAATTGTTTTGCAAGTACCGGTTTTCCATCTTTTGTGTAAGCCACAACAATTTGCCCAATTCTTTTTTTTAAATCTTCAATCGAAGTTGCAAGACAGAAAATCGCCATAATCTCAGATGCAACAACAATGTCAAAACCATCATCACGAGGATATTCAGTTCTTTTTTCACCAACGCCGATACTAATTTTACGAAGCGCTCTGTCATTCATATCAACCACACGTTTCAACTGAATACGTTTTGGATCGATACCTAATTGATTGCCTTGGTAAATGTGATTATCAAGCATTGCGGCGAGAAGATTGTGAGCCAATGCAATTGCAGAGAAATCTCCTGTGAAATGTAAATTAATATCTTCCATTGGAACAATTTGTGCATACCCACCACCAGCTGCTCCGCCTTTAACACCAAACACAGGACCTAACGAAGGTTCCCTTAAACAAATAATAGCTCTCTTACCAATGTGATTTAGAGCGTCACCCAAACCAACCGTTGTTGTAGTTTTTCCTTCTCCTGCGGGAGTAGGGCTAATTGCTGTAACTAAAATTAATTTACTATCTTTTTTATCTTTTAATTTTTCCAGATAAGACAGTGAAACTTTTGCTTTAAAACGTCCATACGGCTCAAGTTCATTTTCAGGAATGCTCAACTTATCAGCAATCTCTGATATCTTTTTCATCTTTGCTTGCTGGGCAATTTCAATATCACTTGGCATAGTTTAATTATCTTTAGACTCACTAATTAACTAATAAGAAGAAATAAGTCATTTAAAATGCTAAATTTATAAATTGTTTGTTTTTATAATTAAAATTATGTACTAAAATCTCTTTTTATTAAAATGCCCTAATAGCTCAATTGGTAGAGCAACTGATTTGTAATCAGTAGGTTTGCGGTTCAAGTCCGTATTAGGGCACCACACTTATCTTCTAAACGTAGACCTCATAGCAATTCCAAAACATAAAGAACCTAAAATTCCTCCACCATAAACAATAAGCAGCGGATAAAAATCATGATTTGCTAATGCAGCATACCAAGGAGCAAGTGTCAGAATAAATGGAAAAAATATTAATCCTAAAAAAGCAATGATGGGTCCGAATACTTCTTTCACTACGTCAAAACAAATAAACAAACCATAAAATGCAGTAATCACATAGATTAATATTCCAATTAAAAAAAATGGACTTAGACGTATTCTTTTAAATCTTGGCTCTGAGGTTTCGTTGTTATTAATTCTTTCAGTCTCAACTTCAGTAACTTCAATAATTTGCTTATTTTTGTCATCTGTCATGTTTTAAATACTACTGTGATTTGCATTAATAGACCTTGATACAATTACTATACTTATAGTAAATTACCCAAAATTAATTAACAGGGGATTAATCAAATGATTAAACAAATAAGAATTGCTTGTTTATCGTTAGTATCGATTGCGACTTTATTTATCGGTGCTGCACAAGCTCAGTCTACGTTAGACAAAGTTAAGTCATCTGGCGCAATTACACTTGCGTACAGAGAGTCGTCAGTTCCATTTTCTTACCTAGGTGAGAATGGTCAACCAGTAGGTTTTGGTTTTGAAATTTGTAAAAAAATTGCTGATAAAGTTAAAGCACAAACTGGATTAAAAACACTTGAAGTTAAGTTACAAGCAGTAACTTCTCAAAATCGTATTCCATTAATTCAAAATGGTACGGTTGATGTTGAGTGTGGATCAACAACAAATAATTCAGAGCGTGGTCAACAAGTTCAATTTGCTACAAACTATTTTTACACTGGTACTCGTTTCTTAGTGAAAGCTAATAGCGGTATTAAAAGTATTAATGACTTAAAAGGTAAAACTTTAGTTGTAACAACTGGAACTACAAACTACCAAATCTTAAGAAATTTAAATGCTGAGAAAAATTTTGGCTTTGAATTAATCGGCGCGAAAGATCATGCTGATGCCTTATTAATGGTTGAGACGGATAAAGCACATGCCTTCGGTATGGATGATATTTTGCTATACGGTCTTAAGGCTTCATCTAAGAACCCAGCAGCACTTGCTGTTGTTGGTGATGCTATCCAAGTTGAGCCTTATGCCATCATGTTTAGAAAAGATGATCCAGCTTTTAGAACTCTAGCAAACGGAGTGATTGCTGATTTAATCAAAACTGGTGAATTCACTAAACTATATACAAAATGGTTTATGACTGCGATTCCTCCAAAAGGAAACAATTTGAATGCACCTATGAGCAAAGAGCTTAAAGATAATCTAAAAGCATTATCAGATAAGCCAGCAATATAATTAACTACTTAGGTAGTAATTTATAAAAATAATATGTTTTTGATATTAACCGCACTAATTAAAAGTGCGGTTAGTATCTTTTATAATCTTAAAAATCTTTACTTAGAATTCTTGTTATTGGGGAAGCGAAATGAATTACACATTTAACTGGAGTTTCTTTCTTAAGAGCGTTGGAGGTAAAGAAACCTATTTAACCTGGTTGTTCACAGCTTGGAAGTGGACTCTAATCATTTCATTCTTTGGTTTTATTTTAGCTATAAGCGTTGGCCTTATTGTTGGAGTGTTTAGAACAACAGAGAATAAATATTTAGTTAGAATTGGAAACATTTGGACTGAAGTATTTAGAAATGTGCCGATGTTAGTACAAATATTTCTTTGGTATCACGTTGTTCCATTCTTTTTTCCTTTCATGAATAAAGCACCAAGATATGTGCTTGTTATAATGGCTATAGGTTTATTCACTTCTTCACGAATTTCAGAGCAGGTAAAATCAGGCATTCAATCTCTATCAAGAGGGCAGAGATTTGCTTCGTTAGCTTTAGGCTTAAACGTTGTACAAACTTATCGATACGCACTTTTACCTCAAGCACTTCGTATTATTATTCCAACTTTAACAAGCGAAGCGATGAATATTATTAAAAATTCATCAGTTGCTTTTGCAATTGGTATTGCTGAACTGACGATGTTTGCAATTCAGTCACAAGAGGAAACGGCGCGTGGTATTGAAATATATTTAGTTGTAACTGGTCTTTATTTTGTTTCTGCATTTGGTGTTAATTTAATTTCGCATTACATAGAACATAAAGTTCAACTTCCTAATCCCATTGGTTCTAGAAAATGACATTAGATTTTACTTTTTTAACTCCTCATGTGATCTCAACTTTTCTTGTTAAGGGATTAATTTTTTCTTTAAAAATAACTCTTATTGCAATGTGTGGTGGAATTATTATTGGAACTTTAATTGCGATGATGAGATTGTCTAGATTTAAAATTTTAAATGTTCCAGCTTTTGTTTATGTGACATTCTTAAGATCTATCCCTTTAGTTATGGTAATTTTGTGGTTCTTCTTATTAATCCCAATATTAACTGGAAAAACTTTAGGCACTGAATATTCAGCTATCATTACCTTTACAGTTTTCGAATCTGCTTTTTATGCTGAAATTATGAGATCAGGTATCCAAAGTATTAAAAGAGATCAAGTTCAAGCAAGTTACGCTTTAGGATTAACTTATTTTCAAAGTATGTGGCTTGTGGTTTTACCTCAAGCGTTTAGAAATATGTTACCGGTGTTACTGACGCAAACTATAGTTTTATTTCAAGACACATCATTAGTTTATGCAATCGGTGCTTATGATTTACTTAAAGGCTTTGATGTATTATCAAAAAATTATAACAGACCAGTCGAGGCTTATTTAGTGGCTGCTGTAGTTTATTTTGTGATTTGTTATAGTTTGTCATACGCTGTAAAATTAACACAAAAAAGAATTCAAATTATTAGGTAAAATTATGATTGAAGTTAAAAATGTTTCAAAATGGTTTGGATCTTTTCAAGCATTAAATGACTGCTTATTCTCAATTAAGAAAGGCGAGGTGGTGGTTATTTGTGGTCCATCTGGATCTGGAAAATCAACATTAATCAAAACTATTAACGGCTTAGAACCTTTTCAAAAGGGAGAAATATTAGTGGATGGTATTAAGTTAAATGATCCTAAAACTGATCTACCAAAATTAAGAGCAAGGGTTGGAATGGTGTTTCAAAACTTTGAATTATTTCCTCACTTAAGTGTTATGGAAAATTTAACTTTAGCTCAAATTAAAGTATTAGGTAGATCGAAAAAAGATGCCGGTTCTTACGGACTTAAATATTTAGAGCGTGTTGGTCTAACTAGCCAAAAAGATAAATTCCCAGCTCAATTATCAGGGGGTCAACAACAACGTGTTGCAATCGCTAGAGCATTAAGCATGGATCCAATTATTATGTTATTTGATGAGCCTACCTCAGCATTAGATCCTGAAATGGTTGGAGAAGTTTTAGATGTTATAGTTAAACTCGCAAATGAAGGCATGACAATGTGTTGTGTTACTCATGAAATGGGTTTTGCACGTAAAGTAAGTAATAGAGTTATTTTTATGGATGAAGGTCGAATTGTTGAAGACTGCAGTAAAGATAAATTTTTTGGAAATGTTAATGATCTTTCACTACGAGCACGTGATTTCTTATCTAAAGTTTTAAGACACGCAAATTAGTTAATGAGTTATTTGATTAAGATAATCAAATTTGTCATTGTTGTAGTTTTCATCACTAATACTGCTAACTCACAAGTTTTTGACGTTCCTTTTAATGCCGATTCTCCAACTAGAACCCTTTTAGTTCCAGTTCAAAATCCTAAAGCAGTAGTTTTGTTATTCCCAGGCGGACTTGGTGTTTTAAAATTACAAGATAATGGTTGGACAAATAATCGTCATACATTTGTAAGATCAAAAGAACTTTGGGCAAAATATGGAATTGACGCTGTATTAGTTGATACACCTTATGATCTTGGCAGAGGTCCTAATAATATAAGAGCAAGCAAAGATCATCAACAAAGAATTTTTACCGTTGTAAAATATTACAAAGAAAAATTTAACTTACCCGTTTGGATATTTGGTCATAGCATGGGAACTGTAAGTGTTTCTGAATTTGCAAATACTGGCAAAGAACAACAACAAATAATCAAAGGCGTTATTATTGCTGGTACTTATGGATCAGTCACAATGAATGAAGTTGGAAAATTGCCGGTACTTGCAATTCATCATACCCAAGATGCTTGTTTAAATACTCCAATATCGACTTCTGAAGCTGTTATAAAAAGCAGACCTAAAGATTCAAGATCACAATTTATTTTAATTGATGGCGGAATAAGCACCGGCAATGTTTGCGATGCTTTTGCTTATCACGGGTTTAATGAAACAGAAGACCAGTTTATTAAATCTGCAGCTGAATTTATTTTAAAAAAATAAAATGGTGGGCATGGCAAGGATCGAACTTGCAACCTCTACGATGTCAACGTAGCGTTCTACCACTGAACTACATGCCCGTTTAGATTTTTATATTATGGAATTAAGACGGCAGGTCCTAAAAGTTTTCTACCTTCTAATTCTTCATGAGCAAGAATGGCATCTTTAAGAGCATATCTTTTAAATACTTTAATTTTAAATTTATTATTTTTAACAGCATCAAACACTGTATTTGCAGCATCTGTTAATTCTTGTCTTGTAACTGTATAATGAGCAATAGAAGGACGTGTAATATAAATACCTTTGGGCTGCATATGTTTTTTTGGATCAATACTTGGTATTGAGCCAGAGGCATTGCCGAAAGCAATTAAAGTTCCTCTAATTGCAAGACAATCAATTGATTCTTCAAATGTTTTTTGACCAACGCCGTCATAAACAACATCTAGCATTTTTCCGCCTGTAATTTCTTTTACTTTTTCTGAAAATTTTTCATTTGAGTAGTTGATTACGTAATCAAAACCATTTTCTTTAGCAATTTTAGCTTTTTCATCTGTGCTTACCGTTCCAATAGTTTTGCATCCAAGCGCTTTTGCCCACTGACCAAAAACTTGCCCAACCCCACCGGCTGCTGCATGGAATAATATAAATTGATCTTTTTTAACTTTGTAAGCTCTGTGCAATAAATATTCGCATGTAATTCCTTTTAACATTAATACTGATGCAACTTCATCTGTGATAAAATCAGGAATTTTTACAATTTTTTCTTGAGGATAAACTTGTTTTTCTGAATATGATCCTGGAGGGGCTGCTGCATGCGCAACACGATCACCCACTTTAAATTCTTTTACATCAGAACCTACTTCTTCAATAACTCCAGCAGCTTCTAGCCCAATTCCATTTGGAAGAGGAAGCGGATAAACTCCTGTGCGATGATAAATATCGATGTAATTTAATCCGATAGATTTATTTTTAATAAGAACTTCATTTGGAGCAATTTTTTTAAGTTCAACATCTTCAAACTTCATTACGTTTGCTTTGCCAGTTTCGTAAATTCTAATTGCTTTAACCATAATTTATGAATACAATTAAAACATATTTAATTTATAATGAAAACGTTTTTTATAATTTTCTTCACTCTTTTTTCTTTCAATCTTAATGCTGCAGATAGTGGGCCTTCACCACAAGTTATTCAAAAAACAAACCCAAGTTATGCTGAGGCTAAAACTTTAGTTAAGAAGAAAGAATTTGATAAAGCAGTTGTTATGCTCGAGGAGCTCTTAAAAGATAGCAAAAACTCTAACAATCCTGACGTTTTGAATGATTACGCTTACTCATTAAGAAATTTAAAACAATACGACAAAGCTGAAAAATTTTATTTAGATGCACTGAAGATTAAACCAAGTCATGTAGGTGTAAACGAGTATTTAGGTGAACTTTATTTGATAACTAAGCGACCAGAAGAGGCTAAAAAAAGATTAGAAGTTTTAAAAACTTGTAATTGCGAAGAATACAAAGAGTTAAAAGAAAAGATCGCAAAGTATAAATAATTTTTCATTAAAAATTCCAAGAAAAACAATCGTTTTTTTTTAAAAACTATCAACAGTTGTATGAGATTCTATGTTTAGTAGTCTTATTACTTGTAATATAAGAAAGGCCAATGTTCTTCGAATATTTACAAAATTACCTAACTATTCTGATCTTTTTGTTGGTTGCGATCGGCGTTGGAATAGCCTTCATTGTTGTAAATCTCTTATGTGCCCCCAGTAAACCAGATACTGAAAAGTTATCACCATATGAGTGCGGATTTGAACCATTCGGTGACTCTAGAATGAAGTTTGATGTACGTTTTTATTTAGTTTCAATTCTTTTTATTATTTTTGATCTTGAAGTTGCTTTCCTTTTCCCTTGGGCTATCAGCCTTGGCAAAATTGGAGCGCTTGGCTTTTGGTCGATGATGATTTTTCTTTTTACATTAACAATTGGATTTATTTATGAGTGGAAAAAAGGGGCTCTTGATTGGGAATGATGCAAAATAAGTTAGATCAAATTCCTGATGAATTTAAAGATCTCGCTAAAGACTTTAGCGAAAAAGGTTTTATTACTATTTCAAGTGAAAATTTAATTAATTGGGCAAGAACAGGATCGTTACACTGGATGACATTCGGTCTTGCATGTTGTGCAGTTGAGATGATGCAAACGTCTATGCCGCGTTATGATCTTGAACGATTTGGAGCGGCACCAAGAGCCTCCCCAAGACAATCTGATGTGATGATTGTTGCTGGAACTTTAACAAATAAAATGGCTCCGGCGCTTCGAAAAGTTTACGATCAAATGCCAGAGCCTCGCTATGTAATTTCTATGGGAAGCTGTGCAAACGGCGGAGGTTATTACCATTACTCCTACGCAGTAGTTAGAGGTTGTGATCGTATAGTTCCAGTTGATGTTTATGTTCCAGGCTGTCCCCCATCAGCTGAAGCGTTGTTGTATGGAATATTACAATTACAAAAAAAGATTAGAAGAGAAGGGACGATCGAGAGATAATTATGCAAAAAGTAAATCTAGATGTGAATATAAAAAATGAATTTAAATCTTTAAATATTACTGAAAATTTTTCAGAGCCTGTTCTAGAGGTCTCTACAAAAGAGTTGCCAGGTTTATTAATTTATTTACGAGATAATAAAAATTTAAGATTTAGACAGCTTATTGATATTTTAGGTGTGGATTATCCAAAACGTGCAAACAGATTTGATGTTATTTATTTATTGTTAAGTCATGAATTTAATAACCGAATTACAGTTAAGGTTTCTGTAAAATTAGATGAGGCTCTGCCAAGTGTGGTGCCTATTTTTCCAGTAGCCAATTGGTTTGAAAGAGAAGCTTTCGATATGTATGGGATTAAATTTACAGATCACCCAGATCTTAGACGAATTCTTACTGATTATGAATTCGAAGGCTACCCTCTTCGAAAAGACTTTCCTTTATCAGGTCATACAGAGGTTCGTTATGACGATGAAGTTAAAAGAGTTGTTTATGAACCAGTAAAATTACCACAAGCGTATCGTGATTTTGATTTTGAATCTCCTTGGGAGGGAACAAAATATATTAAGAAAGAAACGGATAAGAGGTAATGGCAAAAGAAACAAAAACAATGAATCTAAACTTTGGTCCGCAGCATCCTGCGGCACACGGAGTTTTAAGATTAATTCTTGAGCTCGATGGTGAAGTTATTGAAAGAGCAGATCCACATATTGGACTACTTCATAGAGGAACAGAAAAATTAATTGAAAATAAAACTTATACTCAAGCCGTTCCTTACTTTGATAGATTAGATTACGTTGCGCCTATGAACCAAGAGCATGCATTCGCTCTTGCTATTGAAAAATTATTAGACATTAAAGTTCCAATACGAGCAAGTTACATTCGAGTGATCTTCTGCGAGATTGGAAGAATTTTAAGTCACATTTTAAATATTACAACGCAAGCATTAGATGTTGGTGCATTAACTCCTTCTCTTTGGGGATTTGAAGAGAGAGAAAAATTAATGGTGTTTTATGAAAGAGTTTCTGGATCTCGTCTGCATGCAAACTATTTTAGACCAGGTGGAGTGCACCAAGATTTTCCAGTTGGACTTAAAGAAGATATTTTAGATTTTTGTAAACACTTTCCAAAAGTAATTGATGATTTAGAAAATTTATTAACTGACAATAGAATTTTTAAACAAAGAAACGTTGATATTGGAATTGTAACTCCACAAGATGCGGTTGCCCTTGGTTTTTCTGGGGTTATGTTAAGAGGGTCTGGAATCGCTTGGGATCTAAGACGATCTCAGCCTTATGAAGTGTACGATAAATTTAAATTTAAATTACCTCTTGGAAAAAACGGAGATTGTTACGATAGATATCTTTGTAGAATTGAAGAGATGAGAGAAAGCACAAAAATTATTATTGATGCTTTAAATAATCTTCCAGAAGGACCTGTAATGACAACGGATGGAAAAGTATCTCCACCTTCAAGAGCTGCAATGAAGAAATCAATGGAGGCTTTAATTCATCACTTTAAATTATTTACAGAAGGTTACCATGTTCCAAAAGGTGAAGTGTATGCTAGTGTAGAAGCACCTAAAGGAGAATTTGGAGTTTATTTAATTGCAGATGGTTCTAACAAACCATATCGATGCAAAATTAAAGCACCTGGCTTTGCCCACTTGCAGGCAATGGATTATGTGGTCAAAGGTCATATGTTAGCAGACGTTCCTGCTGTTCTTGGTTCAATGGATATTGTGTTTGGGGAGATTGATCGATGAGTGGAAAACACGTTGCAAAAGATCAGCCTGCTATATTTGAATTCAATGCAGTAAATCAAAAACGAATTCAGGAAATTTTAAAAAAATATCCTCCAGACCGAAAAAAGAGTGCAGTAATGCCACTTTTAGATCTCGCTCAAAGACAACACGATAACTGGATCCCAAATGTTGCAATTAAAAAAATCGGTGAGATTTTAGAAGTTCCGTACATAAAAGTTTATGAAGTTGCAACTTTCTACACGATGTACAATTTAGCACCTGTTGGAAAATACTTTATACAAGTTTGTACTACATCGCCATGTATGATCAGAGGATCAGGAAAGATTGTTGATCTTTGCAAAAAGCATATTTCAGAAAAAGAAGGAAAATTAAGCGATGATCAAAAATCATCTTGGATTGAAGTTGAGTGTTTAGGTGCATGCGTTAGCGCTCCGATGATGCAGATTAATGATGATTTTTACGAAGATCTAACTGAAGAGACGGCTACTAAAATTTTTCAAGGAATTAAAAACGATAAATTACCAAAACCAGGCTCACAAAAAGGACGAGTTGGGTTTGAACCAAGTAAACGATTAACTTTAGTAAAAAATTAAATGTTACAAGACAAAGATAGAATATTTACAAATTTATACGGAGATTTCGGTAGAGATGTTCAGTCAGCAAAAACTCGTGGTGACTGGAAGGATACAAAAGAAATTATTGCAAAAGGTAAAGATTGGATCATTAACGAAGTAAAACTTTCAGAACTTCGTGGACGTGGAGGAGCTGGATTTCCAACTGGAATGAAATGGTCTTTTGCTCCTAAAGAAGTAAAACCAGGTCGTCCTCATTACTTAGTTATTAATGCTGACGAGTCAGAGCCTGGAACATGTAAAGACAGAGATATTTTAAGATTTGAACCGCAAAAATTAATTGAAGGCTGTTTAATAGCTTCATACACAGTCAATGCTAACACTTGTTACGTTTATATTCGCGGTGAATACTTTGCTGAAAGTAAAATATTACAAGAAGCTATTGATGAGGCTTATAAAAATGGATTGATTGGTAAAAATGCTAGCGGTACAGGATTTGATTTTGATATGCATATTCATCTTGGCGCAGGCGCTTACATTTGCGGAGAAGAAACGGCGTTACTTGAAAGTTTAGAGGGTAACAAAGGTCAACCAAGATTAAAACCACCGTTCCCAGCTTTAATAGGTCTTTATGGATGTCCAACTATTGTAAACAATGTTGAAACCATTGCGGTAGTACCAACGATATTAAGAAGAGGTGGAAAATGGTTTGCAGGATTTGGCAGACCCAAAAACACAGGTACAAAAATTTTCTGTATTTCTGGAAACGTAAACAATCCATGTAATGTTGAAGAAGAAATGGGTGTTTCTTTAAAAGATTTAATTGAAAAACATGCAGGCGGAGTAATCGGTGGTTGGGATAATTTGCAAGCAGTAATCCCAGGCGGATCATCAATGCCACTACTAAGCAAAAAAATTTGTGACACTATAAAAATGGATTTTGACTCTTTAGTTGAAGTTAAAAGCGGTCTTGGAACTGCTGGAATTGTTGTAATCGATAAGTCTCAAGATATTGTTAAATGCATAGCCAGAATAGCGAGATTTTATAAGCACGAAAGTTGCGGTCAATGTACCCCATGCAGAGAAGGATCTGGTTGGATGTGGAGAATGTTAGAGCGAATTGCAAAAGGGGATGCTGAAGTTGCGGAACTAGACATGTTAATGGATGTAACAAAACAAATCGAAGGTCACACTATTTGTGCATTTGGAGAAGGATCATCTTGGCCAGTTCAAGGTCTGTTAAGACACTTTAGAGCAGAGATGGAAGAAAGATTAACTCATAAAAATATATAGATGGTAAAAGTTAAAGTAGATGGAATTGAAGTAGAAGTGCAACCAGGCGCAACAGTATTACAAGCTTGCGAAGTTGCTGGAAAAGAAATTCCAAGATTTTGTTATCACGAAAGATTATCCATCGCTGGTAATTGCAGAATGTGTTTAGTAGAGATGGAAAAATCTCCAAAACCTGTTGCATCGTGCGCAATGCCAGTAGCTGACGGACAAGTTATTTATACAAATACTGAGATGGTAAAAAAAGCAAGACAAGGCGTAATGGAATTCTTACTTATCAATCACCCATTAGACTGTCCTATTTGCGATCAAGGAGGAGAATGTGATCTTCAAGATCAGTCAATGAAGTATGGTGTTGATAAATCTAGATACGAATTAAATAAAAGATCAGTAAAAGAAAAATACATGGGACCGTTAATTAAAACGGTTATGACAAGATGTATTCATTGCACTCGTTGTGTGCGATTTGCAGAAGAGATTGCAGGTGTTCCAGAAATTGGCGCGATTAATCGTGGTGAGAATATGGAGATTACAACTTATTTGGAAAAAACTTTAGATTCAGAATTATCAGCAAACGTAATTGATCTTTGTCCAGTAGGAGCTTTAACTTCAAAACCTTATGCCTTTGAAGCAAGACCTTGGGAGTTAACTAAAACTGAAAGTATCGATGTCATGGATGCTGTTGGTTCTAATATTCGAGTAGATACAAAAGGTTGGGAAGTTAAAAGAATTTTACCAAGAGTGAACGAAGAAATAAACGAAGAATGGATTTCTGATAAAACTCGTTATGCTTGCGATGGGTTATTAAAAAATAGAATTGATACACCTTACATTAAAGTTAATGGAAAACTTCAGTCTTGCAGTTGGGATAATGCATTTAAATATATTTTTGAAAAAACAAAAGATTTTTCTGGAGATAAAGCTTTCGGAGTAGTTGGAGATCTTATTGATGTTGAAAGCATGTATATGTTCAAAAAATTTTTTAAAGATGTTTTATCATCTGACAATATAGATTTTAGACAGTCTAATTATTTTATCGATCCATCAAACAAAGCTAATTACTTATTCAACACATCTATCGCTCGTTTAGAAGAAGCTGATTTAGTAGTTTTAGTTGGATCTAATCCAAGATTAGAAGCTCCAATCTTAAATGCTAGAATTAGAAAAGCACATTTAGCTAGAAAAACTAAGGTTTATTCTATCGGTAACGTAGGTGATCTTACTTACCCTCATGAGAATGTAGGTTCTTCTCTTTCTATTCTTTCTGATGTTTTAGGAAAAAATCATAAAATTTATAACAGTTTTAAATCTGCAAAAAAACCAGTATTTATTATTGGTGAATCTGGATTAAGCGGAGCAAACGGAGAGTTTGTTTTAGAAACAGTTAAGAAGATTTTAAAAGATAATAATTTTTTAAATTCAGAGTGGAATGGATTAAATATTCTTCATAATAACGCTTCAAGCGTTGGAGCAATTTATCTAAATTTAATTAAAAATAATTTCTTAGAAAAATTAAACGATAGTAATTCAAAACTAATTTATCTTCTAGGTGCTGACCAAGTTAAAATTAATCCTAAAGGTAACTTCATAATCTATCAGGGATCTCATGGTGGATTAAACAGCACTATAGCAAATGTAGTATTGCCAGGTGCAGCTTACACGGAAAAAAATGGTTTCTATGTTAACACTGAAGGAAGAGTGCAGGATGCCAAAAAAGCAAGTTTCCCTCCAGGAGAAGGTAAAGAAGACTGGAAAATTTTAAGAGCGATGTCAGATGTATTTAAAAAAACAATCGATATTAATACTCATTCAATTTTAAGAGAGCAATTATTTAAAGACTATCCAGTATTTAAAGAACTGGATCAATTACCAAAATCTTCAGCTGACACACTAGCTTTTAAAAATGTATCTCAAGATAAAGGAGATCTTAAAATTAATGATTTTGATTTTTACTTCTCAAACATAATTGCTGCATCTTCAAAAACGATGCATGAATGTAAGGATGCAAAAATTATATTACAAAAAACAGGAACAGATAATTAATGTTTTTAGATTATTTAAATATAGTTCTTTATGATCTTTTAAAGATCGTAGCATTACTTGTCCCAGTTCTAATTGCTGTAGCAATGATTGTTTGGGTAGACAGACGAGTTTGGGGGGCTGTTCAACTTCGAAAAGGACCAAACGTGGTTGGTCCTTTTGGTTTACTTCAGACAGGAGCCGATGCGCTTAAATATATTTTTAAAGAAGTAATTATTCCAACGCACGCAAACAAAGTTATCTTTATAATCGCTCCAATCGTAACTATGTCTTTAGCGTTAATTGCTTGGGCAGTTATTCCATTTAGCGAAACTTTAGTACTTGCAAATATTAATGTTGGAATTCTTTACATCTTTGCGGTGTCTTCTCTTGGAGTTTACGGAATTATTATGGCAGGTTGGGCGTCTAACTCTAAGTATCCATTCTTAGGAGCCTTAAGATCTGCAGCGCAGATGGTTTCATATGAGGTTTCAATTGGCTTTATTATAATAAATGTATTGCTGTGTGCGGGTTCACTAAACCTTGTTGATATCGTGCTTGCGCAGAAGAATATTTGGTACGCAATCCCATTATTTCCAATGTTTGTTATCTTTTTTATCTCTGCATTAGCTGAAACAAATAGACCTCCATTTGATTTGCCAGAAGCAGAAGCAGAACTTGTTGCAGGTTACCAAACTGAATATTCAGGAATGATGTACGCATTATTCTGGTTAGGCGAGTATGCGAATATTTTATTATTATGTGGTTTAGGTTCAGTTTTATTTTTAGGTGGATGGTTGTCACCCATTGATGCTTATCCGTTTAATGTAGTGCCAGCGCCTCTTTGGCTTGTTTTTAAAATATTATTTTTATTTATCTTGTTTGCTTTAGTGAAAGCTATTGTGCCTCGATATCGTTATGATCAGTTAATGCGATTAGGTTGGAAAGTATTCTTACCATTCTCATTATTCTGGGTAGTTTTAACGGCTTCGTTTTTATATTTTTTTAACTTATTACCACAATGAAAATAAAATTTTCTAGAATATTAAAAATAATTTTTTTATCTGAGTTTGTAAAAGCACTTTATCTTGCTTTTATTTACATGTTTAAAAAAAGAGCAACTATCAATTATCCATTTGAAAAAGGTCCGATCAGTCCAAGATTTAGAGGAGAACATGCTTTAAGAAGGTATCCGGACGGAGAAGAAAGATGTATCGCTTGTAAATTATGCGAAGCAGTTTGTCCTGCGCAAGCTATCACAATTGAAGCTGAACCTAGAGAAGATGGGTCAAGAAGAACAACACGATATGACATTGATATGTTAAAATGTATTTATTGTGGATTATGTCAAGAGTCTTGTCCTGTTGATGCGATTGTTCAAGGACCTAATTTTGAATTTGCTACAGAGACCAGAGAAGAACTTTACTACAATAAAGAAAAACTTTTAGAAAACGGCGACAAGTGGGAAAAAGAATTAGCTCATAATATTAGAGTAGACAAATCATTTAGATGATAGCGCACGCATTAATTTTTTACGTATTGTCAGCGATTACTATTCTTTCAAGCATTATGGTTATCTCTTCAAAAAATACAGTGCATTCAGTTTTCTTTTTAATTTTAGCATTTGTAAACGTTTCTTGTTTATTTATAATGATAGGCGCTGAATTTGTCGGAATGATCTTACTGATTGTTTATGTTGGAGCTGTTGCGGTGTTATTTTTATTCGTGGTGATGATGTTAGAGGGGAACTTTACTAAAGTTAAACAAGGTTTTCTTCAATACATACCATTTGGATTTTTTATTGCAGCAGTAATATTTTTTGAATTAATAATTATTATTGGTAGTTGGCAGTACAGACCTGAGTTCATTAATACTTCAAAAATTGTATACGATTCAAAGGATACAAACACACAGCAAATTGGAAAACTACTTTACACAGATTATTTTTTACCATTTCAGCTTTCTGGTGTGATCTTATTAATCGCAATGATAGGAGCTATTTTACTTACTTTTAGACGTAGAGATAACCTTAGAAGACAAGATATTTTAAAACAGTCCTCTCGTGAACGCGAGGATTCAATTTATCTTGTAGATGTTGAAAGTAATAAAGGATTAAAGATTGATGATTGAGATTACTTTAGCTCATTACTTATTCTTATCTGCAATCATTTTTACATTAGGGGTGTTTGGAATTTTCGTTAACCGTAAAAACGTGATCGTTATTCTAATGTCTATTGAGTTAATCTTATTATCAGTAAACATTAACATGGTTGCCTTCTCAGTTTATTTGCAAAATATAACAGGGCAAATCTTTACACTCTTTATATTAACGGTTGCTGCTGCAGAAGCTGCAATCGGTCTTGCCATACTTGTAGTGTTCTTCAGAAATAGAGGATCTATTCAAGTTGAAGATATTAACTCGATGAAAGGTTAAATGATTTATTCAATATTATTTCTACCTTTGCTTGGATCGTTTATCTCAGCTTTTTTTTATAAAAAAATTGGCGAAATTGCATGTCAGATTATAACATCTGCGTTTGTTGTATTAGGTGCAATTTTTTCATCTCTTATTTTAATTGAAACTATTAAGACGGGAAAAGTTTACCAACTTCCTCTATTTGATTGGATTAGTTCTGGATCTTTAAAACTTCATTGGTCAATTTATGTAGATTCATTAACTGCTGTTATGTTAGTTGTTGTAAATTCTGTTTCAGCTTTAGTTCATATATATTCGATTGGTTATATGAGTCACGATCCTCATAAACCAAGATTTATGTCTTACCTTTCTCTTTTCACATTTGCGATGTTGTCATTAATTACTGCAGATAATTTTTTACAATTATTCTTTGGTTGGGAAGGTGTTGGACTTGCTTCTTATTTATTAATTGGTTTCTGGTTTAAAAAAGAATCTGCAAACAATGCTTCGATGAAAGCGTTTATCGTTAACAGAGTGGGTGATCTTGGTCTGTTGATTGCAATGTTTTTAATTTTTAAAACTTTTGGAACTTTAACTTTTAGTGAAGTCTTTTCACAAGCTGCAACTCAGTCAAAAAACAGTGTGTATATTTTTGGAGGTGATTACAATTTAATTACAACTATTTGTGTATTCTTATTTATTGGAGCGATGGGAAAATCAGCGCAAATTATCTTACATACTTGGCTTCCAGATGCCATGGAAGGACCAACACCTGTATCGGCATTAATCCATGCTGCAACCATGGTAACAGCCGGAGTGTTTTTAGTTGCTAGATGTTCACCTTTGTTTGAATACTCACAATACGCTTTGAACTTAGTTGCATTCGTTGGCGCAACAACAGCAATCTTTGCAGCATCGATTGCAATCGTTCAAACAGATATCAAAAGAATTATCGCTTATTCAACGTGTAGTCAGTTAGGTTACATGTTTTTTGCTGCTGGAATGGGCGCTTACAACGTTGCTATATTTCACTTATTTACGCACGCTTTCTTTAAAGCTCTTTTATTCTTAGGAGCAGGTTCAGTTATTCATGCATTCCACGATGAACAGAACATTGAAAAAATGGGCGGAGTTTGGAAAAAAATTCCACTGACTTATGTTTTGATGTTAATCGGCACACTTGCATTAACAGGATTCCCATTGCTAGCAGGATTTTATTCAAAAGATGCAATTATAGAATCTGCTTATTTCTCTAAGAGTTTATTCTCAGGGTACGCATTTGTAATTGGAATTGTGACCGCTTTTATTACTTCAGTTTATTCTTGGAGATTAATTTTTAAAACTTTTCACGGTAAATATAATAACAGCATGAGTTTTGATAAAGTTCATGAGTCAGGACCTGTTATGTTAATTCCTTTATTATTGCTTGCAGTAGGAGCAATATTTTCAGGTTATGTATTCCATGAAATATTTATTGGGGAAAAAACTGAATTCTGGGGTAAAGCTATATTTTTCTTAAATCACGTTGAACACGGACATCCACCAATGTGGTTAATTATTTTAGTTCCGACATTAGTTATTTCATCAATTCCACTTTCATTTATTTTATTTTTAAAGAGAAAAGAAATCGTTGAGAGCTTTGTATCGACTAACAAACCAATTCATACATTCTTAGTTAAGAAATGGTACTTTGATGAATTATATGATTTAGTTTTTGTAAGAACTTTTAAAAATATTGGAACATTCCTTTGGCAAAAAGGAGATGTGAATACTATCGACGGTTATGGTCCAGATGGTGTTGCAAAAATTGTAAAAAAAATATCTGAACAAGCAAGCAAAGTTCAGTCTGGTTACTTATATCATTATGCAACAGTAATTCTTGTAGGACTTTCTTTAATTATAACTTTTTTAATTTTTATCTAATATGAACTTTCCAATTTTATCTTTCTTAACTTTCTTTCCTTTAATTGGAGTTGTTTTAATTCTTCTTAAAAGAGGCACAGAAGACACTACTTCGCGTTTTTCTAAAAATATTGCAATTATTTTTTCTATTATTAATTTTTTCGTTTCTTTGTTGTTATGGATTAAATTTGATTTAAAAAATCTAGGTTTTCAATTTGTTGAAGAGTCAAAATGGATTAAAAACTTTGTTTCTTACAAAATGGGAATCGATGGAATTTCGATATTCTTAGTAATACTTACAACTTTTATTTCACCGCTCTGTATATTCGCAGCCATCAACAGCTTAAAGAAAAGAATTAAAGAATTTTTAATAGCAATTCTAATCATGCAAACTTTTATGATCGGAGTTTTTTGCGCATTAGATTTGTTTTTATTCTTCTTATTCTTTGAAGGTGGATTAATTCCAATGTTTTTAATTATAGGAATTTGGGGCGGAGAAAGACGAGTTTATTCAGCGTTAAAGTTCTTTTTATATACCTTTTTAGGCTCAATTTTCATGTTGATAGCAATTATTGCCATCTACTGGAATATGAACACTTTAGATGTTGTTAAATTAATGGAATCTAAAATTCCTGATAATTTGCAATATTGGATGTGGTTTGGTTTTTTTATTTCTTTAGCGGTTAAACTTCCTATGTGGCCTTTTCATACATGGTTACCTGATGCTCACGTTGAAGCACCAACGCCAGGATCTGTAATACTAGCTGCGATCTTACTTAAAATTTCTGGTTATGGATTCATTAGATTTTCTTTAGGACTATTTCCAATTGCATCACATTACTTTGCAAACTTTGTATTTGTGTTGAGCGTTATTGCAATTATTTATGCTTCTCTAGTTGCGCTTATGCAAAAAGATATGAAAAAGTTAATCGCTTATTCATCTGTAGCGCATATGGGATATGTAACTATCGGAATATTTTCATTTACTAAGCAAGGAATAGATGGCGCAATATTTCAAATGATTAGCCATGGATTAATTTCTTCATCTTTATTTTTATGTGTGGGTGTTTTGTATGATCGTGTACACAGCAGATTAATCCAAGATTATTCAGGCGTTGCAAATATTATGCCAAAATTTGCTTTAGTATTTGTATTCTCATCACTTGCAAACGTAGGATTACCAGGAACAAGTGGATTTGTTGGAGAGTTTTTAACTTTAATTGGAACTTTCAAAGTAAATTATATTGCATCTATTGCAGCAGCAACTGGTGTTATTTTATCAGCAGCTTATTCACTATGGCTATGTAAACGAGTTGTATTTGGTGAGTTTAAAGTTAATAATCATGGCGAAGCTTTATTAGATTTAGATAAAACAGAAATTATTATTTTATTTATGTTAGCAGTTTTAACAATTTTATTTGGCGTTTATCCAAATTTAATATTAGAGCCGATTTCATCTTCAGTAGATTTAATTGTTAAGAATATTGGGAATATAAAATGAAAAGTATTATTCCAGAACTTTTTTTGATATTAAGCTCGTTTTCTCTATTAATTGTTGGCGTATTTAGAAATACTTTTAATAAAATAATTAATTATTTAGTTGTTGGATTATTAATTATTATAATTGCATTGATTTATAATAGTTATTCAGACTCAGCTGTTTTATTTGGCAACAGCTATACTGTTGATCCTTTATCAAACTTTATGAAAATATTAGTTTTGATTTCGGTATTGTTCACAATTTTAGTTTCAAATTCTTATTTAGAAAGATCAAATATTGCAAAATTTGAGTACCCAATTATTTTATTATTATCGACACTAGGAATGTTTGTGATGATTAGTGCTAATAATCTAATTGTTTTTTATTTAGGATTAGAGCTTCAGTCTTTATGTCTTTATGTGCTTGCAGCTATTAATACTAAGTCACTTAAATCCTCTGAAGCTGGTCTTAAATACTTTGTTTTAGGCTCATTATCTTCAGGTCTCTTATTATATGGATGCTCATTAATTTACGGATTTACAGGCTCCGTTGATTACTCAGTAATTGCTAAAGTTGCTAGCGCACATAGTGGCGCTTTAAAATTTGGCTTAGTTTTTATTCTTTGTGGAATTGCATTTAAAATATCAGCGGTACCATTTCACATGTGGGCACCTGATGTTTATGAAGGTTCACCAACGTCAGTTACAACCTTCTTTGCTATGGCTCCAAAAGTTGCAGCTATTGCAGCATTGATTAAATTTTTAAGCGTTCCTTACGGAAATTTTATTGAAGAGTGGAGAGCAATTATTATTGTTCTTTCTATAGCTTCAATGTTCTTAGGGGCAGTTGCAGCGATTGGACAGAGTAATTTAAAACGACTTATGGCCTATAGCTCTATTGGTCACGTTGGATTTATTCTTGCAGGTTTATCTATCGCAACTCCAGAGTCTTTAAGTGCCGTATTAGTTTATATCGTAATCTACGTGTTTATGAATATTGGTGTGTTTGCATGCATCATGTCCCTAAACAGAAATGGAGTTTATTTTGAAAACATTTCTGACCTATCAGGGCTTTCTAAGCATCATCCAGTAATTTCTATATGCCTTACAATATTAACCTTTTCACTTGCTGGAATTCCTCCGCTTGCAGGTTTTTTTGCAAAATTTTATATCTTCTTAGCCATTATTCAGCATAAAATTTATTACCTCGCAGTCATAGGATTATTATCAGCAGTGATTGCAGCATTTTATTATTTAAGAATTATTAAAGTTATTTACTTTGATGAAGCTAAAGAAAGTTATGACAAAACCCCAAATTTTGGATTACGATTTTCTATTTTAGTATCAACTATTTTTATATTGTTTTATTTTATCGATCCATCTTCACTTAATATAATCGCTGAAAGTCTTAGTAAAAATATAAGATAAATGAGTTTGCCTATTTTTAATTTTGAAAAAATAGACAGTACTAATAATTTTGCAAGGTTATTAATTACTGAACATAAAATTTTAAAAGGAATTGTTACTGCGGACGAGCAAACAAAGGGCAGAGGTAGATACGGAAATAATTGGAACTCACCTAAAGGTAATTTGTATTTTAGTATTTTTTATCCAATTTTAAGATCTAATCTAAAAAAAATTCAGTTTCTTATTCAATTGCAAATTAGAAAAATTTTAAGGAATTACGGTGTTAAAAATATTTCTCTTAAATGGCCTAATGATATTTATGTTAATGATAAAAAAATTTGCGGAATTTTGCAGGAAAGTATTATTTTTAATAAATTTTTTTTAATTATTGGAATTGGTATCAATATAAAATCATCCCCAAAAATTAAAAAATACCCAACCACTCATTTAAATAAAGAAGCTAAAAAGAGGATCGATTTAAAAGATTTGATAGAAAAACTTAAGAAAGCTTTTGATTCTAATATTATTGATAAAAAATATTCATTTAAAAAGATTGTAAATGAGTGGAATAAACATGCTTTTAGGAAAAATAAGTTTATAAATTTTAAAATAAATAATAAGATTTATAAGGGTATTTATAGAGGTATTAATAACAACGGTGCTTTAGTTTTAGAGCACAATAACCGCAAGGTTTATTTTACGCAGGGTAGTTTAGTTTGAATTATTTAATCATAGACATTGGCAATACTAATATTGATTTTATCACTTTTAATAAGCTAACGAAAAAATATTCTAATAAATTTACTATTGATACAGTAGACGTTTTAAATAATCGTCTTGGACTTATTAATAGAAGAGTTAAAAAAAATTATTATAAAGGCGCATTATGTTCAAGCGTTGTTCCGTTAGCATTTTATCAACTAAAAAGAGCATTAAAGAAAAAAAATGTTTTCTTATCTGAAATTAAAGATCGAAATATTCATCTTCCTATTAAGATTAAATTAAAAAAACCAATGCAAGTCGGTTCAGATAGAATTGTAAACTCTATTGCAGCATTTAAAATTTATAAAAAAAATTCAATTGTTATCGATTTTGGAACTGCCACTACCTTCGATGTTGTCGTAAAAGACAGTTATATTGGCGGAATGATTACACCTGGAATCAATTTGTCATTAAAGGTTCTAAAACAGGCAACAGCTAAACTTCCGTTAATTAAATTAAAAAAAACTAACAAATACATAGGAAAAGACACTGTTAGCGCAATGAATAATGGTATGTACTGGGGTTATATTGGTTTAATTAAAGAACTTGTGCAAAAAATTATAAAAGAAACAAATAAAAAATATTTAGTTATTTTTACGGGCGGACTTGCAAATATTTTTTTTAACTCATTTCCATTTAGAGACAAAGTAATCGATCAGCAAATTACTTTAAAAGGAATAGCTGAAACTTTAAATTTTAATCTGAAAAATTTTTAATGGCTAAAGGCGGACAAGAATTAGTTTATTGCTCTCTTGGTGGAGCAGGTGAAATAGGGATGAATTTAAATTTGTTTGGTTATGGAAAACCAGGCGATTATAAATGGATTATTGTTGATATTGGAGTTACGTTTTCAGACGATAATATTCCAGGTATCGAAGTTATATTGCCAAATCCAGAATTTATCGCTAATCAAAAAGAAAATTTATTAGGAATTGTTTTGACCCACGCCCATGAAGATCATGTAGGTGCAATTGCGCATCTTTGGCCGATGTTGGAGTGTCCTATTTACGCAACTCCATTTACTGCTGCAATTGTAAAAGAAAAGTTTAAAGAAAAAAAAATTAATATCGGCAGTCATTTAAAAATTGTTAAATTAGGTGGCAATGTAAAGCTTGGAATTTTCGACATTGATTATGTCACTCTTACTCATTCTATTTTAGAACCTTGTGGACTTGCAATCACTACTCCGGAGGGAATAGTTCTTCATACTGCTGACTGGAAGATTGATGACAATCCTTTAATTGGTGAAAAAACGGATGTTAAAAAATTAACTGAGCTGGGCAAAAAAGGCGTTCTTGCCATGGTGTGCGACTCTACTAATATTTTTAATTTAGGGTCTTCTGGTTCAGAAAGCTTAGTTAGAACAGGCCTTTTAACTGTTTTAGAGAATATGAAGAATAGAATAGTCATCACTTCTTTTGCATCCAATGTTGCCCGCATGGAAACCGTTTTTAAGGTTGCTGAAAAGATAGGTAGAAAAGTTTGTTTAGTTGGAAGATCTATGGGTAGAATTTACCAACTTGCAAGACAATGTAACTATTTGCAAGATATTGAAACCCCAATTGACGTCAGGGATTCAAAAAAAATACCAAAAAATAAAATCATTTATCTTTGCACAGGTTCACAAGGAGAACAAAGAGCTGCGCTATCAAGAATAGCAAATGGGACTCACCCAGATGTTCATCTTGAAAAGAATGATAATGTTATTTTTTCATCTCGTATTATTCCAGGAAATGAAAAAAGATTATTTAAAATTTTCAATGATTTTTCAAAAAGTGAAATTCAAGTGTTATCTGAAGAAAATTCTATGATCCATGTCTCTGGTCATCCAGCACGTGAAGATTTAAAAAAAATGTACGGATGGGTTAAACCAAAGATCGCAATCCCAGTTCACGGTGAACAAAGACATATGGCAGAGCATATTAATTTTGCAAAAGAGATGGGCGTTAAATATCCAGTTAAAATTAGCAATGGAGAAATTATTAGGCTTGCACCTGGTGAACCGCAGGTGGTTGATAAAGTTACGTGGGGCAGAATTTATTTAGATGGAAAAGTTCTAATTGCTAACGACTCTCAAGTTTTAAAAGAAAGAAGAGGCATCGCATCTAATGGTTATATGGAAATTACAATTTTAATTAAGAACGGTCAGATTAAAAATAATCCTATCATTACTTTAAAAGGAATTCCTTTCTTTGAGGAAGATGCTGCCGAAATTGAGTATGATTTAGAAGATATCGTTATGGATACGTGCAAAACATTTAATTTAAATAATTCTAAGCAAGAAAAAAATATAATCGAGACTTTAAAAGGTAATTGCAGAAAATTAATAAGTGAAAAATCTGGAAAAAAACCTTTAGTAAATATTAATTTAGTTAGACTGTAGTTCTATGTCTTTTGTGGGTGGTTTTGTTATTTATGTGAATTTATGGATGATTATTTTATTCACTGTTTTACCTTTTGGAGTTGTTAATCAAGCTGATTCTACTGACTTTCAAAAAGGCACAGATCCAGGAGCTCCAATTGAATCTAAAATGAAAAAAAAAGTTTTAATAACCACGATTATAACCACTGTTATTTTTTCTTTAATCTTTGCTGCGGACAAACTAGATTTGTTTTATATTAGAAAAATATTATTTTAATGCTTATTTCAAAATTATTTTTTCCAGTTCTTAGAGAAGTATCAGCTGATGCTAAGTTAAAGTCACATCAAGTTATGTTAAAAGCTGGAATGGTTAGACAAAGTGCCGCTGGAATATATTCTTGGCTACCTTTAGGTATTAAAGTCTTAAAAAAAATTGAACAAGTGGTTAGAGAAGAGCAGAACAATATTGGTGCTCAAGAAATGTTAATGCCAACTATTCAATCTGCAGATATTTGGAAAGAAAGCGGTAGATATGATGATTATGGCGAAGAAATGCTTAGAATTAAAGATAGGCACGGACGTGAATTATTATATGGACCAACTAATGAAGAGCTAGTTACAGAAATTTTTAGAGATAACATTAAATCTTATAAAGCCTTACCGTTAATTCTTTATCATATTCAGTGGAAGTTTAGAGATGAAATTAGACCTAGATTTGGAGTGATGCGTTGCAGAGAATTTTTAATGAAAGACTCTTATTCTTTTGATCTTACTAAAGAAGACTCGATCAGATCTTATAATAAAATGTTTTATGCATATCTTCGAACATTTAATAGATTGGATTTAAAAGCTTTACCTCTGCGTGCAAGCTCAGGTCCTATTGGTGGAGATTCTTCTCACGAATTTATTATTTTAGCAGAAACAGGTGAGAGTCAGGTTTATTTAGATAAATCATTACTCGATATTGATATTAATAGTTTTGACAGTTCTGATGTCTCTATTAATAAAATGATTTCTGCATTTTCTACTCCTTATAGTGCAACAGATGAGAAGCATTCTGAAAAAGAATTTAATGAAAAGGTTTCAAAGTCAAATCAATTGGCAACAAAGGGAATTGAAGTGGGTCACATTTTTTATTTCGGTAATAAATATTCACAACCCATGAAAGCTAATGTTTTAAATAAAGAAGGAAAAAATACTAGTGTTGAGATGGGCTCCTACGGTATTGGCGTTTCAAGGTTGGTTGCCGCTGTTATAGAAGCAAAATGTCTTGATGGGGTTATGAAATGGCCTTTAATTATTTCTCCATTTGATATTGCAATTATTCCACTGAATAATAAGTCAGATAGTTCTTCTCTAGATAAAGCTCGTAAAATTTACGATGTTTTAAAAAGCAATTCTATCGATGTTATCTTAGATGATACTTTAGAAAGTCCTTCAAGCAAATTTAAAAACTTTGATTTAATGGGCGTTCCTTATCAAATCATAATCGGTTCTAAATCAAATGATGATAAACTTGAGTTTAAAGAGTTAAATGCAAAAACAGAAATGTTATCAATCGAAGAGATAATTAAAAAAATTAAAAAATTAAAAGGTTAAATTGATTTCCCCCGCAGAGTTTTTAATAATAAAAAATTATATTCGTTCTAAAAAAAAAGATAGTTTCTTAAAAATTATCTCAATTTTTTCTTTTCTTGGAATATCCATAGGAGTTGCAACTTTAATTATTGTAATGTCAGTCATGAATGGTTTTCGCGCTGAATTATTTGATAAACTATTAAAATTTAATCCCCATATTAGCGTTCATTCCGTAGGCAATGATGATTTAAATATTGCCAAATTAAGCCAGTATTTTTCCGATAAAAAAATTGAAATTAAAAGTATTAGAAAAGTTATTAAAACCCAGGGGTTGTTAGTATCTGAGAGAACTAATTCTGGAATTGGAATTATTGGTATTAATAAAGATGATTTAATTAAAGATGAATTTGTTAAAGAGTTGTCTGGGTTTGAAAAAGGTTCAGTTATTATTGGCGCCTCTCTTGCTGATAAGCTTGGGTTAGTAAAAAATAATAAGATCAATGTTTTATCCGCAAACAATGTCTCAACTCCTTTTGGCAAATTACCTCAGCAATTTACCTTTAAAGTTGCCTCTACCTTTTCAAGCGGAGTATCAGAGTTAGATTATAACTATGTATTTATTCCTTACAGTGACGCTATGGAATTTATAAAAAATAATAAAAATTTAATCTCTGTAGATATTAAAATTAAAGACGTAAATAATGTTGATAATTATAAAAAGGACTTAGAGAAGACTTTTCAAAACTATTACTTCACGACTTGGATAGATAACAATCAAACATTCTTCGATGCATTACTAGTTGAGCGTAACGTGATGTTTATTATTTTAACTCTTATTATTATTGTTGCTGCATTCAATATTGTAACTGGAATGACAATCTTAGTTAAAAACAAAACTAAAGAAATTGCAATTTTTAATACATTAGGTATGTCAAAGTTTTCAATTGCAAAGATCTTTTTTATTATGGGATCTTTTATTGGAATTACTGGAACTGTTTTCGGTGTAGCACTTGGAGTTTTGTTTGCTCATAATATTGAAGCTATTAGGCAATTTGTTAGTTTTGTTTTTCAAGTTAGAGTATTTCCTCCTGAAATTTACTTTCTAAGCAAGATGCCATCTTTAATAGACTATAAATCAGTCCTGATTATTTGTTTTTTTTCAGTTCTCATTACTTTTCTTGCAAGTTTATACCCTGCAATCTCAGCTTCAAAACTTAATCCAATTAAAGGATTAAAATATGAGTAAGATTTTTTTAGAGTTAAAAAATATAAGCAAGAAATACGTAGATGCTAGTAAGAATATCTTAGTTTTAAAAGATGTTAATTTATCTTTATCTAAAAATAATATTGTCTCTTTAGTAGGACCATCCGGATCTGGAAAATCTACATTATTACATATTTTAGGATTACTAGAGACGGTGAACGAGGGTCAGTATCTTTTTAATAGTAAAGAATTAATTCAAATTAAAGATTATGAAAAAACAATTTATCGAAGAAAAAATATTTCAATTGTTTATCAATTTAATAATCTTATCTCTGATCTTAGAGCGATAGATAATGTTGTTTTGCCATTATTAATTAATAATATTAATAAAGATGAAGCTTTTGGCAGAGCAGATAGATTACTTTCAAAACTAGGACTAAAATCTAGATTAAATCATTATCCTCACGAATTATCAGGAGGGGAACAGCAAAGAGTTGCAATTGCTAGAGCATTAATTAACGAACCCGAACTTATTCTTGCCGATGAGCCTACGGGAAATTTAGATAATAAAACTGCAAACGAAGTATTTGAAATACTTTTAAGTTTAAAATCTAAAGAAAGATTAATTATTTTTGCAACCCATAATAGAGAATTGTCAAACAAGGCGGATATTCAGTTAGCTATTCAAGATTCTAATGTTAGAATTTTGAAATAGGAAAATGAGTCTTAAAAATATTACTTTTAACCACTTTAAAATTCACACTCAGTACTCAATCTGCGAGGGAGCTGTGAAGATCGAAGAGCTTGCAAAATATGCAAAGCTTACAAAATTTTTATCTCTTGGAATGTCTGACTCTTATAATTTAAGTGGGGCTTTAGAATTTTCTGAAGACTTAGCAAAAGTCGGCGTTCATCCAATTATTGGAACTCAACTTAATATAAAAACCGATAATATTATTGGCAAAGTATCGCTTATTGCAAAAAATGAGCAGGGTTATAAAAATTTATTAAAACTTTCTTCAAAGTCTTATCTTGATATTAATGCAACGGAGGCCCCGCATTGTTCTATTAAAGATTTGTTAGATTATAGCAGCGGTCTGTTCATTTTATTAGGTGGCAGCCATACTTTAACTTCCCAGCTTATTCTTAATAATCAGGATAAAATATTTTTAAAAAATGTTAATAAAATTAAATCTGTTTTTAAAGATAATCTATTCTTTGAGATTCAAAGACATAATGAAGTTAACGAAGATAGAATAGAAAACTTTCTAGTTAGCAATGCAAGATCTTTAAAAATACCAATTATAGCTTCACAAGAAGTTTTTTATATTCATCAAAATATGTATGAGGCTCACGATGCTTATATTTGTATTGGACAAAAAGCTTATGTCGAAGATAAGAATAGAATTAGTTACTCTGATCAGCATTATTTAAAAAACAATGAAGAAATGTTGAAATTGTTTGCTGATTTGCCTGATGCTTTAGAGAATAATAATAACCTAAGGTATCAGTGTCTTTACAGACCATTACCAAGCAAACCTTTGCTTCCAAACTTTATTTCTGGCGCTGAAAACAATATAGAAAAAGTTTTACAGGATCTTGCTTTAAAAGGGTTGGAGAGAAGATTAAACGAGGTTGTTTTAAAAAATATCAAGGATCCTAAGCAAATTGAAGATACTAAGAAAATTTATTTAGAAAGATTAAATTATGAAGTAAAAATGATTAACCAGATGAAATTTTCTGGTTATTTCTTAATTGTTTCTGATTATATTTTGTGGGCTAAAAATAACAATATACCTGTAGGCCCGGGCAGGGGTTCTGGTGCCGGATCTTTAGTTGCCTGGGCATTATCTATTACTGAATTAGATCCAATTAAATTCGGATTAATCTTTGAACGGTTTTTAAATCCAGACCGAATTTCAATTCCAGATTTTGATATCGATTTTTGTCAGGAAGAACGTGACAAAGTTATTAATTATGTAAAAAATAAATATAAAGGCGGAGTTGCGCAGATTATTACATTTGGAAAATTACAAGCCAGAATGGCAATACGTGATATTGGTCGTGTTATAGGCCTTCCTTATAGTGTTGTAGATTCTCTTTCTAAAATGATCCCTTTTGATCCTTCAAGACCTTTGTCATTGCAAGAGTCTGTTGCACTTGAGCCAAGAATTCAAGAAGCGCAAAAAAACGATCTAAAGATTGATAAATTAATTAAGTTAGCAATTAAACTCGAGGGGCTTTATAGAAATATTGCAACTCATGCTGCGGGAATAGTTATTGCTGATAGACAAATTGAAGAAGTGGTCCCTCTGTATAAAGATTTTGATTCAGAAAACGATATCCCGATAACACAATTCGACATGAAGTGGGCAGAGAATGCAGGTCTAGTTAAGTTTGACTTCTTAGGTCTTAAAACTCTTACGGTTATTAAAAAGACAATTAATTCACTTAAAGAAAATAATATTAACGTTGATTTAAAAGATCTCCCTCTTGATGATTCAAAAACCTTTGAACTTTTATGTTCTGGCGAAACTATGGGTGTGTTCCAGTTAGAAAGTTCTGGAATGAGAGAGGTTTTAAAACAAATGAAGCCTAATAAATTTGAGGATATTATAGCACTTGTTGCTCTTTTTAGACCAGGACCAATGCAGAATATTTCAAAATACAACAATTGTAAGCACGGAATAGAAAAACCCGATTACCTTCATCCTAAAATTGAACATATCTTAAAAGAGACTTACGGAGTTATTATTTATCAAGAACAAGTGATGCAGATTGCGCAATCTCTCTCAGGATTTTCTGCGGGTAAAGCCGATATCTTAAGAAAAGCCATGGGTAAAAAGAAATCTGCCGAAATGGAAAGACAGAAAAAAGATTTCATAGAAGGGGCTGTTAAAAACGGAATTACAAAAGATCAGGCGGTTTACATATTTCAGTTAGTAGAAAAATTTGCTCAATATGGTTTTAACAAAAGTCACGCCGCAGCTTATGCATTAATTGCTTATCAAACCGCATATTTAAAAACTCATTACCCACTTTATTTTGTGTCTGCTTCTATGAATTTGGATTTAGCAAATACAGACAAATTGAATGAATTTTATGAAGAGCTAAAAAGATTAAAAATTGATGTTGTTTTGCCATCAATTAATGAATCGTATGCAGATTTTGTTGTTAAGCAAAATAAAGTTTATTATGCGTTGTCAGCTATCAAAGCCGTTGGTTATGAATCGGTTAATCAAATTATTTTAGATAGAAATAAAAACGGTCATTTTAAATCGTTAGAAGATTTTATTTTAAGAATTGATTCAAAATTGATCAATAAATTACAAATGGAAGGCTTGATAAAGTCAGGAGCTTTTGATTGTTTGGAAAAAAACCGTAAATTCTTATTTGATGCCGTCCCTGAAATTATTAAAATTTCCAAAAATTATAAAGAATCTAATCTTTTGCAAGATAACTTATTCGGAAATGATAAGAACAGTCGTCTTCCGTCCTTAGAAAATCTTGTAAATAAAAATGAAACTTGGAATGCAAATGAAAAAATGAAAAATGAATTTGAATCTATTGGTTTTTTTATAAGTGAACATCCTCTTTTAAATTATGAAAAAGTATTAAAGGCTTACAATGTGATGAGATTTGCAGATATTTCTGAATATGACTTAAATAAAGAATTTGTTCTATCAGGTACTCTGATGGCAATTCAGGAGAAGAAAACTGCTAAAGGACAACCTTTTGCAATTATTAAGTTAAGCGATCTAAGTCGAATGTATGAACTATTTATTTTCTCTGAAACATTATTAGCTAATAGAGATAAATTAATTCCCGGAAATTCTTTTTTAGCAAATATTATTAAAGAAAAAATGACTAATGGTACAACAAGATTAACAGTTCGAAAGTTAACAGAAATTAATTCAATTAAAGAAGCCAAAATTAATAAAGCTGAAATTACTATTAAAGACCTAGGTAGTATTAATGAATTAAAAAAAATCTTAAAAGACAGTGGTGATACTAAAGTTTCAATTAGAATGAGCTCTAAAGATAAGAATTACGTTTTTAATCTTAAAAATAACAAACTTATCGACGCTTCTATAGTTAGTGTTTTAAATAGCTCTGGTTTTGAGTGTAAAATCCACTAGTATTAACTTGTGTTTTTCCTAAATTTTAATATAAAACCTTAAAAAATTCGCACACAGTTGTGGGTAGCAATACCCCCCGGTCCAATAAAGGCAGAAACTGTGGTGGAAATAACCGGAGAAAAAAAATGAATATACCTTCTGCGTCTGTAAAAGAGCTTTTAGAAGCTGGCGTGCATTTAGGTCACAAGACTTTTAGATGGAATCCAAAAATGAAGAAATTTATTTTTGGAGAAAAAAACTCAATTCACATTATTGATTTACTTCAAACTGTAAAATTATTGAATAATGCAATGTTAGAAATGCACAAATGTGTAGCTTCTGGTGGTAAAATTTTGTTTGTTTCGACAAAAAAACAAGCAAGTGAACTAATTGCTGAAGTTGCTAAAGAAACAGGACAATTTTTTGTTAATCATAGATGGCCAGGTGGAATGTTAACTAACTGGAAGACTATCAGTAACTCTATTCGAAGATTAAAAAAACTTACAGAAGAACTTAATAAAGAGAATAAAGGATTTACAAAAAAAGAACTTATTAAGATGAGTCTTGAGCGAGATAAATTAAATAGATCACTAGGTGGAATTGCTGACATGAAGGGTGTTCCTAATATGGTATTTGTTATCGACACAAACATTGAATCTTTAGCTATTGCTGAGGCAAAAAAACTGAAAATCCCAATTATTGCTGTTGTTGATAGTAACTCAAATCCTGATGATATTGATTTTCCAATTCCTGGAAATGACGATGCTAGAAGATCTATAAATCTTTATTGCGATTTAGCTAAAAAAACTATTTTAGATGCTAGGCAAAATATTAAAATAGTAGAGCCTGTTGAGGAAGAAAAACCCAAAAAGACTACTAAAGAAATAAAAGTTAAGGAATTTAAAATCAAACCAAAAAAAGATTCTGAAAAAACAGAAGAAACTTTGAAAAATTAAAAAGTTTATTCAATGTCAGACAATCTAGCAAAAGTTAAAGAACTTAGAGAATTAACAGGAGCAGGAATCCAAGACTGCAAAACTGCTCTATCAGAAAATAACTTTGATATTGAAAAATCAATTGAATATCTTCGAAAAAAAGGAATAACTAAAGCTGCTAAAAAATCTTCAAGAGACGCAGCTGAAGGTCTAGCTGTTATTGCATCTAACGATACTAAAGCTTGTATATTAGAAATTAATTCAGAAACAGACTTTGTTGCAAAAAATAATGAATTTATCAATTTTTGCTCAGAAGTATCAAAAGTTGCTCTTGCTAATAACTTAAATTTAGAAACATTAGTTAATTCTAAAATAAATAATTCTTTAATCAAAGATGAGTTAGTTAATTTGATAGCCAAAATTGGCGAAAATATTAAAATTAGAAGAATTTCTTATTTAGAAAATTTAAAAGGCGTTCTTGGAAAATATATTCATAATCAACAAAATGAAAATATGGGCAAGATCGGAGTTTTGATTTCAATTGATTGTGACAGTAAAAATAAAGAAATATTAGATTTTGCAAGAAAAGTTTGCATGCATATAGCCGCAATGTCACCAATGTCTTTATCTGAAAAAGATTTAAGTGTTGATTTTATAAATAAAGAAAAAGAAATCCTGAAAGAAGAACTTAAAAATCAAGGTAAAAAAGAGGATATGATCGACAAAATTTTAATTGGTAAATTAAAGAAAGTTATATCCGACAACACTTTAATGGGTCAAAAATGGATACATAATCAAGATATAACCGTTGAGCAGGCAATCGTTGAATTTGCAAAAGAAGTTAATCAAAACTTATCTATTAAATCTTTTATAAAATATAAAGTAGGCGAGGGTATTGAAATTAAAAAAAGTGATTTTAATGAAGAAGTAAAGTCATTAGCAGGAGCCTAAGATGATTATTAAGAAGATAGAAGAGAGAATGAATTTATCTATAGTTTCTTATGCAAAAGAATTGTCAACCATTAGAACGGGTAGAGCTAATCCTAAAATGTTAGACAGTATAAAAGTCGATTCTTACGGTCAAAAAATGCCAATAAGCCAAGTTGCAACAATTTCTGTTCCAGAACCCCAAATGATTAATGTTCAGGTATGGGACAAAGGAAATGTAACAGCTGTAGATAATGCAATTAGAACCTCAGATTTGAATTTAAACCCATTAGTTGATGGACAGTTATTAAGAATTGCTATTCCAAAACTTACAGAGGAAAGAAGAAAAGAATTAATTAAAATTTTAAAAACAATTGCCGAAAAAGCGAAAGTTTCTATCAGAAATATCAGAAGAGACTCATTAGAAGAATTGAAAAAAGATCAAAAAGTCAATTCTTTAAGTGAAGACGATTTAAAAAAGAACTCTGCTGAAGTTCAAAAATTAACAGATTTAAAGATTGCTGAAATCGAAAAGAAATTAAACGAAAAAGAAGTTGAAATTTTAAAAGTATGAGTCACGTCTCCCATATTGCCATCATTATGGATGGTAACGGTCGTTGGGGATTAAAAAAATACAATGATAGAAACAAAGGACATTATCATGGCGCAGAAAATGTCAATGAAGTTATTAAAAATTCTATAAAGTTAAAAATTAAATATTTAACACTATACACGTTTTCTACTGAGAACTGGAATAGACCTAAAAAAGAAATTGACTACCTTTTTTTTTTATTTCAATTTTTCTATAAAAAAAAATTTAATAAATTAATTAAAGAAAATATTAAAATTAAATTTATTGGTGATTTAAATTCAATTCCAAAAAAATTAAAAAAAATTATTAAAACCGTTGAAAATAAGACTAAAAATAATAATAAAATTACTGTCTGTTTTGCTTTTAATTATGGATCAAGATCTGAATTAGTGAATTCCGTAAAAAAATCTATCAAGAGTTTGAAAAATATAAATCACTTAACAGAAGAAATTATTTCTAAAAATTTATATACGGCAAATATTCCTGATCCAGATATTTTAATTAGAACAGGGGGTTACCACAGATTAAGTAATTTTTTATTATGGCAATTGTCTTATTCTGAAATATTTTTCATGAAGAAGAATTGGCCTGATTTTAATTATCTGGATCTTAAAAAAATTGTAAATAAATTTAGTAAAATAAAAAGAAATTTTGGTAGTATCGATGAGTAATTTCCATAAAAGATTTTTAGTATCTTTGTTGGCTTTTCCACTTATTTATCTGCTATTATTTATTCCTATAGCTTTTAATGTCTTAATATTTATAGTTTTTTTCGCATGTATTTATGAATGGAATAAAGTTTTTAAAAAAAAAGATATAATTTATTTCGCTGGCTTAGTAATTTTTATAATATTTCTTATACTTTCGATTAAGATTTATAATCTTAAAAGTTATAATTTAAATTTTCTATGGTTAATTCTTATTGCTTGGCTCACTGACATTGGAGGATATATTTTTGGAAAAATTATTGGTGGACCTAAATTAACTAAGATTAGCCCAAACAAAACATGGTCAGGAGCATTAGGATCTTTTGTATTAAGTCAATTTTCTTTTTTAATATTCTTCTTAGAGACTAATTATAAATTTGGAATTTATATTTTTGTTATTCAGTTATTCTTATCTTTTGTTGGTCAAGCAGGGGATCTGTTGATGTCTTTTATTAAAAGAAGAAATGGCATTAAAGATAGCTCCAAATTAATACCCGGTCATGGAGGATTTTTAGATCGTGTGGATGGATTAATCTGGATTATAATTTTTGGTAGTATTTTATTTATATGAAAAAAAAAATTTGCATTTTAGGATCGACAGGCACTATTGGGCAATTAACTTTAAAAATAGTAGAAGAAAATAAAAAAGATTTTAGTGTTTTGTTAATTAGCGCTAATAAAAACTACAAACTTTTATTATCTCAAGCTAAAAAATTTAATCCTAAATACATCTTTTCATCCAATGATTATTTGATAGAGAAAATAAATAATTTTTGTAAGAAAAAAAGAATAACGATTATTAAAGATATCAAGTTAATTAATAAAAAAGATAGATTTGATATTTCTGTTTGCGCAATATCAGGAATTGCTGGATTAGTTCCTACAATTGATATTGTTAAACATTCCAAAGAAATTGCTATAGCAAATAAAGAAAGCATTATTTGTGGTTGGCAATTTATTAAAAAAGAACTCCAAAAATATAACTGCAAATTTATTCCTTTAGATTCAGAACATTTTTCAATTTATAATTTAATTCAAAATAAAGACAAAAAAACAATCGCAGATATTTGTCTAACTGCATCCGGCGGTCCTTTTTTTGGAAAGAAAATAAATTTTAAAAATATTACTCCTTCTCAAGCAATCAAACATCCCAAATGGAAGATGGGAAAAAAAATATCTGTTGATTCAGCAAACTTAATGAATAAAGTTTTAGAAGTTTTTGAAGCGTCATTGTTATTTAATTTTCCCTTATCAAAATTTTCAATAATGATTCATCCTCAGTCATTAATTCATTCTGTTGTTAAGTATAATAATGGATTATCAACTATGATGTATCATCATAATGATATGAAAATACCAATTATGAATTGTCTATACAAAAATTTAAATTTTAAAGATAATATAATTAATAAATTTTCGTTTAATAAAAATCATAATCTTGAATTATTTTTCTATAAAGTTGATCCAAAAAAAAATCATGCAATTAAAGTTTTAAATTTGGCTAAAAAATTAAATGTAAATGGTTATATAATGATCAATGCTTTAAATGAGCTTTTAGTAGAAAAATTTTTAGAAAAAAAGATATCCTTTTCAGATATTATCTATAAATTACTTCATGTTTTACAATCTAAAATTGTTAAAAACTACTTAAGGTATAACAAAATTAAACATATAAATGATGTCTTTAAAAATTACGAATTTTGTAGGAGCGTATTAAATTGATAAGAATTTTAACTATTTTTTTTCTTTTATTTTTTTTTACTAATAATTCTTTTTCTGAGATTAAAAAAGTTGTTATTGTTGGAAACGCTAGAGTTAATTCCAATACTATAGAATCATTAGTTGATAAGAAAGTTTCTAATATTGATTCAATATATATTAATAATCTTACCAAAAAAATATATGACACAGATTTTTTCTCTGATGTTAAAATTTCCTACAACCAAGATATTCTAACTATTACAGTTTCTGAAAATGCTGTTGTTAATTTTTTTTATATTAACGGCATAAAAGATGATGACTTAGATAAAGTAAATAAAATGATTTCTTTAAAAGAAAATTCAATTTTTTCTAGTTCTAAACTAAAAAAAGACATAGAGACAATTAAAGATTATTTTAAATCAGGCGGCTATTACAGAATTTCTGTCGACCCCGAAGTTATTAAAATTGCAAACAACCAAGTTAATCTAATATTAAATATTGAAAAAAAAGATGTCTCTAAAATAAAAAATATTTATTTTATTGGTAATAAATATTTTAAAAGTTCTGAACTTATAGATGTTATATCTTCAGCCGAAGATGGTTGGTGGAAGTTTTTTTCTGCGACAGGATTAAATGAACAACAGGTTGAATATGATAAACAATTATTAAGAGATTTCTATAAATCAAAAGGTTTTTACGATGTTCAAATTGAGACTGCTTTTGCTAGCGTAGATAATAGTAAAAATTTTAATTTAACTTACTCAATTAATTCAGGAAAGAAATATAAATTTGGACAAGCTGAAATTAAAGTTAATGCTCCGATGTACAAAGAAAATGATATTTTAGAAATAAAGAATATTTCTAATAAGCTAACAAGCAATGAGAATTATTCAATTTTAATACTTGAGCAACTTAATAAAAAAATTAATGATTATCTTCAGTCCAACAGATACAATAATTATGAAGTCAATATTCAAGAAAGTAAAAAAGCAAATGAAATAGTTGATATTTTAGTAAATTTAAATCAAGAACAAAAAGTATTAATTAATAAAATTAATATTTCTGGAAATACAATTACCCATGAAAAAGTAATTAGAGATAATTTATACTTAAGTGAAGGTGATAATTTAAATACTTCGAAAATAAAAAAATCTATAGATAATATCAAATCTAAGCAATATTTCAGTAAAGTAGATTATAAATTAGAAGATTCTACTGAAAAAAAAAACACGAAAGATTTTAATCTTTTCGTTAAAGAGCAGGCCACTGGAAATATATCTGCTGGAGTTGGCTACGGAACTAATGGAGGATCGTTCCAAGCCGCTATCGATGAAAGAAATTTTTTAGGCCAAGGAATTAATCTGAATTTTACCGGTACTATTGCAACAACAGGTGTTCTTGGAGAATTTACTTACGTAAATCCAAATTTCAGAGATTCTGATAGAGAGTTGTCAGCTAGTTTGATCGCTAAAACTGATACTTTTAAAAATTCAGGATTTGATAACAAGACCTATGGAACTAAAGTTGGAACTAAGTATGAAATTTACGAAGATCTTTATTTTAGGCCAAACGCCAATATTCAATCAGACAAATCAACTGTTAACAATAGTGCCACAGTATCTGCCTTGCTTGCTAGTAGAGCTGGAAGCTATTTAACAACAGGAGTTGGTTACAATTTTTCAATAGACCGCAGAGATTCCAAATACAATCCTACAAATGGTTGGTCATCTTATTTTGACCAAAATATTGCAACTTTAATTAGTGATGTGCCAACAATTACAACTTCAATTGGCTCCACTATTTATAAAGAATTATTTAGTAGCCAATATATTGGTTCAGCAAGAATTAGAATAGCAAACAGTTCTTCATTAGATAACGCTAAAGATATTAAACTATCTGACAGACTTTTTGCTTCTGTAAATGATTTAAGAGGATTTGAATTAAGAGGTGTTGGACCAATAGATGGTTCAGATCACGTTGGTGGCAATAATTTAGCTACAGTGAGTTTAAAATCAACATTTCCTAATCCAATCCCAGAATCTTTAAGAGCAAATACATATTTATTTCTAGATGCAGGAAATGTTTGGGGGGTCGATTATTCAGATGCTATTTCTGGCAGTTCTAAAATTAGATCTTCAACAGGACTAGCACTTGATATTATGAGTCCACTAGGTCCACTAAGTTTTACTTATGCTATACCGCTTTCAAAAGCGTCGACTGATATATCACAAAGATTTTTATTTAATATCGGATCAAGTTTTTAGTAATTATAATTAAAAAATGAATAAAAATTTATTTTTTTCGAAAGCAAAAAAATTTTTATTGTTAAAAGAAATTTTTTTATTATGTAAATCAGAAAAAACTGAATCTGCTAATAAAAAGATTTTCGGAATAAATAGTTTAAAAAATGCAAAAGTTAACGAAGTTACTTTTTTTGATAATTTAAATTACTTAAAAGATGCCCAATTTACTAAAGCATCAGCATGTATAGTCAATGAAAAATGTCAAAAGCATCTCAATAAAAATACAATTCCAATTATTTCAAAAAATCCTTTAGTCGATTTTTATAAAATTGTTTCTTTATTGTATCCAGATGCGAATAATGACAATGAGCAAGTTAACTTTATAGACTTTAAAAAAATAAAAAAATTCTTTAATAAAAGTATTTTTATAGGCAATAATTGTTTAATAGATAAAACCGTTAAGATTGGAAATAATACTAAAGTTGGAAATAATGTTTTAATTAAAAAAGGAGTTAGTATTGGAAAAAACTGCCTAATAGGATCAAATGTTGTTATAGAGAATTCTTTAGTTGGAGATAATGTAATAATCAAATCCGGAACATTAATTGGGCAAACTGGTTTTGGTTTTAAATTTGAAAATAAAAAAAGAGTTAAATTTCCTCATATAGGCAGAGTAATCATTGAAAACGACGTTCAAATTGGAACTCTCTGTACTTTAGATAGGGGCTCATTAGGAGATACCGTTATTGGAGAATTTAGCTCATTAGATAATCAAGTTCACATTGCTCATAATGTCAAAATTGGAAACTATTGCATGATAGCAGGACAAGTAGGAATTGCCGGAAGTGCAACTATTGGAAATTATGTTCAAATTGGAGGTCAAGCAGGAGTTTCTGGTCATTTAAACATAGGTAATAATGTAAAAATTGGCGGGAAAAGTGGAGTGATATCTGATATTGAAGATAACAGCACTGTTATGGGTTATCCAGCTAAAAATATTAAAGAATTTGTAAAGACAAGATAGGTTATGGTTTTAAAAAAAGAAATAACTAAAGAAGAAATAAAGAGTTTAATCCCTCATCGAGAGCCATTTTTATTAATTGATAAATTAACCGATATAGTTCCAATGATCTCGGCAACTGGAATTATGAATATAAAAAAAACAGATTTTTTTTTTAATGGTCATTTTCCAGGGCAGCCTGTTATGCCAGGGGTATTAATAGTTGAAGCATTTGGACAAAGCGCAGCTGCTTTAACTGCCTATAGTTTAGATCCATCAATTATTAAAAATAAATTAGTTTTTTTAATGACTGTCAATGAAGCTAGATTCAGAAGTCCAGTAATTCCTGATTGCAAATTAGAATTAAAAGTTGAGGCAATAAGATCAAAAGGTAAAGTATGGAAGTACAAAGGTGTTGCAATGGTAGGAGATAAGATTATGGCAGATTCAGAATGGATGGCAACCATAGTTGATAGAAAAGATTAATGATTAGCGACAAAGCAATAATTGAAAAAAATGCATTTATAGACCCTTCAGCTACCGTTGGGCCATTTAGTATTATCGGAAAAGAAGTTAAAATCGGAAAGAATGTAAGAGTATCATCACATGTAGTAATTACAGGTGATACTTCAATTTCAGAAGGGTGTGAAATATTTCCATTTTCTTCAATAGGTACCTATCCTCAGGATTTAAAATTTAAAGGTGAAAAAACAAAGTTAATTATTGGAAAAAATAATAAAATTAGAGAATATGTAACTATTAATCCAGGCACCGAACATGGTGGTGGCCTTACAAAAATAGGTGACAACTGTTTATTTATGATTTCATCTCATATCGCTCATGATTGTAAGATTGGAAATAATGTAATTCTTGCTAATAATGTAGCTATAGCCGGGCATGTGGAAATTGAAGATAATGTTATAATTGGTGGTAATTCTGCAGTCCAACAATTTACAAGAATTGGAAGAATGGCAATGATTGGCGGAATGACAGGTGTTGAGAAAGATATTATTCCTTATGGACTTGCAATAGGAAATAGATCTCATTTAGAAGGAATTAATCTTATAGGATTAAAAAGAGCAGGGTATTCTTCAGAAGAAATTAATGCTTTAAATCAATCAGTTAAATTTATTTTTTCAAATAATCTTTTGAAAGATGGAATTGAAGAAGCTAAAAAATTTTCTAAATTTAAAACCGTTAAAGATATTATTAGTTTTTTAGAAAAAAGTGAAAAAAGACCAATTTGTAGACCATTAAGATAAATGCTCGGATTAATAGTTGGAGAATCTAGTTTACCAAAATTTTTAATAGCTAAATTAATAAAAAATAATGAAGAATTTATTATATTAGATTTAACAAAAGATAATATTTATAAAAAATATAACTATTCATTTAGTTTAAAAATAACTCAATTAGGAAAAGCTATTTCAATTCTAAAAAAAAAAAGTTGTAAAAAAGTTATTTTAATTGGAAAAGTAACAAGACCTGAAATTTCATTGTTAAAATTTGACAGAAAAACAATATTTTATTTACCAAGACTCTATAGTGCTTTTAAAGAGGGAGACGGGAGCATTTTAAAAGAAATTATTAAAATCTTTAAGGAAAATAAAATCAATGTCATTAACAGCATGTCTTTTACACCAGAGTTGGTTTTTAAAGATAAAAATATTAATAATATAAAAGTTACTGATAATGATAAAAAAAGTATTTATAAAGGGATCAATATAATTAAATCTTTAAGTAAATTTGATATTGGCCAGTCAGTTATAGTTAATAATGGTTATGTTTTAGCAATAGAAGGACCAGAAGGAACCAATGAAACAATTAAAAGATCTTTTTTGCTTGCAAAAAAATATAATTTAAAAAATAAGTCCATCTTAATTAAATTTCCAAAAACAAACCAAGATCTAAGAGTTGATTTACCAACCATAGGGTTAGAGACTATTAAAAATTGCATTAAAGCAAATATTAAAGGCATAGCAATTAAGAAGTCTCAAAATATTATAATGGATAAAAATCAAATTATACATTTAACAAAAAAAAATAATTTCTTTATTACTGCTTTATAAATTGTCTAAAAAAATATTTATAATTACAGGAGAGTCATCAGGAGATAAAATTGCATCATTAGTTATTAAGAGAATAAAAGAAAAAAATTCTAATATCGATTTTTTGGCCGTAGGAGGAGAATATATTAAGTCAGAAAACGTTTCATGTATTTTTGATATTAAAGATATTGCCTTTATGGGATTTGTTGATGTTGTTAGAAATATATTTTCTATTCAAAAGAAAATTGATTTAACAGTTAAAAAAATTATTGAATTCAATCCTGACGTAATTTTTTCTATTGATTCACCTGATTTTTCTTTTCGTATTTTAAAAAAAATTAGAAAATTTAATAGTAAAATTAAAACTTTACACTTGGTTGCACCCCAGGTGTGGGCTTGGAGAGAAAATAGAAAAAAAGTTATACATAAATTTGTAGATCATCTGTTGTTATTATTTCCATTTGAATCTAAGTATTTTGATGGTTTTGTTAGAAATTCGTTTGTAGGACATCCTTTTTTTGATGCTTCTTTATTTGATCTCAACAAATTAGAGGAGAACAATTTGAAATATCTTACATTGTGTCCAGGTAGTAGAAACTCGGAAATAAAGACTTTTATGCCAATCTTTTTAGAACTTGTTAAAAAAATTAATATAGATAATAATTTTATTTTTCATTTTCCTTCAATCAGCAATAAAAAAAAAATAATTAATGATTTTTTAGTGGAATCTGAAATTAATAATTATGTTATTTCTTCTAATGAAGAAGAAAAAAATTTTTATATAAAAAACTCTATATTGGCTATATCAAAATCAGGAACCATCACTTTAGATATTTGTAAAAATAAATGTCCATTAATTGTTATTTATAAAACGTCCTTTATTAATTTTTTATTAATTAAACCCTTTGTTAATACTAAATTTGGTAATATTTTAAATATTATCGCTAATAAAGAAATAATTCCTGAATTAATCCAAGATAATTGTAATGTTGATAATATTTATAAAAAAGCAAATGAATTTATTAAGGACGAATCTTTAAGAAAAAAACAAGTAATGAATTATTCAGAATATTTAAAATTAATTATTGTCAAAGATAGTTTGGATAAGATTTCAAATTACGTATTGGAATAGAAAATTATCTCTTAGAAATTTCAACAAAATCCCTTTTTTCTTTTCCCGTAAATAATTGTCTAGGTCTATTAAGTTTGTTAGTAGAGTCAGAATACATTTCTTTCCAATGAGCAATCCATCCAGCAGTTCTTGCGACTGCGAATAATACAACGAACATTTCTGTTGGAAAACCAATAGCGCTTAAGGTAATTCCAGAATAAAAATCTATATTTGGATATAATTTTTTTTTAATAAAATAATCATCATTTAAAGCTATTTTTTCAAGTTCCAAGGCAACTTTAAGCAACTCATCATTTTTTTTTCCAACAGCATCCAATACTTCATAACAAGCCTTTTGCATAACTTTAGCTCTTGGGTCGTAGTTTTTATAAACTCTATGACCAAACCCCATTAATCTAAAATTGTCATTTGGATCTTTTGCTCTTTTAATGTATTCGGGTATATTTTTTACAGTTCCAATTTTTTTTAACATATTAAGGGCAGCCTCATTAGCTCCGCCATGTAGAGGTCCCCATAAAGCAGAAAAACCAGCTGCAATTGATGCAAAAGGGTTAACAGCAGAAGAAGCTGCTAGCCTAACAGTTGATGTTGAGGCATTTTGTTCATGATCAGCATGAAGAATAAATATTTTTTCTAAAGCGTCAGAAATCGTTTTGCTTATTTTGTATTTTTGAGCAGGTACAGAAAAACACATGCTTAAGAAATTTTCACAATAATTTAATTCGTTATTTGGATAGACAAAAGGCTGTCCGATTGAATATTTGTATGCCATAGCAGCTAAAGTTGGAACTTTGGCGATCATTCTTCTCGAAGAAATTTCTCTTTCGACAGGATCGTTAACATTTGAAGAGTCCGAGTAAAAAGCAGACAAAGCGCCAACAACACCAAGCATCATCGCCATTGGATGGCTACCTCTTCTAAAACCGTTGTAGAAGGATCTTATTTGTTCATGAACCATGGTATGGTTTTTTATAGCATTAGAAAATTCATTGAATTGCTCTTTATTTGGCAACTCTCCTCTGTCTAAAAGATAAACAACTTCTAAAAAAGAACTTTTTTCAGAAAGTTTTTCAATTTCATAACCCCTGTACAAAAGAGTTCCTTTATCACCGTCAATAAAACAAATTTCAGACTGACAACTTGCTGTAGAAGTAAATCCAGGATCAAAAGTAAAATGGCCGGTATTTTTATAAAGATCTCTAACATCAATTACTGAAGGACCAATTGTACCTTTTTTAATTGGTAATTCGTATTTTTTTCCATCAATTTCAAGAAAGCATTTGTTGGACATGACAAATTAGTTATCAGTTTTTAATATTGTTGTCTATTTTTACAAAGAATATCTCTAATCGTTTTAACAGTTCATCTAAACCCAATGAATTTGCTATATCATAGACAGCTGGACCGTACTCGGATCCTGTTAGTATAATTCGCAGTGGCTGTCCTAAATCTTTGAAGTTAATTTTTTCAGCCTCAATAATTTGATCAAAAATCTTTTTTAAAAATTCTTTTTCAATATTACCTCCCTTTTTTACCTGTGAATAAATTGATTTAATTATGTTTAATTTTGATTTATCAATCTTTTCTATTTCATTCTCTGTTAATTCATAAGAAAATATATATTTTGAATTATTAAATATGTCTTCTAAGCATTTTGATTTATTTTTCAAAAAGGACATGCTTTTTTCTATAGTAGCATAAAATTTCTCTGGTATTTTTTTTTTGTAAGATTCTGAATATTGAATTAATCTGTCAAATAAAACTTTATCATTTATATTTTTAATGTAGAATTCATTCATCGATTTAATTCTATCAAAATCTAATTTCGATGGCGATTTTCCGATGTTCTTTAAATTAAATAATTTTATACTTTCTTCTTCTGAAAAAATTTCTTTATTCTCATAAGACCATCCAAGTCTTAATAAATAATTTTTGAGAGCTTCTGGAAAAATTCCAATTTTTTTATAATCTTCGACTGTAGAAGCGTCGTCTCTCTTAGATAGTTTTTTTCCTTCTTTTGAATGTATTAAAGGAATATGAGCATATTCTGGAATTTTCCATCCCATTCTTTCAAAAATTTGAATTTGTTTGAAAGCATTTATTTTATGATCATCACCTCTAATTACATGAGTAATTTTCATCTGATAATCATCAACTGCTGCTGATAAATTATAAGTAGGCTTGTTATCTTTTCTTAAAATAACAAAATCTTCTATTGTATTATTTCCGATTTCCACATCGCCCTGGACTAAATCTTTAAGTGTAGTTTTGCCTTCTAATTTTGATTTAAATCTAACAACAAATATTTTATTATTATTTTCTCCTTTAAGCTCCCTACATTTTCTATTGTAAGTATAAGGAATTTTTTTTTTAAGGAATAATTCTTTTTCTTTCTCTAATTCATCTTCAGAGCAGTAGCATCTATAAGCATTTCCATTTGCTAAAAGATTTTTTGCAATTTCAATATGAGTCTCAATATTCTTAGATTGAATATAAGGCTCTTCGTCCCAATCTATTTTCAGCCATTTTAATGTTGATATAATTTGATCTAGGTATTGATCTTTTGATCTAACAGCGTCAGTGTCTTCAATTCTTAGTAAAAATTTTCCTTTTTGATTTTTTGAGAATAACCAATTAAATAATGCTGTTCTTGCACCGCCGATGTGCAAATTTCCAGTAGGAGATGGAGCAAAACGAGTAATAACAATTGAATTTGTATTCATTATCTACAAGAATACAGAACTAATATTATTTAATTAAATTAGTAAATTAAAATTTTCTATATAAGGAAGCTAAAACTCCCTGTATTTTTACTCTTTCAGGATTGTAAATCTTTGTTTCGTAAGCAGGATTAGCACTTTCCAAAGCAATTGAGTGGCCTTTTTTTCTCATTCTTTTCAAAGTTGCTTCGTGGTCATCAATTAATGCTACAACTATCTTTCCATTTTCAGCTGCATTTGTTTTTTTTATTATTACATAATCTCCAGTATTAATTCCGGCCTCTATCATTGAGTCACCCTCGACTTTTAATGCAAAATAGTCATTTGAACCTAAAAAACTCTTAGATAATGGCAAACTTTCCGTTTCAGTTTCAAGGGCCTCGATAGGAAGGCCAGCTGCTATCTTCCCTATTACTGGTATAAACCTTTCTGCATCATCAATTTTGTTAAGATCTAAGCCTCCTTTAATAACTGTAGGTGAAAAATTGTTATACAGATCTTTAACACCTGCGTTTTCTGGTAACTTAATAACCTCAAGAGCCCTGGCTTTATGAGGCAGTCTTTTAATAAAACCTCGCTCTTCGAGAGCGGATATAAGTCTATGAATTCCTGATTTTGACTTGAGATTAAGAGACATCCGCATCTCATCATATGAAGGCGAGATGCCAGTTATTTTTAATTTTTCATTTATAAAAATTAATAAATTTTTTTGTTTTTTAGTTAGCATAGAACAAAACCTAAACAGATAACGTTCTATTTAAGTTCTTATTAATATACAACTTAGATAAGATATTGAAATATATAACTATTTTTTAGAAAAAGACCTAATTTTATCTACAATACTATTAGATTTAATTAATGATTCGCCGATTAAAAAAGTTCTTATATTTGTTTTTTTACATACATATGAAATTTCTTTTTTAGAACTAAAGCCGCTTTCGGAAATAATTACACGTTTTTTTAAGTCAAATTTTTTATAGAGTCTAACGGTGTTATTGATATCGGTACTAAAAGTTTTTAAATTTCTGTTATTGATACCGATCATGCTATTTTTAAAAGTTAAAGCAAAAGCTAACTCTTCGCTGTCATGAACCTCAATTATGGTGTCCATCCCGCATTGATTAGCTGCCTCATATAAATCATTAGCTATTTTTTTACTTACAGCTGACAATAAAATTAAAATACAATCCGCACCATAAAATTTTGCTTCATAAACTTGAAATGGATCAATAAAAAAATCTTTAGCTAAAATTGGAATATTGTGCATTTTTTTTATTTGTTTAATATAATTTTTATTACCAAGAAAAAAATTATTTTCTGTTAGCACAGAAAGACAAGTTGCACCTCCTTTTATATATTGCCTGGCTATATTCATGATATTAAAATTTTTTTTTAATAAACCTTTAGAGGGACTAGATTTTTTTAGTTCAGCTATAATAGAAATTTGGTTATTTTTTATATTATTTAGTATTTTTTTTTTAAATAAAGACTTTTTATTAGAATGGTATAAAAATTTATTAACTAATATGTTATTTTTATCTAAAATTATTTTTTTTTTTTTGTAGTTAATAATGTTACTTAAAAAATTCATTGTTTAGTCAACTCTTTAATTTTGTTAATACCTTTTCCTGATAGCAAATAATTTTTAACTTTATAATAAGCTTGCTTTAAGTTTTTTTCTTTATCAACAACTATTAAACCAGCCGCCGCATTTAAAGAAACGATTTCTAAAAAAGAATTATGTTTTCCTTTTAAAATTTCAATTATTTTTTTACTATTATAAACGCTGTCTTTTCCAATAATTGATTTGAATTTATATTTTTTTTTAATAAAAGAATTAGGATTAACAATAAAACTTTTAATCTTTCCTTTATTTAGTTCATAAACTTTAGTTTTCTTAAAAATAGATATTTCATCTAAACCGTCAGCACTATGAAAAACCCATGCTTTTTTATGTCCTAATTTTTTTAAGACTTTAATATAATCAAATAATAAGTTTTTATCAAAAATTCCTATTATTTGTCTTTTTACCAGACCAGGATTTATTAAAGGACCTAAAAGATTAAAAATTGTTTTAAATGGAAGATTTTTTCTTATCACAGCAACATTTTTCATTGCAATATGATAGTTTGGTGCGAATAAAAAAATAAATTTATTTTTTATTATATTTTTTTCTAAATTTTTTTTGTTGTCAGTTATATTAACTCCAAGTCTCTCAAGAACGTCCGCAGAACCGCATTTTGAAGTGACAGATCTGTTACCATGCTTAACAACGTTAATGCCTAATCCTGCTAGAACAATGGCTGTTGCCGTGGATATGTTTAAAGTTTGCTTGCCATCACCACCAGTACCGCAAGTATCAATAGAGTTTACTGGGACTTTAACTTTAATTAATTTTTTTCTTAAGATTTTTGCCGAACATAAAATATTATTATAGTTAAAACCATTTCTAGTTATTAAAGTTAATATTGATGAAATTAAATGTTCATTGATTTCTGCATTAATAATTTTTGTAAATAAAAAATTTAATTCTGAATCAGATACTTTCTCATTAATTATTAATTTTGTTATTATTTTATTTAAAATCATTTTATTTTAATAAAATTTTTAAAAATTATATTTCCAAAATTAGTTTTAATGCTTTCCGGATGAAATTGAATACCATAAAGATTATATTTTTTGTGATTTATTCCCATAATAATATTATCCGTTGTTTTAGCGGAGATTTCAAAATCATCACTTAGCGTTTTATTGTCAATAACTAAACTATGATATCTCGTAGCATAAAAATTTTTTGGAATTTCTTTAAATAGTTTCTTTCCGTTATGTATAATTTTGCTTAATTTTCCATGCATAATAACTTTTGCCTTTATAATTTTTGCATTGAAAGCAGAGCCAATAATTTGATGACCAAGACAAATTCCTAAAATAGGTACTGTTTTATAAAATTTTTTGACTAAATTTATACAAATGCCAGAACTATTTGGATGTCCTGGACCAGGTGATATTACTATTTTAGAAAATTTTTGTTTTTTAATTTGCTCTAAAGATATTTTATCATTTCTATACACTTCAACTTTTGCGCCTAACTCAGATAGAGAATGAAAAATATTGTATGTAAAGCTATCGTAGTTATCTATTAAAAGTATTTTTTTCATTTATTTTGAAGCTTCTAATAACGCTTTAGCTTTATTAATAGTTTCTTTGTATTCATTTAAAGGGATGCTATCTGCAACAATGCCAGCTCCTGATTGAACATATATTTTATTATTAATTATTAAGGCAGTTCTTAATGCTATACATGTGTCCATTTCATTATTAGGAGTAAAATATCCAATTCCTCCGGCATATAATTTTCTTTTAGATGCTTCTAAATCATCAATAATTTCCATGGCTCTTATTTTTGGCGCGCCAGATACAGTTCCAGCAGGAAAGCCAGCAAACAAAGTATCTAGTAGCGAATTTTTATTATCAAAATCACCAACTACATTTGAGACTATATGCATAACGTGAGAATATTTTTCAATTTTAAATTTTTCATCAACTTTAACTGTGCCAATTTTAGAAACTTTGCCCACATCATTGCGACCTAAATCTAGAAGCATAAGATGTTCGGAGATTTCTTTTTTATCATTTAAAAGTTCTTTTTCTAACTTAAGATCCTCTTTAAAATTTTTTCCTCTTCGTCTAGTTCCTGCGATTGGCCTTATTGTAATTTTATTATTTCTCACCCTTACTAAAATTTCAGGACTACTACCCGCTATCTGAAAATTACTGAAATTAAAAAAGAACATGAAAGGAGAGGGATTTAGTACTTTTAATTTTTTATAAAAATCAATAGGAGATTTATTCAATTTTCTTTCAAATCTTTGACTTAAAACAACTTGGAATATTTCTCCGTTATTTATTAGTTTCTTAGCTTTTATTACAGAGTTTAAAAAATTTCTTTTGGTAATATTACTTTTTATTTTATTTCTATTATCCTTTTTTTTTAAGATTTCTTTAGAGTATGATATTCTATTTATTTGTGAGGCAAAGTTTTCTATCTCCTTGCACTTGTTCTGGTATATTTTTTTTAAGGAATTTTTTTTATATTTTTTAAAAATATTTTGTATAAAAAATATTTTCTTTTTTTCATTATCATAAATTATAACAAGTTGTGGACGCATTAATTTTAAATCAGGTATATTTAAGTCGTTTTTGCAATTATTTGATATTTTTTCTTTAAATCTAATAATGTCATAACCCAAATACCCAGCTAACATTGCTGACATAAGAGGTGTTTTGCTGGATGTTTTGAAATGAAAATTTTTAATTAAATTATTTAGATAGTTATAAGGATTTTTTTTTTTAATTTTTAATATTTTTTTATTTAAAGTACGAATTATTTGATTATTATTAACCTCAATAGTTAAATCAGGATTAAAGCCAAAGATTGTGTATCGTCCTCTGATTTTATCTTTTTCTACAGATTCAAATACAAAACTTTCTTTATTCAAAGACACTAATTCTATTAAATTATCTACAGCTAATAATCCTTTGATTTTCTGAAACGTGTAAATTTGAGAAAAATTATTTAAATTGAGATTATTTTTAAATTTTTCATAACTAGAAAAAATCATTTTTATACATTTTTTAGATAATCATTTAATCTTTTTTCGTAAATTATAATTTTGTAAATTTTACTTAATGAGTCTTCATAAAGAGAATTAATCTTATTTTTTAATAAATTTTCTGAAATCTTTTTAGTAGTAGGAATATACCCAGAAACAGAATCTATAATTATTTTTCTTTTTAGATTTTTTGTAATTTGGTCTTCAATAGTTTTAGAATTAATATTTCTTTCAAGTAAAAATTTTTCATATTTAGTTCTTGAAAAATTTTGATTTTCCCTAAATTCCGGAGCATTTTTTATTTCTATAATTATTGTTTCATCATTGATAATAACACCAGATTTTTTTGAATGAATTTTTAAAAGTTTTTCAGATATAATATTAGAAATCGCAACTATATGAATATTTTTTTCGATAGCAGATTTTTTACTTGTAACATTATTAATTCTCATCACATTATCAAATTCTAATAAAAAATTATTAAAAGAGATTTCTTCACCGTTAATTTCAGCTATTGAATTACTATAATTGGATTTAAAAAAACCGTTTATTCCCCAAAATACGAAACTTAAAGCAATTAATGATATAAAAATTTTAGCTATTAGAGTTTCAGAAAATTTTCTTAAAGAAGATAGCATTTAATATTTTAAAAATGTTTTGTTTTAGTTTAGATATAACTGATTTATGAATAAAACTATATATTTCATTGCCAATTGGAAAATGAATGGAAATTACAACTCCATTAAAGATATAGAAAGAGTTGTTAGTTTTTTAAAAAAAAAGGCCAATTCCAGTTTCAATAAAATTATATTTTGCCCTCCATTAAATTTATTAAATTATTTTAGAAAAAATATTAAAAATAAATTAATAGATTTTGGAGCTCAAGACATTAGTAAGTTTAATTTAAATTATGGTCCTTATACGGGGCAACTAAGCGGAAAAATGTTAAAAGATTCTGGAGCAAACTATGTGATTATTGGTCATTCAGAAAAAAGATTATTAGATGAAGATTTTATAACAATTAAACAAAAGATTAATTCTGCTATAAAAAGCAAACTCAAAGTTATTTTTTGTATAGGAGAAAATCTTTCTCAAAAGAAAAAAAGATTGTCCTTAAAAGTTTTAAAAAAACAAATTTCTCAATCTTTAGAAAAAAAGAATATTAACAATGTAATTATTGCATATGAACCAATTTGGTCTATTGGAACTGGAATTTTACCAACTAACGATTATTTACGCTTGATTTATGCAAAACTTAATATTTTTTTGAAAGATAAATATAAAATTAAAACACCAATAATGCTTTACGGAGGGTCAGTTACATCAGATAATGTTGCAAGTTTAGGTAATATTAGTTTAATATCAGGTTTTCTAATTGGAGGAGCTTCTTTAAAAAGTAAAAGCTTTATAAAAATTATAAAAAATTATTTTATTTAAACAATGGAAACAATTTTATTAATCATTCATATAATTCTTGCTGTACTTTTAATCTCTTCTGTGTTGCTCCAAAAATCTGATGGAGGGGCTCTTGGAATTGGTGGTAGTAGCAATGACTTGATGTCATCTAGAACTGCTGGAAATTTTTTAACTAAATTCACGGCAGTAGTCGCTACTTTATTTATTTTAACCAGCATTTCATTAACGTTAGTTAATAAAAAAGATACTTCTAATAAATCTATTATTGATAAAATTGAAAAATTAGATAAAAATAGTAGTTCCCAACCCAAAATTCCAAATTCAAAATAATTTAGTTTTACTATTTTCTTTGTGATTATTATTAAATAATCTATAGTTTACTTCCATGGTCCGTTTTATTTTTGTAACTGGCGGCGTGGTATCATCTCTTGGCAAAGGTATCGCTTCAGCTTCAATAGCAACGTTATTACAATCCCGAGGATATAAAATAAGAATTAGAAAACTTGATCCATATTTAAATATTGATCCAGGAACTATGAACCCTTATGAGCATGGAGAAGTCTATGTAACAGAAGATGGTGCCGAAACAGATTTGGATTTAGGACATTATGAAAGATTTACAGGAATAAACTCAAAAAAATCTGACAATATTACTACAGGTAAAATTTATCAAAATATAATAACCAAAGAAAGAAATGGTGGTTATAAAGGGGCAACAGTTCAGATTATTCCTCATGTTACAGATGAGATAAAAAAATTTATTACTAGCAATTTAACAAATGAAGATTTTGTAATCTGTGAAATAGGAGGAACAGTAGGCGATATTGAGAGTTTGCCTTTTTTAGAAGCAATTAGACAATACTCAAATGAATCAAGAAGTAAAAACTGTTTATTCATTCATTTAACATTAGTTCCATATATTAAAAGTGCTGCAGAATTAAAAACAAAACCAACTCAACATTCTGTAAAAGAATTAAGAAGTATAGGTATTCAACCCGATATGATATTATGTCGTTCTGAAAGTTTAATTCCTGACGATGAAAAGGCTAAAATTGCTTTATTTTGCAACGTGGATAAATCAAATGTATTTCAATCCATAGACGTTAAATCAATTTATGAAGTTCCTATTAAATATCAAGAAGAAGGCCTAGATAAAAAAATATTAGATCACTTTGGAATAGTTAGTAAAAAAATAGCAAATTTAGAAAATTGGAAAAAATTTAACAAAAAACTTACTACAAAAAAAGAAAATGTTAAAATTTCTATTGTGGGCAAATATACTCATTTAAAAGATGCCTATAAATCTTTAAATGAGGCTTTGATACATGCTTCTGTTTACAGTAATGTTAATTTAGATCTAAATTGGATTGAATCTTCAGATATAAAAAATTTAAAAGATTTAGAATATAAGCTAAAAGATTCTAATGGAATTTTAATACCAGGCGGGTTTGGTAGACGTGGAGTTGAAGGAAAAATTTTATCTATTTATTTTGCAAGAACTAAAAAAATTCCTTTTTTAGGAATTTGTTTTGGAATGCAAATATCAATTATTGAAGCTGCAAGAAGCCTATTAGGATTAAAGAATTCAAATTCAACAGAGTTGTCGAATACTAAAAATCCAGTTGTTTGCCTGATAGATGAATGGACTAAAGGGAATAAAATTTTAAAAGGTGAAAAATATAAAATAGGAGGGTCTATGAGATTAGGTTCCTACCCAGCTAAAATTAAAAAAAATTCATTGCTTTATAAAATTTATGGAAACAAGACCTTAATTCACGAAAGACATAGACACAGATATGAAGTAAACACTTCATATAAAGCAATGTTAGAAAAAAAAGGGGTTGTATTTTCAGCCAATTCTCCAGATGGAAAATTACCCGAAGCTATAGAATTAAAAGATCATCCTTGGTTTTTAGGAGTTCAATTTCACCCAGAGTTAAAATCTAGACCTTTTGAACCTCATAAAATATTCGTTTCTTTTATTCAAGCCGCTATTAAAAATAAAAATTTAAATTAATGAAAAATAAAATTATTAAAGTAAAAAAAATAAATATAGGAAATAAACTTCCCCTAACTTTAATTGCAGGACCATGTCAAATCGAAAGCAAGGATCATTGCCATATGATTGCTGCAAAAATTCAAGAAATCGCAGATAAGTTGAATATTGGATTTATCTTCAAAAGTTCTTTTGATAAAGCCAATAGAACAAGTTTAAAATCCGCAAGAGGAATTGGATTAGATAAATCTTTATCCATATTTGAATACATTGCCAAAGATTTAGATCTTCCCATTTTGACTGACGTTCACAATGAAGAGCAATGTAAAATAGTTTCTAAAGTAGTTGATGTGATACAAATCCCAGCCTTCTTATGCAGACAAACAGATTTATTAGTTGCTGCTGCAAAAACAAACAAAGTTATTAATATTAAAAAAGGTCAATTTCTAGCTCCTTGGGACATGAAAAATGTCATTAAGAAAATTGAAGAAAGTGGTAATGACAAAATACTTATTACAGAAAGAGGAGTTAGCTTTGGTTACAATACGTTAATATCAGATATGCGTTCATTGACTATTTTGTCTGAACTTGGCTATCCTGTCGTTTATGATGCTACTCATTCAGTTCAGCAACCAGGAGGAAAAGGAGATAGCAGTGGGGGCGAAAGACAGTTTGTAAGCTCACTATCAAGAGCCGCTGTTGCAGTTGGTATTTCTACAATTTTTTTAGAAACTCATGACAACCCTGATAAAGCGCCCTCTGATGGAGCAAATATGATCCCTTTAAATAGTTTAGAAAAGTTACTTAAAAATTTAATAGCTATCGATAAAATAATTAAATCAAATTAGTATAATGTCGGTCATTAAATCAACTAAAGCGAGACAGGTTTTTGATAGCAGAGGATTTCCAACAGTTGAAGCTGAAATTGTATTATCAGATGGTTCTGTAGGACAATCAATTGTACCGTCAGGAGCCTCAACAGGATCTTATGAAGCCCATGAACTTAGAGACAAAAGTACTGAATATTTAAAAAAAGGTGTTTTGCAAGCTGTAAAAAATATAAATTTAAAAATTAACAAAGTAATTAAAAACACTTCAGTTTTTAATCAAAAAAAAATAGATCAAATTTTGATTGAATTAGACGGAACTGAAAATAAAAAAAAATTAGGGGCCAATGCTATACTTGCAGTTTCTATTGCAGCTGCAAAAGCTGCAGCTATATCAAAAAAAATACCATTATATAAATACTTAGGGGCAGGCAAAATAAACATATTACCTTTTCCAATGCTTAACATAATTAATGGCGGAGCTCATGCAAGTAACTCCCTTCAAATACAAGAATTTATGATTAGACCAGACGGTGCAAAATCATTTAAAGAATGTTTAAAAATGTCTTTTTTAGTTATTCAAAATTTGAAAGAAGAATTAAAATTAAAAAATTATAATACAAATCTTGGTGACGAAGGCGGGTTCGCACCTTCATTTGATAGCGATGAAAAAGCAATAGAGTATATTATTAAAGCAGTTAAAAAAGCCGGCTTAAAAATAGGCAAAGATATTAATATTTGCTTAGATGTTGCCGCTAATGAACTTTACTCTTCTGGAAAATATAAAATTAAAGAAGATAAGAAGCCTATAACATCTGATGAGTTAATTAATTATTATCAAAAATTGTGTAATAAATTTCCAATTGTTTCTATCGAAGACCCTGTTTTTGAGGATGATTGGAATGTTTGGAAAGAATTAACTAGAAGGCTAGGAAAAAAAATTCAAATTGTTGGTGATGATCTTTTTGTTACAAATTTAATACGTTTAAAAAAGGGAGTTTCAGAATTAGCCGCTAATGCAATATTAATTAAACCAAATCAAATTGGCACTGTTACAGAAACTTTAGATGTTATTAATTTTGCAAAAAAAAATAATTTTAACACAATTATTTCTCATCGTTCCGGCGATAGTGAAGATACATTTATTGCTGACTTAGCTGTTGCGACTAAATCTTCTCAAATTAAAACAGGATCTTTGGCTAGATCTGAAAGAGTTGCAAAATATAACAGACTGTTAAGAATAGAAGAAGAGTTGGGAAAAACTGCCCAAATGTCAAAATTACAATGAATAATCTATTAGGTTCTATTTCTGAAAAAAAAATTTTTTTTTTACTAATTTTAATAATTCTGTATGTTTTATACAATTTTTTTGGAGGTGACAGGGGTCTTATTGAATATTTTAAAAAAAGAACAATATTAAAAGAATTTCAAGAAAAGAATTTAGAAATTACAAAAGAAATTCATTTTTTATCAAGAAAGAATGATTTTCTATCCGTTAATATAAATAAAGATTATTTAGATGAAATATATAGAGATTATTTTATTCTAGGTAAAAAAGGTGAAAAAATTTATATTATCAATCAAAAATGACAATTAGACATCCAGAAAAAGTAAATAAGATTGAAAGTCCAATCCAAAAAAAACCATCTTGGATTAGAGTTAAAGCCAGTTATTCTAATAATTACCTTGAAACTAAAAATATTTTAAAAAAAAACAATCTTTTTACAGTTTGTGAGGAAGCTTCTTGTCCAAATATTAATGAATGTTGGAGTAAAAAACATGCAACATTTATGATTATGGGTGACACATGCACTAGAGCATGTTCTTTTTGCAATGTTAAAACTGGTATTCCACAAAGCCTAGATCTTTCCGAGCCTAAAAAAATTGCACTAAGTGTTAATGATTTAAATTTACAGCATGTAGTAATTACTTCTGTTGATAGAGATGATTTAGAAGACGGTGGGGCAAAGCATTTTGCAAATGTGATTTCTGAAATTAAAAATTATAATAGCAAAACTACTGTTGAGGTTTTAACACCTGATTTTTTAAGAAAAGGTGATGTTTACAAAATCGTTGTAGATGCTCAACCCGATGTATTTAATCATAATTTAGAGACAATTCCTCGTCTTTATTTAAAAGTAAGACCAGGATCACGTTATTTCCAATCTTTGGATTTGTTAAAAAAAGTTAAAGACTATAATTCTGAAATTTTTACTAAATCAGGATTAATGGTTGGATTGGGAGAAACAAAAGAAGAAATTATGCAAGTTATGGATGATCTAAGAGTTGCTGGGGTTGATTTTTTAACTATCGGACAATATTTACAACCTAGCACAAAACATTACCCAATAAGTAATTTTATCACACCAGAAGAATTTGAAAATTACAAATTAATTGCTGAAGGAAAAGGATTTTTATTAGTATCATCAAGTCCATTAACAAGATCTTCTTATCACGCAGCAGAAGATTTTAATGTTTTAAAGAAAAAAAGAATTAATAGATTGATATAAATTGCCAGTTAAAAAAATTACACAACAGTTCAATTATTCAAAAAAAGATCTTATTGAACTTGTTTTAAGAATAGACGATTATAAAGAATTTTTACCCTGGTGCATCAACTCTAAAATTTTAACTATTAATAAAGATAAAGAAGATTTAAATATTACAGCAGATTTAGAAATTGGCTTTAAATCTTTTAAAGAAATTTATACAAGCAACGTTATTTATAATCATGATAAATCTAAGATTGAAGTTACTTGCTTGAAAGGCAATATAAAAAAATTATTAAATATTTGGGAATTTAAAAAAATTGATAAAAAATCCTGTAGTGTAGATTTTTACATAGATATCGAGTTAAAAAATTCATTCGTTAATATTTTATTTTATAAGTTCTTTAATTATGGTTTTGATAAAATTTTAGATTCTTTTCAACAAAGAGCAAAGCGCACTATAAAAGATTAATTTTTTTTTTAATTATTTTAATTGTTTCAATTAATATTTTTTTTTGAATAATTTCTCTTGAGATTTTATTATTAAAATTAAATTTGAAAATTTCTGTTACTTTTTTATTTGCAATTCCTATATAAACAAGCCCAATAGGTTTTTTTTTGCTGCCTCCATCAGGTCCTGCAATCCCAGTAGTTGAAATGGCAATATTAGATTTGCTAATTCTTAATAAATTTTCGCACATTTCTTTGCAAGTTTCTGAGCTTACAGCGCCATTATTCTTTAAAGTTTTTTCTCTAACTTTAAGAATTTTTTTTTTGGAATAATTAGAATACGAGACAATACCCATATTAAAATATTTTGATGCCCCTGGAGTTTTGATCAAATTGAAGCTTATTAGCCCACCTGTGCAAGATTCAGCAACAGAAATTTTAATTCTTTTATTTTTAAGATTTCTGGCTAATTGTTTAAGTTCATTATTTATGTGCATAAATAAACTATTAAAAGTGCGTATATTCCAGCAATAACATCATCCATAATAACCCCAATAGAGTTTTTTATTTTAAGATCAAAATAACTAGCCGGCCATGGTTTAGTAATATCAAATAAACGAAATAATAAAAAAGATAGCATTATTAAAAAGATATTATTTTCGCAGATAATCAACGGAATTGATTGTCCTATAAATTCATCTATTACAATTTCTTTTGGGTCTGATGACGTGAATGATTTTTTTAAAGTTTTTTCTAAAAAATAAAGTGAGTAAAAAAAAACGACAATAACAAAACATAAAAAGAGAATCACATTAAGACAGCTATTAAATAAATAGTAAATTATTAGTGTTGCTAGAGATCCAGCGGTTCCTGAAAGAGGTAAGTTTCCAATTCCAAAAAGAGTAAAAATTTTTTTATTAAATTCAATTATTTGAGACAGATGTTATTACCTCACATGCTATTGATTTATTTTTTCCAATATTTCCAAGCCTATCAGTTGTTTTGCCTTTAACACTTATTTTTTTTTGATTAATATTACAAATCCTAGCAATATTATCGGATATTATTTTTTTGTACTTTTTGATACTCGGTTTTTGAGCAATAATATTAATATCAATGTTGTTAATTGTAATATTATTTATTTTAATTAGTTTAATTACTTCTTTTAAGAACAATGTGGATCTTATGTTTTTATATTTTTTATTATTAGGAAACAAAGTTCCAATATCACCTAATTTTTTTGATCCTAAAATAGAATCTATCAAAGCATGTATTACAGGATCTCCATCTGAATGGCCAACAAGTCCCATCGAGTAAGGAATTTTAACTCCACCTAAGTATAACTTATAATTTTTCTCCAATCTATGAATATCATAGCCAATCCCATAAGAAATTTTTTTATTATTTTTATCAGCACTTATATCAGATTTGTTGGTTATTTTAATATTGCTGTAATCACCTGTTATTTTTTTTACTTTTAATTTTTCAAAAAAAAATAAAGAGGATTCGTCATTAAATTTTATTTTTTTGTATTTTTTATGTAAAAAAAATATTTTATTGTATGTAAAACATTGTGGAGTTTGAATAGATAATATTTTTTCTCTATCTAGTATTTTATTTTTATATACCGTTGTATCTCTATTTTTTATGCAAGGGATAACAGCATCATTATTTTTTGAATGTTTATCAATTCTATCTATTAAGTTTTTATTCAAAAATGGTCTTGCTGCATCATGTATTAAAATTTTTTTAGGTTTATATTTTTTTAATTTATTAAGAGCTAGAAATACTGAATCTTTCCTTTCTTTTCCTCCATTTATTATTATAATTTTTTTGTTTTTATAAATTTTACTTTTAAATTTATTAAAATCTGGCTTATTAATTACTAAAATTATCTTTTTTATCGAATTTATTTTGCAGAATATTTTAAGCGAGTAATTTATTATTAATTCATTATCAAATACTGTATATTGTTTTGGTATAGTTTTTGAATATCTATGACCTTTTCCAGCAGCTAAAATTATAGCGTGATAATTCATAAAATATGTTTAAAAAAATATTAAATTCAAGTTTACTTTTATACTTTAGTACTTTTCTTTCAATAATTTTTGGGATTTTTACTCTTTATACTTTTTCAGGAACAGGTTTTGTTGAGTTAAATGAAAAAAATATTCAATTTCTTTTAGTAATAAACTTAATAATTATCTGTTTATTCTTTTTTTTAATTATAAGAAAACTTGTAATACTTTTTTATAAATCAAAACAAGTAGCTGGATTAAGTACAAATCTTAATTTTATTAAATATTTTATTTTTGTAACAGCCGCACCTTCAATTTTTGTAGCTATTTTTTCTTTAATACTTTTTAATTTAGGAATTGAAAAATGGTTTGATAATAAAGTTAATGATGTTGTAAATAATTCAGTTGAAGTTGCAAAAAATTACCTTGAAGAAAATCAGAATTCAATAAGAAATGAGATATTAGCAATGTCTAGTGATCTTAATCGTAATTTCAATTTATATTCAGAAAATAAAACGGTTTTTCAAAATTATTTTGATCAGCAGTCAAGAATAAGAAAAATTGATGAATCTTATTTAATTGATAATGAGGGTAAGATTCTTTTATTAACTTCTTTTACTAACAAGAATAATTTTGTAACTCCATTAAAAACTTTTATTGAAATGGCTCAAAATGGGCAAACGGTATTAATTTCCGACGCAAACAGAAATCAAACCAATGCTTTAACAAAAATAATCAGCAATCAAAATATCTTTTTATATACTATTAGATATGTTGATCCTGAGACTGTAAATTTTTTAAAGAAAACCGGAGATGCCTCGACATTCTACTATAAATTAAAATCTAACAGTTTTGGACTTCAAATTACTTTTGCAGTAGTTTATGTTACAATAGTAACATCTTTAATATTGTTATCCAGTGTGTACGCAATAAATATAGCTAATAAAATTTCAAAGCCCATTCTTAAGTTAATCTTTGCAGCTAAAGAAGTTGCTAGTGGTAACTTAAATGTAAAATTGAAAGACGAGAAAGAAGATGATGATTTTAAAAAATTATATCAAACTTTTAATGTTATGACTGATGAAATACAGGCGCAAAATAAAAAGATTGCATTAACTGAAAGATATCAAGCATGGGAAATGGTAGCAAAAAAACTTGCACATGAAATTAAAAACCCATTAACACCTATTATGCTTTCACTTGATAGAATCCGAGAAAAATATTCTAATCAAATTAATTTAGACAAAGCTGATTTTGAAAATTATTTAAATATTATCTCTAGACAAGTTAAGGATATTGGTAATTTAGCAAATGAATTCTCAGATTTTGCAAGAATGCCAGAACCTATTAAAAAGAATAATAATTTCAAAAATTTAATAATAGACACGGTTAGCTTGTATAAATTATCAGAAAAAAATGTAGTTATTAATTTAGACTACAAAAGCAGCCTCGAATTATTTAAATTTGATTTGGACCAAATTTCAAGGGTTTTGGTTAACGTTATTAAAAATTCATTAGAAGCAATTCATGAAAAACAAGAAATAGAAAGAAATTTGAAAGGAGAAATAAAAATTCAAGTCGAGAATATTAATGATTTTATTTATGTTATCATAGAAGACAACGGGGTAGGCTTTAAAACCGATCTAACAGATGTCGCAACTCCACTAGCTACCACTAAGCAACATGGATCTGGTCTTGGATTGTCAATTGTCTCTAAAATTTTACATGAACATGGTGGTGATATAATTTTCTTACAAATAGATAATGGAGCCAAACTTAAACTAAGTATTAGAACTAAATAATGAAAAGTGAGATTTTATTAATAGATGATGAAAAAGATATAAGATTTGCTGTTAGTGAAATCTTAAAAGAAAATAATTTTTTAGTTAGAGAGGCCGACACTGTTGAAAAAGCTTTATTTGAGATAAATAAAAAATTACCTGACTTAATAATTTTGGACGTTTTACTTGATGAAAAAAATAGAGATGGAATAGATATCTTAAAATTTATAAAATCTGTTGATTCAGACATTCCTGTTATTATGATTTCAGGCCACGCTAATATTAAAATTGCTGTCGATTCAATAAAACTAGGAGCCTTTGAGTTTTTAGAAAAACCTTTTAATAAAGACAGATTGTTAAATTTTATTAATCGAGCAATTGAAACATCATCTCTTAAAAAAGAAAATAAATCATTAAAAAAAAATTTTTATTTTTCAAATCAATTAATAGGAAATTCATCAAAAATAATAAAATTAAAATCTGCTATAAAAAGATTTTCAAAAACAGATAGTCGAATTTTAATTTATGGACCAGCAGGTTCTGGAAAAGAGTTGGTAAGCAGACTTATACACGAAGGTTCATCGAGAACTAAAAACCCATTTAAAATTGTTAATGGGGCAATACTTGATCCGGCTCATTTCGAGATAGAATTATTTGGTTCGGAAAATAATGACAAAATTCTTTCTGGAATTTTTGAGAAATCTAATAATGGGACGTTATTAATTGACAATGTTTCAGATGTTCCTCTTGAAACGCAAGGTAAAATTTTAAGAGTTTTGTCTGATCAAAAATTTCGTAGAGTAAATGGAGTGACCGAAATTAATGTAAATGTTAGATTTATTTGCTCTACAAGCAAAAATTTAAATGAAGAAGTTTTAAATGGAAATTTTAGAGAAGATCTTTTTCACAGAATTAATGTGATTCCAATAGAAATGCCATCTTTAAAGGATATAAAAGAAGACATTCCTTCTTTAATTGAATATTTTGTTAAAAAAATTTCGGAAACTAATGGTCTTAAACCAATTATTGTAAATTCAAAAAACACAGTTTTTTATGACTATGATTGGCCAGGTAATGTTCGTGAATTAAGAAATTTAATTGAAAGAGTAGTTATTTTAGCTTCCGGAAAAAATGAGGATGTCGATAAAATTTTATCAGAATCTTTGAAAATCTCATCTGTAAAACAAAATAAACATGAAGATACATTTCAATTTCCTTTAAAGGAAGCTAGAGAAAAATTTGAAAAAAGTTATCTCCAGATTCAGCTTAACAGGCATAATGGTAATATTTCTAAAACAGCTGATTATATTGGGATGGAAAGAAGTGCTTTACATAAAAAACTAAAATCTTTAGGTATTAATTAATGATGAAAATTAAAGTTGCAATTAATGGATTTGGCAGAATTGGAAGAACTATACTAAGAGCTCATTATGAAAATAAAAAAAAACATAATTTAGAAATTGTAGCTATAAATGGATCAGGAAATGCAAAAGATAACTCTCATTTAATAAAATACGACTCTACACATGGAAAATTCAATGAGAATATTTCTTTTAAAGATAATTATATTTATATTAATAAAGACAAAATTGAATTTTTAAATAACAAAGATCCAGAAAATTTACCTTCTTGGAAAAGACTTGGGGTTGATTTAGTTTTAGAATGCACAGGTCGTTTTACCTCAAGAGACAAAGCTCAATTGCACATTAAAGCTGGAGCCAAAAAAGTCCTTATTTCTGGACCCGGATATTCACCTGGAACAGGAAAAGAGGCAGATGCAACTATTGTTTATGGTGTTAACCATAAAATATTAAAAAAAAATCATACAATTGTTTCAAATGCTTCTTGCACTACTAATTGCTTAGCTCCAATTGCAAAAATATTAAATGATAAATTAGGAGTAGTGTCCGGTATCATGAATACAATTCATGCTTATACTAATGATCAAGTTTTAAATGATTCTTACCATAATGATTTACGTAGGGCACGAGCTGCAGCTTTATCTATGATACCAACTAAAACCGGTGCTGCAACATCTATAGGTATGGTTATTCCAGAACTCGAAGGTAAATTAGACGGTTTGTCAGTAAGAGTACCTACTAATAATGTTTCTTTAGTTGATTTAACTTTTATATCGAAAAAAAAAACATCAGTAAAAAATGTTAATGACTTAATTAAACATGCAGCCAAAAGTAGTTATATAAATATTATTCAATATAATATCGAAGAATTAGTCTCGATAGATTTTAATCATAATTCTCACTCTTGTATTTTTGACTCAACCCAAACAAGAGTTTCGAATGACGGTAAATTAGTTAAAGTCTTAGCTTGGTATGACAATGAGTGGGGTTTTTCAAACCGAATGCTAGATACTTCCATTGCTTTAATGAAAGCTTAAATCAATAACAAATTGATTAAAAATTAATAATTGTTAAAAGTATTTAAAATTTAGTTGCGCCCTTAGCTCAGCTGGATAGAGCATCGGTTTTCTAAACCGAGGGTCAGAGGTTCGAATCCTTTAGGGCGCGCCAATTTTGTAAATTATGGCTAAAATTTTAATTTTAGGTGCAGGCTCAATGAGCGCTGCCTTTTCTTTTCCATGCATTGATAATAGTCATAAAGTTTCAATTGTAGGCACTCATTTAGAAGATGATTTTATAGATAGTATTAAGTCTAATAAAAATATTCATCCAATATTAAAATCTAAAATTCCGAATAATGTTAGACTTTATAAATTTAAAGATTTTAACTTAGTGTTAAATAACTGTGAATTAATAGTAATTGGAGTAAGTTCAAAAGGTATTAATTGGGCAGCTAAGCAATTAACAAAAATAAAAAATAATCAACAAATTCTTGTTTTAACAAAAGGTTTGAATGTTAATAAAAAAAATAAATATGAAACATATTCAAAAACTATTGAAAATACTTTATTAGAAAAAGGAATTAAAAATTCAAAGATTTCAATTGCAGCTGGACCATGTTTGGCAGCTGACTTATCCAAAAAAGTTCTTACAAATGTTGTTTTTGCAAACAAAGATATCTCTGTTGTTAAATATCTATCTAAAATTTTATCAACTTCTTATTATCATATTAAATGCTCAGATGATGTAGTTGGGGTAGGTGCTTGCGGCGGGATAAAAAATATTTATGCTATGGTTGTAGGGGCATCTATGGGAATAAATTTAACTAATGAGAAAGATAATAAAAATTTAAATACAGCAGCAGCGCTATTTAATCAGTCAATCTTAGAAATGAGTTATTTTATAAAAAAAATAGGCGGAAAAGAATCCACTGTCAAAGATCTTGCTGGAATTGGAGATTTATATGTAAGCTGTACAGGCGGAAGGAATTCAAAAATGGGAAAGTTTATAGGAATGGGAATGACCTATAAGCAAGCAAAAAATAATAAAATGCCAAATGATACAGTTGAGGGTGCTGATCTTATCTTTGAAATTGGGAAAAAAATTATTAAAGACTTTTCTGTTAAGGAACTTCCTTTAATGATTTCATTTATAAAAGCGCTAATTAATAATACTAAATTTAAAATTGATAAAAAATTTTTTATTTAAGTGTTAGAGAATTTCTTTGTCTACATTATTGCAACAATAAATAATAAAAAAATTATTACTTATGTTGGTTGGACAAATAATTTAAAGAAAAGACTCAAACTTCATAATTCTGGCAAAGGAGCTAGGTTTACCAGAGGAAGAAAATGGGTTTTAATTTTTAAAAAAAAATTGGTTTCAAAAATTGATGCGATGAAATTTGAATATAAATTAAAAAAAGATAGAAAAAATAGAAAAGAAATAGTAACAAATTTTTTTCACAACCTCTGATTGTTAAATAATTGTACCGTCTTTAAACAATTTTTTAATTAGGTATAATTAATTATTAAAATTTTACAAAAAAAATCTAAATCAAATTCTTAATTAATTTTATGTTTCGTTTTTTTATATCAATAATATTTATTTTATTTTTAACATCCAGTCTTAATGCTCATATTGAACATAATAAAGATTTAAAAAAAATTGAATTTGATATTTATAGAAACGGTGAAAAAGTTGGTTATCATACAGTTAGTTTTTTAAATAAAAAAGATGGATTTAAAGAAGTTTATACAGATGTTTTTTTTGATATTAAACTTCTTGGAGTTTCAGTTCATAAATATCATTCCTTAGGTAAAGAAATTTACAAAAATAATAAATTAATAGATTTTAAATCAACAACTAAAGACGGCAATGACAACGATTATTGCAATATTACATTTTTAAATAACGGTGAATATAATTTTGATGGAGTTACAGAGAGAAAATTTTTTAAACATTCATCAAAAAATGAATTTGCATTAGGAACCTGGTGGAATCACGAAGTTTTAATTAATAATAATTTTATAGCCGCACAAAGCTGTAGACAAGTTAATACAAAGGTTATTTTTTTAAAAAAAGAGGAAAGAATTATTAATAATAAAAAACAAATGGTTCAAATTTTTAATGTAAAAGGCGAAGGGATTGATGTGAAAATTGGTTTTATTGAAAACTCATCTCAATGGGTTTCGATGGACTTTGTTATTAAAGGTGAATGGAATTATCAATTAAAAAGTATTAATTAATTTTTGATTTTTTTGACGAAAAATTGACTAACATCTGTGTGCTCAGTATCAAAGCCTGTTTCGCAATAACTTAAGTAGTAGTTCCATAAATTTTTAAATTTTTCATCAAAACCTAGTTTTGCAATATTGTACCAAGATAAATTAAACTGTTCTTTCCAAATTCTTAGAGTTTTCCCATAGTCTTTTCCAAAAGATATTTCTTTGTATAACTCAAAGTTATTGTCCTTAAATAATTTATATAAAATTTTTTTTGAAGGTAAAATTCCACCGGGAAAAATATATTTTTGTATAAAGTCTACCTGATTAATATAATTTGAATATTCTTCATCATTAATCGTTATTATTTGAAAACATGCTTGGCCGCCTTGTTTAAGTATATTATTTAAATTTTTAAAATAAATGTCCCAATATTCCTTTCCTACAGCTTCAAACATTTCTATAGAAACTATTTTGTCATATAAGTTATTAGAATCTAATTTTCTATAATCTTTAAATATAATTTTAATATTATCTTCTAGGTTATTATTTTTAATTAAATCTTTTACGTAAGAAAACTGTTGCTCACTAATTGTTAATCCTTCCGTTTTTGAATTAGTTTTTTCATAATTTCTTTTTAAAAACCCACCCCAACCAGAACCTACTTCCAATATTCTATCCGATGATTGAATATTCAAGTTTTTTATAATACTGTCATATTTATTGTTTTGAGCACTTAACAAATCATCATTTTTATTGATAAAAATTCCAGAAGAGTAGGTCATAGATGTATCTAACCAATAGGAATAAAATTTATTCCCCAGATCGTAATGATAATGAATATTTTTTTTAGCTTGGCGTATAGAATTAGATTTAAATATAAACTTTATTTTTTCGATAAATGATGAAAAATAGTTATTAGCCCAATTTTTTTTTTTTATTTGTTGATTTTTTAATAGTATCTTAAGTAGATTTGTTAAATTAGAAGTTTTCCATTTGTTATTAATATAAGAATCAGCGAAGCCAAGTTCCCCTTTAAATAATATATCTTTAAAGAAAGAACTGTCTTGAATAGATATGTCTGAACTTAAATTTCCATCTTTAGCTTTAAAGTTTTTTTGATAAGTATCTTTAAAACTAACTTTAATTTCACCCCATTGTATACCTTGGAGTTTAAAATCTAAATACTTTTTAAATAAATTAAGCATGAAATGAAACCGTATCATTTTTTTTCATTGGTTTTGAGAAAAAAGATTTTTGTTTTTGAAAAATTTTAATTGCTTGATAGTGTATAAGTATCATAATTTTTTGAGCAAAAAATAAATTCTTAATTAGATTAAGAATTAAAGAAATATTATTTAGCTTAACATCTTTAGATGAAATGCCAGTTTTAAGCATAATTTGATTCTTTTTATAGACATCAATATTTAATAGAAAGCTTCTATTATTATTTAATAAATAAAATTTATATTTTAATTTCATTTCTAAAAATGGAGATACATAGAATTTTTTATTAAGATTTGAAAAGATTTTTCTTTTCTTTTTTTTAATTTTTAAAAAATAACAATGTTGTTCATGATGAGTATTCTTTACCTCATAACAAATATACTTAATTTCATTTTTAATATTTTTGCATAAATATATAGAAATTGGATTAAAAACGTAACCCAGGAAAGAAGGTGTGCAATAAATATATATTTTGTAATTATTTTTATCATTAAATTTTTTTATAATATTATTTTTTATAAAATGTTTCGGATTAATTTCCTCTTTTCTATTTCCGTGATCTTTAAAGTTAAAACTAAATAGATTAAATTTATTTACAGAAAAAAATAATAATTTATTAATATTTTCTAATTCATCTAAATCAATAAGAAGAGATAAAGTCTTGTATGTAAACTTATGATTATATGGGAAAAATCGCTGATGAAAAACTCTTCCAGGTTGTAGTGTGCTATTCATTACAACAAGTACTTAATTACATTCTTTGCAGAAACAACGCCATCTTCGTGAAATCCATAACCGCACCAAGCTCCGCAATAATAAATATTTTTAATGCCTTGAATTTCCTCTAATTTTTTAGATGTATACTCTTTGGTATGTTTAAAAACAGGATGACTGTATTTCATTTTTTTTATTACATTATTCTTATTTATTAAATCATTTGAATTAATTGATACAAAATAATCCTTTTTACATTTTAAATTCTGCAAATAATTCATCCAATAAGTTAATTTTGCTTCATCTTTATTGTTTGTTTTTATAAAATTCCAACTTGACCAGTTAAATTTATTTTTAGGCATTAATGAATTGTCAGTATGCAAACATGCATCATTATACTGATATTTAACTAATGATAATATTTTTTTTTGTTTTTTAAAATGACTAGGAAGAATTTTAATTATTTCATCAGAATGATTGGCAAAAATTAAGTAGTCATATTTTATAACTTTATTATTAGTTTTAATGCTGATTTTGTCAGCAATAGTTTTTATTGAATTAACAGTGGAATTTACAAAAAACTTGATATTTGTTAAATTTTTAATCTTTTGAATATATTTATTGCTACCGGATTTAACCACTTTCCACTGTGGTCGGAAAAAAATATTTACCAGACCATGATTGATAAAAAAATTAATTAAAAAGTCAGTTTTATAATTTTTAATTTTATTTATTGGATTTGACCATATAGAAGCACACATAGGATATAAATAGTATTTTTTAAACTCCTCAGTAAAATTATATTTTTTAAGAAACTTATCAATTTCTAACTTTAAAAATGAATCTCTATTAATTTTTACTAAAAAATTAAATTTTATAATACCAGTTAAAATTTTTAAAAATTTTATTGTGAAAAAGTTTTTGTTCTTGAATATAACACTTTTTAGATCTTTTCCAGACCATTCAAAATTTTCAATAGGATAATTTACCGAAAAACTCATATTGGTATTTTCTGATTTTACTTTTAATTTATTTAACAAATTAATGAAATTTGGATATGTTTTGTTGTTGAAAACTATAAATCCACTATCAATAAAATATCTTTTGCCATCCTCGTTTATTTTGTGGGTATGAGTGTGACCACCAAGATAAAAATTTTTTTCATAAATATGAACTTCATATTTTTTACATAACTCAAAACCGGCAGTCATCCCAGAAATTCCACTTCCTATTATTGCAATTTTTTTTTTCATTTTCTCAATTGTTGAAAAGCTTCTAAGGCTTCCTTCCTAGCTTCCTCATGTTTAACTATTGGTAAAGGATATGTTTTTCCTATTTTAATTTTAATTTTGTTTTGCAATTCCTCCGTCATTTCCCAAGGTTTGTGCAAAAATTCATCTGGTACATTTATTAATTCAGGACACCATTTTTTTATATATAGACCTTTAGAGTCAAATTTTTCTCCCTGCAGGATAGGATTAAAAATTCTAAAATAAGGAGCGGCATCAGCTCCCGTTCCAGCTACCCACTGCCAGCCGGCAACGTTATTTGCTAAATTAAAATCTAATAGTGTTTTTTTGAAATATTTTTCACCTTCACTCCAATGAATTCTCAAATGTTTTACTAAAAAAGATGCAACAATCATTCTTACTCTATTATGCATCCATCCAGTTTCATAAAGTTCTCTCATGCCCGCATCTACAATTGGATAACCTGTGAAACCCTTTTTCCATTTTTTAAATAAAATATCATTTTTATTCCATTTAAATTTATCAAAATCTTTTCTGAGATTATTTTTTTCCATTTCTGGAAAATTATGAAGTAAAGAATGACAAAATTCTCTCCATCCTAGTTCATTTATATATTTTCTAAATCCTATTTTTTTATTTCTAATCTCTAAACATTTATGCATTATTTTATGAATAGATATTTGGCCAAATTTTAAATATGGTGATAATTTTGATGTTCCACTAAGAGAAGGAATGTCTCTATTGTGTGCGTAATTTTCGATAGAATTTTTTATAAAATTATCCAATACTTTTTCAGCATTTTCTTCGCTTGGTTCCCAGTATCTTTCAAATTTTTTATACCAATCTTTTTTTGGGTATATAAATTCAAATTTATTATTTATTTTTGGAGTTAAATTATTTTTTTTTAAAAATTTGTTACTAGTGTTGTATTGTAGTTGATTATTAAGATAATTCTTTTCAGCTTTTTTCCAATAGTGCGTGAAAACTTTAAATGCTGTTCCATCGTCTTTCTTTATCTGATCAACAGGATTAAGCAAATTAGAATGAAATTCTTTATAAGAAATGTTGTTTTCATTTAGTATAATTTTTATATTTTCTTCACTAACATTCTCGTAAATATGACAAGATTTGTTCCAATAAAAATTACTAATCGTAGTATTTTTAATTAAATTTTTTATAGTTTTTTCTTTATTACCCTGAATTACGTCAAGCGAAATATTTAAATTTTCTAATTTTTTTTCAAAGATTTCTAAAGATCTAGCAAGCCACCATCTTTGAGCTTCACATAGAAGGTATTCTTCTTTGTCATAAATATATACGACATTTTTTTTGGTATTTTCATCATCAATTAAGGCTGAAATTGCTTGATTATTTGATATTCTAAAGTCGTCTTTTAACCAGACCAAGGAGCATGCCATGTTTTTTTTTATATTATTATTTTTTTATCTCTTGATTTTTTATTCAAAAGTAAGTTTAATCAGTTTTTAATATTTAAATAAAGGGATCAATGTCTTTGGAATTAAATCAGCACTTAGGCAAACAGCTTCGCTCTAGAAGAGCTGCCTTGGGACTTACTCAAACTCAAGTTGCGAAAGCAATTAATGTAACATTTCAACAAATTCAAAAATATGAAAAGGGAACTAACGGTGTTAGCTCAAGCAGATTACTCCAGTTAGCTAATTTTTTAAAAGTGCCTGTTAAATATTTTTTTGAAGATTTTAAAGATTTTCAAAATTTAGATTTAAATGGTAGCAAAGATAATTCTTTAGAAACTTTTGTTACTAAATTATCTGAAGTTGAAAGAGAAAAACTTTTAAACATTTTGCATTCAAACAAAAAATTATCAAAAACTGCATAATTTTCTTTTGGCTCCCCGAGCAGGACTCGAACCTGCGACCAATTGATTAACAGTCAACTGCTCTACCAACTGAGCTATCGGGGAATAAAAAAAACACAATACGATTTTTTTTTTTAAAAACAATATTAATTTGGAGGCCACGCCCAGAATCGAACTGGGATACAAGGATTTGCAGTCCTCTGCGTAACCATTCCGCCACGTGGCCATATTTTTTCTGTATTATTTTCTAATAGCTATCGTGTATATATATTTAGTTTTCTAAACTCGCAAATATTATGCAACATAGTACTCGCCAATTAAACATGATTGAAAGCCAATTAAGGCCTAACAACATCATTGATGAGAATCTAATATCAGTATTTCAAAAGGTTAAACAAGAAAATTTTTTGCCGGAAGAATTAAAAAAATTATCTTATATAGATGATCATATAAGTTTTTCTAAAAAATCTTTTATTTTAAAACCTCTTATATTTGCAAAATTCCTAAATATTTTAAAATTAGAATCAGCGGATACAGTATTAGAAATTGGATCAGGTGGAGGCTATACAGCTTCCTTACTTTCCAGCTTAGTTAATAGTGTTTATTCAGTTGAAGAAGATAAGGATGTTTATGATTTAACTATAAAAAATGTAAAAAATAGTAAATTCATAAATATTAAAAATTTTTACTGTAATTATAAGCAATTAAATATTCCAGAACTTAAGTTTGATAAAATTATTATTAATGGATCTGTAAATAGCGATCCTGTTAATTTGTTAGGAAAATTAAAAATTAATGGAAAGTTAATATGTATTTTAAAAGTTGATTCTTCTTCAAATATTTATCTTTATAATAAAAAAGCAAAAGGATATGAAAAATTAAAAATTACTAATGCCAATGCTCCCATTTTAATAAATTATATCGATAAAGAAGAATTTAATTTTTAATGTTAGAAGATAATTATAATCATTTAGAAATAGAAGATAAAATTTATGATTTTTGGGAAAAGGAAAAGTTATTTCAACCCAAAAAGAATAATAATAAAAATTATTTCTCTATAGTTATACCTCCACCAAATGTTACGGGCAGTTTGCATATGGGTCATGCTCTTAATAATTCTATTCAAGATTTGTTAGTCAGATTTTATAGATTAAAAGGTTATGAAACTTTGTGGCAGCCAGGAACTGATCATGCCGGAATCGCAACGGAGCTTGTTGTTGAAAAAAAACTTAAAGAAAAAAATTTATCCAAAAATATATTAGGTAGAGAAAAATTTCTTAAAGAAGTTTGGGAATGGAAAGAACATTCTGGAAACTTAATTATAAATCAACTTAAAAAGTTAGGCTCATCATGTGATTGGACTCAAACCAGATTTACCATGGATAAGGATATGTCCTCCGCGGTAATAAAAGTATTTTTAGAACTTTATAATAAAAAACTGATTTATAAAGATTTAAAATTATCTAACTGGGATCCCGTATTAAAAACTGCAATTTCCGATCTTGAAGTTGAACAGAAAGAAGTGAATGGAAAACTTTATTATATTAAATATTTTTTTAATAAAATTGATTTTATAACAATAGCAACTACAAGGCCAGAAACAGTATTTGCCGATTCAGCAATAGCAGTTAATCCTAAAGATAATAGATATAAAAATTTAATAAATAAATTTGCAAAAATACCGCTTATTGAAAAATCAATTAAAATTATTGCAGATAATTATGCTGATCCTAATCATGGTTCGGGAGCTGTAAAAATTACACCAGCTCATGATTTTAATGATTACGAAGTTGGCATAAGACATAAATTAGAAAAGATTAATATTTTAGAACCGGATGGTAAATTAAATAATAATTGTCCCAAAAAATACCAAGGAATAGATAGACTTGAGGCAAGAAAATTAATAGTGGAAGATTTAAAACTAGGAGATTTTTTAGAAAAAGAAGAGTCAATAAAACATAGCGTTCCTTACGGCGATAGATCAAATTCTGTTATTGAACCTTATCTTACAGAGCAGTGGTTTTTAAATGTTAAAAAATTATCAAGTGACGCATTGAAAGCAGTTAAAAATAAAAAAACTACCTTTTTTCCAGAAACATGGACAAAGACTTATAACCTGTGGTTAAAAGATATTAAGCCATGGTGCATTTCCAGACAAATTTGGTGGGGTCATCAAATTCCTATTTGGTATGGTGATAATGGAAAAATTTTTGCCGCAGCAAACAAAGAGGATGCTCAAAAAAAAGCAGATAAGTTTTATAAAAAAAAAAACTCCTACATTAAACAAGACCTTAATGTTCTCGATACTTGGTTCTCATCATCATTATGGCCATTTGCGAGCTTAGGATGGCCTAACAAAACTTATAATTTTAAAAGATTTTATAAAACATCAGTTCTAGTAACGGGTTTTGATATTTTGTTTTTTTGGGTAGCAAGAATGATGATGATGGGTTTATTTGTAACAAAAAAAGTTCCTTTTGATAAAGTTTATATACACGCTTTAGTTAGAGATGAGCACGGACAAAAAATGTCTAAATCAAAAGGAAACGTTATTGATCCTTTGGAGTTAATTAAAAAATACGGAGCAGATGCTTTAAGATTTACGCTGATGTCAATGGCTTCACCAGGCAGAGATGTGAAGCTTTCTGAAGAAAGAGTTAAAGGTTATAGGAATTTTTTAACTAAAATTTGGAATGTTTCCAAGTTTTGCGAATTAAATAATTGTAATTCTAATTTAGAAAATAGCATTAACAATGTAAAACTCGAAGTTAATCAATGGATCATTAATGAATACATTCAAACCAGAAACAATATTGATATACACATGCAGGCATTTAGATTTGATGAGGCTTCAAGAGAAATTTACAATTTTGTATGGAATACCTTTTGCGACTGGTACTTAGAATTTGCAAAATCAATTTTTTATTCTAATGATCAGGATAAAATAAAAGAAACAAAAAAAGTTTTTGGATTTATATTCTCCAAAATTTTAATATCACTACATCCTTTCATACCTTTTGTTACAGAAGAACTGTGGAATAAATTAAAATTTATGGATTTTTTCAAAAGTCCTTTAATTAATTTTACTAATAACAAAGAAATTAAAATTATTAAAAATAATAATATACAAATGATTAATTGGTTAATTAAAATTGTAGGTTTAATTCGATCAACAAAAGTTATTTTGCAGGTTTCTCCTGGAAATTTTGTTGATATTTGTGTTGATAATTTATCCAAAAATAAGAAAGATTTTTTAGATAGGAATTTTTTAATTTTTAAAAAAGCATCTAGAGTTGAGAATTTATTTAAAAAAGATGAAAAAAATGAAAACATATTATCTCTCTATTCAGAGGGGGATGCTATATTGATTAAATTCTCTACAGAAATCTCCTTAAAAGAGCAAATTGCTAAAGTAAAACAAAAAATAGATGTAATTAAAAATAATATTAATATTTCAAAGGGAAAACTTGCTAACAAATCTTTTATAAACAAGGCCCCAAAGGATATAGTTGATAAAGAAAAAGATATCTTAAAAAATTTAGTAAATGATTTGAATCAATTAGAAAGTATAATATCCATTAAAAATTAATATGAAATTTGATAAATCTAAATTACCAAGTCGTCATACCACGGTAGGTCCAGACAGAGCTCCTCATAGAGCTTTTTATTATGCAATGAATTTAAAAAAAAATGACATTGCCAAACCTTTTGTTGGTGTCGTTTCAACATGGAATGAAGCAGCCCCTTGTAATATTGCTTTAATGCGACAGGCTCAGTCAGCTAAAAAGGGTGTCTTTGATAACAATGGGACGCCAAGAGAGTTCTGCACAATTACAGTCACAGACGGTATTGCAATGGGTCATGAAGGCATGAAATCCTCATTAGTATCTAGAGAGGTTATAGCAGATTCAACTGAGTTGACAGTTAGAGGTCACTGTTATGATGCTTTGGTTGGTCTTGCTGGTTGCGATAAGTCTTTGCCGGGATTAATGATGGCTATGTGCAGGTTAAATGTTCCAAGTGTTTTTATTTATGGTGGATCTATATTACCTGGAAAATTCAAAGGAAAAGATGTGACAGTTGTAGATGTTTACGAAGCTGTTGGAAAACATGCAAATCATCAAATGTCAGATGAGGATTTAGAAGAATTAGAAATAAGCGCGTGTCCTAGCGCAGGTGCTTGTGGAGGTCAATTTACAGCAAATACAATGGCATGTGTATCTGAGGCTATAGGTTTAGCATTACCTTACTCTTCTGGAACACCAGCCCCTTATGTAGAAAGAGATAAATATGCATATGCAAGCGGAAAAGCAGTTATGGAATTATTAAGAAAAAATATAAGACCAAGAGATATTGTTACTCTTAAATCATTACATAACGCCGCAACAATTGTAGCTGCCACAGGAGGATCAACAAATGCAGCTCTTCATTTGCCAGCTATAGCTAATGAATGTGGAATTAAATTTGATTTATTTGATGTTGCAAAAATTTTTAAAAAAACTCCTTATTTAGCAGATTTAAAACCTGGCGGAAAATATGTGGCTAAAGATATGTTTGAGGCAGGAGGAGCACCAATGTTATTAAAAACTTTATTGGACGGCGGTTACATTTATGGAGATTGTTTGACTGTAACAGGTAAAACTATGGAAGAAAATTTAAAGTCAGTTAAATTTAACATCAATCAAGATGTAATGAGACCTTATAATAAACCGCTTTCTAAAACAGGTGGAGTCGTAGGTCTAAAGGGAAATTTGGCTCCAGAAGGTGCAATTGTTAAAGTTGCTGGAATGAAAAAACTAAAATTTACTGGTAAAGCTCTTTGTTTTAATAGTGAAGAAGAAGCTTTTAAAGCCGTTCAGAATAAAAAATACAAAGAAGGAGATGTTATCGTTATAAGGTATGAAGGGCCTAAAGGTGGCCCGGGCATGAGAGAAATGCTTTCAACCACTGCAGCAATATATGGTCAAGGTATGGGAGAAAAAGTAGCTCTAATAACAGATGGAAGATTTTCAGGAGGAACTAGAGGATTTTGCGTTGGTCATGTAGGACCCGAGGCTTTTAATTGCGGTCCTATAGCTCTATTAAAAAATGGAGATATTATTGCAATTGACGCCGTTAAAGGAACTATAGATTTTAAAATTTCTAAATCAGAATTGAAGAAAAGAAAAAAAGCTTGGAAAAATATAAGTCCTCACTTTTTATCCGGAACTTTATGGAAATACGGCCAGACAGTTGGTTCTGCTAAAAATGGAGCCGTTACCCATGCTGGTGGATTTAAGGAAAAAAAATGTTACGCGGATATTTAAAAATTAAACCAATAATATTATGCGGAGGAGAGGGTACTAGGTTATGGCCCGAATCTAGAAAAAAAAATCCCAAGCAATTTATAAAGATTAATGGGAAAAGCTTATTGCAGCATGCCATAGATCGAGTAACAGGACCTGATTTCGATAAAATTACAATTTGTTCAAATGTCAATTTTTTAGATCAGATTAAAGAACAAACTAAAAAAATAGATTGTAAAATTTTTGTAGAGCCACAAAAAAAGAATACCGCTCCAGCAATACTTGCGGCGATAAACGATGATGATTTGTCATTTTACCAACCTATATTAATTATTTCTTCCGACCATATTATTGAAAAAAAATTATTATTTCAAAGGCAGATCAAAAATTTATCTAAATATTTAGATAGAAATAAAATTTTTATTTTTGGAGTAAAACCTAGTTATCCAGAAATAGGATATGGTTATTTATATTCGAGAAAAATTAATAAAAATTTTAATAAAGTTCTAAAATTTATTGAAAAACCAAATTTAAAAAAAGCAAAAAAACTTATTAAAAATAATAATTATCTTTGGAATTCAGGAATGTTCCTTTCGAATAAATCAGCGTTATTAAATGAATATTCTGTGTTGCAAAAAAAACTAGCTTTACAAGTTTGCGATGCTTTTATTAATGCGAAAATAATAAATAATACATTGTTATTAGAGGATAAATATTTCTCAAAAATAAAACCGATTTCATTTGATCATGCAATTTTAGAAAAATCTCCTAATGTTTTTTCAGTCAAATTATTAAGTGACTGGAAAGATGTCGGTAGCTGGTTACAAAAATGGGAAATTGAAAAAAAAGATAAACATAACAATTTTATAAAAGGTAGAATTTTTAAAAATAACGTTAAAAACTCATATATATCTTCAAATGAAAGAACTATTGTAGCGTGTAATTTAGAAAACTTATTGGTAGTGGACTATAAGGACGTACTTTATTTGTCTGATTTAAAAAAAAATAATCTCCAATTCATCTATCCTTTTATTAACAAGCAATTTCCAAAGATTACTGATCAGCACACAACTACGCAAAGGCCATGGGGACAATTTACAAATATATTTGTAAGTAAAACTTTTCAAGTTAAAGAACTTCTTGTTAACCCAGGAGCAATTTTAAGCTTACAAAAACATAGGCATAGATCTGAGAATTGGATCGTTGTTGAAGGTAAAGCAAATGTTACGCTTAATAAAAAAAGTTTAGTTTTAAATAGGTCTGAATCTATTTTTATTCCCCAAGGAGCAGTACATAGAATTGAAAATAAGCAAAAATATATTTTGAAAATTATAGAAGTCCAAACAGGTAGTTACTTAGGAGAAGATGATATTATTAGAATTAAAGATGTTTACGGCAGAGCCTAAGCCAATGTTAATCTGATCGGCGCATGATCGGATGGTCGTTCCAAAGACCTTAAATAAGAATCAATTGTAACATCTTTAATAAGATTGGTGATATTTTTTGATAATAAAAAGTGATCAATTCTTAGTCCTTTATTTCTTTCAAAAGAGCCATTTTGGTAATCCCAGAATGTGTAGTTATTAGGTTTTTTATTAATTAATCTGAAAGCGTCGTTGTATCCTTCGTTTAATATATTCCTAAAAAATTTTCTAATTTCAATCCTGTATAGAGCATCATTTTCCCAGTCTTTAGGATTATAAACATCCTCCTCATTAGGAATAATGTTAAAATCACCACCTATGATTACTTTATTTTTTAATTTATTTTGTTTGAATAAATAATCCTCAAAAGATTTTAACCATTCTATTTTATATTTATATTTCTCAGTATTGACTGGATTTCCATTCGGAACATAAATACAAATAATTTTTATCAATTCATTCTTGTAAACTACATCAGCAGAAATTGTTCTGGATTGTTCTTGTTTATCATTAATAATATTAAAATTTATATTACTTATTTTTTTATTATAAATTATAGCAACACCATTATATGATTTTTGACCATGAACTTCACTTTCGTAACCAATACTTTTTAACTCAGCATAAGGAAAGTTTTTGTTTTCAGTTTTTATTTCTTGTAAAAGTAAAAAGTCTGGTTTGTTCTTTTTTAAATAATTAATCACATGATCGATTCTAACTCTTACTGAGTTAACGTTCCAACTGCTAATAATCATTAAACCGAAAATGAACTACCACACCCACATGAAGATGTAGCTTTAGGATTGATAATTTTAAAAGTATTTTCAATTAATTTTTCAGAAAAATCTAATGTAGATCCTTGTATAAAAGAAAAAGAGGATTTATCAATTAACACATTACTAATAATTATATCGTCATGATTTTTTTTGCTATCCATTAGAAAATGATATTTGTAACCCGAGCAGCCTCCTCCTTTAACCTCTATTCTAAAAAATTTATTGAATTTTTCATTTACTAAAAGATTTTCTATCTTTTTTTTAGCATTATCTGTAATGGTAAAATTATTAGTCATTCAATTATATGTTGCTATAACTCTATTAATATATGTCCGGAGTAGATAATTACAATAAGTTATTAGTAAGATTTTCTTCTAATAATTCTAATTATTTAGGCAGACAGTTTGGAGATAAAAAAAATCCTTATAGATCATTTTATCAAAGAGATAGAGATAGAATTATACATTCGACATCATTTAGAAGACTTAAATATAAAACTCAAGTTTTTGTATATTATGAAGGAGATCATTACAGAACTAGACTTACGCATTCATTAGAAGTTTCTCAAATATCAAGATCGATAGCTAGATATCTGAAATTAAATGAAGATTTAGCAGAGGCAATAAGTTTGTCTCATGATCTTGGGCATCCACCATTTGGTCATGCTGGTGAAAAAATACTAAATCATTGTATGGACAGTTATGGTGGTTTTAATCACAATATTCATTCAGTTCGTTTAATTACTGAATTAGAAAAAGCCTATCAAAATTTTGACGGTTTAAATTTATCTATAAACACAATAGACGGTATTGTTAAGCATAATGGACCAAATTATTTGATAACACAGAATTTAAACATTTTACCAAATTTGAGTAAAATAAAAAAAATTAACTTTTATGAGCAGTCCTCTTTAGAATCTCAAATTAGTGCTTTGTCAGATGACATAGCTTACAACAATCATGACATTGATGATGGAATTAGAGCTGGTTTTTTTTCGATTAATGACATTAAAGATATTCCAATTATAGGTGACGTAATAAAAAAAAAAAATAAACAATTTAAGAATAAAAAATTGTTAAGAAATGAGATTATAAGGTCAATAATAAATATTATGGTCACTGATTTAATTCTACAGACAAAAAAGAATTTAAAACAATATAATATTAAATCAATTCAAGACGTTTATAAATCTACTAATTTTATAGTTAGTTTTTCATCAAAGCTTAATGTTGCAAATAATCAAATTCGTGAATTTCTAAAAATAAATATGTATGAAAATAAATCTGTAGAAATAATGACTAATAAAGCAGAAAAAATAATTAAAAAATTATATATTTATCTAATTAAAAATAATAAAAAATTTATAACTGCTGAATCAAAGAAAAAATGGGGATTAGAAAGGTCAGTAGCTGATTTTATTGCTGGAATGACTGATAAATTTGCTATCGATTTATACAATAAAATAAAATGAATATCTTTTTTGATTATAAAATAAAATTAAATAATTTTTTTAAGTCTTTAGAAAAAAAAAATATCATTAAATTACCTGAAAACTTTAGTAATTTTTCAGTAGAAATTCCTAAGATTAAGACTCACGGAGACCTAAGTACAAACGCTCCAATGATTTTTGCAAAAGTAAATAATTTAAATCCTATCGAATTAGCATCCAATATTAAAATGGAATTAGAAGGTAAATTTGAAGAAATTATAAAAATCGAAGTAGCAAAACCTGGTTTTCTAAATTTTTTTTTTAATAAAAATTTTTGGTATGATTTTTTAAAAACAGTAGATACTGACTTTGGTAATAATCAAAATTTAAAATCTAATAAAATATTAATCGAATATGTTTCTGCAAATCCAACAGGCCCTCTGCACGTGGGGCATTGTAGAGGTGCTGTTTTTGGAGACGTTTTAGCTAATTTATTAAAATTTGTCGGACATAATGTTGTTAAAGAATATTACATAAATGATTACGGAAATCAGATTAATCAATTTGTTAAATCAGTTTATCATCGAGTATTAGAGTTAAAAAATAAAACTCCATTTCCTGAGGATCAGGGGCTTTATCCTGGTGATTATGTAATTGATATAGCTAAAAATATTTTAACAATTAAACAAATATCTAATTTTGATAATTATGATTTAATTTTTGATAATTTTAAAGAGCTGTGCATAAAGGAAGCGATGAATCTAATTAAAAATGATTTAAAAAAATTAGGCATTGTTCATGATAATTTTGTCTCCGAAAAATCTCTTGTTAACAAGAATATTGTTGAGAAAGTTTTGAAAATTTTAAAGGAAAAGAATTATGTTTATGAAGGGATCTTAGAGAAACCTAAAGGAAATGAAGTCGAAGATTGGGAGCCTAGAAAACAACTATTATTTCAATCTACTAAATTTGGAGATGACATGGACAGGGCGTTAAAAAAGTCTGACGGAAGTTGGACTTATTTTGCTAATGATGTTGCTTATCATTATGACAAAATAGAAAGAAAATTTGATCTTCTGATTAATGTCTTAGGAGCGGATCATGCCGGTTATTTAAAAAGACAATCTTCATGTGTTTCAGCGCTGTCAGAAAACAAACAAAAAATTATTTGCAAAGTTTGTCAGTTAGTAAAATTGTTTAAATCTGGAGAGCAGTTTAAAATGTCCAAAAGGGCTGGTGACTTTATTACAGCTAGCGATCTTATAAATGAAGTTGGAAAAGATTCTGTAAGATTCATGATGATATATAGAAGTAATGACTCTCAATTAGATTTTGATTTTGATTTAGTTACTGATCAGTCCAAAGAAAATCCAGTATTCTATGTGCAATACGCTTACGCAAGAATATGTTCTGTTTTTAGAAAAATAGGTTACGAAGACAAAGAACAAAAAAAAATAAATCTTAACTTACTTACTCAGGAAATAGAAATTGATTTAATGAAGAAAATTTCTGAGTGGGCAAAATGTTTAGAACTCTCAGCTTTTCATCTGGAGCCACATAGACTTCCATTTTATATGTATGAATTAGCAAGTTTATTTCATACTTATTGGAATTCAGGAAATGAGGACGATAATTTAAAAATTTTAAATGAAAAAAATTTAGATCTTCAGTCTTCTCGATTGTTTTTGATTAAAAAAATACAACTAGTTTTAAAAAGTGGTTTAGATATTTTAAATGTAAATGCCCCAACTGAAATGTGATGATTTAATGAAAAAGTATTTCGTTAACATTATTTCTTTTTTGTTAGTTTTGATTATTTTAGGTTCTTGTCTTTTTTATTATAATTCAAATAATTTTGTTAAAAATGTGAGCAAAAAAAGAGATGACTATTTAATTTACTTAAACTCATATATTGAAAAATTAGAAAAAATTTCTTCTCCTTCAGATTTTAAAAAAAGGGTAGATAATGAAGAGTTTTTTAAAAAAATTTACAAACAAAAACAATATTGGGAGTTAATAAAATAAAGATTTGAATACGCACGCAATTATATTTGGAATTGAAGGTTTAAAATTAAGTTTTAATGAAATTAATTTTTTTAAAAAATACAAACCATGGGGAATAATATTATTTTCAAGAAATATTGATAATCTTTATCAAGTTAGGAATTTAACAAATAGCATAAAAGATATTTTTAAAGATGAAAATTTTCCAATATTAATTGATCAAGAAGGAGGCAGAGTTAATCGGTTTAAAAAAATTATTAATTTGGATAAATATAATTCAAAATATTTTGGTGATATTTTTGAAAATAAGAAAATTTTTTATAAAAATTTTAATAAATTCCTTAAAGCAAATGTTTCTATTTTAAAATATTGTGGAATTAATATAAACACTGTTCCTGTTTTAGATCTGTTTAATGAAGATAAAAAAAGTGTAATTGGAAATAGGTCTTTTTCTAAAAATTCAGAAATTGTTAAAAGAATATCTAAATATTTGACCCAAATTTATAATAATTATGGAATCGAAACTGTTATTAAACATATCCCTGGACATGGCTGCACTAATGCAGACTCTCATTTTAAACTACCAAAAGTAAAATTTTCTTTAAAATATTTAAAAAAAAATGATTTCGAACCATTTAAAAATAATACTGCAAATTTAGCTATGACTGCACATATATTGTATGAAAAATTAGATTCAAAAAGATGCGCAACACAATCAAAATATATAATTCACGAAATAGTCAGAAAGTATTTAAAATTTAAAGGAATAATAATGTCGGATGATCTTTCTATGAAGGCTCTGTCCAACAGTCTTGCTACAAAAGCACAATTAAGCCTTACAGCCGGTTGTAATTTATTACTCCATTGTAATGGAAAAATTGATGAAATGAAGAAACTATCTTTAATTGTGCCTCAAATTGATAATTTTACTTACAAAATAACGGAAAAAATTAAGAAAAATTTTAATAAATTTAACTCAAGAATCAGTTAAATAAATTAAATGGATACTGTAGTTGAATTAAACCCAGTTTCTGAAGAACAGTCAGAAAGCAAATTTACTCTCAATATTGATAACTATGAGGGACCTCTTGATCTACTTTTAGATTTGGCAAAGTCTCAAAAAGTAGATTTAATGAAAATCTCTATTGTTCAATTAGCAGATGAATATTTAAAATTTGTTAATAACATAAAAAAAAATTTAGAATTAGCTGCTGATTTTTTAGTTATGGCAACTTGGCTTGCTTATTTAAAATCTAGATTGTTGCTACCTGATGATTTCGAAGATGATTTTTCAGCTATTCAGATGGCAGAAAAACTTAAGTTACAATTAAGAAAATTAGAAGCAATAAGATTTCTTTCGGATAAGCTTGTTTGTCAAAAACAACTGGGCAAAGATATTTTTATGAAAGGGATGAGAGAAGGAATAAAAACTCTTTCCACTTCTAAATATTCAGTATCTTTGTATGAGCTTATCAAGTCTTATGCAGAAATTAAAAGAAAACAAAATTTTTCTGTTATGAATATTTCAAAATTACCAGTTTATACAATGGAAGAGGCTATAAAAAAAATTACAAGTTTATTAAGCGATCTTACTGAATGGAGAGATATTAGGGATGTGGTTCCAGGTTCTTTCTCAGGTTCTAAAACTTTAAAAAAATCTGGTTTGGCAGGAATATTTGCTGGAAGCCTAGAACTCGTTAGAGAAGGAAAATTATCAATTATGCAAAAAAAAATTTTTGATAAAATTTTAATCAAAGCTAGATAATTATGTTGAATAAAAATAAAGATGCAAAAAGATTAGTAGAAGCTATTTTGTTTGCTGCTGATGAACCTTTAGATATTGAAACAATAAAATCTAAAGTTAATTTAAATGTTGATGTTGTTAAAATTTTAAAAGAACTGCAATTAGAGTTTATTGAGAGAGGTATAAATCTTTACGAAATTTCTAACAAATGGTCTTTTAGAACTGCTGAAAATTTATCTAATAAAATTGCTAGTGAAGTTGTTCAGCAAAGGAAGTTGTCGAAGGCAACAATTGAAACCTTAGCTATTATTGCATATCATCAACCAGTTACTCGTTCGGAAATTGAAGAAATTAGAGGCGTATCTTTTAGCACCGGAACTTTAGAGATATTATTTGAGCTTGGATGGGTTAAACCGCAAGGGAGAAAAGAAATACCAGGAAAACCTTTATTGTATGTGACAACGGACACTTTTTTAAGTCATTTTAACTTAAAATCTATTTCTGATTTACCTAGCTCCGAAGAATTAGCTTCAGCTGGATTAATCGATAGTCGTTTAGATAGATCAATTTTTGGAACAAATAAATTTGCTAAGGATGATTTAGACAAACAATCGAAAGAAGATATATTTTCAAACATCGATGATATGCTGTCTGACACCTTGAATAAAAAAGATAATTAATTTATTTGTAATAGAATATTATTTAATATATAGAATTCATTCATGGGTCTTAGTTTTTGGCATATCATTATAGTTTTAATAGTTGTCGTTCTGTTATTTGGCAGAGGTAGAATTTCTGATTTAATGGGTGATGTTGCTAAAGGAATAAAAAGTTTCAAAAAAGGAATGTCAGACGATTCTGATAATAAAGATTCTAAGAATAAAGATTCAAATTCAAAATCAGATCACTAAAAATTATGCCACAAATAGGGTGGTCTGAAATTTTAGTTATTATACTAGTAGCGATAATTGTTATTGGTCCAAAAGATCTTCCTGTAGTTGTCAGAAAATTTATCCAAATTAAAAATGGGATTAAAAATTACATTAATTCATTTCAAAAAAGTATGGATGAAATTCTTGAAGAGCATGAAAAAGATATAAAAAAAATTACAGATCTTAATCCTGAAGAGAAAGATAAAGACAAATCAAATAAATCTTAATTTTTTTTATTTTATGAATAATGAAAATGATCAAAATCAATCTAGTATAATAGAACATCTTTTAGAATTAAGGACTAGAATTATCAAAAGTTTAATTTTTTTTACTTTTGCATTTATCATTTCATATTTAAACGCAGAAAAAATATATAATTTTTTACTACAACCCTATGTTTGGGCTTTAGGAGAGAATAATATTGGGACAAAAAGATTAATTTTCACTGCATTACAAGAAACTTTTATTACTTATTTAAAACTTTCTTTTTTTTCAGCAATTTGTTTTTCTTTTCCAGTTTTTTTAATTCAAATATGGAAATTTATAGCTCCTGGTTTGTATCATAATGAAAAAAGAGCAATCTTACCCTTTCTTATTGCAACTCCAATCCTTTTTGTAACGGGAGCATTGCTTGCTTATTTTTTTATAATGCCATTAGCTATTAAGTTTTTTTTATCTTTTGAAACGCTTAGTACTCAAACTAGTATGCCTATACAGCTTGAAGCAAAAGTAAGCGAATATCTTTCTTTAATAATGGTTTTTATGTTTGCTTTTGGTTTAAGTTTTGAATTGCCAGTATTGTTAGTGCTATTAGCAACAGTTGGATTGATTGATTCAAAATATTTATCGGAAAGAAGAAGATATATTATTGTTATTATATTTATAATTGCAGCAATAATAACACCTCCGGATCCAATAAGTCAGATAGGATTAGCAATTCCATTGATGATTTTATATGAAATATCTATTCTGGTTATCAAATATTTAGAAAAGAATAAAAATGATAAATCTTAAATCTCTAAGAGATGACCCTGAGCTTTATAAAAAAAAGTATAAAGAAAGATTTGTAAAAAATTCAGATAAATTAATTGATGAAATTATTGTCTTGGATAGCTCTATTAGAAAAATTTTAGATAAGCAACAAAAGTTACAAGAAGAAAGAAATAAAATATCCAAAGAATTATCAGTTGTAAAAGATAAAAAAAGTGACAATTTTTTATCTCTCTCTAAAAAAGTAGTTGGCATTAAAATTGATATTGACAATTTTGAAAAGAATATTTCCGAACAAAAAATAAATATTAATAATATTTTGCATCATTTACCAAATATTCATCTGGACGATGTTCCCGTCGGAGAGGACAGTAAAAGCAATAAAGAAATTCGCAAATTCGGTAAAATTCGAGATTTTGATTTTAAAATTAAATCACATGATGAAATTGGTGCTGAAAAAGATTTAATGGACTTTGATACAGCTACTAAAATTTCAGGTGCTAGATATGTAATAACTAAAGGCAATATTGCAAAGTTAGAAAGAGCTCTTATCAATTTTATGATTGATACTCATGTGAGAGAATTTGATTATCTAGAAATGAATGTGCCAATTATTGTAAACGAAGAATCAATGTTTGGAACGGGACAGCTTCCAAAATTTTCTAAAGAACAATTCTCTTTAAATACAGGAGCTTGGCTAATACCAACTGCTGAAGTTTCTCTCACAAATATTGTTAGGGATAAAATATTAAATTATGAAGATTTGCCACTTAGATATGTTGCTTCAACCCCATGTTTTAGAGCAGAAGCAGGAGCTGCTGGAAAAGATACAAAAGGAATGTTAAGGCAGCATCAATTTTATAAAGTTGAGTTGGTTAGCATTACGAAACCAGAAGATAAAAATAATGAACTTGAACGGTTGCTTAATTGCGCAGAAACTATACTTAAAAAATTAGAAATACCTTACAGAGTAGTTCTGTTATCTTCGGGAGACATGGGCTTTAGTGCTGAAAAAACTTATGACATAGAAGCATGGATGCCTTCGCAAAATAATTATAGAGAAATATCCAGCTGTTCTTCTTGTGGGCAATTCCAAGCAAATAGAATGATGTCAAGATATAAGGATTTAGAAAAAAAAATTGATTACGTTGCCACCTTAAACGGCTCAGGACTTGCGGTAGGCAGAACTTTGATTGCGCTAATTGAAAACAACCAAAATAAAGACGGTTCAGTTACTATTCCAAAAATTCTTCATTCTTATATGGGTGGTATTGATAAATTTTAGATTATAAAATCGTTATTAAATTTAAAATATTATTGTAATTAAACTTCTTCTAGTATATTTAAACTCGCTATGTCTATTGCTGCACTTGGTCAATTTGTTCCTTTAATATTAATTTTTGTTATTTTTTATTTTTTATTAATCAGACCTCAACAAAAAAGAGTTGCTGAACATAAATCAATGATTTCAAAATTAACTAGAGGCGACAGCGTTGTTACAGCTGGCGGTATCATTGGTAAGATTTCCAGAGTAATTGACGAAGAAAAAGTAGAATTAGAAGTATCAGATAACGTTAATGTTAAAGTTATCAAATCAACAATTTCACAAGTTCTTTCCAAATCAGAAACTAAGTAATTTTTAGTGTTAAATTTTTCTAGATTAAAGATAAGTTTAGTCTTTCTTACAGTTTTATTCTTTTTTTATATCTTTTTAGGAAATTTTTTTACATCAGACAAATATAAATTTTTTTTAGACAAAAAAGTAAATTTAGGACTAGATTTACAGGGAGGCTCTTATTTACTTTTAGAAGTTGATATTAATCCTTTAGTAGCAAAAAAAATCGATGACAAAGCAACCGAATTAAAAAAACAACTTAAAAATTCAAATATTAATTACAAAAATTTTAATATTAGTGCTGAGAAAATTTCTTTTGAAATTCAAGATTCTAAATTTAAAGATGGAACTATTAATATAATTAATGATTTAAATGGAAAAAAAAGTTTTTTCAATCCTATGGGTAGCAAAACAACTGAAAATTATAATAAAGAAATATTTTATAAAGTTGAGAAAGATACTTTTGTTATTCAATTCACTCCTGAATTTATTAAACATGTTAAACAAGACGCTATTAATCAATCTTTAGAAGTAGTAAGAAAAAGAATTGATCAACTTGGAACAAAAGAGCCTAATATTGTTCAAAAAGGTGAAAACAGAATATTGGTTGAACTCCCTGGGTTAACTGATCCTTCTCATTTTAAAAATATTCTTGGAAAAACTGCTCAACTTAATTTTAGATTTGTAAGATCGCAAAATAACTCTTCTCCAGATAATTCTGGATATGAGAAATATAAGTATAAATCTATTGGCTCTACTTTAGAAGTTGAAAAAAAAATAATCTTAACAGGAGAGAATTTAAAAGATGCTCAACCCGGATATGATAATAATACTAATGGAACTGTTGTTAGTTTTAAATTAGATGGAGTGGGGGCTGCAAAATTTGCTGCTGCTACAAAAGAGAATGTTGGAAGATCTTTAGCGATTATACTGGATAATGAAATTCTTAGCGCCCCAGTGATAAGAGAACCAATTTTAACTGGTAGCGGACAAATATCTGGAAGTTTTACTGTTGAAGAGGCAAATCAATTATCCATACTGCTTAGATCTGGAGCCTTACCAGCACCTATGAAAATAGTAGAAGAAAGAACAGTTGGTTCTGACCTTGGTGAAGATTCCGTTAAGTATGGAGTGATATCTTTTATTTCAGGATTTTTACTAGTCGCTCTTTATATTATTTATGAATATAAAATTTTTGGCGTTTTCGCTGATATATGTCTTTTGCTAAACGTAATAATTTTAGCTGCCGTACTATCTTTATTTGGATCTACACTAACTCTACCTGGAATAGCAGGCATTGTTTTAACGACTGGAATGTCAGTTGATACGAACGTGATAATTTATGAAAGATTAAGAGAGGAATTCAAAATAGAAAAATCAATGATCATAGCAACTGATGCTGCTTACAGAAGATCATTATTAACCATAATAGATACACATCTTACGACATTAATAGCTGGAATAATATTATTTTACCTGGGAAGCGGTCCAGTTAGAGGCTTTGCTTTAACTTTAATCATAGGATTGGTTTCATCTTTCTTTACAGCATTTACTGTCAGTCGATTAATGGTTGGAAAATATGTTTTGGCAAATAAAGATAGCGAATTAAAAATTTAATATGACAAATTATAATTTTTTAAAATATAAAAAGTTCTTCGTTTCTTTGTCTACAGTTATGACAATTGGATGCTTGTTAATTATTTTAATTAAAGGTTTTAATTATGGAGTAGATTTTAAAGGGGGTACAGTTATAGAAATTAGAACTGAAAAAAATATCCACGTTGAAGAAATTAGAAGCTCTATATCAAAGTTAAATATTAATAATTACACAGTTAAAGAATTTGGCGCTGCAAATAATTTTGAAATTTCAATGGAAAATAGCATTAATAATAATGAATTTGTTAACAGTATTAAAAATAATCTTGAAAAAGATTTAAAACAAAAAATTTCTATTAGAAAAGTTGAAACTGTTGGTCCTAAAGTTGGAGGTGAATTGATTAAATCAGCAATATATGCATTGTTATTTGGATTTATAGCTATTTTTATTTATTTATGGTTTAGATTTGAATGGCAATTTAGCCTAGGAGGTATCGTCGCTCTATTTCACGACACTATAATCACTGCGGGTATTTTTTCGTTATTTAATTTAAAGTTCGATCTTACAATTATTGCTGCCTTACTTACTATTATTGGTTACTCAATAAATGATACTGTAATTATTTATGATAGAATAAGAGAGAATTTAAAAAAAGATAGCGTTTCTAATTTAACTGATTTGATAAATAAGTCGTTAAACGAAACTCTTTCCAGAACCCTTAAAACCTCTGGTGCAACTTTACTTTCGATTGTTGCAGTTTTAATTTTCGGAGGAGAAGTTCTTAGAGGTTTTGCATTTGCGATTACATTTGGAATTATTTTTGGAACTTATTCTTCGATATATGTGGCCTCACCAATCGTGATGTTTTTTAATATAAAAAGAGATTGGTCAGTTAAAATTGATAATACGCCTTAATAAAGATTTTGAGCTATAACCATAGTTAGAAGCATAGGAATAGACAAAAAGGCGTTCATTCTAGATGTAAGCATTGCAATTCTTGCTGATTTAGCTTTTCTCTCAGGATCGCATTCAACAATACCCAAGGCTCTTTTTTGATTTGGCCAAATAATAAACCAAACATTAAATGCCATAATTATTCCAAGCCACATACCAATTCCTATTGTTACATTTTTTGGAGCCCCTTTAAAAGCCAATGCTTCATGGATGTAGCCGTTAAGATATCCTGTAATTAGACCGGTAATGATTGTAGAAAGAGCAGCCCAACGAAACCAAAATAAAGCTGCAGGAGCTATTATTTTTCCAATAGCAGGTTTTTGTTCATCTGGAATTTTAGGCATGCTCGGTATTTGAACAAAATTAAAATACCACAATAGACCTATCCACATAACACCTGACAAAACATGTAAATATCTAAATATGGCACTCCAGAAATATCTATCATTTGCCCAGCCATCATTTATGTAAAATAAAATTCCAAAAAATATTAGAGTAGCAATAACTGAACTTAGAATTGTTTTAGGAAGAGATTGTAAAATATTGCTGATTCCCATGAATTGATACTAACATAAAATATGACGATTTAAGCAATTTTTTTTGAAGTATTTTTAGATAAGATTTTCTTTAAAAATTCACCTGTATAACTACCTTTTATGCGAGAAACATCTTCTGGAGTACCTTCGGCAACAATTTTCCCTCCCTTAACCCCTCCTTCGGGTCCCATGTCAATTATCCAGTCAGCAGTTTTTATAACATCTAAATTATGCTCAATTACAACAACTGTATTTCCTTTATTTACAAAAGTATGAAGGACTTCTAATAATTTTTTTACATCGTGGATATGAAGACCAGTTGTTGGTTCATCAAGAATATAAATAGTTCTTCCCGTTGCTCTTTTAGAAAGTTCTTTTGCTAATTTTATTCTTTGAGCTTCGCCACCAGACAAAGTAGTCGCCTGTTGCCCAATTTTAATGTAGCCAAGTCCAACTTTTTGTAAAGTTAAAAGCTTATCTCTAATAGATGATATATTTTCAAAAAATATAACACCTTCATCGACAGTCATATTTAAAACATCTGCAATATTTTTGTCTTTAAATCTAATTTCTAGAGTTTCTCTATTGTAACGGTTTCCTTTACAGACGTCACACTGCACATAAACATCTGGTAAAAAATGCATTTCATAAGTAATAACCCCATCCCCCTCACATGCTTCACATCTTCCTCCTTTAACGTTAAAAGAAAATCTTCCAGGCTTATAACCTCTTGCTTTTGAATCCGGTAAGTTAACAAACCATTCTCTAATAACTGTAAAAGCACCAGAGTAAGTAGCTGGATTTGATCTTGGCGTTCTTCCTATTGGAGACTGGTCAATATCAATTATTTTATCTAAATATTCATATCCTTGTATTCCTTTAAAAGGTTTTGGCATATTCTTAGATATTGTTTTGTTTATCATTAAATTCAAAGCCCTATAGAGAGTGTGCAAAATAAATGTTGATTTTCCGCTTCCTGAAACGCCGGTTACAGCAGTAAATGTTCCTAACGGAATTTTTGCTGTAACGTTTTGTAAATTATTTCCAGTGGCTCCGCTTAAAGTTAAATATCTTCCGTCTTTAGCTTTTTTTCTTGATTGAGGTAGAGATATATATTTTTTGCCAGATAAATATTGTCCAGTTATACTATTTTCGTTTGCCTTAATTTGCTCTGGAGTTCCTGATGCAATAATTTTTCCACCTTCGGTTCCAGCTCCAGGGCCAAGATCAATAATATGATCAGAACTAAGCATTGCCTCTTCATCATGCTCAACAACTATAACTGTATTTCCTAGATCCCTTAGTCTTTTGAGGGCATTTAATAATTTAATATTATCTTTTTGATGAAGCCCTATAGAAGGTTCATCTAAGACATATAACACACCAGTTAAACCTGAGCCAATTTGTGATGCCAATCTTATTCTTTGAGATTCACCACCAGATAAAGTTCCGGATGATCGTGATAAATTTAAATAATCAAGTCCTACATTTATTAAAAAAGTTAATCTTTCATTTATTTCTTTAAGAATATGTATTGAAATTTTATTTTCTTTTTCTGTTAGGTGGTTATGAAGATCAGCAAACCAGTCATAAGCATTCTGAATTGACATTTTTGAAACTTCACTAATGTTTAATTCTTTTATTTTTACTGAAAGAGCCTCTTCTTTAAGCCTCATTCCTTTACATCTCTCGCATTCTGTTTCATTTTGAAATTGAGAAATTTCCTCTCTTTTCCAATCGCTATCTGTCTCTAAATACCGTCTTTCTAAATTATTAACTACACCTTCAAATGATTTTTTGTTTGAGTACTTTTCATATCCATCATCATAAGAAAATTTTATTTCTTCTTCTCCAGACCCATACAAAATAATATCTTGAATTTTTTTTGACAAATTTCTCCAAGGCTCTTCTAGTGAAAAATCATAATGTTTTGCTAATGAAGCTAAAGTTTGGGCATAATAAAGTGTAGAAGTTGAAGCCCAAGGAAGAATCGCACCATCTATTAAACTTTTTTTGTCATTTGGAATAACTAATTTTGGATCTATATATAAATCAACACCAATTCCTTCGCATTCAGGACAGGCGCCATAAGGACTGTTAAATGAAAACAATCTTGGTTCTATTTCTTCTATAGTGAAACCGCTTTCTGGGCATGCAAATTTAGAAGAAAATACTATTTTTTCAATTTTTTTAAATTCTTTTGGAAGATTTTCATTTGTAAAATCCACATAAACAAGTCCATCAGAAAGAGATAATGTAGTTTCAATGCTTTCAGCAATTCTCTGTTGTTCATTTTTATCATTAATAAAACCATCAACATATATATCGATGTCGTGTTTTAGATTTTTATTTAAAATTGGAGCTTCATCAATTTCATAAATCTTTCCATCAACTCTCGCTTTTTGAAATCCTCTTTTTTTATATCCAAGTAATTCTTTTTTATATTCTCCTTTTCTTCCTCTCACTATGGGTGCATAAATTTGAACTTTGGATTGTTTAGGAAGACCTAATATACGATCTACCATTTCTGAAACTGTTTGAGATTTAATAGGCTTTCCAGTAAATGGAGAATAAGGAATGCCAACTCTTGCGTAAAGAACGCGCATATAATCATAGATTTCGGTTACAGTTGCAACAATTGATCTTGGATTTTTTGAAGTAGTTTTTTGTTCAATTGATATAGCGGGGGATAAACCTTCTATTAAATCAACATCTGGTTTTCTCATTCTATCCAAGAATTGACGTGCGTAAGCTGATAAACTTTCTACATATCTTCTTTGACCTTCAGCATAGATTGTATCGAAAGCTAAAGATGATTTTCCTGATCCTGATAAACCTGTAATCGTTATTAATTTATCCCTTGGAATCTCTAATGAAATATTTTTTAAATTATGCTCTCTAGCTCCTTTAATGACGATTTTTGTGACGGTATTACTCATTTTTTTTAGTAAATTTTATTCTTTTAATTTGAATAGTCTGATATAATAAACCTTAATTCTTTGTTCAAAAAAAGATCTATATTATGGCAGGTAGTTTAAATAAAGTTTTATTAATAGGCAGAATTGGAAACGATCCTGAAATTAAGCAAATGCAGAATGGCAAAAGTGTTGCAAGATTAAGCGTTGCAACCTCTGAGTCTTGGAAAGATAAGAGTACGGGTGAACGTAAAGAAAAAACAGAGTGGCATAGAGTTGTTATATTTAATGAAGGTTTGGTAAGTGTTGTTCAAAAATATTTAAAAAAAGGTGCCCAGGTTTACATAGAGGGTCAATTAAACACCAATAAATACACTGATAGCAACGGACAAGAAAAATATAGCACACAAGTAGTTCTGCAGGGTTACAATTCAACTTTAACAATGTTAGGCGGAAAAAGCTCCTCATCTAGTGAAGGTGGCAAGTTAGAGGGTAGCCAATTACCATCTGACGATATGCCTGATATTTCTCAAGATCCAGACGATAAAGTACCCTTTTAAATTTGCTTCATGAGTGAAGATTTAAATCAAGAAATTCCAAAAAATAAAAAATATAATTCTGTTCAAATTGTTGATGAGATGAAGACCTCATACTTATCGTACGCTATGAGCGTTATAATAAGCAGAGCTCTTCCAGACGCAAGAGATGGGTTAAAGCCAGTTCATAGAAGAATAATTTACGCTATGTATAAGGGTGGCTACGACTGGTCAAAGCAATTTAGAAAATCAGCAAGAGTAGTAGGGGATGTGATTGGTAAATATCACCCTCACGGAGATCAGGCTGTTTATGATGCTTTAGTGAGGTTAGCCCAAGATTTTTCTATGAGTGTAAAATTATTAGATGGACAAGGAAATTTTGGCTCGATGGACGGTGATAGAGCTGCCGCTATGCGTTATACCGAAACAAGATTAGCAAAAATTTCAGAATTTTTAGTCGCTGACATTGAAAAAAATACAATTGATTATCAAAACAATTATGACGATACAGAATTAGAACCAACAGTACTACCCGCACAGTTCCCAAATTTATTGGTAAATGGGGCGGGTGGTATTGCGGTTGGAATGGCAACAAATATCCCACCTCATAATCTTGGAGAAATTATTGACGGAACGCTTGCCTATATTGATAAAAATGACATTTCTATTGATGAACTAATTAAATTAATCCCAGGCCCTGATTTTCCTACAGGAGGATTAATAATCGGAAAAGATGTAATAAAGACTGGATACAAAACAGGCAGAGGATCTATAAAAATAAGAGGCGAGATTGATACAGAGGAAGAAAAAAAAGATAAAACATTAATCGTAATTAAATCAGTTCCATTTCAAACAAATAAATCCCTTTTAATTGAAAAAATTGCATTACTTGTTAGAGAAAAAAAAATTGAAGGTATATCTGACATAAGAGACGAGTCTAATAAAGAAGGAGTTAGAATAGTTATTGAATTAAAGAGAGGGGTATCTAGCGAAGTTATTATTAATCAACTTTATAAATATTCACCCATAGAGTCATCGTTTGGATTTAATACTTTAGCAATTCTCAATGGTAAACCAGAATTATTAAACTTAAAACAATTTATAAAAGTTTTTGTAGATTTTAGAGAAAAAGTTTTAATCAAAAGAACTTTATTTGATTTAAAAAAAGCTAAAGATCGAGTTCATATTTTAATTGGTCTTTTTATAGCAATCGAAAATATTGATGAAATTATATCGATTATTCGCAAATCAAAAAATCCAAATGAAGCTAAAACAACACTTCAGAACAAACAATGGAGTTTCGAAAAATCAAAAATTAATAAAGATGTTTTGGATGTTAGTGATTTATCTAATAAAGACCAGTACCATTTGTCAGATTACCAAGTAAAAGCAATTTTAGAGTTAAGACTTCAAAAACTTACCGGTATTGGACATGAGGAAATAAACCAAGAAATTAGCGATTTTTACAAACTTATAGTTCAATATAAAAAAATTCTTAACGATAGAAACGCATTGTTAACGCAAATTAAAGATGAACTTAAAGATATCAAAGCAAAATTTGCAACTCCAAGAAAAACTAAAATTATAAACCAGGTTGGTAGTTTTGATATTGAGGACGTAGTTCAAAAAGAAGATGTAATTATTACAATCACAAATAAAGGATATATTAAAAGAAGTCCTTTAAGCTCAGTTAAAGTTCAGAAAAGAGGTGGTAAGGGAAAAACAGGAATAACAACAAGGGATGAGGATTTCGTAAATCAAATATTTACTGCAAACACACATACACCAATTCTTTTCTTTACTTCGAAAGGTATTGTTTACAAATTAAAAGCTTGGAAAATTCCAGAAGGGTCTAATCAATCCAAAGGTAAAGCACTTAATAACATTCTTGCTTTGAAGGAAGGCCATATAATTACTTCAATTATGCCGTTGCCTAGTGATGAATCTTTATGGGCTAATATGAAAATTATATTTGCTACATCAAATGGGAAAGTTAGAAAAAATAGTCTTTTAGATTTTGAAAGTATTCAGACTACTGGAAAAATTGCAATAAAATTAGAAGATAACGATTCAATAGCTGGAATAAAAATTTTAGATGATGATGACGATTTTTTATTAAGTTCAGAACACGGAAAATCTTTAAGAGTGCAATCAAAAAAGTTAAGAATTTTCAAAGGAAGATCATCAAAAGGAATTAAGGGCATGTCCTTAAAAAAAGATGACAAGATTATTTCTTTATCAATTCTAAAAAGTGTAAAAATTACATCTGAGGAGGCCAAATCTTACATAAAAGTATCTAGATTAGAAAAAGATGCTGAAGAAACTCCAGATGATGAATTAGATAATACTAAAATTGTAAAATTATCAAAAAAACAACTTGATGAATTTAAAAATAAAGAACAATACATTTTAACTATAACAGAAAATGGCTATGGAAAACGCTCTTCTGCTTACGAGTATAGAGTAAGTGGTAGAGGCGGACAGGGAATTATTAATATCATTGCCTCAGAAAGAAATGGGAATGTATCATCAACTTTTACAATCAATCATGAAGATCAAATTATGTTAATTACTGATAAAGGTCAGATGATAAGATGTAACGTAAAAGATATTAGAATTACTGGTAGAAATACTCAAGGAGTTAGAATTTTTAATCTTTCAGAAAATGAAAAAGTAGTTTCTGCAGCAAGGATTGAAGATGCTTCCGAGGAAAGTAATTAATGATTCAAAAAGCTAAAATTTATCAACCTTCAAAAACAGCTATGCAATCTGGAAAGGCTAGAACAAAATTTTGGGTTTTAGAGTTTGAAAAATCCAACTCAAGTAAAGATTTTGTTATGGGTTGGACCTCATCATCAAACACAAATGAACAAGTAAAACTAAAATTTGAAACACAGGAACAGGCAATAAAGTATGCTGAACAAAATAATATACAATTTGTTTTGATAGCAACTAAACCCAATAAGCTTATTATTAAAGCTTATGCAGATAATTTTTTAAAATAATGTTTAAGAGTTTTTTTTTTAATAAAAAATGGGTTTTTTGGTCTTGGGGTGGAGGTTTGTTATTAATTTTTTCGTTACTAATTCAGGTATCAATAACTGTTAAAATTAATGAATGGTATAAGGGTTTTTATGATTTGTTACAAAACGCAACAAAAAGTAACATTTTAGAATTTTGGGATAAAATTTATATCTTTTGTTATTTGGCCTTCCCTTACGTTCTTCTTGCGACTTTTACTTCTTTTTTTACGCGTGTTTATTCTCTTCGTTGGCGAGAAGCTATAACTTATGAATACATTCCGTTGTGGAAAAATAGCACTGAAAATATAGAAGGGGCATCACAAAGAATTCAAGAAGATACTAGTAGATTTGCAAAAATTGTTGAAAGCTTAGGCCTTCAAGTTATCAGAGCCATTATGACATTAATTGCCTTCATACCAATACTATGGGGACTTTCTTCCGGGATCCGAATTGAATTTTTAAAACAATTTCCAGGATCTTTAGTCTGGGTATCGTTATTTGTCAGTTTAGGTGGATTAATAATAAGCTGGTTTGTAGGAATTAAATTACCTGGCCTTGAATATAACAATCAAAAAGTAGAAGCTACATTTAGAAAAGAATTAGTGTACGGAGAAGATGATAGGATTAATTATGCAAAACCAGACACTGTTTTTGAGTTATTTTCGGGCATAAAATTTAACTATCACAGACTTTTTTTTAATTATGGATATTTTGATGTTTGGGTTAATTTGTATGACCAATTCATGGTTATTGTTCCGTATTTAGTGATGGCACCTAGTTTATTTGCGGGAGCAATAACTCTAGGCGTTATAATTCAAATATCAAATGCATTTCAAAGAGTGCATAATAGTTTCTCTTTATTTATTAATCAGTGGACTACTATTACAGAATTAAGATCAATTTTCCGAAGATTAAACGAATTTGAGATCGCGATAGGTTATAAAAAAAATTAGCCGGTATCTATAATATTGAGTATTTGATCTTTTTTAAAAAATTTAAGTAGAACATTAAATTTATCAATTGATAAATTCTCATTAGTGTAAAAATCAATTTCTTGTTTTGCGAGCTCAAACAAATGTGAGTGATACATCGGGTCCGCAACAATAAAATCTTTATCACCACTTTGTTTGTAACCAACAATATCTCCAAATCCTCTTAGTTTAAGATCTTGTTCGGATATATAAAACCCATCATTAGAATCTTTAAGAATTTTTAGTCTTTTTTTTCCGTTTTCACTTATTGATTTTGAATATATTAAAATGCATTCACCATCTTCAGTTCCTCTGCCAACCCTACCTCTTAATTGATGAAGTTGAGCAAGACCAAATCTTTCCGAGTTTTCAATTATGATAGTATTTGCATTTTGATTGTCGACACCAACTTCAACTACGGTTGTTGATATTAATATTAAAAACTTATTATCCAGGAAGTCCTTCATTACTATATTTTTTTCATCATTTTTAAGATTACCATGCATAATCCCAATATTTTCTGGAAAATATTTTTTTAAATATTCAAGTCTTTCTACAACTGGGGTTAATTTTACTTTTTTACTTTCTTCAATTAAAGGACAAACCCAATATATTTGCTGCTTATTTTCAATTTTTTTTTTAATTAAATTAATTAATTCCGGTATTTTATTTTCTGAAATAATATTTGTTATTATTTTAGTTTTTTTAAATGGCTTTTCTTTTAGTGTAGAAACATCCATGTCACCATAAGTTGATAAAATTAAAGTCCGAGGTATTGGAGTTGCGCTCATTAAAAGGACATCACAATTCAAACCTCCTTTTTCTGAAAGGTTAATTCTTTGTTTAACTCCAAATTTATGCTGTTCGTCAATAATGATTAGTCCCAATTTATTAAATAAAACAGATTCTTGAAATAAAGAATGTGTTCCTACTAAAAGATCAATTTTTCCATTAATGAGTTTTTTTTTTATCTCCGTTTGAATATTTTTTTTTACACTGCTACTTAAAATTTCAATTCTAATATTTATATCTTTTGTTACTGTTTTGATCAAATTTAAATGTTGTGTTGCTAATATTTCAGTAGGGCACATCAAAGCAACCTGAAAACCAGAAGCTATAACATTTACTGCTGATATAATTGAAATAATCGTTTTGCCAGAACCAACATCCCCCTGAAGCAATCTTAACATCTTTTTATCTTTTTTAAGACCTTCTTCGATTTCTTTTATAATAATTTCTTGATCTTTAGTTAGAGTGAAAGGAAGTTTTTTTAATATTTTTAATTTATATTCTGATGAGAAAAATTTAGGTTCTTTATATATTGTTAAATTTTTTTTTTTTATTAAAGAAAAAATTAACAAATTAGAAAATATTTCATCAAATGATATTCTTTCGTAAGCTAGTGAATTTTTATTTAAGTCTTCTATTTTTTTTGGGCTATGAAGTTGAATTAAAGAATCTTTAAAACTTGCCCATTTATTATTTTTAATAATAATATCTCTGTGCAACTCTGGGACGTCTGGTATTTGTTTCGTAATGTTTTCATATATTTTATTTACAGTTTTATTAGAAATTCCTTTTAAGGAACTATAAGTTGGCATTATTTTACTAATTTTATCCTCATTGTTAACGGAAGTTACATAGTCAGGATTAGTTATTTGGTATTTATTTTTATAAATATTAATTTTTCCACTTATAATAACCTCGGTATTTAGTGGTAAAATTTCTTTGATATAATTTTCCCTGGAATTAAAAAAAACAATATTTATTTCTCCAGTGTCATCAAAGCATTGAACAGTATTTGGCAGCCTTCTTATTCTTGGAAAATTGTATTTTTTAACCCTAACAAATATAGTGCTAATTTTACCAACTTCTAGATTGTTTAACTTTGGGCAATGCGTTCTGTCTATTAAGCCGTATGGAAAATTGAAGATTAAATCCGCATTAGATACAATCTTTTTTTCATTAAATAGCTTTTGTATCTTTGGTCCTATTCCCTTTATTTTGGAAATTGGATTAAAAAAAAAATTGAAATTATTCTCTATCATTTAAAGACTTATTTTATTTAATATATATATATATTAGATATGGATAATTTAATAAAAAAACTTTTATACCGATCTAATCACAGAGGAACAAAAGAGATGGATTTGTTAATTGGTGGATTTGCAAAAGAAAATTTGGAATCATTAAATGCAGAAGAACTAAAAGAATTTGAGTTAATATTAAATTACACCGACAAAAAACTAAATTCTTGGCTAGTTGATAATAAAACAGATTCTGACTTAGAAAAATTTTCTATATCTAAAAAAATTAAAGAATTTAAATTAATTCTCGATAAATAATCTTATCCACAAACAGGCAAAGTATTGTTACTTTATTTTAAAAAAATGAAGCAAATAAATTTTTTAAAAAGATATATTTATCAATGGTTTTTTGGCGGAGAGGGTGGGATTTGAACCCACGAACGAGTTGCCCCGTTGCTAGTTTTCAAGACTAGTGCTTTCAACCGCTCAGCCACCTCTCCGTGTTTAATGACTTTAAATATTGGCTATGTTAAAAAAAAGTAATGAATATTTATCCTAAATTCAAAATATTTCTAATTATTTATTTATTTACAACGCTTAATATTAGTATCGCCTTATCAAACGAAAAGTTTGATGAGTGGTTAGTTGGCTTTAAAAGTAGAGCTATAAGCCAAGGCATTTCAAAAGAAACTGTTGAAAATTCTTTAAAAAACGTCAAATTTTTAGAAAGAATAGTTACCTTAGATAGAAAGCAACCTGAGTTTTTTGAAAAAACCTATGAATATTTAGACAAAAGAGTGGATGAAAAAAAGATCCAAACTGCAAAAAATTTGTTAAATGAAAATTTAGACTTGTTTGAAAAAGTTAGTAATAAATTCAAAGTAGATAAAGAAGTATTAGTTGCTTTATGGGGGATAGAAACTAATTTTGGAGTTAATAAAGGAAAGGTTGATATAATATCTGCTTTATCAACACTTTCATTTGATAATAGAAGACCCGAATACTTTGAAAAAGAATTAATTATACTTCTTAAGCTTATAGACAATAAAACATTAAAATATGAAAGCCTTTACGGTTCCTGGGCTGGAGCAATTGGTAACTTTCAATTTATGCCATCAACAATTCAAAAGTATGCTGTCAATTTTGATTCATCACCTGATATTGATTTAATAAACTCATTTCAAGATTCATTAGCATCCGCGGCTAATTATCTTCATACGATAGGATGGACGCAAAAAGAAACTTGGGGATTTGAATTAAAAAATAATCAAAGTTTTGATAAGAAACTAATAAATACAGACTCAAGAAATCTACAAAATAAAATATCAATTTTAAATTTAAAATCGTTAGGTTTTAAAAATAAAAATAATAGCGAAATAATAATTTCAGAAAAAAAAGAAGGATGGATAATTAGACCTGATGGTGAGGATGGACCAATTTATATTGTTTTTGATAATTTTTTAAAATTGTTAGAGTGGAATAGATCTTTGAGATTTGCAATAACGGTGGGGACACTTTCTGATAAAATTAAGTTATAGAATGAAAAAAAATTTTTTTTTTTTATTTTTTTTTTTAATTTATTCATGTCAGAATTTTAACCAGGCAAATTTCACTTACGAAAAAATTGGCTTTGCCGGTCGCTTAGCGGATAGCAAAAATAATATTTTAGGATTGAATAATCTTTTAGAAGATGAGTCTATTCATTCTTCTATACCGTTTAATACTCAAGTTAAAATAACTAATCTTATAAACAATAAAAGCTTAATCTTAAAAATTGATAAAAATTCTACTTACAATAATGGAAGGGAAATTCTTATATCAAAAAAATATTTCGATTTACTTGAATTGAGTAATAAATTCCCATTAATAAAAATCGAAACAATTAGAGTTAACAAAACTTTTACAGCAGAGACAGCAAAAATTTTTGAAGAAGAAAAAAAAGTTGTTCAAAACATTGAAACACAAAGTGTTGATGTAGTTGATCTATCTAGAAATAACCCATCTAAAGATAATTTATCAAAAATAATAATAATTTATTATGGTGACTTTTCTTACAAAAATAGCGCAACAGATTTCGCAAACTCTTTAAAAAAGGAGTTAAAAAATATTAATCCAAATATACTTCAGATAAATAAAAAGTTTAGAGTGGAGGCTCTTTCAATTAACAATGTTGATGAATTTGATATTTTTTTTAACAAAATAACAAATACTAAATTTCAAAATTATAATATAAGCGTTAAATGATTTTTAGGGTAATTTTATTTCTTTCAGTAATTTTTATTTTATTTTGTAACAATTCATTTTGTCAAGTTTTCATTCCTGACAAAGTAAAATACGGAATTGTGATAGATCATTTTAGTGGCGCAACATTAGCTCAAAAAAATGCAGATACTAAAATTTCACCAGCTTCTTTGACAAAGATTATGACCGCTGTAATAGTTTTTGATCAACTCAAAAATAAAAAAATTAAATTAAAAGATCAGTTTACGGTTTCAAAAAAAGCATGGAACTCAACTAAGTCTGGCGAATCCACAATGTTTTTAGTACCGGGAGATAAAGTTTCTGTTGAAGATTTATTAAGAGGATTGATTATTGTTTCTGGAGTTGACGCCTCCATAGTTTTAGCGGAAGGAATATCTGGTTCTGAAGATCAGTTTGCATTGTTAATGAACGCTAAAGCTAAAGAAATTAATATGAGTAGTACTAATTTTAGCAATTCATCAGGAACTTTTAGTAAAGAAAACTATTCAACTGTAAGAGATATAGCTTTGCTATCGTCTTATTTAATAAATAATTATCAAGAATATTATAAATATTTTAAAGAAAAAGATTTTGCATGGGTTAGAACAGGTGGCAATCCAGTAAAACAAGAAAATCGTAATGTATTATTATTCATGGATGAAAGTGTAGATGGAATAAAAACAGGACATCTTGCTGACAGTAAATACTCTATTGCCGTTACTAAGAAGAAAGATAACAAAAGAATAATAGTTGTAATAAGTGGTTTATCCACAGTGTCATCCCGAGCTGAATCTGCCAAATTGTTATTAAATAGTGCTTTTAATAAAATTGACCTTATAAAAATTCCCTATGACAAAGATAAATTCAGAATAAAAATATGGAATGGAAGCTCTTCTTATTTGGATGTGAGAGGTAGAAACAAGGATGGTATATTTTTTAATCTACCTAAAAATTTAAAAAATACGAAAATTAAAATGGAACTAGAATACGAATATCCATTATCAATACCTATTAAAAAATATGATAAAGTGGCAGTTCTCAGAGTTTATAATAATAAAGAAGTAGTTTATTCAGAAGATCTGTTTGCACAGAAAGATATTGGGGAAAAAAATAGATTTTTTAAAGGAATTCAAAATATTAATTATTATTTATGGCGATAAAAAAAGGTTTTTTTATCTGCTTTGAAGGTGTTGAGGGCTCAGGAAAGTCAACGCAGGCAAAGTTATTGTATAAGTTTATCAAAAAAAACATAAGCAAAAATGTAATACTAACCAGAGAGCCTGGCGGAACATTGTTCTCAGAAAAAATAAGGGATCTGATGCTGGATAACAAAACTAAAGTTAATCCCTTAACAGAGTTTTTTTTATTAATGGCAGCAAGAAATGAACACATTGTTAACAAAATAAATTTTTATCTTAAAAAAAACTTTATTATAGTTTGTGACAGGTTTTTTTATTCGACTTTAGCTTACCAGCATTATTTGGAGGGTATGGATAAAAAATTTATATTTAATATTCAAAAAAAAATTTTTAATAAAGTTCACCCAAATATTACTTTTTTGATTGATTTAAATAAAAAAGAATCAAAATCTAGAATTAAAAAAAGATCAAAAAGAACAAACAGATTCGATAGATTATCAAATTATCATTTTAACAAAATAAGAAATGGTTTTTTAAAAATATCAAAAATTTATAAAAATAAAATAATTTTAATTAATGGTAGTAAATCGATGAATGAAATTAAGAATGAAATTAATAACAAAACTTTAAAACTATTAAATGCAAAACGTTAATTTTTTAAATATTGAGGAATTAAATAAATCTCAGAGGTTATTATATGGTCATGATGATTTATTTAAAAAACTAACAAGTTTATACAAAATAAAAAAGCTACCTAATAAGATTATATTTAGTGGATTCGATGGAGTAGGGAAGGCTACTTTTGTTTATCATTTAATAAATGTTATTTTATCAAGTCAAGAAGAAAATTCTTATAATCTTTCTGAAAAAAAAATTTTAGAAACCAATAAAAGTTATTTAGATTTGATTAATAATGTTAATTTTAATTTAAAGCATTTAAAAGTAGATGATTTTAAAAAAATAATTTCAATAGAAGAAACTAGAGAAATAATAAATTTTTTTAATAAATCATCAATTAATAATAAGCCAAAAATTTTTTTTCTAGAAGGCGCAGAAAATCTTAATAAAAGCTCCTCAAACTCAATCTTAAAAGTTTTAGAAGAATTACCAGAAAATAATTATTTTTTTATTTCACATATTGAAAATAAAAAAATATTGGAAACAATTAAATCCAGATGTTTTAATTACAGACTTTTTGTTAGTTCCAAGGAAAGTAAAATTATAAAAGAAAAGTTAATAGCTCAATTTGACGCTAGTGACACCATTATTCCCAATTTAACGCCTGGAATAAACCTTAAAATAAGTCTTTTGTTTAAAGAACTAGACCTACAAAAAAAAGATTTTTCGAAACAAATACTAGCTATCCAAAGTTATTATTTAGAAGAAAAATATAACAAAGTATTAGATTTAATGCATGTATATATTGAAAATTACTTCGCTAACAATATAGAAAAAAATAATTTTTTTAAAAATTTTAGAATAAGAAGTAAAATTAATAATATTATTCATAATATTAATTCAATTAATAACGAGATTAAAAGTAGTTTTTATGAAATTAATCTTTTACTAGGCATCAAATAATGAAAAACTTTTACCTCACTACACCTATTTATTACCCTTCAGCAAAACCACATATGGGCCATGCTTATTCGAGCATATCAGCTGATGTCATAGCTAGATTTAAAAGAATTGAAGGCTATAAAGTTAATTTTTTAACAGGAACGGACGAGCACGGTCTTAAAATTCAAAGAGCTGCTGAACAACAAAAAAAAAATCCAAAAGATTTTTGCGATGAAATTTCTAAAAACTTTATTGATCTTGCAAAAAAATTAAATCTTACAAATACTGATTTTATAAGAACTACAGAAGTTAGACACAAAAAAACTGTTACTAAACTGTGGAGCATTCTTGAAGAAAAAAAAGAAATTTATATTTCTAAATATTCTGGTTGGTATTCCGTATCTGATGAAGCGTTTTATACAGAGGATGAAATTGAAACTAAATCTGATCCTAAAATTTCTAAGATCTCAGGATCAAAAGTTGAGTGGATGGAAGAAGAATCTTATTTTTTTAGACTTTCAAAATGGCAAGAACCGTTATTAAAATATTACGAAGATAATCCTGATTTTATTTCTCCAACAAGTAGAAAGAATGAAGTTATTAGCTTTGTTAAAAGTGGACTAAAAGATCTTTCAATTAGCAGAACTTCTTTTAAGTGGGGAATACCAGTTCCGAATAATGATAAACATATAATCTATGTTTGGCTTGACGCTCTCACTAACTACATAAGCGCTTTGGATTATTTTGAAAAAGTTAATAAAAATGAATTTTGGCCTGCAGATGTTCATATTATAGGAAAAGATATTATTAGATTCCATTGTGTTTATTGGCCAGCTTTTTTATTGGCGGCTGGGATTACTCCACCAAAAAAAGTTTTTGCTCATGGATGGATTCTCTCTGGAGAGGAAAAAATGTCTAAATCAAAAGGAAATATTCTAGATCCTTTAGAGATTATTGAAAATTACGGCTTAGATGAAATTAGATATTATTTAATGAAAGAAGTTATTTATGGCGAGGACGGAAAGATAACTCCGGAAAATTTAATTAATTGCATTAATAGCGATTTAGCTAACAATATTGGAAATTTATATCAAAGAGTATGTTCAATTCTTCACAGTAAGTTAAATTCTACAATTCCAAAATGTCAACCAACAGAAAATACTGACTTGAAAATATTAAATTTAGTTGAGGAGAATTTAGATTCATTAATTAAGACTTTTAATAAATTTGAAATTCACAATTATTTGAAAAATATTATCCAATTAAGTTCTGAAGTTAATAAATATGTAAATGATTCTGCTCCCTGGTCTATTAAAGAAGACAATCTAGAAAAAAGAAACGTAATAATATATGTGGTTTTAGATTTTATTAGAAAAATATCTATACTACTTCAACCAATCATACCTGAAAAAACTAAAATAATACTAGATTCATTAGATGTTAATGAAAATGATAGATATATAAAAAATATCAATAAGAATTTTGCTCTTAAGCAAGATAATAAAATTAAAAAAATAAATATTTTATTCAAAAAACAATGATTATAGATTCACATTGTCACCTTGATTATGAACCTTTAATTAACAATATAGATCAAGTTTTATTAAACGCAAAAAAAAATAATATTACAAAATTACTGACTATTGGAACAAGTTTTGAAAGTTCTATTAAAGTTTTAAATATAGTCGAAAAATACGAAAATGTTTATGGGGCGTTAGGAATTCATCCTAATTCCACAACTGGCAATTTAGATAAATTAAATAGTATTCTTGAACTTAAAAAAAAAAGTAAAAAAATAATAGCTTTTGGCGAAACGGGATTGGATTATTTTTATAAACATAGTAAAAAAAAAGATCAGATTGTTTCATTTGAAAAACATGTTGATTTTTCAGCTGTTGAGGGTGTGCCTGTGATTGTTCATACTAGAGAAGCAGATAATGATACTATTTCTGTAATTAAAAAAAACTATGACAAGGCTAATTTTTTAATACACTGTTTTACCGGTACACTAGATTTTGCAAAAAAACTATTAGATTTGAATTGTTTATTATCATTCAGCGGAATAATTACTTTTAAAAAATCTGAAGAATTAAGAAAAGTTGTAAAATATGTTCCTTTGGACAGAATGTTAATAGAGACAGATTCGCCATATTTAAGTCCTGATCCATTCAGAGGTAAGAGTAATGAGCCTGCGAATGTAAAAATTGTGGCTGAAACCGTTGCATTAATTAAACAAACAAATTTTGAATTAATTGCAAATTCTACAACAGATAATTTTCAAAATTTTTTTTTTAATGAAAAAAACTGAAGTTATTTTGTTAGGAAGTGGGAGTTCATTAGGTGTTCCAAGAATAGATGGTTATTGGGGCAAAGTTAATAAAAAAAATAAAAAAAATCATAGAATGAGATGCTCTTTATTTATCAAATACAAAGGTATGAATATAATTATAGACACTTCGCCAGATATAAAAAATCAAGTTCTTAAAAATAAAATTAAAAAAATTGATTTCGTTGTTTATACTCATGATCATGCTGATCAAACCCATGGTATTAATGAGCTTAGACCATTTTTTTGGCTTAATAAAAAAAAAATACCTATTTACGCTGACAAAGAAACATCAAGTTATTTAATGCATTCTTTTAAATACCTGTTTGTGAAGCAAAGCAAATATTATAAACCCATATTAAAAATGAATATTATTAAGAATAGTTTTTATTTAAAAAAAAATAAAAGCGTTATCCAGATAAAAAAAATAGAAGTTAAACATGGAGACATAAATGCTAATGGATATTTATTTAATAATATAGCTTACATAAGTGACTGCAGTTCAATATCAAGCAAATCTTTAAAAAAACTTACTAATTTAAAATTATTAATCATAGATTGTTTAAAATTTAAAGCTCACGCTACTCATTTAAATTTTAAAAAATGTTTATCTTATATAAAAATATTAAAACCTAAAAAAACTATACTTACTAATTTACACAGCGACATAGATTATTTGTCATTTAAGAAAAAATTATCAAAAATATCTAAAACAATAATTCCTGGATACGATGGATTAAAGGTTGTTATATAATGAGCAAAAATACAGAAATCGCAATATTATTGCCTAGCAAAGAGGATTATTCAAAAGACTTTGCTGCTGCAGCTTCAATTTGGATAAAAGATTTTAATAGAGGTGCACTAGTTAAAAAAACAACAATTTACGGAAAGGCTAAATCTTTACCTTATTTATCAGAAAATTTTGTTAATTTAAATAATGAATCTTTAATAGATAATAGTTATTTTTATTTAAATAGTTTTATTAAAAGATTACCAAAAAATACAAAAGTAATTGAAATTCATAACAGGCCAAATTATTTTTTTTCTCTTAAAAAAAAAGTTACTAATATAAAATTTATATTAGTATTTCATAATGATCCTAATTTATTAAAAGGATCAAGATCAATTAATGAAAAAATAGCAATTTTAGAAAATTGTGATGAAATTATTTTTGCAAGTTCTTATATAAAAGAAAGATTTTATTATAATATGAATAATTATTTAAAGCAGAAGGGAAGAGTGATCTATCCTTCAAGCAATTACTATAACCATAATTTTAATAAAAAGATTAAAAAGAAAAAAATTATTATTTTTGTTGGAAAACTTAATATATCTAAGGGGTATAATATATTTGGTGATGCAGTTCTTAAAGTTTTAAACAAGTATAAAGATTGGCAAGCTATAGTTGCCGGAAATGAAAAAAGGGAATCTTATAATTTTAACCATGAGAGACTTAAATTCTATAATTGGATTTCTCATGATAAAATTATTAATTTTTATAAAAAGTCCTCTATTTCTATCGTTCCATCTATTTGGGAAGAGCCGTTCGGTCGAACAGCTATGGAATCCTCAGATTTGGGTAATGCTGTAATAACATCGGGCAGGGGTGGATTAAAAGAAACATCCTTTAAACCAATTATTCTTAAAAAATTAGATGCCATTTCTATTGAAAAAGAAATTATAAAATTAATTAAAAGTCCAAAATTATTAAATAGAATACAAAATTTTAACTATAGAAATAAAAAAATTAATTACTTAGATAATCTTAATGTAATAAATTCCATAAAACAGAATCTTCTCTTAAAAAAAAAAAAAAAACTTACTAATTCTAATAATAGAATATTACATATTGCAAATTTTGATGAAAAAACTCATCATAGATTATATAATATTAATATAGCCGATAAAATTAGCAATGGTTTTGCTAAAAATAACATATCGACAATTAATTTTAGTGATAGATCTTATATTAAAAGTAAATTTTTTTTATATGCTTTAGAAAATGAAGTCAAAAATATTGTTAGAAATTATAATCCTAATCTAATTTTATTAGGTCAAACAAATTTATTGTCCTTGTCTTTTTTGCAGGAAATTAAATTTTCTAATCCAGGTTTAAGGATAGCCTTTTGGTATGAAGACTCAGTTAATAAGAATGGACCTGATTTTAATAAAAATATATCATTTTTAGAGAAGTATAAATCAGTTGTGGATCAGTATTTTGTAACAACTAACAAACATCACGTTCATACCTCTATCCCTAAAAATAAATTAAATTACATGCCTGTACCATGTTCAGTATCAGCGGAAAATCTAGATTTATACAAATTAAAAAATCATGAATTTGATATTTTTTTTGCATCTAGTCACGGGGTAAACAGGGGGGGTCTTAAAAAAAATAAAATAGATGAAAGATATAATTTTTTAAAATTGCTTTTAGAAAAATCTAAAAATATTACTTATAATTTATTTGGTTATAATAATATTTCTCCTATATGGGGAGATAAATTTTTTGATGAAATTTCAAAATGCAGATTTGGGCTAAATTTAAGCAGGGGAAATCCTATAAAACATTACTCTAGTAACAGAATCGCAACATTTATTGCAAATGGAATCCCTACTTTATTAGATCAGAATACTAAATTTAATGACTTTTTTTCTAATAAGGAAGTAATTTTTTATAAAAATATTGATGATTTGATTAATAAAATTCATTTTTATAAAAAAAACGAAAAAGCAAGAGTAAAAATAGGATTAAATGGAAAGAAAAAGTACTTCAAAATATTTAACAATCAAATTGTCGCAGATTATATTCTATGTAAAACTTTGAAATTAAAACCAAATTTTAAATATGTGTGGGAGCAATATTAAAGAATAAACGTTAGAAATTATATTATAAATCTATTTTTGATAAAGCGTTATTTTTAAATAAATTAGACTCTTTTATATACCTTCTTACCATTTGAGTAGTTTTGTGACCCGTCATATTCATAATACTTTTTTCATCAGCCCCTGATCCTGCCGCTACTGTTGCAAAACCAGATCTCAAACTATGTCCAGAGTATTTTTTTGAATCAAATCCAGCTGCGGATAAATATTTTTTAATTAAAATTGCTACCATTTTATCTGAGATATCGAAGACAAAACCTTTTTTTAATTCAGAGATTTCAATCCATTTTTTTAAAAAAATAACGGGGCAAAAATTTTCATCTTTAAAATAGGGTATAGCCTTAATCATTCCTTCTCCTGATTGATCAGTTTTAGATCTTTTGATAAAAATTTTTACACCTTCTTTTGTAAACTCCAAGTCTTCATGATCAATATTAACAAGCTCAGATCTTCTAAAGCCACCTGAAAATCCAATTAATATTAAGGCTTTGTCTCTATTCTTTCTTGATTCATCTTTTTCTGATTTTTCAATAATATTAATAATTTCTTTTAACTCGTTAATTAAAATTGGTTTTTTAGATTTCTGAAATACACCCTTTTTTCTTTGTATTCCCATTAAATTTTCAATAATAAGTGGATGTTTAATATCTATATAGAGCCCTTTAACCTTGTGAATTACACTAATAGAAGCCAATCTACGTTTTAATGTACTTACTTTTGAAGTTGATGACAGTTGAGTTATATAGAACGAAACAACCTTAGGCTGAGCTGGTAATGCATTAAAATTGTTTTTTTTGCAAAAATCAAGAAAGTGGTTAAAGTCAGATTTGTAAGCTCTAATTGTATTGGCTGATTTGGACGATTTAATATTGTCCAAAGTCTCTATTTCAATAGAACTCAAATCTTTAACTAAATTTGACATAAATTTCCGATAACCTTTAATTATCGGAAATATTAATACAACCATAAATTGATGTCAATATCTAACAAAACAGTTATTTATCATTATAATGCTACTTAAATTTGATAACTTTTAAATTAAGCTCAATTTAAATAACTCTGAAACAGCAATTAAATTAGCCAAATTAAGCTCATTTAAGGCTCAAATAAACACTTGGGGCGAAGAGATATGCTTCTAGACCACTAATCTAGGAATTAAACCAGATTAAAAAGCTAGAGATATATTCACTTTTGGCGAAGTTGCTCACTGGTATGAAGGTCATTCAATAGCAATTGGCTTTGGAAAAACGCCAGTTTCTATAGAAAACGAAATAAGACTAGTCTCAAAAGTCAATGTTTTCGCTATTTTATCACATCCATAAAAATACTTAATAATCTCAAAAAGCTTAATAAAAATGATAAATTAAGCATCATAATATAAGTATTTATGTTATTTAAAAAAGTGTTATAAAACATATACTTAATTATATAACTTAAAGTATTACATTAGTATATAGTATACATTATAATATAATAAATAATACGCACTTTCTGTTTTTTTTATCCATACTTGAGACTACCTAATTAGTTAATAAAGCACTATTAAGTTAATAATAATGTCGATTTTAAATAGTATTAGCATCGTAATAATTTTTAGCATTACTTGGTCCAGTGCATTTATTGTAGGAAAAATAGGCTTATTTTACATAAATGAATACGCTTTGCTTTCATCACGTTTCTTTATTGCTTCTTTAATTCTCCTGCCGGTCTGGCTTATTAAGAAAAATATTAAAAATAAAAAAGGGATAATAAAAGATGGAATTATATTGGGGTTGTTAAATAACGTGATTTATTTAGGACTTATTTTTTCTTCTTTAAATTACATTTCTCCAGAATTAGTGACTATCATTGCAAGCTGCTCTCCTTTTATAACATGCATTATTGTATGGATTACAAAAGTTGAAAAATTTAGTTACACAGTTTTACTTGGTATAATATTAGGTTTTCTTGGAGTTTTATTAATAACTACTTATCGTCCAGTTGGAAGTATTGAACCTATTGGGATTTTACAAGCATTTGTAGGAACTGTAGGTTTTTCAATTGCAACTATTTATTATAAAAAAAATTCCATATCTCATAATCCTCAGCTAATTAATTTTTGGCAATCGATTACTGCTGCCGTAGTCTTGCTACCGTTTGCCCTATATTTCACAAAGGAAAACACAGTGATAACAAAAGAATTAATTTTATCAATTTTATATTTAGTCATTGTAGTAACTATTGGAAGTATGTGGTTGTGGTTAATTATTATTAAAAACTTAGGAGCGTCCGTAGCTTCCAGCGCTCATCTTTTAAATCCAGCTATTGGGTTAATATTAGCCTATATTTTCTTTCAAAAAGAATTTTTGCTTACCGATTGGATAGGAATTTTAGTAATTACAACAGGTCTTTTTATAGTAACTCGTTTCAAAAAAAATTAAAAGAAATAGACTATTTAAGCTCCCCTATCGCTCCAACGGAAATAATAAACTTCATAGCATTTTCGAAATTCATATTTAAATAAATAATATCTTTTTTTGGAATTAAAACTAAAAAACCACTAGTTGGATTTGGCGTTGTTGGAATAAAAACATTTACTAACGTGTCGTTAATTTTTGAAGATATCGGCTTACTATTCTCATTTGTAGCAAACCCTACAGCCCAAGAACCTGATCTTGGAAACTCGATAAGAACAACTTTTTTATTGTTAGAGCCATCTTCTGCTGACTTAAAACTTTTAGTAAATTGAGTTGCTCCAGAATAAACTGAGCGTAAAACTGGTATTTTTTCTAATAAATGTTCACCCAAAGATAATATTTTTTTTCCAAAATAACTCAATGAAACAAAGCCTATTAACACTGTGATTAAGACAGCTATCAATATTTCTAATCCCGGAATTCTAAAAGTAAGATACTTGTTAGGGTTAATAGCATCAGGAACAATACGAGAAAAAATATCGACAACAAAAAATGTTAGATATATTGTTACAAATATTGGTATTAAGGTTATTATCCCAGCTAAAAAATAATTTCTAAGCTTTGTAATTAAAGATGCATTCATGATAACTTTATAAAAATTAACATTTTATTACCAAGATTCATAATTAAAATATTAAAAGAATGAATAGAAGAGATTTTTTATCCATATCAGGCTGTTGTTGTGGTGGTTTTTTATTAACAAGTTGTGCCACTGCTCCACTTACAGGAAGGCAACAATTAACCATATTGCCTGAGTCTATGATTAATAGTCAAGCAATAGGAGCTTACAAACAAGTAAAAGCTAAAGCAAAATTGATTACTGATAAAGATAAATTGGATCCAATAGTCGCTGTTGGAAATAAAATTGAAAAAGCTATTAAACATTACTTCAAAAGTAAAAATTTAAAAGATCCAACAGAGCATTACGATTGGGAGTATATTTTAATTGATGAGCCAAAAACTTTAAACGCTTGGTGCATGCCTGGAGGAAAAATTGCAGTATACACAGGAATTCTTGAAATTACGAAAGATGACGATGGTCTCGCTATTGTTATGGGTCATGAGATTGGTCATGCTGTCGCTAGACATTCATTAGAAAGAGCAAGCGCAGCCTTGGCTGTGAACGTTGGCGCTATAGCTGCGGATATATTTACCGGTGGAGCGGTAAGTAGAACTATGAATACTATAGGACAAACTGGTTTTGATCCAATAAGTATCGGTATTTTTAATCCTTTTAGTCGTCAACAAGAGTCTGAGGCTGATTATTTAGGAATAATATTTGCAAATCTTTGTGGCTACGATATTTCAGCTTCAATTAAAGTTTGGGAACGTATGCAGGAAAAAATGAAAGGAAAAGAAATTCCTCAATTTTTAAGTACCCACCCTTCTTCTGGAACTAGAATTAATGATTTAAGATTATTAATTCCTAAAGTTAAAATCGAATACCCCAAAATTGAAAATCTGTAGATTACTAATTAAATAGTAATTTTTTATTATCAGATTTATGGTGAGCCCGACAGGATTTGAACCTGTGACCCATTCCTTAAAAGGGAATTGCTCTACCAACTGAGCTACGGGCCCATAAAGAACGGTTTATATAGATTAACCTTGATTTGAAAGCAATATTTTAATCATTCCAATCAAATAATTCATAATATTTTTTGTAAAACTCATCAAATTTATTTTCTTTAATTGAAATACGAATTTTTTTCATCAAATCTTGATAAAAAGCAATGTTATGCCAAGTTAACAACATTGAACCGAGTATCTCATTTGAATTAACCAAATGATTTAGATAATTTCTAGAATAAGAATTGGATGCTGGGCAATCAATTGATTTATCTAATGGATCTTCATCTTTTGCATATTTTGCATTTCTGATATTGATTTTGCCTTGCCATGTAAATGCAAGACCAGTTCTTCCTGATCTAGTGGGCAGTACACAATCAAACATATCTATTCCACGTTTAACTGCCCCTAAAATATCTTGTGGCATCCCTACGCCCATTAAATAATGAGGTTTGTCTTTGGGAAGTATGTCATTAACCGCTTCAACAGATTCAAACATCTCAGATTGATCCTCACCCACAGCTAATCCTCCAAGTGCATATCCGTCAAAATCTATATCTATTAATTTCATTAAACATTCTCTTCTTAAATCTTTAAATATTCCACCCTGAGTAATTCCAAACAACCATTTAGATTCTTGATTACCAAATTTTTTTTTACATCTTTCAGCCCACCTTAATGACAAATTCATAGAATTTTTAATCTTTTCTTTATCGGAGGAATATTTAGGACATTCATCTAAAACCATTACAATGTCTGAATTTAAATTTAATTGTATTTCTATACTTTCCTCAGGTGTTAAAAAAAATTTCTTACCATCTATATGTGAATTAAAAGTTACGCCTTCTTCTGTAACTTTGGAAATTTTAGACAAAGACATAACCTGAAATCCTCCAGAATCTGTAAGAATTGGAAGATCACAATTCATGAATTGGTGCAGACCTCCAGCTTGTTTTATCCTTTCAATTCCAGGCCTTAACATTAAATGATATGTGTTTCCTAAAATTATTTGTGATCCGGTTTTTTTGACTTGATCAACATACATGGCCTTTACAGTGCCTGCCGTACCCACAGGCATAAAAGCTGGCGTGTCTATTTCTCCTCTGGAGGTAATAATTTTTCCAAGGCGAGCACCACTATTTTCATTTAATAAATTAAATGAAATTGATTTCATTATGATTAATTTTTATTTTACAGATCTAAAACTTATTATTATGTCTGGATTACTAACGGCTCCTGATCCCGGGACGCCTCTTTTAATTTTATCAACAAATTCAATTCCAGAAACAACTTTTCCAAACACAGTATAATTTCTGTCTAAGAAAGGATGTGAATCAAAACAAATGAAAAATTGACTATTTGCGCTATCTGGACTTTGTGATCTTGCCATAGATAAGGTTCCTCTTTGATGAGGAATGTTATTAAATTCAGCTTTTAAGTCCGACTGGTCTGACCCACCTGTTCCTACCATCTGAGAATTAAATTCTGCTTTTGTGTTTCCAAATTTTACATCTCCTGTTTGAGCCATAAAACCATCGATCACTCTATGAAAAGCAATACCGTCATATTTTCCAGAGTCAGCTAGTTCTTTAATTCTTTTTACGTGATTTGGAGCGATTTCATCAAAAAGTTCAATTTTAACTTCTCCATATTTTAATTTCATTATCATAAAAGTTTTTTCCTTAGATTGACTGTTGTTTGTAAATAAAAATATAAATAAAGTTAAGGTAAAAATGATTTTTTTAAACATTATTTAAATTTTGATTTTAGAGATTTAATAACAATGTTCGGAACAAATTGCATCAAATCTCCATTTAAAGATGCTATTTCTTTAACAAAATTTGAAGAAATAATTTGATTTTTAATGTCAGCCATCAAAAAAACTGTTTGTAAATTATCATTCAATTTATAATTCATCCCAGCTAACTGGAATTCGTATTCAAAATCAGAAGCAACCCTAAGCCCTCTAAAGATAACATTAGCTGAAATTTTTTTACAATAGTTTGTAGTTAATCCAGAAAAACTAACAACTTTAATTTTATTCTGAATATTCAATGGAAAATCATTTAAAACTTTTTTTATTAAATTTATTCTTTCTAAAGTAGAAAAAATTGTCTTTTTTTTGTTACTCAAGGGAATTCCTATATATAATTGGTCAACTATAGTTATGGCTCTTTTAATAATATCAATATGACCAAAGGTTATTGGATCAAATGTTCCAGGATATAAACCTATTCTTTTCATTTTTATATGGTCGGGGCAGCAAGATTCGAACTTGCGACCCTCTGGTCCCAAACCAGATGCGCTACCAGGCTGCGCTATGCCCCGAAACTGTGTTGTTATACAACTTAATTAATTTATTTAAAAGAAATACTAATCAATAAAAGTTTAGATTAATTGAGTAATACTTTAGTTTTTTATAGAAAAATTTAAGATTAATAATAATATTTTTTATATTACCTTATATGGAAAAAAAACTTTCAAAACACGCTAGTAATCTTAAAAATTACGGTAGATTAAAAAAATTCACACATAAATGTATTTATAAAAATCATACCTGCGGAGATAAAATTAAAATTTATTTGAAAATTAACAAAAATATTATTAAAAAGATTTCTTACGAGACAGAGTCTTGCTTAATATGTAGCGCTTCTTCCAGTATTTTTACTAATTGTATAAAAGATAAAGATATTAAAAAAATATTAGTTTTCTCAAAAAAATTTATTAAATTAATTTTTAGTAAAAATTTTAATTTAAATGGCAAATGGAAAGAATTTAATTTTCTTTTAAAAAAAAATTATTTTAATAGAAAGAACTGTATTTTAGTACCTTTTAATGCTTTAATAAAAATTAAATAACTGATGAAAAAAAATATTATTTACTTTATCATAATTACAATGATTTTTTTTACAAAAAATATTAACGCAGAAAATACAAAAACTTTGCACGATTTTTCATTTAATAGCATTGATGGTAAAAAATATTTACTATCACAGCATAAAAATAAAGTTGTTTTAATTGTAAATGTTGCGAGTCAATGTGGGTTTACTAAGCAATATGCAGATTTACAGATTTTGTGGGATAAATATAAAAATAAAAATTTTATAATTATTGGCGTTCCTTCAAATGATTTTGGGAATCAAGAGCCTGGAACAAATAGTGAAATAAAAAATTTCTGCGAAACGAACTTCAACATAACATTTCCAATAATGGAAAAGACTGTTGTTAAGGGAAAAGATGCTCATCCTTTTTATAAATGGGCTAAAGAAACTTATGGTAGCGCAGCAGAGCCAAAATGGAATTTTCATAAAATTTTAATTGATAAGAGTGGCAAAATTAATGATACTTTTATCTCAACCACTAATCCCCAGAGTGAAAAAGTTATTAAGGCAATAGAAAAAATTCTTAACTAGTAGTTTCGTTATGGCGGTCCCTAGGGGAATCGAACCCCTCTTTCATGGATGAAAACCACGTGTCCTAACCGATAGACGAAGGGACCTTGAGAATAAAGTTATTTAGATTGTTTAATAATAATAATCAACAATTATATGAAAATTGTATTTAACTTGATATTTTTTAATGCGTTAAAGAAATATCTTCAATAATAAATTCGATAACTCTTTGTTTATTCCAATCATTACAACTAAGTTTTCCAGCTATATGAAATTTATGATTTTTAAAATTTTTAAGATAATCAATTACTTTTTCTTTATTATTTTTAAAACAAATTCCATGCAAATAAAGACCACTACTATTTTTAAATAAAACTTTTAATAAAAAAACATTTTCAAAATTAATTTTAATCATAGATAAATCTTCAACAATAAATTTGGGCTCAGAATTTCCCGATCCAAAAGGTCCTAATTTACTTACCTCTTCATAGGTTTTTTCATTAACGGCATTTGCTGATAAAATACCATCTATCTCTATAAAATTATTTTGAACAAAGTTTGGTTTTGATGATTTAAATTTAGATATTAAAAAACTTTTTAGATCGCTAATCTTATTATCTTCAATACTAAAACCAGCAGCCATTTTATGGCCACCTCCTTTTATAACAATTCCATTTTGTTTAGCCGCTAAAATAGCAAGACCAATATCAAATCCAAAAACAGATCTGCATGAACCTTTTGCAATATTATTAGTAGATGAAATAACTATAGTGGGTTTAAGAAATCTTTCTTTAATTCTACTAGCTATAATACCTATCAATCCTTCGTGCCAAAACTTATTTGCTACTAATATTATTTCATTAGCATTTTCTTTTTCAGCTAATAAATAAGCTTCGTTTAAAATATCTTCTTCTATTGATTTTCTTTTTTTATTTAAAGAATCTAATGTTGTTGCTATTTCATAACTTTTCTTTGGGTCATCTGTCGTAAGTAAATTTGCACCAAGATCAGACTGCCCTATTCTTCCACCGGCATTGATCCTAGGACCTAACAAAAAACCAATATGATAAGTATCTGGGCTTTCTTTTATGTCAGAAACATCCATTAGAGTTTTGATACCTAAGTTTTTTCTCTTCTTTAATATTTGTATTCCTTGATAAACAAAGGCTCTGTTTAAATCTATTAAAGGAACAACATCACAAATTGTCCCCAAAGCAACTAAATCTAAATAATCATATAAATCTGGTTCACTAATTTTTTTTTCATTATAAAATTTACTTTCTCTAAGAGAGCGATTTAAAGCGACAATAAATAAAAAAGAAACTCCAGCAGCACATAAGTAACCAAGATTAGATTTATCATCTAATTGATTTGGATTTACTAAAGCTTTACATTTAGGAAGTTTAATTTCTGCTTGATGATGATCAATAACCAAAACGTCAATATTATTTTGATTAGCATAATCAAGAGCTTCGAATGATGAAGTTCCACAATCAACTGTTATTAAGAATTCACCTTTTTTATTAATAATATTTTTTAATGAATTAACTGATGGACCGTAGCCATCAATTTGACGGTCCGGAATATAAATAAAAAAATTTGAGTATATATTTTTTAAAAAATTAACAATAATTGCTGTTGAAGATGCCCCATCAACATCATAGTCACCTAAAATACAAATTCTCTTATTCTCTTTAATAGCTTTAACAAGAGTTTCAACTGCAAGATCCATGTCTTTTAAGACACTTGGATTTGGCATGAATTCTTTAATCTTCGGATTTAAATACGACTGGCAGTTCTCAAGTGTAATTTTTCTTATAGATAAAAGTTTAGATAAAAAATTATCAATTCCTAATTTTTGAGAAATTTCTAATGCTAAATTTTCATTATAATTTGATAAAATCCATTCTTTACCAGTTACCGACTGGTATTTCATATTTTAAATTTATTTATAATTTTTTTATTAAGTTTAGATGCATGGTGCAAAACATAGGTTTCTGATAGATAAAAACCATTATCTAAAATATTAATACCTTGAAGTAAATCTCCTCCTGTAACTCCTGTGGCACAGAATAAAACATCATCTCTAACTATGTCGTTAATAGTGTATTTTTTTTTTAGATCCTTTATTCCCATTTTTTTTGCCTTATCAATTTCATGGTCATTACTTAAAACTAATCTCGCCTGAAATTGACCTCCTAAACATTTAATAGCGGCAGCAGCAAGAACACCTTCTGGTGCTCCTCCTATGCCTAAATATATATCTACATTAAATTCTTCTATGCCTGCATAAATAGCCCCCGCTACATCTCCATCTGAAATAAATTTAATTTTAGTCCCAAGTTTTTTAGCATCATTAACTATATGATCATGCCTTTCTCTTTCTAAAAGACATATTGTTAACTTATCTGGTGTTGTGTTTTTAAAATCAGCCAAATTTTTAAGATTTTTTGTTATTCCAAAATCAAGATCAATAACCCCTTCTTTAATATTTTTTCCAACGGCTATCTTCTCCATATAAGTATCTGGCGCATGTAACAAATTGTCCTTTTTTGATACCGCAAGGACTGACATTGCATTTGGTAAATTTTTTGCAGTTAAATTTGTGCCCTCTAATGGATCAACGGCTATATCTAATTCTTCTCCGAACCCTGTTCCTACTAATTCATTAATATAGAGCATCGGTGCTTCATCCATCTCTCCTTCTCCTATGACAATTTTTCCTTTCATAGGAATATTATTGAGAAACAGTCTCATCTTGTCGACCGCCGCTTGATCAGCTGCAATTTTATCGCCTTTGCCTTTTAATAATGATGATGCGTAAGCAGCTTCACTAGTAGTTTTTACAAATAAATCTACAAATCCATTATTGATAATCATAATTTCTTTTCATTTCTAATTCTGATCATCGTAATTTTTTTGTTAATAAATTTTTCTTTTGAAATTTTCTTCAAAGCTAATTTCATATTCTTCTCTTTAGCGTTATGGGTAATAATAACTAAATTAGCAAATTTAGGATTAGTTAAAGGTTGCTGTAGTATGCTTTGAATTGAAATCTTATATGCAGATAAAATAGAAGTAATTTTAGATAGAACTCCTGGCTTATCGTTAACGACTATTCTTAAATAAAATTTACAAATGTGATTGTCAAAATCAAACATTTTAAACTCTTTTGCATCAGAGTAATTAAAGCCAAAAGGTAAACTTATATTTCCTTTAAGAATTGAATTTAGATCTGAAACAATTGACGAAGTAGTTGGTCCCTTTCCAGCGCCAAGACCTTGATAAACTATTTTACCAACTGGATTTCCTTCAACCATAATTGCATTATTTGCTCCATTGATTTTAGCAAGATCTGAATCTTTTGAGATTAAACAAGGATGAACTCTTTGTTTAATTTTATTATCAATGATTTCGGAAATTCCAAGAAGCTTAATCTTGTATTTAAATTTATGAGCGTATTCTACGTCTTCTAAATCAATCTGTTCAATTCCTTCTGTTAAAAAACTCTTATTAATTATTTTAGTTTTAAAACAAAGAGCACTTAATATTGATATTTTGGATTTAACATCATCTCCATTAAGATCAAGCTTTGGATTAGTTTCAGCATAACCAAGTTTTTGTGCATTTAATAAGATCTCCTTGAAGCTTTTTTTAGTTCTTTCTATTTCAGTTAAAATAAAATTTGTCGTGCCATTTAATATTCCATAAATATGAAATAACTTATTACCTACTAAACTCTCTTTTATTGACTTGATAATAGGTATTCCTCCCCCAACTGAAGCTTCAAATAATAAATTAACTGAATTCTTCTCAGCAATTTTGGCAAGTTCATTACCATGCTTAAATATTAGTGCTTTATTGGCTGTAATAAAATGTTTGTTATTCTTTAATGCAGCAAATGCTAATTTCTTTGCAAATCCATCTGGTCCACCTATTAACTCAATAATAATGTCTACATCGTCTTTTTTAGCTAAAGACAAAGGATTCTTAACCCACATATTTTTTGGAATACTAAATCCTCTTCTCTTATTAATCGTTCTAGCGGAAATATATTTTACTTGATAAGTCGAATTTGTATTTTTTTCGATAATTTTCTTATTCTTAAGTAAATGTCGATAAACTTCTGAACCAATATTTCCAAGACCAACTATTGCAATATTATAATTATCTTTAAAATTCATTATTCTAATCCTACAGTTTCTTTCAAACCTAATCTTATATTCATATTTTGAACTGCCTGCCCTGCAGCTCCCTTAACTAAATTATCAATAGAGCTTACAATAATTAATTGATTTTTATTTCTTCCAGAGAAAACATTAATATTACAATTATTAGTATTATTAACATCGTTTGTATTTACAAATTTTCCATAAGGTAAAACTTTTATAAAATTACTGTTTTTATAAAATTTACTCAAATATTGATGAATTTTTTTCACGCTAATATTCTTTTTAAGATCAGCATATATTGTCGTCACAATACCTCTAAAAGTTGGAATTAAATGAGGAGTAAATTCAACTTTTAAACCACCAGAAACTTTTCCAAACAATTTTAAACCCTGATCAATTTCAGGCATATGTCTATGTTTACCCACTCCATAAGCAGCAATATTTTTATTAATATTAGGATAAAGTTTTTTATCAGCAGTTTTTTTACCAGCTCCAGAATAACCAGATTTAGAATCTATAATTATTTTTGAAGTTTTAATTGTTTTATTTAAAAATAAAGGAATAAGCGCTAACTGAGCTGAAGTTGGATAGCACCCTGGACAGGAAATTATATTACTTTTTTCAATATCATTTCTTGCAAATTCAGAAAGTCCATAAACAGAATGTTTTTGATTATCGACTGCGTAATGTTTTAGTCCGTACCATTTTTCATAAACCTTAACATCTGCAAATCTAAAATCAGCTGATAAATCAATTAAAATATGATGAGGAGAAATAGTATTAGATAATAATTGCGCTTCTCCATGTGGTAAAGCCGAAAAAATTATATCAACATCACTTAAATCGACTTTTTTAATGTCAGATATTAAAGGTAATTTTTTTTTAATCTTATTTTTTAAAAAAGAATTAATAGATTTTCCAATAGATCCTCTCGAACATAAGTATTTAAGATTAATGAATTTATGATTACTTAATATTTTAATAAGTTCTAAGCCAACAAAACCTGAGGCTCCATTAATTAAAACGTTATATTTCCCAGACATGCTCTGTATTTATAAGAAGTTGTAAATGACTTAAAGAATAAAATTAGTCTATGTAGACTATCGTTTAGAGAACTGGAATCTTCTTCTAGCTTTTTTCTGTCCGTATTTTTTTCTTTCAACTTTTCTTGAATCTCTTGTTAATAACTTTTCTTTTTTTAATGTCTTTCTTAACGTTCCATCTAGAACAAACAAGGCTTTAGATATACCTAAAGACACAGCTCCAGCTTGGCCGGTCAATCCGCCACCTTTAACAGTGCAGTTAACATCGTAACCATTATTTTTATTTATAACATTAAATGGTTTCTCAATGCTTAGTTGCAAGACTGGTCTTTTAAAATATTCATTATATTTTTTTCCATTTACAATAATAGCTCCCGATCCAACTTTTAACCAAACTCTAGCTATGGAACTCTTTCTTTTTCCAGTTGCGTAAAATCTATTGTTTGAAACAGCTAAACTCTGAACCATATAATTAATTTAAAGAATTTTTTTTATTTTTAGATTTAAAATCAAAATCTACTGCTTTTTGAGTTTCATGAGGATGTTTATCATCATTATAAACTTTTAAATTTCCAAGTTGTTTTCTGCCGAGCGGTCCTCTTGGTAACATTCTCTTTACAGCTAGTTTAATAATTCTAGAGGGATCTTTTTCAAGAATTTTATTAGGAGTAGTTTCTTTAATACCACCTGGAAAGCCAGTGTGTTTGTAATAAATCTTTTTAGAAAATTTTTTCCCTGTAAATTTTATTTTTTTAGCATTAGTTACAATGACAAAATCACCATCATCCATATTTGGAGTAAAGCTAGTTTTTTTCGTTCCTCTTAAAATCTTAGTTATTTCAGAAGCTAATCTGCCAACAATTAAATTTGTTGCATCAATCTTGTACCAGTTTTTTTTAACTTCTTTCTTTTTAATAAATTCAGTCATAAAGGAACGGAATAAATATATTTTGCCTATAATTATGTCAAATAGATTAAGGTAAATTTTATTATTTTTTAGAGATTGATACTTGGTAAAATAGATAAATTATCGAAAAAAGTAAAAAAATCGAACCCAGCTGATGAAGACTGGCAATATATATTTTATAACCGCTAATTAAAACCAGAATACCAAGAAGTGCTTGAAAAATTATTGCTGATAAGACTATTAACAAATACTTTAGATTAACAATTTTTTTTTTTTGTAAGTAATAAAAAATAAAAATAAATATCAATATTATAAAATAAGCAAAAATCCTGTGTAAAAATTGAACATGGGAAGGACTAGAATAGGATTTTGAATTTGAAAATTCTTTAATCAAAACATCGTCTGGGATAAAATGTCCATTCATTAAGGGCCAGGTTTGATATATTTTTGCAGCATCCAGTCCTGAAACAAAAGCTCCAATCGCGATTTGAAAAAAAACAATAATTAGAAAAGCTAGAATTAAATAAGAATAAAGATTTATTTGAATTTTTTTAATGTTTTTAAATAAAATAGAAAAAAATAATAGAGATAAAATGATTTGAGCACCTAATAAATGTGCCGACAATCTAAAATGACTAACGTCTGTATTTGAGATTAATCCGCTTTTGACCATATACCAACCTAAGAAACCTTGAAAAAAAAATAATAAAGAAATTATTGAATAAAGAATAATTTGTTTAAAATTTAAAATTTTTTTTATAAGAAAATATACGAATGGCAAAACAAATACTAAAGAAGCTAATCTTGCTAATAATCGATGAATATATTCCCACCAAAAAATATATTTAAATTCGGCCAAAGACATTCCAAAATTAATTTCTTTGTATTGAGGAATCTGTTTGTATAAAGAAAAGTAATCCTCCCATTTCTTATCTGTAAGTGGAGGCAAAATCCCACTAAACAATTCCCAATTAGTTATTGAAAGACCAGATTCCGTTAATCGTGTAAGGCCACCAACAAAGATAAGTGATGAAACTAAAAATAAAGAAAAATACAACCAAATAGCAACATAAGTATTATTTTTATTTAGATTATTTGTATTTAACATTATAAATTAATACTTAACTTATCTTTATTTTTAAACAGTTTTAATGTCGCAAAGAAAAATTATAAAAATTCGTTCTACTATTGATGCTATAGATAAGCAAATTATTAGACTGCTTGGTCTAAGAAAGAAGCAAGTCTTAAAAATTGCTAAGTATAAAAACAAAAAAACTATCGTTGATAAAAAAAGAATTAATCAAGTGATGAAAAAAATTAAAGCTGAAGCCAAAAAAAATAAAGTTGATTTTACGTTAGTAAAAGACTTTTGGAATAAATTAATTCAATATTCTATAAAATTAGAAAAAAAAATAGTTAAATAAGAACTACTTGCTATGAGGAGGAAGTTTTTTTTCTACAAACCACTCATGTTTGCGTGTTGAAGGATTGTATTTTTTAACTCTTAATTTTATTTTTGCCTTTTCTCCTGCTGTAGGTTTTTTTACATAATAATTAAAAGCGCTGTTGGGTTTTAATTCAGGAACTAATCTTACTTTTATCGAGGTTTTTTTGGCCATTTAAGAGAGATTTTTTATTTCAGTAATAATTTTTTTAATTCTAATTAGCTTTTCTTTTTTATCAAATAAATTGTTAGTTCTTATATCTTTTCTCTCAAAATCGTCAACTTCAATATCATTTATATTATTTTCTATTATTTTTTTAGCGCCCTTTATGGTTAAGCCTTTATCTTTTAAAAGATAATGAATTTTTTTTAAAAGCTTAATATTTTCTTGTGTATAATATCTTCTGCCTTTAGCTCTTAATTTCGGTTTTAATTGTGGAAACTCTTTCTCCCAAAATCTTAAAATATAAGTCTTCGGCTTACCGGTTTCTAACTCAATAAGGTTTAGTTCTTTGGCTACCTCACCTATCGTTTTTAAAGCTTCAGCTGACTTCTCCGACATTTGTAATTTTATTAATTTTATTTTTTAAAATTTTAGAAGGCTTAAAAGTGACAACAACCCTACTTGATATAACTTTTTTTTCTTTAGTTTTCGGATTTCTACCTATTCTTTCATTTTTATAACGAATATTAAACGAACCAAAATTAGCTATTTTGACTTTATTCTTTTTTTCTAGCTGTAAAGAAATAAACTCAAAAATATCATCAATAAAATTTGAGGCTTCTACTTTTGAAATTCCTAGTTCTTTATAAACTAGATCAGATAAATATTGTCTTGTGATTGCAGTTGTCACAAATTTTTATTTATAAATTTTTTTGTATTTGATCCTGCAAATTACCATTTAAAATATCATAGCACAATTTAATAGAATGATAGAAACCAATATAATCTGTGCCCCCATGACTTTTTACAACCGGTGATGTAAGTCCTAAAAATATTCCACCATTGTATTTTCTTGGATCTAAATCGTTTTTAATGCTGTGAAAAATTTTAAAGGACAATAAATAAATAAATTTTGAATACCAAGATTCAAAAAATTTTTCTTTAACAAGAGCAGCAATATATTTTGCGGTACCTTCTGCTGTTTTTAAAGCTATATTGCCTGAAAATCCATCTGTAACAATTACGTCTGTATTTCCATCTTTAATATGATTACCCTCAATAAAACCATTGAAGGTAAAATTAATATTATTAGCTTGTCTTAACTCATTTAAGGATTTTCTTAACAAGTCACTACCCTTGCTATCTTCGCTACCAATGTTTAGTAGAGCAACAGTTGGTTTGTCTTTTTTAAAAACAGCTCTATACAAAGCAGATCCTAGTTTTGAAAAATCTACTAAATTTTTTACACTACAATCAATATTAGCTCCTAAATCAAGGACTACGCTCAATCCTTTATGTGTTGGCCACATAGACGCTAAAGCAGGCTTGTCTATTCCTTCTATTGTATCCAAAATCAATCTGGACATTACAAGTAATGCTGCTGTATTGCCTGCTGATATTGCTATGTCAGCATTTTTGTTTTTTAAAGCTGTCAAAGCTAACCACATGCTAGAATTTTTTCCATTTTTAACAGCCACTAAGGGAGACTCATTATCTAAAACTTTTTCATTTGTATGAACAATAGTGCTTGAAGTACCAACTGCAGGATATTTTTCTAAAATAGGATTTATTAGATCTCTATTGCCAAATATAAGAAATTTTAAATTTTGATTATTTTGTAAAAATAAATCTAAACCCATTATAACTTTTAATGGAGATCCATCTCCACCCATTGCATCAACTGCAACTGTAAATTTCATTTAAATAATTAAATATTAGCTGACTTAAGCTTTAGGCTTAAAAATTTGTTTACCATTATACATTCCTGTTTTTTCATCTACGTGATGCGGAAGTCTATACTCACCACTTTTTTTATCTTCTATAACATTAGCAAAATTTACAGCGTGATGAGATCTTCTTAAATTTCTTCTAGCTTTTGAGGTTTTGCGCTTAGGAACTGCCATTTAAATAATAATAATATTGTTAAAATAAGGTCACTCAATATCATTTGTAACCAATAAATCAACATTGTTAATAATCATTGATTAGATAGTAAAATTTTATAAATAAATTCTAATTTAGTAAAATTAAGTAATTATGATAGTGTTTTTATGCGATGAAAATTTCATTATATAAATATATTTTAGTATTTTTATTTTTATATTCCTGCAATACAATTGATGAACTTCATGGAATTGATAATTTAAAAATTCAATCAGAATCTCTTAAAATAAACAGCACTAATTCTAATGATGTATTAAACTTAATTGGTCCTCCACAAAGCATAGGACTTAAAAATGAAAATATTTGGTATTATAACGAAGTACATCAAACCAGAAGTAAGCTTGGTGAAAAAATTATCACTGAAAGTAACACACTAAGATTAGAATTTGATGATCTGGGCATCCTAAGAAAGCTTAATTTTTTAGATAAAAATGCTCTAAGCAAAAATACATTCAACGAAGAGCAAACTTTAAGTCTTGGAAAAGACACAAGTTTTTTATCTAGTTTTTTAGCCAGTATGAGACAACGAGCTAAAAACTATGGAAAAGCTAACGAGCAATAATCGCAAGCAATAATAAAGCTACAATATTTGTAATCTTAATCATTGGATTAACTGCTGGACCAGCTGTATCTTTATAAGGATCTCCAACTGTATCTCCTGTTACTGCAGCCTTATGAGCATCAGAACCTTTTCCACCGTAATGTCCGTCTTCAATATATTTCTTTGCATTATCCCATGCACCGCCGCCAGCTGTCATTGATACTGCTAAGAAAAATCCAGTAACAATTACTCCAAGCAACATAGCTCCTAAAGAAGATAATGCTGAAGAAGTTCCTGCAATTTTATAAATTACAAAGTAAAGAACTATAGGAGACAACACTGGTAACAAAGAAGGAATAATCATTTCTTTGATTGCAGCTTTGGTTAAAATATCTACAGCGTTTTTATAGTCTGGCTTTTGTTTATTTTTCATAATTCCAGGCCATTTTTTAAATTGTCTTCTAACTTCAATAACTACAGCTCCGCCTGCTCTACCAACTGCTTGCATACCCATAGAAGCAAACAGATAAGGTAGCAAACCTCCAATTAACAAACCAATAACAACATATGGATTTGATAAATCAAAATTTACAACAATTCCTTTTAATGCTGATCCTGGTGTCTTAGCAAAGTGCTTAATATCTTCTGTGTAAGCAGCAAACAAAACTAAAGCTCCTAATCCTGCAGAACCAATCGCATAACCTTTTGTAATAGCTTTTGTAGTATTACCAACTGCATCAAGTGCATCAGTAACTTTTCTAACGCTAGAAGGTAAATTACTCATTTGTGCTATTCCACCAGCATTGTCTGTAACTGGTCCATAAGCATCTAAAGCAACTACCATTCCTGTTAATGCTAGCATTGTAGTAACTGCAATTGCAATTCCATATAAACCAGCGATCAAATAAGTTGATAAAATACCAGCAACAATAATTAAGGCTGGCAATGCCGTTGCTTCCATGGACACGGCTAAACCTTGAATAACGTTTGTGCCATGACCTGTTGTTGAAGACTTGGCAATAGATTTAACAGGATTATAAGCTGTGCTAGTGTAATATTCTGTAACCCAAATTAACAATCCAGTAATTACAAGACCTATTGCTCCGCAGTAATACAATTTAAGTCCAGTAAAACTAAGAGTTCCTACTTTGTATACTTTAGTTAATCCAATCACATGTTCAGTAACTGGATATAAAACAGCTAAAGATAAAACTGCTGAAACTATAAAGCCTTTATATAAAGCGCCCATAATACTTTTGTTAGCACCTAATCTTACAAAGTAAGTTCCAATAATTGATGTAATCAAACAGCTACCAGCAATTGCTAGCGGGTAAATTAACATGTTTAAATTTCCAGAAAAAAATATTGACGCTAAAACCATAGTAGCAACAATTGTAACAGCATAAGTTTCGAACAAATCTGCAGCCATTCCAGCGCAGTCTCCTACGTTATCACCCACGTTATCTGCTATAACCGCTGGATTTCTAGGATCATCCTCAGGAATTCCCGCCTCAACTTTTCCAACTAAATCGGCACCAACGTCTGCTCCTTTAGTAAAAATTCCACCACCTAATCTTGCAAAAATTGAAATTAATGAAGCACCAAATCCTAATGCAACGAGAGCATTTGAAATTTCTCTTTCATTTATTTTTAATTCTAAAAGTATCCAGTAATAAACTGCGATGGCAAGCAAAGCTAAGCCAGCAACGAGCATTCCTGTTAAGGCGCCTGATTTGAAAGATATTCTTAAACCTTCTGCTAAACTTTTTCTTGAAGCTTCAGCAGTTCTTACGTTTGCTTGTACTGAAATTAACATTCCAGCATAGCCTGCTATTCCTGATAAAAAAGCTCCGATAAAATAACCAAGTCCAACCCAAGCGCTAAATAAATAAATTACAACGACAAGAACTACCGCTCCAACAATTGCTATAGTTGTGTACTGACGATTTAAATATGCTCTGGCTCCTATTTGAATAGCGCCAGCAATTTCTTTCATTCTTGCATTTCCTGAACTTGCTGACAAAATTTGAACGCCAGTTATATAAGCAAAAATAATTGATATAATTCCACTAAGGATTATTAAATTTAGTACGAAACTTGGATTAAGCATAATTATAGACTTTTAGTTGGTTAGGTTAACGAGAACCATGTAATTGCCAAATTACATCAATAAAATCAACCTTTTTTATTCAAAAATCTTTAAATTAAATAGAAAACTTTGCGAAATTAAACGCTTTTTGCAATTTTATCTAGAACTGCATTAATAATGTTCTTTTGTTTGTCATTAAGAAACATTTTAGTAATTTTTAAATACTCATCAATCACAACCTTGAATGGTGTCTTTTTGTAAAAGAAAATTTCATAAATTGCTGATTTTAATATTATAGAAAATATTATTTCAAAGTTTTTAAGATCAAATTTTTTATCTAAAAAATTTATTAATTTTTCTTCTAATAAAGAATTATTTTCTATTACTCCATTGCAAATTTTTTTAATGAATCTTTTATATGGATTTTTAAAATCAAATAATAATTTTTCTTGATTTATGTAATGACTGTATAAAAGTTGTACTATTATTAATCTTGAGTTGTTTTTAAAGTTAGTCATTAATGTTTATAAATACAATTATAAACACTCAACGCTGCAAGCGTAGCTTCGCCACCTTTGTTTTTTAATTTAGGATCACACCTAACTTCTGCTTGTTTTGGAGTATTACAATTTAATACGCCGTTAGAAACTGGAACATTATATTTAATTGAAATTTGTAATAATTTATCTGATACGGACTGACTAATAATATCAAAATGCGGAGTTTCGCCTTTAATAATACATCCAAGAGCTATGCAAAAAGCGTATTTCTTATCTTTTAACAAAATATTTAATAATTGCGGTATCTCATAAGCTCCAGAAACAGAAAAAAATTCAACATCAAATAACTTTTTATTTATTTCTTTTAAAGCACCTAATAAAAGTTTTTTCTCTAAATTTTTATAAAATGATGAACTAATTATTAATATTTTCTTTTTCATTTAATAAATTCTTGTTTAATAATTTTTATACCAAAACCATCTAAGCCTATAATATTTTTTTTGGACTTAGATATTAAAATCATTCTTCTTATATTTAAACTTCTCAAAATTTGAGCACCAATACCGTAATTTCTTAAACTACTTTCTTTCTTATTATTAAGATTATTTTTAACTAACTCATCTCTTATTATAATCAAAATACAATTCTTGTATTTTTTATAATAATTAAGTGTTTTGTTAATAGACAGATTTTCTTTATTTTTTGATAAAAAACTAGTTACAATATTTGAAGAAATAACTCTAACTCTAGGTACGATTTTTTTATCTTGAGATTTAATTAAAGCAATGTGCTCTTTTCCATCTAATTTATTCTCATAAATTTTGACTTGATATGTATCGTTCTTTCCAATTTTTACCTGTTCAATTCCTTTTAGTTTTATTAAACTTTCTTTTTTTAATCTGTAAGCGATTAAATCTTCAATTCTTGCAATATTTAAATTAAATTTTTTAGCATAGTTAAAAAGGTGTCTTCCTTTTGCCATTGAACCGTCTGTGTTCATTATTTCGCAAATTACTCCACTTGAACCACAACCCGAAAGTTTTGCTATATCAACAGATGCCTCTGTATGTCCTGCTCTTTCAAGTACTCCTCCATCTTTTGCAATTAATGGAAAAATATGTCCTGGAGTAGATATGTCTTTCGCTTTAACATTTTTTTTAATTGCTGTTTTAATTGTATGAGCTCTATCTTTTGCAGATATACCAGTTGTGACTCCTTTTCTTGCTTCTATAGAAATGGTAAATGCAGTTTGTAAACGAGAAGAATTTCTAGTGGGCATCAGAGATAAATTAAGTGCTTTAGCTTTATTTTTATCAATTGCTAAACAAATTAAACCTCTGCCATGCGTTGCCATAAAATTTATCTTTTTATGATCAATCTTTGATGCCGGTATAACTAGATCGCCTTCGTTTTCTCTATTTTTATCATCTATTAAAATAAAAATTTTTCCTTTTTTCGCATCCTGGATAATTTTTTTTACTGAAGAAAACATATTTATTTTTTTAATAAAGTTTTGGCAATTAAATCAATCTCAACATTAACGTAATTATTTTTTTTTAATTTTAATAAATTTGTATTTTGAAGTGTATGAGGAATAATCACAACTTTAAATTTATTAGAAAAAATCTTAGCAATAGTTAATGACACCCCATTAATTGCTATTGACCCTTTTTCAATTAGAAATTTTTTGAATTTCTTAGGTATATTAAAAATTATAATCCAACTTTTGCTATTATTAGAATTAATACTTAAAACTTTTATTGTTGTATCTACGTGTCCTTGAACAAAATGCCCTGCAAATTCATCTCCATATTTCAATGATTTTTCTAAATTTATTACATCGCCAGATTTTAAACGCTTAAAAGCAGATGTTATAACTGTATGTTTTGATAAATAAAAAAATAAATGATTTTTTTTTTTATTTTTTATAATTTTTGTTAAAGTTAAACAAACTCCTGAACAAGAAATAGAAGTTCCAATATCTTTTTTAGCAAAACTTAAATCTGAAATAACAGATAAAAAATAACCACTATTATTTTTTTTTAATTCTTTAATAAGGCCAATATTTTTTATTATACCAGTAAACATAAATTTAATTACTTTTGAAATACAGTTAAATTGTTATTTTTTAAATAAATCTGCTGCCTTATTTTTATATTTTTAAATTTCTTTTTTAAAATCAAATAAATATTTTTAAAAGAATGTGATGATTTTTTGTTTACAATTTCATCATTTTTAAAAAAATAAAAAATATCTATTAGATTTAAATCGATAAATTTCTTTATAGTATTATAGCCCCCTTCTATTAAAACATTCTTGTAACCCAATAAACCAATGGTAACTAGGATTTCTTTGCAATCTACTTGTTTGCTTTTATTTAACGGTAAATAAATTAAGTAAATATTTTTATTCTTAAGATAATTAATTTTATTATTATTTTTATTAGAATAAAAAATATAAGTTTTAATTTTTTTAGCAGACAATATTATTTTTGAATTTCTGTTAATTCTAAGATTTGGATCAATTATAAATCGAGAAGGACTAGATTGAGTAAGACCGTTAATACGACAATTTAATAATGGATTATCCTTATTGTGAGTATTAACTCCTATTAAAATAGCATTGATTTCAGAACGCAAAACATGTGTTAATTTATTTGAATAAATATTTGTTATTTGGGGTCTATTTTTAATAAAAGAATAGTAATTTTTTGAAGTTGCGATTTTTGCATAAACTTTTGGTAAAAAAGTTTTATTAAATTCATTGTAAATTTTATAAAAATTACTCTGATAAATATTATTAATTTTATTAATTTTTATTTTATTATTTTGTAAAAATTCAAGACCTTTTCCTTGGACTCTAGGATCGTTATCTGTTTCAGAGTAATATAAATTCTTGACTTTTTTACTTACTATAGACTTTGTGCAGGGTGGATTTTTTCCTTGATGATGACAAGGTTCTAAAGAAACATAACAATCTAAATTATTATTTTTCTTTAAATTAACCAAAGCTGAATATTCAGCGTGTGGGCTACCTCCAAAGCCAGTCACTCCATAAGATAATATTTTATCTTTTTTGCAAATTAGACAACCAACCGAAGGATTGATGCCTGTCATATTATTATGAATATTGGCTAAATTAAAAGCCAAGTTCATAAAATAAGACTTAATAAATTTAGTTTTATTTTTTTGAAGGAACATTAAGTTGGTCTACAAATTGCTCAAAATCTTTTGCCTCTTTAAAATTAGTATATACAGAAGCAAAACGAACATAGGCAACAGGATCTAGTTCTTTGAGACCTTCCATTACATATTTTCCAATCGTGCTAGACAATATTTCAGCCTGACCTAGATCTTCTAAATTTCTGTAAATCTTAGAAATAAATTTTTCTATTGTATCGCTATCTACGGGTCTTTTTCTTAGTGCAATATTAATAGATTTGGCTAGTTTTTCTCTATCGAAAGTGGATTTTCTACCATTTTTTTTAACAACAATTAATTCTCTAAGCTGAACTCTTTCAAAAGTAGTAAATCTTTGCTTACAGCTACACTCTCTTCTTCTTCTAATAACAGTTCCATCCTCTGTAGGCCTTGAGTCAATCACTGAAGTTTCTTTATCTTTGCAAAATGGACAAATCATAAAAATTAAAAGTTATAGATTGGAAAATTAGCACACAATTTTTTTACTTTTTCTTGAACTTCTTTTTCCACTTCATTGCTTTTGTTATTCATTAATCCTTTTAAAACTTGATCTATTAAGTTTCCAACTGTTTTAAATTCATTTGTAGAAAATCCTCTTGTTGTACAAGCTGGAGTTCCAAGTCTTATTCCTGAAGTAATCCAAGGTTTTTGGTCATCGTAAGGAATACCATTCTTATTACATGTTATGTTTGCTCTTCCTAAAGAATCCGAGGCGTCTTTGCCGGTAAGTTTAAATGGTCTTAAATCTATGAGTATTAAATGTGTATCAGTTCCTCCTGAGAAAATTGTATAACCTAAATTTTTTAAAGTTTCTGAAAGTGCTTGAGCATTAGCCACAACTGATTTTGTATAAGATTTAAAATTATCTGATAAAGCTTCTTCAAAACAGACAGCTTTAGCAGCTATCACATGCATTAGTGGTCCTCCTTGTAGACCAGGAAAAACTGCTGAATTCATTTTTTTGGCCAACTCTTCATTATTAGTAAGTATCAATCCTCCTCTTGGTCCTCTCAAAACTTTATGTGTGGTAGAAGTAACTACATCGGCATATTCAATTGGATTTGGATATACTCCTCCAGCAACTAAACCTGAAAAATGAGCCATATCAACTAACAGGTAAGCGCCAACCTCTTTTGCAATATCTTTAAAAATTTTAAAATCAATAATTCTTGAATAAGCACTACCACCTGCAATAATTAATTTTGGTTTATGTTTAATTGCTAGTTCTTTAACTGCATCGTAATCAATTAAACCATTATCTTTTCTAACTCCATACGCAATAGCATTAAACCATTTTCCAGACATTGCTGGTGCAGCACCATGCGTTAGATGGCCTCCTTGATCAATACCCATTCCTAAAATTGTATCCCCTGGCTTAATTAATGCTAAAAATACGGCCGCATTTGCCTGTGCGCCTGAATGGGGCTGAACATTTGCAAAATTACAATTGAATAATTTTTTTACTCTCTCAATAGCTAGGTCTTCAGCAATATCAACAAATTCGCAACCTCCATAATATCTTTTGCCGCTATAACCTTCGGCATATTTGTTTGTTAGTACCGATCCTTGCGCCTCTAAAACTGCTCTTGAAACAATATTCTCAGAAGCAATTAACTCAATATGATTTTGCTGACGTGAAAATTCTTTTTGAATTGAATTATAAATATCTAGATCTGAATTTTTTAAATTAGAATTAAAAAACTCTTCAATATATTTTTTATCAATTTTATTTTCTGAGTTCATATTTATTTGTCTAATTTTTTTACTCTTGCTGTATGTCTGCCACCTTCAAATTTTGTACTAATAAAAGTATTTATAATTTTTTGAGCGTTTTTAAAATGAATTAATCTAGCGCCAAGACATAATACATTAGCATTATTATGCTTTCTAGCCAAAGATGCTGATTTTTGATTATAACAAACAGCTGCTCTTATTTTCTTAAACCTATTTGCCGCAATAGAAACTCCTATACCTGAGCCACAAATTAATATTCCAAAAGAAGTTTTTTTTCTTACCAATAACGCAAGTTTTTTAGCATAGTCTGGGTAATCAACTCTTTCTTCTGAGAAAGTTCCAAGATCTAATGATTTAATTTTAGATTTATTTAAAAAAATTTTAACTCTTTCTTTCATTATAAAACCGGCGTGGTCTGAGGCTATAATGATTGATTTAGTTAAAGATTTAGACACATCAGTTAATTACCAACTTCAAAATAGCTTGTATATTAAAAAGATAATTAATAATTTTTATATATTAAGCCGCTCTTGAAAGTTTCAATTCTCTCCAAATTTGATTGAGTGCATTAACAAGAAATTCTAACTTAGAATCATCATGCAAAGGAGTTGGGGTAAATCTAAGTCTCTCTAGTCCCTTAGGAACAGTTGGATAATTAATTGGCTGAACATATATTGAATAATCGTTAAGCAAAATATCTGAGATTTCCTTACATCTAACAGGGTCCTTTACTAATAAAGGAACTATGTGACTATTATTTTTTATAATTGGTAAATTATGAGCTAACATCAATTTTTTTAATTTGTCCGCTCTTTCATAAAGGGCTTCTCTTAAACTATGATTATTTTTTACGTAACGAATACTTGCGACTGCAGCAGCAGCTAAACTTGGTGGCAAAGAAGTTGTAAAAATAAATCCAGGAGCAAAAGATCTTATTACATCGATAATATTAGATTTAGCCGTAATATATCCCCCCATTAGTCCAAAGCCTTTTGCAAGTGTACCTTCAATAATATCTATCTCAGATGTGAGACCCAGTTGCTCTGATAAACCTCCTCCATTATTTCCATACAGTCCAACTCCATGAACTTCATCTAGATAAGTGAGTGCATTATATTTTTTTGAAACTTCAATTATTTTTTTTATTGGCGCAAAATCACCATCCATCGAATAAACAGATTCAAATGCAACAATTTTTGGATGTTCTTTATTAGAATTTTTTAAAAGATATTCAAGATGATCAACGTCATTATGTCTCCAGATAAATTTATCAGAATTACCTTTTCTAATACCTTCAATCATTGATGCATGATTATTTTCATCTGAGAAAATAATACATTTAGGTAAAAATTTAGCTAACGTACTTAGGGCGCACTCATTTGCAATGTAACCAGAAGTAAAAATTAAAGCTCCATCTTTATTATGAAATCTTGCTAACTCGTTTTCTAATTCAACATGATAATTTGAAGTGCCAGAAATATTTCTTGTTCCTCCAGCACCGGCTCCTACTAAATTTACAGCATTTACAAATGCTTCAACTACCAATGGGTTTTGCCCCATTCCTAAATAATCATTGCTACACCAGATAGTTACATCTGATTTAATGCCGTATTGATTATTATAAACTGCTTTGGGAAACTCACCTTTTTTTCGAGTAATGTTATTAAAAACTCTATAACGACCTTCTTGTCTTAGATCCTTTAATGCGCTGTTAAAAATAAGATCGTAATCTATGCTCATAACTAATATTATCCTATAGAAAATACTTTTTTCAAATATATACTTTTGCTGTATTGTCGCATTAAAAATTAAATTCTCATGAAGTTTCCTAGTACTAGATTAAGAAGAAATAGAAAGTCAGAATGGTCTAGACGACTAATAAATGACACTTACCTTGATAAATCTGACTTTATATTACCTATTTTTGTTTGCGAAGGCAAAAACAAGAAGCAAGAAATTAAATCTATGCCTGGAATTTTTAGATATTCCATAGACAGATTAGATGAAATAATTTCAAGAGCTTCAAAAAATCAAATACCTGCTGTTGCTATTTTTCCATTAATTGAAAGTTCTAAAAAAAATAATAAAGGAACTGAAGCTTTAAATAAAAATAATGTAATTTGTAATGCGATACACCAAGTAAAAAAAATAAATAAGAATATTGGTGTTATGTGTGATGTAGCCTTAGATCCTTACACTTCTCATGGTCACGATGGTCTCATTGTCAATAATGAAGTTGATAATGATGAAACAAACAAAGTTTTAGTTAAACAAGCGATAATACAGGCGCAGGCTGGGTGCGATATTATTGCCCCATCAGACATGATGGATGGGAGAATAGGCTTAATAAGAAATGCTTTAGAAAAAAATAAATTTTTTAATGTCCAAATATTATCTTATGCAGTTAAATACGCTTCTAATTTTTACTCCCCCTTTAGAGAAGCTGTAGGCACATCTTCAACTCTTAAATCTGATAAAAAAACATATCAAATGGATTATAAAAATTCAGATGAAGCTCTATTAGAAGTTAAATTAGATATAGATGAGGGAGCTGATTTTGTAATGGTTAAACCAGCCTTAGCATATCTTGATATTATTTATAAAATTAAACAAAAATTTAATGTACCTGTTTTTGCTTACAATGTTTCTGGAGAATATAGCTTAATTAAAAATGGCATTAAATCATCACTGGCAAAAGAGGATATTATTCTTGAAGTAATTTATAGTTTTAAAAGAGCTGGAGCGAATGCAATTGTTTCATACTTTGCCAACGAAGTAATAGAAAAATACTTATCAAGATAATTTTTTATATTTGCTCGCAAAATAAATTAGAGGTTTTTGTTCTTTTTTTAATTTAAATTTAAGAACTTTTGCAACAAAGAATAAATGATCCCCAATATTTATTTTTTTAATTGTTTTGCAATTAAGCTCTGCAAGATTATATTTTAATAAATTTTTCGCTATAATTGAATTTTTTTTAACTTCATTTTTTGATGAAAAATAATTTGAAACCTCGATTTGTTTTGCTGATAAAATATAAATATTAAAAAATTTTAAATTGTTAAATTTTGTAAAACTAGAAGTTGTTCTGTCTAAACTCCAAGAAATGTAAGTAGGGTTTAAAGATATTGATACGAAAGAATTAACCGTAATACCTGTAACAAAATTATTTTTATCTTGTTTTGCAACAACTGTAATTCCAGTTGCGTATTTTGATAAAACTTTTTTATATTTAGAAATATTCATAGCATTACAAATGACATCTAATATTATTTTCAAAATTTCTATTCATAATCTGATTTTTATAATTCTTAATAACTTTTCCTGACTGAGCTCTTTTTCCGTAGTTATTCTCAATTGTAGATTTATCAAACAAAGTTTTGTCCATTTGATCTTTGATAACTGACTTTGAGTTAAATGCCGTGGCATTAATAACTTTTAGAGATTTGCCTTTTACTAGAATAACACCTCGACCCTTATCTAATTTTGGAAGTTCGTTAATACCAAAAGCTAGCATCTTATTTTTTCCCTCTGAATCACAAATAATTGCAACTGAATCTGAATCTTTAACCACTTTAGAAATTCCAATAACAATGTCTTCTCCTTTGACATTCATTACTTTTTTTCCAGTTTTTTTATTAGTTTCAAGGTTTTTCTCTGAAGCAATAAAACCATATCCACTTTTAGTATAAATAAAAATTTCACTCTCACTATCAAATTTAAAACTATCAATAATTTTTTCATTATCAGCAAGTGACAAATAGGAAGAGATGGGCCTTCCCGTTGAAGATCCTGTTAAAATATTATCTGCATCAATTGTGTAAAATTTACCAAAATTTGATGCAAATATAATTTTATCATTAGAACGAGCGTGAATTAATAACGCGCTATTTTGATTTCTAATTTGATCTTCCAAATTTTTAACAAAAGATTTTTGTGATTTAATGAAACCATTTTTAAGTACAGTAATTGTAAGAGGATCATCAGATTTAATCTCATTATCAAAGTCTTCTTCATTAACACTACCAAATTTATCTAATTTCGTTCTTCTTTTTCCTAGCAAAGGATCGTCTTTAAATTTTTTAATCAAAAAATCTATTTCATTATCTATCTCTTTTTTTTGCAATAATTTAGAAGATAGTAATTTGGTCAAAAAGTTTTTTTCAGATAATAAATCTTTATATTCCTGCTTAATTTCTTTTTCTTCTAACTTCCTAAGATTTCTTAATCGCATATCTAAAATTGCGTTTACTTGATTTTGCGTAAATTTAAACTTTTTTATTAATTGCAATTTTGGATCTTCTGCATTTCTAATAATTTTAATAATTTTATCTAAATTATGGTAGACTTTAATGAACCCGATTAAAATTTCTATTCTATTTTTAATATTCTTTAATCTAAATTCAGATTTTCTTCTTAAAACTTCATAACGATGTGACAAAAAATTTACTAAAACTTCTTTTATAGACATTACTTTTGGCTGAAGTTTTGAATTCAAAACATTCATATTTAAGGAAATTCTTACTTGCAGATCAGTTTGTCTAAACAAACTTTCCATTAACACCTCTGGTTTAACATTTCTATTTTTTGGGCGAATAACAATACGAACTAAATGATCAGATTCATCTATAACATTATCGATTAATTTATTTTTTTTACTTATGATTAGATCTGCTATTTTTTCTATTAAAGTTGATTTACTTACTTGGTAAGGAATTTCATTTATAGAAATTTGATATTGACCTCTGCCTAAATCTTCAATTTTATAAGAAGATCTAAGTTCAAAAAAACCTTTTCCACTTGTGTAAGCTTTTAATATTTCTGACTTATTATTATTTAAAATGCCCCCGGTAGGAAAATCGGGTCCTGGTAGTACTTTTATTAATTCTTTGATTGAAACATTTTTATCATGATTAATGATTTTTAATCCTTCGCAAATTTCGACGATATTATGCGGAGGTATACTTGTTGCCATTCCAACGGCAATTCCTGATGCCCCATTAGCTAATAAGTTTGGAAATTTTGCTGGGAATACAAGTGGCTCCTGTAAATCACCGTCATATGTGCTTTTAAAATCAACTGTCTCCTCATCTATATTTTCAAGTAAAAGCTCTGAAATTTCAGTAAGTTTGGCTTCCGTATATCTCATCGCAGCAGCATTATCTCCGTCGATATTTCCAAAATTTCCTTGACCATTTATTAATGGATAACGAATTGAAAAATCTTGAGCTAGTCTTACTAACGCATCGTAAACAGACTGATCGCCATGGGGATGAAATTTACCAATAACATCTCCTACTACTCTTGCTGATTTTTTGGGCTGTAATTTTGATCCTAAATTTAAAAGATACATTGCATAAAGCAATCTACGATGAACGGGTTTTAGGCCATCTCTAACATCGGGTAATGCTCTATGTGTTATAGTTGATAATGCATAAGCAAGATATTTTTGACTAAACTCAGTTGCTAGCGAAGCATTTAAAATACTATCTTTATTTTTCATTAAAAAAGTTTTCTAATTTTATTCTATAATAAGGAAACTTAACTTTATTTGGTTCAAAAATATAATTTAATAATTGAAACTTATTAATTAATAATCCGTTGTAAATATCCCTATCAGAAAAAAATGATGCATTATCATGAAAATATTGTGGATAACTTATATTCTGATTAAAAACTTTTATTGAATCTTTGTTCTCCAAATCAACATTATAACCTAATTCAGACAACAAGAATCTTTCCCACAAAACATATTTTTTATAAAAATCCTCTGAATTTAAAGATGCAAATAAATCTTCAAAAGAATTATAGACCCGTGGATAAGCATTTCTTTCTGGTAATGTTTTTAAACAAATACTTGCTGAGGATAATATTGCTATTAACTTTTTATTATCATCAAAATATTTTGGAGCGATAGCCTCGATTAATTCAAAATTATAATAACCAATTGCATCTTCAGATTTTGATTTCCAGGTTACTTTAATCTTATTGCCAATATGGATTAATTTTTTTAATTTTGATGAGGTACCACCATAAACTATTCCTTTATGATGACCGTGATTTTTTGAAAGAATACTTAAAATAGAAGAGTTTTCTCCATATAGCCCAATCGACAATATATAGCCCTCATCACTCCAAGTCATTATTTGGAAATCTGAACATCAAGAAACAAACTTACTTTATGTTTTAATATTTTTTCAATTTCTTTCCTAGCTGAAATTCCAATTTTTTTTATAACACTGCCATTTTTTCCTAAAAAAATTTTTTTATGATTATCATTTTTAACATAAATTATTTGGTAGATTTTGTAATTTCTGCTCTCTTTTTCAAACTTATAAGTTTTAACATAAATTTGATACGGCAATTCTTGATTTAGATATTTAAAAACAGCTTCACGTGTCAGTTCTGAAAAAAATATATCTTTTGTTATATTTGTCTCAAAATTAATAGAATTTTCAAAATCACCCTCTGGTAGTTTTGAAGCAATACCATCTAAAAGATTATCTATGTTTTTATTTTTGAGTGCTGAAACGTAATAAATTTCATCAAAATTTTTAACAAAATTAGATTTATTAATTTGTTCTATTGCAAACTTTTGAGAAACTTTATCAATTTTATTGAAAACTAAAATCTTCGGTTTTTTAGTGTTCTTAATAATTTTTTCTAAAATTTCTTCATAAAATAAATGAATAGAAATATCTAGAATAATAACAATTACATCTGATCTTTTAACTTCAACGTTAACGTCATTTAAAAAATTAGTATTATTTTTTTTATTATAAAGTCCCGGAGTATCGATGAAGATTATTTTGCTATTTTTGTGATTTTTTACAACTTCAATTGCAAAATTTGTCGTTTGAACTTTATGAGAAACTATTGATATTTTTTTCTTAAATATTGTATTTAATAAAGTAGATTTACCGGCGTTAGTTGGCCCTATTAAACAAGCATATCCTATTCTTTTTTTACTCATTACCGAGACTCTTTAATAATGACTCTGCTGCTTTTTGTTCGGCATTTCTTTTTGATGATCCTTCTCCAGTAAATGATTTTGATTTTTTGATACTAACAGAAACTTTAAAAACCGGTTTATGGGCAGGTCCTGAAGTTGATAAATCTTTATATTTTGGAAGTTCTTTATAAAGTTTTAAAGATAATTCTTGTAATTTTGTTTTTGCATCAATTTTTATTTCTCCAGATTGATTTAATTGGTCTTTCCATAAGTTAAAAATAAAATTTTCAGCATAGTCAAATCCTCTATCAATATAAATAGCTCCAATTAATGACTCGCATAAATCACCAAAAATTTTTACGTTACCAGTTTTAATTTTTTTTTGCGCTTTGCTTATAGAAATAAACTTTAATAAATCGTATTTTTCTAAAACCTTAGCACATGTTTTTTTGTTTATTAATGAAGCTAGTCTTTTATCTAATTGACCTTCCTTATCATTGGGATACAAATTAATTAATTTTTTTGCTAGGACTAATCCTAAAACTCTGTCACCTAAAAATTCAAGTATCTCATTGTTTGTTAAATTGTCGTTAGAAAAACTTTTGTGGACCAAAGCTTGAGATAAAAGTTTTTTATTTAAAAATTTAATACCAATTATACTTTCTACTTCATTAATCTTGGTATCTGAGATCATTTAATCAGTTTTAAAATTCTATTAAATCTTATTGATTTATGCCATTTCCAAATAGTAAAAAAATTACCTATTTGTTCGTTATTGGAGAAAAATAATATTTGCGCTTTTCCTACCAAATTAATTTTATCTACATAACCAACACTAGTTAAATAACGACTATCCTGAGAGCAGTCTCTATTATCACCCATGAAAAAAAATTTATCCTGGGGAACTATGTAAGAATCTGAATCTTTATAGGAATTTTTCTCAGCATATACAGCCGTATATGATTTGCCATTTGGTAAAGTTTCTAAATAAAAATTAGATTTAATTTTATTACCACCACAAAGAACAAAATCATTTTTAATAAAATCTTTTTTTACGGCTTTGTTATTAATATGCAAAAGTCCATTTATCATTTGAATTTTATCACCAGGAAGTCCAATTAAACGTTTTATATAATCAGTGTCATTGTCTTGGGGTGTTTTAAAAACTATTAGATCACCTCTTATTGGCAATGAATAAAATATTCTGTCGTTAGTTATATTGGGGCTAAATGGCAAAGAATGCTTGCTGTAGCCATAGCTAAATTTTGAAACAAATAATCTATCTCCTACTAGTAAAGTTTCCTCCATTGATGAGGAAGGAATGTAAAATGGCTGGAAAAAAAAAGACCTAATAAATAAAGCAATTAACAAAGCATAAAATAGAGTTTTAAAATTCTCGATTATTTTATTTTTCATTTAGATGTGATTATAGCTGTTGCAACTGCCCATGGTTTATCGTCAGATAAACTCAAAAAAATATTATGTTTCTTAGAAATTTTATTAAGTGCCTCTTTAGCTTTACCATTAATGGTCGCATAAGGTTTTCCATTTTTATCATTAAAGATTTCAATATTTTTAAAATAAATTCCTTTTGCAAATCCGTGGCCTATAGCCTTTGAAATCGCTTCTTTAGCAGCAAATCTTTTAGCAATTATTTCTACTTTACTAAGTTTTGTTTTTTTTTTATTAAAATCTTTTTCTGATTTTGTTAAAATTTTATCTAAAAAATTATTTCCGTATTTTGAATAAATTTTTTTAATTCGATTTATATTTACAATATCTGTTCCTAGGCCAATAATATTCATCTACTTAACATTCGGTTAAATTTTTTTAGAACATTAGCTATACCAAAAAATATTGACTCGGATATAAAAAAATGGCCAATATTTAATTCTACAATTTCATCTATCTGAAATATTTTTTTAGAAGTTTCATAGTTTAATCCATGACCAGCATGAATTCCTAAGCCTAAAATTTTTCCAAGTTTGGCTGAATTTTTAATTTTTAAAAACTCTTTTTTAGTATTTAGACTATTATTTTCTCTATAATATTTACAATATTTTCCAGTATGTAGCTCAATATTATCTGCATCTAATTTTTTAGCTAAACGAACAACTTTTAAATCGGGTTCAATAAATAAAGAAACTATTATATTGTTATTTTTTAAACGATGAATAATTTTTTTTAGATATTTTGTTTTATAATTTAAATTTAGTCCACCTTCAGTAGTTATTTCTTTTCTTTTTTCTGGAACAATACAAATGTATTTTGGTTTAAGTTTTAATGCAATTTTAAGCATCTCATCGGTTGCTGCCATTTCTAAATTTATTGGAATTTTAATTTTTTTTTTTAATTCTATTAAATCACGCTCTTGAATATGTCTTCGATCTTCCCTTAAATGAACTGTTATTGAGTTTGCTCCATTGCTTTGAGCTATAATTGCAGCTCTTACCGGAGATGGGTAATTGTCACCTCTTGCATTTCTTACGGTTGCTACATGATCAATATTAAAACCTAATCTAATTTTTCTTTTCATTAAACTAGATTTCTACTGCCTGGTTTTATTGCTGGAATTGATTTTAATTTATCTGGTAATTGATCCTCTCGATAAGTGGGAATGTTAAATGTAATTTGTGATGCAATTTTTAAATTAATAACGCTTTGATTGTTTGATCTATCTACAATACAGGCAAATCCCACTACTTTACCTTTATGTTTTTTTATAACTTCAGCACACTCCATACTCGATTTTCCAGTTGTTATAACATCTTCAACAATTAAAATTTTTGCACCTGGTTTTATTTCAAAACCACGTCTTAATTGAAATTCTCCCGAGACCCTTTCTGTAAAGATTGAAGGCACTTTTAAATGTCTCGCAACTTCGTAGCCAACAATAATTCCACCCATTGCTGGCGCAACTACTAAATCAATCTTTTTAAAAATTTTTTTAATTTTTTGAGCAAGGGACTTGCAAATTAATTCTGACTGTTTTGGATGCATCAATAATTTTGCGCATTGTAAATACTGACCACTTCTTAAACCTGAAGATAAAATAAAATGCCCCTGTAACAACGCCTTAGTTTTTACAAAAATTTGTTTAGTTTTCTTTTCTGACAACATTTGGTTTTCTGTTTCTAATAATTTTAAAATTTATTCCTTGTTGTTTAATTTCTGAGATTAAATTAGTAAATTCTTTTAGATTTTTAATCTCTAAATCAAATATAAAACTTATAAAATCATCTTTTTTATCAACTAATTCAACATTAGAAATGTTGCACTTATGTCTTCCTATCATTGTACAAACTTCTCCTAAAGTTCCAGCTTTATGACTTAAAAGAACCCATAAACTAGTGTCATAAGTTCTATCTTTTTTATCTGGCTGTCTCAAACTCCAATATCTTCTAACAGCGGCTCTTGCTTTTCCTGTCTTTGCAATTGTAGACCAATACATAGATGGAGAGGGTTTTGAAGATGTTATAATTTTAACTTCATCACCGTTACTAAGTATACTTTGCAGGGGAGATTCTTTTCCATTAATTTCACAACCAATACATTTATCTCCGATTTCTGTGTGAACAGCATATGCAAAATCAATAGGAGTGGCGTTTGCTGGTAAACGGATAAGAGCTCCTTTAGGTGTAAAACAAAAAACCTGATCTTGAAATAACTGAAGCTTTGTATATTCAAAATCATGTTCTGGATTTTCACCACTCTCTAACATTTCAACCAAATCTTTTAGCCAGTTATAATCTTTAAGAGTATTCTCACTAACTTTTTCATTAGCTTTGTAATTCCAATGTGATGCAATACCTCTTTCTGCAAACTCATGCATTTCATTAGTTCTTATTTGGATTTCTATCTTTTGTCTTTTGGGACCAATAACGGAAGTATGAATCGACTTATAGTGATTAGAATTTGGAACAGAAATATAATCTTTAAATCTTCCAGGTACCATTGACCACTCTGTATGAAAAATTCCTAATGCTCTGTAACAAAGGTCAATGTTATCAAGAATAACTCTGAAACCAACGATATCTGTGATTTGCTCTAAAGAAATTCTTTTATTTTGAATTTTTCTCCAAATAGAAAAAGGTTTTTTTTCTCTACCTGTAACCTTAGCTTTTATATTTTTTTCTTCTAATAATTTTATAATCTTCTTTGAAATATCAGCAAAAGTTATACCTAGACTTTCTTTATTCAAGGCTAAACGATCTGTAATTAATTTTCTAGCTTCTGGATTTAAAACATTAAAAGCTAGATCTTCTAGTTCATCACGAAAATTATGCATCCCCATTCTTTCAGCTAATGGCGAATAAATTTCCATTGTCTCTTTAGCAATTCTTAATCTTTTATTCGGATCAGTAATATTATTTATAGTTCTCATATTATGAAGTCTGTCAGCAAGTTTAACTAACAAAACTCTAATATCTTTTGATGTAGCTAAAATTAATTTTCTAAAATTTTCAGCAACAGAATATTCTTTTGATTTATCTTCTAATCTTGAGATTTTTGTAACGCCTTCTACTAGATCTGCTATCTCTTTTCCAAATAATTTATTTACTTCATTATAAGTTGCCTCTGTATCCTCAATAGTGTCGTGCAACAAAGCAGTAGTAATAGTCGCGGTATCTACTTTTAAATCACATAAAATGGCAGCAACTGCAATGGGATGTGTAATATAAGGATCACCTGAATATCTTTTTTGATTTCTATGCGCATCGAAAGCAAAGTTGTAGGCTTTTTTAACAACATTTTCATCTATGTAACTATTGTAAATCTTAACTTTATCTAGAAGTTCTTGCTGATTTAGCATGAACAAAAATATATCAAAAATTTATATGATTGTAATACTCTTCTTAGATTCCAAGTCTAAATCTTCAATTAATTGATCAATTCTTTTTCCAGACAATGGACTTTTCCAATTTTTATCAATCTCACTAATTGGATATAAAACAAAGCTTCTCTGTTCTAGTCGTGGATGAGGAATTTGAAGTGAAATTTTATTATTAGAAATATTTATGATTTCACCATTAAAATCAACAATATCAATATCGCATGTTCTTGGAGCATTTAGCTGTTCACGTTTTCTTTCAAATTTTTTTTCTACTTCAAAAATATACTGCATTAACTTTTCTGCTGAAAAATTAGTTTTGATGGAAATAACGCTATTAATAAATTTAGGATCGGATTTATTTGGAACTGCAATACTTTCATACAAGCTAGATTTTTGTAATATTTGAATGTCAGTATTGTTAAAAAAATCATAACATTTTAATAAAGTCTCTCTACTGTTTCCATACTTAGATGGTAGATTTGATCCAAGAGAAAGAAAAATCATAATTAACCGTTTCTAAAAACTCTTGATTTTTCTCTTTCCCAATCTTTGGTTTTTTTACTATGTCTTTTATCAAACTGTTTTTTTCCTTTAGCCACTGCAATTTGTACTTTTGCAATGCCCTTGTGATTAAAATACATTTTAACAGGAACGACGGTCAAGCCATCCTGATTAATTTTTCCTAAGATTTTATTTATTTGTTTTTTGCTTAATAATAATTTTCTAAGTCTTCTTGGGTCATGATTGTTATAAGAAGACTGACTATATTCTGGAATATAAGAATTTTGCAAAAATAATTCACCACCTGAATCAACGGCATAAGATTCTGCTATATTTCCTTTTCCTAAACGTAAAGATTTTACCTCGGAACCTAGCAAAACAATGCCTGCTTCTATTAATTCTAAAAGAAAATAATTAAAACTAGCTTTTCTATTATTTGCAACTACCTGATAATTGCCATCATCTTTTTTCATTAATTAAATTAATGAAAGTTTTTTTAATAGCGTTTTAATTCTGATTTGGTTTTTTTTAGTAATTGTAACCATTGGCAGGCGTAAATCTTGCGTACATAATTTTAATAAACTCACCGCATATTTAACTGGCGCTGGATTTGTCTCGATAAACATTAAATTATGCAATGGTTGTAAAATTTTATTAATTTCTTTAGCTCTTTGAAGAATAAGTTTGTCAGTTTTGTAATCTAATAAAGTTTGCATTTCAGAACAAAGTCTAGGAGCAACGTTTGCTGTAACAGAAATACACCCTACCCCTCCTCTTAATTTAAACTCAAAAGCATTTGAGTCTTCTCCTGTAAATTGAATAAAATCTTTTCCCATTTTTTTTCTCTGCTGAACAACTCTATTTAAATCTCCTGTTGCATCTTTAACTCCTACAATGTTTTTAAGTTCAAATAAGCGAGCCATTGTGTCTACGCTCATATCAATAACTGAACGACCTGGAATATTGTAAATAAAAATTGGTATACCGCAGTTGTTATTAATAGCTTTGTAATGCTGATAAAGCCCCTCTTGCGTTGGCTTGTTGTAATAAGGAGTAACAACCAAAGCTGCTTGAGCTCCAGCTTTTTCAGCAAACTTAGTAAGTTGGATTGCCTCTTCTGTTGAATTTGATCCTGTGCCTGCCATAACAGGAATTTTTTCTTTAGATTCTCTTACGGCAATTTTAATTATCTCTCTGTGTTCAGCATGACTTAAGGTCGGAGATTCTCCAGTTGTCCCACCGGGTACTATTCCATTAGTACCATTTTCAATCTGGTGATTAATTAATCTGGCAAACGCGTTTTGGTCTAATCGCTTGTTCTTAAATGGAGTAATTAGAGCAGTAAATGATCCTTTAAACATCGTATAAATATCTATAAAAATACGTTTTTATAATACACTATTTTTTAAATAATAAAATTAAATGAAATTTAAATTTGTTATAATTATTAATCTATTCATATTACTGAATACTACATTTTTTGCTTATGCAAAAAATATACCTCCTAAATTAAAGCCACAAAAATTTATTGATATTGCGGCTTACACTGACAAATCCAAAGCATCAAAATTCTTACAAGATCTTGTAAAAGGAAAGAAAAAAGAACAAATAATTGTAAAAGCTAAAGAAGAAGAAACTGCAGAAGAAAGTACAGTTGAAAACCAAGAAGTAAAAAGAGAAACACAAAATAAAAAGTACATTGAAAAGAAAACTGAACCTTCAAAAACTAAGGATGTAAAAGAAAGTCAAAAAAAAGATCTACCTAAAAAAGATACCCAAGCACCTAAAAAAGAGACTCAAGCACCTATAAAAGATACTCAAGCAAAGACTGAGACTAATAAAGAAATTACTCCTAAAATGAAACCACGTGATTTTAAAACGTGGACTCCAGAACAAAAAGGTCCTCTAGAGACTAAAACTTTGAGCGAAAAAGACTTTGAGTTAGCAAAAGTTTCATTTGATTATGTCGATAAAAAACAATGGAAACTTGCCTTATCAGATGCCCAAAAAATACAAGACAAGTCGATATATACACTTGTCAACTGGATGTACTTAATAGAACCACAAAGCGGTGCTAGTTTTAGTGAATACTCATCATTTATAAAAAATCATAAAGATTGGCCAAGAATTAATAGATTAAAATATTTAGCAGAACATAAAATTAACTTTGATAACAATTCTCCTTCGTCAATAATTGAATACTTTTCAAATAACCCGCCTTTAAGTGGATTTGGTAGGCTAAGATTAGCTGAAGCTTTCTTAGAGAATAACCAAGCTGATAGAGCGCGCACTTTAGTAAAAGACGGATTCCGTGATGCTGAATTAAGTAAAAATGATTTAAAATATTTTTCTAAAATATTTAAAAAATTCTTAACTCATTCTGACTATATTTTAAGAGCAGATTATTTTGCGTATGAAACTAAATATAAAGACTTAAAAGATACTATCGACTACCTAAATCCTGATTATCAAAAATTATATAATGCAAGAGCAGCACTTTTTACCAAAAGATCTGCTGACAATTTGATTGCTCAAATTCCTCAAAATTTAAAAGATGATCCTGGGCTAAGCTATGACAGAATAAAATGGAGAAGAAAAAAAGCTAAATTCTCAGAAGCTCTTTCGATGATAAATCAAAGCGCTTCAGATTCTTTAATGAGAAATCAGTATCTTGCAAAAGAGCGTATATCTGTTGCTAGAGACAAGATTCAGGACAAGGAATATAAGTTAGCTTACGAAATTCTGAAAGATCATAGATTAAGTGAAGGCTATGATTATGCTGAAATTGAATGGCATCTTGGTTGGCTTGCTAGTAGTTTTCTTAATCAGCAAGATATTGCGATTAATCATTTCTTAAAAATGAATGCTGCTGTTTCCTATCCCGTCTCTAAAGCAAGAGCGGCTTACTGGCTTGGAAGAACTTATAAAAAATTAGGACAGTCATCCCAAGCTAACAGTTGGTTTAGAGCAGGTTCTCAATATGGAACAACCTTTTATGGTCAGCTTTCACATAGAGAGTTGGGAGATAAAAATTTTTCGATAAATAATAATTTTAGATTTAATGACGGTCGATACGAAGAGTTCAAGAAAAATAATCCAATGGCAAGATCAGTTATTATTTTAAAAGAACTAAATAGAACTAGATACGCAAAAGATATCTTAAAACATCTTGGTGATGTTGAGCAAAATAGAACAGCGGAAGAAATTTCAATGGCAGGAGTATTGGCTCAAGAAATTGAAAGACTAGATTTTGCAATACAAATAGCAAAAAGTGCATCTTATAAAAATTTAAGTTTACTAGAAATTAGTTATCCTAGAATTGAAGTTCCAAAACAAATTAAAAATCAAAAAATTTTAGACAGTTCAGTTATCTTATCTTTGATAAGACAAGAAAGTGAATTTGATACTTCTGCAAATAGTAAAGTTGGGGCTAAAGGATTAATGCAAATCATGCCTGCAACCGCAAGATTATTAAGCAAAGTAACTAGTGTAGATTTTTCTAGAGAAAAATTAACTAGAGACAAAGATTACAATCTGGCACTTGGCTCTTATTTTATTTCTAACCTTGAAAATGATTTTGGTTCTCATTACTTGGCGTTCGCAGCTTACAATGCGGGACCACATCGCGTAGAGAAATGGTTAAAAAAATATGGTGATCCCAGAAAAAAACAAATAGATCCTATAGATTTTATTGAACTTATACCATTTCAAGAGACAAGAAATTATGTTCAGAGAGTAAGTGAAAATATTAATGTCTATGAGTATTTAAATAACCCATCAAATGCCATTAACAGAATAGATCACATATTATTTCGTTAATTTTTAATTTCTTTATAAGAATAAGATAGAGCCGCAAAAACTACAGCATAATTTAAGTAAGAAATAAAAAAAGATATAAAATCAAAAAAAGGTTTAAAAAATTTATAAAATTCTTGAGAACTTTCTAAAAAATATATTTGAATAGAAAGAATAATATAGGTCGGAAGTAAAAATGCTAAAGTAATAATTATAAATACCAAAAATAATTTTGCTGCAACTACATTTGATTTTTTTTTTCCTATTATATTAACAGAACTATTCAAAAATATTTGAGGTAAATTTATAATAACTTTAAATGATAAAAAAACAGTAATTAACAATACTGGTAATAAATATTTAGTATCAACTCCTAGAAGAACAAGAATGTTATTCTTATCTAAATAAATTTTTAATAAAGCAGGACTTAAAGCAAAAGTAGAAATTAAAGTACTATAAAATAAGTATTTAATATTAACTAAATCAAAAATTATAAACAAAGGATTTTTGATGTTTTGATTAAGTAAAATATTTCTATGAACCTTATATGCAATAGTGCTTATTATTAAACCCATTAATGTAAAAAAAATAAAAAAAGTAAATTTAGTTGCAATATTTTCTAAAGATAAAAAATATAGTCCATTAAAAATTAAAGTTAATAAAAATACTGTAAAGAAACTTTCTTTAATTATTTTTGTAAAATCTTGAAAAATATAAGTAAATGATTTTACAATTATTTCATTAATAGTTATGTCGTCCTTCATATATATTGGCGGAGAGGGGGGGATTCGAACCCCCGATACGACTTTTCAATCGTATAACGGTTTAGCAAACCGCCGCCTTCAGCCTCTCGGCCACCTCTCCTTATTGCTTAAAGTCAATTATTTAAGCCATTAATTTTATATTACAAGTTTAACTATGATGAAAAAAGTTGAATAATCATTTGAATAACACTAATAACCACAATTATGAAAAAAATAATAACTCTACTTGCAGTAATACTATTCAGTCAAAACTTAGCTTTTGCTCAGAATGCAGAAATTAAAAAATCAGCTAAATCTGGAATTTGCTATAGCGCAGACTCAAAATCTTACAAAAAATTAAAAGATTTTACTCCATATAAAACTATGGATGAGTGCGTAGCGGCTGGTGGAAAATTACCAAAAGCAGCAGCAAAGAAAAAAGCAGCTTAATCAAAGATTAAAATTTAAGTGAATTCAATTCATTGGATTTATCTTATCGCAGCTGGTTTCTTTGAAATAGGCTGGCCACTAGGTCTTAAATTAGCATCTATTGCTTCTTTTAAAATATTAGGACCAATAATTTCCTTCATCTCAATGGCAATAAGCGGAATATTATTATGGTTATCTTTGAAAGGCATATCTATCGGAACAGCTTATGCTGTGTGGACTGGAATTGGTACTGCCGGAACTTTTATTATTGGCGTTCTATTCTTTGATGACCCCTCTATTTTTCTAAGATGGGCAGGTGTTTCATTAATAATTCTTGGGGTAGTATTTCTTAAAGCTGCCTAATATTGTTTTATTTTGGAGCGTCTATCAACAAAACTTCAGAATCTTCATTGGCTTTGATTTTAAATTCTTTAATAGCTAAAATTTCTGCAGCATCCCCTTTTTCCAATATTTTACCGTCTAAAGTAATGTTTCCATAAGAGCATAATAAATACGCCTGATGTTTAGTGACGTAATTAATTTCATCGCCTTTATTTATTTTTCCACCATAAACATAAGCATCTTGATAAATTCCTAAGGAACCTGCTTTATAATTTTTTCCAAATCCAGAAACTAAAAGGTTAAGTTTATCTTTAACGGGATCTTTCGGAAATTGTTTAGCTTCCCACCTAGGTTTAACTCCAATTTTATTAGGAATAATCCAGATCTGATAAATATTTGTTTCTTTATTTTCTAAATTATATTCTGAATGAATAACTCCTGAGCCTGCGCTCATAACCTGAATATCTCCAGCTTCAGTTCTGCCTTCATTGCCTTGATTATCAGTATGTGTAATAGCACCTGATCTAACATAGGTAATGATTTCCATGTCATTATGTTGATGTAGATCAAAACCTTTTTTAGCTTTTATAATATCGTCATTAATAACTCGGATAGCTCCAAAACCCATTCTTTTAGGATCGTAATAAGAAGCAAAACTAAAATGATGTTTTGCCTTTAACCAACCATGATCTGCCCCACCTAGATCTTTATGCTTAATAACTGAAATCATTATTTCTTATAATGAATTAATATGTTCTTTTATTTTTTCAACCTTTTGAGGATCTTTATTTAATGAATCTGCTGCAACAACTTCTATATTTTTAACTCCTAAAAAACTAAGCACTTGTTTTAACCAAGGAGTACAAAAATCGATTGGGCTATTTACTGGAACACCCCCTGAAACAATTAATAAATAAGCTTTTTTAATATTGGTAACAATTCCAACGGGTCCTTTTTCGGTATATTGAAAGGTCTCTCCATTTCTTGCAACAAGATCAAGCCAAGCTTTAAGAGAAGCCGGAACTCCAAAGTTATAAATAGGCGCTGAAATTACTAAAGTATCGCAATCTTTAAATTCTTTAACTAACTCATCTGATATTTGAAAAAGTTTTTTATCTGCTTCCGTTCTTTCGTTTTCTGGAATAATAAATCCAGCTCCTTTAATACCAGATACAAAGGGAAGTCCTGTTGATACGTCTCTATATTTGATTGTATCACCAGATTTCTTGATTTTATCTACTAATAATTTTGCGAGAGCTTTTGAAACGGATTCAGATTTTCTAGCACTTGAATCAATATGATATATCTTCATTTAACTTTAAGATTTATTCGATCTTTTGCGTTCGTGTTCAAGTAAGAATTTTTTTCTTATACGAATAGACTTTGGTGTCACTTCAACAAGTTCATCGTCATTAATAAACTGAAGTGCATATTCTAAGGTTGTTTTAATTGGAGGAACAATAACTAAAGCTTCGTCAGCAGTAACTGATCTTACGTTGGATACTTTTTTTCCAATTAGTGGATTCACTATTAAATCGTTATCTCTATTATGTATTCCAATTACCTGTCCTCCATAAATCTCATCTCCGTGGGATATAAAGAAACGTCCACGCTCTTGAAGATGAAATATCCCATAAGTAACTGCTTTTCCTTGGTCTTTTGAAATTAGAACGCCATTATTTCTTTCACCTAAAGCTTGGTTAATTTTAGGACCATAATGATCGTAGGAATGATACATCAAACCAGTTCCTGAAGTGCTTGATAAAAAATCTGAACGAAAACCAATCAAGCCACGTGTTGGAATAATATAATCTAAACGAACTCTGCCTCTACCATCAGAGACCATATTTTTTAAGTCCCCTTTTCTCTCACCAAGTTTTTCCATAATTTTTCCTTGGTTTTGCTCCTCAATATCAATTGTTAAAGCTTCAAAAGGTTCCTGGTCTTGACCGTCTACTTTTTTAATAATTACTTCTGGTCTAGAAATTGCAAGTTCGTAACCTTCTCTTCTCATGTTCTCGATAAGAATTGATAAATGTAGTTCTCCTCTTCCTGAGACTCTGTATTTATCTGGGCTTTCAGTCTCTGTAACGCGAAGAGCAACGTTATGAATAAGTTCTTTATCTAATCTATCTTTAATATTTCTTGTTGTAACATATTTTCCTTCTTTGCCAGCAAATGGAGATGTGTTGACTTGAAAAGTCATACTAATTGTAGGCTCATCAACAACTAGTGGTGGGAGTGCTTCTACCTGTCTTGGATCGCAAACTGTGTCCGAAATTTTAACTCCATCAATTCCAGAAAACATAATGATTTCTCCAGCTGATGCTTCTTGCTTTTCAATTCTTGCTAAACCTAAGAAACCTAAAATTTGTAAAATTTTTCCGTTTTTAATTTTTCCTTCTTTATTAATAATCGAAACGTTATCATTTACCTTAATAGTTCCTCTTTGAATTCTTCCAATTCCAATAACTCCAACATAACTTGAATAATCAAGTGAGCTCACTTGCATTCTAAAAGGTCCGTTAAGGTCCACTTTCGGGTGCGGAACATTATCAACGATACATTGAAATAAAACGCTCATATTGTGTTCGGCTTTTTTAGGTTCTTTTGCTGCCCAGCCTTGAATTGCGGAAGTGTAAATAATTGGAAAATCTAACTGCTCAGAAGTTGCTCCTAGTTTGTCAAATAAATCAAAAGTTTGATCTAAAGCCCAATCAGGTCTTGCTCCGTCTCTATCTACTTTGTTAATCACCACAATTGGACGAAGTCCAAGTTTTAAAGCTTTTGATGTTACAAATCTTGTTTGTGGCATTGGTCCATCTACCGCATCCACAAGAAGTAAAACAGAATCTACCATGGAAAGACCACGTTCCACTTCACCACCAAAGTCAGCGTGACCAGGAGTATCAATAATATTTATTTGATAACCATTCCAAGTTAATGAAGTATTTTTTGCAAGAATTGTAATACCTCTTTCTTTTTCAATTTCATTAGAATCCATTATTCGCTCTTCAGCCATCTCGGATGCTTTTAATGTTCCTGAATCTCTTAATAATTTATCTAAAAGTGTAGTCTTACCGTGATCGACGTGTGCAATAATTGCAATGTTACGAATTTTTTTAATATCTGTCGCCATGAAGAGTGTCTATCTAAACTAGAATTGTATTTATTCAACTAAAATCTAGCTATTTTAATCATTATCAGAAAAATTAATTCTTTGATTTAGTTGCTTTCTGGACTTCTCAAATTTTTTCCTATGTTTAGTGGTTTGATTATGAGTTCTCTTTCTCCATAATTTAAAAGAGCTTTGTTTTAGATTTTTTCTCATTATCTTTATAACATCAGACTCAGATTTTCCTGTTTGCTCCTTAATATCTTCAAAAGTTATTCGGTCCGCCCAAGCGGCCCAAATAATCCAAGAATCAGAATTTTTATCATCTGGTTCAGGGTTAGCAGTTCGGGTGATAGGTCGAAAACCCTTTTTCATTTATTTTTGGGATTTTAAATAACTAAGCATAGTATTTGAATCGCTTACATCAAATTTGCCATCTTGTTCGATAAATATTTTATCGATTACTTTATTTTTAACATACATAGAGTATCGTTTCGAACGTTGTCCCATTCCAGTTGCCGATCTGTCTACAATCATATCCATTCCCTTTGTGAATTCTAAATTTGCATCAGGTAACATTTTAACTTTTTTAAGATCTAAACTTTTTGCCCAAGCTTTCATTACAAATGGGTCGTTAACACTTAAGCAGTAAACTTCATCTACACCTAATTTTTTTAATTCATCATAATTTAATTCGTAACCTGGAAGATGATAATCGCTACAAGTAGGAGTAAAAGCACCTGGTAATCCAAATAAAACTACATTTTTATTTTCAAAAATATCATCCGATGAAATCGTCACGAATTCTTTTTCGGGGCGTGTTATAAATTTAACGTTTGGAACTTGTTTAATCATGCTGATGCTCTATGTAATGATCCTGATTTAGATTTACTATTCATTTTTTGGGAAGCTCGCATTCTAAATCTAAATTTTTGTTTTTCAGTTAATTTATCATGACATTTTGGACAACTAACGTCCTTTTCATATTTTGGTGACTGAATGTCTTTTTTGAGCATTGGAGTTCTACAGCCTGCACACATTAAATAATTCCCTTTTTTAGAATTGTGCACAACAGTAATTCTTTCATCAAAGACAAAGCATTCACCATTCCATAAAGATTTTTTTTCAGGAACATTATTTAAATAATTCAAGATTCCACCTTTTAATTGATAAACGTTTTTAAAACCTCTTTTAAATAAATAACTTGCCGCTTTTTCACATCGAATCCCTCCTGTGCAAAACATGGCAATTTTTTTATCTTTATCACCTGAAAGTTTTTCAAAATATTCTGGGAACTTTCTAAAATCATTTACTTTGGGATTAATTGCTTTTTCAAATGTACCAATGTCACTCTCAAATGATTTTCTAACATCTACAACGGTTACATCATTTAATAAAATGAGCTTATTCCAATCTTGGGGATCAACTCTATTTTGAAACTTATATTTATCGTCATTAAATAATTCGTTCAAAGGAACGACTTCATTTTTAATTTTAATTTTGGCTCTTTTGAATGGAATAAAATCAACGTCACAATCATTAATGGTATCAAATTCTTTAAATGAAAATGTTCGTTGTAAAAACTCAACTAACAAATCAATATTAGCCTGCTTTCCAGATACGCTGCCATTAATGCCTTCTAAAGAAAAAATAATGCTACCTTTTAATTTATTATCAATAAGAAATTTTTTAAAAGTAAATTTATAATCAACCGGACTTTTTATTTTAACAAATTTATAAAAACTAATTAGTTTTAACATTTTACAATTTTCTGCAAATAGTCATGCCGTCAGCTATGGGTAATATCATGTTCTCCGTACCCTTAAAATCTCTAATAAATGCGTTAAATTCTTTAATTGAATTTGTCTTATCGTCATTTGCAGATTTGTCGGCAACTTTTCCCTTCCAAAGAGTGTTATCAATAATAATAATCCCATCTTTTTCTGTGAGCTCTAATGATTTTAAAAAATAATTCTTATAATTTTTTTTATCCGCATCAATAAAAATTAAATCAAAAGTCTTATCTAAATTAATAAATTCATCCATGGTTTCTAGCGCTGGTGCTAAAATAAAATCAATTTTTTTACCTACGCTATGTTTACTCCAGTATTTTTTTGCAATGTCAGTATTTTTTTTATCAATGTCTAAACTAATGATAGAACCATTCTCTGGAAGAGCGAGCGCGATAGTTAATGCGCTATAGCCTGTGAAGGTTCCAATCTCTAAACAGTTTTGAATATTCGAACTTTTTATAATAAATTGAAGAAAAGCTCCTTGATCTGGACTAATTTGCATTGTTGCTGCACTGCCAAGATTTTTTTCAGTATATTCTCTAATTTCTGTTTGCAAAGGGTGTTCGTTTACACCAAACTTGAAAAGGTAATTCTGTAATTCGGTGGAATTTTCAATATCCTTAAACACGTTAAGAAAGTTTTTTCTTTAAAAGATCGTTAACTAAAGCTGGATTAGCCTTTCCTTTAGACTCTTTAATTACAGATCCTACAAAGAAACCAAATAGTTTGTCTTTACCAGATTTGTATTCTGCAACTTTATCAGCATTATCTTTTAATACTTTTTCAATAATTTTCTCTAACTCGCCTACATCGCTTTCTTGTACAAGTCCTTTTTCTTCAACGATTGCTTTTGGATCTCTATTGTCTTTAAGCATTAATTCAAAAACTTCTTTTGCTATCCTGCCAGAGATTGTGTTGTTTTTTATTAAATCAATTAATTTAGCTAAATTTTTGGATGAAATCGGAGATTCCTTAATAGACTTTCCTAGTTTATTAAGAGCTGCAAATAAATCACCGATTACCCAATTAATTGCAAGTTTTACATCAGAAGTTTTTGCAATATCTTCGAAATAATCAGATGTATCTTTGTCTGAAATAAGAACCCCTGCCTCGTAACTTGAAAGTTTATAATTATTCATTAAACGCTCTTTTTTATCATCCGGTAACTCTGGTAATTTTTGTTTAATTATATCTACAAAAGATTGGTTAAATTTTAATGGTGGAAGATCTGGATCTGGGAAATATCTATAATCGTGAGCATCTTCTTTGCTACGCATCTGACGTGTTTCGTTCTTTTTAGTATCAAATAGTCTCGTTTCTTGATCGACCTTTTTTCCTTCTTCTAATAATTCAACTTGTCTTTTCGCTTCATATTGAATGGCTTGTTGCATAAATTTTATTGAGTTAACGTTTTTAATTTCACAACGAGTTCCAAAATCTTTACTGCCAACTTTTCTTACCGATACGTTAACATCCGCTCTTAAAGACCCTTCTTCCATATTGCCATCACAAGTCCCTAAATAACGCATAATAGATCTTAATTTTTTAATATATTCAGCCACTTCTTCAGGTGACCTTAAATCAGGTTTGCTTACAATCTCCATTAACGCGACACCTGATCTATTTAGATCGATAAATGTTTTTGTTGGATCTTGATCATGCAAACTTTTTCCGGCATCTTGTTCTAGATGAAGTCTTTCAATTCCAATTTTTTTAGTTCCATAAGGCATATCAAGAACGACTTCGCCTTCACCTACAATTGGATATTTATACTGAGAGATTTGATAACCCTGAGGTAAATCTGCGTAAAAATAATTTTTTCTATCAAATACTGAAGTTAAATTAATTTTAGCTTTTAAACCAAGCCCTGTCCTAACTGCTTGCTCAACACAAAATTTATTAATAACGGGTAACATACCTGGCATTGCAGCATCAATTAAACTTACTTGTGAGTTAGGTTCTGATCCAAATTGAGTTGCAGAAGATGAAAATAATTTAGCATTGGAACTTACTTGAGCATGAACTTCAAGACCAATCACAACTTCCCATTTACCCGTCTCTCCAGAAATATAATAATTAAATTCTTTATCGCTCATTAAATCCACCAGTCTTTCACTTGTGATTTAAAATTTACTTCCTGTTCAATTGAATAAGCGGTGTTTAATAATGTTTGTTCATCAAAAGATTTTCCAATTAATTGTAATGCTAAAGGCAAACCGTCTTTATTATATTTAACGGGCAAAGATATAGCTGGGAGACCTGCTAAATTTGCAGTCACTGTGAAGATATCATTTAAATACATGGCGATAGGATCATCTGCCTTTTCGCCAAATCTAAAAGCTGCCGTTGGTGTTGTTGGAGTTAAAATAACATCAACATCTTTATAAGCGTTATCAAAATCCATTTTGATTAAATTTCTCACCTTTTGTGCTTTTAAATAATAAGCATCATAATAACCTGATGATAGAACGTACGTTCCAATCATAATTCTTTTTTTAACTTCAGCTCCAAAACCTTTTGATCTCGTATTCTCATACATCTCTGTTAAATCTTTTCCTTCAGCTCTAAATCCGTATCTCACCCCATCATATCTAGCTAAATTTGACGAAGCCTCAGCTGGTGCAATAATATAATAGGTAGGCAAAGCGTATTTAGTGTGCGGCAAAGAAATATCTTTAATAATTGCTCCATTATCTTTTAAAATTTTAATTCCTTCTTGCCATAACTGATTTACTTCTTCTGGCATGTTGTCCACTCGGTATTCTTTTGGAACTCCCACTTTTAAACCTTTAACATTATTTTTAATGGAATTTAAAAATGAACTTTTTGGTTTGTTTGCTGATGTTGAATCTTTTTCATCGTAGCCTGAAATAACATCTAGAATTAAAGCAGCATCTTTTACATCTTTAGTCATAGGACCCGCTTGATCTAAAGATGATGCAAAAGCAACTATTCCCCATCTAGAACAACGTCCATAAGTAGGCTTTAAACCGACAATGCCTGTAAATGCGGCTGGCTGACGAATACTTCCGCCCGTATCTGTTCCAACAGTAGCACTTATTAAATTTGCAGCAACTGCGCTAGCACATCCACCTGAGGATCCTCCTGGAACAAGATTTTCATTATTTAAACGATAAGGATTTAAAACGTTTCCAAAATTACTTGTTTCATTTGATGAACCCATTGCAAATTCATCTGAGTTTAATTTACCAATTAAAATTGCATCTTCATTCCAAAGTTTTTCTGTAACAGTTGATTCATAAGTTGGGATAAAATTTGATAAAATTTTACTTGAGGCTGTTGTCCTAACTCCCTTTGTGCAAAATAAATCTTTAACAGCAATCGGTGCTCCAACTAAGGCTTTATCTAATTTTTTATTAGCATCTATTTTTTTAGCCTTGCTAACTGCATTTTCTAAATCTTTAGTATTAAAACAATTTAATTTATCTGACTTTTCTATTCTCTTAACATAAGCATTTACGAGTTCGGTAGCGCTACATTTTTTTTCTTTAATATACTTTACGCTCTCAACTAATGTTATTTTTGTAAGATCAGACATGATTATTCGATAACCTTTGGAACGACGTAGTAATTAGAATTTTTTTCAGGGGCATTTTTTAAAATATCATCTTTTTCATTAATCTTTTTAACCTCATCCTTATTCATTGTAAGGTCTTGATCAGACACTGATGATATTGGCTCTACTTTGTCAGTATTAAGTTCTTTTAATTGCTCGACAAATTTTAAAATAGAATTTAAATCTTTTTCAAGTCTATCAGTTTCATCGTTGGTCACTGAGATCCTTGCTAACTTTGATATTTTTTTAATAGTATCTTTGTTAATTGACATTAGACTTAATGGTAAATGTGGCTAAATTAACATTTTAATGAAAACTTACAACCTATTAGAGAACGATAAATTTGCAGAAATAATAAATAAACAATCCAGATTAATTGGGATTGATCATGGGAAAAAAAATATAGGTATCGCTATTTCAGACGAAAATCATAATATCGCTACACCTTTAACTACAATTGAATTTACGCAGCTTAAACATTTTTTAATTGATATTAAAAATATAATTAAGGAAAACAATGTTGAGGCTATCGTAGTTGGCAATCCTATTAATATGGACGGTTCTATTGGGCCAAGAGCTCAATCTGCGAAAGATTTTTCTAAAAGCTTAACTGAGCAATTATCTATTCCGGTAACACTTTGGGATGAAAGACTATCTAGTGAGGGCGCTTATAAGGGTATGTCGGAATTATCAATTAACGTAACAAAGAAACAGAAAAAATTAGATGAAAATTCTGCTGCTTTTATTTTACAAGGTTTTCTTGATTATTATAAAAATCAAACAAAATAAGTGATTATTATTTAATGCTTGCAAGGTTTATAGTTTGCAAGTATAGAGTTGCTTTTAATGGCTATACAAAAAGAAGCTGTTAAATTCAGACACAAACACCTTTTAGGCATTCAATCCCTATCTATACCCGAAGTTAATTATATTCTTGATGAGTCGATGCAATTTGTTGATTTCAACAGAGGGGAACAAAAAAAATTAAATATTCTAACTGGCAAAACTCAAATTAATCTATTCTTTGAATCTTCTACTAGAACTCTAAGCTCATTCGAACTCGCTGGTAAACGATTAGGAGCTGATGTGATGAACATGAATGTTTTGAACTCATCAATCAAAAAAGGAGAAACTTTAATTGATACAGCGATGACTTTGAATGCGATGCATCCTGATGTTTTGATTATAAGACATCAAGACTCTGGGGCCGCAAATCTTTTAGCGCAAAAAGTAAATTGCTCAGTGATTAATGCTGGTGATGGTTGGAGAGAACATCCAACTCAAGCGCTACTTGATGCGCTTACAATAAAAATTAAAAAGGGAAAAATTGAAGGTTTAAGAATTGCAATCTGCGGAGACATAATGCACTCAAGAGTTGCAAGATCAAATATTTACTTACTTAATATGTTGGGAGCTGAAGTTAGAGTGATTGCCCCACCCACCCTAATGCCAAAAAATATTGAAAGTCTTGGAGTTAAAGCATTCACGGATATGAATAAAGGTCTTGAAGGATCTGACATTGTAATGATGTTAAGACTTCAAACTGAACGTATGCAGGGATCTTACGTTCCTTCAACGAGAGAATATTACGAATTTTACGGTCTGGATTATAAAAAAATTACTAAAGCTCATCCAAATGCGCTGATTATGCATCCAGGTCCTATGAATAGAGGCGTTGAAATAGACACAACATTAGCCGATGACATCAATCGCAGTATCATAAAAGAGCAAGTTGAAATGGGAGTTGCAGTTAGAATGGCTTGTTTAAAAATTATTTGTGGAAAATAAAAAATGAAAATGAAACTTTTAATTAATACCAGAATAATAGATCCCCAAAATAATATTGATGAAGTAGGTGGAATTTTAATAGATGAAAATGGCAAAATAAAAGCTATAGGAAAAAAAGTAACTAAAGATGACGCTCCAAAAGATTGTGAAGTTATAGATTGTAAAAGCAACATATCAATTCCAGGAATTGTAGATATGAGAGTGTTCGTGGGAGAGCCTGGCTTTGAATACAAAGAAAATTTCAGGACTTTAAGCGAAGCAGCTTTATCAGGGGGTGTAACTTCTGTTGTAACAATGCCAAATACTATGCCGGTCATTGATAATGCTTCCATATTAGATTTCACTAAAAGAAGAGCAAAAGATAAATCTCAAATTAAAATTTATCCTCTTGCTACTCTTACAAAAAACATTGACGGGAATGAAATGTCAGAATTTGGTTTGCTTGGAATTGTTGGTGCCATTGGTTTTACAGACGGAATTAAATGTGTGCAGAATAATAGAGTGATGGATAAAATATTTAATTACTCAAAAAATTTAAACAGCTTAATAATTCAATTTCCTCAAGATAATGAACTTTCGGCTAATGGTTCAGTTAATGAAGGTGAGATTTCTACAAGATTAGGTTTAAAGGGAATACCAGATATTGCTGAAAAAATTATTATAGAAAGAGATTTAAGTTTATTAGAGCTTTATAAAAACAGATATCATATATCGACTGTATCTTCAAAAACATCCCTTCCAGTAATTGAAGCTTATAAAAAAAAGGGACTAGAGTTTACAACCGGCGTTTCAATTAATAATTTATCGTTAAACGAAAATGATATTGGTGACTTTAGAACTTTCTTCAAACTATCTCCTCCTCTAAGAACTGAAAATGATCGTCTAGCTTTGATCGATGCTGTTAAAAAAGGAATAATTGATGTGATTGTATCAGATCATAAACCAGAAGATGAAGAGTCAAAACGTTTACCGTTTCAACAGGCAGCGACTGGAGCCTCAGGCATTGAAACTTTATTATCTCTAACATTAGAACTTTATCACAATCAATCTTGTGAACTAAAAACACTTATAAAAACACTAACTTGCAATCCTGCAAAAATACTAAATATCAATGCAGGAAATTTATCTGTTGGAAGTGATGCTGATATAGCAATTGTTAATCTTGATAAGCCTTGGGTTGTTGAAAGAGAAAAAATTAAATCAAAATCAAAAAATACAGCAATTGAGAAAAAAAGAATGCAAGGTAAGGTTGAAAAAACTTTTGTTAACGGAAACTTAGTATTTGAAGCTTAATGGACTTGCTTATAGTTACACTCTACTCTTATATATTAGGCTCTATACCGTTTGGCTTAATTCTTACACGGTTTGCTGGCTTAGGTGATGTAAGAAAAATTGGATCAGGAAACATTGGCGCAACAAATGTCTTAAGAACTGGCAACAAATTTCTTGCCGCCCTAACTCTTCTTCTGGATGGGTTTAAAGGAACCTCATCTGTTTTATTAACGATACAATATTTTAATGAACTTACTTACTACTCTGCTGTCATTGTTTTTCTAGCACATATTTTTCCTGTGTGGCTAAAATTTAAAGGAGGAAAAGGAGTTGCAACTTTTATTGGAAGTTTATTAGCAATCAATATTTATTTGTCAGGAATTTTTATTGCTAGCTGGTTATTGATACTTTTAATTTTTAGAATATCTGCAGTATCAGCTTTACTTGGATATTTAGTTACAACAATTGCAGCTTTTATTTTTTTTGATCAAAAAATTTTCCTATTAATTTTCTTTTATTTTATCACTTCAATCTTTACTCATAGACAAAACATAAGTTCATTACTAAAAGGTAAATTCTAAGTAATTAAAGACTTTTTCGTACATATTTTTTTGAAATTTGACAAAGCTTACAAATTTTGACAGTTCTTGCTTTTTTACTTAAAAAATTATGAATTTAGTTATTGTTGAAAGTCCTGCTAAAGCAAAAACAATTAACAAATATTTAGGATCAAACTATAAAGTTTTAGCAAGCTATGGTCACGTTAGAGACCTTCCTTCTAAAAATGGTTCTGTAGATACAGAACATGATTTTAAAATGATCTGGGAAATTGATCCAGGTTCTAAAAAACATCTAAAAGAAATCACTGATTATGCAATTGATGCTGATAGAATTATATTAGCAACCGATCCTGATCGCGAGGGTGAAGCGATTGCTTGGCATTTAAAATGTATTTTGGAAGAGAATAAAAAAATTAAAGATAAAAAATTTGAAAGAGTTGTATTTAACGAGATTACTAAAAAAGCAGTTGAAAATGGAATTAGCAACCCAAGAGATATTAATCCCGAATTAGTTAATGCCTACATGGCAAGAAGGGCTTTGGATTATTTAGTTGGCTTTAACATCTCTCCTATTCTTTGGACAAAACTTCCAGGATCAAAATCCGCTGGCAGAGTTCAATCTGTTGCTCTTAGAATTATTGTAGATAGAGAGCATGATATTGAATTATTTAAACCACAAGAATATTGGACATTTGCTTCTACTTTTTTAACTCAACAAAAAAAAGAATTAAACGCTAGACTTTATTCTTTTAAAGGAAATAAAATTGAAAAGTTTTCATTTAAAAATGAACAAGAAATTAACAATGTTTTAGACCAGATAAAAAAAGAAAGCTTCAGCGTTGCAAGTATTGATAAGAAGCCATACCGAAGAAGTCCTTACGCTCCTTTTACAACATCTACTATGCAGCAAGAAGCTTCTAAAAAATTAGGATTTTCAGCTTCAAGAACAATGCAAATTGCTCAAAGATTGTATCAAGGAATAGACTTTGAAGGAGATACTGTTGGTTTGATCACTTATATGAGAACTGACGGAACTAACATTTCTCAAGATGCTATTAAAGAGTGCAGAAATTATATCGATAAAGAAATTGGTAAAAAATACTTACCTGGCGAAGCTAGAAATTATTCAGGAAAAAAAGCAAAGAATGCCCAAGAAGCTCATGAGGCAATTAGACCAACTGATATTCTAAGAACACCTGAAAAAATGAGATCTATTTTAGATAAAGATCAGGCAAGATTATATGAGCTTATTTGGAATAGAACCCTTGCCTCTCAGATGGAAAATGCTGAATACGAAAGATGTACTTTAGAAATATTAAATGGATTAAAATCTATTACTTTTAGAGCAACTGGATCTGTTCAGGTATTCGATGGTTTTTTAAAATTATATCAAGATGTAAAAGAAGAAGATGAAGTAGATAAAGATGAAGAAAATGATCAAAAAATCTTACCCGAAGTAAAGATTGATGAAAAATTAGAAAATCCTAAATTTAATACTGAACAACATTTTACTGAACCCCCTCCTAGATTTTCTGAAGCAAGCTTAGTTAAGAAATTAGAAGAACTTGGAATAGGAAGACCTTCTACTTACGCAAGTATTATTTCAGTATTATCAGCTAGAAACTATGTAGAGCTTATAACAAAAAGATTCATACCAACAGATAGAGGTAAGCTTATTACAGCTTTCTTAGATAAACTGTTTACCAAATATGTAGATTATAATTTTACAGCAACGCTTGAAGATAGCTTAGATGAAATTACTACAGGAAAAATTGAATACCTTAAAGTTTTAGAAAATTTCTGGAAAGAATTTTATAAAAATATAAATGAAGTAAAAGAGTTAAGAACACGAGCTGTACTTGATTTATTAAATGAAAGCTTAGGAGATATTATTTTTGATAAAGACGAAAATGGAAAAATTTCTAAAAAATGCAAAAACTGTAGCAATGGAGAACTTAGTTTGAAAAATGGAAGATTTGGAGCCTTTATCGGCTGCTCAAATTATCCTGAATGTAAATTTACAAGACCTTTATCAAGAGCAAAAGCTGCTGAACAAGATTTTCTTGCTGAGCCTAAAGTATTTGGAGAAACTGACAATAAAGAAAAAATTGTTTTAAAAAAAGGAAGATTTGGACCTTATTTGCAAATTGGTAATGATGAGAAAAATCTTAGAAATGTATCTATTCCTAAAGGTATCTCTTTAGAATCATTAGATTTAGATAAGTGTAAATTTTTAGCATCCCTTCCTAAAGTACTTGGCCAATACCCGGAAAATTCTCAAGATATCACTTTAAATGTAGGAAGATTTGGACCTTATGTAAAATGCGAAAGTAAATCCGCATCTTTGGAAAATCCTGAAGATATATTTTCATTAGGATTAAACAGAGCAATCACTTTAATTGCTGAAGCAAAACCTGGTAGACGAACTTCTAATGAAATCAAGAATCTTGGCGAACATCCTGAAGATAAAAAACCTGTTAAAGTTATGAAGGGCCAATATGGTCCTTATATTAAATATAAAACAATCAATGCAACTATTCCTGATGATAAAGATCCTGAAAATATATCTATGGAAGAAGCTTTAGTTTTAATAGAGGCAAGAATTGCATATGACGCTACTAAGAGTGGTAAAAAGCCTAAGAGAAAAAGTAAAAAAGCTAAAGAAACAGATGAGTAAAATTGAAGAAGTATTAAAGAAATTAAATATTAATGTACCCAATCCTCCAAAACCAGTTGGTAATTACGCTGCTTTCAGTAGACATGAGAAACTTATTTTCATATCAGGACAACTTCCTATTGCTGCGGATGGAAAATTAATAACTGGAAAAGTTATAAAAGAAATTTCATTAGAACAGGCTCAAAAAGCATCCGAAATTGCAATATTAAATGCTTTGGGTCATTTAAAAAATGCATGCGATAACGATCTAAATAAAGTCAAAAGCTGCATTAAAATTAGTGGTTATATAAACTGTCTAGATAATTTTAATGATCATCCAAAAGTAATCAACGGAGCTTCAGATCTAATTGCAAAAATATTTCCATCCAATTTACATTCTAGAATTGCAATAGGATGCAATTCCTTGCCCTTAAATGCCTGCGTTGAGATCGAAAGTATATTCGAGATTAATTAGACTTTAATTTTAACTTTTACTTTATATTCAATTAGAATTTTATCTAATTTGTTTTGTTCATCTTTAGACAAAACATATTCTGACTGCTTATATTCATTAGTTAATTTACGTATAAATTCATTAACATAACTTTTTCCTTTGGCTGACTCGAGATCGTTATAAAGAGAATTTAATTCTTTAGTCTTATTAAGATGTAAACTTTTATAAGTAGACTCATTAGGTGAAAAAATAATATTCTTTTGAATAGAGGCAATTTCCATGGCAAGCTTAGATAGTTTTTGCTCTATTTTTTTTGCTTTACTAGAAAATAAACCAAACATATTTATTGAACTATTTTGCTAACGGGTTTTTTTGATGTCTTTTCAATCTTATTAATTTCAAAAGTAAGAACATCTTCTTTGGCGTCTACCAACACATGACCACCGTTAATTAATTTTCCATGAATTAATTCATCTGCTAATGGTTTTTTGATTTTTTCATCAATAACGCGGTTTAATGAACGGGCTCCCATTTTTTCATCAAAACCTAATTTACAGATCAGATTGCTGGCTTTATCAGTTAAATTAATAATAACATCTCTTTCACCCAACTGAGTTTCAAGTTCAATTACAAATTTTTGAACAATTTTTTTAACAATATCTTTATTTAAAACATTAAATTGAACGATAGAATCTAATCTATTTCTAAACTCAGGTGAGAAAATCTTATTAATAGATTCTAAGTCTCCATCTCTATTAAGACTTTTGTTAAAGCCAATCTGAGATTTTTGAAGATCTTCCGCGCCAGCATTAGTTGTCATTATTAATATAATATTTCTAAAATCTATTTTTTTTCCGTTTTGATCAGTTAATTTTCCATAATCCATAATCTGTAACAAAACATTATAAACATCTGGATGTGCTTTTTCTATTTCATCAATTAAAAGAACAGCATAAGGATTTTTATCAACTTTTTCTGAAAGCAATCCTCCCTGATCAAATCCGACGTATCCTGGAGGTGCTCCTATCAACTTAGAAACTGAATGCCTTTCCATATATTCTGACATATCAAAGCGAATAAGTTCAATACCAAGAACATTCGCGAGTTGCTTTGCAAGTTCAGTTTTTCCAACTCCTGTTTGACCTGAAAACATATAATTGCCAATGGTACGATTATTATCTCTCAATCCTGATCTTGATAATTTAATTGAAGATACGAGACTATCGATTGCAATATCTTGTCCAAAAATAACTCTTTTTAAGTTCTTATCTAAATCTTTTAAGTACATTCTGTCATTCACAGAGATATTCTTTTCAGGAATTTTTGTAATTTGAGAAACAATTCTTTCAATGTCTTCTACATCTAATATTTTTTTTCTTTGATTTTCTGGTTTTAAAACTTCTGAAGATCCTAATTCATCAATAATATCGATGGACTTATCTGGTAATTTTTTATTACCTATATATTTGCTTGATAAGTCTACGGATGCTTTAATTGCAGCATCAGTAAATTTAACATTATGAAATTTTTCATATTTAGATCGAATACCGTACATAATTTTATAAGCCTCATCGATTGTAGGCTCTGGCACATCTATCTTTTGAAATCTTCTTTGTAGCGCCCTGTCTTTTTCAAAAAATAATCTGTACTCATTATAAGTAGTTGATCCGATACATCTAATATTGCCGGATTGTAAAGCTGGTTTAAGCATATTAGAGGCATCCATTGAACTTCCTGAAGTTGATCCTGCTCCAACTAAAGTATGAATTTCATCAATAAATAAAATATAGTTTTTATTTTTTTCAATTTCTTTTATGATCATTTTAAGACGTTCTTCAAAATCACCTCTGTATCTAGTTCCTGCAATTAAAGTTCCCATATCTAGAGAAAAAATTACATGAGATTTAAGAACTTCTGGAACTTCATTGTTGAAAATCTTTAATGCAAGTCCCTCAACAATTGCTGTTTTTCCAACTCCAGGATCGCCTACTAATAAAGGATTGTTTTTAGTTCTTCTGCACAAAATTTGAGCTAATCGATCAACTTCTACAGTTCTTCCAATTAGACGATCGATTTTGTTTTGTTCTGCTTTTTTATTCAAATTAACACAATATGTTTCTAATGGTGAATTTGTAGATGGTTTATTGTTTGCATGGGATGAAGAATTGTCAAAAGATCCCCCATAAACAAAATTATCGACTTTTGTAATTCCGTGAGAAATAAAATTAACAACATCATAACGCGTAACTTCTTGTTCTTGTAAAAAGAATGTGGCGTGACTTTCTCTTTCAGCAAATAATGCAACTAATATATTTGCACCTGTCACTTCATTTTTTCCAGATGATTGAACATGTACGATTGATCTTTGAATAACTCTTTGAAAACTAGCTGTTGGTTGTGGCTCTAACTTAGCATCAGAGGTAACGATGTTATCCAACTCGTTATCAATATAAAATTCTAAATTTTCGTTTAATAAATCAACATCAACGTTACATGCCTTCATAACATTGCGCGCATCTGTTTCATCAGTTAACGCAAGCAACAAATGTTCTAAAGTTACGTACTGATGTTTTTTTTCAGTCGCATGTTTAAATGCTTGTGAAATTGCCTGTTCTAAAGATTTAGTAAATGTAGCCATTTAGATAGATTTTTTTATAATACATTTTAAAGGATACTGATTTTGTTTTGAAAAATTTGTAACTTCCATAACCTTAGTCTCAGCAACCTCATAAGGATAAATGCCACAAACAGCTCTGCCCTCGTTGTGAATTTTAATCATAATTTTGTTAGCTGTTACCTTGGACATATTAAAAAATAATTGTAAAACTCTAACAACAAATTCCATGGTTGTAAAATCATCATTTAAAAGAATAACTTGATAAAAATTAGGCTTTTTAATTTTAGCTTGAGTCTTATTTTTTTTTAACTTTATAAGTGTCCTAGGCATTTACAGGTCTGCCAATAGAATAATAAGCAATATGGTTCTTATTAAAAGACTTGTTATCGTACAAATTCCTTAAGTCATATATAGTGACTTTTTTATTATTATTCTTAATTTTAGAAAAATTTAAGTTTTTAAATTCATCCCACTCTGTGTGAATAATGATTAAGTCTACTTTTTTAGTAGCAGAGTACAAATCTTCAAAATAGTTTACGTTTTTTTTTTTATCTAAAATCTCTTTACTTCCTGATGGCTCGTAATAATTAATCTTTGCACCTTTTTTAATAAATTTAGATATTAAATTAATTGCTGAAGAATCTCTAAGGTCATCAGTATTAGCTTTAAATGTTACTCCTAAAAAACAAATAACTTTATTTTTAATTTTATTATGTAAAATTTTATAAATATTTTTTTCAATATATATTTTTCTTTTTTCATTAAAATTGATTACTGAATTAACAATAGAAAGAGGTGAGTTATAATTTTTACCAACTTTTGCTAAAGCCTTAGTGTCTTTAGGGAAACAAGATCCTCCATATGCAGGTCCTGCTCTTAAAAATCTTGAACCAATCCTTTTATCAAGTCCAATTCCAAGAGCTACATCATCAACATTTACATGAACTTTTTCACATAAATTTGCAATCTCATTAATAAAACTAATTTTAGTAGCTAAAAAAGCATTGGACGCATATTTTATTAGCTCAGCAGCTCTTCTAGAACAAGAGACAAACGTTGCTCCTTTATTAACTATAGGGCGATATAATTCATTAAATATTTTTGTAACTTTATTATCGTTCGCGCCAATAACTACACGATCAGGGTACTTAAAGTCTTTGATGGCCTCTCCTTCTCTGAGAAACTCTGGATTAGATACAATTGTAAACAAGCCTTTTTGCTTATTTTTATTTAAAATTTTTTCAATTTTATCTCCTGTGCCGATAGGTACAGTAGATTTGGTAACGATAATTTTATGAAATTTAATTTTTTTGGAAATTAATTGAGCAACAGAAAATACTTGGGAAAGATCAGCCGAAACACCGTCTTTTGCTGTTGGTGTACCGACAGCTATAAAAACAATATCTGATTTATTAATAGAACCAACTAAATCATCTGAAAAGCTAAGTCTTCCTGCGTCTAAATTTTTTCTAACCAATTCAGATAAGCCAGGTTCAAATATCGGAATATCTCCACTTTCAAGTCTGCTTAATTTCTCTCTATCCTTATCAACGCAGATAACATTGTTGCCAAGATCAGAAAAACAAACTCCTGATACTAGACCAACATAACCTGTGCCAATAAAACAAATTTTCATATTAAAACTTTTTTAGTGAATTATTATATCCGTTAACTGTTCCGCAGTCTAAATATGTTCCAGAAAATACATGTCCCATAAATCTATTACCGTTGTAAATTAAATGTTTCATTGCATCTGTAATCTGAACCTCTCCTGAAGATCCCTTTTGAGTGTTTTTTAATGAAGAAATTATTTTAGTTGGCAAAACATATCTTCCTATAATCGCATAATTAGATGGAGAATTTTTTAAACTAGGTTTTTCAACTAAGTCAGTAATAAATAATTTGTTATTCGTTTTTTGGGAATATTTAATAATTCCATATCTTGATACTTCAGAATTTTTAACCTTCTTGGAGGCTATGACTGAAGAATGGTATTTATTATGAATATTAATTATTTTTTTGGAACAATTTTCTTTAATAATAATATCATCTGGTAAAACCAAAAGAAAAAATTTACCCTTTATAAATGATTTTGCTGCCAATACGGCGTCACCAAGGCCTCTAGGAGAGTTTTGATAAACAAATTTAATTTTACTTCTATAACGATCTAAAATTTTAAGTTTTTTAATTGATTTGTAATCTTTCTTTTTTTTTAAATAATTTAATAAATAAATATCAGGATAAAGATAATCCTTAATAATTTTTTTTCTTATTGAAGTAATTAGAATAATTTTTTTAATACCCGCTTCCAAACATTCATCTAAAATATGCTCCAAAATAGTTTTATTTCCTAAAGGCAATAGTTCTTTTGGAAGTATTTTGCTAAATGGTAGAAGTCTTGTGCCTAAACCAGCTAATGGTATTATCGCTTCTTTTATCATTAAATATTATAGTTAATTTCTTAAATGAAAATAATTAAAACAGCAAATAAAATAACTTCAGAGTTATTAAATAAAAAAAAAATTGGCTTTATCCCAACTATGGGGTGCTTACATGATGGTCATGTCTCGTTGATCCGAAAATCTAAAAAGAAAAAATTATTAACGGTAGTAAGTATATTTGTGAATCCATTCCAATTTAATAATAAAAAAGATTTTAATAAATATCCCAAAACTATTGCGGCTGATTTAAAAATCTGCAAAAAAAATAAAGTAGACTATGTTTATTTGCCTTCAAAAAAAGATATTTATCCAGAAAAAAAAATAATTATTAAAAATAAAGTTCATTTTTTTAAAGATTATATGGAAGGAAAATTTAGACCTGGTCATTTTGAAGGTGTTATAGAAGTGATAAGAAGACTGTTAAGCCGTATTACAACTAACTATCTTTTCCTCGGGAAAAAAGACTATCAGCAATTAATTATTATTAAAAAATACATTGAAAGCATTAATTCAAAAATAGAAGTCGTACCATGCGATACTGTTAGAGCCAGAAATGGTATCGCTTTATCTTCTAGAAATAAACTTTTAGATCAAAAATCATTAAATATTGCTGGAAAGATAATTAATTTTTTAAAAAAAAATAAAAATAAAATTATCAAGTCTAAAAATAACTTATTTTTTTTAAAAAAAATAAAAGAATTTGGTGCAAGTAAGATAGATTACTTGTCTGTTTTTAATGTAAAAAAATTAAAAAAAACTAATAAACCATCATTAAATACCAGAGTATTTCTAGCCTATTACTTGAATGGTGTGAGATTAATAGATAACTTTTAATGGAAATTAAAATATCTCATAAACCTGTTGCTTATAAGGAGGCAATGAATTTTTTAGAACAAAGAGTAGAAAAAGTTCATGCAAACTTAGAGAGTGAACTTATTTGGATATTAGAACACGATTCAGTTTATACAAAAGGCATAAGTGCACATGATAAAGATTTATTAATTCCAAACTTATTTCCTGTAATTGAAACAAACCGCGGTGGAAAATTTACTTATCATGGTCCTGGTCAGAAGATTGTTTATTTTGTCATCGATCTTAATAAACGCGAAAAAGAAATTAAAAAATTTGTCCGCAATGTTGAAAAATGGATCATTTCTATTCTTAAAGATTTTAATATTTCATCATTTGCCGATCCTAAAAATATAGGTATTTGGGTAAAAAATAACAATGAAGAGAATAAAATTTCAGCTATTGGAATTAAAATAAAAAAGTGGATTGCTTATCACGGGTTTTCTCTAAATGTTAATGTAAATAAATCTGACTATCGAGGAATAGTTCCTTGTGGAATATTAAATAAGGGAATTATTAATATTTCCGATTTATGCAAAATACCGAATGATGAAAAAATTAATAATTCAATAAAAGAAAATTTTTACAAATTATTTAATTCGTAACTTAGTTGCTGTTCCTTACAAAAGCTTTGGAAGTATAATGGAGGTTCAGCATGGTGAATTATTTTTTTACTATTTATTAAAAATTCAACTTTATAAGCATGAAGCATTAAATGGAGCTCTTTAGATTTGTTTAAGCCTTTATTTGTATATTTTTTCTCTCCTAAAATAGGATGCCTAATAAAACTCAATTGTCTTCTCAGCTGATGTTTTCTTCCTGTTTCAGGATTCAGAAATAACAAAGAGTGACCCTTAGTCTCTGAAATAACTTTATAATTAGTAATTGATAGTTGTGTTTTTTCTTTATTATTTTCAAGATAATTGAGTTCATTTTTTAAAGTTCCACTTTTATCATCTAAAACTCCATCAACTACAGCTAAATAACTTTTCTTTACAATCTGATTTTTAAAAGCTTCTGAAAAAAACTTAGCGCTTTTATGTGTTTTGCTAATAATTAATATTCCCGTTGTTTCGGCATCTAATCTATGAACTAAATGTGGAGTTTGATATTCAGTCTCTGGATAATTTTTTAATATATCAAAAATATTTTTTCCAGTTTTTGTTCCAGATTGCACAGCTAAATTATAGGGTTTATTTAAAACAAAATAATGTTCGTTCTCGAAAAGAATATTATTTTTAATTAAATCGTAATCTTTTTTAGAGGGTAAATATGAAAACTTTTTTTTAATTATTTTATCGTCATTATCAATGTCGGCGTAAATCTTAATTTCATCATTTATCTGTATTTTATATGAACTTTTAACTTTTTTACCATTAACAAGTATTTTGCCTTTTCTTAAAGTTCTTTCAATCAGTGATTGAGGTAAAGGTTTTACTTTTTTTTTAAACCATTTATCTAAACGAATATTTTCAAAATCCTCTTCAATTTTAAAAATATGCTTTGGTTCCATTATGAAATAATATGAATTAATTTATCTCCTATATAGAACATCAATAAGCCAAGAAATACAGAAACAAAAATGTAAGCAAATGCTAATGGGTAACTAGAATTATTTATAAGATTAAAAAAATCTTGAGAGAAAGAAGAAAATGTTGTGAAGCCACCTAAAAATCCAATAGTGATATAATTTTTAAAATTTTCATCTATGGATATAAATTTTGTATCTAATATTCCAGAAACTAAACCAATTAAAAAACAACCTAATAAATTAACAGTGATTGTTCCAATTGGAAATATTGTTTGAAAAATTTTTGGAGTAATTTGTATAACTGAAAATCTTGCTACAGTTCCAAGGGCTCCAAATAAAGCAATTAATAAGTATGACTTCATTAACTGTTTACTTTGCTAACTGCTGGGCTTCTTCCTTTGGTTGTTCAGGTTTTTTTTGAACAGGACCTGAATCTTGTCCTTTTGCATTAAAATCTTTATCTACTAACTCGATATAAGCCATCGTCGAATTGTCTCCAAAACGATTTCTAGTTCTAATAATTCTAGAATAGCCACCTTTTCTATTCTCGTATCTTTTAGACAAAACTGTAATTAATTTTTCAGCTGAACTTTCATCTTGTAACTTTGAAATCAAAGATCTTCTTGCTGATAAGTCTTTTTTCTTTCCAATAGTTATAACTTTATCAATTAAAGGTTTTAATTCTTTTGCTTTAGGTAAAGTTGTTTTAATTTGTTCATGCTTAATTAAAGAATTGAGCATATTTTTAAACAAAGCTTTACGATGCTCAGAAGTTCTGTTTAATTTTCTATGAGCAATTTTGTGTCTCATTGTTATTAATAGTTATCTTCAAGTTTTTTAGAAAGTTCAGCAATGTTTTCTGGCGGCCAATTTGGAACTTCCATGCCAAGATATAGCGACATTGTAGTTAGAACTTCTTTAATTTCATTTAATGATTTTCTTCCAAAATTTGGTGTTCTCAACATTTCTCCTTCACTCTTTTGAACTAAATCACCAATGTAAATTATGTTATCATTTTTTAAGCAATTCATTGATCTTACTGATAGCTCTAATTCATCAACTCTTCTAAGTAAGTTTCTATTAAACTCAGGCTCAGAAGGTTTTTTCTCTTGAATGGTTGCAACTGGCTCATCAAAATTCACAAACATAGCTAACTGGTCTTGTAAAATTCTAGCTGCAAAAGCAAGTGAATCTTCAGCTGTCACCGATCCGTTTGTTTCAACTTCCATTGTTAATTTATCATAGTCTAATGTTAAGCCTTCTCTAGCATTAGACACGTTATAAGAAACTCTTTTAACTGGACTAAAAACAGCATCAATTGCTATCAATCCTAATGGAGAATTATTAGCTTTATTTCTGTCAGCAGGAACATAACCTTTTCCTGTATTCACTGTTAATTCCATATGAAATTTAGTTTTTTCATCTAAATTACAAATAACTAAATCTGGATTTAATATTTCAACGTCTGGATTTGAAGTAATCATTTTTGCTTTGATTTCTCCTGGTCCTTTTGCATCTAAGATTAATTTTTTTGGTCCAGAAACTTTTAAATTCAAAGCTAAAGCTTTAACGTTAAGAACGATGTCCGTAACGTCTTCTCTAACGCCATCAATTGAAGAAAATTCATGTAAAACACCATCAATTTGTATAGCTGTTACAGCTGTACCTTGTACTGAAGACAACAAAACTCTTCTTAATGCGTTTCCTAAAGTTAAAGCGTAACCTTTTTCTAAAGGCTCAGCGATAATTTTTGCATGTTTTTTATCATCACTTTGAGTGATATTTAATTTTGATGGTTTTATAAGTTCTTTCCAATTTTTATCTATCAAGTTACTTCTCCTATTTAGTTATTATTAAACGCGTCTTTTCTTTGGAGGCCTACAACCATTATGTGGCATCGGACTCATATCTTTAATAGAGGTAATCTTAAAACCTCTAGCTTGTAATGCTCTAAGAGCAGTTTCTCTACCTGAACCAGGTCCTTTTACTTCAACTGCAATATTCTTTAGCCCGTGTTCTAATGCTTTTCCTGCGGCATCGTCAGCTGCTACTTGCGCGGCATAAGGTGTTGATTTTCTAGAACCTTTAAATCCTTTTGACCCTGCAGAGGACCATGAAATCACGTTTCCTTGTTTGTCTGTGATCGTAACAATAGTATTATTAAAAGTTGCATTTACATAAACATTTCCATTCACAACGTTTTTTTTCTCTTTTTTCTTAACTTTAATTTTTTTCTTTATACCACCCTCTTGCTTAGCATCTTTTGCCGGTGCAGCAGCAGTTTCAGCTTTGGGTTTTTTTTCTTTAATATTTTTATCTTCAGCCATTTAATTATTTCATGCTAGTTAATTTTTTTCCTGCAATTGCAATCGCTTTACCTTTTCTTGTTCTTGCATTGGAATGGGTTCTTTGTCCTCTAACAGGAAGTCTTTTTCTATGCCTTGATCCTCTGTACGTTCCTAAATCTTTTAATCTTTTAATATCAAGAGATACATTTCTTCTTAGATCTCCCTCGACTGAATACTTGCTATCAATAAATTCTCTAATTTTTAAAACCTCATCGTCTGTAAGAGCATTAGTTCGTTTATTTTTATCAATCTTTAATTCATTGCAAATGTCATTTGCAGTTTTATCTCCAATTCCATAAATGTAAGTAAGAGCTGCTTTAACAACTTTGTTTTGAGGAATATTTACTCCAGCTATACGAGCCATAAATTAAAATGCTATTTTTGAAAAAATGTGATTATATGAATCAAGCTATTAAAGTCAACTACGTACGGCTCTGATTAGAGTAAATAATTGATCACTTATAGCATTAATTTCCTGCATTCCGTCTATGTTTTTCATTATACCTTTTTTTAGGTAAAAATCTAACACCGGAAAAGTTTTTTCATCATAAGTTTTCAATCTTTTAACAATTGTATCCTCGTTATCATCTGATCTTGTAATAAGTTTTCTTTGCGAACATTCTTTAAGATCGCACGTCTTTGGAGGATCAAAAAAAGTATTAAAAGTTTTATGACATACAGAGCAAGTAACTCTGCCTGTAATTCTTTTAACTAAAATTTGATTATCAACTTTTAAATTGAGAGCTAGACTCATTTGTTGGTTATTTTTTTTTAATAAATTATCTAAACTTTTTGCTTGATCTAAATTTCTTGGAAATCCATCAAAAATAATTCTGTTTTTATATTCTGGATTAGAAACTTTATTTTCAATTAAATTATTAATAATCTCGTCAGAAACCAAACCTCCTGACTTCATAATTTCTTCTATTTTATTCCCAAATTCAGTTTTTTTATTTACTTCATCTCTAAGTAAATCACCTGTAGATAATTGAAATAAATTAAATTCTTTTACTAATTTAGCTGACTGAGTTCCTTTTCCAGCGCCTGGAGGGCCAAAAATAACAACGTTCATTAACGATTAAATTTTGTTTTTTTAATTAAACTTTCGTACTGTTGACTCATTAGTCTTGTTTGCACTTGAGCAACAGTATCCATTGCAACTACAGAAACAATTAAAAGAGAAGTGCCTCCTAAATAAAAAGGAATTGGGTAATTTGCAATAATAAATTCTGGCAATAAACAAATTACAACTAAATATAATGACCCAATGACTGTTAACTTCAGAAGCAACTGATCTATAAATTGTTCTGTTTGTTCTCCTGGTCTAATACCCGGAACAAATCCACCATACTTTCTTAAATTTTCTGCTGTTTCTTTTGGATTAAAAATAATTGAAGTATAAAAGAATGAAAAAAATATAATTCCTGCTGCATAAAAAATCATATACAGGGGTTTTCCCTGACCAAGCATAGATGTAATTCCGACAACAATTTCATTTGAGGAAGATACAAAATGAGAAATCGTAATAGGCAAAATTAAAAGAGCTGAAGCAAAAATTGCTGGTATTACCCCTGCAGTATTAATTTTTAATGGTAAGTGCGAAGCATCCCCGCCATAAATCTTATTACCTACTTGTCTTTTTGGATAATGAATTAGAATTTTTCTCTGGGCTCTTTCCACAAAAACAATAAAATAAATGGCACCAGCAAGTATAGCCATAATTACAAGTATCACAGGTCCTGAGATGGCTCCTGTTCTTCCTAATTCAAATGTAGAAGCTAATGCTCTTGGAATTTCAGCGACAATTCCTGCAAAAATTATCAAAGAAATACCATTTCCAATTCCTCTCGCTGTAATCTGCTCACCAAGCCACATTAAAAATATTGTTCCAGCTAACAAAGTGATCGTTGTTACTAATTTAAAATAAAATCCTGGTTCTAAAACAATACCTTGAGAATTTTCTAAACTAACTGCAACTCCATAGCCTTGAATGATAGCAAGAAGTACTGTTCCGTATCTTGTGTATTGAGTGATCTTTCTTCTGCCAATCTCGCCTGAATTTTTTAAATTTTTAAAATAATCACTAACTCCTGTTAATAACTGAATGATAATTGATGAAGAAATGTAAGGCATAATACCTAAAGTAAAAATTGCCATTCTAGATACCGCTCCACCCGCAAAAACGTTAAACATTCCAAGTAGTGATCTTTCATTTGTCGAAATAAGACCTTTCAATGCTTGTGAATCAATTCCTGGAATGGGTATGTATGTGCAAAATCTATAAATAACTAAAATGAATAGCGTGTAAAAAATTCGTCTTTTAAGATCATCTAAAGAAGAGTTAGTTTTTAATGAATCTGCAGAAGCAAAAGTGCTAGACATAAAAACTATTTAGTTGTTGCTTGTTTCAATAAATTAACGCTTCCGCCAGCTTTTTCAATTTTACCTTTAGCGGATGCGCTTATTTGATGTGCCTCTATTTCTATTTTTGATTTAATTTCACCATTACCTAAAACTTTTAGTTTTTTGTAGTTGTTTTTGATATTTTTAATCTTTCTAAGACTGTCTAATGTAACTTTAGAACCAATATCTAATTTTTTCTTCTCTATTAAGCTTTGAATGTCATTTAAGTTAATAATCATTTGATCGTAACTGTGTTTTTTAATAATTGCATTAAAACCTCTTTTTGGAAGTCTTCTATAAAGAGGCATTTGACCACCCTCAAAACTTTTAATAGACACACCTGATCTTGCTTTTTGACCTTTAACACCTCGTCCTGCAGTCTTTCCTCTTCCAGAGCCGATTCCTCTAGCGTATCTTCTTCCTTTTTTATAAAGAGAAACGTTTAATGTATTTAATTTCATAATTTTATCTTCTCGCAACAACTTCACTAATTTTTTTACCACGTAGTATAGAAATATCTTTAGGAGATCTTTGTTTAGATAACGCTAACATACATGCTCTAACCACGTTGTAAGGATTAGATGAGCCGATTGATTTTGCAACTACGTCTTGCATCCCTAACATTTCACATATTGCTCGTATAGCTCCGCCAGCAATAATACCTGTTCCTGCTGGAGCACTTCTAAGAAGAACTTTTCCAGCTCCACTTTTGCCGTAAGTATCGTGATGTATTGTTCTGCCTTCTCTTAATGGAACTTTAACTAATGAACTTTTAGCTTCTTCGGATGCTTTCCTAATTGCATCTGGAACTTGTTTTGCTTTGCCATGTCCATAGCCTACTAAACCTTTTTGATTTCCAACAATAACGAGTGCTGCAAATCCAAATCTTCTTCCACCTTTTACTACTTTAGTAATACGGTTAATTGCGACTAATTTTTCTTTAAGTTCTGATTGAGTATTCATAAATTAAAATTTTAATCCTTCTTTTCTTGCTGAATCTGCAACTGCTTTAATACGACCATGGTACTTATATCTACCTCTATCAAAGTAAACCTCTTTAATTCCTTTTTCTAAAGCTCTTTTTGCAACTAATTTTCCAACTTCAACTGATAATTCCATTTTTTTCTTTTTCTCTAATGCTTTTTCAAGAGAAGAAGCTGAAACCAAGGTTAGATTTTTAGCATCATCAATAACTTGGGCATAAATATTTTTTAAAGATCTAAAAACAGTAAGACGCAAACCTGAAGGGTTATACTTCTTCATTTTGCCTCTAATTCTGCTCTGTCTTTTAATCTCGTTTGCCATAATTATTTCTTTTTACCTTCTTTTCTTAAAACAAATTGATCTGATGAAGTTATTCCTTTACCTTTATAAGGTTCAACTGGTTTAAAAAATTTAATATCCGCACAAACTTTACCGACTAATTCTTTATCGATACCTTTAACTTTTATTGCTGTTTGCTTATCTATAGTAACTTCAATTCCATCTGGAACATCATAATGAACATCATGACTAAAACCTAATTGAAATATAATCTTTTTGCCTTGTAATGACGCTCTAAAACCAACTCCTGTAAGTTTTAAATCTTTTTCAAATCCTTTTGACACACCAATAATACCATTATTAATTAAACTTCTATGCAAGCCCCAAGTAAGTTTGTTTACATTTTTTTTATCTACTGGTTCTAAAGAAACTTTATTGTCTGCAACAGTTACTTTTAAAATACTTTGATCAACAACTAATTCTTTTTTACTTTTAGCACCTTGAATAATAACTTTATTATTCTCAACTTTAACAGTAACTCCAGCTGGTAACATAATAGGTGTTTTTCCAATTTTTGACATAATATTAAGAAACCTTACAAAGGACCTCCCCACCCAATTTTTTTTCTCTAGCTTCGTTATCTGAAAAAATTCCTTTTGAAGTAGAAATAATAGATATGCCTAATCCATTCTGAATTTTTTGAATACTATCTGATCTAGAATAAATTCTTCTACCTGGTCTTGAAACTCTTTCAATTTCTTTAATAACTGGATCGCCGTACATATATTTTAAATTAATCTCTATTGTTTCAAAACTCTTATCTTTTGAAACAGTATATTCTTGAATAAATCCTTCTTTATGAAGAACGTCCAAAACTGCTTTTCTTAGCTTAGAACCAGGTACTGATACTTTTTTTAAACCACGCATCTGTCCGTTTCTTATTCTTGTAATCATATCACCAATTGGATCTGTAATTTTCATATATCCTCCTTACCAGCTAGCTTTTGTCATGCCCGGAATTTTTCCACTAGAAGCAAATTTTCTAAGTGCAATTCTCGACATTCTTAATTTTCTATAATAACCACGAGATCTTCCAGTTATTTCACATCTATTCTTAACTCTGTTTTTGGCTGAATTTCTTGGAACTTTTGAAAGTTTTAAACTTGCTAAAAATCTCTCATTTAATGGTAAAGTTTTATTCATAATAATTTTTTTAAGCTTAGATCTTTTGTTTTCAAATCTCTTAGCCATTTTTACTCTTTTTAAATTTCTCTCAATCGAACTACGTTTTGCCATTTAGTTTAGCTCCTTATTTTTTTCTTTATTTATTCCTTTTTCAGCATCAGCGTCTTTTTTAGCTTTTTTCTTATCTGCAGAAAAAATTCCGACTTTAGCAAATGGTACATTAAAACTATCTAGTAACATTTTAGCCTGTTCTTGAGTTTTTGCTGTTGTAACAATAGTGATATCCAAGCCTCTAATTTTGTCTACTTTATCAAAGTTCACTTCTGGAAATATAATATGCTCTTTAACGCCAAAACTATAATTAGCTTCACTGTCAAAGCTGTTAGGATTTAATCCTCTAAAATCTTTAATTCTTGGCAGAGCAATATTTACTAAACGGTCTAAAAAGAAATACATCTGATCTTTTCTCAAAGTAACTTTAAGACCTAAAGGAATACCAACTCTTGTTTTAAAATTAGAAATTGATTTTTTAGATTTTGTAATTTGAGCTTTTTGACCTGCAATGGCAGAAAGATCGTCATCTGCACTCTTTAAAATTTTACTGTCAGTTCCATCTAAGCCAAGACCCATGTTTAAAACTATCTTAACTAGTTTAGGAGCTTGCATTTTGTTATTAAAAGATAAACTCTTACAAAGAGCAGGGACTATCTCCTTTAAATATTTTTCTTTTAATCTAGGTACTAACTTCATTTTTTAGCTTTTGTTTTAGTTTGTTTTACTTCTGTTTTCTTTTCTTCTTTTTTTGCATCAACTTTTTTAACTTCAATTTTTTTCTCAACTTTTTTTTCTACTTTAGCATCAGATAATTTTACAACATTAGATATATCTATAGGTCTCTCAACAGTTATAATCCCACCTTTTTGCTCTCTTGTTGGCTTTTGATGTTTCTTTTTTTCATTAATCCCTTTGACTAAAACTTTTCTAATCGCAGGAAAAACTTTAATAACATCTCCTGTTTTTCCCTTATCATCTCCAGTTATAACTTTAACGTTGTCGCCTTTTTTAATTTTCAATTTAATCATAATACCTCTGGTGCTAAGGAAATAATTTTCATAAAATTTTTGTTTCTTAATTCTCTTGTTACTGGTCCAAAAATTCTTGTTCCAATTGGCTCACCATTTGGCTGTACTAAAACTGCCGCATTTGCGTCAAATTTTATTGAAGTTCCATCTAATCTCTTAATTTCTTTTCTAGTTCTTACAATTACAGCTTTGTGAACATCCCCTTTTTTAACTTTACCTTTTGGAATAGCATCTTTTATTGAAACGACAATAATATCACCAATTGTAGCGTACCTTCTTCTAGATCCGCCTAATACCTTAATGCACTCTACTTTCCTAGCTCCGGTATTATCTGCAACAAATAGTTCTGTTTGAACTTGTATCATTTATTTATTTCCCTCAACAACAGTCCAGCGTTTAAGTTTAGAAATCGGCTTACTTTCCATTATAGAAACTGTATCGCCAACTTTAGATTGATTTTGCTCATCATGAGCGTGATATTTTTTATAAACTGTCATTACTTTTTTATATCTAGGGTGCTCAAATCTTCTGCTAACTTCAACAACAATTGTTTTGTTACTTTTGTCGCTCACTACTTTACCTTTTAAAATTCTTTTAACCATTATTTAGTCCTGTTTAAATTTATAAATGCTTTAACTGTAGCAATAGAACGTCTATTTGTTTTAATAGAAGCTGTATTTGTAACTTGACCATTTTTTTTCTTAAATCGAATATTAAATTGTTCTTTTTTTAATTTTTCCAATTCAGAAAAAAGCTGCTCTTGAGTTAATCTTTTTATTTCTTTAGTTTTCATTATATAGAACCTAATCTTTTAACCATTTTAGTTTTAATTGATAATTTAGACTGTGCTCTTTCAAAAGCTTCTTTAGCTACTATTTCGTCAACACCATCAATTTCGAAAATAATTCTTCCTGGCTTAACTCTAAATACATAGTACTCTAAACCACCCTTACCTTTACCCATCCTAACTTCGATTGGTTTTTTGGTTACAGGAATATTTGGAAAAATTCTAAGCCAAACCCTGCCAGCTCTCTTCATATGTCTAGTTAAAGCAACTCTGGCAGCTTCAATTTCTTTTGAAGTCACTCGATTAGGCTCAATTGCTTTTAAACCGAAAGATCCAAAGTTTAATTCAGCTCCACGGGTGGCTACACCGTGAATTTTTCCTTTAAAAGCTTTTCTATATTTTGTTCTAGCTGGTTGTAACATTTTCTTTCTCGTTTATATTTTTAACATCAGCATCATCCATTTTTTTCTTATCTTTTTCAAACACGATGCCTTTATAAATCCAAACTTTAACTCCAATAATTCCATATGTTGTTTCCGCTTCTGCTTCACCGTAATCAACATCAGCTCTCAATGTATGAAGAGGTATACTTCCCTCTCTCAACCATTCTGTTCTAGCAATCTCTGTACCTGCTAATCTTCCAGCAACGGTTATTTTAATTCCTTTAGCACCTAATCTAAGTGTAGATTGCATCGCTCTTTTCATAGCTTTTCTATAAGCAATTCGTTTTTCAAGTTGTTGAGCAACATTTTCTGCCACTAAATAAGCGTCTAATTCTGGTTTTCTAATTTCTTTGATATTTACCGAAACCTCTGAGCTTGATATTTTGTTAAGGTTACTTTTAATTTTATCGATATCAGAACCTTTTTTTCCAATAACAAAACCTGGTCTTGATGTAAAAATTGTTACGATGCATTTCTTAGTAGGTCTTTCGATAAAAATCTTTGAAATTCCAGAGTTCTTAAGATTTTTATGAATATATTCTCTAATTTTAAAGTCTTCGATTAGGAATTGACCATATTCTTTTTTCTTAGCAAACCACATAGAGTCCCAATTTTTATTTATACTCAGTCTAAAACTAATTGGATTAACTTTCTGTCCCATTATTTAGCGGCCTCCACCGGAGCTTTTTTATTTTCAGAAACAATAATTGTTAAATTAGAAAAATGTTTTTTAATACCTGCGGCTCTACCTCTTGCTCTTGGCATAAAACGTTTTAAAGTAATTCCTTTGCCAACATATGCTTCTTTTACAATTAAATTATCAATATCTAATTGATTATTATTCTCAGCGTTAGCAATTGCAGATTTTAAAGTTTTTTTAATTTCATTTGCTACTCTTTTATCTGTAAACTCTAAATCTCTCATGGCTACATTAGCATTTTTTCCTCTGATGCTTTTTAAAATATTATTAATTTTACGAGGGCTTGATCTTAAGTTCCTGTAAATAGCTTTAACTTGATTTAAATCTTTATTTTTTGTCATCTTTTTTCTCAGTTGCTGGAGCAGCTTTTTTATCAGCTGGTGTATGTCCAAAGAATTGTCTTGTTGCCGAAAATTCTCCTAATTTATGACCGATCATTTCTTCTGTAATAGTTACAGGGAAGAATTTTTTTCCATTATGAACTTCAAAAGTCATTCCAAGAAATTCAGGAATAATTGTAGATTTTCTTGACCAAGTTTTAATTGGTTTTTTAATATTTTGGTCTTTATGCTTTTGAACTTTTTTCATTAAACTAAGTTCAACAAAAGGACCTTTCCAAACTGATCTACTCATAATTAGTTAATGCCCCTCTTCTTCTTTCTTGAAATAATATACTTATCGGTATTTTTATTCTTTCTTGTTTTCTTACCTTTAGTTTTTTGTCCCCAAGGAGTAACGGGATGTCTACCTCCGTTAGTTCTTCCTCCATGCGGATGATCTACAGGATTCATTGCTATACCTCTTGTTTGTGGTCTAACTCCTAACCATCTACTTCTTCCTGCTTTACCAATCTTAATATTTTTTTGATCTGGATTTGATACTGCTCCTATCGTTGCTTTACATAAGCTCTGTACTCTTCGTACTTCGCCTGAAGCTAATCTTAATGTCGTGTAATCTTGATCGTGACTCATAATTTGAACTGAAGAACCAGCTGATCTAGACAAAACCCCTCCATTTCCTGGTCTCATTTCTACGTTATGAACAGCAGTTGCGGGAGGCATATCTACTAAAGGCATACAGTTACCAATTTCGATATCTTTTTTTCTTCCAGAATAAATCTTAGCCCCTACTTTAATTTCCTGTGGAGCAAGAAAGTAGCTTTGAGTTTTATCTTCATATTCAACAAGCATAATATTTGCTGTTCTATAAGGATCGTACTCAAAACGAATTACAGTAGCTGCCATATCAAATTTATTTCTTTTAAAATCTATAAATCTATATTTCTTTTTGTGACCAGCCGAACGATGTCTTGATGTAATTCGTCCTAAATTATTTCTCCCGTATGATCCTGTGAAACCTGTGGTTAAAGATTTAACTGGTTTTCCTTTCCAAAGACCTGCTCTGTTTAGAATAATTGTTCCTCTAGTAGATTTTGTATAGGGTTTATATGATTTTAATGCCATGTTTATATACCAGTTGTAATATCAATTGATTGTCCCTTTTTTAAAGTAACAATAGCCTTCTTATAACCTGAAGTTCTAGCAACTCTACCTCTAACCGTTTTGAATCTTGGATGAAGGTTAATAGTATTAACTTTAGTAACGTTTACTTTAAAAAGTCTCTCAACACTTTTTTTAATATTTGCTTTTGTTGCAAAAGAAGCAACTTTAAAAACAACTTTATTTAATGAACTTAAATTTGTAGATTTTTCCGTCACTACTGGCTCAAGTATAATGTCATACGAAAAGTTATCAGCTATTTTTTTCATTTTAATAACCTTTCTTGAAGTTTTTTAATTGATGAATGAGTAAATAAAACATTTTGATATTTCAAAACGTCATAAACATTCGTTCCAATTTCTGGGATATTTTTAATATTCTTAATATTTTTTACGTTATTTAATAAAACTTCATTTTCTTTATCGTAAATTATTAATGCACTCTTTGAATTAATTGTTGATAAAAACTTACTGAAATCTTTAGTTTTGAAATTTTTAAAATCTTTGTCTGATAATATATTAATTTTGTTATCTAAAACTTTGCTAGATAAAGCATGTTTAAGTCCTAATTTTCTAACTTTTTTGTTTAATCTTTTTACTCTGTGTTTTCCTTTAGCTTTAGGTCCGTGCGCAATACCACCACCAACAAATATAGGAGCAGTAATATTACCATGACGAGCTCCACCGGATCCTTTTTGAGGTCCAATTTTTTTTCTTGAACCAGCAACTTCTCCTCTAGTTTTTGTATAACCTGTTTTTTTTGTGTGACGGCTTATTTGCCAATCCACAACCATCTTTATAATGTCTTTTCTAGGTTTTAACGAAAATATATTGTCAGAAACTTCAATGTTTCCAATATCTTTTCCATCAATTCCTAATTCTTTTATTTTCATATAATTATTTTTTCTCCGCTGTAGGTGCTGCTGCTGGCTTTACATCTTTTTTATTAGTTTCTGCGCTTTTCTCTTTTTTATTTGATTTTTCTTTTAATCCTTCAGCAATGTCATCTTTGAAAGCTTGAATAGTATCTTTCATAGTTCTCTTGTTTCTTTCCTTAACTGCCTTATTAATTTCAACCACAGCATTTTTTGCCCCTGGTACTGATCCTTTAACAAACAATAAATTATTTTCTAGATCAGTTTCAATAATCTCTAATCTTTCAACTGTTCTGAATTTATCTCCCATGTGACCAGCCATTTTTTTACCTTTAAATACTCTACCTGGATCTTGTCTTTGTCCTGTAGAACCATGTGATCTATGAGAAACTGAAACACCGTGTGTTGCTCTTAAACCTGAGAAGTTATGTCTTTTCATAACTCCAGCAAAACCTCTTCCGATTGTTTTCGATCTAATGTCCACAAAATTTATATCTTTGAAAATATTTAAATCTACATCTGAACCTAATTTAAGATCGCTATCTTTGTCTACTCTAAATTCTTTTAAAATCTTCTTAGGTTCTAAAGATTTTTTTGCAAAAACACCTTTCATTTGTTTTGTAACTTTTGAATTTTTAATATGTCCAAAACCAACTAAAACAGCGCTGTATCCGCGTTTTTCTTTAGTAATAACATCTATTACTTTTCCTGGCTCAATATGAAGAACTGTCACAGGAACAGATTGTCCGTTCTCGTAGAACCTTCTTGTCATACCAATTTTTTTACCTATTAAACCTAAAGTCATAATTTAAATTTTAATTTCTACGTCAACGCCTGAAGCTAGATCTAATTTCATTAATGCCTCAACTGTTTGAGGTGTTGGATCCAGAATATCAATCATTCGTTTATGAGTTCTTGTTTCGAACTGCTCTCTACTTTTTTTATCAATGTGTGGTGATCTCAATACTGTAAAAATTTCTTTACGTGTAGGAAGAGGTATCGGCCCCCTAACTTGAGCGCCTGTTCTTTTTGCCGTATTTACAATCTCAATAGTAGATTGATCTAACACTTTGTGATCGTACGCTCTTAATTTAATTCTAATATTTTGTTTTTCCATAATTTAAGCCATCTTTTTTGTAACTTCGTCCTGAACGTTTTGAGGAACGCGATCATAATGATCAAACTGCATTGTGTATTGTGCTCTACCTTGAGACATTGATCTTAAAGTGTTCACGTAACCAAACATATTGGCAAGTGGCACCATTGCATTGATAACAGCGGCATTACCTCTTTTATCTGTTGATCCAACTTGACCTCTTCTGCTGTTTAAATCTCCAATAACATCACCCATATAATCCTCTGGTGTTACTACTTCAACTTTCATAATAGGTTCTAAAAGCTTTGGGTGAGATTGAAGACATAATTCCCTAAAACAATATCTGGCTGCTAATTCAAACGCTAAAGGACTAGAATCCACTTCGTGATGCAATCCATCTAAGATTTGAACTTTGTAATCTAATAATGGAAAGCCTGCTAACACTCCAGAATCTGCAACGCTTAAAATTCCTTTTTCGACTCCCGGGATAAATTCTCTTGGGATTGCTCCTCCTTTAATTAAATTTTCAACTATTCTACCTTCCCCTTGAGCAAGAGGTTCAACAGCTAATTTAACTTTAGCAAACTGTCCAGCTCCACCGCTTTGTTTTTTATGTGTATATTCAAGTTTGCCGGCTGAGGTAATTGTTTCTCTGTAAGCAACTTGAGGTGCTCCGATATTAGCTTCAACTTTAAATTCTCTTTTCATTCTATCTACAATAATTTCAAGGTGCAACTCGCCCATTCCTTTAATAATTGTTTGTCCAGATTCATTGTCTGAAGAAACTCTAAATGAAGGATCTTCTTTTGCTAAACGGTTAAGAGCTTCACCCATTTTTTCTTGGTCATTCTTTGTTTTAGGTTCGACTGCAATTTCAATAACTGGTTCAGGAAAATCCATGGACTCTAGTACGATTGGATTATTTTTGTCACAAAGAGTATGTCCTGTAATTGTATTTTTAAGACCTGCTAGAGCAACAATATCACCCGCGCTTGCTGTTTTAATATCTTCTCTATTGTTTGCATGCATTAATAACATACGGCCAATTCTTTCTTCTTTTCCAGTCGTTGCATTAAGAACTCCTGTACCTGTGGACAATGTTCCTGAGTAAATTCTAATAAATGTTAACGATCCAACAAATGGATCATTTGCTATTTTGAATGCTAAAGCAGAAAATGGTTCTTCATCAGTACATTTTCTAATTAATTCTTCATCTGTATTTGGTTTAATGCCTTTTACTTGGCCTACATCTTTAGGACTTGGCAAAAAATCTACTACTGCATCTAAAATTAATTGAACACCTTTGTTTTTAAAAGCAGCTCCACAAATTATTGGAACAAAAGCAAAAGAGATTGTTCCTTTTCTAATACAAGCTTTTAATTCTGCTTCTGATGGATCTTTGCCATTAAGATAATTTTCCATTACTTTTTCATCTTGCTCAACAGCAAGTTCTACTAACTCTTTTCTGTATTTAATTGCTTGCTCTTTTAAATCTTCTGGAATTTCAACATAATCAAATTTTGCTCCTAAACTCTCATCTAACCAAACAACACCTTTCATCAACACAAGATCAACAACTCCTTTAAACGTGCCTTCAATGCCAATTGGTAGCTGAAGAACCATCGGGATTGCTCCTAAACGCTCTTTAATCATGTCAACGCACATGAAAAAATTAGCACCAGTTCTATCTAATTTATTAACAAAACAAATTCTTGGAACTTTATATTTGTCTGCCTGTCGCCATACTGTCTCAGATTGAGGCTCAACACCGGCAACTCCGTCAAAACAAGCAACAGCTCCGTCTAAAACTTTTAAAGATCTTTCAACTTCAATGGTGAAATCAACGTGACCGGGTGTATCAATAATATTAATTCTGTGACCTTTCCAAAAACAAGTTGTAGCCGCAGATGTAATTGTAATTCCTCTTTCTTGCTCTTGCTCCATCCAGTCCATAGTTGCAGCACCATCATGTACTTCACCTATTTTATGAGCTTTGCCTGTGTAATATAAAATTCTTTCTGTAGTAGTAGTTTTGCCAGCATCAATGTGAGCGGCGATACCTATATTTCTGTATTTATCTATTGGATATTTTTCGCTCATAAATTTACCATCTAAAATGCGCAAAAGCTTTGTTAGCTTCTGCCATTTTGTGAGTGTCTTCTCTTTTTTTAATTGCTGAGCCTTTATTAGATGCTGCGTCTAATAATTCCTTAAGTAATTTTTCCTGCATACTTTTATCAGTTCTTTTTCTTGAAGCATCAATCAACCAACGAATAGCTAAAGCTTGAGCTCTATCTGCTCTTACATCTACCGGAACTTGGTATGTTGCTCCACCTACTCTTCTTGATTTAACTTCTAAATTTGGTTTTACGTTTTTAAGGGCATCATTAAAAACTTTAATCGGATCATCATTTGTCTTAGCTTTTATTAATTCAAGAGTTTTATATAAAATTTTTTCAGCAACTGTTTTTTTACCTTGATACATTAACGAGTTCATAAATTTTGTAACAACTTTGGATTTGTAGACTGGGTCTGGACTTACATCTCTCTTCGTTTGTTTTCTTCTTCGTGACATAATTATTTAGGTCTTTTCGCTCCGTATTTAGATCTTTGTTGTTTCATTTTAGTCACGCCTTGAGTATCAAGAACTCCTCGAATAGTATGATAACGAACTCCTGGTAAATCTTTTACCCTTCCTCCTCTAATCATAACAACTGAGTGTTCTTGCAAGTTGTGACCTTCACCTGGAATGTAACTTGTAACTTCGAAACCGTTAGATAAACGAACTCTCGCAACTTTACGTAAAGCTGAGTTAGGTTTTTTTGGAGTCGTTGTATAAACTCTAGTACATACTCCTCTTTTCTGAGGTGATGCTTCAAGTGCAGGAACTTTGTTCCTAACTTTTGGTTTAGTTCTTCCTCGTTTAACGAGTTGATTAATTGTTGGCATAAAATTCTAAAAATAATTTATAATTTAAGGATAGAAAGAAGGTCGAAGCCTAAAATCTGGTAGGAGTTTAAGTGCTCTAGAGCCTTACTTACTACCTTAAAAAAGTGTGGGCATAATACTTAAATTACGCGAAAGGTCAAATTGTAGTTGTATAAAAAACTACTTAATTACTATTGAAAAACTTAAGAAAATATTACTTTGCAGCTTCCAATTTTTCAGGCTCTTTTGCCTTAGCATTTTGAAGCTCCATATCTCTTTCACGAGCGATTTTAGAGAATTTGAATGTACTATCTCCAGTACCTGCCGGGATTAGTCTTCCAACAATTACGTTTTCTTTTAGACCGTGCAATACATCAACCTTACCTTTGATTGACGCTTCTGTAAGAACTCTCGTTGTTTCTTGGAAAGAAGCGGCAGAAATAAATGACTTTGTTTGTAATGAAGCCTTTGTAATGCCTAATAATACTGGATCAACTTGCGCAGGTTTTCTACCTTCTGAAACTAATTTTTTATTTAATTCATCTAAGTCTATTTTATCAACTAATTCTCCAACTAAGAAAGATGTATCACCTGAAGCTTTGATTTCAACTTTTCTTAACATTTGTCTTACTATAACTTCAATGTGTTTATCGTTAATGATAACACCTTGTAATCTGTAAACTTCCTGAACTTCATCGATGAAATAATTTGCAAGAGCTTCTACTCCTAAAATTCTTAAAATATCATGAGGGGCTGGACTTCCGTCTAATAAGTATTCACCTTTTTTAATTTCTTCACCTGGATTGAAATTAACTTGTTTTCCTTTTGGTATTAAATAAGAAGATTCAACACCTGCTTTTGATTTAATTGTAATTTTAAGTTTTCCTCTAACTTCTTTTCCAAATTCAATTTTACCGTCATTCTCAGCAATAATCGCTCCTTCTTTTGGTTTTCTTGCTTCAAATAATTCGGCAACTCTTGGTAATCCTCCGGTAATATCTTTTGTTTTAGAAGTTGCTTTAGGTAATCTAGCTAATACGTCTCCAGCATTAACTTTATCTCCATCTTCAACTGATAAAATTGTTTCTGGAACAAGATAGTATCTTGCTTCGTTGTCATCTGCTTTTTTAACAACTTTACCTTTACTGTCTCTTAAAGTAATTCTTGGTTTAAGATCGATATTCTTAGATTGCGCTCTCCAATCTAGAACAACTTTAGATGAAATACCCGTAGCTTCATCCGTGGCATCTGAAATAGAAGCGCCATCAATTAAATCTACGAAAGTAACTATACCATCAGTTTCTGAAATAACTGGAAGAGTATAAGGATCCCACTCACAAATTTTTTGACCTTTTTTGACAGGATGATCCGGCTTTACAAAAAGTTTAGATCCATATGGAATTTTATACATTGCTACGTTTGTTCCATTTTTTTCAATAATAATTTCAGTATTCCTTCCCATTACTATTAATTCTTTTTTAGAATCTTCAATTAAGTTTTGATTAGAAACTTTCAATACTCCCTCAGAAGGAGCTGTTATTGATGACTCTTGTTTAATTTGAGCTGTTCCTCCAACGTGGAACGTTCTCATTGTAAGCTGCGTTCCTGGCTCCCCGATTGATTGAGCAGCGATCATTCCAACGCACTCACCAATCGATACTAATCTTCCTCTTGCTAAATCTCTTCCGTAACAAGTTGAACAAATTCCATCTTTTGCTTCACAAGTAATTGGTGAATAAACATCAATAGATTTAACACCTGCTGCATCCATTAATTCACATTGTTTTTCTTCAATTAATTGTTTTGCTTTAACGATGACATCTCCTATATTTGGAGCTTTAATATCTTTTGCAGCAATTCTTCCTAAAGATCTTTCTGTTAAAGATACGATAATGTTACCACCTTCTATAATCTCACTAATATTAATATGTTTTTTAGTGCCGCAGAATTTAAGTCTAACGATAACATCTTGTGAAACATCACATAATCTTCTTGTTAAATATCCAGAATTTGCTGTTTTTAAAGCTGTATCCGCAAGTCCTTTTCTTGCACCGTGAGTGGATGTAAAATATTCTAGAACAGTTAAGCCTTCTTTGAAGTTTGAAATAATAGGTGTCTCGATAATTTCACCTGATGGCTTTGCCATTAAACCTCTCATTCCAGCTAGCTGCTTCATCTGAGCTGCGGAACCTCTAGCTCCAGAATCTGCCATCATGAATATTGAGTTAGTTGTTATTGAGCCATCTTCTTTATTAATTTTAGAAGCAGAGATATTTTTCATCATCTCACTTGCAATTTTATCTGTACATTTAGACCACTGGTCAACAACCTTGTTATATTTTTCACCTTTAGTAATTAAGCCCTCAGAATATTGAGTTTCATATTCTTCAACCATTTTTTTAGCGTCTGAAATAATTTGTTTTTTTGATTCAGGAATAACTAAGTCGTCTTTTCCAAAAGATATTCCTGCTTTAAATGCATTAAGGAAGCCAATTGTCATTAGTTTGTCACAAAAAATAACTGTTTCTTTCTGACCACAATATCTAAAAATAATATCAATAAGTTCAGAAATTTGTTTTTTAGTTAATAATTTATTAACTAAATCAAATGAAATTTTATGATGTTTTGGAAGTACATCTGCTAATAAAAATCTACCCACGCTGCTTTGATATGTTTTAAAAATAGGTTTTCCTTTTTCATCTACGGTTTCAAATCGAGATACAACTTTAGAATGGACATTTATGGATTTGTTTTCAAGTCCCTGAGCAATTTCATCTAAATTTAAGAAGTAACCGACAGGTTTAGTATCTTGATCTCCAAAAAACTGAGACATGTAATAAATTCCTAAAACCATGTCTTGAGATGGCACGATAATAGGTTTTCCATTTGATGGACTTAAAATATTGTTAGTCGACATCATTAACACTCTAGCTTCTAACTGAGCTTCTATACTCAAAGGAACGTGCACAGCCATTTGATCACCGTCAAAGTCGGCGTTAAAAGCAGCTGTAACTAAAGGATGAAGTTGTATTGCTTTTCCTTCAATCAATAATGGTTCAAAAGCTTGAATTCCTAATCTATGAAGTGTTGGAGCTCTGTTTAAAAGAATTGGATGCTCTCTAACAACTTCTTCTAAAATATCCCAAACTTCTGATTTTTCTTTTTCTACTATTTTTTTTGCTTGCTTAATTGTTGTGGCAAGACCAAGTTTATCTAATTTTGCATAAATAAATGGCTTAAATAATTCTAATGCCATCTTTTTTGGTAGACCACATTGATGAAGTTTCAATTCAGGTCCTACAACGATCACTGATCTTCCAGAATAATCAACTCGTTTTCCTAACAAATTTTGTCTGAAACGTCCTTGTTTACCTTTAAGCATATCCGCTAAAGATTTAAGAGGTCTTTTTCCTGTTCCTGTAATTACTCTTCCTCTTCTACCGTTGTCGAACAAAGCATCTACTGCTTCTTGCAACATACGTTTTTCATTTCTAACGATAATGTCTGGGGCTCTTAACTCCATTAATCTTTTTAAACGATTATTTCTGTTAATTACTCTTCTGTATAAATCGTTAAGATCTGATGTGGCAAATCTACCTCCGTCAAGAGGAACTAAAGGACGTAATTCTGGCGGAATTACTGGAATAACAGTTAAAATCATCCACTCTGGTTTATTTCCAGAATTAATAAAATTTTCTACTAACTTTAATCTTTTGATAGCTCTTTCCTCTGCTACTTTAGAAGTTGTATTCTTTAATAACTCTCTTAATCTTTCTCTTTCAGCGGCTAGATCAATAGAAGCTAAAACTTCTCTAATAGCTTCAGCTCCAATTCCAGCTGAAAATTGATCTTCGCCATATTTCTCTTGTGCTTTTAAAAGTTCTTCTTCTGAAATTAATTGATTTTTTTTAAATTCGGTAAGACCTGGCTCAATAATAATAAAATTTTCAAAATATAATACCTTCTCGAGATCTTTAAGCTTCATATCCATCGCAAGTGCTATACGACTAGGTAATGATTTTAAAAACCATATGTGTGAAACTGGAGTTGATAATTCAACGTGACCCATACGCTCACGTCTTACATTTGCTTTTGTAACTTCAACGCCACACTTTTCGCAAATAATTCCTCTGAACTTCATACGTTTGTACTTACCGCACAAACATTCATAATCTTTTACTGGTCCAAATATTCTAGAGCAAAATAAACCATCTTTTTCAGGTTTAAATGTTCTGTAATTAATAGTTTCGGGTTTTTTAATTTCTCCAAAAGACCAAGATTTAATTTTTTCAGGGCTTGCTAAAGAAATTTTAATGTTATTAAAATTTTCCTTATTTATATTTTTTTTAAATAAATTTGTTAATTCTTTGCTCATAATTTTAGTTAGTTAATTCAATATTCAAACCTAAAGATCTAATCTCTTTAATTAAAACATTGAATGACTCCGGAACTCCTGATTCAAAATCATCATCACCTTTAACAATAGTTTCATAAACTTTTGTTCTTCCTGCAACATCATCTGATTTAATTGTTAACATCTCTTGCAAGGTATAAGCAGCACCATAAGCTTCTAATGCCCAGACTTCCATTTCTCCAAATCTTTGACCACCAAATTGAGCTTTTCCACCTAATGGCTGTTGAGTAACTAAACTGTATGGACCAGTAGAACGAGCATGGATTTTGTCGTCAACCATGTGAGCTAATTTTAACATATAAATAATTCCAACTGTAACTTGACGATCTATTTTTTCACCTGTTCTACCGTCATATAAATCTGTTTGACCAGATTCTGGTAATCCGCAGAATTTTAACATTTCTGTAACATCGTTAACACTTGCTCCATCAAAAACTGGAGTTGCAATAGGAACTCCACTTGATAAATTGTGACTCAATTCAGTAAGCTCAGAATCAGATAAATTTTTAATCTCATCTGCTATTTCGCCTTTGTAAATTTTTCTTAAATAACTTTTTAGCTCTTCTTTTCTAGAAGAATTTTTTTGAACATCCTCAATTAATTTTTTAATTTTTTCGCCCATTTCAGAGCAGGCCCATCCTAAATGAGTTTCAAGAATTTGACCTACGTTCATACGACTTGGGACGCCAAGTGGATTTAAAACAATATCAACAGGTCTTCCATCTTTCATGTAAGGCATGTCTTCTGCAGGAACAATTCGACTAATAACTCCCTTATTACCATGTCTGCCTGCCATTTTATCTCCAGCCTGAACTTTTCTTTTCATGGCAACGAAAACTTTTACCATTTTCATTACACCTGGTAACAAGTCATCACCTTTTTGAATTTTATCAACCTGGTCTTCAAATCTAGTTTGAATATCTTTTTTAGCTTTAACAAACTGTTCTTTTAAAATTACTAAATTTGATTGAACTTTTTTGTCCTCAACAAATAATTTGAACAATTCATTAGCTGTTAATTCAGATAAATTATCTTCTGATAAAACTGTGCCTTTTTTTAAAGATTTAAAATCTTCTTCAAGTTTAGCAGAAGATAGTGTGCTTTTTACTCTGGCTTTGATGTTAGATTCTAATATTTCTTCCTCTGCATTTTTGTCATTTTGAACAGATTCAATCTCAGCTCTCTCGATAGAAATTGCTCTCTCATCTTTTTCAATTCCATGTCTATTAAATACTCTAACTTCAACAACAACTCCGTTCGTTCCTGAAGGCATTTTTAAGGAAGTATCTCTTACATCAATTGCTTTTTCACCAAAAATTGCTCTTAATAATTTTTCTTCTGCGTTAACAGGGGAATCTCCTTTTGGAGTAACTTTTCCAACTAATATATCTCCTGGTTTAACTTCAGCTCCAACATAAACAACTCCAGATTCATCTAAATTAATTAAATTTTCTTCTGCAGTGCTTGGAATATCTCGCGTGATTTCTTCAGGTCCAAGTTTTGTGTCTCTCGCCATAACGCTATATTCTTCGATGTGAATAGAAGTGAAAACATCATCTGTTACGCATCTTTCAGAAATTAATATCGAGTCCTCAAAGTTGTAACCACGCCAAGGCATAAATGCGACCATTACGTTTTTGCCTAAAGCTAACTCACCAAACTGAGTTGAAGGACCGTCTGCAATCACGTCCCCTTTTCTAATTTTGTCTCCCACTATAACTAGGGGTCTTTGATTTATACATGTGTTTTGATTTGATCTTTGAAACTTACTTAAATTATAAATATCGACTCCAGATTTGGTAAGATCTTTTTCAGTTGTTACACGAACAACAATTCTTTTTCCGTCAATTTTATCAACAATTCCGTCTCGTTTTGCAACTAAAGTTGCTCCTGAATCTATAGCAACATCTTTTTCTATGCCTGTTCCAACTAATGGAGATTCATTTTTAATCAATGGAACAGCTTGCCTCATCATGTTCGATCCCATCAAAGCTCTGTTTGCATCATCATTTTCTAAAAATGGAATTAAAGCTGCCGCAACTGAAACAACTTGTTTTGGTGAAACGTCCATAAAATCAACGTTCTCAGGCTTGGCCAATTCAAATCCTAAAGATTTTCTGCAAGATACTAAATCGTCAACAAATGTATTATCTTTACTTAACGGAGAGTTAGCTTGAGCAATTGTGTATTTGCCTTCTTCCATTGCAGACAAATAATGAATTTCTTTTGTTACTTTTCCACTAACAACTTTTCTATAAGGACTTTCAATAAATCCATATTTATTAATTCTTGAATAAGTTGCTAGACTGTTAATTAAACCAATATTTGGTCCTTCTGGCGTTTCTATAGGACATATTCTTCCATAATGAGTTGGGTGAACGTCACGAACTTCAAACCCTGCTCTTTCTCTATTTAATCCGCCAGGCCCAAGAGCTGAAACTCTTCTTTTATGAGTTATTTCTGCAAGGGGATTTGTTTGATCCATAAATTGAGATAATGGAGAAGTTCCAAAAAATTCTTTAAGACAAGCAGCAATTGGTTTTGCATTAATTAAATCTTGTGGCATCACGGAATCAATTTCAACTGAGGCCATTTTTTCTTTAATGGCTCTTTCCATTCTTATTAGTCCAATTCTAAATTGATTTTCTACCAACTCTCCAACTGATCTAAGTCTACGATTTCCAAGGTGATCAATATCATCTACTTCGCCTTTTCCATCTTTAAGATTCAGCATGTGTCTTACGATTTCAATAATATCTTCTTTTCTAAGAACTGTTAATTTTGGATCACAATCAAGATCCATTCTTGCATTCATTTTTACTCTACCTGTTTCTGAAAGATCATATCTTGTGTGATTAAAGAATAGATTTCCGAATAAATTTTTAGCAGTCTCAATTGTTGGTGGCTCGCCTGGTCTTAAAACTCTATAAATATCCATGCTAGCTTCATCTTGATTAAGATTTTTGTCTATAGTTAAAGTATTTCTTAAAAATGGACCTCTATTAACACCATCAATATCAAGTAAATAAAGACTTTTTACTTTAAGATCTGTAAGTTTTGTAATTAAGTCGTTAGTAATTTCATCTCCAGATTCAGCAATAACCTCACCTGTTTTTTCATTAATAATATCGTTTGCTAGATATTTCCCAAATAAATCGGCTGTTTTAACTAAATAATTATTAAGTCCCTCTTTCTTTAATTTTAACGCCATCGGATAAAGAACTTTTGTATCTTTTTTAATGACAACTTTTTTAGTTTCAGCATTAATTAAATCGTTTCTTAATTTGTAATTTTTGAAATTTTCTGGGGTAAATTTTGTTTTCCAATCATCTTCTGACGTTAAATCGTATCTAATATTTTCGTAAAAAAGACTTAAAATATCATCTCTGTTAAAGCCAAGAGCCATTAATAATGTGGTTACGGGTAATTTTCTTTTTCTATCAATTCTAAAATTTAAAATATCTTTGGTATCATATTCAAAATCTAACCAAGATCCTCTGTAAGGAATAACTCTACAGCTAAATAATAATTTTCCACTTGCATGTGTTTTTCCTTTGTCGTGATCGAAGAATACTCCTGGACTTCTATGCATTTGATTTACACAGACTCTTTCAATTCCATTTATAACAAATGTTCCTCTTGGAGTCATAAGAGGAATATCACTCATGTAAACTTCTTGTTCTTTAGCTGATAAAACTTGTTTTGTTTGTTTTTCTTCGTTGATGTCGTAAGCAACTAATCTAAGTGTGGTTTTTAATGCAGCAGAATACGTTAAACCACGTTGATGGCACTCTCCAACTGTATATTTTGGTTTTTCAAATCGATATGAAATATATTCAATAGTTGCTAATCCAGAAAATTCTTCTATTGGAAAAATATCTTTGAATACTTTTGTAATTCCAGAATTAGTTTTATTTTCTATATTTGCTTCTAAGAAATTTTTATAAGAATTAACTTGAACTTCAATTAAATCGGGAATGTTAAGTATATTTTCTAATTTGCCGAAACTTTTTCTAACTTTTTTTTTATCTGTAAAAGATAATAACATAGTTTATTACCCGAATATTTTATTATCCGGTTCTAAAAAAAATTTTAAATTTACTTAAGTTCTACTTTTGCACCAACTGCTTCAAATTTCTTCTTAACATCGTCAGCATCTTTTTTGCTAACACCAGCTTTAAGTTGTTTAGGTGCGCCTTCAACCAAATCTTTAGCTTCTTTTAAACCCAAACCAGTAAACGCTCGTACTTCTTTAATAACTCCAATTTTATTATCACCCGATGACACAAGGTTAATTATAAAGTCATTTTTTTCTTCAGCCGGCGCTCCTGCCGCTGCCGGAGCTGCTGCTGCAACTGGTGCTGCTGCTGACACTCCCCATTTTTCTTCTAAAGTTTTTGAAAGTTCTGCTGCTTCAACTACAGTCAGTTTCGATAACTCTTCTACAATTTTATTTAAGTCTGGCATTTTGAATATCCTAGTGGGTTTAATTTTTTAAATTTTTAGCGTGCATCAAATTAACTATTTTTGAGCTTGGTGCAAGCAAAATACTAATAATTTTTTGCGCTGGAGCAGCTAAAATACCTACAATTTTAGCTCTTGCTTCATTTAAAGTAGGTAAAGTCGCAATATGAGCAACATCTGATGGTTCTAAAAGCTTTTCGTCCATCAAACCACCAAGAATTTTTAATTTTTCATTGCCTTTAGAAAACGTGACTAAGGTCTTAGCAAGAGTAATGGGGTCTTTTGAACATGCAATAGCCGTTGGTCCTTTAAAAAACTTCTCTAACTTCTCAGCTTTAGATCCTTTAAGTGCAATTTTTGTAATTCTATTTTTAGTAATTTTTAAAAAAGCTCCACTCTCTCTCATTTTGGCACGAAGACTTTCTAAATCTTTAACCGTGATGCCCTCGTAATGATAAACTAGAATTCCTTCATTAGCGGCAATCACAGATTTTAAATCATTTACGTATGTATTTTTTTGTTCTCTATTCATTATATACCTGAAAGCTGAAGTTTAACTGATGGACCCATAGTAGTTGATAAATAGATTGAGTTTATAAAATTACCTTTAATGCCAACTGGTTTTTCTTTTGAAATAATCTCATAAACACTTTTGAAATTTTCAGACAGTTCTTTGTAAGAAAATTTAACTTTACCAATTGATAAACCTAGATTTCCATCTTTATCACATTTAATTTCGACTCTTCCTTTTTTAATTGCCTCTACTGTAGATTTAATATCTTTTGCAACTGTTCCTAATTTTGGATTTGGCATTAATCCTTTTGGTCCTAATACTTTTCCTAATTTTCCAACTTTAGCCATCATGTCTGGAGTTGAAACTAATACATCGAAATTTATTTTTCCTGAGTTAATTTCATTAATTAAATCATCCGATCCAGATATTTCTGCTCCTGAAGATTTCGCTTCATCTATTTTGTCATTAGCACAAATAACCGCAACTTTTATCTTTCTTCCATTTCCATTTGGTAAATCAACTACTGTTCTTAAATTTTGATCTGTTTTAGCTTTGTCAATATTTAAAAAAAAAATTGCCTCCACTGATTCAGTAAATTTTGTATTTGATTTTGTTTTTAATAATTTAATCGCTTCAGGTAATGTTAGTTCTTTTGTTTTGTCGTGACCCTTAACTAAAGCGCTAAATCTTTTTGAATGTTTTTTTGCCATTAATCTTTTACCTCAACTCCCATCGACCTAGCTGAACCAGCTATAATTTTAATAGCTTGTTCAATGTCAAAAGCATTTAAATCTTTCATTTTAATTTCAGCAATTTTTTTTAACTGAGCTTTAGTAATGGAGCCCGCAGAAACTCTGCCTGGTTCTTTTGAGCCGCTTTTGAGTTTAATAGCTTCTTTAATTAAGAAAGATGCTGGAGGTGTCTTAATTATAAAATCAAATTTTTTATCTTTATATATTGTAATAACAACTGGAACTGGTTGTCCCATTAATAACTTAGTTTTATCGTTAAATGATTTACAAAACTCCATTATATTCACTCCTCTTTGTCCTAAAGCAGGTCCTACAGGAGGAGCAGGATTGGCTTGACCGCCTTTAATTTGCAATTTTAAAATTCCTGAAATTTCTTTAGCCATACTTAAATCTTTTCTACCTGCCCGTATTCTAACTCTACAGGTGTGGGCCTACCAAATATCGAAACGGAAACCTTTAGTCTAGACTTTTCTTCATCAACTCCCTCTACAAGGCCACTAAATGAAGCAAAAGGTCCGTCACATACTCTAACTTGTTCGCCAATATCAAAACTTATTGTAGTTGAAGGTTTAAGAGCTCCATCCTCGATCTTGCCCATAATCTTTGCGACTTCAGCATCGGAGATTGGAGTGGGCTTGCCTGGAACACCTAAAAATCCTGTAATTCTTTTTATAGATTTAATTAAATGATAAACTTGATCATTCATATCTAGTTTAGCTAAAAAATATCCTGGAAAGTATTTTTTCTCAGAAGTAGTTCTTTTGCCTTTTTTTACTTCTGTAACTTCGTGTGTTGGAACTAATGTTTCTTCAAAATGATGTGATAAACCTTCTTTTTCAAGTTTTTCAGGAATAAGACCGGCTACTTTTTTTTCTGCTCCTGAATGAGCCTGAATTATGTACCATTTCATCATAAATTAAATACCTAATAAGAATGTTAAACCTAATTTAAAAATTTGATCTAATAACAAGAAAAAAAGGGCAGCTACTACTGACATAAAAAAAACTGTTAATGCCCCAATAGTAGTTTCTTTTCTTGTTGGCCAAGTTATTTTCAAAGCCTCCTGCTTAACAGATCTTAAAAATTGAATAGGATTAAACATATTTAATAATCTGTGGCAGGAGTGGAGGGACTTGAACCCGCAACCTCCGGTTTTGGAGACCGGCGCTCTACCAATTGAGCTACACTCCTAAGATTTATTCTATAATCTTAGTAACTACTCCAGCTCCTACGGTTCTGCCTCCTTCTCTAATCGCGAATTTCAAATTATTGTCCATCGCAATTGGAGTAATTAAGGTAACAGTCATTTTTGCATCATCACCAGGCATAATCATTTCAACACCAGCTGGTAATAAAACTTCTCCTGTAACGTCTGTAGTTCTAAAATAGAACTGAGGACGATATTTAGTAAAGAATGGAGTATGTCTTCCACCCTCTTCTTTTTTCAGAATGTAAGCTTGAGCTTCAAATTTAGTATGAGGTTTAATTGATCCTGGCTTAGCCAAAACCTGTCCTCTTTCTACTTGATCACGTTCAATACCTCTTAAAAGAATACCAACGTTATCACCCGCTTCACCTGTATCTAAAAGTTTTCTAAACATTTCAACACCTGTACAAACGCTTTTTTGTGTAGCTTTAATTCCGATGATTTCCATCTCTTCACCAGTTTTAATTACACCCGCTTCAATTCTACCAGTAACAACTGTTCCTCGACCAGAAATTGAAAACACATCTTCAATCGGCATTAAGAAAGGTTTATCTTTTGGTCTGTTCGGTTGTGGAATAAATGTGTCAACAGCTTCCATTAACGCAAGAATTGGTTTCTCTCCAAGTTCAACATCACCTTCGAGTGCTTTTAATGCAGATCCTTTAATGATTGGAGTTTTGTCTCCTGGGTAACCATAAGAAGTTAGAAGTTCTCTGATTTCCATTTCAACAAGATCTAAAAGTTCTTTGTCGTTAACAGTGTCCACTTTATTTAAAAAAACAACTAGAGCCGGAACTCCAACTTGTCTTGCTAAAAGAATATGTTCTCTTGTTTGTGGCATTGGGCCATCAGCTGCATTCACAACTAAGATAGCTCCGTCCATCTGCGCGGCACCTGTGATCATGTTTTTAACATAGTCAGCGTGTCCTGGACAGTCAACGTGTGCATAGTGACGCTTTGCTGTTTCGTACTCAACATGAGCTGTAGAAATAGTAATACCCCTTGCTTTTTCTTCAGGTGTTTTATCAATCTGATCATAAGCAACAAATTTAGCTCCACCAGTTTTTGAAAGAACTTTTGTGATCGCGGCTGTTAAAGTTGTTTTACCATGATCGACGTGACCAATAGTACCAATGTTACAATGTGGTTTCGTTCTTTGAAATTTTTCCTTAGACATTTACTTTTTCTACACCTCTCAGTTTATTATTAATTTTAATCTGGAGCGGGTGAAGAGAATCGAACTCTCACAACCAGCTTGGAAGGCTGGAGTTCTACCATTGAACTACACCCGCGTAACCAAACCTTACTCCTAATTTTATTTTGTTGCCAACAATTCTTTTTTCTAACACTCCCTCTTGGTGGAGGGGGAAGGATTCGAACCTTCGTAGGCCGGAGCCAACGGTTTTACAGACCGTCACCTTTAACCACTCGGTCACCCCTCCAATTTTTCACAAAACGACGGAGGTTTTGCTTTGAGTGGCTTTCAAGTGTTCTAAAAAAGAAAAATTTTACAACACAACTTCACAATCACACTATTGCAATTTAGAAGCTTAAAATTAGGCGGAATATAATTAGTGAGCCATATTAATGCAATACATTTTTAACTCAAATTGAGGTAGTTATAATCAATAAATCAATGAAAACTGGCTCATTTTGGATAGGTGGCAAACATGCAGTTTTATCTGCCATCAAAAACCCTAAAAGAAAAATAAATAAGCTTATTGTTACTCAAGATAATGAGAAAGATTTTAATGCCAAAAATTTTAATAAAAAAATTTCAATCGAAATTAAAGACAAAAAAGAGATAGATAAAATTTTTATTAGTGAGAATGTAGTTCATCAGGGGGTTGCTGCTGAAATAGAAAGCATTCCAGTAATTGAGTTAAAAGAATATCTAAAAAAAAAAAACAGTTCACGAAACACTTTAGTGATACTTGACGATATTACTGATCAAAGAAACATAGGATCTATTATAAGATCATGCAGTGCATTCAATATTGATGCAGTTATTCTTTTAGAAAAAAATTATAACTCCAAAAACAAAATGATGTACAAGAGTGCTAGCGGAGCAATGGAATTAATAGATGTTATTCCAATATCAAATATTACCAATGCATTAGAGCTTCTTAAAAAAAATAATTATTGGATTTATGGTTTAGATGGTTATGCAAAAGAAAATATTGAAGATCAAAAATGGACAAGCCATAATGCTTTTGTTTTTGGATCCGAAGGCGAAGGATTAAGAAGATTAGTAAAAGAAAATTGCGATCATCTTATAAAAATTCAAATTAATAAAGACATAGAAAGCTTAAATGTGTCTAACGCTGTTTCTGTTACATTAGGTCTTTTTAGATATCTAGAGAAAAAAATTAAAATCCAAAACTAGATTTTAAACCATCGACCACGAACTGCACTGCAAGTGATGCTAATACTAAAGCTATCAATCTAGAAAAAACATTTAATATATTTTTGCTCGTATAATTAGCAATAAAAGCAGAAAAAATCATATGTAAAAAAGTCATAAACATTACTAGTAACAGCGCAAAATAAACCATGAATAACTTTTCTGAAGAATAAGAATTAGCGTTAACTAAAAGTACGGTTGAAGTTAATGCTGAGGGCCCTGCGATTAAAGGAATGGAAAGAGGAAAAATAGTAATTTCTTCTAATTTTTTTTCATGAGAAATCTTATTTGCACTATCCTCTCTTCTTAATCTTCTTTTATCTAGCAACATTTCAATCGAAATAATAAATAAAATAATTCCACCTGCAATTTTTAAAGAATTTAATGAGACACCAATCCAATTAAAAAAATACTGGCCTACGTATCCAAAAATGGTTAGAACCGTAAGAGCAATTAAAGCTGCTTTAATAGCAATTTTATATCTCTGCTCTCTTGTTGCACCATCAGTTAATATTAAAAATAAAGGACCTACACCTGCTGCATCAATTGCAATGAACAAAACAGCAAATGAATTAAAAAAAACAGAACTCATTAAAAATATAAATAAAGTTTTTGCATACTATTAATACTGGCGGGAGTGACGGGACTCGAACCCGCGGCCTCCTGCGTGACAGGCAGGCGCTCTAACCAAGCTGAGCTACACCCCCTAAAAAAAGTGGTGCAGTCAAAATTATGCTGTCACCACAATTAAAGTTTTCTTAATAACTTTATATATACTTATTTATATTAAATTCTAATTATTTTTTAACAAATAAACAAAAGCCTTAACTTTTTGTTTGTTATTAATATTAATGTTCGTTTCCAATCTTTTATAATTACTACCTTCAAACATATCTAATTTTTTCCATAAATTTTTTAATGCGTAAGAATAAAATAAATAACCTTCAATTCTATCTCCATTGTTATCTAAAATGAGGGCATCGTAAACTTCCTTTGGTCCAAGACTTATTTTTTTTACAAAACCATAAGTAAAAGCTGTTCTCCAGGTTCCATTAATTTCACTTAATAAGAAATTATTTTTTTCATTTGGCTTAAGACTGCCATAGACGAATAATCTATCCATAAAAAATGGTGGGCGATGAGAGACTCGAACTCCCGACCCTCTCGGTGTAAACGAGATGCTCTACCAACTGAGCTAATCGCCCTTTTGCTTAGGAGGTTTTATATAGCAATAAAAATAGAAAGAGGAAATAATAAAAACCTAATCTAACGAGGTAAGTACTTTTTAAATGCAGTAGTTTTTGAAAAGACTCTGCCTTTTAAAAGATTAAAAGTATTAAGATCTTCCTTTTTGATTTTTGCGCAAGTAATCAATCCGTATTGTTCGGAGAATTTTTCATTATAATATGTCTGTTTATTCTTAAAATCATTTACACAGTTTTTTAAATAATTTGTTGGATAAAAATACCAGATCAATAATAATCCAATAAATATATATAGATATTTTTTATTTTTTTTCATTTTTAAATATTAACTACTACTTATTAACTAAAAATATATAAGTTAACTTTTATGATTGATTGGTCGCAAGCATTTTATCTTATATTTGTTATGGTTGTTGCTGCTTCAGTTGCTGGCTTTATGGCAGGCTTACTTGGAGTTGGTGGAGGCTTAGTAATGGTGCCTGCGCTTTACTACGCATTTACAGTTCTTGGTTTTGACATGGAAACCAAAATGCATTTGGCTTTGGGAACTTCTCTTGCAATTATTATTCCCACTTCGATCATGTCTACTAAAACACATATGAAATTTAATGCTGTTGATTTTGGTCTTATAAAATCTTTCGGGATCTATATAGTTTTAGGGGTTATTACTGGAACATTCTTAGCTTCAAACTTAAAGACTGCTAACTTGATCTTATTCTTTTCCTTTTTTGCTTTTTTAGTGGGTTTGTTTTTTTTACTTTTAAAATCAAAATTAGAAGAAACTCAAAGAAATATTCCAAAAATATATAAAATTATAATTGGAAATTTTATTGGCTTTATTTCTGTGCCATTAGGAATAGGTGGCGGCTCATTATCAGTTCCTTTTATGAGATTATTTGGGTACGACATGAGAAAGGCAATTGGAACATCTGCTGCTATTGGAATCTTAATAGCGATTTCAGGAACTATTAGTATGGTTTCAAGCGGAGCATTGTTTGCAAAAGTCAACTCCCCTCTTAGTTTTGGCTACTTTAATCTGGCTGGATTTTTAGTATTTGTTCCAGTGACTATGATGATGGCACCGCTAGGCGCAAAAGTTGTTCATAAAGTAAGTAGAAACTTAATTACTAAAATATTTGGTATTTATTTAATTATAATTTCTCTTAGAAGCTTTACAGAGTACCTAAATATTAAATAATTTAATTAACAGGTCTTTCGTTTATTATCTCTTTGCTTTTTTGTGTCTGGGAAATATCAATTTCTACCCAATCAACAGGTGTTAAAGTTTTAGTTAAAGCAACTTTTAATACTTCATCAACTGTTTTCACTGGAATTATTTTTAAACCATCAATTACATTTTTAGGTATTTCAGCTAGATCTTTTTCATTTTCATCTGGGATTAAAACAGTTTTAATTCCTCCTCTAAGTGCTGCTAGTAATTTTTCTTTTAAACCACCGATTGGAAGAACTCTACCTCTTAAAGTAACCTCTCCTGTCATTGCAACATCTCTCTTAACTGGGATTCCAGTTAAAGATGAAACAATTGAAGTTACCATTGCAATACCAGCTGAAGGTCCGTCTTTTGGGGTCGCTCCTTCTGGAACGTGGATATGAATATCTTTTTTTTCAAATACCGGTGGAATAATTCCGTATTCTATACATCTAGATCTAACAAAAGATTTTGCGGCTTTAACTGACTCTTGCATCACCTCGCCTAATTTTCCAGTAATTTCCATACTACCTTTTCCTGGCATAATTACAGATTCAATAGTTAATAACTCGCCGCCAACTTCTGTCCAAGCAAGTCCTGTTACTATTCCTGTGCCATCTTTATTTTCAATTTCTCCATATTTAAATTTCTTAACACCAAGATAATCATTAAGATTTTTCTCATCAATTTTAATTGTATCTTTAGTTTTGGTAACAATGTCTTTTACACCTTTTCTTGCAAGTTTTGAAATTTCTCTTTCTAAACTTCTAACACCAGACTCTCTTGTGTAATATCTAATAATATCTTTTAAAGCTTCGTCAGATACAGCCCATTCGCCTGGTTTCAATCCATTTTCTTTTACTTGCTTTGGTAAAAGATATTTTTTAGCTATCTCCATTTTTTCATCTTCTGTGTAGCCAGAAATTCTAATCACTTCCATTCTATCTAATAATGGACCAGGAATATTTAATGTATTTGCAGTGGTAACAAACATTACATTAGATAAGTCATAATCTACTTCAAGATAATGATCATTAAACGTCGTGTTCTGTTCTGGATCCAAAGCCTCTAACAACGCTGAAGAAGGGTCTCCTCTATAATCATTTCCAATTTTATCTATCTCGTCTAATAAAATTAAAGGATTATTTTTTCCAGATTTTTTCATCATCTGAATTATTTTTCCAGGTAATGATCCAATATAAGTTCTTCTGTGTCCTCTAATTTCTGCTTCATCTCTAATTCCACCCAAAGACATTCTTACAAACTCTCTTCCTGTAGCTTTAGCAATGGATTTACCTAAAGAAGTTTTTCCAACTCCAGGCGCTCCTACTAAACAAAGAATAGGACCTTTAATTTTATTAATTCTACTTTGAACAGCTAAAAATTCTAAGATTCTATCTTTTACTTTTTCTAACCCATAATGATCTTCATCTAAAATCTTTTTCGCATTATTGATATCTGTATTTACTTTAGAGGTTTTTCCCCAAGGCAATGACACCATCCAATCTAAATAGTTTCTAACTACTGTAGACTCTGCAGACATAGGACTCATTGACTTCAATTTTTTTAGTTCAGCAAGAGATTTTTCCTCTGCCTCTTTTGTCATTTTAGCTTTTTTAATAGCTTCTTCTAAATTTTGAATTTCATCTTTTCCATCTTCTGATTCTCCTAATTCTTTTTGAATGGCTTTTAATTGTTCATTTAAATAATATTCTCTTTGAGTTTTTTCCATTTGATTTTTAACTCTCCCTCTAATTTTTTTCTCAACAGATAGAACTTCAATTTCGCTTTCGATAAATGTCAAAAGAGATTCTAATCTGTTTTGAACGGACAAGTTTTCTAATAATTTTTGCTTCTCGACTAAACTAATTTGGATTTGATTGGCAACTGCGTCAGCAACTTTTGAAGGTTCTTTTGTATCTTTAATTGCCTCTAGTCCTTCTTCGGAAACTTTTTTTGAAACTTTAATTAATTTATCAAATTTATTTACAACTGCTTTTGATAATAAAGATAAATCTTCTTTACCATGATCGTCGGATAATCCTGAGCAAGAAGCTAATAAAAAATTCTTTTCTTCATTATGATATTGATTAATTTTTACTCTTTCTTTTCCTTCTACTAGAATTTTAACTGTTCCATCTGGAAGTTTTAATAACTGTAAGATTTCCCCTAAACACCCAACTCCATAAATTTCATTATCTTTTGGATCGTCAACGTCATGGCTTTTTTGAGCTGCAAGAATAATTTTTTTGTATTTGTCCATAACACTATTTAAAGCGTTAATAGATTTCTCTCTTCCTACAAAAAGAGGAACTACCATACCTGGAAAAACAACGATATCTCTTAAAGGCAATACTGGGTATTGGCTCTGATTAGCGTTTTTTAGGTCTTTAGTGTCCATAAATTATCAATAACAATAGTTAAATTTATAACAAGATTAAATCTATATGGGGACGTTTAAAGTTATTTCAACTGTGAATAACTAGCCTATTTTACTCTCTTTACTATTAGGAATGCTTGAGGTTGTGGCTTGGTTGTTTTTCTTTGAGTAAGTAAGCAGTGGTTTTATCTTTCCATCAACAACATCTTTATTAATTACAACCTCGCTAATATTAGATTGCGAAGGAAGTTCAAACATTGTTTCAAGTAAAATATCTTCTAAAATTGATCTAAGACCTCTCGCACCTGTTTTTCTAATTAAAGCTTTTTTAGCAATAGCTGACAGAGAGTCTTTGGTAAAAGTAAGTTTAGCTCCTTCAATTTCAAAAAGCTTTGCATACTGTTTAAGTAAAGCGTTCTTTGGTTCTTGTAGTATTTTAATTAAAGCCTCTTCATGTAGATCGTCTAAAGTTGCTACAATTGGAAGCCTTCCTATAAACTCCGGAATTAATCCAAACTTTAATAAATCTTCTGGTTCTAAGTCTTTTAATATTTGACCAGTACTTTTATTGTCGTGTTCTCTAATTGTGGCTCCAAATCCCATTGCCGTACCTTTGCTTCTTACTGATACGATTTTCTCAAGTCCACCAAAAGCTCCACCGCAGATAAATAAAATATTAGTAGTGTTAACTTGTAAAAATTCTTGTTGAGGATGTTTTCTTCCGCCTTGTGGAGGAACGCTAGCAACTGTTCCTTCCATAATTTTTAAAAGGGCTTGCTGAACTCCTTCGCCAGACACGTCTCTTGTAATAGAAGGATTTTCTGTTTTTCTGCTAATTTTATCAACCTCATCTATATAAACAATTCCTCTTTGAGCTTTTTCGACGTTATAATCTGCAGCTTGTAATAATTTCAAAATAATATTTTCCACATCTTCTCCAACATAACCGGCCTCTGTTAAAGTGGTGGCATCAGCCATAGTAAATGGAACATCTAGAATTTTAGCAAGCGTTTGAGCTAATAATGTTTTTCCGCAACCAGTTGGTCCAATAAGCAGTACGTTAGATTTTGAAATTTCAACATCTTTACTACTCTTAGAATCTTGATTTAACCTTTTGTAATGATTGTGTACGGCAACAGATAAAACTTTTTTTGCTTTGTCTTGACCAATAACGTACTCATCTAAAACTTTACAAATTTCTTTAGGAGTTGGAACTCCGGCATCATCCTTAACAAAATTGCTTTTGTTTTCTTCTTTGATGATATCCATACAAAGTTCAACGCACTCATCACATATAAAAACTGTTGGACCAGCTATAAGCTTTCTAACTTCATGCTGACTTTTTCCGCAGAAGGAACAATAAAGTGTGTTTTTATTATCTTTAGCCATGTTTAAAATGATCGAATCAGTTAAGTTTTATAAAACAATGACTTGACTCTAAAAGCAAGTCTAAGTTGAATCTAAACTATATATTGCTTGTAAATTGTGGATATATTTTAGTTAATCTGCTTTTTTTTCTACCACTTTATCAATTATCCCAAAATCTTTAGCTTCCTCAGGGCTCATAAACTTGTCTCTCTCTAAAGCTTCTTGAATAGCTTTTAAGTCTTTCCCTGTGTGTTTAGAATAAATTTCATTAAGACGTTTTTTTACATAAGAAATTTCATTTGCATGAATTTGAATATCAGTGGCCTGTCCTTGAAATCCTGCAGAAGGTTGATGAACCATTATACGAGCATTTGGAAGAGAAAATCTGCTTCCTTTCTCTCCTGCAGCAAGCAAGAATGACCCCATTGACGCTGCCTGTCCAATGCAAATTGTTGAAACTGGAGATTTGACATACTGCATTGTGTCATAAATTCCGAGCCCATCAGTGACCACGCCTCCTGGGCTATTAATATATAAAAAAATTTCTTTCTTTGGATTCTCAGATTCTAAGAAAAGTAATTGAGCGCAAACTAAACTTGCTACATGAGAATTTACTGGACCTACTAAAAAGATAATTCTCTCTTTTAATAGTCTTGAATAAATATCATAAGCTCTTTCTCCTCTGCTGGTTTGCTCAACCACCATTGGAATAAGAGTGTTCATCTGAATATCAATATGATCTTTCATAGAGAATCAGATTCTACAGGCTTTGTTTATTTTTTACTAATCTTTTTTGAAGATTTTGATTTATCCTCTAATTTTGTCTCTTTTTGGGATTTATCATCACTACTGTTTGCTGACTTGGCTGATGATTTGGACTTAAGGTTTGATGACAAATCTTTTACAAGCTCTTCTAACTCTTTCTTATTAATTTCTTTAACAGTAAGTTTTGCTTTAGATTTAACTAACTCGACAATTTTATCTTCATATATTGGTCCTCTTAATCTTGTAATTTCAGAAGGATTTTTTTGGTAGTACTCTCTAATTTGTTTTTCTTGCCCTGGATACATACTCATTTGTTTTTGCAGTTCTTGTTGCAACTCTTGTGTCGTTACCTGAACTTTATAATCTTCTCCTATTTGATTTAAAACCAAAGCCAATTTAACTCTTCGTTCTGAAATATCTAAAACTTCATCTTCTTCTTCTTTAGTAAGTTTTATATCTGAATGATCATGCCCATGTTTATGATCATCATGAGGCTCATCTTTATGAGCTTTTTCATGAATAAAGCTATGCCTAACTATTTCTTGTTCATTTTTAACCATATCTTCTGGCAAATCAAATTTACAATTTTTATCAAGATAATCTAAGATTTCTTTTCTAACGATTGTTTCTGTAACTGAAGATTGTTCTCTAGATAATTGTTTTTCTAACAAAACTTTTAAATCATTTAAATCTTTTGCTCCTAAATTTTTGGCAAATTGGTCATCAATATTTACAGCTTCTGATTTTTTTAATTCTAAAATATTGCAGTTAAATATAGCGTTTTTATTTGCTAGTTCTTTATTTGGGTAATTATCTGGTAAATTAATTTTAACATTTACTTTTTCGCCAGCTTTGCACATTAATAATTGCTCATCAAAACCTTTAATGAAAAGTTCTTTTCCTAAAATAATTTGGACCTTTTCGCCTTTATTTCCTTCAAAAGCCTTACCATTAACTGTAGCTTCAAAATCAAATACTACTAAATCACTCTTAACAGATGTTTCATCTTCTTTTTTTTTAACATATTTCTTTTGACCTTCTGCTAATAAATTAATTCTGTCATCTAAATCTTTTTTTTCTATTTTTAATTTATAATTGGTAAGAGCTATTTTTTCTAATTCGATCTTTTTTATCTCTGGAGTTTTTTCTACAGAAATTGTGTATTCTAAATCCTTATCTTCTCCTGAAGATTTAATTTCAATTTTTGGCTGTCCCGCTGGTTTTATTTTATTATCATTTAAGGCTTGAAAAGTATTGTCCTGTAGAATTTTTTCAACAACTTCACCATATAAAGCTTGTCCAAATTGTTTTTTTAATAAATCAATTGGTGCTTTTCCAGGTCGAAAGCCTTTTATGCTAACTGTCTTCTGTAACTCAACAGTTCTTTCTTCTATCTTTTTATCAATCTCTTGTTTTTTAACTAAAACATTAAGATTGATCTTTAAACCTTTTGATTCTGATATTGTTACTTTCATATACTACATGGTGCGGGAGAAAGGACTTGAACCTTCACATCTTTCGATACCAGTTCCTAAGACTGGCGTGTCTACCGTTCCACCACTCCCGCTCTAATATTAATTAAAATTCAAGTGGCGAATATAGCTACATTATTAAATCCTTTCTAGGAATTATTTAAGAAAATGACATTCAAAAGGATAGGATTTGCTTACATAAAAGCTGATTAAGTTATGATTTGATAACAAAGTTGTTCTTCGTAAAAACAAAACAGAATTAATTATATTTTTTATCTAGTTGCTCTAATGTCTTTGGCAAATTCTTAATTATATCTTCCGCTATCAATCCTTTCTTTACCATTCTTGCCGCAAAAGAATGTATCCACACTCCAGCACAAGCCCCATCAAAAGATGACATTTTATTTTTACCAATGAGACTTGTTATTATTCCACTCAAAACATCTCCTGAGCCAATGACTGCTAATTCTTCAGTTGTAATTGTATTAATACAAACCTTTCCATCTGGTGAAGCAATGATTGTATCTGGGCCTTTGAAGACCACTATGCAATTTGCTTTTTTTGCTGCCGCTGCAGTTCTATCAATTTTATTTTTAAGATTTTTTAAATTTGGAAAAATTCTATTAAACTCACCTTCATGAGGTGTAATAATTTTATCTTTATTTAAAATAGAAAATAACTGTTTAGGATTCTTACTAAAAGAAGTTATTGCATCAGCGTCTATAACCACATGATTAATATACTTTGAAATTAATTTAACATTTTCAACCGTTTCTAGATTAGCGCCTGCCCCAGGACCAATAAGAAATGAAGTGATCAAAGAATTCTTCAAAAAATCTTGAAATTCTTTTTGAGAATTAATTTCAACTTTTAATAACGAAAAAAAACTTTGATTATATTTATCAACAGTATTCTTATTAGCGATAATAGTGACCGCTCCAGCTCCACAACGAATAGCAGCATTTGATGATAATAATGATGCACCTATATAATTTTTTAAAGAACCGTAAATAAAAACTTTACCCCTAGAATATTTATGAGAGTTGTATTTTTTCCAAGGAAATCTTTTAATCCATAACTTTGGATCATTCTCTGCGATCTTATTATTTATAAATTTATTTAGTGATTTTCTTATTCCAATATCTAAAATTTTTATCAATCCAGAAAAATAAACTCCAGGAAACAATACATGACCTACTTTTTTACAATGAAGAGCTAAGGTTATATTCGCCTTAATAGCTTCACCCATTATTTTTCCAGTATCAGCACTAATTCCCGTTGGTATATCTATTGAAATAACAAAAGTTTTTTTATTATTAATTAATTTAATTAAATTTTTGATATTTGAGTTTATATTTTTATTTAAACCTATTCCAAAAACACAATCTATAATTACTGGGTTTGTTTTCTTTTTAAGTTCTTTTTCTAAATCTTTTAAATTAAAGATTTTACAATTGAGCTGTTTAAAGGCTTTATAATTATCATTTTTCTTATTTTTTATTGAAAGAACTAGAAAAATTTTAACTTTATAACCTTTATTTATAAGACTATGTCCGATTATAAAACCATCCCCCCCATTATTACCGGAACCACAAACAATAAATAATTCTTCATTCTGAGAAATCTTGCTTGATATATAGTCTGCGCATTTTTCTCCTGCAGATTGCATTAATGAGAATGAATTTTTTCTTAATTTAAATTCTTTTTGCTCAATAGCTTTAATTTCTGATGAATTTAAAATCATTTTTCTAAAATCAATCTATAGTTTAATTTTCAATACTACTATTATGCATATCTGGCATAACTAAAATACAATGGAATTTATTGATTATAGTTATAGTACATCTACAATAAAAAAATAAACAAGTTTAATAAACAAAGGAGAATAATGAGCGAAGCAACAGACATTTTAAAATTAATTAAAGAAAAGGAAATCGAATTTGTAGATTTGAGATTTACTGATCCTAGAGGAAAACTTCAACATATGACTCAGGACCTAACAACAATTGATGAAGATTTTTTAAATGATGGAACATTTTTTGATGGATCGTCTATTGCGGGATGGAAGGCAATTAATGAATCTGACATGATCCTGAAACCAGATTTATCTAGAACTTTTGTCGATCCTTTCACTTCACATAATACCCTAGTTATATTTTGTGACATCATGGATCCTATAAAAAAAGATTATTACGAAAGAGACCCTAGATCTATTGCAAAAAAAGCTGAAGCTTATTTAAAAACTACTGGTATTGGCGATACTATTTATTTTGGACCTGAACCAGAATTTTTTATATTTGACGATGTTAAAATTTCTAACACTATGCAAAAAGTATCTTTCCAAGTGGATAGTAACGAAGGTCCTTATAACGGAGACAAAGAATATCCAAATGGTAACATGGGTCACAGACCAGTTGTTAAGGGCGGTTACTTTCCAGTGCCTCCAGTTGATAGCTGCCAAGATTTAAGAGCTGAAGCATTAAAAGCTATGAAGGATATGGGTGTTAAAGTTGAAAAACATCACCACGAAGTTGCTCCTTCTCAGCATGAATTAGGTACAATGTTCGATACTATGGTTCGTAATGCGGACAATATGCAAATTTATAAATATGCAGTTCAAATGGTTGCGCACTCATTTGGAAAAACTGCAACATTTATGGCAAAACCAATTAAAGGAGACAATGGCTCTGGTATGCATTGTCACCAATCTATTTGGAAAAATGGAAAGCCTCTTTTTGCTGGCGATAAATATGCAGGCCTTTCTCAAGAATGCCTGTACTACATCGGTGGAATTATTAAGCACGCAAAAGCTCTAAATGCTTTCACTAATTCTACAACAAATAGCTACAAAAGATTAATCCCTGGATTTGAAGCTCCAGTTATTCTTGCTTACTCTGCTAGAAATAGATCTGCAAGCTGCAGAATACCTTTTAGTTCTAATCCAAAAGGAAAAAGAGTTGAAGTTAGATTCCCAGACGCCGCTGGAAATCCATATTTAACTTTTGCTTGTATGTTAATGGCAGGAATTGATGGAATAAAAAATAAAATTGATCCAGGAAAACCATTCGATAAAGATTTATATTCTTTATCTGCTGAAGAACTTAAAGGAGTTCCTCAAGTTTGTGGTTCTTTAAGAGAAGCGTTAGAAAACTTAGATAAAGACAGAAGCTTTTTAACTGCTGGTGGAGTATTCACTGATGATCAAATTGACGCTTACATTGAGCTAAAAATGACTGAGGTGTACAATATGGAACACACTCCTCACCCAGTTGAATATCAAATGTATTACAGCTGCTAATTACAGCGTTTTAAAATTTAAAAACCCCGTATCTAAAAATACGGGGTTTTTTTTTGCATAAAATAAATTTACGTCTGTATTTTTTTTCAAATTAATCTAATGCTTAGTCTGTGGTTAAAAATAATAATTATTCAGCCAAAGACATTGAAATTCTAGAAGGTCTTGAACCAGTTAGAAAAAGACCTGGAATGTATATTGGTGGTACTGACGAAACTGCTTTTCACCATCTTGCCACTGAAATTATTGATAACTCGATGGATGAGGTTACTGCAGGGTATGCAAAAAATATCTACGTAAAATTAAATAAAGACAAATCTTTAACTGTAACTGATGATGGAAGGGGAATTCCTTTAGATAAACATCCAAAGAAAAATAAAACAGCACTTGAAATAGTAATGACAACATTGCACTCAGGTGGAAAATTTAAAGAAGGAACATACTCAACTTCTGCTGGCTTGCACGGCGTCGGACTTTCAGTTGTAAACGCCCTGTCTGAAAAACTTAAAATAGAAGTCTTTAAAAATTCAACTATTTTTGAACAAAATTATTCTAAAGGAAAACCTCTAAACAAATTAACCAAAAAAGGGAAATCCAAGATTAAAAATGGAACTCAAGTTACATTTATTCCTGATAAAGAGATTTTTGGAAAAGAAATAAACTTTGTTCCAAATAAATTATATAATCTTTGTAAGAGCAAAGCTTATTTAGTTAAAGGCATTACAATACATTGGGAATGTGACAGGTCGTTAATAAACCGAAAAGATGACACTCCTAACAACGCAAAGCTCTTCTTTCCGGACGGCATTATTGAATATTTAGATAGCGAAACTAAAAATTTTACTAAAATAAATGATAAAACATGCCATCATAAAAATAACTTTGATGATGATAAAGGTAAGTTTGAATTTGCAATTCAATGGCACAATGAAATCTCTGAATTTAAAATTTCATTTTGTAACTCAGTATTAACTACTAATGGCGGAACTCACGAACAAGGTTTTAGATCTGGGGTTGCAAAATCCATAAGAAAAATTGCAAAATTTAAAAACAATAAACTGGTAGCAAGTGCAAGTGCGGATGAAATCCTGTCCAACGCCAGTTACATTGTATCTATTTTTATTAACAATCCAGAATTTGAAGGACAAACTAAATCTAGATTATCATCTGCTTATATTCAAAAATATTGCGATACTTCTATAGCAAAATCAGTGGAAGATTGGTTTAATCAACATCCAAAAGCATCAAATTCTATTCTAGCTTTTATTGAAGGGAAAATAAGAGAAAAAAATTTATTAGATCAAAATCTTGATGTTGGAAGACAAAGCGCAACAAGAAAAATACGTCTACCCGGTAAACTTGCAGATTGCACAAGCTCAAAAGTAGAAGGAACTGAATTGTTTATAGTTGAGGGGGATTCTGCTGGTGGATCTGCAAAACAAGCTAGAGATAGAAATTTTCAAGCTATACTTCCTTTAAGAGGAAAAATATTAAATGTTAAAAATTCTAATACTACAAAAATATTAGCAAATACCGAGATATCGAACTTACTTCAGGCGCTTGGCTGTCAAAGACGTGAAAAGTATGTCGACAAGGATTTGAGATACGAAAAAGTAATTATCATGACTGATGCTGATGTTGATGGTGATCACATTGCAAGTTTACTTTTAACTTTCTTTTTTTGTGAAATGCCAAATTTGATTAAAAATGGACATTTATATCTTGCTGTTCCTCCTCTTTACAAACTAACTATATCAAATCAAATTTATTATGTTCGTAATGATATCGAAAAAGACAAGTTATTAAAGAATCTTAAAAAAGGATCTAAAATTGAGATAAGTAGATTTAAAGGTCTTGGTGAAATGATGGCACAGCAATTAAAAGAAACGACTATGGATATTAATACTAGATCTTTGATCAGAGTAACAGTTCCTAATAGTGATTACAAAAAAACTAATAAATTAATATCAAATATTATGGGAAAAAATGCCGATTTAAGATTAAAATTTATAGAAGAAAACGCTCCTAAAGTAAAAAATATTGACTTGTAAATATTATTTATAAAAATTTATTTTTCTTATATTATCGCACTCAACATTTCCAAGTAAGATTTGTGTGGTTACGGTTTCGTTAGGCTTAGATCTTTTTTCAGTAACAAAAGCCTCTATTTTCCCACCACTATAAGTATAAATATCAACGCTAAAAGAGTTTATTTTTTCAAATTTAGAAATATTTTTAATTTCAAAAATAATTTTGCAAGTCTTATCTGATGTTAGCAAAGAGTAAGTAACATCGAAATCATTATCTATAATTACATTTTTTGGTTTATATAAATCCTTGTCTTTAAAAAAAGGTTTACTCTCATTATTATGGTCGCCAATAATCTGTTCTGAGCCGTCATTTTTGAGTTTATTTTTTGCATCCGCTTCAGTTGAAGTAAAAAAAGAAATTAAAGATAATAATAAAAATAAATATTTCATAATACTTTGGTGCCCTCGGCCGGACTTGAACCGGCACTCCCAAAAAGGGCAAGGATTTTAAGTCCTTTGTGTCTACCAATTCCACCACGAGGGCCCTTTAAAACGTATTGGTTACCAACCTTTTTAACTATTTCGGATTTAAGTGCAACCTAAAACGCTAGTATGCCCTTATTTCTTCTTTTTATTAGTTAAAGGATCATTTGTATCCAAATACCTAAAGTACAGTCTGTTAAAATATAATAAGTTAAGGCAAAAAATTGGGTACGTAACATCAATTAAATAATTCTCAAATCTATAAAATAATAATCCAATAAAAGTTATTGTTGTAGCTATAATAGTGTAAGCGGTAAGACCATGTTTCATTGAAATATTTCCTGCGACATAAAACGCTAAAAACATACCGCTAATAAGCATAATGATCTCAATTAAAAAGGTGAAAGTATTTCTGCGTAAATAATTATCATTTACTATATTTTCAATAATATTAGCATGCACTTCTACTCCAGGTATTACTTTCCCATTTGAAATATGAGTAAAATCAAAAAGTCCTTGAGCTGAAGATCCTATTAATAATATTTTTCCCTTTATTTTATTTGAATCAAAATTTCCATTTAATACATCAACTGCTGAAATATATTGATCACTTTTAGATTTTTTATATTTAATCCAAATCATTGAATTCGCATCAACATCAATATTATAAGGTCGTAATTTTATATCTTTAATTCCATTCTCATCACTCAATACTAAAATATTTTTTTCCTTTAAATGCAGTCTTAATGCTTCAATTGAAAGAGCGGGATAAACCTGCCCTTGCATATTAATAAGTAAAGGTGCCTTTCTTAAAACTCCTTCAGTATTTCCAACTCGAGAAATTGAGCCAATGCCTTTGGCTTTTTCATTAATTGTGCTTAGTGATGTCACCATATAAGGAAATTTATAAAGAAATTGATTAATATTTAAATCTGGCCCTTTAAAAATAAAATTAACTAATGGCCTAGATTCTGTATTTTTAACTGGTTTGGTAACTTGCCCTAAAATAGGCATAACGACATTGCTATTCGATATACTATTTAAAAAAAGGTCATCACTATTTGGGAGTTTTAAAATTTCTTTTGCGAGCAAGGAATCTTGCTCAATATTAAAAGCTTTAATAACTTGTCTTGGATTAAGTTTATCTTCTTCACTAAAAAAAACGTCAAAAGCAATTGTTGATGGCTGCGCAGATGACAAATTATCTAATAGGTTTGAAAAAACTTTTCTATTCCATGGAAACTGACCAACTTCACCTAGGCTTTTTTCGTCAATATCTATAATTACGACGGGGCTTTCTTTTAGACTGTATTTAAATATTTTCTGATAATTATCTAAGCTAAAATTAGTAAAAACTTGAACCTGACTAGTATTAAGCATCTTTAAAATAATTAAAAATGAAAATGAAATTACAAATGAAATAGTAGCTCTATGTTTTCCTACAGATAACTTAATTTGATTGAATTTCTTAAAGATAGATTTCAAAAAAAACTACTGCTTAGTGCCTACAATATTAGTTTTTGTACCAGTAATTACACTTGGGGTATTGGCTCCAAATGCTGTGGGAGTATTTGTTCCGGCAGCATTATTAGAAGTTTCTAGTCTTAAAGTTGCAGTTCCTGCTGATCCTGTGGCTGTGGAAAATTTACCAAATGCAGCAACTTGTCCGCTGCCCGCAGCATTTACGTTAAAAGTGCTAGCTAAAGGAGTAACAGTTGATCCACTAACTGTTCCACTAGCTCCTGTTAATGTTGGTCCAGTCGAATTATATAAGCTTGTTTGTGTTTGGTTTAAAAGTGAGCCAGCTGTTGTTACGCCTGTTTTGTTTGTAATTTGAAAATTTGTTTCTTGATTTAAAGCTGCTGTTACAGTTTTTGCATAAGTTGCAGTGCTTTTGAAACTAAAGTTCGTAGTTCCAGTATTTGCTCCTGCTTGAGTTGTGAAGTTTCCAGAATAAACGCTTGTTACACTTCTAGTTCCAAAATTAATTGCAGTAACATCTTTAAAAGTTCCTGCAGTAAATATTGTTCCTGTAGCGACGCTCATAGTTACGTTTCCACTGTCATATTTATACGTACCAGTATTAAAAAGAGAATTTGAAACTGGAGTAACTATCTTTGGAGCTGCTACAGATGCAAGTGTTACAACTGGTGTTTTATTTGCATTTGATGAGGCGCTGGAAATTGTAGTTGCGCTTGCACTATTTAGGCTAGTAGCCGCTACTACGTTTTTAGCAATTGTATCTACTATTTGTTGTTGTTTAGACTGTCCTAAAACACTTGATGTTAAATTTTTATCAGCAGATACTTTTGTAGCCGAACTAACTGCTGCTCTTGCTTCTAATCTTTGTTGAAATAACTTTAATTCAGAAGCTGGTATTGGTACTGGGGCTGACGGCGATACGTTCGCACTCATCTGCGTAAAATTGTAAGGTTTATTAACTAAAACTGAACCCAATGCATTACTTACTTCAATTGATCCAGGTCTTAGCCCTGCGGAATTATTAGGTCCAGGACCGATAAGTAAAACTTTACTTTGACCATTATCAACTGTTGCCTGAAATTCTGTTCCTCGTGATCCAATAGTTCCGGCTGGAATTTTGATTTCTAAATTGGCTGGATTTTTTTCACTTACTCCACCAGTTAGCACTCTCATGCTACCACTTTTTATTGTTGATAATATTTTTCCATTTTGAGATTTTTTATCATAAACAAATTCATCAATTTTAATTTCGGAATTAGACCCAACTGACATAACAGTTTCATCTAATAACATAATTTGTGAGTTTGAATTACTCTTTACAATAATACTATCACCAAAATAAATCTTATCCCCCGTAGAAAGTTTTTTTCCGTCTTGGTTATAAACCTCACCAACAGCAGCAGAAATAACACCTACTGAAGATTTTTCAGCAGCTATTAATAAGCTCGAAAAGAAACTAAAAAAAATAATTAGTAATATTTTATTAAAAAGATTTTTGTGCATAATCAATATATTCGCCTATGTTAAACCTTTTCGTAACTCCAAAAGTTAAATACTTTTGTTTAGTGCTGTAGTTTTGTACTGTAGAATTTACATCATTAATTTTATAATCGCTATAGAAAAACCAATTGCCATCTTTATCTATATTATCAAATCCAGGGATAATATTATTAATTTGACCACTAAAAGATACATCATAAACGCGAGGTTTGTCAGTTCTTTCTATAGTTGAGTTAATATCTTCATCTATATGATGATAAGCATTATTTTCTCTATCTGCTTGAAATTTAAGTATGCCGACAGGAAAAATATGACTGTATGAAACACTGATTCCTTTATTCGTATATGAGTTGAAAGAAGCTCCAGCTTCAACATCTTTAACGTAAAGTTTTACATTAAATAAATCTTTTGGAGTTAAAATAAAATCATTACCTAAATGCACTCCTTGAGTTTTATTACTTTTATAGTCTGCGTAGACTGCTAAGTCGGAAGGTTTTTGATTGTAATTGGTATGTGAAAGAACAAATCCATAATTAAGACTGTTTTGATTATTAAGAATATATTTATTATTCATTCCTACCAATTTTATATTTAAGTCAGGTTGAGCTCTATAATTTTGTCTATTATAAGAAAAGTAAGGAAGCAAAATATTATTCCCCAAAGACTTACTGTAACTTAAAGTGCTTGAAGACAAGTCGTAATCATCATGAAAAGAATTTCTTTCAGTATTAAGCGTTAAAGAAGTATTTAAATTTATTGTAGTATTTTCATCAATATTATTTCCAATAGTTAATGATGCTGTCTTCGCATAAGTCATATCTCTTCGAATGGTTCCATCGGCATTAGGATATTCGATATCAGCGTTATAAAAATATCCAGTTTTTGATATTGCCTCGATGTTGGAATTGTTTGTTTGGCTATAACCTAAATCAAGAAAAGAATACCATCCTTTATTAATTTTTTGTCCCAAAGCTAACTGTTGATCTTTATTATCTTTTGCTAACTGATCTCTTTTTTTTATTGTTTTGTCCAAATATTCTTTCATATCTGCTGAAAGATTAGGATTTTTTTTCATCTCCTCAATAATTTCTAGAACTTTATCATTAGAATCTGTTTTAGTTAAAACGGATAATAAATATAATTTTAAATCTGTATTCTGCGGATATAATAAATTTAATCTTTCTAACGCAGCAATTGTAGATTTAAGCTTACCCGCCTCTTCTTGTTGTTTTGCGTATTCTAAGTTTAACTTAAGATCGCCAGGGTTATTTAAAACTTGTTCAAGTGTTATTTCTGAATAAGCATTTCCATTAACTAGAAAAATTACTACAGAAACTATAAAAATTTTCAAAATATTCATTAGCAAATTAATACATTAATAAGACTTCTTTTTTATATGACGTTTTGTCTCCTTTAAAGAAAAATTTGATTAATTATAAAAATTAAATCTATTAAACTGCTAAATGAATCAAGGCTTTTTTAGAATAATAACAATTAAATTTTTTGAACCAATGTCTGCAAATCTTTTATTGCAAATTTTTTTTGATTATGCTGCCTTAATAAATAAGCAGGATGAAAAGTAGTTAAAATATTAAAATAGGAATTAATAATTTTTATAATTTTCCACTTACCCCTTACTTCGCTTAATGGACCTACATGATTTAACAAAGCTGTTGCTGCAGTGGCCCCGAGTAATAATATGCATTTTGGTTTTATAATTTCTATATGCTTAAATAATAGCTTTTTAAATTCATTAATTTCTTTAGGTGTAGGTTTTCTATTTTTATCAGGTCTATAATTTACTACATTAGTTATATAAACTTTTGATCTATCTAAATTGACAGTTTCCAAAAGATTATCCAAAATTTTTCCTGCCCTACCAACAAAAGGTTTTTGCAATTTATCTTCTGTTCTTCCTGGCGCCTCCCCCACTATCATTACTTTTGCATCTTTATTTCCGTCTGAAAAAACTAAATTTTTTGCAGGAAAATTTTTATTGAGTTTTAAAATTAATTTTTTTAACTTGGATAATTCTTGATCTTTTTGCATTATGAGTTTTTAATTTTTTTAATAATGCTTTCTAAAATTTTCTTACAAGATTGAATTCTTTTTTTAGAGTAGCCTCTGATGACAAGAGCAACCCCTACTTTTCCCGATTGAAAAAATGGATAACTTCCGAGACTTAAATCTTTAAATTTTTTTTGCAACAAGCCAAGCTCTTTTCCTATCTTACTCTCGGGTAAACCCGCCTGAACAGTTTCGCTATATACCTTCTGACCTCCGGCAATTAATTGCTCTAATGAATACATCATTGATTGCAGAATAACTGGTACCCCGGGTAAAACAAAAACGTTCTTAATATAAAAACCAGGAGCAGAACTTGATGGATTATAAATTAATCCGGCGCCCCTTGGCATCTTTGCCATTTTTTTTCTTGCTTCATTAAAATAAGAATTTTCATAGTGTCTTTCTAAGATTTCATAAGCCTCTTTGTTGTATTCGTATTTTTTTTTAAGCGCCTTCGAGATTGAAGAGGCTGTAATATCATCATGGGTTGGCCCGATACCACCCGTGGTAAACAAATAATTGTATTTTTTTCTTAATAAATTTACTGAAGATATAATTGTATTCAAATCATCAGGAATAATTCTAACTTCTTTTAATTGAATTCCTCTTTCATTAAGCCATTTAGCAAGGAATGAAGTATTAGCATCTTGTGTTCTGCCAGATAAAATTTCATCCCCTATTATTAAAATAGCAGCAAAAACTTTTTTTTTTTTATTTTGTGTAGACATCTAAATGATATTAATACTTTTAATGAAATTTAACACCCCATTAATTAAAACAAAATTTATAAAAAGATACAAAAGATTCTTTGTTGACTTGCTATTAAATAAAAAAATTGTCACCGCACATTGTGCAAACTCTGGATCTATGATTGGCCTCCTCAATGAAGGAGAAAACGCATGGGTTTCTGAATCGAAAAACAAAGAAAGAAAACTTAAATATACCTTAGAAATTTTAGAACATGACAAACAAATGATTGGTGTTAACACACACTCAACAAATAAAATCGTAGAAGAAGCACTAATTAATAAAAAAATAAAAGAACTTGCTAATTTTGATCAAATTAAAAGAGAAGTAAAATTTAATGACAATACTAGATTTGATTTTTTAGTTTCTAATAAAAAAGAGCAAACTTTCATAGAAGTTAAAAATGTTACCTTAAAAAGAGAAAAGGATTATGCGGAGTTTCCTGACGCACCAACTACTAGAGGTCAAAAACATTTATTGGAACTTATTGATGCTATAAAAAAAAATTACAAAGCTTATTTAATATTCTTAGTACAAAGAGAAGATTGTAATTTCTTTAAAATATCTAAAGATATTGACGAAAAATACTATGAATATTTAATACAAGCTAAAAAAAAAGGTGTTAATTTTTTATGCTATTCCAGTAAAATAACCGATAAAGAAATAATACTTAACAAAAAAATAGAGATTAAATTTTGATGAAAATAGAAAAAGAAGAATCTTATTCTGTTAAAATATATAATGATGCAGATTTTAAGGGTTTAAAAAAAGCCGGCGAACTTGCAGCACGTGCTTTGGACTATGTAGAAAAACTTATCAAGCCAGGTGTTAAAACTGATTTTATAGATAAAACTGCAAATCAATATTTAAATGATCATGGAGCGTTTTCTGCTCCGCTTTTTTATAGAGGTTATCCAAAATCAATTTGCACCTCTATTAATCATGTAGTTTGTCATGGAATTCCAAATGATAAAATTTTGAATGAAGGTGATATTATCAATATAGATATAACTGCAATTCTTGACGGGTATTATGGCGATACTAGCAAAACATTTTCGGTTGGAAAAATTCCTATAAAAGCAGAAAGGCTTATTAAAATAACTTATGAAAGCATGATGGAAGGCATTAAAGTTTTAAAGCCGGGAATTACTTTGGGTGATATTGGGTTTGCTATTCAATCTTATGCTGAAGCTCGTGGTTGTTCTGTTGTTAGAGATTTTTGCGGCCATGGAGTTGGTAAACAATTTCATGAAGAGCCTAATATTTTGCACTACGGAAAAAAAGGTGAAGGAATGAAGATAAAAAAAGGCATGGTTTTTACAATTGAACCCATGATTAACTTAGGTGAATATCATACTAAAGTATTGCAGGACGGTTGGACTGCCGTTACAAAAGATAAATCGTTATCGGCACAATTTGAACATACTGTTGGTATAACTAATAATGGATACGAAATTTTTACTTTATAATAAAATAGTGTTAATGGATTATAACGTATCTAAATGATCTCAAGATATTCACGCGAAAAAATTGCAAAAATCTGGCAACCTGAAAATAAATATAAAATATGGTTGGATATTGAAATTTATGCAGCTGAAGCTATGGAAAAATTTAAAATTATTCCAAAAGGCATTGCTAAAGAAATAAGAAAAAAAGCTAAAATTAATCCAAAACGAATTGATCAGATCGAAAAAAAAGTAAAACACGACGTAATTGCATTTCTTACTTCAATAACAGAAAAAGTTGGTCAAAAAGCAAAATTCTTACACCAAGGAATGACTTCTTCCGATGTGTTAGATACCTGCTTTAATATTCAATTATACCAATCAGGACAAATTATTTTAAAAGATTTAGAAGAACTTTTAAGAATACTAAAAGCAAAATCTATTAAATATAAAAAAACAGTTTGCGTTGGAAGAAGCCATGGAATTCATGCTGAACCAGTAACTTTTGGATTAAAGCTTCTTACTTATTATGCTGAATTTAAGAGAAATAAAAAAAGAATGGAGCAAGCAATTAATGAAATTTCAACTTGCGCAATCTCAGGGGCCGTTGGAACTTTTGCGCATATAAACCCTGGCATTGAACAATATGTAGCAAAAAAACTTAAATTTAAAGCAGAGCCAATCTCAACCCAGGTTATTCCGAGAGATCGTCATGCTTATTTTTTTAGTGTCCTTGCGATAATTGCATCTTCCGCTGAAAGACTAGCTACAGAAATAAGACACTTGCAAAGAACTGAAGTTTTAGAAGTAGAAGAATATTTTTCCGCAGGACAAAAAGGCTCTTCTGCAATGCCTCATAAAAGAAATCCAGTTCTGTCTGAAAACATTACCGGACTTGCAAGATTAATTAGAAGCTACGCTTATCCAGCCTTAGAGAATGTAGTATTGTGGCACGAAAGAGATATTAGCCACTCAAGTGTTGAAAGGAATATTGGTCCTGATGCAACTGTTACATTGGATTTTGTTTTAGCAAGATTATCTAATGTAATTAAAAATCTAATTGTTTATCCAAAAAATATGCAAAAAAATTTAGAAAAATTTAATGGCCTCATCTTTTCCCAAAATGTTTTATTAAAATTAACTCAAAAAGGCATGACTAGAGAACTTGCTTATAAAGTTGTTCAAAAAAATGCCATGAAAACATGGACTTCTAATGAAAGTTTTTTTGACAATCTAAATAATAACAAACAGATTAGATCTAAATTATCCACAGACGATCTTAAAAAACTATTCAACATGAATTCTCATTTAAGATACATTAACTCTATCTACGGAAGAGTATTTAAAAGCTAATGGCTAGAGGAAAACAAATATACGAAGGTAAAGCCAAAATATTGTATGAAGGTCCTGAAAAAGGAACTTTAATCCAATATTTTAAAGACGATGCAACAGCTTTTAATAATAAAAAAAAAGCAATCATAGATGGTAAAGGGGTTTTGAATAATAGAATTTCAGAATTCTTATTGTCTCAGTTAAATCAAATCGGAATTAAAACGCATTTTATAAAAAGATTAAATATGCGTGAACAACTTATTAAATCGTTAGAAATTATTCCAATAGAAGTTGTGGTAAGAAACATTGCTGCAGGAACTTTATCAACTAGACTTGGAATTAGCGAAGGAACAGATCTTAATAAGCCTCTCTTAGAGTTTTATTATAAAAACGATGAACTTGGGGATCCATTAGTAAATGAAAATCATATTCTTAGTTTAAACTGGGCAACTCAAAGTGAATTAATACATATTTCAGAACAGGCTTTAAGAATTAATGATTTCTTAATTGGCATGTTTAGAGGAATTGGAATTAAGCTTGTTGATTTTAAGTTAGAGTTTGGAAGACAGTGGAATGGTGATGAGGCTGAAATTTTTTTAGCTGACGAAATTAGTCCAGACACATGCAGATTATGGGATGTTAAAGATGAAAGAAAATTAGACAAAGACAGATTTAGAAAAGATCTAGGTGGATTAGTTGAGGCTTACCAAGAAGTTGCTCGCAGACTTGGAATCATGCCAGAAGGTTCAAATATCAAAGAAATCAAAACAGGTATTTCGAAAAATTTAACTACTTTAAAGAAAAAATAAAAACTTGAAATTACAAGTCATTGTTACATTAAAACAAGATGTGTTAGATCCTCAGGGCTCTGCAATAAAAAGTTCTCTGTCTAACATGGGATTTAAAAATATCGAAAAATTAAGACAGGGAAAAACATTCGAGATAACTATAAAAGAAAAGAATGAAAAAGTTGCTCTTTCTAAAGCTAAAGAAATGTGTGAAAAACTTTTAGCAAACATGACGATTGAGGACTATTCAGTAAAAGCTATTAAAGAATGAAAGCCAGCGTCATTGTTTTTCCTGGCTCAAATTGCGATCGCGACATAAAAATCTCTCTTCAAAAATTTGACATAAAAACATCGATGGTTTGGCATGCTGATGTTAAACTTCCCAAATCAGATCTTGTAGTTCTTCCTGGGGGTTTTTCTTACGGCGATTATTTAAGATGTGGAAGCATTGCTTCTAAATCAAGAATTATGAAAGAAGTGATTAGCCATTCGAAAAAAGGTGGGCTGGTAATGGGTATATGTAATGGCTTTCAAGTTCTTGTTGAATCAGGATTGTTACCTGGCGTTTTAATAAGAAATATTAATCTTAAATTTATTTGTAGAAATATAACTGTGAAAGTAACGAATAATAAAACAAATTTTACATCTAAAGCTAGAAGAAATTCTGTACTTGAGATTCCGATTGCACATAATGAGGGAAACTATTTTGCTAGCAAAGATTTAATCAGTCAGCTTGAAGATAATAACCAGATTGTGCTTCAGTATTGTGATGCAACTGGAAATATTAACGAGCAATCAAATCCTAACGGATCAATGAAAAATATTGCTGGAATTATAAATAAAAAAGGAAATGTGTTTGGTCTTATGCCTCACCCGGAAAGAGCCGCTGACAGTCTTTTGGGTGGAATAGATGGTTCTTTAATTTTCAAATCTCTAAAATAATTATGCAAGAAGTTAATCAGGAACTCGCGATTAAACACGGTCTAACAGTTGGAGAATATAATAAAATTATTGAACTTATGGGTAGAAATCCAAACTTAGTAGAGCTTGGAATTTTTTCAGCAATGTGGAATGAGCACTGCTCTTATAAGTCTTCAAGAATATGGCTTCAGACTTTGCCTACGAAAAACAAATATGTAATCCAAGGTCCTGGTGAAAACGCAGGGGTTGTTGATTTTGGTGATGGTGATGTTGTTATTTTTAAAATAGAAAGCCACAACCACCCTTCTTATATTGAGCCTTATCAAGGCGCCGCAACTGGTGTTGGTGGTATATTAAGAGACGTTTTTACCATGGGAGCAAGACCTGTGGCTAATTTAAACTCTATAAGATTTGGCTCTCCTAACCATGAAAAAACAAAATACTTATTAAACGGTGTTGTCTCTGGAATTGGTGGATACGGAAACTGCATTGGTGTTCCAACCGTGGGTGGCGAGACTGAATTTGACGAATGTTACAATGGAAATATTTTAGTGAACGCTATGAATGTAGGTATCGCTAAAAAAAATAAAGTATTTTACTCAATTGCAAGCGGAGTGGGAAATCCAGTTGTTTATGTTGGTTCCAAAACAGGCAGAGATGGAATTCATGGGGCTACTATGGCTTCAGCCGAATTTGATGAGGATTCTGAATCAAAAAAACCAACGGTTCAAGTTGGAGACCCTTTTACTGAAAAATTATTATTAGAAGCTTGTTTAGAGTTAATGCAAAAAAAATCTATCGTTTCAATTCAAGATATGGGTGCCGCAGGTCTTACTTCTTCCTCGATAGAAATGGCCTCAAAAGGAGATCTTGGCATTAAAATCAATTTAAATTTAATTCCTTGTAGAGAAAATAATATGACTCCTTATGAAATAATGCTCTCAGAAAGTCAGGAGCGAATGTTAATAGTTTTAAAAAAAGGAAAAGAAAATGAAGCTAAAAAAATATTTGAAAAATGGGGATTAGATTTTGCAATCATTGGAAGACTTACCAATACAAAGAAACTTGAACTTGAATTTAATAAAAGAATTGTATGCAGTATTCCAATTCATTCTCTTGGTGATAACGCTCCTAAATACAAAAGAGAATATATTACTTATAACTATCCAAAATCGATTAATCACAATTCTGAGATTGACAAACTAGATATTAAAGATTCTTTACTCAAAATTTTATCTCATCCAAATTATTCAAATAAGTCATGGGTGTGGGAACAATATGATCATATGGTTATGGCTGACACTATTCAAAAACCCGGTGGCGATTCAGCTGTTGTTCGGTATCACGGGAAAAATAAAGGAATAGCAGCTACAGTTGATTGTGTGCCAAGATATTGTAAAGCCCATCCTAAATCTGGTGCAATGCAAGCAGTATGTGAAACTTGGAGAAATTTAATTTCAGTTGGAGCTCAACCTATTGCTATTACTAATTGTCTCAATTTTGGAAATCCAGAAAAAAAAGAAATTATGGGACAATTTGTAGATAGCATTAACGGAATGAAAGAAGCTTGCGAAGCTTTGGATTACCCGGTGATATCTGGAAACGTTTCTTTATATAACGAAACAAATAGTGTTGCCATTTATCCAACTCCAACCATTGGAGGCGTTGGCCTTTTAAAGAATATTAATAATATGATGACATATAATTTTAAAGATTCAGAAAACATTATTGCAGTTATTGGTGAGACATCAGGACATTTAAGTCAAAGTGCTTTAATTTATGATATTATTGGTAATAAAGAAGGTCCTCCTCCACAAATTAATCTAAAGGAAGAGAAGAAAAACGGTCTTTTCGTGAGTGAATTAATTAAAAATAAATTAGTAAATGCAGTTCATGATATCTCTCATGGAGGCATCATAATAACATTAGCTGAAATGTGTATGGCGTCTAATATTGGTGCAAAAATTAAGGTATTAGGGTCTAACACAGACAAAATCAAATATTTATTCTCTGAAGATCAGGCAAGATATTTGATTGAGATTAGTAAAAAGAATTTAGAAAAAATAAAAAAAATTGCAGTTACTAAAAATATTAAGATAGATTTTATCGGGAAAACACAGAGTGAAATATTTGAAATAGAAAATAATCTAAGAATTAGTGTTAAAGAATTAAAGACAAATAATGAAAGTTGGTTTAAAAACTATAATAAAATTTAATTATGGCAATCAAACAAGAAGAAATTCATAAACTTTTAAAAGAAGGTTTCCCGGAAGCTGATATTGAAATTAGTGATTTAGCTGGAGACGACAATCACTTTGCTGCTAAAATCAAGTCTTCAAGATTTAAAGGGAAAACTAGAGTTCAGCAACACCAAATGGTATATGCTTCACTCAAAGGAAAAATGGGAAATGAATTGCACGCATTAGCGCTAACAACTGAGGAAAAATAATATGACAACAATTAATGATAAAATAAAAGATATTATAAATAAAAATGACGTAGTCCTGTTTATGAAAGGCACTCCTGAAATGCCACAATGTGGATTTTCAATGACAGTCTGTAATATTTTAAAAGAATTAAAAGTAAAATTTAACGGCATAAATGTTTTGGCGGATCCTGAAATTAGACAAGGCATTAAAGATTTTAGTAACTGGCCAACTGTGCCTCAACTTTTTGTTAAAGGAGAATTTATTGGTGGCTGTGATATCGCTAAGGAAATGTATGAAAAAGGCGAATTACAAAAAATAATAAAATAAAAAATTATTATCGAGAGTAATACTCGACAACTAATTTAGGTTCCATTTGCACAGGATATGGAATTTGATCGTACTTTGGAACTCTAGTAAATTCTGCAGTCATTTTTTTATGGTCAGCTACGATATAATCGGGAACTTCTCTTTCTTTGCTTTGCGTTGCACCAATAATTGGAATTGATTGTTTAAAAGAATCTTTTATTTCCACCACATCATTTTCAGATACTAAATAACTAGAAATATTTACTTTCTTGCCATTTACTTTTACTTTTCCATGATTAATAATTTGTCTTGCTGCAAATACAGTGATTGCAAACTTTGCTCTGTAGATAACGGCGTCCAATCTTCTTTCTAATAAACCAACTAAATTTTCTCCTGTGTCACCTTTTTTCTTATAAGCTTTTCTAAAAAGATTTCTAAATTGTCTCTCGCTCATATTGCCGTAATAACTTTTTAATTTTTGTTTAGCTTGCAATTGAATATTGTAATCTGAAGGCTTGCCTTTGTTTCTTTGCCCGTGTTGTCCTGGACGATAGGCTCTAGTGTTGAAAGGACTTTTAGGTCTTCCCCAAAGGTTTACACCCAGTCGTCTATCAACTTTGTGAGTAGAATTTAATCTTTTTGTCATATTTAAAAGTGCCCTGTTATAATAACCCTCATTCTTTTAGTCAATGTTACTCACGCTCCTTATACTTAAGAAAAGAACTAATAACTCCAGATAAAGTTCTGATTTCCTGCGTAGACAGCAGACTTCGATGAAAAATATTTTTAATACTTCTAATCATTTGTTGTCGTTTTTCTTCTGGTTTTAAAAATCCAACCTTATCTAAATGAGATATAAAAAAATTTAAAAAAGCCTGAACTTCACTTTTTTTGGCATCTTCACTTCTATATAAATTTTTAACGAACGGTTCAATTTTTTTTGATGATAAAAATAATTGAAAAGCAAAAACTGTAACAGCATGGGAAAGGTTTAATGATTTAAATTTAACATTGGTTGGAATATTGACTAAGTAATTAGCGTTAATAAGATCATCGTTACTTAATCCTGATGCTTCTGGTCCAAATAAAATGCCGATTTTTTTATTTAAAGAATTTTGTTTTTTTATAATTTTTACTGCTTCATTTAAATCAATTATCTTTTTATTCACGGATCTATTTCTTGATGTTGTTGCAAAAACAAAATTTAAATCTGCTACAGCATCATCATTATTCAGATATACTTTGGCTTTATGAACAATATCTTTAGCTTCTACAGCCGTATAAGTTGCACTTTTATTTGGCCAACTATCACGAGGTGCTACTAATCTTAAATTTTCAAAATTAAAATTTTTTAACGACCTTGCAGCCGCACCTATGTTTTCACCAAGCTGTGGTCTAATTAAAATAAAGTTAATGTTTTTAGATAACATTACAAATTAGCAGGGGCCTTATCTTTAAATAATTTGTAATCAATACTATCTATTAACGCTCTAAAAGAAGCTTCAATAATATTTGGCGAAACTCCAATGGTAAACCAAACATCACCTGTGCTATCTGTGCTTTCAATAGAGACACGGGTAATTGCATTAGTTCCTGTGTTTAAAATTCTTACTTTATAATCTAAAAGTTTTAAATCTTTTAGATACTCAGCATATTTTCCAATTTTTTCTACATTGGATCTAATGGCATTATCAATCGCATTCACTGGTCCGTTACCTGATCCTTCGCAAACGATATCTTTTTTATCAACTTGCAACACAACTGTTGCATAAGAATTAATGATTTCGCTATCAGCGTTCTTGCTAACTTTAACTTCGTATTTTTTAATATTCAAATAATTTGGAACTTCATTTAACAATCTACGAGTTAAAAGTTCAAATGACGCATCTGCTCCATCATATGCATATCCAATAAATTCTCTGTCTTTTACCTGTTCTAATAGTTTTTGAACATTAGGATCGTCTTTATTAATTTTGATATTTAACTTTTCTAATCTTGATAAAATATTTGACCTCCCAGACTGATCTGAAATGACAATATTTCTTTTGTTGCCAACAGATTCTGGCGATACATGTTCATAAGTTTTTGGATTTTTTTCTACAGCAGAAACATGCAGTCCGCCTTTATGCGAAAATGCTGATGCGCCAACATAAGCTGCATGATTATTAGGTTTTCTATTTAAAATTTCATCTAATAATCTTGAGCATTCTGTTAAGTACTTAATCTTTTTTTCTTCTACTGAAATATCAAACCTATCTCTAAAATATTTTTTAAATAATAAAGTTGGAATAATAGAAACGATATTTGCGTTTCCGCATCTTTCCCCTAAACCATTTAGAGTGCCCTGCACTTGTCTTGCTCCAGATCTAATAGCAGCTAATGTGTTAGCGACTGCATTTTCAGTATCATTATGTGTATGAATACCTAAATTTTTTCCAGGTATAGTCTTTGCAACATCATTTACAATCTCTTCAATCTCAAAAGGTAAAGTTCCACCATTGGTATCACAAAGCACAACCCATCTTGCTCCATTGTCGTATGCTGAACGAATACATTCTAGTGCGTAATCTTTATTGTTTTTATATCCATCAAAAAAATGCTCAGCATCAAACATATACTCTCTTTTATTTTCAACAAAATGCTTCGTTGTTTCTGCAATATTTTTTAAATTTTCTTCTTTTGAAATTCCTAAGGCTACATCAACATGAAAATCCCATGTCTTACCTACAATGCAGACTGACTTTGTATTAGAGTTAAGAATTGCTGATAGACCAGGATCGTTTTCTGCGCTTCTTCCAGATTTTTTGGTCATTCCGAAAGCAACCAGTGTTGAATTTAAAAGTTTTGGTGGTTTGCTAAAAAAATTAGTATCTGTTGGATTTGCACCAGGCCATCCTGCTTCAATATAATCAACTCCTAATTTAGATAAAGCATTAGCAATCCTATTTTTTTCATCCATAGAAAAATCAACTCCTTGCGTCTGAGCTCCGTCTCGCAAAGTTGTGTCAAAAATATAAATTTTTTCTTTACTCATTATTTATGTTTCCAAGTCGTATTATTATTCAAATCTTCGATGATAATTCCTTTTTCTTCAAGATTTAATCTAATTTTATCTGCTTTTTTAAAATCTTTATTTTTTCTAGCAAGATTCCGTTTTTGTACTAGATTTTCAATTTCACTTACATCTAAATCTGATTTCTTTTTTAAAATATTAAATTGTTGCTGACTTTCACCGAATAGTCCTAAAAACCTAAGCGCAGAATTTAAATCTTTTTTAGCCACAACGTCGCCTTCTTTTGCTTTATTATAAATACTATGAATGTTTGTTATAAATTTTGGCGTATTTAAATCATCTAATAAAATACTAAATAATTCATTACTAATTTCTTCTGTATCAGGAGTGTAAAAACTATACCAACCTTCTAATATTTTTTTATTAGTTTCTAAGACTTTTAAATTCCAATCTAATGGCTGCCTGTAATGAGTTCCTAGAATGGACAATCTAATAATTTGACCATTAAAATTATCTTTCAAATTATTAATTGTTACAAAATTACCGTCAGACTTTGACATTTTTTTTCCATTAACTGTTACATAACCATTATGCATCCAATATTTTGCAAAAAAACTTGTATTATTTGAACAAATTGACTGGGCTATTTCATTTTCATGATGTGGGAAAATTAGGTCTAGACCACCACAATGAAGATCAAATTCTTTTCCTAAATATTTCTCTGCCATCGCCGAGCATTCTATATGCCAGCCTGGTCTGCCTTTTCCCCACGGAGAATCCCATGAAGGTTCATTTTCTTTTGAAGGCTTCCAAAGCACAAAATCTAAAGGATTGGTTTTCAATTCTGAAACTTCGACTCTTGACCCAGATATTAATTCCTTTGGATTCTTATTTGATAAGCTTCCGTAATTTGGAAATTTATTTACATCAAAATACACATTACCATCTTTAAGATATGCGAATTTCTTATTTAATAAATTCTCTATCATTTTAATCATTTCTTTAATATTTTCTGTTGCTCTAGGTTGATTGTTTGGGTTTAAACAATTTAAATATTTGCAATCACTTAAAAAACCATCTTCAATATTCTTTGTAAGTTCACTAATATTAATTTTTAATTCATGAGCTCTTTGAATAATTTTATCATCAATGTCAGTAACGTTTCTCACGTAATTGACTTTATTTTTGCCGAAAATTTTAATTAAGATTCTATATACAAGATCAAAAATAATTAAGGGTCTTGCATTTCCAATATGAGGATGATCATAAACGGTAGGGCCGCAAACGTACATTCCAACCGAATTTTTATTCAACGGAGTAAAATCTTCTTTGTATCGGCTTAAAGTATTAAATATTTTTAAATTACTCCCTGTCATTAAATTTGCAGATTGGAATCGGAATCATTTTATGGAGATTTCTTTTTCTAATCTTTATATAATTTTCATAATTTTTGTTTTTATTATCCAACATTGCCATCTCTAAATCCTCATAAGACATTCCTAATTGGCGTTCATCTGTTCTTCCATCTGCCCATAGCCCATCTGTGGGTGGAGCATTAATAATATCTTCTAGTATATTTAATTCTTTTCCCATTTTCCAAACTTGGGATTTTAAACAGTCTGCGATTGGAGAAATATCTACTCCTCCGTCTCCATATTTGGTAAAAAAACCAACTCCAAAATCTTCTATCTTATTTCCTGTTCCAACAACAATTCCGTTATTTGCTCCTGCAACTTGGTAAAGAGTTGTCATTCGAATTCTTGCTCTAGAATTTGCGAAAGCAAGTTCATTATTAAATTTACCTAATGTTTTTTCAAAAACATTAAATACATCATCTAAATTAATAATAATTTCATCCACGTTAGAAAATTTACTTTTCAGCCATTTTAAATGAGCTTTGCTTAAATCATCTTGAAACTTAAGTTGTCTAATAGGCATAGACAAAACTTTAGTATTAATTCCTGTCATTGCAGAAATAGTGCTCACCACGGCTGAATCAATTCCTCCTGAAACCCCGACCACTAAACAGTCAGGTTTTTTTTCCATTGAATTACAGTAGTTTTTGATCCAGTTTTTAATAAATTGAATTCTCTCTGTTGTGTTCATTTTAATATTTTTACCTTTTTTTAAGTTTGAAGCAAAAAAATTATTAAAAAATAATTTTTAAGAAGCTTTTCTTATGGAATTTATTGAATATTTAGAATTTTTCTTAATCTCTTCAGAAATTAAAAATGCCAATTCAATCGCTTGGTTTGCGTTTAGTCTAGGATCACAATGAGTATGATATCTATCCGATAGATCTTTATCAGTGATATTCTGCGCACCCCCAATACACTCGGTTACATTCTTTCCTGTCATCTCAATGTGCAATCCTCCAGCATAAGTTCCTTCACTTTGGTGAACTTCGAAGAAACTTTTAACTTCAGAAATAATATTTTCAAATGGTCTTGTCTTATAACCAGTTGAGGCCTTGATAGTGTTTCCATGCATAGGATCACATGACCAAATAACTTTTTTATCTGATTTTTTAATAGCCTTAATAAGCTTTGGTAAAAAAGTTTTTACTTTATCATGACCAAATCTTGCTATTAAAGTTATTCTTCCAGCTTCATTTTCTGGATTCAAAACATCAATTAATTTTACAAGTTCCTGTGGATCTAAAGTAGGACCACATTTAATTCCTATAGGATTTTTAATGCCTCTACAGAATTCAACATGGGCCCCATCCAGCTGTCTTGTTCTATCACCAATCCATAAAAAATGAGCAGAAGTGTCGTGGTATTCTCCTGTTGTAGAATCAATACGTGTCATCGCTTCCTCAAACGGAAGATGTAATGCTTCATGGCTAGTATAAAAATTAACTGTTCTTAATCTTCTATTTTGCTCAATAGTAATTCCACATGCATCCATAAAGCTTAAAGCATCACTTACCTTATCTTGTATTTCTTTAAATCTTTTATTTGCATTGTCATTCACGAAATCCATATTCCACAAATGTACTTTGCTTAAATCAGCAAACCCTCCTTGTGAGAATGCTCTTAGTAAATTTAATGTTGCTGCAGCTTGAGAGTATGATCTTAATAATCTTATAGGATCAGGTCTTCTAGAGTCGTCATCAAATTTCATGCCATTAATATTGTCCCCTAAGTAACTAGGCAATTCCTTGCCGTTAATCACTTCTGTAGGTGAGCTACGTGGCTTTGAAAATTGACCTGCTACCCTACCAAGTTTTACGATTGGTAAATGCGATGACACAGTTAATATTAAAGATACTTGCAAAATAACTTTAAATAAATCTCTAATATTATCTGGATGAAACTCTTCAAAACTTTCTGCACAATCTCCACCTTGAAATAAAAAAGCTTTTCCTTCACTTACATCACTTAACAAATGTTTAAGCGTGCGTGTTTCACCTGCAAATACAAGTGGTGGGAATTTTGAAATTTCCTTTAAAACTTCGTTAAGCTTACCTTCGTTTTCATAAACGGGTAAATGCTTTGCAGTTTTTTTTTTCCAAGAATCTGGGTTCCAATTTTTCATATTCAACCTAAAGTATATATAAGGAGCAAACTAAGCGTACAAGAATAAACTATTCGACAGTAACAGATTTTGCTAGATTTCTTGGCTTATCTATATCGTGACCTTTTTTTAAAGCCACATAATAAGCAAGTAGTTGCAAAGGTATATTAGTTAAAAACGGAGAAAGAAATTTATTAATTTTTGGAATTTTAACTTCGTACCAAATATTTTCATGAGGATCTTCTCCTTCGAGATGATCAGATATTAATAAAATTTTTCCACCACGTGCAATAACTTCCTGCATATTAGAAATAGTTTTTTCATAAAATCTATCTTTTGGTGCTATCACAACTACAGGCATTCCATTTTCAATTAAAGCTAACGGACCATGCTTCATTTCACCAGCTGGATAACCATCTGCATGCAGGTAAGTAAGTTCTTTAAATTTAAGTGCTCCTTCTAATGCTATTGGGTATGACAACCCTCTTCCTAAAAAAATAGATCCTTTGATGTCTGTAAAGTCATCTGCTAACTCCTCAATTATTTTTTTCTTATCTAAAATTAGAGAAACATCAGAATGAATTTTTTCTAAATCTTTAACGATATCAAAATATTCATTCTCTTTTATTTCATTTCTAATTCTTGAAATTTTTAAGATAAATAATAATAAAACTAAAATTTGACCTGTAAAAGCTTTTGTTGAAGCCACTCCAACTTCCGGACCCACATGTATTGGAAGGACTAAATCTGACAATCTTGATAGAGAACTTTCAGTTACGTTTACAATTGAGCAAGTTTTAGCGCCATTCTTCTTACAAAAATCTAATGCAGCAATTGTGTCAGCTGTTTCACCTGATTGAGAAACAAAAATATATAGTACATTATCTTTTATTTTATTATTTCTATATCTAAACTCGGAAGCAACATCGACATTTGCATCTAAATTAGTAAATTCTTCAAACCAATATTTTCCAAGTACACAAGCATGATAAGCGGTACCGCAAGCTATTAAGTTAACTTTTGTAATTTTTTTAGGATCGATTGGAAAATTAACAATATTAATTTCTTTTCTTATTTTATCAAAATACTCGTTAATGCATTTTTTTATAACTGCCGGCTGTTCAAATATCTCTTTTGACATAAAATCTTTAAACCCGCCTTTGTCATAAATCCCTTTATCACTTGATAATTGATATATTTTTTTATCAATTCTTTTATTATTTTTATCAAAAAACTCTATTTTATCTTTTGAAATGACACATACATCGCCATCATCCAGATAGGAAACTTCATTAGTCATAGAATTAAGTGCATAAGAATCTGATCCTAAATATTTTTCTTTATCACCATAACCTACCGCAAGTGGACTTCCTCTTCTTGCTCCCACAATTAAGTTATCAAATTTTTTAAAAATAATTCCTAAGGCAAAACTTCCTTCTAATTCTTTTAAAGTTTCAAAAACTGCTTCTAAATAACTCATTTTTTTTAAATGCTCTGTAATAAGATGAGTTACAACTTCTGTATCTGTTTGCGACTTGAAAAAATGTCCTTTTTGTAAAAGTTTCTTTTTAAGAATACTTGAATTTTCAATAATTCCATTATGAACAACGGAAACATCTTCTGATGAATGAGGATGGGCATTTAACTCGTTTGGGACCCCATGAGTTGCCCAGCGCACATGCCCAATGCCAATATTTCCCGATAATGAAGTTTTTTTAATTAATTTCTCCAAATCAACAACTTTTCCAGCACACTTGTTTTCAATAATCTCTCCATTAACAATTGTTGAAATTCCAGCGGAGTCATAACCTCTATACTCAAGTTTTTTTAATGAATCTAATATACGCGCCGTTGTATCTTTGTAGCTAACAATACCAATAATACCGCACATAATATTTTTATTTTTTCTTAAACTCTCTTTGAGGAGCCCTGCTTAGTACAAGAGAATTATCTTTTACGTTTTTAGTAATAGTTGATCCTGCTCCAACTATTGAATTTTTTCCTATTTTAACTGGCGCAACTAATGATGTGTTTGATCCCACAAAAACATTATCTAAAATATTTGTTTTATATTTATTTTTTCCATCATAATTGCAAGTAATTGTCCCAGCTCCAATATTAACATTTTTTCCAAGCGTTGAATCGCCTACATAACTTAAATGATTTATTTTAGAATTTTTTCCAATTTTTGATTTTTTTATTTCTACAAAATTACCAATTCTAGAATTGTCTTCCAAAACTGTTTCAGGTCTTAGTCTTGCAAAAGGTCCTATTGTTACATTATTTCCAATTTTGGTTTTTTCTATATAAGAAAAACTTAAAATTTTAACATTGTTACCAATTTTTACGCCCTTACCAATAACAACATAAGGTTCAATTGTAACATTTTTTCCAAACTTTGTATCTGAAGATAAATATATTGAATCAGAAGAAATTAATTTTACACCTTTTTTAATTGCTAATTTTTTAATTTTACTTTGTAATAATTTTTCTAATTCAGACATAATTAAATTATAATTTTTTTATGAATAACTTTTAACCTAAAGTTACGATTTATTGCAATTTTTGCAATGTTAATATAGTAATAATTTTAGTATTTTAAATCACAAATTATTTCTTTTAAAAACTAATTTTGTTTTCTGTAGATTTATGAATAAAGCGATCGTTTTTGACCTAGATGGAACTCTTGTAGATTCCGCTCCAGATTTAATGGATGCTCATAATTACGTGATGCAAAAATATGGCTACCATCAAAAACAAGTTTCTGACATTCGCCATCTAGCAGGTAGAGGTGCTGCTAATATGATTTTAAGTTCATTAAGAGAGGAAGATAAAAAATTCGATGCTAATATTCATAAAGAAATGACAGAAGAATTTATTAATTTTTATAGAGAAAATATTTCTAAAAAATCTCAAATTATCAAAGGAGCTGTAGATTTTTTAAAATGGGGAAAATCTCAAAATATTACTCTCGCCGTTTGCACAAACAAAATGGAATCTCTTGCTAAAAAACTACTAAAAGAAATTAATCTTATTGAATTTTTTGATTATATTGCTGGAGCGGATACCTTTGAATATCGAAAACCTGATCCAAGACATCTTACTAATATCCTGGAGATATTAGATGTAAAAAAAGAAAATAGCATTATGGTTGGTGACAGCGAAACCGACTCTGAAACGGCCAGATCTGCCAAAATACATTTTGTATTAGTAAAAGGAGGATATACCGAAAAAGATCAAAAGCACATTTATCATAACCATTTAATTAATGATTTTACAGAAATGCAGGCCATTATATCAAAAATGAAATTTTTAAATTAATGATATTTGTGATTTAATATTTAAAATAAATAAAAAGTTTATTATGTACTTTGTAAAGAACACTCCAGCTGAGAAAAGAGCTCAATTAAATAAAAAATTAAAAACAGGAAAGCTTATTCGTTTTCCAGGGGCCTATAGTCCGATCGTTGCAAAACTAATAGAAGAAATTGGATATGAAGGCGTTTATATTTCTGGAGCTGTAATGGCTAATGACCTTGGCATGCCTGATATTGGTCTTACAACATTAACTGAGGTTTCTTACCGAGCTGAACAAATTGCTCGTGTTACTAATTTACCGTCTATTGTTGATGCGGATACGGGTTTTGGCGAGCCCATGAATTGTGCAAGAACAATTGAAACTTTTGAAAATTTTGGAATTTCAGGATGTCATATTGAAGATCAAATTAATCCTAAAAGATGCGGTCACCTAGATAATAAGGAAATTGTTAGCACTAATGAAATGGTTAAAAAAATTAAATCAGCTGTAAAAGCTAGAAAAGATAAAAATTTTTTAATTATAGCAAGAACTGATGCTAATGCAGTTGAGGGAATAGAAAAAACAATTTCAAGAATAAAAGCTTATGTCGACGCTGGAGCAGATATGATTTTTCCTGAAGCTTTAAAAGATGAAAAAGAATTTGAAAAAGTAAGAAAAATAACCAAAGCATATTTACTTGCAAACATGACAGAGTTCGGAAAATCAAAGCTATTATCTGTTAAAGAACTTAACGATCTTGGTTATAACTTAGTCATCTATCCTGTGACAACTCAGAGATTGGCTCTAAAAAATGTAGAAGATGGCCTAAAACAAATCTTTAAAGAAGGTCATCAAAATAATGTTATTGATAAAATGCAGACAAGAAAAAGATTATATGAGTTAGTTGACTATGAAAAATATAGTCAATTTGACAGTTCTATATTCAATTTTTCCAAAAAAGGTCACGAATAATGACTGAAGGCGATATCAAAAAAGGGTTGGTTGGCGTCATAGCTGACGAGACTAAGGTTTCAGAAGTTATGCCTGATATAAATTCCTTAACATACAGAGGTTATGCGGTTCAAGATCTTGCTGAAGTGTGTGTATTTGAAGAAGTCGCTTACTTATTATTAAATGGAGAGCTACCTAATAAATTTCAACTGTCTAAATTTCAAGAAGAAGAAAGAAATAACAGAGAAATCAGTTCTAATTTAAAAAAGATTATTCAAAACTACCCAAAAAATTCCCATCCAATGGACACTACAAGAACTTCCGTTAGTCATTTAGGTCTGGAAGATCCTGAGACAGGAATAAATACCACTGAATCTGATTATAAAAAATTTATAAGAATTTTTGCAAAAACTCCAACGGCTGTAGCTGCAAATTTTAGAACAAGAAAAGGATTGGATATAATAGATCCAAAGAAAGATTTAAGTTTTAGTGAAAACTTTTTTCATATGTGCTTTGGAAAAGTTCCAAGCAAAGATGTTGTTAAAGCATTTGATGTGTCTTTAATTCTTTACGCCGAACATAGTTTTAACGCTTCAACTTTTACATCAAGGGTTATTACAAGCACTCTTGCAGATATTCATAGTGCAATTGTAGGAGGAATCAGCGCCTTAAAAGGACCATTGCATGGCGGAGCAAACGAAGTGGTAATGAAAATGTTCTTCGATATTAAAGAACCCGAAAACGCAGAAAAGTACATTTTAAATAAAATTGAGAATAAGGATTTGATAATAGGTTTTGGTCATCGTGTTTATAAAAATGGAGACTCTAGAGTGCCCACAATGACAAAATATTATTATAAAACTGCAGAGTTTTATAAGAATGAAAAATTTCCAAAAATTTCTAAAATATTAGAGCAAACAATGATTAAAGAAAAAAATATATTTCCTAATTTAGATTTTCCGTCTGGTCCCACTTATTACTTAATGGGTTTTGATGTCGATTTTTTTACTCCAATATTCGTAATAGCAAGAATTACAGGATGGTCAGCTCACATTATCGAGCAACTAAAAGATAACAGACTAATAAGACCGCTTTCAAAATATGTAGGATCTGATCACCGGAACGTTCAACCGATAGATATAAGGTAATTCTTAATTATTTCGTAAACTCAAAGGCTTCAACCCATGAGCCTTTAGTGGAAGCTTTGGAATATTCTGTTGCTCTACCTTCAAAGAAATTCATATGTTCAACACCGTTTAACATATCGTCTAACCAAGTTAATGGGTTTTCTTTAACTTCGTAAATTTCTTTTAAACGTAATTGCGATAATCTTCGGTTTGCAATCCACCTAATATAAGTTTTAACTTGCTCCGCAGTTAGACCTTCGATATTTCCCATCTCAAAAGCAAGATCAATAAATGCATCTTCATGATGAACTATTGTTCTGCAGGCATCATAAATTTCTTTTTGCAAACTCTCGTCTAACAAGCCGGGATTTTCATCGCAGAAAGTATTAAAAATTTTGATCATAGAGTTGCAATGAAGAGTTTCATCTCTTACGGACCAGGTAACTATTTGACCCATGCCTTTCATTTTATTAAATCTTGGAAAATTTAATAAAATCGCAAAACTTGCAAACAACTGAAGACCCTCTGTAAAAGCGCTAAACACCGCAACTGTTTTGGCGATTTCTCTTTTATTACTTGTGTTAAAATTTTTCATGTAATCATATTTATCTTTCATTTCTTTATACTTTAAGAATGCAGAGTATTCAGAATCTGGCATGCCTATTGTATCTAGCAAATGAGAGTAAGCTGCGATGTGAACTGTTTCCATTGACGAAAACGCAGTCATCATCATTAAAACTTCAGTTGGTTTAAAAACATTTGTGTAATGTCTTAAGTAGCAGTTATTAACCTCAACATCAGCCTGAGTAAAAAATCTAAATATTTGAGTAAGTAAATTTTTTTCACCTTGAGTTAACTTTTTTTGCCAGTCTCTTATATCTTCTGATAGAGGAACCTCTTCTGGTAACCAGTGAATTCTTTGTTGAGTTAACCACGCATCATAGCACCACGGATAACGAAAAGGTTTATAAACAGGATTATCTTTTAAAAGACCATGTGTTTCAGAATAATTTTTATCTATTATTTTTTCTGGTATTTTAATTGCCGCTACTGACATGACAAGCACTCCTCATAATCTTTTGTTTCTGTAGTTTGTTTTTTTTCTGCGGGAATTGCAACAAAACTCTTACTCACAACCTCTGCCCTCTGTATAGATTTCGATCTACAGTAGTAAAGACTCTTAAGTCCTTTCTTCCACGCTTGAAAATGAATTTGATGAAGATCTCTCTTATGCACGTCTGCAGGGATAAATACATTCAATGATTGCGCTTGCGATATATAAGGAGTTCTGTCCGCCGAAAGATCGATTAACCATCTTTGATCTAGCTCGAATGCCGTCTTAAAGACATCTTTCTCTTCTTGGGTTAAAAAATCTAGATGCTGAACTGAGCCTTGATTTGTTGTAATCGAAGACCAAACATCAGCATTATTTTTTTCATATTTATTTAAAAGATCCTCTAAAAATTTATTTCTTACGTTGAAAGAACCTGACAAAGTTTTATGTGTGTAACTGTTTCCAGCGATAGGCTCAATTCCAGGAGATGATCCGCCACAGATGATTGAAATAGAGGCGGTTGGCGCTATAGCTGTTTTATTAGAAAATCTTTCCATGATTCCGTACTCTGCCGCGTCTGGACAAGCTCCTCTTTCTTCTGCTAATTTTTTTGATGCTTTATTAACTTCTTGATCAATATATTTAAATATTTTTGTGTTCCAAACTTTTGCCATTACAGATTCGAAAGGAATCATATTTTTTTGCAAGAAAGAATGAAAACCCATCACACCAAGACCAACGCTTCTTTCGCGGTGCGCAGAATATTTTGCATCTTTAAAAGAATCTGGAGCTTTTTGGATAAATTCGCTTAAAATATTATCTAAAAATCTCATAACATCTTCTAAGAAATTTTTATCATTTTTCCATTCTTCGTAAGTTTCTAAATTTAATGAAGATAAACAACAAACTGCTGTTCTGTCTTTTCCATGTTTATCAATTCCAGTTGGTAAAGTAATCTCTGAACATAAATTTGAAGTTTTAACTGTAAGACCAGCAAGTTTATGATGTTGTGGTATCATTCTATTTACCGTGTCTATGAAAATAATATAAGGCTCACCTGTTTCAACTCTTGCAGTTAATAATCTGATCCATAAATTTCTCGCAGAGATCGTTGCTTGAACCGCTCCATCATATGGACTTTTTAATGCCCACTGTTCATCAAGTTCAACTGCTCGCATAAAAGCATCTGTAACCAAAACTCCGTGATGAAGATTTAATGCTTTTCTATTTGGATCTCCACCAGTTGGTCTTCTCATTTCTATAAACTCTTCAATTTCAGGGTGATCAATTTGCAAATAACAAGCAGCAGATCCTCTTCTTAGAGATCCTTGACTAATTGCCAAGGTTAATGAGTCCATAACTTTAATAAATGGAATAATTCCAGAAGTCTTTCCAACTCTTCCAATTTTTTCTCCAATAGATCTAAGATTACCCCAATAACTTCCTATTCCACCTCCTCTTGCTGCCAGCCAAACGTTTTCGGACCAAAGATCTAAAATACCGTCTAAGCTGTCATTTGCTTCATTTAAAAAACAAGATATTGGCAAACCTCTGTCCGTTCCTGCGTTTGACAATACCGGAGTTGCAGGCATGAACCAAAGGTTGCTGATATAATTATAAATTCTTTGAGCATGTAAATTGTTGTCAGCATAGTTTGCCGCAACACGAGCAAACAAATCTTGGTAAGATTCTCCATCTGCTAAGTAACGATCATCTAAAGTTGCTTTACCGAAATTTGTTAATTTTGAATCTTTTGATCTATCAATTTTAATTGTAATCCCTTTTTCATTTTGAAATAACTCTGTTTCTTTTGTTAGAGAAAAAAGATCTGGTTTTTTTAGATCCTGAACGTTAGATTTTGGAGTTGATGTCGGAATGTCTATTCCTTTGTCCAAAACGATCTTTTTTATGGCCAAAGCCAAGTTATCTTGCATAACTCTATGTTTTATTAGATTTTTATGGTAAAACAACTATATGTTGTGTTACAAAAACATGAATATACTATTAATAAGTACATCACAATAGAACATTATTAGAACATTACAAAAAAGTCAATTAAAAAAATTTATTTTTGATAAACCATTAAAAAATAACAATTAATTTTTTTAATGAATTCTAAAGATATTAACATAAACAAAAATGGTTTTAGGGAATACGACGCGAGATGGTTGTATCCAAAAGATATTAGTCTTGAAGGAATCAAAACCATAGGTCTTGCCCTTGGAACTCAAATTAGCAGGCACACAAAAAAAAATCCAAGAGTAATTGTTGGTCACGACTACAGATCTTACAGCGAAGAAGTTAAAGGAGCATTAATCGAAGGATTGATGGAAAGCGGATGTAATGTTGAAGATTTAGGATTGAGTTTAACTCCTATGGTTTATTTTGCTCAGTTTGAACTTAATGCAGATGCTATCGCAATGGTAACTGCGAGTCATAATGAAAATGGGTGGACTGGAATTAAAATGGGTATTGAGAAAGGTCTTACTCACACACCAACAGAAATGTCTGAACTTAAGGAAATAGTATTCAGTAAAAATTTTATTAAAAATGAAGGAAGTTTAAAAAAAATTAATAACTTTAAAGATATCTATAGCAATTATTTAATCTCTAATAATAAAATAAATAAGAAAATTAAAGCAGTTGTTGCCTGTGGTAATGGCACGGCTGGAGTTTTTGCTCCTCAAATTTTAAGAAGTATTGGTTGTGATGTCATAGAATTAGATTGTAATCTTGATTATACATTCCCTAAATATAATCCTAATCCAGAAGACATGAAAATGCTTCATGCTATTAGTGAGGCTGTTGTAAAAAATAAAGCTGATATTGGTTTTGGCTTTGATGGAGACGGAGATAGAGTTGGAGTTATTGATAACAAAGGACGTGAAATATTTTCAGATAAAATAGGATTGTTAATTGCAAGAAATATTTCAAATGCACATAAAGGGGAAAAATTTATTATTGATGTTAAATCAACTTGTCTTTACTCAGACGATGAAGTTTTAAAAAAAAACAACTGCGAAGTTATATTTTGGAAAACAGGACACTCTCACATTAAAAGAAAAGTAAAAGAAACTAAATCAATTGCTGGTTTTGAAAAAAGTGGTCACTTCTTTTTTAATCAGCCAATCGGATTTGGATTTGATGACGGAATAATGTCTGCAATTCAAGTATGTCATTTAATAAATAATGAGAATAAAAAAATGTCTGAGATTATAGATGCTCTTCCTATGACATATCAAACTCCTACTATGGCACCCTTCTGTAAAGATGAAGAGAAATATCAAATTGTTGATCTAATCACTAAACAATTTAAAGAATTTAAAGAAAATAAAACTAAAATTAACGATCAATTAATTAAAGAAATAATCACTATTAATGGTGTTAGATTTGTTCTTGAAGATAACTCATGGGGACTAATTAGAGCATCCTCTAATAAGCCTTCTTTAGTTGTGGTGGTTGAGACTTTAAAATCTAATAAAGACACCAAAAACATCTTTGATTTTATTGATAAAACTCTTCAAAAAACTGGAAAAGTTGGAGAATACGACCAAAAAATTTAGTCTTTAGTCCAATAACCATAAACGCAACGAGTTCCATTTCTAGAACAATCAAAAACATCGTGAAGAACTCCATTAATAACTACTGTTAAATGTTTAGAACATGAAACTATTAATGTGCCCATAGGAAGTTCTTCTTTCTTTAAATGAACTTTACAGCCTTGTCCCACAAACATAGTTGGAGTCCACTTCCATCCTAGTTTTTCTAAATATTTTTTCAATACAACTCTATGAGTTCCAGATCTTGGACTGTCGTGTCTTTCCTTTAGACTTCTTGCAAGTTTGGTCTTTGAAGTATTTCTGAATTCATGGTTGGCTTTAAATAAATCGTCATAAACCATTTGATACGGCATTCTAGTTGCAATCGCGATAGATCTAACAACACAATCCCCCGCCTGACCTTTGTACCCTGCGGCCGCTCTACCACCGTCGTTAATTTTTAATTCTAAATTACTACGAGAAAATAATCTTTTAAAAAACATTATAAAATGTTTAAGCCTATTTGTTAAAAAAATAAACTATTTGATTTTTAAGAATTTACTTAGAAAGATAATCTATTGCAGCCATAAGACCGCCTGCTTTGTGTGGAATTTTTGCTTTTCTAAGTCCAAGCTCAACTCCAGCTAAGGTCCCAGATAACATAAGATCATTGAGATCTCCTAAATGACCGATCCTAAATACTTTTCCTTTAATTTTATTTAACCCCATGCCTAAAGACATATTGTATTCATCAAATATAATTTTTCTTAAGTTGTCAGAATCGTAACCTTGTGGAAGCAATATTGCGGTCACAGAATTTGAATATTCCTCTGGATTTCTAGCTAAAATCTCAAGTCCCCAAGCTTTAACTGCTGTTCTCGTAGCCTCGGCTAATCTTGTGTGACGTTTAAATACATTTTCTAAACCTTCTTCTGTTAACATGTTGATCGCTTCCTCAAGCCCAAAAAATAAATTTACTGATGGAGTGTAAGGAAAAAAACCGTCTTTGTTATTTTCTAAGATAGGATTCCAATCCCAGTATGATTTTAGCATTGTTGATTTTGAATATGCTTCTAATGCTTTTTCGCTTATAGCATTAAAAGACAGGCCTGGAGGCAATAATAATCCTTTTTGAGATCCGCAAACAGTCACGTCTACTTTCCATTCGTCATGACGATAATCAATTGAACCTAAAGATGAAATAGTATCAACCATTAAAAGTGCTGGATGTTTAGCGCTGTCCATTGCTTTTCTAATATTAGCAATATTACTAGTAACACCAGTTGAAGTTTCGTTATGCAAAGCAAAAACAGCTTTTATTTTATGACTCTTGTCTTCGCTTAATTTTTTTTCAACTATTTTAGCGTCAACTCCACTACGCCAATCACCTGGTACAAATTCTACATCTAAAGAAAGTTTCTTTGCTTGTTCTGACCATAAATAGGAAAATTGTCCAGTTTCAAACATCAATACTTTGTCTTTGGGATTTAAAGTATTTACAATGGCTGCTTCCCAAGCTCCTGTTCCAGACCCCGGAAAAATAATTACAGGATGCTTTGTTTTAAAAATTCCTCTAATTCTATCCAAAATTCTTTTTGAAATTTCGGCAAAATCTGCGCCACGATGATCGATTGTTGGATAACTAATTGCTCGCAATACTCGATCTGGAATATTTGTAGGACCTGGAACTTGTAAAAAGTGTTTCCCGGGTCTGAATGAATTTGATTTGGGCATATTAATTATATAATCATTTTAAAAAAAATAATTACTTGATTATTTAGTGATATCTTTTGCTTTTTGAATAGCAGTTTCTGACGTTTCTTTAATTGTTTTAATACCAGAATCAAAGAACTTACCGATATTATCTTTTTCAGCAACACCTACTGCTAAACCCACTACAACTGCTAATACTATCCACATAAGATTATAGTAATATTTTTCTCAAATCTGTCAAATATATTAATTGCTAGATTTTGCCGCATTAAAGTTATCCTTAACTAAATCCAATATATGATCAACTTTTTTGATATCTGCATCTCTAACTAACATATTATTACTTAAATACCTCTTCCAATAATTAGCCCCTTGAATACCATGAAACAAACCTACAGTATGACGCATCACTTGATTAACACGCGTCCCTTTTTTTACTTCAGCAAGACAATATTCAACTGTTTGTTTTACAACCTCTTCTCTTGTTGGAATATTTTCATTATTAAATATCTCTCTTTCAATATCTGCCAAAAAATAAGGTGAATGATAAATAGCTCTTCCGATCATTACCCCATCTACATTTTTTAAATGTTCTTTAATTTGATTAGTTTCTGTAATTCCACCGTTAATAATGATTTCTAAATTAGGATTGTTGTCTTTAATTTGTTTTACAATTCCATAATTTAATTTTGGAATTCTTAAATTATCTCTTGGGCTTAATCCTTTAAGAATTGCTTTTCTTGCATGCAAAATTATTGTTTTAACTCCTGTGCTTGCAATTTTTTTAACAAACTTATCTAAATATTCAAAATCTTCTACATCATCAAAACCTATTCTTGTTTTAACGGTTACTGGAAGTTTGGTTGAATTAACCATACCATTTAAACACTCCATCACTAAATCTGGTTCTTTAATTAAGCATGCGCCAAATTTATTTTTTTGAACTTTTTTACTAGGACAGCCTAGATTCAAATTAACCTCATCATAATTATAATCTTCTGCAATTTTTGAAGCTTCTGATAACTCTTTAACAGAGGAGCCTCCTAACTGAAGAGCAACCGGTTTTTCTAATTCACTAAATTCTAAAACATTTCTTTGTTTACCTTTAAGAATTGCTCCTGTTGAGATCATTTCAGAATAAAGCATAACATTCTTGCTTATTAATCTTAAAAAGTAACGGTCGTGTCTATCAGTGCAATCCATCATAGGTGCCACGCTTACTTTTCTATTAACTTTGGACATTTTTAATTAAATTCTCCATTATTGAGATTTTATTTTTCTTAACAAATTCTTCGTGATTTTGAACTATTTTTCCAAGCTCATAATAATAATTAACCATAACACCAAATGATTCCTTAAATCCATTTATAGATAAATTGCCGTTAACAACAATGTCGTAGATGGAAGCGCCATTATTTAAATGAAAATAAGCAACTCCATTAATTGGTTTATTGTTAATTTTTTCTTCCACTAAATAGTAATAAGCTATTTTTTTAAGAGCTTGTTTGTTTTGTTCAATTTTATATTGATTGAAGTTAATATCGTCCTGTTCTTTTAAAAACATTAGTTGTTTATAATCATCATTTTTTAATATTTTTTTAATTTTATCTTCTGGCTGTTTGCTAAACCAATTTGCAAATCCAGGTATTGGCGACAATGTGTAAAAATTTTTAACTTTTGGGAACTCTTGCTGAATTTCAAAAACAACTCTTTTAATTAAAAAATTTCCTAAGGTAATTCCTTGTAATCCTTTATTAGAGTTGCTGATTGAATAAAAAGTTACAGCATCATAATCGTCAGCATTGTTAACACCCCCTTCAGTAATTGTTTGAATTGATGTCCCAACACCTTTCGTAAAAGCAACTTGAACAAATATTAAAGGTTCTTTATCAAGAATAGGATGGAAGTATGCGTAAAATAATCTGTCATTTTCTAATCTTCTATAAAGCGCTTCTATACTTTTAATCTCGTGAACACGTTCGTTCTTAATTATTTTTTGCAAGATATCAGGATCAGTTTCTTTTTTAATACGAGTTAATTTTAAAAAACCAGGATTAAACCAAGATCTAAATAAATGCCTAAAGTCTTTATCAAAATCTTTTAATACTTGATGCTTTGTTAAAAAATATATCAAGTCTTCTCTCATGCTAACAAGAGACTGAGTTCCGTTAGGAGCTAAATTTAATCTTCTTATCAATTCCTGTCTTCTTCCTTCAACAAGTTGATTTAAATTTTCTAAAGTTGTTGGATTGCTATTATCAATAAAATCTCTGCAGGCTCTATTAATGATCGAATAATCTGGTTTAAATTTTTTATTAGCTTCTAAAAAAAATTTTTCTTTTTCTTCTAAATTTGATTTTTCGTAAAGGTGCCAAAACTCTCTTGCAATAGTTATGCCTGAAACAACTCCATCTTCTGATATTAGCTGTTCACATAACTCAGTTAAATGAGTTGCTGTATCTTTTTTTCTAGTAAATAAATTACCAAAGAATATTTTTCCTTTGTCAGCAACAAGGGTGAGGAATTTTTTTAAACCCAGCATATTGCTGTATTATCCCATAACTAAAGAAGGTAACCAAGTGGCAATTTGAGGGAATGCGCAAAGTATCACTATTTGCAGTATCATTAATAATGCATACGGCAAACAACCCCACAGAATTTTACTCAAAGCAACATCGGGAGCTATTCCTTGAATAACAAATATATTAAGTCCAACGGGTGGATGGATTAAACCAATCTCCATATTAATAGTTACAACTACACCAAACCAAATAGGGTCAAATCCTGCAGCCACAATAATTGGATAAAGAATTGGAGCTGTCATTAAAATACTTGCAACAGGTGGCAAGAAGAAGCCAGCAACTATTAGGAATAAATTGATATAAAACATTAACAGCCATTTGTTAGAAGAAATGGCGACTAATTCTTTAGCAATAGATTGAGTGATATATAAATTAGAAAGTACGAACGCGAATAAGAAAGATGCCGCTATAATTAAAAGCAGCATTACACTTTCAACCATCGTTTCAGAAAAAATTTCCCAGAAATATTTAGTGTTATACATCTTATAAACTACTGCAACTAACCCCATCGCAAATAATGCACCTACAGCCGATGCTTCATTAGGCGTAGCAAAACCTCCATATAAAACGTATAGAACTCCAATAACAAGAAATACAAAAGGTAAAATTTTTGGAAGAATTTCAAATCTTTCTTTCCAAGTGTATTGGGTTACAGCAACTTTTTCTTTTCCTCTGCCTTGACTGAATCTTACATAAATATAAGCCCAGAACATAAATAAAGCTGTAAGCATAATACCAGGCATTATTCCTGCTATAAAAAGTCTGCCGATCGAAGTTCCGGTAGATATTCCGTAAATAATCATTGTGATGCTAGGAGGTATTAATATACCAAGAGTTCCTCCAGCTGCGATTGTTCCGGTTGCAAGCTCATCTGAATAACCTCTTTTTCTCATTTCAGGAATTCCCATTTTTCCAATGGCCGCACATGTTGCAGGTGACGATCCACACAATGCTGCAAATATTGCGCAAGCTCCAAGGTTAGACAAAACTAATCCCCCAGGAACTCTATTTAACCAACGATCAAGTGCTAAATATAAATCTTTTCCTGCGGGTGAAGCTGCGATTGCAATCCCCATTAATAAAAACATTGGAATAGTAACTATTCCAAAATCTTGTAAGCCATTAAAAAGCTGTTCCGCCACAAGAGGTAATCTTCCAATACCTTCGATACCAACAAAGAAAAGAGTTGATACAAGCGCAAGTCCAAATGCTATTGGAATGCCCGTCGCTAAAATTAAAAATGTAGCGCCAATGATATAAAGAGAAAGTACTAAAGGTGTCATATTAATTTCCCTTAGGGTTATTGTAGTCAATCATTGTACAAAAAATATCTGCTATAGATTGAATAATTAATAAAAAAGCTCCTATCGGTAAAAATATATAAACTTTCCATAAAGGAAAATTCCAAATGGTTGGAGTTTTAAGATTTTTTTCCCAGGCATGAATAAAAAGTTCAATGCTTGTATATAAAAATATAATTAAAAAAATAAGTGAAAAAAAAGACGCTAGATAAGACATTAATTTTTGATTTTTTTTACTCATATAGTGAGTAACAATATCAATGCTCACATGCTTCTTTTTTAAAAGAACGTAAGGGCTGCCTACAAAAGTTGCCGCAGCTAAAGAAAAAATAACAAATTCTGTTTGCCAAGTAGTCGACATATTTAAGAAATACCTGACAATAACCATTTCGGTCGTTACAAAAACAGCTGCTATTACTAATAACGTAGCAGTTACTCCGGAAAGCCTCGATAAATTATGCGCAAACTTTATAAAATTAATCATACCAACCCTAATAAAATTGGTGGGCTTTAAACCCACCAATCAAATTTAAAATTATTTAACAGCTAAAGCTTTAGCGATTAATTTATCGCCGTCTTTAACTTTCTCTGCAAATTTTTTATATGAAGTTGTTTTTGCTATTACTAACCAAGCTTTATAGTCAGCCTCAGTCATGTAAGCAATTTGAACACCTTTTTCTTTAAATATTTTTTCCATTTTAGTGTCTAAATTTGCAGCTTCTTTAGCCATATATTGTTCTGCTTTTTTTCCTGCAGCTAATAAAGCTTCTTTTTGCTTCTCATTTAATTTATTAAATGATTTTTCAGACATAAGAATTGGTTGATACATAAACCAAAGTGCAAATTTTCCTGGAGGTGTCATACATTTAACTTGTTCGTAAAGTTTAAATGTAACAAAACTTTCTGAGCTAGTGTTAACTCCGTTTAAAACTCCACTTTGTAAACCTTGATAGATTTCATTGCTAGGCATTGAAGCGATAGAAGCGCCTGCTCCTTTTAACATTTCTTCAAACATACTTCCCCCTGCTCTAGTCACTTGTCCTTTTGCAGATTCAGGGCTTGTTATACATTTTGTTTTAGATGCAAATCCACCTGCAAACCATGCATCAGCCAAAACAATTACCCCTTCTTGTTTTAAAATATTTTTAATATCTTTCATAAAAGGAGAAACATTCATACGAGCTGCGTGAGAGTGGTTTTTTACCAAACCAGGCATTAAAGTTGCTCCATACTCAGGTTTGAATCCTGACGCATAATCTAATGGCAGAAGAGTCATATCTAGTTGACCTTCAGTTAGTGGTTTGTACTGCTCTGAACTTTTATATAGTGATGCGCTTGGAAAAATTCTAACATCAACACCAACTTTTGCCTTTGCTACTTCTGATGACAAAATCTCAAGCATTTCATTTCTAGAATCTCCTTTACCTGGAAACTGATGCGATGCTTTTAAAACTATGTCTGCTGAATATGAATTTACTCCTGATAGTATTAAAAAAATACTAACAAGCGCTGTTAAGTGTGCTTTAATTTTCATGATCTCCCCTTAAATTTATTAAGATATTATTCTGATTTGAATGTTGTTCTTTGTCAATGTAATATTGTGTGGATGAAAAATAATTTAGGACCCTTAAAAGGTATAGTTGTATTAGATTTGACAAGGGTTTTAGTTGGTCCTTATTGCACTATGGTCTTATCGGATCTTGGAGCTCGAATTATAAAAGTAGAATCACCTGAAACTGGAGATGACAGTAGAAGTTTTGGTCCATTCATTAAAGATTATTCCGCTTATTTTATGTCTCTTAACAGAGGCAAAGAAAGTATTGCTTTAAATCTAAAAAATAAAGACGATAAAAAAATATTTGAAAAAATATTAGCAAAATCTGATGTGCTAGTTGAAAATTTTAGACCAGGAACATTAGATAAATGGGGCTACTCTTGGGAAGTATTAAAGAAAAAATATCCAAAACTAATTTACGCCTCAGCTTCTGGATTTGGGCAAACTGGTCCTTTAAAAACTTTACCTGCATACGACATGGTTGTTCAAGGAATGGGTGGTCTTATGAGTGTAACTGGTCAGCCTGATGGAAAGCCTACTAGAGTTGGAACTTCGATCGGAGATATTACTGCAGGACTTTTTACAGCAATTGGAATTAATGCCGCTTTATTTGACAGAGAAAAAACTGGCAAGGGTACAAAAATTGATGTGTCTATGCTTGATTGTCAGATTGCAATTTTAGAAAATGCAATCGCAAGATATTTTAGCAATGGTGAAGTTCCTAAACCTATGGGATCACGTCACCCCTCTATAACTCCTTTTGAGGCTTATAAAACAAAAGATAGTTTTGTAATTATTGCAGCAGGTAATGATAAGTTATTTGAAAATCTTTGTAACTCATTGGGATGCAAAGAATACGCTAAAGATAAAAGATTTGTAAATAATAAATTAAGAAATGCTAATGCCAATGATCTAAAATTAATTTTAGAAAAGTATTTAATTAAAAATAATACTAATCATTGGATTAAGCTCTTTACTAAAATGAGCATACCATGTGGACCTATTTATAATATTAAACAAGCTGTAGAAAATCCTCAAATTAAATCTAGAAATATGATTGTAAGTTCAACGCATAAAAAAATTGGAAAATTTAAAATGGCTGGAAACCCAATTAAAATGTCTAATTATAAAGATCCGAGTACTCGAGGTGAAATTCCTGATCTAGACCAACACAGAAAAAAGATTTTAAAAGATTTTAAAATTAAAATTTAATTAAGCTTTGTCTTCTGAAGTTTCTTTTTCAGGAGCCGCTTCTAAAGCGATATCATCATCAAGATCGTCATCATCCGCTTCAATAGCCACACCTTCAGATCCAACTTTTGGTTCTGGAATTTTTCTAGATCTTTTTGAAGGAAGAATGGCCTGACCTGATTTTGAAACTTCACCTTGATAAATATCTTCAAAAGAATCTCCGTCTGGGCTATCGAAATCTTCTTGAGCCACAGCATCGTCCGGATGATCCCTCATACGGTCGATTGTTGACTCTTCTAAATCTTTTACTGAAACTTTTTTTTCTGCAATCTCTCTTAGAGCTAAAACTGTTCGTTTGTCATTATCCACTGGAACTTGTGGAGCATCGCCCACGCCCAATTGTAGAATACGCTCTTTAGCCAAAATGACTAAATCGTATTGGTTATCTACTTGCTGTAAACAGTCTTCAACAGTTACTCGTGCCATAATTTGAATTGACCGTTTTATTCTTAAAGCTTAAATAAATCAAGTTTTTATAAAGATTTATCTGCAATATATTAAGTGATTAATTTAACAAACGATTAATAGGAGCATAAATGGCTAAAGTTACTTTTTTAGGTCTTGGTGTAATGGGTTATCCAATGGCACGTCATATAGCAAAGGCAGGTCATGCCGTTACCGTTTATAACAGAACTACTGCTAAAGCAGAAAAATGGTCTAAAGAGTTCGGTGGAAAATTTGCAAAAACTCCAAAAGAAGCAAGTAAAGATTCTGATTTTGTATTTTGTTGTGTTGGTAATGATAATGATTTGAAAGAAGTAACCCTAGGATCTGAAGGCGCATTTCATTCAATTAAAAAAGGGTCTGTATTTATTGACAACACAACTGCCTCTGCAAAAATCGCAAGAGAATTATTTAAAGCTGCAAAAGAAAAAAGTTTTGGTTTTTTAGACGCTCCCGTTTCTGGTGGTCAAGCGGGTGCTGAAAATGGTCAACTAACAGTAATGATTGGTGGAGAAAATAAAGACTTTGAAAAAGCTCAAGATATAATCAAATGCTATAGCAAAAAAATGAAATTACTAGGTCCTGCTGGAAGTGGGCAGCTTGCTAAAATGGTTAATCAAATTTGTATCGCTGGTGTTGTACAGGGTTTGTCTGAAGCTATTCGTTTTGGTCAAAATGCAGGTTTAAATATGGAAGACGTTATTGAAGTTATTTCAAAAGGAGCTGCACAGTCTTGGCAAATGGAAAATAGATATAAAACTATGATCGAAAATAAATTTGATTTTGGTTTTGCAGTTGACTGGATGAGAAAAGATCTTGGCATTACTCTTGAAGAAGCAAAAAATAATGGATCCGAGCTTCCAACTACTAAAATTATAGATGAGTATTATTCTGAGATTCAAAAAAAAGGTGGAAACAGATTTGATACCTCAAGTCTAATTACTCGACTTAAGAAAAAATAAGTTAAGTGATTAAAGATATCCCAGACTATTATAATAATATTGAAGTAATTCTTGATCAGATATGGTCTTTTTTAGAAAAAGGAGTTAGTGAGCGCGATGAAGATTTCAGACTTCCTATTGTAATTATTAATTCTGAAACAGGAGCTGATGGTAGGATTGTTGTATTAAGAGGAGCTTTTAAAGATAAAAATATATTAAGATTTCACACCGACCATAGATCTCCCAAAATTGTTTCGTTAAAAAAAAATAATAAAATTTATTTTGTTTTTTATAGCAAAAAAAGAAAAATTCAGATTCGAGCTGAAGGCATAGCAACTATTCATAAAGATAATGAGATTACAAAACAAGCATGGAAGAATACACAAATGATGAGTAGAAAATGTTATTTATCTCCTCAAGCGCCTGGCGATTTAATTAATGAATCAGCTTCTGATTTATCAAAAGAAATGGGCGGATCCCTTCCAACTCTTGAACAAAGTGAATTGGGTTATAAAAACTTTTGCGTTATTGAAAGTAAAATAAAAAGCTTTGAATGGCTTTATCTAGCTTCGCAAGGACATAGACGAGCTAAATTTATGTTAGATGAAAATAAAAGTATTTGGTTAGTCCCTTAAACTTTTTTAAAATCAGTTATGTATCTCTTCCAGCCGTCTATATAATGTTGGGCATTTTCAGTAATTACTTTTTTTTCTTCTTCGGTAACTTGCCTGACTACTTTTCCAGGACTACCCATTACTAAAGAATTATCTGGTATAATTTTTCCCTCAGTAATCAAACTGTTAGCTCCAATAATGCAGTTATTTCCAATCACACTACCATTTAGAATTGTTGAACCTATTCCAATTAAGCTATTGTCCATAATTGTGCATCCATGCAGCATAACAAGATGGCCAACTGTAACCATTTTACCAATTTTTAATGGAAAGCCATTGTCGGTATGCAAAACGCAATTGTCCTGAACATTGCTGCCCTCGCCTACAGTAATATTTTCGATATCTCCTCTAATCACTGCATTAAACCAAACGCTAGAATCTTTTTTTAAAACTACATCCCCAATCACATTCGCTGTTGATGCTACCCAATGTTTTCCTTCGGATACTAATTTTTTATTACCTAGTTCGAAGATCATGTTATATTCATAACAAATATTCCAAATAGTAAAATAAAATTATGTCTTTAACAGAAACACCAATATGTAATTTTGGAGAAAAAATTAAAGAGTTTAAATTAAAATCAACAGAAGAAACCTTAATTTCCCTAAAAGATATCAAAGGAATTAATGGAACTTTAATTATGTTTATTTGCAATCACTGTCCTTATGTAAAGGCCGTGATTAAAGAAATAGTAAAAATTACTAATAAACTATCAGATATTGACATCAATTCAGTTGCAATAATGTCTAATGATACAAAAGAATATCCTGAGGACAGTTTTGAAAATATGAAAGAATTTTCAAAAATAAATAGTTTTAAATTTCCATATCTTTATGATGACAATCAAGAAGTGGCTCGTAACTACGGGGCTGTCTGTACTCCTGATTTTTTTGGTTATAATAAAAATAATGAATTACAATATCGAGGTAGAGTTAGAAAACTTAATAATCTAAAACCTGCTCTTGAAAACGAAAGTGAATTGCTAGTTGCTATGGAATTAATATCAAAAACATCAAAAGGGCCAATAAATCAATATCCGAGCATGGGCTGTAATATTAAATGGAAAAAAAATTAAATGATAATTGTAACAACTAGAAACTATCCTCCTGAACTAGGTGGGATGCAAAGTTTGATGGGGGGTCTTACAATTCATTTACATAAACTTCATCCTGTTAAGGTTTTAGCAGATTCATTTTCTGGTGATGAAAATTATGACAAAAATAATTATTTTGAAACTAAAAGAATAGGCGGATTTAAAATTTTAAAAAAATATAGAAAATTTAATCTTCTAAAAGAAATTTTAAACAAAGAACCCGTAAAAGCTATAGTTGCAGATCATTGGAAAAGCATTGAGTTAATAACTGATACTATATTTAACCAAGTCCCAATTTTTTGTTTAATACACGGAAAAGAGATTAATCATTCAATAGGAAGCGCTTTAAATAAAAGATCAATTGCTGCGCTAAAAAAAGCCAAATCTATTATTGCAAATTCACAATTTACTAAAAATTTAGCATTAGAAAAAGGCTACGATGAGCAAAAAATACAAGTGATCAACCCAGGAATTAACGAGCCTCAATTAATTGGCACTAAAACAGATAGTGAGGCTAAAGAAATATTTAATAATTCGGAAATCAAAATTATTACCATCTCAAGATTTGACAAAAGAAAAGGCATCGACTTTTCTTTATTGGCGTTAAAGAATCTTCAGTCTATTTACCCTAATTTTAAATACGTAATTATTGGCAGTGGTGACGAAGAAGAAAATCTTAAAAAAACGACTAAATCACTCGGTTTAGAAAATAATATAGTTTTTAAAAAAAATATAAGTTCTGAATTAAAAAACGCACTACTTAAAAACTCAAATATTTTTTTAATGCCTTCAAGAATTGAAGGAACCTCTGTTGAGGGTTTTGGCATCAGTTATATTGAGGCAGCGAGTTATGGAGTGCCTTCTATAGCAGGAAAAGATGGTGGCGCTCCTGATGCTGTACAAAATAATAAAACTGGAATTTTATGCAATGGAGGCGATCATGCTGAAATTTATGAAGCTTTAAAAACAATTATTCAAAATAAAAGGTATTTGGAACTTGGAAAAAACGCAGAAGAATTTTCTAAAAAATTTTATTGGAAAGAAATAATTAAAAAATATTCAAATTTACTTAACTTATAATTGAGCTTTTAATTAAAGCATAAACTTTATCTGCCATAAGAGATTTTAAATCATCTGTTTGCAAAGCCAAAAATTTTTCTCTTTCAATCGAAACTTTTTTAGGTGTGGTATGAGCTCCAAAAATAACAATGCCTTTAACGCCAAGGTGTGCTGCCATATGAGCTGGCCCCGTATCATTTGCTATGACAAAATGAGATTTTTTAATCAAAGACGCGAGTTGAAAAAAATTTAATGATCTTTCGTTATCTAATGCAATTTTTATATTTAATTCTTTAGCTTCTTTTATTTCATCTGGTCCCGGTGCAACGACTAGTTCAAAATCCGCATGATTTTCTTTTATCAAGTTTATGAGCTCTGCAAAATGAGGCCAGCGCTTATGAATTAAATCTTTAGAACAAAAAGGAAAAAATAAAATATATTTCTTATTACTATCTAAATTATAATTATTGCTATGTTCTATCGCCCAGTTAAAATCTGGTGCTAAAGTGTACTTTGTTTTAATATTGGACTTTCTTAATTGATCATCAAATCTTTGCAAGACTGAGTTATTGTATTGATTTTCGGGAACATCTTTTGAAGTTGACCAGTTTTTTATATTAAAAAGAAAATTTTTATAAAAATTTGTTCTATTAGAATTTTGTAAATCATAAACTTTTTCAAAATTAACATCGTTTATTTTTTTTCGTAAATTGAAGAGATAAAAAAAATTGTATCTGGGTAACCTTTTGTCTTCTATGCAATCATCAACATAAGGACAATTTTGAAATAAGTTTAAATATTTTGATGTAGTTAAAATTGTTATTTTATCATTTTGATGATGTTCTCTTATATCCCTTAAAGCACCGGAAATCTGAACAACGTCTCCTAGAGAGCCAAGTTTTATTATCAAAATATTTGACATATATTATAAAAGAACATTATTGATTAATTATGGAAATTACAAAAAAAATTTACTCTGAAATATCAGCAGGTGAATTGTTCGACAAAATATCAATTCTTGAGATAAAAAAAAATAAAATCAAAGATAAATCTAAAGTAAAAATTGTTTTAAAAGAATTGGGTTCTTTACAAGAAACGGTGAATAGAAATATTAAAAAGTCTAAATCACTTACAAAATTATATAAAAAGCTCAAATCAATTAATCTTAAATTATGGAAAATTGAAGATGACATTAGAGATTGCGAAAGAAAAAGTAATTTTAAAGAGAAATTTATAAAGCTTGCAAGGGATGTTTATTTTACTAACGATGAAAGATCGCGCTTTAAAAACAAAATTAACAGTTTAACAAAATCAAATATTTCTGAAGTAAAAAGCTACAAAAAATATTAATTCGATTTAAGACTTGGAATTTTAGCTCTTAATTTTTTGGGAAGATTTTCATCAATTCTTGCAATAATAAAACCTTCTCCCTTTTCTTTTTCTCTTAAAATTTCTCCATCAGGAGAAATAATTAAAGAATGCCCATATGTTAATCTATCATTATAGTGCCTGCCAGTTTGAGCAGCTGCAAATATATAAGAAAAGTTCTCAATAGCTCTTGCCTTTAATAAAGTATGCCAATGTTTTTCACCTGTTGTCTTTGTAAATGCTGATGGCACAGTCATAAATATTGCGCCTTTTTTTGCAAGCTCTCGATATAAATTGGGAAACCTAACATCATAACAAATAGTAAGTCCTATCAATCCCCAAGGTAACTTTGCTAAAACTTTCTTTTTCCCAGATAAAAATTTTTTAGACTCTTCATATTTTTCTTTTTTTGAAAGCTTCACATCAAACATATGAATCTTGTCATAATAATTTACAATTTTTCCTTTAGGATTAAAAAGTACAGATCTGTTTGCTAGTAACTTTTTTGATAGTTTTATTGGCAATGATCCAATTAAAATCCATTTTTTATAACTCTCTGAAATTTTACTTATAGATTCTAAAAAGAAATTATTATTCATTTCTTCTGCTTTTTCTAAAAGCTCAGTATGATCTAAAGTAAATAAAGAAGTATTTTCTGGAGTAATAATTAAATCTGCCTTTTTCTTAATAGAGTTAATTATTAAATCTGTTGTTTTTTCTAAATTAGAAAAAACGTTATTAGATGAAGTAATTTGAATGCAAGAAACATTAAACATAAAGTTAATGTCCTGGAAAATTAATTAATTTAAAAGTCTTATAACCTTTAGAGTTAAGAGTTTTATTACCTCTTAGATCAAATAAATCGATTAAAAATATAAATGCTGATACTTTTGCTCTACATTTTTCTATTAATTTAGCTGCGGCAATCGCTGTTCCGCCTGTTGCTATCAAGTCATCTACAATAATAACTTTGTCTTTTTTGTTTAATGAAGATTTATGAACTTCAATTGTATCTGTTCCGTATTCAAGCTTAAATTTTTGAGAAATTTTTTTCCCAGGTAACTTATTTTTTTTTCTAAGAAGAACTAATGGCTTTTTATTTAAATAAGCCAAAGCAGAAGCAAAAATAAAACCTCTAGATTCGATTGCAGCAATTTTATTGTGTCTAATTTTTTTTGAAATTATGTGCATTTTCATCAAGGCGTAATTAAAAGCTTTTGCATTTTCAGTTAATGAGGTGATATCTCTGAATAAGATACCTTTTTTAGGATAATTTGGAATAGATCTTATAAATTTATCTAAATTCATTATAATTAATTAATATATTATAAAATAAATATGAAAAGATTATTTGTTGCAGCTCTAAAAGAAGAAACACCAGGTCTAAATTTTTTTAGTCATACTGGAGCTGGAAAGGTTAATGCTGCGTATCACGTTTCAAAATTAATTTTTCAGCACAAACCATCAGAAGTTATTAATTTTGGCACAGCCGGTTCTCTTAAAAAAGGTTTAAAAGGTTTAATTGAATGTACAAAATTTTATCAAAGAGACATGGATGCCAGAGGATTAAATTTTCAACTTGGGGAGACGCCTTTTGACGAAATAAAAGAAATTATCTCATCTGAGAATGGTCATTCATGTGGCTCTGGTGATAGTTTTGTTACATCGGGAATTGAAATGCAAGTAGATGTAGTTGACATGGAAGCTTACGCTATCGCTAAAATTTGCAAAAAAGAAAATGTAAAATTTAGATGTTTTAAATTTATTTCAGATGAAGCAAATGAAAATGCAAAATCTGACTGGATTGAAAATTGCAAAAAAGGTGCCATTCTATTTTACGAACACGCAAAAAAGTTATCTTTAATTTAATAATTATTTTTTTGTGGTAGCGGGAAGTGGGATCGAACCACCGACCTCAGGCTTATGAGTCCTGCGCTCTAACCAACTGAGCTACCCCGCCATATTTAAATAGGGCTTTATTTATAATACTTTTTTGTAAAAAGAAATTTAAATAGAGCTTTTTAATTCATAAATCCTCAAGAATTCCTCAAGTTTAAATCTTCATTTGTCCTAATCTAGCTTATCGTTTTACTATCCTCATTGTGATCAGATTGTGATCGCTTTTTTAAGGCTCAATTAATCGTTGAACTGTAAAAAATTATATCAATTTTAAATTAGGAAAATTATTTTTGAAGTTACTATCTGCTTTAGGGTTTAGTTGTTAAAAATATAAACGCACTAGCTCTTCTTACTTTTTTGCCAGCACAAAGGAAATCTGACCAGTCTTTCCATTGTTTAGTAAATCTTCTTTGAACATTCACAACTATATTATCTGGCTTTGATCCTTCAGAAGTCATACGAAACCACTCCTCTAATGTTTTAAAATTATTTTTTTTAACCGGCTAAAAAAATAATTACTACTCCATTCGAAAACTCAAGCGATTCTAATAAAAAATGAATTATAAAATAAATTTAACAACCTATAGTTTAACAATTATAGATTGAAAAATTAAATTCTGGCGAGAATTTTAAAAAAATAATACAACTTCCAAGTTTTATTTATGGATCTATCTTGAGTAGTAATAATTTATTTTTTAAGAAAAGAGAAAAAGTTGTGTTAGCAAAATCAACTGCTGCATTAACTTGTTTGCTTGGTCTGTTGATAATTTCAAGAGCATCGGCGCAAACTAGTTCAGCAACAGGATCAATGGCTGTCAGCGTAGTGGTATTATCTGGTAGTGACCCCAACAATAATGGAAATACATCATCTTCTTGCTCAGTTTCAGCTAGCAATATGAATTTCGCTGATTACACAGGTTCATTAATTACTGCAACTTAAAGAGTATCTGTTGAGTGCACAAACGGCACAAGTTATTCAATTTCATTTAATGATACTCCAGAAGCAACTCCAGCCTATTATTTAGTTAGAGTTGGCGGAACTAGTGCAATTGCTTCTGATCGATTAAATGTTACTTTTACGAATACTGCTGGCGCCACTATGACCAACGGCGCGGCTACAATCTCTGGAACAGGAGTAGGAATATTATCAAGCGCAACTGCCGGAACTATCACAGGATCAATAGCTGCTTCTCAAACTGGAAAAACAGCAGGTTCATACACTAAAACAATTACATTAAATATAGTATATTAATTACTAAAATTTAATTCACTTAAATAACTAATTCAACTTAGATGCAGATTTAAGCCATAGAGAATCTATTTCGCTTAATTTTAGTTGGTCAAATTCCTTTAAAGACTCCCAATATCTTCCTGATGGAACCATATACGCCAACTCTTCTTCGAGATCTAAAGCTTTTTTTACATATTTAGAATCTAATTTTACGTCTTGCTCACACACCAAATTTTTTTGATCTATTTTTTTTAATAGGTCCGTTATTGATATGCGTGGAAATAGTAATCGTGATTTAGGTAGCTCAGATAAATTAACTACTGCACAATTATTAATCTTGGCAAACGCCATTAAACGAACAGACTTTGCTTCCAAGGATTGTAATGTGATGTCGGAACGTAAAGGATCCGCTTTACCATTCCCATAAAAATGACTTTGCATTCCATATTCTTCTGGATAAATCATGTCACAACCTAAGTAAGCGATCACATCTGGCTTTAAAGCACCTAATGCCCAATAACCAGCTGTAAATGCCATTGTACCTCCTCCATAAACAAATCCTCCAAAAGAATTTTGTTCCGGTACAAATTCACGAGCCGTAACTATTTTTTTATTAATTAAGATTGAATCAGGAGGCAAGTTTGTATTTGGAAAGTCTTCGGGATAAATTAAGTAATTCCAATCTCTTGTTAATTGCCAAGCATTATTAATAACAACGCGACTGGAGAATAAAGACAAATCTTGTTTTTTAATGCTTAAAGCATCTGGTGCACTACCTACAATCAATACAATGTTTAATCTGTAATTCATAATTACTGTTGTCCAATAAGATGTAAAAAAACTTTTCTAATTTGTTGTTCAATTCTATGTTCAAACAAGTATATACCCTGCCAAGTTCCAAGAATTAATTTACTATTTTTTACGCTCAGTGTTAAATTGCTGTTAGTTAACGAAGATTTAATATGTGCAGGCATGTCGTCCTTGCCTTCTGTGTTATGAATATACAAATCGTCATCCATTGGGACTAATTTATCATAAAAATTTAAAAGATCTTTTTGCACATCGTCATCCGCATTTTCTTGAATAATTAATGACGCGCTTGTGTGTAAGATTGATATATTAAGTATGCCATTTGAAATTTTAGAGTGATCTGCAAATTGCAAAACTTTATCTGTAATTTTAATTAATTTATTACCGTTTGTTCTGATGTTCAGTTCGTCAAAAAACTGAGTAAACATTTGATATTGTATGAGAAATTATTTAATTAAAACTAAAGCTAATCCAATAATTAAGCAAAAAGATAGGGCTACAACAATTCTATTTTGGATTTTTTTATCGTATTCATCTCTTGCGTTCTTTTCTAGAACTAGAGTTCTAATATCAGCTCTATTTTTTTTATCAAAATCTGATCTATAGACAACTTCTTGATTGTTTTTGAATATTCCCATGTCTTGGGTTAAATCATAACTAGAAAAAAAATCAAATTCTATTTTAATAAATCTATTGTGTTTGCTTTTTGTTTTGGTAATTAATTTAGATATAAACTTTTTATATAAAAACATGGGATACCCAAAAAAACATAGAGGCCGAAGAAAAGTTGGATCAAAAATAAGAAGAAATAGAAGAAGAAATAAGAAGAAATAGTTTCTTTTACTCTGTAGCTCTTATCCAACCACCACCTAAAACCCTAACGCCTAATTTATCGGGCTTGTAGAATACACATGCCTGTCCAGGGGACACTCCGAATTCTCCTTTTTCAAAAGTTACTACTTCTTTATGAACATCTAGCTTTGACTCTATAAGCTTTCCCGTTGATCTCACTTTAACAAATATATTTTCATTAAAATCAGTGTTTTTATCAGCGAGATAATTAATATTTTCTATTTTGATCTTTTTAATTTCTAACTCTTCTTTTTTTCCAATAACAACTTCTTTATCTTTTGCATTAATCTTAACAACATAATATGGAATTTCTCCTGAAATTTTTATTCCCTTTCTTTGTCCTATTGTAAAATTAATAATTCCCTCATGTCTTCCTAGAATACTTCCTTTGGTATCTACAATGTTTCCGGGTTCATTTGCTTCGGGTCTTAAACGTTCAATCACAGATACGTAGTTACCATTTGGAACAAAACAAATGTCCTGGCTATCTGGTTTATCCGCAACTTCTAAATTAAGTTTTTTTGCAATATTTCTTGTTTCATCTTTAGGAAGATCTCCTAAAGGAAAGTGTAAATAATTTAATTGCTCTTGAGTTGTTGCAAATAAGAAATAAGTCTGATCACGATTTAAATCTTTTGGTCTATACATTTTAGAAATTCCATTATCTATAATTTTTTTTACATAATGGCCGGTAATCAATGCATCAGCATTTAAATTTTTTGCTGATTCAAATAAATCTCTAAACTTAACTGTTTGATTACAATTTACACATGGAATAGGAGTTTCTCCTCTTAAATATGAATCTGCAAATTTTTCTATAACTTCATTCTTAAATTTACTCTCATAATTTAATACATAATGATCGATATCTAATTTTTCTGAAACTCTTTTTGCGTCGTAAATATCTTGCCCTGCGCAGCAGGTTCCGGGTTTTTTATTAATTTGAGCATAATCATAAAGTTGCAAGGTAATACCAACGACTTTATATCCATTCATTTTCATAAGTCCTGCAACAACTGAAGAATCAACTCCTCCAGACATAGCAACAACAACTTTTGTTTCGCTTGGGGACTTATCTAATCCTAATAAATTATTACTTAATTCTGTTTTTAGTATTGCTGTCATAGATAATTTTTAGACACTCTTACATTATAGAAAGAAATAAGTATAAGTAAAAAATGATTTTTGACTATGAGCCCGGAGACTATGTGATTAATCCTAAAAATAAAGAATGGGGTATTGGTCAAATACAATCCATTATTAAAAATATCGTCACTGTTAATTTTGAAAATTCTGGGAAAAAAACAATTGTTGCAGATATAATTCTATTAGAAAAAATTAATGTTAAAAATTAATCTAAAAAAAATAACAGAAGAACTAATCCCAAGCTTTTATGAGGCTGGCAAAGAAAGTATTAGGCTTTCAGGGAAAAATTTAAAAATCACCATAAAAAAAGATAACACCCCTGTTACTAATGGCGACTTATTAGTTGATAAAATTTTACAAGAAAAAATTTCTGATTTAACTCCTGGTATTCAAATAGTTTCTGAAGAAAATGTAGATGAAATAAATAAATTTGATAGAAAAAATTTCTGGCTTATTGATCCCATTGATGGAACTCGTGAGTATATAAAGAATAGAAATGAATATACTTTAAATGCTGCGCTAATTTTGGATAAAAAGCCTGTACTTGGAGTTATTTATGCTCCTAAACTTAAACGATTGTTTTATTCATTTGGAAAAAATAACGCCTTTGAAATTAATAGAAATAGAAAAAGTAAACTAACTAGTAAAAAGCTTTCTAAAAAAAATGAGATTTTAGCGCTATCAAATAGTCCAACCCCTTCAGATATTATTTTAAATATTCATAAAAAATATAACGTTACAAAATTTATAAAGTGTTCAAGCTCACTCAAATTTTGTTTAATAGCATCTGGCGAGTTCGATATTTATGCCGCAAGAGCAAGAGCAAAAGAATGGGACATTGCTGCAGGACATGCAATCGCTGAGCATGCAGGAGCAATATTAACTACTTTCTCTGGTAAAAAAATAATTTACGGTAAAAAAGACTTTGCAAATCCTGCAATGATATTAAGGAGATCGTCTAATCTAACAAGGTAAACTTATATGAAACACGACATCGCAATTAAAATCATAGGCGGAGTTTTTATATTTGGAATAATTTTTTTTATTATATGTGCAAACTTTTTAAGAAATACCGTAAACCAACTTGTTGCTAATAAAAAAAATAAGGAAAGAAAAAAAATTAAAAAGACCAAATCTTCTTCTCGAAAATCTTAAGCTCTTTTTTATCTAGCCCTAATACATTTTTAGAAGTTGAATAACTAAAGCCTGCTCTTGCTAAAACTCCCGTATCTTTTGTATAAAAAATTTCTCTATTTGCATCCGGACGATAAGGTCCTATTCTTCTTCTTCTACAAACTCTAATAGCCGCATAAAAGTCTGGATCGACATTATCTTTCTGAATATCATTCATTGTCTTTTTTAATAACTCACCATCAATTCCCTTCTGGGCTAAGTTCATTCTAATCTTATTTAAGGAATAACCTTTTTTTAGATAATTTTTTGATTTTAACTCTGAATAAATAATATCATTTACAACACCCATGCTCTCAAGATTGCTAATAACTGCGTCTATTTCTCTTAGAATGCTTTCTTTGTCTTTACTTAAATAATCCGTATCCAAGACTTTTCTGTATAAATAAATTCTAAGATCTTTTTTCGAAGGCTGGTATTTATCAAGATATTTTAAAGAAAGTTCTTTAATATCTTCTCTGCTATTTATTGATTGCTTTGCAGATTTATTAAATCTCATATAATAGTGCTTACTAACACATGCTTAACACTTTAAAAGATTTTTTTACCCTGGAAATGATTTATCATTTCACAAATATCGGTGTAATTCCATTATGGATTCTTCTTGCCTTTCTTCCAAGCTGGAACGGAACAAAAGTTTTGGTAAACAGCATATTAGTTCCTCTAATATTAAGTCTTACCTATTTTTATGTATTTTATATTTATGTAAACACTTCGAATGGCATATTTTCTAATATTCTAGATAAGGGAAAAACGTTCGAACTTTACATGGGAATTGATCAGCTTAAAAAAGTGCTGAGTGATAAAAATGTATTGTTATTGTTTTGGATACATTTCTTAACTGCAAATCTTATGTTAGGCGCTTGGATTGCAGCGGACGCTGCTAAAAATAAAGCTCTACAATTTATAGTTTTGGTTCCTTTGATACTTACTTATTTTTTAGGTCCTATTGGACTTGGTGTCTACTTACTCTTAAGACTTCTCGCTGCTCAAAAATTAAAATTATTCGATTAACTCTTAGTAGCTAATAATTTATTTCAGAGTTATAAATAACTATGAAAAAAATAGATTTCTATTTTGATTTAGGAAGTCCTTATTCATATCTTGCTCATACACAAATAAAAAAATTCGAAAAAGAAACTGGTGAAAAAGTAAACTACATGCCAGTTCTTGTAGGAGGACTTCATAAAGAGGCCGGAATTACTGCTCCAGCTTTCATTCCATTAAAGGCAAAATATTTAATCAAAGACTGCAAACTCTGGGCCGATAAATATAAAGTGAAATATCAATTCAATAGATATTTCCCTATTAAAACCGTTAATCTTATGAGAGCGGCATTAGTTGCTGAGAAAGATAATTTTTTTAGATCTTTTGTCGACAAAGCTTTTAATGCTGTTTGGGTTGACTCTATGAATATGAATGACGAAGAAGTATTTCTAAAATTTATTAAAAATCAGGAAATAAATTCTGATTTATTTTCTTTAAAATATAATGATCCAGTTATTAAAAATGATCTCATTAAAAGAACTAATGAATGTTTTAATAAGGGTATATTTGGAGTTCCTGCATTTATTGTAAATGGAAAAATGTTTTGGGGACAAGATCGTTTAGAATTTGTTTTTAACGAAGCTAAAAAATAGTTACTTCTTTTTAACTTCCATTATCTTAAAATTAATTTTTTTTAATGCTTCAAATCCACCTTTTATGTGAGCTACATTTGTAAAGCCCATATCTTTTAAAGTTTTAGCAGCAAGAGCTGAGCGCATTCCTTGAGCACAAAATAATATTTTATTTTTATCAACAGAAAATTCTTCCTTGTAATAGTGACTACTAGGATCTAACCAGAATTCTAGCATTCCTCTTGGGATATGCTTTGCATTCTCAACTGTGCCCTCTCTCCACAACTCTCTAATGTCTCTAATATCTATTAAAATTGTATTATCATCCAATCTTGATTTGGCTTCTTCTGGAGTAAGGTTTTCTATATGTAAACTTGCTTCTTCGACTAATTGCTTATGCGATTTTATCTTCATTAAATGTATTTTATAAAGTATTTTGAATTTATTAAACAGAGTATTATGATCAAAGAGAATAAATTAGCACCAAGTTTTAAAATTCCATCAAGTAATAATAAAGAATTTGAGCTTAAAAATAATAAAAAAAATTTTTTACTAATCTACTTTTATCCAAGAGATAATACGCCTGGCTGCACAAATGAGGCCAAAGATTTTTCAAAACTTTATAAAGAATTCAAAAAATTAAATTGTGAAATTACTGGAATTTCAAAAGATACTATAGAAAGTCATAAAAAATTTATAAATAAATTCAAAATTCCTTTTCAATTATTATCCGATGAAGAAAATATAGTACTTAAAAAATATGGTGCTTGGGGGGAAAAAAGTATGTATGGCAAAAAATTTATGGGGATCAAAAGAACAACAGTTTTAATTAATCCTAAAGGAAAAATAATAAAAATCTGGAACAATGTTAAAGTCACAGATCATGCAAAAGAAGTACTAAATTTTTTAAAAGAAGCTATTTAGAAAATTCTTTTTCAGCAAAGCCTAAATAAAATAGAATAGTTGTAAGATCAGTAAATAGAATGTGATTATCAACGGCCTTCTTTATTATAAGATGTGGACGATAACCCACTCCAAGACCTGAGTTTTTAAGCATTGCAAGATCATTTGCACCATCACCTACTGCGATCGCATGTTTTGTTTTGTTTAAACATTTTTTTTTACAAATATAGTTTAAGTAAAACAATTTAGAATTTTGTTGTCCAGTAATTGGGATATATTCACCTGTAAACTTATTATTTTTTATAACAAATTTATTACTGATTACTTTTTTAAAACCTAAAGTTTTTCCAACATAAGTTGAGATAGGCTGAAAACCACCTGTAACAAGGCTAGTGTGATATCCGTTTTTATTTAAAGTTTTTACTAAAATTCTAGAACCTTGATTAAATCTAATTTTTTTTATAACTCGCTTTATAAGCTGAGTACTTTTGTCTTTTAAGTAACTAACTCTAAATTTTAATGTATCTCTAAGACTAATTTTTCCATCCATCGCAAGTTTGCTTAGCTTATCAATGTCAGCTTTTATTCCTGCAATTTTTACAAGATTATCCAAAGTTTCATCTTTGATCATAGTTGCGTCCATATCTGCTAAAAATATTTTCTTTTTTCTCCACTTAAGATTTTGAATGCAAACGTCAATTTTTTTCTTAAAACAAAACTTTCTAATTTTTTTTCTATTTTTTTTATTTATGTCGCCACAATAAAGATCTAGAGCTCTTTTTGAGAGAATTTTATAATCTTGAGTATCCTGAATTTTTGAAAAAAAATTTATAAGATTTTTATAATCTAATTTATTTTTGGCTACAAAAGTGCAGACTAGTTCTGTAGAACTATTCATATTCATTATCTTTAAATTGAATATATTTTGCTTGGATTACTAAAGGTATTTTCTTAATACTCTCCAAAACAGAATTTTCAATTTTATTATCTGTTGAAATAATAGCGATCGCTTCTCCGCCAGCACTTACTCTGCCTAAATGAAACGTTGCAATGTTAACTCTATTATCTGCTAAAATTTTTGATAAGTCTTTTATAAAACCAGGTTTATCCTGGTTAGTTACGTATAAATTATGCTCTGATAAATCCGCCTCAACTTTAATTCCTTTAATCTCAACTATTCTAGCTCTGCCACCAAAAATGGTACCTGATACTGTTCTTGTTTGTTTTTCTGTAGTCACCGTTAACTTAATTAAAGATTGATAATCATTCTCTTTTTGATGTTTAACTTCTGAAATTGAAATTGATTTACTCTTTGCAACCAAAACAGAGTTAATAATATTAATGCTGTCCGTTGTTGGTTTTAATAAACTATAAATAATTGTTTGTGTAAGTGGAGCGCTATTAACACTTGCAGCACCTCCTTCAAAATCTATTTGAATAGATTTAATAGCATTCTCTGTTAATTGACCGGCAAACCCTCCTAGTAAACTTGATAGCTTTAAGTAAGGCGCAACAGATTGATGTTCTTTTGCAGTTAATGAAAAGGTATTAACCGCGTTAGTTATAGCTCCTGTTTTTAAATAATCTGATATTTGTTCTGCGATTTGCACCGCAACTTTTTCCTGAGCTTCTGTGGTAGAGGCTCCTAAGTGAGGGGTAAGAATTAAATTTTTTGTTCCTAATAAAGGGCTTCCTTTTGGTGGTTCTTCAACAAAAACATCTAAAGCAGCGCTTGCTACATAACCGCTATCTAAATTTTCTTTCAAAGCTACCTCATCAACAAGGCCTCCTCTTGCACAATTAATAATACGTACTCCTTTTTTCATTTTTTTAAATGCTTCTTTATTGATTATATTTTTTGTTTTTTCATTAAGGGGCGTATGCAATGTGATAAAATCTGATCTTTTAAATAAATCATCCAAACTAACTTTTTCAACACCAAGCTCTAATGCTTTTTTATCCTGTAAAAACGGATCAAATACGATTACTTTTAATTTCAGTCCTAAAGCGCGTTGTGCAACAATTGTTCCAATATTACCGCAACCGATAATTCCTAGAATTTTTCCAGTAACTTCTACTCCTTTAATAGTAGATTTTTCCCATTTACCCTCATGAGTAGTTTTGTCGGCATAAGGAATTTGTCTTGCAGTAGAAAGTATTAGCGTAATTGCGTGTTCAGCTGTTGTAATTGAATTTCCAAATGGAGTATTCATCACAACTTTTCCATTACTTGTGGCGGCTTCCAGATCTACGTTATCAACTCCAATTCCAGCTCTACCAATTACTTTAAGTTTTTTACAAGCTTCAATTACTTCTTTTGTAGCCTTTGTTGCTGACCTAACAACAAGAGCATCGCAATCTTGTAGTTCTTTTATTAATGATTTTGTATCAAGATCCGTTTTGGTAATAGCTTCAATTCCATTTTCTTTAAAAATGGCTAGCGCTTCATTACTTAATTCGTCTGCGATTAAAACTTTATACATTTAAATTCGTTAAATAAGCCCACTTAATCCAGGGAAGCAATTTTTCAATATCTGCTGTCTCTATTGTAGCTCCACCCCAGATTCTAAAGCCTGCCGGTGCAGTTCTATAAGAATTCACATCATAAGCAATATTTTCTTTTTCTAATATTTGATTAATAGTTTTTAATTTAGCTGCCTGATCTTCTTTGCTTAATTTTTTAAATTTTGGATCAATAATTTTTAAGCAAATACTAGTTGATGAAATAGTATTTTCTTGTTCAGCCAAGAAATCAATCCAGTCTTTATTTTCTTTAACAAAAAATTTAACTTCATCTAAGTTTTTCTTTGATCTTTTAATAGCACCTTCTGAGCCTCCTATAGATTCAATCCATAACAATGCATCTATGCAATCTTCAACACAAAGCATGGATGGAGTATTAATAGTTTCGCCCTCATAAACACCTTCTAAAACTTTTTTATCTTCAGCTAATCTAAATATTTTAGGAATTGGCCAACTAGGCTGGTATGTTTTAAGTCTTTCTAAAGCTCTAGGCGATAATGCAATCATGCCATGCCCCCCTTCTCCTCCTAAAACTTTCTGCCATGACCAAGTAATTACATCTAATTTTTTCCAATCCATTGGCATTGCAAAAACTGATGATGTTGCATCGCAGATTGTAAGGCCTTTTCGATCATCTTTTATCCAGTCGGCATTGGGTAAGCACACGCCAGAACTGGTTCCATTCCATGTAAAGATAACGTCATTGTTAAAATCAACTTTTGTTAGATCGGGCAGTTTTCCATAATCAGCTTTATGTACATTTAAATTTTTTATTTTTAACTGGCTGACAGCATCTTTTATCCAGTCGTTACCAAAATTTTCCCAACCTAAAATATCAACTCCTGTAAATCCCAACAAACTCCACATTGCCATTTCAATCGCGCCGGTGTCTGAGCCTGCGACAATGCCAAGTTTATAGTCGCTTGGAAGTTTTAATAATGATTTCGATAAAGTGATAACTTCTTTTAATTTATCTTTTGCAATTTTAGAGCGATGTGACCTTCCTAATGTAAAAATTGGCAAGTTAGAAATAGACCAGCCTGGTCTTTTTGCACAAGGCCCCGAAGAAAAAAAAGCTCTGTCTGGTTTTGTCTGTGGTCTTCCAATTGTCATAATTAATATTTTAAACTATTTGCATAAATATCCTGTGGTGTAATTTGCCACAGGATATTTAAAAAAAGATTTAAGCTGCTGCTTGAACGCTAAGATTATGCTTTTGCGCTACGCCTGAAAGAAAGTTCCAAAGATATTTTGCAGTTGTAAGTGCTGCAGTTTCTGCTTTTGCTTGTTCTTCTTTAGAAAGATTGTCTAATAAAACTTCACACTCTTGTCTGTGATAAACATCAGCCTTTTTATGAGTTTCAAAAAATGCAAGTCCAGATTCTGTGTTTACTCCGTAAAACTTCTTAAGACCATCAATCTTAACTTCCGCTATTTCAGGAATTTGTCTTTCGTAAGTATATAAAGAAGCAAGTCCTTCAGCATAAGTTGATCTTCCTTGTTTAAAGAAATTATCAATCATTTCTGAAGTGTGTTTTTCTAATTTTACTTTTTCGATTTCATTTTTGTCAGCTCCTAAAGCTACAGCAAATTGCTTCCATAGTTTAGGGTGATCATTATGTTTGTCTTCCTCATCATTCAAATTCTCAAGTAGAATTTTTCTGTTAGCAATATCTTCACACAATGAATGTGTTGCGCTAATATAACGTGGGAATGCCTTTACATGATGATAATATTGTTCAGCATAATCTTTTATAATTTTTCTGCTTAGTTTTCCTTCATTCCATGCTTGATAGAATGGATGCTTTAACAAATGAAACTCATCTAGTTTTGCGTTTAGTTCTTTTGAAAACATGTTTTTCTCCAAATTGTTTAGTTAAATTATAAATTAATTAAACTTATATACAAACAAGTTAAGGTTGAAAAAAATTAAAAAGATAAAGAAAAATGTGAATAATATTATTTAATCTTTATTGTTAAAATATTTTGAAAATTACTCGAGAACTTGAGGATTTAATAACTCAGCTAATAAAAGCTGAGTTATTAAAAAACGAAATTACTTATTAAACATCTCTTTTAAAGCTTTTGCTGGCAAAAACTTAACTTTTTGAGAAGCTGCGATTTGAATACTTTCACCAGTTCTAGGATTTCTTCCAGTTCTAGCTTTTCTTTTTGCAACTTTATACGTACCAAAACCTGCGATTTTTACAGTTTCATCATTCTTTAATTCAGCAAGAATAATGTCTTGTATTTTATCAAAGGTTTTTTCGGCATCACTCTTGCCCATATTGCAAGCAGTAGCTATTTTAGCCACTAATTGTTTTTTGTTCATTTTTAACCCTTTTGATTCGTTGATTTTTAAATAATGTTGAAAAAACAAAGAAAATCAACATAAATGTAGTATTTGCTTATTTTTCTAACACCATATGTTGATATGATTTATAAGGATTTTTTACTAAAACGTTGTTTTATATGACTTTTTAGAAAATACCTAAGCCTTTGAGGTCATTATACGTTGAAAAAAACATCAGCGTAAAAAGCACGAATAAACCGAACTTAAAGAAGTAAGTTTGCATCTTTTCACTCAATGGTTTTCCTCTAACAAGCTCATAGAAATAAAATACCAAATGACCGCCATCCAATAATGGAATTGGAAACAAATTAATTAGTCCTAAGCTAATTGAAATGTAAGCCATAATAGAAAGAAACGGAATAATTCCAAGTTGAGCAACTTGTCCTGAGATTTGAGCAATCTTTATTGGTCCACCTAATTGATCTGCCTTTTCAGTGCCAATAATCATCTTACCTAAATAGCTCATCGTGGTTGAAACTGTGAACCAGATTTCTTTTAAAGAATAATAAATTGCTTTAGCTGGTCCTAATCTTTGTCTATTGATTTCATTGTTAAGTGGAATGATCTGAATTCCAATCATTTTACGATTAATATTATTTCCTAAATTGTCTTTTGCTTCTTGTGTGATTGACTGAACTTGAAAATCATATTCTTTTCTATCTCTAAGAACTGTTATTTTAATCAAATGCGTTTCTGATAAAGCAATAGACTGCGATACTTCAGTGATACTGTTAATTTTATTATCATTAATTTTAATAATTTGATCATTCTTCTTTAGTCCAGCTTTATAGGCAGGACTATTAATTTTAACATCCTGAATAACAGGGACTGAAAAATCTTTTCCAGCAGTCATATAAATAAAAGAAAATATAACTAAAGCTAAAACAAAATTAGCAATAGGTCCTGCCGATACAATAATAGCTCGCTGATATAATTTTTTTGTTGCGAGTAAATATTTTTGATTTTTTTGTGAAAAACTTGAAGTCTTTTCTGGCTGACTTGCTGAGTTTGCATCGCCAAAGAATTTCACATAACCACCTAATGGTATAAGACAAACTTTCCAGCGCGTTCCATTTTTATCATTCCAGCCAAATAATTCTTTTCCAAATCCAATTGAAAAATCTGTAACTTTTACACCGTATTTTCTTGCATAATAATAATGTCCATACTCATGAACAAAAACAACAACTGAGATCAGAATTATAAAGGGAATAATGGTATTAATGATTGTCATTTAATTAAAAGTTATTAAGAGAATATACAAGCACAACTACTGCAAAAACTAAAACTATAAATCCTGTAATTACATTAGATCTTTTTATAAATGTATAATTTACTTTCTTTTTTAGAAATCTTGCAAACTCAACTAGTATTAACCACCACAACATCGATCCTAAAAAAGCACCCACAAAAAATAATAAAACTAAACCTTTATCAAAATCTTTAAAGCTTACATGCAGATAAGAAAGCAGCGCTATAAATCCAATATAGGTAAGAGGATTGCTTAGGGTAATTATAAAGCCTGAAAAAATATCTTGAGGCCATTTATTGTGATTTACTTTCTTATTACTAATTTTAACTGGGCCACTAAATAACATTCGAAGAGAAATAAAAACTAAACACAAACCACCGATCACCCTTAATATATCTTGGTTTTGTAAAAAAATATTTGAAATTGTATTTAAGCTATATATGGCCAAAAAACCGTACAATGCATCTGCTAAAGCAGCTCCAATTCCAATGCAAATTCCAGAGAATATTCCATATTGTAAAGTAATATTAATACACATCAACGCAACAGCACCAACCGGTAGGGCAAGCAGAAAACCTGATAAAATTCCTATAAGAAAAGTTGTCATACTAAATAAAAAAATTAAAAATTAAAAACGCCATTCATTAACTTTATCAAAAATGAAGTCTCTAAAACTCTTAACGCGAGCAACATTCTTTAAAGATTGCGGATAGACAAAATGAGCTTCGTATTTGGGTCCATCCACATTTGGTAAAACTTTTATTAAGCTGCTTTTTTCTTGAACCATATAATCAGGTAATGCTGCAAGTCCAACACCGCTTTCAACCGCAAGTAACAATGAGTAAATATTATTCACTCTCATTACTGATTTTCTTTTGCTAGAATCTTTTTTGCCAACTTTTAAAATCCAATCTGTTTGCGACAAAGGAGAAGGTGTACCTTTTCCGTAAACAATAAATTTATGTTTATCTAAATCTTTAACGGTATTTGGATAACCATTTTCTTCTAGATATTTTGGCGAACCGTAAATGTGATAATTGATATCGATTAATTTCTTTTGAATATAACTTAGTTGCGTTGGCTGTCTCATCCAAATTGCAACATCCGCTTCTCTTGTACTTAGATCTAACTCTTTATCAGTAACAATTACTTCAACTTCCATTTCAGGATATTTATCCATAAATTCTTTAATACGAGGTGTCAGCCAAATACTTCCAAAACCAACAACTGTTGTTACTATTAACCTTCCAGATGGTTTGTCTTTCTTTTCCATTAAAGAAGTTTCAACATCTTTAAGATGAATTATGACTTCATTTGCTGTTTTAAAAAGTGTTTCACCGTCTTCCGTAAGGGAGAGTCCTCTTGCATGTCTTTCAAATAAAGATGTTTTTAAAGTATGCTCTAAAGATTGAATCTGGCGACTAATAGCAGATTGACTTAAGTTTAAAGTACCGGAGGCTTCAGTAAAACTTCCTGCTTGAGCAACCGCATGAAATATTTTAAGTTTATCCCAATCCATAATTACTGATTAACGTCGATGACTACCCGACCCGAAACTTCTCCTTTTAATATTTTATCATAAGAGGCTATAAGTTTTGACATACTCCAAATTTGAGTAATCTCGTCTAATTTTTTCATATCAATTAAGTTTGTAGCTTGCGACCAAACAAATTCTCTTCTTTTCATTGGAGTATCTACTGAATTAATTCCCCACAATTTAACACCTCGAATGATAAAAGGCATAACTGTTGTTTCTAGTTTAAAACTATTAGTAAGTCCGCATGCAGCAACGATTCCTGTAGGCTTTGTATGAGTTAAAGCTTTAGCCAAAACATTGCCACCAACAGTATCAACAACACAGTCCCAAAGCCCTTTATCTAATGGTCTAATTTCACCTTCTAGTTCTGATCGATCAAGAATAACGCTAGCACCTAATCTTTTTAAAAAATCTACCTTATCTTTTTTTCCTGTAAGAGCATGCACTTTGTAGCCCATTTTAGCTAAGATCATCACAGCAACACTGCCAACTCCTCCTGTTGCCCCTGTTACAAGAACATCATTTACTTTTTCTCCAAGCAAAATTGTCTCTCTCGCCTGAACTGCAAACGAACATAGTAATGCTGTAAACCCTGCTGTACCAAGTGCCATCGCGTGTTTAGTTGAAATATCGTTTGGAGCTTTCACTAAAAAATTTGCATCAACTTTTGCATACTGAGAGTAGCCACCGTAATAAATCTCTCCTACTCTCCAACCAGTTAAAATAACTTTATCACCTATTTTAAATTTATCACTTTTACTTTCTTCAACAGTGCCTGCAAAGTCAATACCTGGAATATGAGGATAGTCTTTAACTAAGCTTCCGCCGTTTTTTAAAATCATTCCGTCTTTGTAATTAAAATCTGAATAATCAACATTAACTAAAACGTCGCCATGAATTAAAAAACTTTTATCAATATCTTTAATCTCTCTTGTGAATTGATCGCCGTTTTTATTAATTACAATTGCTTTAAAATTACTCATGGTCATCTTTTTTTATGAACTTTTTTCCGCAGTATCCGCAAATAACCTCTAATTTTTCTCCGAAATTATAATAAACTGTTGGATGTCCTAGATCATCGGCTCCTCCACTGCAAGAAACTGATTCTATGTCTGCATCAACGATAACTTGATCTAACATTTATTTCAGACCGATATAATGTAAGAAACGATTTTGAAGGTTATGACTTTCTTTAAATATGCCTGTAAAGTAATTTGTAACAGTTGTCGCTTCGTGTTTTTTAATTCCACGAGAAGTCATACAATGATGCACTGCATCGATGCTCACTGCCGCTCCTTGTGCTTTCAATCCTTTAAATACTGTATTTGCAATTTCCATTGTTAATCTTTCCTGAGTTTGTAATCTTCTAGAATAAGCCTCAACAACTCGCGCCAGTTTGCTAAGACCTACTACTTTTTCATGGGGAATGTATGCTACATGAGCAACACCGACGATAGGTGCCATATGATGCTCGCAATGACTATAAATTGAAATATTTTTTTGAATAACCATGTCATCATAACCCTCGACATCACCGAATGTTTTTTCTAAATCTTTATAAGGATCAATTAAATAGCCTGAGAAATATTCTTCAAAAGCTTTGACTACTCGTTTTGGAGTCTCTAGTAATCCTTCTCTTTTAGGATTGTCACCTGCCCAAGCAAGCAAAACTTTAATAGCCTCTTCAGCCTGTTCTCTGGTAACGGCTTTTTCTAACTTTTTTTTTATTAAATCAGTAACGTTCATTAAAAGTGATTATATTTTTTGTTAAGTTATAATATATACTAAATGCTTAGAACAAATTAATTTTCTCATAAATGTTTAAAAAAAGAACCTCAATTAAGCAAGTAGAAGAAGGCAAGTATTTAAGCCCTAAATTCAACTTAGAAGGTTTAATACCTGTGATAACTACCGATTACAAAACTAAAGAAGTTCTAATGCACGGATTTATGAACAAACTGGCTTTAAAAAAAACAATTGAGACTGGTGAAGCTTTTTATTGGAGTAGATCACGAAAAGCTTTGTGGCACAAAGGAGCAACCAGTGGCTTTGTGCAAAAGGTAAAAGATATTAGAATTGATGACGATCAAGATGCAGTGTGGATCACTGTAGATATAGGCAGAGGTGCAAGTTGTCACGTGGGTTACAAATCCTGTTTTTACAGATCAGTACCTACTAAAACCAAAAAGAATATTAAATTAAAATTTAAAGAAAAAAAAAAAAAATTTAATCCAAATATTGTCTATAAAGGACAACCTAATCCTACAAAACTATAATGACAAATAATGTAAACGTCTTGACACCTTTTGGTCCAAGAATTGCAAAATTAAAGATTCCAAAAAATCTTATTGATAAAATAAATAAAGAAATCGATAGAATTGTAGATAATCAAAATCTTTCAAAAAAATTCGATTATAGTAAAAAATTAGTGGGACAAGTTAGTCAAGAGCTTATGCTTCCACAAACTTTTATTAATAAGTATTTAAAAAGTTTTTTATTTAAAATTACAAAAAGCTATATTGAAAAAGCAGTAAATAGAAAAATTACTAAATTTAAAATTAATAATGTTTGGGTAGTTCGACAATTTGAAAATGAATACAACCCTATTCATTATCATGATGGACATATTTCAGGTGTTGGTTATTTAAAAATTCCAAAATCTTTAAATGAAGACACAAGATCTCATAAACATAATCTTAAAACTCATGGCACAATAGATTTTATTCACGGCTCAAGAGCTTTTTTAAATAAAAGTATTTATAATCATCAACCCAAAGTGGCTGACATGATTTTATTTCCAAATTATTTAATGCACACAGCTTATCCTTTTCAATCTGGTGAAGAGCGAAGATCATTTTCATTTAATGCTGAGATAGATCAAAAAATAGCAAATGTGTTTAAACATGAATAAAATTCCAAAACAAAAAAATGTTCTTGGCGAAGACATTGAACCCTGCTCGATGAATCCAGTAACCGGTTGGTTTCGCGATGGTTCTTGCAACACAGATAAAACTGATGTGGGAGTCCACTGTGTTTGTGCAAAAGTAAATGATGATTTTCTAAATTGGTGCAAAGATAATGGTAATGATTTAATTACACCTCATCCAGAATTCGGATTTGAGGGATTAAAAAACGGAGATAATTGGTGCGTTTGCGCAAGTTGGGTAAAACGCGCAATTGATGCTGGTCACGGGTGTAAAATTTATATTCGCAGAACTCATATGAAAACTTTGGAGATCATACCCATGGAGACATTAAAGAAGTTTGCTGTGGATATCTCATAAATCAAAGCTCCGATGTTCTTGTTTTGATTCCCTTTTGATTCCATTTTGAATCAAATTTTCTACTTTTAAGGGTGTGTGTTGATAACTCTAATTGTTAGACAAAATTTCTCGAGCAACTGTTTCTGCGATTGCCATGGTTGGAGCATTAGTATTACCAGAAGTAATTGTCGGCATTGAAGAAGCATCGACCACTCTTAAACGAGATATTCCTCTAACTCGACAATTTGAATCTAAAACTGTTAATTCATTTTCTGCTTTACCATTACTATCAATTTTTCCCATCGCACAAGTTCCAACAGGGTGAAAAATAGTTGTACCTAAATTTCTCGCTGCATTAGTTAAATCATTATCGCTTTGAATATGATCTCCTGGTAGCTCTTCTTTTGGAGTAAATTTAGCAAGAGCTTTGCTGCTCATAATTTCACGTGTTTTTTTTATTCCTGCTACGGCAACTTCAAGATCTTCTTCTGTAGATAAATAATTGCATAATATTTTTGGATACTCCATTGGATCTGGGCTTACTGCTCTAATCCATCCCCTCGAAGTTGGTCTTAAATTACAAACGCTGGGAGTAATGGCGTTATAAGGATGTAAATCTTCTCCAAATTTAGGAAGGGATAAAGGCTGAACATGCCATTCTATATTGGCACTACTTTTTCCTGGATCACTTTTAGCAAATGCACATAAAGTAGAAGGAGGCATTGTAAGAGGCCCTGTTCTGAATATAGCATATTGTAAGGCCATACCGATACGTGTGATAAAATTTTTATATAATGTATTTACTGTTCTGCAGTTTGAAACTTTATAAACGGATCTGATTTGCAAATGATCTTGTAAATTTTCTCCAACACCTTTTAAATCGTAAACTGGATCCACTCCTATAGATTTAAGATGAGATGATGAACCTATGCCGGAAATTTGTAACAGATGAGGTGAACTAACTGAACCAGCTGCAAGTATAACTTCATTATTAGCAGTAACTATTTTTTTACTATTTTGATTTAATATTTCAAGGCCATAGGCTTCGTGATTAGAATTGGCCCATCCTTTAGCTTGATAACGCTTTTGATTTCTTGTTGTGTCTGTAGTATTTTTTGTGAGAACCTTTAAAACTTGTGTTTTAGTCATTAAGGTTAAATTTTTTCTATTTCGAATAGGATGTAAAAAAGCATCGGCCATAGACCAACGCACACCTTTTTTTTGATTCATATGAAAATAAGCACAACCAAAGTTATCCCCTCTATTAAATTCTGGAATAGATGGTATTCCTTGTTCGCTTGCCGCCTGTTGCCAAGCATCTAATATTTTCCATTTTACTCTTGGCTTTTCAACACGGATCTCTCCTTTGGTTCCATGCCATTCATTCTCTCCGTCAAAATAATTTTCAATAGATTTATGAACAGATAGAGCATTCTTCCAATTCCAAATATTGTCACCTGTAACTTTGGCCCAGTGATCATAATCACCGGACTGACCTCTCATATAAAGCATTCCGTTTATAGATGATGATCCTCCAAGAACTCGTCCTCTCGGATAGTTAATAGATCTTCCGTTTAAACCTGGATCAGGTTCAGTTTTAAAGCACCAATCTGTTCTAGGGTTTGCGATAGTAAATAAATAACCAATGGGTATTTTAATCCAAAACCAATCATCTTCTCCACCAGCTTCTATAAGTAATACGCGGTGATTTGGATCTTTTGAAAGACGATTTGCAAGCAAACATCCTGCGCTGCCAGCTCCTACTATAATTGTATCGAAATTTAATTGATTTGGATGGTTCATCTCAAATCTTTTAATTATTTTAGTGAACTTGCTAAAGTCTTATCATCTAAAAGTACTTCGAGAGCTTTTTTAGATATATGAAAAGCGTTAAGTTCTGCAATGTCATACATTCTCTCGGGTGTATCTTGCTCAATAAAAATATCTGGTAAAATCATAGATCTAAACTTTAATCCTTTATCAAATACTCCATTCTCAGCTAACAAATGAGAAATGTGTGAACCAAATCCACCAATAGATCCTTCCTCAATTGTAATTAACACTTCATGATTTTTTGCAGAATCTAATATTAATTGTTCATCCAATGGTTTTGCAAATCTTGCATCAATAACTGTTGTTGATATTCCTTTTGCATCTAATTGTTGTGCAGCTTTAATACATTCTTGAAGTCTTGTTCCTAAACTTAATAAACAAACTTTAGTTCCCTTTTTAACTACTCTTCCTTTTCCGATTTCTAATACTTCATTAATGCTTGGAAGGTTAACTCCATAACCATTTCCTCTTGGATATCTAAATGCTGAAGGTCTATCGTTTATTGTAACCGCAGTATTAATCATTCTAACTAATTCTGCTTCGTCACTTGGGGCCATGACAATAAAATTTGGAAGTGTCGCAAGATAAGTAATGTCAAATGAGCCTGCGTGTGTTGGTCCGTCTGCCCCAACTAAACCCGCTCTATCAATTGCAAATCTTACTGGAAGACTTTGTATTGCAACGTCATGAACTACTTGATCATAAGCTCTTTGTAAAAATGTCGAATAAATTGTTGTAAAAGGTTTATAACCTTCTGTTGCAAGACCAGCAGCAAAAGTAACAGCATGTTGCTCAGCTATCCCAACATCAAATGCACGTGTAGGAAATTTTTTAGAAAATATATCCACTCCCGTTCCTGAAGGCATAGCTCCTGTTATCGCAACAATCTTGCTGTCTATCTCCCCATGTTTAGCAAGTGTATCCCCATAAACTTTTGTGAACGTTGGTGTTGTTGTTGTGGGTTTTGCTTGTGCTCCTGTAATGACATCAAATTTATTAACGCCATGAAATTTATCTTCTGAATTCTCCGCAGGTTTATATCCTTTTCCTTTTTGAGTAATCGCATGAACTAAGAAAGGTCCATTATGTTTAGAGTCTCTTACATTTTTTAATACTGGAATTAATTGATCAAAATTATGTCCGTCAATCGTGCCTACATAATAAAATCCAAGTTCATCAAATAAAGTTCCGCCGACAGCTAGCCCTCTAAAGTATTCTTCAAATCTTGCAGCTCTTGTTTTGATTGACCTTGGAAAGATTGATGCAATTCTTTTTAACAACCCTCTAAAACCAATATAGGTTTTTCCTGACAATAATCTTACAAGATAAGATCTCATTGCACCAACGGGTGGGGCAATGGACATGTCATTATCATTTAAGATAACGATTAATCTCGAGTTCATTGAACCTGCATTATTCATGGCTTCATAGGCCATTCCAGCACTCATTGCTCCATCTCCTATAACTGCGATTACATTGTTATTTCTTTTGTCTAAATCCCTAGCCACAGCCATTCCAAGCGATGCAGATATAGAAGTTGAGCTATGAGCTGCTCCAAATGGATCATAAATACTTTCGGATCTTTTAGTAAATCCTGATAACCCACCACTCTTTCTTAAAGTTCTAATTCTATCTCTTCGTTCAGTTAAGATTTTATGAGGGTAAGATTGATGACCAACATCCCATACCAATCTGTCTTCCGGAGTATTAAAAAGATAATGAATTGCTATAGTAAGTTCTACTACGCCAAGACCAGCACCTAGGTGCCCCCCCGTAACAGATACAGCATCTACTAATTCAGCTCTTAACTCTTCAGCTAATTTTTTTAATTCTGATACTTGTAATTTTTTTAAATCATCTGGATTTTTAATCTTATCAAGTAATGGTGTGTGTGGCATTAGTGATCTCTTCTTAATAAAAAGTTCACAGAATCTATCAAGCTATCAGCTTTTGTTCCATATCTTTTTTTTAATCTTTCATTGATACCGTCTGCCAATCCATAAGAAAATTCAATGGTTTTGCTTATGCCAAGATTTCTAATAACTGTTGCTTTACCTTTTTGTTTATCTCTTCTAGTGGGTTTGCCAATTTTTTGGCTATCTCCAAATATATCAAGAAGATCATCTGTCACTTGAAATAATAATCCAATATCTAATCCTATTTTTTTTAAAAATGATCTTTCTTTTTTTTTGCCCGATAAGATTGCTGCACTTTCTGTGCAGAAACTTATTAACTCACCGGTTTTTTTATTCTGCATATTAATAATTAAATCTTTGGTTACTGACATTTTTTCAAATTTTAAATCCAAAAATTGTCCTCCTGCAATTCCAGTATATCCGGAGGTTGATGCTAAGGCATAAACTAAATCAGATTTTGATTTTGGACTTGAGTGCATGCTGCTCGATGTTAAAATTTCAAATGCTAAAGTTAATAAAGAATTGCCAGCAAGGATTGCGGTCGACTCTCCAAATGCTTTATGAACACTTGGCTTTCCTCTTCTAAAATCATCATTATCCATACTAGGAAGATCGTCATGAATAAGAGAATAACTGTGCATACATTCTACTGCAGCAGCAGCTGTTATTAGCTCCCTATAATTTAAATTAAATATTTTTCCTGAGTTGATAATTAAATAAGATCTAAATTTTTTGCCACCTGAAAATAGACCGTATTTAATGGCCTCATATAGTTTACTTTTTTGAGTTTTTTTTTTTAAAAAACTGTTTAGAAAAATATCAACGTCTTTTGCTACTTTAACAATATTATTCTCGGTATCTTTCATTATTAAGAATTTTTATTAAATTCCTTTGTCGAAAACTTGCCGTCTTTATCAATTGTAATTTGTTCTACCTTTAATGTTGCTTCACGTAATTTATTTTCACAGTGATTTTTAAGATGGACGCCCTTGGTATACTCTTCAATGGACTGTTCTAAATTGATGGATCCATCTTCTAACTTGCTTACAATATCCTCTAACTGTTCTAATGCTTCTTCGAAAGATAACTTTGTAATATCTGGAGAAATATTGGTTTTTTTCATATAAGTATCATTTTTAAAAATTACTCTTTTATATTAAATAATTAATGAAAAATATCTATTCAAATATTTATAAAGCAACAAACAATAATTTAAACAAGGCAAAGATTGTCATTGAAAAAGGAGATGTAGTTGCCGTTCCAACGGAAACTGTCTATGGCTTAGCTGCGAACGCCTACAACAATAAGGCTGTTAAAAAGATTTTTGCTTTAAAAAAGCGTCCCAGTCACAATCCTTTAATCATTCATTTTAAAAATATTGAGCAGATCAAGAAAGAGACAATTATTAATAACAATTTTTTAAAGCTTGCAAAAAAGTTCTCGCCTGGCCCTTTAACTTACGTTTTAAAAAAAAAAAAAAACTCAAAAATATCAAAATTTGCAAATAAAGGTCTTAGTAGCATTGCTGTGAGAATTCCAAATGAGAAAAATATATTAAAGTTACTAAATATACTTAAATGTCCACTTGCGGCCCCAAGTGCCAATAAATCAAAATCTTTAAGTCCTACAACAGCAAAGCATGTTGCTGATGAATTTAATGGTAAAGTTAAAATGATTATTGATGGTGGAGCTTGCACGATTGGAATTGAATCGACGGTTATTGATTTAACAGCAAAACCAAAAATTCTAAGAGAAGGAGGTTTGTCTTCTGAAATTATTGAAAAGTTTTTAAAAACAAAACTGTCTGAAAATAAAAATAAAGTTATTAAATCGCCAGGGCAGATAGGTCTTCATTATTCACCTGGAATGCCTATTTATATGAATAGAAATAAAGCTATTAAAGATGGAGCTTTGATTGCTTTTGCAAACAGAAGTTATAGTAATAAAAATGTTTTTAACTTAAGTAATAAGGGTAATTTAAAAGAAGCAGCTAAAAATTTCTTTAATACTTTAAGAGTTATTAAAAACAAAAAATTTAAATCAATTAGTGTTAACAAAATTCCAAATAAAGATTTAGGTAAAGCAATTAATGAAAGGCTTATAAGAGCTGCACAATATGAATGAAAATATAATTGAGGTTAGAGACCTATCAAAAAAATTTAGAAATCATCATGCGGTGAAGAATATTTCTTTTGATTTAAAAAGAGGAGAGATAAAAGGAATTCTTGGTGCAAATGGAGCCGGCAAAACTACAACAATAACAATGTTGCTTGGCTTGTTAACTCCAACATCAGGTAGTATAAAAATATTGTCCACTGACATTTCTAAAGATAGGTACAAAATCTTAAATAAAATAAATTTTTCATCTCCCTATGTAGATCTTCCAAAAAAGTTAACGGTTGAACAAAATTTATATGTTTATGGAATGTTATATGGGATTAAAAATATTAATAAAAAAATCAAAAGTATTGCGAAGGAATTAGATTTTGAAAAACTACTGAACATTAAAGTAGGGGAATTATCATCAGGTCAAAAAACTAGAGTATCTTTAGGCAAAGCAGTAATTAATGATCCTGAAATATTATTTCTTGATGAACCAACCGCATCTTTAGATCCAGATACTGCTGATAAAGTAAGAACTTTCTTTGAGAAATTCTGTAAAAAACACAATACTGCAATCATTCTTGCTAGTCATAATATGGAAGAAGTTACTAGACTTTGTGACAATGTTATCATGATGAAGGATGGAAAAATTACAGATCAAGGAACTCCTAATAGTCTTTTAAAAAAATATGGAAAGAAAAAATTAGAAGACGTCTTTCTTAAAATCGCAAGGGATAAAAATAATTCATGAAGCCACTTGTTAGAATCTTTGCATTAGTTGTTAGATATTTTTATTTGATTAAAACTTCTGTTCCTAGAATTTTAGAGCTAATGTATTGGCCTACATTTCAGATGATATTATGGGGTTTAATCTCAAAACATTTAGCAGGGTCTAATGACACTGTAGTTCAAATTGGTGGCGCTTTGATTTCTGGAGTCTTGTTGTGGGATATTTTATTTAGAAGTCAGTTAGGTTTTTCTTTATCTTTCTTAGAAGAAATTTGGTCGAGAAACTTAGGTCAGTTATTTGTAAGTCCACTTAGACCGCTTGAGATGGTTTTGTCATTAATGACAATTAGTTTTATAAGAACTTTTATTGCAATTATTCCTGCAGCTCTTCTTGCTATTCCTCTTTATTCTTTTTCTATATTTCAAATGGGACTGAGTTTGACGTTCTTCTTTGTAAGTTTATTAATAACAGGATGGATCCTTGGAATATTTATCATTGCAGCAATTATTCGCTTTGGTGTTTCTGCTGAAAGTTTAGCATGGGGTGCTATTTTTACATTGGCTCCATTAAGTGCTGTTTATTATCCTGTTCAAACTTTACCTGAATGGATTAAATGGCTTTCATTATCATTTCCACAGACTTATGTGTTTGAAGGAATGCGGGAAGTTTTATTTCACGATATTTTTAGATACGATTATTTCTTAAAATCTATAATACTTAATATAATTTACGCTTTAATTGCTGTGGTAATTTTTTTAGTATCTTTTGAAGGAGCTAGAAAACGAGGCGGTCTCATTAATACAGGCGAATAATTTTTATTAATCGAGGTTCTTAATTATTTCTTCAACCATCTTTTTCGCATCAGCAAATAACATTAAAGTATTATCTTTATAAAACAATTCATTATCTACTCCAGCGTACCCTGCTGCCATTCCTCTTTTTACAAATAAAACCGATTTAGATTTTTCTACATCAAGAATTGGCATTCCATAGATTGGACTCGTTGGATCGGTTTTAGCTGCTGGATTAGTGACATCATTAGCGCCAATAACGAACGAAACATCTGTATTTGCAAAATCATTATTAATATTTTCAAGTTCAAAAACTTCATCGTAGGGAACGTTGGCTTCTGCTAATAAAACGTTCATATGTCCTGGCATTCTTCCAGCTACGGGATGAATTGCGTAAGAAACTTTAACGCCTAATTTTTTTAACTTATCACCCATTTCGCGTAGAGCATGCTGAGCCTGGGCTACTGCCATTCCATAGCCAGGGACAATAATAACTGAAGATGCATTTTTCATGAGAAAAGCAGCATCATCCGCTCCTCCTTGCTTAACTGGTTTGGTATTTTTCTGAACCGCTGCTGATGAAGTATCTCCACCAAATCCACCTAAAATAACATTAAATAACGAACGGTTCATTCCTTTGCACATAATATAAGAAAGGATAGCACCTGAAGATCCAACTAAAGCTCCGGTAATAATAAGGGCAATATTTTCTAACGTAAATCCTATTCCGGCAGCTGCCCAGCCCGAGTAAGAGTTTAACATCGAAACCACTACAGGCATGTCGGCTCCTCCAATTGGAATAATAATTAAAAAACCAATTACAGTTGAAAGAATTACAATTGCCCAGAATAAATTATCAGATTGCTGTTTTGTAAAATAAAATATTAAAAAAATTATTAACAATCCTAAAAATAAATTAAAAAAATGCTGACCTTTAAATGTTATAGGGCTACCTGACATTAAACCCTGTAGTTTTAAAAAAGCAATACAAGAGCCTGAAAAAGTAATAGCTCCAATTGCCACTCCTAAAGACATTTCTATTAAGGATAAAAGTTTAATATTGCCTACTTGTCCAATTCCAAATGATTCAGGATTATAAAATGCAACGATACCAACTAGGACCGCTGAAAGACCAACTAAGCTATGGAAACCAGCAACAAGTTGAGGCATTGCCGTCATGGCAACTCTAAAGGCGATAAATCCGCCTATAAGACCACCTATGAGTATAGGTGTTAAAATATAATAAATATTTTCTTTAATTTGCTGAATGTCTCCAAGAGATAATAAAGTAACAACAATGGCCAAAGACATGCCTAAAATTCCAAAAAAATTTCCCGTCCTTGAACTTTCAGGAGAAGAAAGTCCTCTCAACGCCATAATAAATAATATGCCAGTTACTAAATATAATGAGGCTGTAATATTAGCTGAAATCATTTCTTTTTATTCTTTTTGTACATCTTCAGCATTCGATGAGTTACCAAGAAACCCCCGAAGATATTTATTGAGGCAAGTAAAATTCCAAGAATACCTGGAAACTTTCCAAAAAAACCTTGTGTAACTGGAGAGAGCCCAACTGCAACTAAAGCTCCGACGATAATCACTGATGAAATTGCATTTGTTACAGACATAAGAGGCGTATGTAGAGCTGGTGTAACACTCCAAACCACATAATAACCTACAAAAATAGATAGAATAAAAATTGCAAATCTAAAAATAATTGGATCAATTTCCATTAATTAATCTCCTTATTAATATAAACTGCTTTAATAATTTCATCATTCTCATCTATTTTTAATTTTTTTTGAGTTTTGTCATAAATAATTTCTAAAAAATTTAAAATATTTTTAGCAAGTAAAATAGATGCGCTTTCTGAAATCCTGCTTGGAACATTTTTATATCCTATAATCTTTACTCCATTTACAACTGCAATTTTACCTAGTTCAGAAAATGCTGAATTACCCCCTTGCTCCACAGCAAGATCGCATATAACAGAACCGCTCTTCATCGATTTAACCATTTCTTCTGTAACAATTCTTGGAGCCCTTTTCCCTGGGATTAAAGCAGTACAAATAACAATATCCTGATTTTTAATTGTATTTTTTAATAAGTCTTCTTGTTTGCTTTTATCTTCCGCGTCTAATTCTTTTGCATAACCACCACTCGTTTCTAAGTTTTTTGAACTTTCAGCAAAAACAAATTTTCCACCCAAACTTTCAACTTGTTCTTTTGAAGCAAGTCTCACATCGGTAGCAGACACAACGCCACCCAATCTTTTTGCAGTTGCGATAGCTTGTAGTCCAGCAACTCCCGCTCCTATTATAAAAAATTTTGCTGGCGTTACTGTGCCAGCTGCAGTCATCATCATGGGTACTGCTCTATTAAATTCATAAACTGAATCTATAACTGCTTTGTATCCAGCTAAATTTGCCTGTGAAGACAGAATATCCATGGATTGTGCTCTTGTAATTCTTGGGAGCAGTTCTAAAGAAAATATTTTAATATTTTTTTTTAAAAGCTTATTAATTTTATCTTTATTTAAATGTGGGAAAAAACTTCCAATTAATACAGCGCCGTCTTTGATTAATGAAATTTCGGATTCACTAGGACAATTAATTTTAATGACAATGTCTGAACTTTTATAAATCTCATCTTTATTTAATATCTTAGCTCCTAGTTTTTGAAGCTCCTCATCATAAATATTAGAATATTTTCCAAAATCTTTTTCAAGCTGAACTGAAAATCCGTTAGCGATAAATTTTTTTATTGTTTCTGGAGATATTGGTATTCGCTTCTCGTTTATATCGCCGTCAACTACTGATCCTATAATCATAGTAGATTACTTATAATACTCTAATATAAAAAACTATTTTTTAATTAGATTTCTTTGGGCTTAATTTTTGTTTTATAGTTTCCCACAATTTTGAAAATCCAAGTGGTTCATAAATCATGAGAATAATAATTAATGAACCAAATACAATTTGTTCTATAGCCGATATGATCGTTGCATCAATTGCGCCGTGAAACACGTTATTACCAAAAACATTTAAGACAACTGGGAAAAGTAAAATAAATGCGGCGCCAATAAAAGCTCCGGAAATTGTTCCAAGTCCCCCAATGATCGCCATAAACATAATTTTAAAAGATAGACTGATATTAAAGGCTGCAAACGGTTCAACAGTTTTTAGATACGTATAAGTATAAAGAGCCCCTGCTATACCGCATAAAAAAGCATTAATCGCAAAAGCTTGTAGCTTCGTTTTTAAAAGCGAAACACCCATAGACTCTGCAGCTATGTCCATATCTCTAACCGCCATCCAGTTTCTACCAGTAGCTCCCCGAGCCATATTAATTGCAAGTAAGATTATGATAACCACGATTGCTGCAACTAAAAGATACATCATGTATCCATTAGTAAAGGCCACTCCATTTATATATATTTTTTGAAAAGTAGTTGCGCCAGAAAGGTCATAGTTCTTAAACCAACCGAATTTATCTATAACCCAAACAATAAAAAACTGTGATGCCAAAGTTGCAACCATTAAATAAATTCCTCTAATTCTAAGACTCGGCAATCCAAATATAAGACCCAGACATGCCGCTATTAATCCTGATAAAAGTAAAGCTCCTAAGAATGGCATACCATGTATTCGAAGCATTATATTGTAACAAGCATAGGCTCCTGCGCACATGAAGCCTGCTGCGCCTAAAGATAATTGCCCGGTATACCCCATCACAATATTTTGACCCAAGGCTGCAACGGTTAAACAAAGCCAAGGTATTAAAATGGAAGTGTACCAATAATCATTTGTGATAACATTAGGTATCACTAAAAATCCTATCACTAGTAAAACAACAAAATTTATAATGTCAGCTTTTGTATATCTCATAAAAACAGGTTTCATAAATTAAACTCTCCTAATTATTTTTTCTCCAAATAAACCTTCTGGTCTATAAAGTAAGAATAATATTGATAACATATATGGTGCCCAAGCTTCGATTCCGCCTTTAAAGAAAGGTCCAATATAAACTTCTAAGATTTTTTCAACAGCACCCACAAGTAAGCCACCAACAATTGCTCCAGGAATTGATGAAAATCCTCCAATAATTAGAACTGGTAATGCTTTTAACGCCAATTCAATAAGAGCAAATTGAACACCTGCTCTCGCGCCCCACATCATTCCAGCAACTAAAGCAACTACTCCTGCTGCAGACCAAACTAGTAGCATGATATGCTTTAAAGGAATTCCAATTGAGCTTGCTGCTCCGGGATCATCTGCAACGGCTCTTAATCCAAGACCAATCTTTGTATATTTAAATAAGAGTGTAAGAAGAGCAATCATACCAAAGGCAACTAGGCCTGCTGTTATATCAAGCGCACTAATAAATAATTTTAAATTATCAGCAATCCACGGAAGAGGGAAATCTCCAACTCCTAAACTTAATTTTCTAACTTCAACACCCCATTTTGCTTGAGCAAGTCCCTCAAGAACAAATCCAAGACCAATAGTTGCCATTAAAACTGTATCTTCACTTTGATTCATTAATGGACGAAGCACTAATCTTTCAGTCAGCAAACCAACTAATATCATTAAAAGAACAACTGCAAAAAAGGCAACAGCAAATGGCATTCCGTATTCCATAAATCCACAAAATGAAAGTACGGCAAAAAACACCATGGCACCTTGTGCGAAATTAAATGTCGAAGATGCTTTGTAAATAAGAACGAAACCAAGAGCCACTAACGAATACATCGTTCCTGATAACAATCCACCAACAAGTACTTCGAAAAAGAATAAAATTGAATCAGTCATGGGCAACTCCTAAATAAGCATCTATAACTTTTTTGTTAGACCTAACTTTATCTGGTACATCATCACCAATGATCTTTCCATAGTCAAGAACTACAACTCTATCAGAAATATCCATAACAACTCCCATGTCGTGTTCAATTAGAACTATAGTTGTTCCAAGCTCATCATTCACTTTTAAAATAAATCTGCACATATCTCTTTTTTCTTCAACGTTCATCCCAGCCATCGGTTCATCTAACAACAACACATTAGCTTCCGTTGCAAGCGCACGACCTAATTCAACTTTTTTTTGCAGACCGTAAGGAAGTTTGCCGACAGGAGTATTTTTAATATTTTCAATTTCTAAGAATTTAATAATTTCTTCACACTTTGCTGTATTTTGCTTCTCTTCTCTTACTGCTCTAGGTAGCTGAAATGCCACTTCAAGAAAGTTAGCTTTTGAATGAAGTTTTCTGCCCACTAAAATATTGTCTAACACAGACATTCTTTTAAAAAGAGCAAGGTTTTGAAAAGTTCTTGAAACTCCTTTTTTAGCTATAATATTAGGAGTAATTTTATCTAACACTTCTCCTTTAAATAATATTTTTCCCTCTTGTGGCTTATAAATTCCATTAATACAGTTAAGTAATGAGCTTTTTCCGGCCCCATTTGGTCCGATAAGAGCTCTTATTTCGTGCTCCAAAACGTTAAAAGAAATATTAGTAATAGCTTTAACGCCACCAAAACTTAAAGAAATATTCTTTAGTTCTAAAATAGGTTTTCCAATTTCAAATTTTCGTCTTTGTGTCATAATTTTTTTCTTACTTTTTTTATTAATCTTTTTACTAATTTTTTTCTTACTTTTTTTCTTTATTGCCATTATTTATTTTTTTTTCATTATCCATAATAGCATCCCTGAAATTTAGTCTTTTCCCTTTAGAAATTCCTAAATACAATTCTTTTACCTTATCATCACCTAATAAACTTTTTGCTGATCCTTCTAACATTACTTTTCCTGTTTCAATAATGTATCCGTAGTCAGAATTTTTAAGAGCGATATTTGTATTTTGTTCAGCTAATAAAATGCTAACTCCCTCTTTTTCATTTAACATTTTTACAATATTAAATATTTCTGCAACTAACTGAGGTGCTAAACCCATAGATGGCTCGTCTAACAAAAGCATTTTTGGTTTTGTCATCATTGCTCTTGCAACAGCTACCATTTGTTGTTCGCCACCTGATGTAAAACCTGCTTGGCTTTTTCTTCTTTCTTTTAATCTTTTGAAATAACTATAAATTTTTTCAAGCTCTTGATTTAAATCACCTCTTGATAATTTTCTTGAATATGCTCCAGCAATAATATTCTCTTCAACTGTTAAATGTCCAAAACATCTTCTACCTTCAAGAACCTGAACCATTCCAAGCTTAACCATCTCAGATGGCGTTTGATTTTCAATTACGTTGCCGTCGTAATTAATTGAACCCTTTGTAACTTTACCTCTTTCAGAAGCAAGCATTGTTGAAATTGATTTTAAAGTTGTGCTTTTTCCTGCACCGTTAGCTCCTAGTAAAGCTACTATTTTTCCTCGTGGGACATTAAGTGAAACATTGTGAAGTCCTAAGATAACATTGTCATAGACTACCTCTATGTTTTTGACTTCTAATATATTTTTAGAATTTGTCCCCATTAAAATTCTGTATTATTTTTTCTTGAGCAATTTAGATATTAAAATGGGGAGTGTAAACTATTTTGAGTCCTTAAAATAATTCACACCCCCCAAATTAAATTTATTAATTTAAGGCTTAACTACACTTTTTAGGTGTAATTTTATTCTCCTCAGCATACTTAGCAGCTGACTCTTCGATTTGAGCTCTTATAGCTTTAGGATCGTTAGATCCTGTCCAGTCCTTAACTTTCTTGAAAGCCTGAGTTTTAGAGTCCCATTGCATTAAAGCAAATCTTCCTGCGCCCTCATGTTGAGAACAAGAAAGAGCGAATGGAGCTAACATTCCAGCGATGCCAATTTCTTGCATTCTAGCATCGGTCATGTTTATAGCTTCATATCCAGCTCTAAACTCTTCAGAGGTAACTGCTTTTCCAACTTTATTGTGCATTTTTTGAGCATTTCTCAATGCTTCAACCCACAAAATAGAAGCACCTAAACCTCTATTATAATAGGCAGTGCCAACACGATTTGGATCAGCTAAATTTCCTTTTCCAGCTTTATAAACTTTTTCCTGAATTCCTTTGATTAAAGGATAATTTTTTCCAGGAAGCGCATTTGAAACAACGTAAGTTCCATTAGCAGATTCACCAGCAGGAATCATATCCTCCTCGGCTCCACCGAAAGTAACGTACATCATTTTTGTTCTTGGAAAATTAATTCTAGCAGCATTTGTCATAGCTGTTGAATTCATTCCAGAACCAGCGCCCCAAAAAGTTACCCAATCAGGCTTTTCTTGTCTGATTTGTAACCACTGAGATTGTTGCTCTAATCCTGGAGGGGCAATAGCAATTTCTACTAAGGTAAATCCCCATTCTTTAGCAAGTCTTCTCATTGTTGGAAGTGGTTCACGTCCGTATGCAGTGTCAATGTGAAGGTGAACTATTTTTTTGCCTTTTAATTTTTCAGGACCACCGCCTTCTAGTTCTGCCATCCATCTTAATTTAACTGCGATTTGCGACCAGTAGCTGCTTGCAGCATTAAATACCCAAGGCCAAACTCTGCCGTCAGCAGCGTCTGTTCTTCCGTATCCATATTGAGCTAGAACAACCTTGTCCTCTGCCATACGATTAATAACTGCGTATGCTCCTGGAGTTCCAAGTGTATCGAACACTACCATTTTCTGACCGTCTTTTGTCATAAGTCTTTGGTAGCACTCTACAGTTTTTGCTGCGTTATATTCTGTTTCGCACTCTTGCCATGTCAGCATAACTCCATTTACGCCGCCGTTAGCATTAACGTAATTCATATAGTCAATTTGTGCGCCGTAGTAACCAGTACCCATTGCTGAGTACGGACCCACTCGACTACTTGGCACAGGAAAGTACTGCGTCTCAGCAGCTAATAAATTTCCTGGCAAAATCATTGTTATAAAAAAAGTTGCCGATGCAAAAATCGAAACTACTTTTTTTAGATATTCTTTAATCATTGATTATCCCCTTATTGTTTAATGAAAGAATTATATTCACAAAAAAAAACACATTCAATTCAATTATTATGTAGGAGTTGGGGACACTTATCATTCAACTTATAAGTGTAGTTTAAAATAGCTAAATAAAATTAAGGGTTAATGATAAAAGAATTGGCAGAATGATTAAGACAATAAAAGAAAATTTTAAAAGAGCTATAACTGCTAAAATTTTTTCAATTCTAACAATCGGTACACTATCATTTTTAAGTTTTAAGACTCCTTTTGGTTTATTTCTTGTTGGGTCGTTTGGAGCGTCTATGGTGTTGGTTTTTGGATATCCTGAAAGTCCATTTTCCCAACCTAAAAATGTTTTTTTCGGTCATTTTTTTACTTCATTAGTTGGTGTATTAGCTTTAAATTTTTTTCCTATAGATCAGCATTATTTATTTCTACAAATTGCTGTTGCTGTGGGACTTGGAATATTTGTAATGATATTGCTAGGAATTACTCATCCTCCAGCTGGTGGCAATCCTATATTTATAATTCTTGGTGGAGCTTCTTATAACTTTTTATTAAACCCTATTATTTTAGGATCTATAATAATTATAGTTTACGCAATTATCTTAAATAGATTTATTTTAAAAAAGAATTACCCAGTTAGTTGGAGTAAATAAAATTTTTATAGTTATTTAACTTGAACTTGATGTTCTTTTGGCTCATTTTGTTCAAAACGATTTGAGATCTTTTTAATTTCAACTGAAGAAACTTTATATTCTGCGCACATAGTTTCTTCATCTTTACCATGACCCGTAACCATGTTCACCATATGCTCAGGGAAGTGGAAAGTAGTAAATACAATTCCTTCTTTAACTTTGTCCGTTACTTCTACTTTAAGATCAACTTTTCCTCTTCCAGAATATAATCTTCCAAAATCTCCGGTAATTAAATCTCTTTGAGCTGCATCTTTTGGATGGATTAAAAGAATATCTTCGTCCATTAGATCAATGTTGTTCGTTCTTCTAGTCATTGTACCACAATTATAATGTTGTAACGCACGACTTGTAGTCAGAATTAATGGATATTCTTTTTGATTATTTGTTATCTCAGTAGACTCTTTCCAATCGAAATTTTTAAGCTGGCCTTTTCCAAGCTTGAAAGTTTCTTTGTATAAAATTTTAGTATCAGTTCCATCTGCATCCACAGGCCATTGCAAACCAAATTCACCAAGTCTTTCTCTAGTAACGCCTTTAAAGAAAGGAACTACATCTGCAATTTCTTTTAATACTTGATCCGCATCATAGCTTGCTTGATTGAAACCTAATTTTTGCATCATTTCTGCAACGATGACTCCGTCTGGTTTAGTTCCTGGTAAAGGAGGAGCTGCTCTATTTACTCTTTGAATTCTTCTTTCTGTATTTGTGAAAGTCCCATCTTTTTCTAAGAAAGTAGTTCCCGGTAACACTACCGTTGCAAGTTTTGCAGTTTCGCTCATAAATATTTCTTGAACAACTAAAAACTCTAGTGAGTTCATGGCCTTAATAACGTGAGAACTATCAGGGTCTGTTTGAACAATGTCTTCACCAATAATCCAAACTGCTTTTAACTGTTTGTTAATTGCAGCATCAAACATTTCAGGAATTTTTAAACCAGGTTTAGTCGGATGAGTAACTCCGTATTTTTCACTGTAGTATTTTTGATTTTTTTCATCTGCAACATTGAAATAACCAGCTCCTTGATGTGGTTGACATCCCATGTCGGCAGCTCCTTGAACGTTATTTTGTCCTCTTAAAGGATTTACACCAACGCCTTTTCTTCCAATATTTCCTGTGATCATTGCAAGATCAGCAATTAACATTACTGTTTTTGAACCTTGTTCATGTTCTGTAACTCCCAAACCATGAAACTCCATAGAATTTTTTGCAGTGGCATAAGCAATGGCTGCTTCTTTGACCATCTCTTTGTCTACTCCAGCAATTTTTGCTAATTGATCAACGTCTTGTCTTTCAATTTCTTTAATAAATTTTTCAAAACCTTCAGTTCTGTCTCGAACAAAGTCCGCGTTATACAATTTAGCTTTGATAATAAAGTGAAGCATCATGTTTAGCACGGCTACATTCGTTCCTGGTCTTAATTTGATGTGGTAATCTGCAAGTTTAGCAAGTTCAGTAGTTATAGGATCTAAAACAATTAATTTTTTACCCTTCATTACTTGTTGTTTAATTTTAGCTCCAGTTACTGGGTGAGCCGTAGTTGGATTTGCGCCAATCACTAAAAATAAATCTGCGTGATAAATATCGTCTGTAGAATTAGTAGCAGCACCCATTCCAAACGTTTGTTGCATACCCCATGCTGTTGGTGAGTGACAAATTCGAGCACAACAATCAACGCTGTTAGTACCAACAACAGCTCTAATCATTTTTTGGAATAAATAATTTTCTTCATTAGTACATCTTGCAGAAGAAATTCCAGCTATTGCATCTGGTCCGTATTCTTTAATAATTCGATTTAATTCTTTTTTAATAAAATCATAAGCTTCATCCCAAGAAGCTTTTTCAAATTTTCCATTTCTTTTTATTAATGGGGTTCTTAATCTGTCTGGATGATCATAAAAACCAAAAGCATATCTTCCTTTAACACAAGTGTGTCCGGCGTTTACTTCTGTTTCTTTAGGAGTATCGATTGACACTACTTTGTTATCTTTAATTGAAGCTTCAAGATTACATCCAACACCGCAATATGAACAAGTCGTTCTAACTTTTTTATCTACATCAGCTGACTTAGATTTAAAAATATCTGAAATTGCATCAGTTGGGCAAGTGTGTGCACATGCTCCGCATGAAACACATGAAGAGTCGCCAAACAACATATCATTGTCTGTAGTAATTCTTGATTCAAAACCGCGGCCACTCATAGTCAAAACAAATGAACCTTGAATTTCATCGCAGGCTCTTACGCATCTTCCACAATTAATACAGTGATCTAAATTCATCCTCATGTACGCATGAGAAGTATCTTTTGGAATACCTTTGTGTTGTTTTGGATTATTATATCTATGATCTGAAATTCCTAAATCATTGGCAACTTTTTGAAGTTCGCAATTATTGTTCACTTCGCAAGTTCCGCAAGTCATTGGATGATCTGTTAAAACAAGTTCAACAATATTTTTTCTAAGACTTGTTAAATTTTCATTATTAGTAAAGATGTGCTGATGTTCAACTACTGGAGTATGACAAGAAGCAACAATTCTAGTAGGACCGTCTTTCACTAAGGCAACTTCAACAGAGCAAACTCTACATGCACCATAAGGCGCTAAATTAGGATCATCGCAAAGCGTTGGTACTTTATCGTCACCTAAATAGCCTTTAACAAATTTTAGAATAGAAGTGTGATGATCGCCAATTTCGTAAGGCTTTCCATCGATATAAGCTATTTTTCTTTTTTCTGAGCTCATTGTTTAAGCAGAAATATCATTTTTCATTTCGTTAGAAAAGTACTTTAGAATATTCATAATGGGAGTAGGTATTGCTCCACAAAGCGCACATAAACATCCTTTTTGCATAGTTACTAACAGATCGTTTAACAATTTTAGAGGTATTTTAGCTGTTTTATTCTTAACTTGATCAAACATTTCTTTGCCTCTGTATGACCCGAGTCTTCCAGGGAAACATTTACCGCATGATTCTTCTGCTGAAAATTCAAATAAGTGATGAATGTATTCTACCATTGGAAAATCTTTAGGAATGCTTACAACGCTAGCATGTCCTAACATAAAACCCTTGGCACTAAATTCTTGAAAATCTAAATTTAAATTATCAATTTCGCTTAAAGGAACAACACCACCTAAAGGACCTCCAATTTGAAAAGCTTTAACGGGCTCTTTATATCCTCCGCCGATTTCATTAAATATTTTTTTCATCGATGTGCCCATATCAATTTCATAAACTCCAGGATTTTTAAAAAAACTATCTAGACAAACTAATTTTGTGCCAGCAGATTTTTTATTTCCAATAGCTGCAAATTTATCAGCACCATTAATTAAAATTCCAGTGACCGCAGCTAATGTTTCAACATTATTCACTACTGTTGGTTTTTTATATAACCCTTCAGTGACTGGGAATGGAGGTCTAACATCTACTTCAGCGCGTCTGCCTTCAATAGATGCAATCAATGCTGTTTCTTCACCGCAAATATATGCTCCTTGCCCAATACAAATATAAATATCAAAAGAAAAACCTGTTCCTAAAATATTTTCTCCAAGCAATCCTGCTTTTTTTAATTCATTGATACATCCATTAATTGCTTCAATTGATTTTGGATATTCACCTCTAATATACAAAACTCCTTCATCGCCTCCGATCACATAGCCACAAATTATCATGGCAAACAAAACTTTAAGTGGTTGATCTTCTAATAAATATCTGTCAGAGAATGCTCCTGAGTCACCTTCGTCAGCATTACAGATAACATATTTCTTTTTTACTTTTTCTCTGCTGCAAAAATCCCATTTCATTCCGGTGGGGAAACCTGCTCCACCTCTACCTGTAAGATTAGAATCTAATATTGATTTAATTATTTCTTTTTTATCTGTTTTAAGAAATTTAGTTAATTGTTCTTTAACTTGTTTAATAGAAGATAACTTGTCATCCATTAAAAAACTTGTCGTCGCATAACTTTTTGAAAAGAATTTATCTTGTTTAATTTTTTCGCCTTTTAAAATTTGATCGATTTTTTCTATATCTTTTCCGGCATAATTTTCACCGTTGTAATGAAATGCATTGTTTTCATAACAATAACCTAAACAAAACATTGAGCCTACTTTATCCTCGCCTAGTTTTGCTTTTAGAGTTTGCTTTAGTTTATCTTGAGTACCTGCGCACATGCATGCGCTTCCATTACAAACAAAAGCTTTCTTTTCACGATGTGAGGGTCTTAAAAATTCATAGAAGCTTTCTGCTCCATAAACAGTCGAAACGCCCAGATTATATTCATTTGCTATCTCTTTATTATCTTTTGGATGATTCTTTAGAACGTTGTCTGAAATTTTCTGAAAGAGGTTGTGCTTTAAACCTACTTTACCAGATAAATTACTAATATTTTTTGACATGAATTTTTTTATATAATTATGCTTTTATAATTACTTTTTGATTATTGGTATAGACATTAAAACTGTCTTTTTTTACGAAACCAATCAAAGTCATATTAAATTTACTTGCTAAATCAATAGCGAGACTTGTTGGCGCCCCCACACCAATCATGATTCCAATGTTCGTCATTAAAACTTTTTGCACAAGTTCGAAATTTAAACGCCCAGAACAAGTGATAAATTGTTCTTTAGGATTAAGAAGTTTATTCTTTAAAATATTACCCACCAATTTATCTAGGGCATTATGTCTGCCAACATCTTCGCTTATTGCTATTAATTTACCATTACTTGAAAATAATCCACTTGCATGAATACCACCTGTTTTAGAAAATTCTGACTGATTTTTTTTCAAAATTTCTGGAGATTGAATAATAACTTCTTTCGTTAACTTTGGTTCTGTTAATGAAGTTTGGTCTTTTTTAATTATTTCTAAAGCGTCTAGAGAAGATTTTCCACAAACTCCACATGATGAATTGGTTAAAAAATCTCTTTTAATTTTAGTGATATTAACATTTTGAGAATTGTTTAAAGTGGCTAATATTTTATTTTGAATTTTGTATTGTCCTACTTTATCTCCAAAACTTTTAATAGATTCAATATGACTAATATTTTGAACAATCTGTTCATTAAATAAAAATCCTCTCACTAAATCTTCATCATAGCCGGGTGTTCTCATGGTAATTGATAAAATTTGATTAACCCACTTATCTTGATCTTGATATTTTATTGAAATTTCTAATGGCTCTTCTATAGAGATTAAATCTTCAACATTTTCAAATTGATTAGATTTAAACTTTAAAACTTTGTATTTAAAATTCATTTAATTATTCTAGTCATTTATATTTCAAGTGCTTTTAAAACTGTTCTCAAAGGAAGAAGTAAACATTCTTTTCTAGCTATATTTTTTTTATCAAATATTTCAGAGAATTCTTTCCAGTTTTTATTTAGATCTAATTTATCATCATTAAACATATTTCCAGCGGCATTAAAAAAGTCTTTAAATTCATCAATATTTCTATGTCTGATTATTCTTGAAAGTAAACTCACCGAAGCCTGACAATAGACACAAGAATTGCATTGGTATGCCATGTCCTCAATTGTACCTTTTTTTACAATTAAACTAATTTCCATTTCATCTCCACAAATCCGATTTCTGTTTTTTGATGAATGGGTAGGATTGTTAAGTGCTTTTTTATTTTCTGTATGGGAAGCAATTTCCAAAATTTTCAAATCCATTATATATCTTTAATTGGTATTTTAATGATTTATATTTAGACTAATGGACTATAACAGCATTTTAGGAGTTGTGCTAGCGGGAGGCCAATCGAAAAGATTTGGTCAGGATAAATCTCAAGTTAAGTTAGGAGATAAAATATTAATCGATTACATACTCTCAGAGATCCTAGATCAATTTAATGAAATTCTAATTATTTCAAATAACGACATTAAGTTTTTAAATTCCAAAAAAGTTACTAAAATTGAAGATTATAAAAAAGATTTAGGACCTTTAGGAGGTGTTTTGACTGCTATGAAATGGATCAAAGAAAATAACAAAAACTATAAATGGATTTCTACCTTTCCTTCTGACACGCCTTTTTTTAAAAAGAAAAACCTACATGATTTTATAAAAAATATTAACTATAAAGACAGCAAACTTTTTTTTATAAAATCCAACGACAAAAGACATAATATATTTGGGCTATGGTCCGTAGAGCTATTAAAAAGACTGGAGGATGATGTAATGAAGAAGGGAGAGCGAAAGGTAGAAGTTTGGGCTAATAACGTTGGAGTTAAAACAATTAATATGGAATTTAAAGATAATGATCCTTTTTTTAATATCAATACTAAACAAGATTTAGAAAAAGCGAAAGAATTGATAAGAAATAATGATTAGTTATTTACGCTCACAACAAATTTTAAAGAAAGCACCCATTAAAATTTCAGGTGAATTTATTGATAGCGCGAATAGTTTAAATAGAGTTTTATCTTCAAATATTTTTTCAAATACTAATTACCCGGCTGGAGACAACGCGGCCTTTGATGGTTTTGCTATTAATTCTAAAGACAGTCGTTATCTTAACAAAACATCCCCTCAAAAATTTAAAATTATCGGCTCTATGATTGCAGGAACTAAACCTATCACTAAACGTATTAAAAAATTTGATACAGTAGAAATTATGACGGGTGGAATTGTACCAAAAGGTTTCGACACTATTATTCCAATAGAACAAATCATTTTCTATCCAAACAAAGAACAGCCTAAATATATTGTAGTCGATAAAAAAATTAACAAACACCAACATGTAAGATTCTTAGGATCGGATTATAAGAAAAATGATTTAATTATTAAAAAAGGAACAATTATTCAACCAAATCACATTTTGGCTTTAAAAACTTTAGGAATCAAAAAGATTAAAGTAAAAAAAAAACCTAACATATTATTTTTTTCAACAGGTAACGAAATTTCAGATAACGAAAATATTCCGGCCTGGAAAGTCAGAAATTCAAACGGCCCTTATATCAAATCATTAAACAATAATTTTTTATTCAATTTTATTAATGGCGGAATCTTAAAAGATAATCATGAGACAATTTTTAAAAATCAGATAAAAAAAATGCTTAAATCAAAGATAGATATGATTGTTACATCGGGAGCGGTTTCTGCTGGTAAATTTGATTTTATTCCAAGTGTTATCAAAACTTTTAAACTTTCTAATTATTTTAAAGGTGTGGCCATCCGACCTGGTAAGCCTGTGTTATTTGCAAAGATTCAGGGGAAACAAAAGGCACTCTTTGGATTACCGGGTAATCCTCTATCGACTGCGGCATGTTATAGATTTTTTGTTCATCCCTACATGATGAATATTTTAGGTGTTCAAAATGAAAAACCAATAAAAGCAGTTTTGAAGAATAGTTTTAACAAAAAAAAACATATGACTCAGTTTATCAAAGCTAAATTAAATGGAACAAATAGTGGTAAACTGGAACTGGAAGTTTTGAAGGGGCAAGAATCTTTTAGAATAAAATCTTTCGTACACTCTAATATTTGGGCAGTATTTCCGGCTGGTAAATCTGGCTTTAAAAAAGGTGAAATGATTGACTGTTTTTCCCCTAATCACCCAAACGAAATTTAGTATTATTTTTCTTTTAGACGAGGAATAATATTGATGAAGTTACAAGGTTGAAAACGAGAATCTAATTGAAATTTTAAAATTCCCTCCCAAGCATCCGTTACAGCGCCAGAAGACCCCGGCAAAGCAAATATATATTTTCCTTTACATATAATTCCTTGTGCTCGCGATTGAATAGTAGAGGTGCCGATTGTTTTGTAACTAAGCATTCTAAATATTTCACCAAATCCAGGAATGTCTTTATCTTTAATCTCATCTAAAGCTTCAATTGTTATGTCTCTTCCTGTTAATCCTGTTCCGCCTGTACTAATAATTATATCAACTGCGTCATCACACCATGTAAGAATAGTTTTTTTAATTTGCTCTTTATCGTCCTTTAAAATTTTTTTACTAACGACTGAATGACCCAATTCTTTAATTTTATTTACTAAAATATTGCCTGATGTATCAGTCGATTCATCTCTGGTATCAGAAACGGTTAAGACGGCAATGTTAACGGGTATAAATTTTTTTGTACTATCGGTTTTCATAAATTTACCATATTAAAACATATAGATTAAAAATATGCTACCCATACTTTTTTTTGTAATCGCAATTATTTATGCTAGCGTCGGTTTTGGTGGAGGTACTTCCTATTTAGCATTGTTAACTATTTTTGACGTGGAATATTTATTTATTCCAATAATAGGATTGGCTTGCAATATTATTGTCGTAACAGGAAATTGTTTTAATTATATAAGAGCTGGAAATTTAAATATAAAATATTTAACTCCTTATTTTTTAGGTTCCATCCCTTTAGCTTATATTGGCGGAAAATTCCAAATTACAAAAGAATTTTTCCAAATTTTATTATTCTTTTGCCTAATGATAAGTGGACTTCTACTATTACTGCAAGCGAGCCAATATAAATTAAAAAATCAAATTATAAAAAAAATTCCTTTTTTTGTAGCAGTTATAATTGGAGCTGGAATTGGTTTTGTGTCTGGTGTTGTAGGTATTGGTGGTGGAATTATACTATCCCCTATTCTGTTTAATTTAAAAGCAGCTCAACCTAAACAGATTGCTATTGCTGCATCTTTATTTATCTTAATAAATTCTATTTCAGGTTTTTTAGGACAAATTCAAAAATTAGATAATCTTTTACAGCTCCAGCCGTATTTTTATTTGCTTTTAGCTGCATTGCTTGGTGGTCAACTTGGAAACTTTTTTAATATAAAAATATTAAAGTCTCATATTCTTGCACTTTTAACTTCTATTTTAGTTATTTTTGTAGCACTAAGTTTAGGTTTAAAAATATTTTGACTATCTTATTATTATAGATTGTAATGAATAATTAATGGCTCATTTAAAAGATAACTTTGGCAGAAGCTTTCCGTATTTTAGAATTTCTATTACGGACGTTTGTAATTTTAAATGCGGATACTGTTTGCCAAATGGTTATCAAAAACCAAATAACAAAAAAGAATTTTTAAGCCTTGATGAGATAAAAAGAATTGGCAAAGCTTTGTCAGAGCTTGGAGTTTGTAAAATTAGACTAACAGGAGGTGAGCCTACAGTTAGAAAAGATTTTATTGAGATTATAGAAAATTTAAAATCCTTACCCGGAATTAACAAAGTTGTTTTCACTACTAACGGTTATAATTTAAAACATATTGCAAAATCTGTTGTTAATGCAAAAGTTAACGGTATCAATATAAGTGTTGATAGTTTGGATAGAGAAAAATTCAAATTCATTACTGGCATGGATAAGCTAGAGGACATCTTAATTGGCCTTAAAGAATTGCAAGATTTGAACTTTAAAAATATAAAAGTGAATGCTGTTTTACTTAAAGGCGTTAATGATAGTGAGCAAGATTTTGATAGCTGGATGCAATTTGTAAAATCAAATCAAATAGATTTTCGATACATTGAACTAATGCAAACAGGAGATAATTTAGATTATTTTAAAAAATATCATGTGTCCGCTAATGTATTTAGAGATTATTTATTAAAAAAAGAATGGATACATCAAACCGGAGGTTTTGATGCGGGTCCTTCCAAAAATTATATTCATAAAGATTTTAAAGGAAGATTTGGAATTATAGCTCCCTATTCAAAAGACTTTTGCAAAAGCTGCAATCGTTTAAGAATTACAGCTCAAGGCGATTTAAGATTGTGCCTATTTGGAGATACTGGAATATCTCTTAGAGCACTATTGCAAAATGACGAACAGATTCCTCAACTTAAAGATCTAATTAATGCACAATTAAATTTCAAAAAAGAATCTCATTATTTAGAATTAGGCAATACCGGAATTACCCCACATTTAGCATCTATTGGAGGATAATGAAAAATCTCAAAATCATAGACACAAACATTTTAAAAGATTGGGCAAAAGAAATCTTTACGAGCAATAATTTCCACATGGTGGATGTGTCGCAAAAACAAAATACCCACCGAAGAGCTTTGGCTATGGGTAAAATTTATGTTGGTGAAAAAACTTTTAAATTAATTCAAAACAAACAAATGCCAAAAGGAGATCCAATTTCTTTAGCAGAAATAGCATCACTACTTGGGGTAAAAAAAACTAGTGAAATTATTCCTCTTTGTCATCCGCTGAGTATTGATCATAGTTCAACAAAAATTATTCAAAACGCTGACGACTTTTCACTTGAAGCTTATTGTGTTGTTGCAGCATTCGCTAAGACTGGCGTTGAGATGGAGGCGATCATGGGTGTAAATGCAGCGTTAATTACAATTTACGATTTATGCAAAATTGTAAACCCCGATCTTAAAATTGATGGCATTCGTTTGTTAATTAAGCAGGGTGGAAAATCAGGAACCTGGATAAATCCTAATGGCTTGCCAGAATTTTTGCAGGATTTATTTTAAAAGACTTAAGTTAAGTTATTGCAAATATGAAAATCAAAATAAAATTATTTGGTAATTGTAAGGATATTTTTCGCACTGAAGTTTTGCAAATTAACTTTGATAAAAATACAAAAGTTAAAAATATAAGAAATAAATTAATTGAGATTATAGAAGAAAAATATTCTGGTAATAAAGCTTACAAAGATCTTATTAAAAAATCAGCTTTTTGCTCAGAAAGAGATGAGATAGTAAATGATGCTTACACATTAAATAAAGAAAAAACTATTTCAATTATTCCACCTATTGGAGGAGGTTAATGTTTCACGCTGCAATTATTGATAAAAAAAAAACAAAAAAAAGAATTAGCTTATTAAGAGCAGAAAAATTCATCAAAGATTTTGACGCAGGAGCTTGTATTTTTTTTGTAGGTAACATTAGAAAAAATAACAATAATAAAAATGTTACCGGTATTACCTATGATGCATTCGATAGATTAGTGATTAAAACATTTAAAAAAATATACGCTGAGGGAATAAAAAAATTTAAGTTAAAAAAAGCAAAAGTATTCGTCGAGCATGCTAAAGGCTATGTATCATTAGGCAAGCCTTCTATTATTATTGCAGTATCTTGTAAGCACAGATCTGAGGCTTATCAATTATCTAGATATCTTATTGAACAAATAAAAATTAGAGCGCCTATTTGGAAAAAAGAATATTATAAAAATCAAAAATCTGAATGGCTTAAAGGAACTTCAGTAAAGATTAAATAGTCTAGGCAATAGCTAAAAAGGATAGAATTAAAATTTAAGGAAGAGTATAAATCACATTCACGGTCTTGTAGTGAAATGGATATCATCCTAGTCTTCGAAACTAGAGTTCTAGGTTCAAGTCCTAGCAAGACCACCAAAATTACTAATCATGTCTATTAACGAATATAAATTTGAAATAACCGAAGAAAAAAATAATACAAGGTTAGATTCCACGCTTGCAATTTTAATTCCGGAAATCAGCAGAACAAGAATTAAAAATATTATTAATGATGGATTTGTTAAAATTAATAAAATTAAAATAATTCAACCTTCAATTAAAATTAAAACTTCTGATATTGTTGAGGTTGAAATTCCAGAACCAAAGGAAGTTAATATTTCAGCAAAAGATATTAAACTAGACATTCGTTACGAAGATGCCGACCTGTTAATAGTTAATAAATCTCCTGAAATGGTTGTTCATCCTGGTGCGGGTAATTTTAATAATACATTAGTGAATGCGCTTATGTTTCATTGCAAAAACAAACTTTCAACTATCGGTGGAGAATTAAGACCTGGAATAGTTCATAGAATTGATAAAGGCACGAGTGGTCTTCTGGTGGTTGCAAAGAGTGATAACGCGCATATTTTTTTATCTAAACAATTTGCAGAACACACAATTAAAAGAGTTTATGAAGTTCTTGTTTACGGAAGATTAAAACCAAGTTCTGGTCAAATTGCTTCAATGATAGGAAGAAGCAGATTTAATAGAAAAAAAATGAGCGTTAATACTTCTAGAGGAAAAGACGCTGTCACAAATTATATAACTATAGAGTTTTTTACTGGAAAAAAAATTCCCGACATGAGCTTTCTTGAATGTAGGTTAGAAACTGGAAGAACTCATCAAATTCGTGTTCACCTTTCTTCTCATGGTAATCCCATTATTGGCGACCAAATTTATGGTAAACAAAATAAATTTATCAGAGATATTGATCCAGATTTTAAAGAATTATTAGAAGGATTTAAAAGACAAGCACTACATGCAAAATCTATTGGCTTCATTCATCCAACTACAAAAAAAGAAATGGAATTTGAATGTGAAAAACCAAAAGATTTTGAAAACCTATTAAAAACTATTAAAAAGCTTAAGTTTTAATATCTTGTTATAAAAGTTATAATCACTACATAAATATCATGGATAAAATTGAAAAACATTCCAATCTTCCAACGCTTACACCTGAGGGAAGTTTAAATTCTTATTTATTAAAGATCAGAAAATTTCCAATGCTAGAGCCTGAGCAAGAATATATTCTTGCAAAGAATTGGCGCGAAAAAGGTGACAGAGAGTCAGCCCATACCTTAGTCACAAGTCACTTACGATTAGTTGCAAAAATCGCTATGGGTTACAGAGGTTATGGTCTTCCCGTTGGAGAATTAATATCTGAGGGTAATATTGGATTGATGCAAGCCGTAAAAAAATTTGATCCAGAGCGAGGCTTTAGACTTGCTACTTATGCTATGTGGTGGATTAAAGCATCTATTCAAGAATACATTTTAAGATCATGGAGTTTGGTTAAAATTGGAACAACCGCTGCACAAAAAAAATTATTTTTTAATCTTAGAAAACTTAAAGGGCAAATTTTTGCAATTGAAAGTGGAGATATGACACCTGCTCATGTTAAAGAAATCGCCAATAGATTAGACGTTAATGAAGATGAAGTTGTTTCGATGAATAGACGAATGGCAGGACAAGAACAATCTCTAAATGCTAAAGTTTCCGATGAAGAACAAAGCGGTCAGTGGCAAGATTGGCTTGTAGATGAAAATGCTGATCAAGAACTTTTGATATCTCAACGTCAAGAATTAGATCAAAAACACGCTTTATTACAAACAGCTTTAAAAGTTTTAGATGAAAGAGAAAAAGAAATTTTATACGACAGAAAACTGATTGATGAACCAAAAACTTTAGAAGAATTAAGTCAAAAATATAAAATTAGTAGAGAAAGAGTAAGACAAATTGAAAACAGAGCTTTTGAAAAAGTTCAAAAAGCAATGTTAGAAAATATTAAAACAAAACCTTTCATTACGCATTAAAAGGATCTTCAACAAAAATCGTATCATCTCTTTCAGGACTTGTTGAAATACTTCCAATTTTAACACCAATAAAATCTTCAATCGCTGCAATATAAATTTTTGCTTTTTCAGGAAGCTCTTTATAATTTCTTATTCCTTTTGTCTCTGATTTCCAGCCTTCAAAAGTTTTATAAATTGGTTGCACTGCAAATTGATCATCTGATGCACTTGGAAAATAATCGATCTCTTTTCCATTTAATTTGTAACCAACGCAAAATTTAATTTCATCTAAGGTATCTAAAACGTCTAACTTAGTTAGTGCTATGCCAGTAATTCCAGAAATGGTTGCAGACTGCTTAACAAGCACACCATCAAACCAACCACATCTTCTTTTTCTATTAGTAACAGTTCCAAACTCATGACCTCTTTGACCAATTAATTCTCCTGTCGCATCTTTAAGTTCTGTCGGAAAAGGACCTTCGCCTACTCTAGTTGTGTAAGCTTTTGTAATTCCAAGCACATAATCAATTGTTTTTGGACCGCATCCTGTACCAACGGACGCTGTTCCAGCTACTGTATTAGATGAAGTAACATAAGGATAAGTTCCATGATCTACATCAAGTAATATTCCCTGTGCACCTTCAAATAATATTTTTTTATTTAATTTTTGATATTCTGCAATTTTTTTCCAAACAGGCTGAGAAAATTTTAATATTTTAGGTGCTATTTTTAATAACTCTTCGATTAATTCGTCCGATTTATATATTTTCTTTTTTAGTCCTTTTCTAATCGCATTATGATGCTCTAAGATAACTTCTAATCTTTTTTCTAGATTTGATTTTGAGCTAAGATCCATAACTCTAATAGAACGTCTACCAATTTTATCTTCGTAAGCAGGTCCTATTCCTCTTCTCGTAGTTCCAATTTTAGATTTTGCTGCATCTTCTCTGATCTCATCCATTTCTTTGTGAAAAGGAAGAATTAAAGTTGCTGTTTCAGAAATAATTAAATTATTTTCATTAACATCAATTCCTTTTTTTTTAATATCTTCGATTTCTTCTAATAGAGCCCAAGGATCTATAACAACTCCATTACCAATAATTGAAATTTTGTCTCCTCTAACTATTCCTGAGGGTAACAATTTTAATTTAAAAACTTTTCCATTGATAACTAATGTGTGACCAGCATTATGGCCTCCTTGGAATCTTATAACAACATCGGCCTGCTCTGAAAGCCAATCCACAATCTTCCCTTTGCCCTCATCACCCCACTGAGAGCCTACAACTACAACGTTTGTCATAAGTAAATTTGTTTTAGGTCCGCTATAAAGATCTAAATTATTTATTTTAATAAAGCCATATGATTAATTGGCCCGTGTCCTCTTCCAAATCTTGGGTTTAACAAGATTGCTTTGTGCACATATTGAATTGCGCGTCTGCACGATTCGTTCATACTATAATTTTTTGAAATAAAAGAAGCAATTGCACTTGATAACGTACAGCCTGTGCCGTGGGTATTTTTCGTTTTAATTTTTTTATTTTTAAAAATTTTAATACTTTTTTTTGAGATCAAAACATCTTCAACGAAAGATTTGTCAGCATGACCGCCTTTTAAAAGCACAAATTTCGGTCCAAGTTTTAAAATTTCTTTACCAGCTTGAATCATATCATCTAAAGTTTCAATTTTTTTTTTAGCTAAAGTTTCAGCTTCTGGAATATTAGGTGTTACTAATAATGCGTAAGGTAATAATTTTTTTCTTAAATAATTAACTGAACTATTACTAATCAATCGATGACCGCCCTTTGCAACCATCACAGGGTCTATGATTATATTTTTTAATTTATGTTTCTTAATGGCCTTAATGACTTCTTTGATAACTCCAACGTTATGAAGCATGCCAATTTTTATAGAATCTGGCTTTATATCCTGAACTGAAAATGAGATTTGATTGAAAATTTCTTTTACAGGAACTGCAACAATTGATTTTACACCGGTAGTATTTTGAGCTGTAATTGCAGTAATTGCAGTCATTGCGTACACACCTAGAGAAGTTGCTGTTTTAATGTCTGCTTGAATCCCAGCTCCACCACTAGAATCTGAACCAGCAATAATGAGTAATTTAGAGTTTAATTTCAATTTTAATTAAATATAATTTTTTTAACTTCTAACAAAGTGTCTTTTATTAATTTCTGATTTGAACTTTCTACCATTATCCTAACTATATTTTCAGTTCCTGATTTTCTAACAAGTAATCTACCTTCACTTTTTAAGCCTTTGTTAATTTTTTCAATTTTTTGTTTAATAGTTTTGTTATCTACAATTGTTTTGTCTTTGACTTTGATATTTTCTAAAACCTGAGGTACTTTTTTAAATACAGAAAACAATTTACTAGCTTTGCCGTTATTTTTTAAAGCATTTAAAACTTCTAAAGAAACTAACAACCCATCTCCTGTTGTTGCTAAATTTCCAAGTATAATATGCCCTGATTGTTCACCACCTAGATTATATTTTAAACTATTCATTTTTTCTTTTACATACCGATCTCCTACATTTGCTCTATAAAATTTAATATTATTATTCTTAAAATAATTTTCTAATCCTAAATTAGTCATTAGAGTTCCAACCACTCCACCTTTTAAAATTTTTTTCTTTTTCCAGTGTTTTGCAATCATTGCAACGATCTGATCACCATCAATTAAATCTCCTTTTTCATCACACATAATAACTCGGTCGGCATCACCATCGAACGCTATCCCAATATCCGCTTTATGCTGCTTTACTGATCTTTGAATAAGCTCAGGATGAGTTGATCCACAATCTTTATTAATATTAAATCCATCTGGGTTAATGCCTATGGCAACAACTTCAGCTCCTAGTTCTCTAAGTAAAGCTGGAGCAGATTTATAAGAAGCTCCATTGGCGCAATCTAAGAATATTTTTATTCCTGATAAATTAAATGATCTTGGAAAGAAGTTTTTTAATACTTCTGTATATCTTTCCGTCGCATCTTCAATTCTTTTAGCTCTGCCAATTAAATTTGGCTTTAATAAATATTTTTGAACTTTTCCATCAATTAATTTTTCAATTTTTTTTTCAACCTTATCCGACAATTTCATACCGTCAGGTCCGAAAAGTTTTAATCCATTGTCAGTATGAATGTTATGAGAAGCAGTTAACATAATTCCTAAATCCGCTTTCATTGATTTTGTTAACATCGCAAGTCCATTTGTTGGAAGAGGTCCTAAAAGCAAAACATCCATTCCAGAAGATATAAGACCTGACACTAAAGCTGGCTCAAGCATGTAACCAGACAAACGAGTATCTTTAGCAATGATAGCTTTGTGACGTTGTTTATTTTTATTTGAAAAATAAGTGCCTGTAGCAAGGCCGAACTTGAAGAACATTTCTCCTGTGATATTGCCCTTATTAACTTCTCCTCGAATACCGTCTGTACCAAAATATTTTTTCATTATGACTTTAAAAATTGTGAGTAAACATTAAGAGCCTCTCTTGTTTCTTGTATATCATGAACTCTGAATAGCTGAATACCTTGTAAATAAGAATGCAAAACTGAGGCTATGGAACCACCCAATCTTTGTGGATTGTCTTTTTCGCCCATAATTTTTCCTATAAAACTTTTTCTAGATGCTCCAATCATAATTGGATAACCCAAACTATGAAATAAAGAGATTTTAGAAATAATTTGTAAATTATGGTCTAAAGTTTTTCCAAATCCAATTCCTGGATCAACAATAATTTGCTCATCTTTAATTCCATTGTCTTTTAAAAATTTAATTTTATTTTCGAAATAATCATAAATATCTAACAACACATTATTATAAGTTGGGTTGTCCTGCATACTCTCTGGTGTGCCTTGTGAATGATTTAAAATAATAGGCTTGTTAGAATTTTTAATCACTTGATAAGATTCATTGTCAAAATCTAAAGCAGAAACATCATTCAATATATCGACACCTATACTAACGCCATGCTGCATGACTTTTGATTTTCTTGTATCTAAAGAAACTAACTGATTTGGATATCTTTTTTTTATAAGCTGAATGATTTCTGAAACTCTTGAAATTTCTTCCTGTTCATTAATATTTTTTGCTCCAGGTCTAGTTGACTCTCCGCCAACATCAATAATGTGTGCGCCAGAATCAATCATGTGTTTTACATGATCGATGGCTCTGATAGCATTATTATATTTTCCTCCATCGGAGAAACTGTCAGGCGTGACATTTAAGACTCCCATTAAAATAGGATTTGTATGATCCAAATTTAAAATATTATTTCTTTTAAAAGAAATTTTATTTAAATCTAAATCAATTTTATCTCTAAAATTTATTTTTTCTAATTCTTCCACATTGTACTCTTCAACTGAATTACTTTCTGATTGTCTTGTTAAAATTTCAACAGATAAAAAAGCTGCATTTTCTAAGCCACAAAGAGATCTGGCTTTTTTTTGATCAAGAAAAAATTTTGCTTTTTGGCCAAAAACAATGTTGGTTGGCCTAACGTAAATACTCTTCATATGGAAAAGCTGTGATTAACTTTGGGTCTTGGGCTTTAAGCCTATTGATCCTAAAGCGCTACCTAATTTCTTATTAGATATACTTTCTTCTTTTGAAGAAACGCGTTTTGGATAAATATTTTCAAAAATTATTTTTTTTATCTCTTCTCCAGATAATGTTTCGTACTCTAATAAAGCTTTTGCAACTTTATGAAGATCGTCAACTTTTTCTGTTAATATTATTTTAGCTCTATCATATCCTGATTGAACAATTTTTTTTACTTCAGAGTCTATTTTTTTAGCTGTGTCTTCAGAAACATGTTGTTGTCTTGAAACAGATCTTCCTAAAAATACTTCTTCTTCATTTTCTTGATAAGCAATAGGTCCTAATTGATCACTCATTCCATATCTTGTGACCATATTTTTAGCCATTTTTGTAACCATTTCAATATCTGATGAAGCCCCTGAAGTTACTTTGTCATAACCAAAAATTAACTCTTCCGCTATTCTTCCACCCATCGCAACTGAAATATCTCCGAACATTTTTTCTCTCGTAACAGACAATTGGTCTCTCTCTGGAAGTCTCATTACCATTCCTAAAGCTCGGCCTCTTGGAATGATCGTTGCTTTGTGAATTGGATCTGAAGTATTTTCATTTAAAGCCACAATAGCATGACCGCCTTCATGGTAAGCTGTTAAAGTTTTTTCTTCTTCAGTCATAACCATTGATTTTCTTTCAGCTCCCATCATTACCTTATCTTTTGCTTCTTCAAGATCTGACATAGTCACAATTCTTTTATTTTTTCTTGCAGCTAATAAAGCAGATTCGTTTACAATGTTCGCAAGGTCAGCGCCCGAAAATCCAGGAGTTCCTCTTGCTATAACTTTAGGATTTACATCAGGACCTGTTGTAATTTTTTTCAAATGTACTTTTAAGATAGCTTCTCTTCCAATAATGTCAGGATTTGAAACTATCACTTGTCTATCAAAACGACCTGGTCTTAATAACGCTGGATCTAAAACGTCTGGTCTGTTTGTTGCGGCAATTAAAATAACTCCTTCGTTAGTTTCAAAACCATCCATCTCGACAAGTAATTGGTTTAAAGTTTGTTCTCTTTCATCGTTGCCCCCACCTAACCCGGCTCCTCTGCTTCTGCCAACGGCATCAATCTCATCAATAAATATAATACAAGGAGCACTCTTCTTTCCCTGCTCAAACATATCTCTAACTCTAGATGCTCCTACTCCAACGAACATCTCTACAAAATCTGAACCTGAAATTGTAAAGAATGGAACATTTGCTTCTCCGGCAACGGCTCTTGCTAATAAAGTTTTGCCAGTTCCTGGAGGTCCAACAAGCAAAGCTCCTTTTGGAATTCTTCCTCCTAATTTTTGAAATTTTCTAGGGTCTTTTAAAAATTGCACTATCTCTTCTAACTCTTCTTTTGCTTCTTCAACTCCAGCAACGTCTTGAAAGGTAACTCGGCCTTGTGCTTCATTTAATAATTTCGCTTTTGATCTTCCAAACCCCATAGCTCCACCTTTGCCACCTTGCATTTGGCGCATAAAAAAAATCCATACAGCGATAAGTAACAACATTGGAAACCAAGATAATATTATTCCCCATATTGAAGGTCCTTTTTCTTCACGAGGTCCTGCGGTGATAGAAACTCCTTTGGCAGTTAATTTTTCAACTAAGTTAGGGTAATTTGGAGAGTAAGTTTTAAAACCTTTTCCGTTTGCAAATGTTCCTGAGATTTCGCTTCCTCTAATATCAACTGAGGTTACATTTCCTTTGTCAACTTCTGTTAAAAAAGAAGAGAAAGGCATATCTGACTTGCCAGTAATAGAGCCTGGATTTTGAAAAAGATTATAAAGACCTAAAACAAGCAGGACTATAATGCCCCACATCATTAAATTTCGTAAATTCATATTTTAAAGGTAATGATTATTATAGATTAAACAAGTAGCAATCTCAAACAAATCTAAGATAACTAACGCTAAAACTATTGTTTTTAATGTTATATTTTCTATTTTTAAAATTAAGAAAAGGAACAAATAATAATTCTCCACGAGAGTTCCAAAAAGAAGGTAATGTCTTTTTTGCATGAGCCGGGATTTTTAATCCGTAATCACTGAATTTATTTTTTCTTAAATATTCAATTCCATTATTTCCTAATTTTTTAACAATTAGTCTTTGCGAATTGTTTAGGTTTCCAAAAACTAAAAAACGATCGTCCCAATTCTTTCTTTGATGTTTCTTGTTTAAAGTTTCCGTTGGGACATTTCTATCTTCTCTAAAAAATGAAAGTAAATTTTTATTTTTTTCAATTAAACATCCGCCAAGTGTTGCGGATTTAAATTTTTTTTGTGATATATTTTTAATTAGAGCATTCAAACCATCAGATCTTGGAGGATAATATTCTCCTGAAACAAAATGAATTGCTTTAATAATTATTCTAAAAATAACTTCTTGAGCTTCGTTCTTAAGTATTGATAATTTAATTGTTGAATATCCTTCTTTATAAAAATCTAAATATTTTTTTTGAGATTTAAGCACATAAAAATCTAATGAACTTTTGGCTTTATTCAAATTTTCAATAGTCTTAATGATACGTCTTGGATCCAATCCTTCTTTTTGTAATTTAGTTTGCATTTTTCTGACACGCACTCTTAAAAATTTATCATTTTTATTTGAAGAATCTTCAACCCATTGAAGATAAGTTTTTTTAGTTACTTCTAATAATTCTTTTTTAGTAAAATTTAACAAAGGTCTTAAAAGATAAAAATTTTGGCCATACTCGAAAACATTCTGTAATGAAGTTAGTCCTTTAATACCACTACCTCTAATTAATCGAATATAAAAATTTTCGACCAAATCATCCTGGTGATGAGCAAGAATAAGAAATTTAATTTTATTTTTAATGCAATATTTTTCAAATAAATCATATCTTAAATCTCTTGCTTTTTTTTGAATATTAGATGAAAAATTCGCACCTTTGTAAGTTAAAATTTTAGATCCAATATTTTTATCTTTCAAATTTTTAAGAGTTCTCTTTGCTTCACTTGCAGATTCTTTTCTTAACTTATGATCAATAATTAAAGCTACAAAATTACTATTATTTTCTAGAGCATATAATCTGGCAAGAACACTTAAAGCTAAACTATCACTACCTCCTGAAACACCAATGGCAAATTTTGATTTACCCACAAAAGGCAAAATCTTTTCTCTAAATTTAAAATAAATATGATTTATTTTTTTTTCTTCTAATAACTTTAGATTAACTGCAGTTAAATCTTTTCTTTTCATAAGATGACTTTTGTAAAATTGAAGCATCAGTCATAGGATAGGATTTTTTCAAATTAATAATAATTTTACAACCCTGCTCTACTTCTCCAATTTCTGCAAGAGTCACTCCAAGTTTTAACAAATTTTCAGGTGCTTTGGAACTTTTTGGGTATTTTTGATAGCCCTCTAAGAAAGCAGCCGCGGCATCCTCGTAAAGCTGTCTAATATAAAAAGTTTCTGCATACCAAAACTGTGCATTACCGGCCAACTCATGTTTTGAGTGAGTATCTACAAACTCTTTAAAAGCTACTTCTGCTTTTTCAAAATCTCCACTCTTCATAAGATTCATTGCATATTTATACTGATCTGCAATTGAAGCTTTTGGCAAAACTTTTGTTTTAGGTTTGTTAGTTTTTTCTTTTTCTTTTAATTTAATATCTTCTGCCTGAACTGGCTTTTCTTTAATAGCATTTTCTTCTTCGTTAATTTCTTCTGAATTTAAAATATTCTTTTGATTTTTATTTACAATAGCAGATTTTTCTACGGTCACTTCTTTGGCTGGATTAACTTTATCAACAATAGCCTTGTTGGTTTCTAATTGTTGAAGTCTAAATTGGTTATCATTTGAAATTTTATTTAATCGATCTGACAATTGTTGAATTTTATAATTACTTTCTTCATATTTTGATGTCATTAATTGAATTTGCTTTTCTAAATCTGAGATTTTAGTCAACTGTCTAGTTAAAGCTTCATTCACAACAGCATTGTCTGATGCTGGTAGTGTCGCATTTTTACTGTAAACAGCTTTTTCCAAAGTCTGGATATCTTTTTGAATCTTTTCTAATCTATCTAACAACTCAAATGTCTTATCTTGTTGTGCAAAAGAAGTATTTGCGAGAAAAAGAATAATTAAAATTTTTAATAAAAGTCTTTTTTTAAAACACATATTTACTTATCTTATTTAATTGAGATGGCAAAAAAAAGACCCTAATGAAATTTTCATTAGGGTCTTTTAGTAACTTTTAATATTAATTAGTTTTAACCGTTACTGATCTTCGATTTTGAGACCAAGCTAAAGCGTTTGAAGCTGGGTTAACAGGTTTTTCTTTACCATAACTAATAACTTTAATTCTGCTAGCAGCAACACCATTGCTAACTAGAAAATCTTTCGCAGTAGTTGCCCTTTTTTGACCAAGAGCTAAATTATATTCTCTTGTGCCTCTTTCATCAGCATGACCTTCAAGAACTACATTTAAACTTGGGTTAGCTTTTAAATAAGTAGCTTGTTTAGCAAGAGTTGCTAATGCTGCTGAGGTTAAATCAGATTTATTAGTTGAAAAGAAAACTCTATCAGGAACTCCGTCCGCTAAATATTTTAGCGTTTCTGTTCCAGTATAAGCGTCATCACCTTTTGTAGTGACCTGTTGTGTTGCACAAGCTCCTAGGAATAAAGTCGCAACAAACACTAAAGCAACTCTATTTAAATTATTTAAAAAAATCATGCTATTCCTTTTATTTTAATTGGTTTTGAAAATAACAAGTATTTTAATGTAACAAATAATGCAACTAGTTATTGGTTATTTTGGGGACAATAAGCCTGACCAAGACGGATCTGAGGCATCAGTAGGGGTTTGAATTAATCTCTCGTTATATCCTGTTAAATCTATAGACCAAAGCTTGGCACCTCCTCCTTTGCCGGAACTATCTGCTGGGGTTTCTCTATAAAAAACAAGTACTCTTCCATTAGGAGACCATGAAGGCGCCTCTTGGTAAAAATTTTCGGTTAATAATCTTTCCCCAGATCCATCTGATCGCATGACACCAATATAAAATTTATTCTTATAAAGTTTAGTAAAAGCAATCAAATCACCTCGTGGAGACCAAACTGGAGTTCCGTAAAGTCCTTCACTAAAAGATATTCTCTTAACATTGGTTCCATCGCTTCTCATTATATAAATTTGCTGTCCTCCACTTCGATCAGAATTAAAACAAATGTATGAACTATCAGGCGAATAGGACGGAGATGTGTCAATCGCTGGATGATCTGTTAACCTTTCAACAACTCTTGTTTTGATATCCATAGTATAAATATCAGAGTTACCTTCTTGAGCAAAACTCATGATGATTTTTTTTCCATCTGGTGAAAAACGTGGAGCAAAAGTCATACCAGGAAAATCTCCAACTAAATCCTGCAACCCAGTTTCAATATTCAATAAGTAAACCCTAGGTAAATTTTTAAAATAAGACATGTACGTTACTTGCTGACTTGTTGGACTAAATCTTGGGGTCAAAACTAATTCATTACCCAATGTTAAATATTTTACTCCATAGCCATCCTGATCCATTACAGCTAATCTTTTTTTTCTATCTACTTTTGGACCAGTTTCAGAAACATATATTATTCTAGAGTCAAAATAACCTTTCTCTCCTGTTAATCTTTCATAAATTTTATCTGAGATCATATGTGATATTCTTCTCCAGTTATCAGGCGTGGTATAAAATGCTAAGGCTGATAATTCCGTTGCAGAAACAACATCCCATAATTTAAACTCAACTCTAAGTCTGCCTTCTTTTTCTAATGAAATTTTTCCAGTAACAAGCACTTGAGTTTTAATAAAAGCCCAATCTTCAAATCTTGGTTTATTATGTGCGGCTTCTGGTACTTGAATAAAAGATTTCTTTTCTAATGGAAAAAATAAACCAGATTTTGAAAGATTACTTTTAATAATTTCTGAAATTTTACTTTCTAACTGTAATTTTTTTATATTATCATTTAATTTTAAGTCTAAATAAAAATCTGAAACCGCTATTGGGAGAGGATCTAAATTTCCTCTTGTAATATCAACAGAAACAACAGCGTGAGACTTTGTTGTTATAAAAAAAAATAACGTAAGAATTTTTATAATTTTATATTTCATATTAACCTTTTAACATTTCTTTGGCGTCAAAGTTTAATTGCATTTCTTTCCATCTTTCATAGTCTGTTGATGGAACTTTAAGAGGATTGCATAACTTGACTGCTCTTAATGCACTCTCTGCTAATATTTTATAATAAATTTGTCCAGCCGTATTCATTCTTGCTTGGTCTAATATCTCACTGCCAATAAGCGATCCATCAGGATTAAGTTTAATTCTTATTTTGACAGTTAGATTTTCATTATAAGGAAGTCCTATTGGTATATTCCAGCACTTAAAGATCTGAGCTTTAATTGCATCTTCTTGGGTAATTGTAAGTTTAGATGTAACAACATTTCTTTGCTGACTTTGTGTAGCTTCTAAATTTACTTTACGATTAGATTCTGAGTTATCTTTTTTAGATTTGTCTATAAGGGCAGATATTTTATTAGGGTCAAAAATTTCTTTCTTTTCAAATTCTGAGGTCTGCTTTCTTAAGTCTTCAACTTTAACTGGATTTTGCCTTTTTTCTAATATTTCTTTTATTTGTTTTATATTTTCAGGCATGGGAACTGCATCTGGCTTTTCCTTTGGTACAATTTTTGGAGGGGCCTGCTCTGTTACTAATCTTTCTTTTGTTTTTTTGTCAGTTTTTTCTCCATCAGAAACTTTGGGAGCGTAAGGAATATTTGTTCTATCTCCAATTTGAACAAGATCGACAGAAATAACTAAAGGAGCCTGAACCCTTCCTGTTAAAAAAGACAAACTTAAACTTGAAATAATAATTATAATCGAATGAGCTATAAAAGAAACTTTAAGGCTCTTTTGCATAACATTATTTTTTACTCTTCGATGCTGATGTTCCCGAGATCAAAGCAACTTTTGTAAATCCTGCTTTAGAAAGCAGTCCCATTACTTCCATAACTCTTCCATAATCTATTGATTTATCACCTCTGACATAAATTCTTGTGTCAGTTCTATTTTTTGACATTGCTAAAATTTTACTAACTAGTTGTTTTGTTTCCACTTGTGTATCTTGAATAAAGGTTTCTCCCTTTCCATTAATAGTAAGGGTAAGTGGCTCCTTGTCATCAGGTAAAGAATTTGCTGAGCTATCTGGTAAATTAACTGCAACCCCAGACGTTAACATTGGTGCAGTCACCATAAAAATAATTAGCAACACCAACATTACATCAACAAACGGTGTGACATTAATCTCACTCATAGGCTCTCGTTTTCGAGATCTATTGTTCTGAATTCTAAAAGCCATTTATGTAATAGAAATAAAAGATTGGCTAAAATTTTCTAAACGTGTCGAATATTTTCTAGAATCGCTAGTAAATTTATTATAAGCAACAACCGCTGGGATAGCTGCTAACAAGCCTAGTGCTGTTGCAAATAATGCCTCTGCAATACCAGGAGCCACAATTGCAAGGTTAGTGTTCTTTGAAATAGCGATAGATTGGAATGAATTCATAATTCCCCAAACTGTTCCAAACAAACCAATAAAAGGAGCTGTTGATCCAACGGTTGCTAAAAAAGTAAGTTTAGATTCTATATTTTCTAACTCTTTATCTATTGCACTATTTAAAGTTTGCATAATTCTTTCCTGGGCTACTGCGGACCTAGATTTATTTTTAATCATAAAATCCATTCCTGCTTTAAATACGTTAACCATTGGATCTTCATTATAATCTTTTATTTTTTTAAAAAGACTATCAGCAGATTTAGATGACCAAAACTGCTCTTCAAATATTGAAGAGGTTAGGTTAATTTTTTTAAATAATTTATACTTGTCGATAATAATTGCCCAAGAATAAACTGATGCGGCAATTAAAATTACAATTACAAATTTAACAACAAAATCTGCTTTTAAAAATAATGAAATAAATGAGAAGCTATTTTCGAAATTCATGAAATCTTTAATTAGTAAAATTATTATCTTTAGTACTGTGCATTTATTCGTCTTCGTTACAAAGATCTATAGTTTTTATTAGATACAAGAGTTAAGTTTTTCTTTTAAATCCTGAGGTATTATTTTGGGTTTTCCGGTATCATCTACAATAACCAACTCTACCGTTGCTTCTGCCACAAGATCTTTATGTCTTAGAGCGTTTTGTATCATTTCAATTCTTAAATTTGATACTTTACTAACAAAACTTTCAATGGTCACTTTATCTTCAAATTTAAAAGATTTTTTGTAAATAATGCTAAATTTATGGACAACAATATTAACATTAAATTTTTCACTTAATTCTTTATGGCTGTAACCAAGGGAATAAATTAATTCTGTCCTCGCTCTTTCAAAATATTTTAAATAATTAGCATAATAAACTATGCCTCCAGCGTCAGTATCTTCATAATAAACTTTAGTTTGGTAGGTAAATTTTTTTAATAAACTAGCCATGAAAACTATCGTTTTTATAATTATCTATAAAATATTTACCAATTAAAATGGCGTCAGCTTTGTTAGAATCTTTTTTTCTAGCTAGTTTTGGAGATATGGTTGGATAAATTTCTATTACCTTTGTTCTGCTTGCATCCTTAACTGAACCAATCAAATTAAAATGTTTTTTCCATTTTGCTGGTCTTACAAAGTAGATTGGAAAACTTAATGCAGCACATATACCTTTGATAATTCCAAATGACTGACCAAAATTAAACATGCTGGTAACTCCTTGTCCTGGCATCGCATTTACTTGCTCGACAATAACAGAAACTTTTTCACTTTCTTGTAAAAAACTTTTAAAGATATGGGTAACTTGTGCTGAATTAATCTGTCTTTTATTTTTTTTTCCATCAACCATTGTGGGAACGTCATAGATTTCTAAAATTTCTTTATTTTTAAAAACACATATTGCTCCACTCACACCGGGATCAATAGAAAATACTAACAAATTTTTAATTCACCCCTTCTAATATTTTTTCGTCAACTTCAAAATTGGTATAAACATTTTGCACATCGTCATCATCTTCTATCTGTTCTAAAAAATTAATAATTTTACTAAAAGTTTCTTTATCTAAATTAACCTTACTGAGCGGATTCCAAACCAATCCTGCATAACTTAGATCTTTAATTTTTTTTTCAATTTCCTCTCTTACAGAGTTAAAGTTTTCTTTTTTGCAATTAATCTCGTGATAAAGATCGGTGGTAACGCAATCATCAGCTCCTGCATTAATCGTGAGTTCTAAAGCATCATTTGAGTTCATTAATTCTTTCTTTATCTTGATTTGCCCTATCTGTGCAAATTGATAACTAACTGATCCAGTTTCTCCTAAAGTTCCTCCAAATTTTTGAAATATTGTTCTGATGTTTGAAACAGAGCGATTTTTATTATCTGTTAAAACCTCAATGATAACTCCTGTTCTACCAGGACCAAATCCCTCATATCTTGAAAATTCATAAGTATTATCAATGTTGCCTTGTGATTTTTTTATAGCACGCTCAACATTATCTTTTGGCATATTAGCCGCTCTTGCAGCTTGAACAGCCGCTCTTAATCTTGGATTCATATCTGGCTCTGGAGCTCCAAGTTTTGCCGAAACTGTAATTTCTCTTGAAAGCTTTGTGAACAACTTAGAACGCATTTTATCTACACGACCCTTTCTGTGCATCATGTTTTTGAAATGCGAATGACCTGCCATGATCTAAAATGACCGTTGGTTAAAATGAGCCCCAATTGTGATTGGTTTGATATCTTTTGCTAGTCCTGTTTTTTCATCAGCTGTAACTTTAATTCCCGACAAAGTTCCTTTTCCTAAGGCTGGCGATAGACGTTCTAAATTTGGTTGTTTTAAAAATTTTTTTAATGCGGCCTCTTTGTTCATTCCTATAACAGAATCATAATCTCCACACATGCCAGCGTCTGTTTGATACGCAGTTCCATGATTTAAAATTCTAAAATCATAGGTTGGTACATGACTATGGGTTCCAACTACCAATGTAACTTGACCATCTAAATAATGTCCCATGGCCATTTTTTCACTAGTAATTTCTGCATGAATATCAACTATAATAAAATCCACGTCTTTTCCTAGTTTTAAAGACTGTAGTTTAATAGCTATGCAATTAAAAACATCATCAGATTTTTTCATATAAACATTGCCCATAATATTAATGACAGCAATTTTTTTATTGTTTTTTAAAGAATAAATTTCGCAGCCAGAGCCTGGAGTTCCATCCATAAAATTTAATGGTCTTAATAATCTTTTTTCTTCAGATATAAAATCTGCGGTTTCTTTTTGATCCCAAATATGATTCCCAGATGTGATCACATCAACACCTGAGGCAAATAATTCTTCACAAATCTTCTTGGTAATGCCATAGCCACCCGCTGCGTTCTCTCCGTTTACAATAACAAAATCTATTTTTTCATTCACTTTAATTTTAGGAAGCTCCGAAAGAACAATATCTCTTCCTGATCTACCAACAATATCTCCTAAAAATAAAAAATTCATTTAATATTTAAAAATCCTTTTTCAGTAAAAATAGCGTCTAAACCAAAATCTGTTTTTAATATTTTTAATTTATCTTTTTTTTGAAATGAAAAACCCACACCAATAGTTCTAAATGTTGCTTTATTCTTTTTTAACATATTAAAATACTTATCATAATATCCAGATCCATAGCCGAGCCTATTACCATATTCATCAAAGGCTAACAGTGGAACTAAAAAAATATCAGGTATTAAAGTTTTAGCATTTTTAAAAGTTTGGGGTATTCCATACTTATTTAATTGTAATACATCATTATTCTTCCATTCCTTAAATTCCATAGGGTTGTTAATTTTATCAATAAATGGAAGAGCCAATGAAAATCTTTTTTTAAATAACAATGTATTTAAGATTTTTAAATCTAACTCATAATTAATAGAATAATAAGATCCTATAGTTTTTTTTTTAAATCTGCCAACTTCAGAAAAAAGTGATTGAAAATTTTTTTCTTGTAATTTAAAATATTTTTTTTTTCTTAAGGAAAAAAAATACTTCCTTAATCTTTGTTTCATTAAGATTAATTAATTTTTTCTAAGAAATTATTTATTGAGTTTGAAACTTTTTCTAAAGACTCTGAATAATTCTTTTCATTATCTGAAATTTTACTTTTTAATTCTTGCAATTCAGACTTGAGATTCTCTATTTCTTTTTCTCTATCGTCTTTATACAAAATAGATAAATTTTTAATTTCTTTAAATCTTTCAAGTAAAACCTTATTTTGATTTTTAAGCTTTTCTGCAGAATCTTTCATTGTGAATATTTCATCAATGCATTGGATAGAGCTAATCAATAACAATTTACTCTCTCCTATATTGCCAAGATCACGTTTTAATTTTTCAAATTTTTCGTTTAAATTAAAAGCTAACTTTTCTAGTTCCTGCTCCTGACCGTCTTCGCAGGATAAAATATAGTCTCGTTGATTAAATTTAACTGTAACATTTACCATTTATCAAACTCTCCTAGCATAGCATCCGTCTCTTGGCTTAACTCATCAATTTTTTTAACAAACATTTTTTTATTTTTTAATATTTCTTCCAACTGTTCTTTTGTGACCTGCAATTCTGTTTGAGACGCATTAGCTTCTTCTTTTAAATTTTTATTTAAATTTTCTACTTCAACAACTTTATGTCTGGACTCCTCTAATTCATTTTCTATTTTTATTAATTCATCTTTTATAGTTTGATTTTCTTTTTCTATTAAATCAATTTTATTTAGCAGCTCCAGGTGATTAGAATCTTGATTATTTAATTTTTGTTCAAAAGTTTTTAACTCATGAACGATACCGTCCTTTTCTTGCTCTAAATGTTTTGCCTTTTGACGAAGTTCTTCTTTTTCCTGCTCTAACTGAGAGCTTAGTTTTTTTAAATGACTGCTTTCTTCTTTAGAATTTCTAATTAAATCTACGATTGAATCTAGTTTAGTTAAAGTTTCGAATAGCTGCGTTTCTTTATTTTTTAAATCCATTAAACTAAAAAAATTCTTTAATTTGCATCTTAAACATAATAATAATTCCTGCAATCCAAGTCTACCTATGTTTCATGGCAAAAAATAATTATACAAATTTAGCGAATGCAATCAGATTTTTATCTATTGATGCTGTGCAAAAAGCAAATTCTGGTCATCCTGGTATGCCTATGGGTATGGCTGATGTTGCAACGATTCTTTTTCAAAAGTTTTTGAAATTTAATCCTCATAACCCTTCTTGGTTTAATAGAGATAGATTTGTTTTGTCAGCAGGTCATGGATCTATGCTTTTATATTCTGCTTTATATTTATCTGGATACAAAAGTATTGGTATCGAGGATATAAAGAATTTTAGACAATTAGATTCTATTTGCGCGGGTCATCCTGAATATGAAAAAAATTCCGGAATAGAAACAACAACGGGTCCTCTTGGGCAAGGGATTGCTAATGCTGTGGGCTTTGCTTTAGCTGAAGAAATAGGTAAAGCAAAATTTGGGGATAAAATTTGCGATCATAAAACATATGTTATTGCTGGCGACGGATGCTTGATGGAAGGCATTAGTCATGAAGCTATGAGTCTGGCCGGACATCTCAAACTTAAAAATTTAGTATTATTCTTTGATAACAATTCTATTTCTATAGATGGAAATACAAATCTTACTATTTCTGATGATTATAAAAAAAGATTTGCTTCTTATAATTGGGACTTAATTGAAATTAACGGCCATGATTACAATCAAATTTTAAAAGCAATTAATAAAGTGCAAAAAGCTAAAAAACCAACCGTTATATCCTGCAAAACTATTATTGGTTATGGTTCGCCTAACAAAAGCAACACTGCTGGAGTGCACGGAAGTCCTTTAGGAAGCGCAGAGATTGAACTTATTAGAAAAAAATTAAAATGGCCATATGCACCATTTGAAATACCTGAGAACATATTAAAAGAATGGAGAAAACTAATTGTTTCTGGCAATAAGCATGAAGAAAACTGGAAAAAACACTTTAATAAATTAGATAAATATAAAAAAGAAGAATTTTTGAGAATTTCATCTGGTAATTTACCAAAAAATTTTAGCGAAAATATTCAGCAAATTAAAAAAAAATTCTCTGAAAATTCAAAACCCGTTGCGACAAGAAAATCTTCTGAAGCATGTCTAGAAGAAATAACAAAATTTATGCCAGAACTTATAGGTGGCTCTGCAGACTTAACTGGTTCTAATAATACTAAATCATCTATCCAGAAAATAATTAAAACTAATAATTTTAACGGCGCCTATATTCACTACGGAATAAGAGAGCACGGAATGTGCGGTGTAATGAATGGTTTATCACTACATCAAAGCACAATTCCTTATGGTGGAACATTTTTAATATTTTCTGATTATTGCAAACCTTCAATTAGATTAGCTGCTTTAATGAAGCAAAGAGTTATATACGTTCTAACTCATGACTCTATTGGACTAGGAGAAGATGGACCTACTCATCAACCGATAGAACAGCTTTTTAGTTTAAGATCAATTCCTAATTTAAATGTATTTAGACCAGCCGACTCTATAGAAACATTAGAAGCTTGGGAGTTAGCTCTAAAGTCTAATTCTTCTCCCAGTGTACTTGCTTTAACACGACAAGATTTGCCAATGGTAAGAAAAGAAAAATCTAAAGAAAATTTAACTCAATACGGTGGTTATATATTAAGTGATTCAAACAAAGAAAATTCTAACTTAACAATAATTGCAACTGGTTCAGAAGTTGAGATTGCTTTGGATGTGCAAAAAAAATTAAATGATCAAAGAATAAATTCGAGAGTTATTTCTATGCCTTGTTTAGAATTATTTGAGAAACAGTCTAAAGAATACAAAGAAAAAATATTAGGAAAAAATTCTTTTAAAGTCACTATAGAAGCTGGAATTACAAATGGTTGGGAAAAATATACATCTAATGGGATTTCTTTTGGAATTAATTCTTTTGGAAAAAGCGCTCCTTATAAACAAATATATAAATACTTTGGCCTCACTTCTGAAAACATCACTTCAGAAATACAAAAAAAATACAAATAAGTCAGCTTATCAATGAATAATTTAAACACGCTACCTAATAATGAAGATATTAAAGAAAAAATTATCTTTTTAAGAGTGGATTTTAACGTTCCGATACAAGACGGAAAAGTTATTGACGATACAAAAATTGTCAAAATGAAAGATATTATTAATAAACTTCTGTCCAAAAAAGCAAAAATTATTCTATGTTCACATCTAGGTAGACCTCAGAAAAAAGGGAAAGAAGGTTTGTCATTAGAGCAGGTCAAAAATAAATTAGAAGATTCTTTTAAAAAAAAAATAGTTTTTTTGAAAGACTATTTAAATAAAGATACAAAAAAAAATATACAAAAATCGGATAAGGAATTATTTCTTCTTGAGAATATTAGATTCTATAAAGAAGAAGAAAGTAATAACCCTGAATTTGCAAAACAACTAGCCGGTCTTGCTGATATCTACATAAACGAAGCGTTTTCTTGCTCTCATCGTTCTCATGCTTCTGTAACTGGAATAACTAAATTTATTAAATCTTATGCGGGAGAAACTATTATTAATGAATTAAATTCTTTAGAAAAAATCTTTAACAAATCAAACAAACCGGTGGCTTGTATTATTGGTGGCTCAAAAATATCTACCAAAATAGATTTGATCTCTAACTTAATCAAAAAAGTAGATTTTATGATTATTGGAGGAGCTATGGCTAATAATTTTATAAAATATAATAATTTTGAAATAGGAAAATCATTGTTTGAACCTAATAAGGAAGCAACTATAAAAAATATTATCTCTGAAGCTGATAAGAATAATTGTAAATTAATCATACCAGAAGATGTTGTGGTTTCAATTAATGAGGATACAGAAGGAAAAAATAAAAAAATATCCGAAATAAAATCTGATGAAATTATTTATGATATTGGTCAGGACACTATAAGAGCTATTGGTAAAGTCATTAATTCTTCAAAAACTCTTTTATGGAACGGTCCTTTAGGATTTTTTGAAAAGGATTTCTTCGCTATAGGAAGTAACGAAGTTGCAAAATTAATCAAAATAAATACTCAAAAAAAATTATTAACTTCTATTGCGGGTGGTGGAGATACTGCTGCTGCAATTAAAAAAGCAAAAGCTGAGGATGGATTCACTTACATCTCAACTGCAGGTGGTGCTTTTTTAGAATGGCTTGAGGGAAAAATACTTCCTGGATTAAAAGTCCTTGAAAAATAATTTTTAAATAAATAAAAGATTATTCTATGAAAGATATTGAGTCTATTGCTCTTGCTATGGTGCAAAAAGGCAAAGGAATTCTTGCTGCTGACGAAAGCAACAGCACAATGGGCAAAAGATTAGAATCTGTAAAAATTCCATCCACTGAAGCTAATAGATTTAATTTTAGAGAAACGCTTTTTACATCACAAAAAATTAAGGACTTTATAAGCGGAGTAATTTTGTTTGATGAAACAATAAGACAAACTACTTCTAATGGAAAAAGTATTTCGACGATTTTAAGTGAGCAAGGAATTATTCCTGGAATCAAAGTTGACAAAGGAGTTAAGCCACTTGCTTTATCAAACGACGAAAAAATTACTGAGGGTCTTGATGGCTTAAAAGAAAGACTTATTGAGTATTACAAATTAGGAGCTCGCTTTACCAAGTGGAGAGCAATCTACAATATAACAAATACCCTACCGTCAAAAACTTTAATAATTGCGAACGCGCACGCGCTTGCAAGATACGCTGCTATTGTTCAAGACACTAATATGGTTCCAATTGTTGAACCAGAAGTTTTAATGGACGGATCACATGATATTAAAAAATGTTACGATGTTACTGGGGCAGTATTAAATGAATGTTTTAATCAACTTGTTATTAATAAAGTAAATTTAAAAGGAATAGTTTTAAAACCTAATATGATACTTAACGGTTCCGAATCTGGTAAAAAAAACTCAACTAACGAAGTTGCTGAAAAAACTTTAGATTGCATTAAAAGAAATGTTTCTAAAGAAGTACCTGGAATAGCGTTTCTTTCAGGTGGTCAAAGTGAAGTTGAAGCAACTGAAAACCTTAATTCTATTAACAAAATTAATGATACAAAATTTGCTTTTACATTCTCGTACGGAAGAGCTCTTCAACAAAGCGCCTTAAAAACTTGGGCAAAAGATATTAAAGACAAAAATAGCGTTCAAACAATATTTGATGCAAGATCTGAGATGAATAGTCTTGCTTCTGTTGGTAAATGGAAATTAGATTTAGAAAAAAAAGCAAATTAATTTATTGAAAAAATTTATTTACTTAATCTCACCAGAAAAAATAGTTAATAATAAAAATTTTCTTAAAAAACTAGAAAATGTATTTTCAAGTAATATCGTAAAATTTTTTCAACTTAGAATTAAACATCAAAAAAAGAATTTAATTATAACTCTTGGAAAAAAAATATTAAAACTTACTAAAAAATACCAAGTTACTTTTATTGTTAACGATGATCCTTATATTGCTAAAATAATAAATGCCGACGGTTGTCATCTCGGTCAACAGGATATGTCTATTAATTTTGCAAAAAAAATTTTAAAAAAAAAATCAATTATTGGAGTTACTTGTCATGATTCAAAAACTCTCGCTGCTAAAGCTATTATAAATAAAGCAAGTTATGTAGCTTTTGGTGCTTTCTATCCAACAAAAACTAAAAAAGTAAAATATAGACCTAAGCTAAGTTTGTTAAAGTGGGCTAAAAAAAATGTTAAAAAACCTATTATTGCTATAGGAGGTATTAATCCAAATAATTTTAAAAAAATATTAAATTCTGGGGCTGATTATATAGCCTGTTCAGCTAGTATATGGAAAAGTGAATTTAAAAATCCATTAACTGCTGTAAACATGTTTAAAAAATAGATATACGTTCTCACAATAATATGAAAATTTTAGGATCGAACATAAGAGTCGGAAATATAATTGACTATAAAAATGACCTTTGGAAATGCCTTAAAAATCAAACGTCAAATCGTGGAAATCTTCGATCACATAATCAAGTAGAGCTTAAAAGTATTACTAAAGGCACAAAATTAAATGAAAGATTTAGAGCAGGCGAAACAGTTGAAAAAGCAACGCTTGATGAAAAGAAATTTCAATTTTTATATTCAACAAATGATGATTTTTTTTTTATGGACAATGAGAATTTTGAGCAGATTTCAATCAACAAAGATTTAGTTGGAGATTGCGAAAAACTTCTAAAAGAAAATTTAGAAGTTACTATCGAGTTTTATCAAGAAAAACCGTTAAATATTATTTTACCTAGATCTGTAGAATATGAAGTTCTTGAAACAGATTCTGTTGTAAAAGGACAAACTGCTTCTAGCTCTTTTAAACCAGCAACAATTCAAAATGGTGTTAAAATAATGGTACCTCCATTTGTAGACCAAGGGGATAAAATAATTGTTGATACAGAAGCTAAAGAGTATTTAAAAAAATCTAGCTAATGCCTTTACTATCGGCAAATCTAAATATTATGGAGAAGGCTTGTAAAAAAGCATCTAAACTTTTAATCCGTGATTTTGGTGAAATTGAAAAATTACAAGTATCAAAAAAGGGGCCTGGAGATTTTGTTACAAATTCAGACAAAAGAACTGAAAAAATAATTATAAATGAATTATCGCTAGCCAGAACAGATTATTCATTCTTGGCTGAAGAAAGTGGACTATCTAATAAAAGTACAGAATTTAGATGGATTATTGATCCAATTGATGGAACTACAAATTTTTTACATGGTATTCCTAATTTTGCAATCTCAATAGGTCTAGAAAAAAATAAAGAAATTATATGTGGGATGATTTTTAATCCTATAACTAATGAAATGTTTTATGCAGAAAAAGGAAAAGGTGCATACCTAAATAATTCTAGAATTCGTGTTTCATCAAGAAAAAATATTGATGAATGTATTGTTCTAACTGGAGGACCAGTTCTATCCTATAAAAATAAAGAAATATTTTTTAAAGAATACGAAACAGTAACGAGAAATGTGGCCGCAACTAGAAAACTTGGTAGTTCAGCATTAGATCTTGCTTATCTTGCTAGCGGAAGATGTGATGGAGTTTTTGAAAGAAATCTAAATTATTGGGATATTGCTGCTGGAATCATAATTGTTAAAGAAGCAGGTGGAACAATAACTGATTTTAAAGGTGGTGATAAATATATAGAAGAAAGAAATCTGCTAGGCACAAACTCTAAAATAGATAAAGAGCTTATTAGTTTGCTTGCATAAATTCCTAAATGTTAAAAATATTAATTTTTTTGTTTCTTGATGTTCTAGCATTTAGCGGAGTGTTAATTTCAACGCTTCCATTCTTAATTCATGAATATGGTGGTAACATTCTTTTAATAACAATAGTTTTCGGTTCATTTTCTTTTTTTCAATTCTTTACGGCGCCGTTCTGGGGAAGTTTATCGGACCGTTACGGAAGAAAACCTCTTATTGTATTAAATTGTATTGCAGAAATTACAGCTAATCTAATACTCGCTATAAGTGGAAGCTTGTTCATGATTTTTTTATCAAGAATTATTGCAGGTTTATTTAAAAACAATGTTTCTGTTGGAACGGCTTATATCGCTGACATCACCACGAAAAAAAATAGAGCTAAAGGTATGGGGTTGTTTGGCGTTGCATTTGGACTTGGATTTACCGTTGGCCCTTTGCTTGGAGGATTAGTAGCAGGATCTAATTTTACTATTATGACTCTTGCAAATGTCGCCTGGATCGCTTTTGCAATAAATATTTTTAATTTATTATTTGTAACTTTTTTTTTAAAAGAATCTAAAAAATCTTTTACTAATTTTTCTCTTAAAAATTCTTTTAGTAAAATTTATTTACAGTTTAAATTAATGAAGAATAAAAAGTTACTACCTTTTTTCCTAATTATTTTTATTGTATATTTTGGATTTTCAGGAATGGAAGGTGTATTTGCAATATGGATAAGGCAAACTTTTAAATGGGGTCCTAAGGAAGTTGGTATAGTTATGCTATATGCTGGGTTGAGTCAGATTCTAGTTCAGGGTTTTATATTAAGAATGCTTCTTAAATTCTTTAATGAGATACAATTAATAAAAAGTGGCATTATATTTCTAATTTTTGGATTTTTATTAATTCCAACTTCAAATATTTATTTAGTTCCAGTTGCGATTTTTTTATTATGTTACGGAATAGGAGTAACAAATCCGTGCTTGAATAGTTTGGTTTCAAAGAATTGCTCTAAAAATGAAAAGGGATTTGCTTTAGGAGCCGCATACTCCTCTCAATCTATTTCTAGGTTTGTTGGTCAGCCAGTTGCTGGCATTTTATTTTTGTTTTTTGGCAAAGACATGCCTTTTTATGTAAATTCTACAATTCTCGTTTTAACAATAATATTTTATTTATCTTTAATTAAAAAAGTTAATAAATGAGGCCCTTAACACTTAAGAAGTGTTGTCTATTTATCTAATTTTGTTATAAAAACTTTCTTCTAAAATTATGAAAGAAAAAATACACCCAAAAACACATAAGATAAAAGTTGTTATGACTGATGGTACTCAGTTTGAAACTTTATCGACTTGGGGCAAAGAAAATGATGTTATGAAATTAGATATTGATCCAATATCACATCCTGCTTGGACTGGCGGTTCTCAAAAAATTATCGATAAAGGAAGAGTTAGTAAATTTAATAAAAAATTCGAAAATCTTACAACTAAACCATCTAAGAAATAAATATTTATGTTGGACAAACCTTTAATGCCAAAAGCTACGGCGGTATGGCTGCTAGAAAATACTAGCCTTACTTTTAAACAGATAGCGGACTTTTGTCAGTTGCATGAACTTGAAATCAAAGGTATCGCTGATGGTGATGTTGCTGTTGGAATAAAAGCTTATAACCCAATACTTGCAAACCAATTAACAAGAGAAGAAATTGAAGAATGCAGTAAAGATCCTAATAAGTCATTATCAATAAATAAAAAAATATTAGATTACGAAATAAAAAATGTTGTTGGTCCAAAATATACTCCGCTTTCAAAAAGACAAGATAGACCGGATGCTATTGCTTGGTTGGTTAAGAACTATCCGCAACTATCTGAAGGACAGATATCTAAATTAGTAAGCACTACTAAAAATACTGTGGGATCTGTAAAAAGCAGAAAACACTGGAATGCTTCAAACATAGCTCCTAAAGATCCTGTGGCTTTAAACTTATGCACTCAGAGCGATCTACAAAAAGCTGTAGAAAAAGCTAATAAAAAAGTTGAAAATCAAAAAAAAGCAAAATTAAAACAAGAAACTAATAAGTAATTTAACTTATTTAATAATTAAACAATGTCTTTTAATTCAAAACATAAATCTATTGTTTCTATAATTATGGGAAGCAAATCTGATTGGTCTGCTCTTAAAAAAACTGCAGAAATTTTAAAAAAATTAAAAATTAAATATACTGTAAAAATTGTTTCTGCGCACAGAACACCTATGCGATTAGTAGAGTTCGCCAAAACAGCAAAAAAAAATAATATTTCAGTTATTATAGCTGGCGCTGGTGGTTCTGCTCATTTGCCAGGCATGGTTGCTGCTATTACCGATTTGCCTGTAATTGGAGTTCCTATGGATACAAAATCTTTAAAAGGATTAGATAGTTTATTATCAATTGTTCAGATGCCGTTTGGAATTCCTGTTGGTACCGTTGCTATTGGAGAAACTGGAGCAAAAAATGCTGCTCTATATGCTGCTTCAATATTGAGTCTTAATGATAAAAAAATTGCAAACAATTTAAGTGTTTGGAGAAAAAAACAAACTCTATCAGTAAAGCATAATCCTAAAAGATGAATAAAAAAACCTTTACCCTTGGTATATTTGGGGGTGGTCAATTAGGAAAATTTTTAGTTTTGGCTGCAAAAAAACTTAATATTAAAACTTTTGTATTTACAGATAGTCTGGATTCTCCTGCCATTTATTATTGCGACGATTTTATCATTTCAAATTATAAAAATAGAAAACAAATAGATTTTTTTATCAAAAATGTTGATATTGCAACTTTTGAGTTTGAGAATATTCCGTTTAAAACCCTTGATTATGTTGAAAAAAAAATAAAAGTTCTACCAAAACCATCAATAATAAAAATTCTTCAAGACAGGTTAAAAGAAAAAACTTTTCTAAATTTAATAGGAGTAAAAACGACAGAATTCTACTATTTAAAAAAAGTTAATAAAAAAAAATTAAATAGTAGTATTTTTCCTGTCTTAGTAAAAACGTTACGTTTAGGATATGATGGTAAAGGACAAATATTATTTAAAAATAAAAAAAGTTTTTTAAAACATTCTTTTGATAACAAAGAGTATATTATTGAAAAATTAATCAATTTTAAAAAAGAAATCTCAATTATTATTAGTCGAAATCAAACTAGATGTGTTTGCTTTGATGCTTTTGAAAATCTTCACAAACATCAAATCCTGCAAAAATCTTACATACCAGCAAATATTAGTTTAAAAATAAATTGTGAAGCTAAAAAAATTGCAAAAAAAATAGCAGACAAATTAAATTATATTGGGACTATGTGCGTTGAATTTTTTGTAACAAAAAAAGATGAATTATTAGTAAACGAGATTGCCCCTAGAGTGCATAACTCGGGACACTTAACAATGAATGCTTATAATATTAATCAATTCGAAAGTCACATAAGGGCAGTGTGCAACCTTAAAACAAGAACACCAAAAAAGATTCATAAAGCAATTATGTATAATATTTTAGGTTCTGATATTAAAAAATATAGATCCAAAACAATGATGAAAAATGAATTCTTTTATGATTATGGAAAAAAAGAGATAAAAGAAAAAAGAAAAATGGGACATTTAACTAAAATTTTTTAAAACCCTCTGCCTGCTTTTTGCGTGGTAAAAAAGCTAAAAAATTCCTCAATACTTCTAATAAAATTTAATTTTAATTTAAATTTAGATATTATTTTCACCTGATCTAGCGATTTTGAAATTTCTTTTTCTATTTCATTTTTTTTTAAATTAGTCTTAAAAAATTTTATGAATAAAATTTTAGAATAAACAAAAGAAAGTATTAATCTTTTGCTATAATAATTAAAATCTACTGAACGATCATTTGAGCAATTCCACATTAAATCTGCAACTGAATAAATATAAGTAATAACCTTATCATATTTATTATTTTTTATTAAATAAGCTAAGACTTTATTAATTAACTCACTACTCTTATTTTCTATTTTAAATCTAACGCTTAATAAAAAATGAATTTTTTGAGTAATTTTATTAATTTTATTAACTTTTAATCTGGTTTCTTTTAAGAACTTTTTATCTAAATCCTCAAAAAGAATGTCAGCAAGTTGTACAATTAAATTCTCGTTATCTAAAAACTTGACTGAGTTTATTCTTTTAAAAAACAAATCTTGGTTAAGATTATTAAAATCTATTTTTTTAAAATTACGATATAGGTAAATTAAGATTTTATTCTTTTCTGGCTTGGTAAGTTCAGGCATTAATATTAATAAAAATAAAATATTCTTAATATTTTTCTTATAACCGGATAAAAAATTAACGTAATCATTATATTAATTGCTAACAAAAAATATTCAAAAGAATTTTGAGAAAAATAATTTAAAATAATAATAGATACAATTTGAGTAACTAGAAGCGCAGTAGCAAAAGCAATAAACTCATTCTGAAAATTAATGTGTGTTCTTCTTTTTTTTAAAAAAATAGCTATTTTATTTAAAACTATAAAACAAATTGGAGTTAATCCAAATGGCATACCTTGTAAACTGTCAAATATTAATCCCAATATAAATAAAAAGGTTACTGATAATCGTTCTTTTTCAAAAAATGAAAAATAAAAAACTAGGATATATTTAATATTAATAATTGGCCCTGGAGCAATCCAAGTATTTATAAAAATGCTATCGTTAATACATATTAAAGTAATAATTATATGTGCAGAATAATATTTAATTTTTTCTAAAAAAGATTTCATTATCTTGCGATTTTTAAAACAGAAACATAATTAAGCTGGTGCTCTTTAAACCCTAAATCAACTAAGTACCTTCTATTTTTTAGATCTTTTTTATTATCAATACTTATTTTTCCAACATACAAACCTTCTTTAATAGAGCCATCTGTTCCTGATGTGTAAATTTGATCATTATTTTCAAGAGAAACATTTTGCGGCAAAAATAATAACTGGGCGCCTCCAAGACCATTCCCTTTTAGAATTGCATTTACTCCTTTTGAGGGAATAACGACAGGGACTCTACTATTAATGTCCGTAATAACCATAACTTTGGAACTTAATAGATTGACCTCAGAAATCTTTCCAAGGTAAACATTATTTCTTACAACGGCCTGCCCTAATTGAATATTCTCATTCGATCCTATTGTTATTATTAAATTTTTTGCAAACTCATTTGTGTCTTCATGAATAATCTTTGTATAAACCGCTGTGTAAGCATCTTTATTCTTAATATTCAAAACTCTTCTTAAGTTTTCGTTTTCATTCTTAAAAAATAATAATTCTTTTTTCTCAGAGACAAGTTGATCAATTTCATCTTTGAGTTTCTTATTTTCTAGCACAATATTAAAATTAAAATATTGTCTGGCCTCACTTCCTGCTCCTAGAATTAAATTCACAGGGGCATTAACAATATAAATGCTGTAGGTAATTCCGTCGTTTATTAAAGCTTTAATAAACCTGATCGCTCTAAAATCACTCTTTTCAGAAATAAGAAATAAAAAAGAAATTATAATATAAGCAGGTAATAGAAATCTCTTATTTACAGTCCTTTGTAATGCCGCAATACCCGGTGTTGAGCTTCTTGCAAGCTTGTTTTCGATCATATTACGTTAATATAACTTTTTAATATGAAGTTAGCATAGAAGAAAATATTCCTTCTTGCTCTAAAGCTTTGCCAGTTCCAATTGCGACGCAAGACAAGGCGTCCTCTGCTATAGTTACTGGCAATCCTGTTTCTTTTTTAATAAGTTTATCTAAATTTTTTAAATAGGCACCACCACCCGCTAAAACCATTCCGCTATCAACAAGATCTGATGATAATTCTGGAGGAGTATTTTCTAAAGCATGTTTAACGGCGTTAACAATCTGATTTACGACGCCTTCTAAAGCTTCTGCTGTATCCTTCTCTGTTAAAATAACTTCTTTAGGTGTTCCTGTTCTAATGTCTCTTCCTTTCATTAAGAAAGTTTTTTCAGAACCGGTTGGAATAGCAGATCCAATTTCTTTTTTAATTCTTTCTGCTGTTGAATCTCCTATTAATAAATTAAACTTCTTTTTCATATAATTAATGATTGCTGCATCCATTGCGTCACCGGCAACCCTCAAAGAGTGAGAGTAAACAATTCCTCCAAGCGACATAATGGCGATTTCAGTAGTTCCACCCCCTATGTCCACGATCATAGAAGCTTGCGGCTCTGATATTGGAAGTCCCGCACCAATTGCTGCTGCCACTGGTTCTTCTATAAGTTGAACTTTTCTAGCTCCGGCTGCATAACCTGCTTCTTGAATAGCTCTTCTTTCTACTGGGGTAGATCCTGTTGGAACACAAATAATAATTCTAGGATTTGCAAAAGCATTTCGTTTATGAATTTTTCTAATAAAATGTTTAATCATTTCTTCTGTAACTATAAAATCTGCGATAACTCCGTCTTTCATTGGTCTAATGGCTGTTATATTTCCTGGAGTTCGTCCTAGCATTTGTTTTGCCTCTTCACCAACAGCTAAAACTTCATTTCTTCCATTTCTAGAAATAACAGCAACAACAGAAGGTTCATTTAAAACAATTCCTTTTCCGCGAACATAAACAAGTGTGTTAGCAGTTCCTAAATCAATCGCCATATCTGTCGACCAAAAACCAAATAACTTATCAAACATTTTATTTTCCTTTTAATTTTTAATTAAGCAGATGCACTCAAGTCTGGGCTTGGCGCTGTTCTTTTTCTCTTAATAATTAATTTATTTAATGCGTTTATATACGCTTTTGCCGAAGCAACAAGTGTATCTGTATCAGCTGCTTGTCCCACTGAAATCTTGCCTTTTTCTTCAATTCTTACACTAACTGTAGCCTGTGCGTCTGTCCCCTCTGTTACAGCTTGGACTTGGTAAAGCTGAAGATTGGCATTATGAGGGTAGATTTTTTTTATTGCTTTAAAAATTGCATCAACAGGCCCGTCTCCTTCACACTCAACTTTTTTTACTTCGTCATAAATTGTTAACTCAATGATAGCTTTTTGAGGGCCTTTTGTTCCTGCAAAAACCTCTAATGATTTTAAGCTAACGGCATTATTATGCTTCATTAAATCATCATCGATTAAAGCAATAATATCTTCATCAAAAACATGTTTCTTCTTGTCTGCCAAATCTTTAAATTTAGCAAAAGCATTATTAATAAATTCTTCATCTAAATTAGGATAACCAAGTTCTGAAGCCTTATCCTTAAAAGCATTTCTTCCAGAATGTTTTCCCATTATTAATGATGATTTTGTAACTCCAACACTCTCTGGAGTCATAATTTCATAAGTCTTTTTATTTTTTAACATTCCATCTTGGTGAATTCCAGATTCATGAGCAAAAGCATTTTTTCCTACAATCGCTTTATTAAATTGCACTGGAAAGCCAGTAACGTTGGCTACCAATTTTGAACAACTACTAATCTTTTTAGTATTAATGCCGGTAGTATATGGCATTAAATCATTTCTTGTTTTCATCGCCATTACAATTTCCTCTAATGCTGCATTACCTGCACGTTCTCCTATACCATTAATTGTACATTCAATTTGTCTGGCTCCTGCTTTCACACCTGCCAAAGAATTTGCTACTGCTAAACCAAGATCATTGTGGCAATGAGTTGAAATAACCGCCTTGTCAATATTTGGAACTTTATCAAATAAAAGTTTTATAGTTTTGTAGTATTCTTCAGGAACAGTATAACCAACGGTATCTGGAATATTAATTGTTGTTGCTCCGCATTTAATTGCAAGCTCAACTGTTTTGCATAAGAAATCTGAATTTGTTCTGGTGCCATCTTCTGGTGACCATTCCACATCATCTGTAAATTTTTTTGCTAAAGAAACACTATCTTTAATTAACTCCAAAACTTCTTTTGGAGATTTTTTTAATTTAAATTTCATATGCAAATCGCTTGTTGATATAAAAGTATGTATTCTATAATTTTTCGAAAATTTTAAAGCGTCTCTGCACTTTTCTATATCTGACTTTGATGCTCTTGCTAAACCACATGGAATAGCTTTTTTTAAAATCTTACCAATCTCTGTTGCGGCCTGAAAATCTCCTTTAGAAGCGGCTGGAAAACCAACTTCCATTACATCGACACCTAAGTCTTCAAAAGCTTTGGCTATTGTGATTTTCTCTTCAACACTCATGGATGCTCCTGGAGACTGCTCTCCGTCACGCAGGGTAGTGTCAAAAATAATAATTCTATTATTGCTTTTTGCCATATTCTACAAACTTAATTTAGCTAAAATTAAAAATCTACTTATAATATTAGATACTTTTTAGACGTTCTTAAGAAAGCTTAATTTTATTAAGCAATCTTAATTTTTATTCTTATCAACGAGCTTATTCTTTCCAATCCAAGGCATTAGAGCTCTGAGTTTTTCTCCAACTTTTTCTATTGGGTGCTCGGACAAATCTTTTCTCATCTTTAAAAAGTTTTTCTGACCAATTTTATTCTCATCCATCCAAAGTTTAGTAAACTTTCCAGATTGAATATCTGCTAAAACTTCTTTCATTCTAGCTTTGGTTTTGTCATCGATGATTTTTGGCCCAGAAATATATTCTCCGTATTCGGCTGTATTTGAAATTGAATAATTCATATTAGCAATCCCGCCTTCGTAAATTAAGTCTACAATAAGTTTAACCTCATGTAGACATTCGAAGTATGCCATTTCCGGTGCATAACCAGCTTCGACTAATGTCTCAAATCCTTTTTTAATTAATTCAACTAAGCCACCGCACAATACAGCTTGTTCACCAAACAAGTCTGTTTCGCACTCTTCTTTAAATGTAGTTTCAATGATTCCTGATTTTCCACCGCCTACTGCACTTGCGTATGACAACGCTAAATCTCTGGCTTTGCCTGAACCATTTTGATGCACTGCCATTAAACATGGAACTCCCCCACCTCTTTGATATTCACTTCTAACTAAATGACCAGGTCCTTTTGGAGCTATCATAAACACATCTAAATCTTTTCGTGCACTAATAAGATCAAAATGAATATTTAATCCATGAGCAAAAGCTAATGATGTTCCTTGCTTCATGCGTTGTTCAATGTGATTTTTATAAATTTGAGCTTGCAATTCATCTGGTGTTAAAATCATTACAACGTCTGCCCATTCAGCGGCATCTGATAAATTCATAACTTTCAGACCACTAGCTTCAGCCTTTTTACGACTAGGAGAATCTTCTCGCAAAGCAACTACGATTTCTTTTACACCGCTGTCTTTTAAATTAAGTGCATGCGCATGTCCTTGACTGCCAAAGCCAAAAATTGCAACTTTCTTAGATTTAATTAAATCTTTATTTGCGTCCTTCTCATAAAAAATTTTCATAATACCTTTCCTTTATTTACTTCTGTTATCTCCGATCCTTTTGCCATTGCCAAAGGACCTGTTCGCGCAATACTTGCCAATCCATACGGTTTCAATTCTTTAATAAAACGGTCAATTTCTCGTCTTGTAGAATTAAATTCGACAATAAAAGAAGTTTTAGTTGTATCAAGATATTGCGCACCGAAAGAATTGCAAATTTTTTTAGCTTTTTCAAGATTTTTTTTATCGGTTATAACTTTGATCAAAGCTAACTCTCTAAAAATTGATTTATCATCAACTTTAAAAGAGGCAACTTTATAAACTGGTATAAGCTTTAATAATTGAGCTTTGATTTGCTCAATGACTGAATAAGTTCCGTTGGTTGCTATAGTTATTCTTGATATATGTTTTTCATCATCAACTTGGGCAACCGTTAATGACTCAATGTTATAACCTCTTCCAGAGAACAAACCTGCTACTCTTGCTAAAACTCCTGATTCATTATCAACCCAAACAACCATGATATGTCTTTCTACAGTCTCTTTTGATGAAGATTCCGAATAAGCAGACAACTGTTTTATCATACCAAAACCTTCCCTTGTTTAGATATTTTTGTGTCTTCCTCATCCTTAGCTCCTAAAATCATTTCATTATGAGCCTTTCCTGAAGGTATCATTGGAAAACAATTCTCAATTTTTTCTACCCTACAATCAAAAAGAACAGGTCTATCAGAACTTAACATTTGTTTAATTTTTGAATCTAGTTCATTAGGAGTTTGAGCTCTAATACCTACAGCGCCATAAGCTTCTGCAAGCTTAACAAAATCTGGAAGGGCCTCAGAATAACTTTCTGAATAATTTTTTTCATGTAATAACTCCTGCCACTGTCTAACCATGCCCATATATTGATTATTTATAATAAATATTTTAACAGGCAGACGGTATTGTACCGCCGTAGATAATTCTTGAATATTCATCAGGATCGAAGCTTCTCCAGCAATATCAACAACTAATTTTCCAGGATTTGCTAATTGAACACCAATTGCAGCCGGAAGCCCAAAACCCATAGTTCCAAGTCCTCCAGAAGTCATCCATCTTTTGGGTCTTTGAAATTTATAATATTGAGCAGCCCACATTTGATGCTGGCCAACTTCAGTTGTAATGAATGTATCTTGGTTTTTTGTAAGCTCATATAATCTTTGAATGGCGTATTGAGGCTTTATTGTTTTGTTACCCTGTGGGAAAGCTAAACAGTCTTTTTCTCTCCATTTATTAATTTGCTTCCACCATTCACTGATATTTTCTTTATTTGAATTTTTAAAATTTGGATATTTTTTTTTAAAAACTGTTATCAACTTATTCAAAACATTTCCAACATCACCAACAATTGCATGATCAACTTTTATAATTTTATTTATAGATGATGGGTCAATATCAATATGGACTTTTTTTGATTTTGGAGAAAATTTATCAATCTTTCCAGTAATACGATCATCAAAACGCGCTCCAATATTTATCATCAAATCGCAATCATGCATGGCATTGTTTGCCTCGTACGTTCCATGCATTCCAAGCATTCCAACAAAATGATGATCTTCTCCTGGATAAGCGCCAAGCCCTTGCAAAGTTGATGTTATAGGAAATGCAGTTATGCGAACTAAATCTTTTAAAAGTTCACAGGCTTTATCTCCAGAGTTTATGACACCACCCCCAGAATAAATGATAGGTTTTTTTGACTTAACAATTAAATCAATGATTTTTTCTATTTCTTTTAAATTTATCTCTGTAGCAACTTTATTTATTTTTTTAATTACATCTTCTTTTTTTATATATTCTGTTTTTTGGAACTGAATGTCCTTTGGAATATCAACCAAAACTGGTCCTGGTCTTCCAGATGTTGCTATATGAAAAGCTTTATGAATTATTGTTGGAAGATCGTTAATATCTTTTACTAACCAGTTATGTTTTGTGCAGGGTCTTGTGATGCCTGTTGTATCGCATTCTTGAAAAGCATCCGTTCCTATTAAATGGGTTGGCACTTGCCCTGTAATACAAACTAATGGGATTGAATCCATATAAGCATCAGTCAAAGCTGTGACCATATTTGTTGCTCCAGGACCAGAGGTTACTAAAACAACTCCAGGCTTTCCTGATGACCTTGAATAGCCTTCTGCTGCATGACCAGCTCCCTGCTCATGTCTTACAAGAATGTGTTTTATATTTTTATGTTTTACTAACTCGTCATAAAGAGGCAGGACTGCTCCTCCTGGATAACCAAAAATATATTCAACATCATGATCAGCTAATGCTTTAAATACAATCTCAGCTCCTGTTAACTGTTTAGCCATAAGAATTTATCGAAAAACTTAATCTAAACTAGTTAATTTAACGGTCAAGATGAAGAAGTTAAATTTATAATTTTTTTAGTTAAAATATCAAAATTGGAGTTATAAATCCTTTTCCAATCCTTCATATGTCCGCGTGACCATGTTTTCTGTCTCTTTATATACCTTCTAGTTCTTATAAATGTCCCTTCAAAGGCTTCTTCTAATGAAATCTTTTTACTTAAATACTGTTTAATTTCCTCAATGCCTAAAATTTTATTTGCTGGCAAACTTGGATTGATTTTTAATCTTAAAAATTTTGCAACTTCATCAATTGCTTTATTCTCAAACATTTTTTTTAAACGAAGACGTATTATTTTTTCTAAATAACTCTTTTCGGGACTTATATAAATCTTAACAAATTCAAAATTTGCAAAAGAACTTTTATTTTTTTTTTGCCAAATAATTAAAGATTTTTTGGTAGATAAAAAAACTTCATAAGCTCTAATAAGTCTATGAGTGTCATTTTTTTTAATTTTATTCTTAATTAAAGGGTCTATTCTAACAAGTAGTTTATAAAATTCTTCATTACCCAAATTCTTATTTAAATTTCTTGATTGTGTCCTAATTTTATCTGGTATTTTCGGAATATTAGAAATACCTTCTGTTAATAATTTAAAATACAAACCCGTTCCGCCCACAATAATAGGCTGTTTATTCTTTTTTAAAATCTTTTTTAATATTAATTCTGATTTTTTAATCCACTCACCTACTGAAAAATTATTTTTTACAGAAATACTTCCGTATAAATGATGCGGTATATTAAAATAATTATCTGGTCTTGCTGATAAAATTCTAATTTCCTTATAAACTTGCATGCTGTCTGCATTAACTATTTCTCCATTAAGTTTTTTTGCAAGCTTAAGAGCTATTTCTGATTTTCCAGAACCTGTTGGTCCTGAAATGAGAATAATTTTTTTCATGGGCAAAAATTTTATTTAATTTTTACACCAATAAATTTATTTTGATTGTTAATATCAACTAAGGTTAATAAGATTGAATTTAAATTTCTTTTAATTTCTCTTTTAAAAATCTCTTCAAAATTCTTTACATCGCTAACTTGAATATTAGAAACACCAATTATGATATCACCTTGCTGAACAGGAAGTAGTGACAGCGGACTATTACTTTCAATTTCTACAATATAAACTCCTTTTTTGTTTTTCAAATTAGGTCTTTTTTCCACATCTTGACTATTAATATTTCTAATTTTTATTCCGAGTTCTTTGATAGTTGCAAATGAACTAGGAGAAGGTTTGCTATTCTCACTTTTATATTCACTAGTATCTTCAAGTCTTGTAACTGAAATTTGCTTAGTTAATATTTTATTATTTCTCCAAATTTTAACTTCAACATTCTCTCCTATTGGAGTTTGTGCGACAATCTTTGGAAGCTTTCTCATATTATCAACTTTTTTATTGTTAAATTCTAATATGATGTCACCAGCTTCAATGCCTGCCTTATCCGCAGGACCTCCTGTGGTAGCGCTGGACACCAAAGCTCCTTCTTGACTTTTTAAACCTAAGCTATCTGCAATTTCCTTTGTAACTTCTTGAATTCTAACACCTATATATCCTCTTTTTGTTTCTCCAAATTTTGTAATTTGATCAATAACATTTTTTGCAAAATTAGCTGGAATTGAAAAACCAATTCCAACTGATCCACCTGTATTAGAAAGTATCGCGCTGTTAATTCCGACTACTTCCCCTCTAGTATTAAATAATGGTCCTCCAGAATTTCCTTGATTAATCGCTGCATCAGTTTGAATAAAGTCATCATATTTTCCAATACTTACATCTCTATTTCTCGCAGATATAATTCCAGCCGTAACCGTCCCTCCCAACCCAAACGGGTTTCCGATTGCAATAACCCAGTCGCCAACTCTAGACTTGTCTGAATCTGCAAACGCAACTGCTTTTAAAGGATCTTTTGAAATTATTTTGATTATGGCAATATCACTTGTTGGGTCTGTTCCTATAACTTTTGCCTCATATTCTTTTCCATTTGTTAATTTAACAAATATCCCCTCAGCACCTTGAATAACGTGGTTACAAGTAATAATAATTCCTGTCTTATCAATAATAAATCCTGATCCTAAAGACTGAGTTTTTCTTTTTTGAGGAACTCCGTTTTTATCAAATTCTTTAAATAAATCTTCAAATGGTGATCCTGGTGGAAATTGAAATGGAAATGGGTTTTGCGCTCTCGTTTCGACAACTCTTGTTGCTGATATATTAACAACTGATGGCATTAATCTTTCAACTAAATCTGCAAATGAATCCGGTACTTCTTTTGAATTTAAATTTGTAATTAAAATTACATTAAAAATTGTAATTAATAAAAAATTCTTTATGTTTTTAAATAAATTCTTCATTTAATTTTTTTTATATAAGCAATTATAATAAATCCTATTATAGCAAAAATAAATCCGCCCACTCTTAACTTTTGCTCTGATAAATCTTTCATAGAGTTTAACATTTTTTTCATGCTTACTGGGAATATAGTATAAAGTATGCCTTCAATAAATAGCAATAAGCCTACAGCTATAAATATCTCATCCATTATTTTTTTAATATCTTATGCAGTCCCGATTCTCCAAAATATCTAAAAAATTCACTGTCGGGAGATAATACTAAGGAAGTTTCGCCACCGCTAAGAAGTGATTTCTCATAAGATTGCATTGCTCGATAAAAACTAAAAAACTCAGGATCTCTTCCAAAGGCTTCAGCAAATATTTTATTCCTTAATCCGTCACCTTCCCCTCTTAAAATTTGAGAAGTTTTTCTAGCCTCGGCTAATATAATGGTAACCTCTTTGTCTGCTTTAGATTTAATTGTTTGCCCAAGCTCAGCACCCTCTGCTCTAAATTCTTTTGCTTCACGAGTTCTTTCTGTTTGCATTCTTTTAAAAATAGCTTCACTGTTTGCACTTGGAAGATCGGCTCTTCTAATACGAACATCAATAACATTAATTCCAAAGTCTTTTGCCTCTTCAGCAACCTCTTTGGTAATTTTGTTCATTAATTTTGTTCTATCTAAAGATATTAAATTAACTAAGTTTTCTTTGCCTAATACACCTCTAATTTTAGCATTAATAATTGATGACATTCTAGATTGAGCAACTCTTTCATTGCCTACGGATATGTAGAATTTTAAAGGGTCGGTAATTAAAAATTTAGCATAGGCATCAACTATTATTCTCTTTTGATCTAATGCTATAACCTCTTCTGCGGGAGCATCTATATCTAAAACACGCTTGTCTACTAACTGAACATTTTGAAGAAGTGGAATTTTGTAATAAAGACCAGCATCTTTGTAAACTTTTTTTGGCTCTCCTAGTTGAAGTACTATGGCTTGTTGAGTTTCTTGAACAATAAAGAAAGTTGAATACAGTAATAATCCAGTAAATAAAATTGTAGCAATTAAAATTTTTAAAATTTTATCTGACATTAATTTTTAATCTCCAATTTTCTTTGTTCATTATTAGAATTTTTTTTTAAATCAGGAAGAGGAAGGTAAGGAACGACTCCTGAACCTGATTGCTTATCTATAATAATTTTATTTACACCAGACAAAACTTTTTCCATAGTCTCAAGATACATTCTTTCTTGAGTAACAGTCTTTGCTTTGGCGTACTCATTATATATTGCAATAAATCGACTTGCTTCTCCTTCTGCTTGCGCAACTACTTCTCTTTTATAAGCTTCGGCATCCTGCACAATCTTAGCTGCCTCTCCTCTTGCTCTTGGAATAACATCGTTAGCATAAGCTTGTGCTTCATTTTGTTGACGTTCTTTATCTGCCTTTGCGGCCTGAACATCTCTAAATGAATCGATTACTTGTGCAGGGGGATCTGATTTTTGCGCCTGAACCTGGGTAACTTCAACTCCAGAGTTATATTGATCCAATATCTGTTGCATTATTTTGTGAGCTTCAGTTTCAATATCAGTTCTGCCTTGCGTCAAAATTGATTGAATTTTTTTTCTTGCAATAATTTCCCGCATAGCAGTTTCTGCTACTGCCTTGATAGTTCCTTGAGGGTCTTGAACATTAAAAAGATATTTACCAGCATCCTTTATAACCCAAAAAACTGAATAATTAATATCAACTATATTTTCATCTCCGGTTAACATTGCGCTCTCTTCTTTAATTTCGCTGATTGCTCCAGATCTAGAAACATCTCCTGACGATCTAAATCCAATATCTACTCTATTAACCCTGGTAACTTTTGGTGTCATCACGGATTCAATTGGGTAAGGTAAATGATAGTTCAGTCCTGGCTGAGTCATATTTGTGTATTTTCCAAATCTTAAAACAACTCCTTGCTCATCGGCATCCACTCGATAAAATCCACTTAGAGCCCAAATAGTAATTGCTCCAATAATAAAAAATATTATTGGTTTTTTAGCATCTTGTTTTCCATTTCCTCCAAAAATATTTTTTAAACCATCCTGAAATTTCTGAGTTAAATCGTTAGAGTCTTCTGAGCTCTGAGGGCTTGGTTGCTTATTATTTTTGCTGGGAGCTCCCCAAGGAGATTCTTTTCTTAAAATATTACTATTATTATTATCCTTAATTAATGACATAATGTTTAAAAAATTTGCCTATTAATATAGGTTTAAATGGTTATTTAAAAGAAAATTACAATGCTGAAAAATGAACGAAAAAGAAGCTAATCTTAGTAAAAATTTTATGGACCAAATTGCTCCTAAAAATCCATTTAAAAAAAATAAAATTAATGGGGTAAAAAAAATTATTGCTGTATCCAGCGGCAAAGGGGGTGTTGGAAAATCTACCATCGCTGTTAATCTTGCAATCTCTCTTAAAAATTTAAATTATAATGTCGGTATTTTAGATGCAGATATCTATGGTCCTTCCATTCCAAAAATGATGGGCATAGCAGAAAAACCTAAAAGTGAAGACGGTATAAATCTAATTCCAATTAAAAAATTTAACATTCAGTGCATGTCGATAGGATTTATGGTTTCAGAGGAAACACCGATGATTTGGAGAGGTCCTATGGTTGCAAGTACTATAAAAACTTTTGCTCATAAAGTTTTATGGAAGGACATTGATTTTTTAATTATAGATTTACCTCCTGGGACAGGAGATGCTCTTTTAACTTTTTCTCAAGAAATAGATATTGATGGCGCAGTCATTATAACAACTCCTCAGGATATTGCTGTTATTGATGTAAAAAAAGGAATTGAAATGTTTAAAAGAACAAACGTTAAAATATTAGGAATTATTGAAAATATGACAAGCTTTACGTCAGAGGATGGTGTTGAATATTTTATATTTGGAAAAGATGGTGGAAAGAATATAGCAAGTAAATTTAATATTGAACTTTTGGGACAAATACCAATTAATATAGATCTTAGGAAGAACTCAGATGAAGGATTATCTTTTGTAGATCAATTTAAAGATCATCAGGTTTCAAAATTGTTCTTAGAAATTGCGAATAAAATTACAAAAATAATTAAATAACTATAAGATTTTTTTTATCTATTACTTCCATTAATTCATTCCACTCTCTTTTACTAAGTCCAGAATCTTCATAGCCGACTTTATTTCCATTGATCATTGATTTTACAATTTTTAATCCTTTCGATGACAAATGAGCAGCACCAACTCTATAATCTAAAAATGCGGCGTGAGTGATTGGAACCCATTTTTTAACTGTTTCTAACATTGTCTCAGCATAAACTCTAATTTCATACTGTGCGTGGCTATCTCCTCTTAAAAATAAAAAATTCATGAGATTTAAAAGATCGGTTTTCCAATACCACTGAGTATATGAATTTAATGTTAAATTCATTCTTGCAAGTTCTCTTGCCAGACCAGATCTTTTTTCATCGATAATTGTTCCATCAAATCTTTCATTCAGCATTTTTTCATAATTGTCGTAAGTTCTCACTGCATCATCTTTTAAAATTTTAAGAACTTCATCGGCTTGTTGGCCCGTAATCAAATCACCTCGACCTTGTCGATTATTAGTTGCCTGTGCTGATAACTGCTCTTTTGCCGGAATATAAAACTCTTTGTCTAATATAGAATATCTTGCTGAGTACTCATTTACATTAGCTGTTCTGTGTCTAATCCACTGTCTTGCTATGAAAATTGGTAGCTTTACATGGTACTTTATCTCGCACATTTCAAATGGAGTGCTATGCCAATGCCTCATTAAATATCTAATCAAACCTTCGTCAGTTGAGACTTTCTTAGTTCCTTTCCCGTAAGAAACTCGAGCTGACTGAACAATTGAACTGTCGTCCCCCATGTAATCTATGACCCTTATAAATCCATGGTCTAAGACTGGTATAGCTTCATAAAGAACCTTCTCAAGCTCAGGAGAAGTCACTCTTTTTGTAGAGTTATTCTGAGATTGTTGTTCCTGGATTTCTTTTTTTTGTTCTGAAGTTAGTTCCATTATCTGCGAAATACTTAAATTTTAAATATATCTTTAATTTGACGATTCAAAGTCTTATATTATCAGTGTTGGTTTTCCAACTATAACGATAAACGAGATTCGTAATAAACATTGAGGACCAGGGGGCGGTACCCTGCACCTCCACCAAATTCAACTTATGGGGGTGAACTAGAATCGACTAATGTCTAAAGGCTTTTCTTTCGTTCGGTATAGTACCACCGCAAAGGACTAAAAATATAAACGCAAATGAACAATTTGCTCTCGCTGCCTAATTAATTTATTAATTAGATAAGCACGGTCAGGGGCACCGGGTAACAGAACGCCCCACTTTAATTTTTTTGATGTCTGATAAATTTTACAAAAATTATTACTTAATTATATTACTTTATATTCTTGTTGCATTTACAAGCGTTTACATATTTTCATTATTTAAGGTCATTAATGTTTGGACGTACACTGAGTCGCACATAAATTACTCCTAAGGACTTGTGAGAAGAGGTTTGTTTGGAACTATAATGATTGCTTCGAATAAATATTTAAATATTCCGATAAAATATTTCTTTTCAACTTTTTTTTATTTATTTACATTAATTAATATTTTTATCTTTTTTGCATTAATTAAGGAGTATTCAAAAAATTTTATAATATTTACATTTTTTTCATTAAACCCAGCATTAATATTATTTTCATTCTATGATTTGGGCGGTTATGCAAGATTTGAGATTATGACTATTACCACAGTGTTGCTGCACGCTTATTTTGTAAAGAAATTCAATCAAGGGTTATTGAACGAGAAAAAATATATCGAAAAACTTCAATTTATTATCTTGCCTTTAATTGTAATCATTATTTTTATAAGCGATACAATGATATTTTTAATACCTTATCATGTTTAGCTTTCTTCAAACGTTTTTTACAAAAAAAATAATTTAAATAAAAAAATTTACTTATATTTATTATTATTAATTCCAACTTATTTAATTATTACACATCCGCTTACTTTGGATTTGAGTAAATCAATATTTAATAACTTGAATAATAAAAATAATCTTGATTTTTGGATTTTTGAATCTATAGCAAATAACAGCATCATTTCTCGTCTTCAAATTGAAGGAGGGTACATGTTTACCTTTGAAAACATTATTAGATATTTATCAATATTTTTAATATTCTTATTGCCTATAGTCATTTTTTTTAATTATTTAAATTACAAAAAAAATATTCACCTTAAAAATAATTTGTTGGTAATTTTATCAATAGCACCAATTTTTTTACTTTTTCCAATAGCAAGAGATTGGGGAAGATGGATGCACATAATCATAATAACATTATTTGCTTATTATTCTCAATTTCCACTATTAAAAAAAACTTTAAACTCAAATATAAAAAGTAACTCAAAAAATATATTTTTAACAATTGTAACAGTCATATTCTTATTTCTTTATTCTTTTTTCTTAAGAATTCCACACTGCTGCAATTTAGAAAAATTAAATTTAACAATTTATGGCGGCGCAGTCGAAAAAATTAAAGTTTTATACGACATGACTTTTATTAAAAAAATAGACATTAACCAAAGATTTCGAAATTTTTAATAATACTTAAAAATGAATGAGTAAAATCATATAGAAAAATACTAACAACGAAGTCCAAAGACAAAGTGAAGACAAAGAAGAGTATATTTACAACGAAGTTTCAATGAAGAATTTCAAAAAGTTATATTTTATGATACTAATTCGTTGGATGGCGTGTAACAGAACGCCCCGTTTTTATGAAAAAAATAGAAATATACACAACAAATTATTGTCCCTTTTGCGTAAAAGCAAAATCATTATTAAATAAAAAAAAAATTAAATTCTCTGAAATTGACGTGTCTAATGATCAGGTTTTAAGAGAAAAAATGTCTGCTATGGCAAATGGAGCAAGGTCGGTTCCTCAAATATTTGCTGACAATATTCATATTGGTGACTGTGATAAAATTCATAAATTAGACCAGGAAAAAAAATTAGATAAATTACTAGGTCTCGAATAAAGAACTTAATGATTGTATCGCTTTCTATAGCTTTTTTTGCTGGCTTAATAAGTTTTATATCTCCTTGTGTGCTTCCTTTGATTCCTGGATATGTTTCATTTATTTGCGGGGCTACACTTAATGAACTAGATTTAAAATCTAAGAATTTTATTTTAAAAAAATCTTTATCTTTCTCTTTTGGGTTTTCATTAGTTTTTATTTCTCTTGGAGCAACAGCTACTTTTATTGGAAGTTTTTTACTACACAATTCTCAAATTTTATCAATTATTTCTGGTTTGGTAATTATTTTTTTTGGTATTTATTTATTAGAATTAATAAAAATTAATTTTTTAAACAAAAATCTTGGCAATTATAATGTAAAATTTTCTAACAATCTTTTATTCCCATTTATAGTTGGTATAGGTTTTGGATTTGGATGGACTCCTTGTATTGGTCCAATTCTTGGTTCAATTTTAGCCTACGCATCAATGGAAAATTCTATTTCTAAAGGCATATTACTACTGACCTTTTACTCCTTGGGTCTTGCAATACCTTTTGTTATTTCAAGTTTAATTATAAAAAAATTTTTAATATTTTCCAAAAAAAGCAAATCTTATTTAAATAAAATAAAAAAAATCTCTGGAGTTATATTACTAATTACTGGTATTTTCATTGTGATTGGAAAACTTCAGATAATTGGTTTTTACTTAATTCAATTCTTCCCATTTTTACAAAAATTAGGATAGCTCTAATTAAGCATCTGAATAATTCTAATAGGCTTTCCGTCTTTAAAAGCTTGCAAATTCTCAAACATTTGAGAATAAAAAATCTCATAATTTTCTTTAGTTACATAGCCTAAATGTGGCAATAAAAGTGCATTAGGCAAAAATCTTAATTTATGATTTTCAGGTAAAGGTTCAATGTCATAAACATCAAGACCAACTCCTGCTATGATATTTTTCTCTAAAGCCTCAACTAAATTAAACTCATTCACTATCGGACCTCTTGAAGTATTGATTAAAAAAGCTGCATCTTTCATTATCTCTAGATCTTTTTTTTTTATCAAATTCTTTGTACGATCACTTAAAACTGTATGAATTGTAACAAAATCAGATTTCTCTAATAACTCTTCTTTAGTTACAGCTAATACTTGGTTATCTTTTGCTACAGAAAGTTTAAGATTTTCGCTCCAAGCTATGACATTCATGCCAAATGCTATTCCTACCTTTGCAACTTGTGATCCTATTTTTCCAAGACCAATAATGCCTAAAGTTTTTCCTTTTAGTTCATATCCTAATGTTGTCTGCCAATAACCTTGGTACATATTTTCTGCTTCTTCTCTTACATTTCTTGCAAGTCCTAATATTAAAGCCCAAGTAAGTTCTACTGTTGAGTTCGATTTTGAATCTGTTCCACAGACAAGAATATTTTTTTCTTTCGCTGAAAGAAGATCAATAGATTTATTTCTCATTCCGCTTGTAATTATAAGTTTTAATTTTTTTAAATTGTTTATAATATTTTTGGTTATAGGAGTTCTTTCTCTCATAACTAATAAAATCTCAAAATCTTTTAATTTTTCAATTACATCATCCTCATTCGCAAATGGTTGATTAAAAACATGAAAATTGAAATCTTTATTTAATTTTTCAAAGTTTCCGAGGATTAATGAAACGTTTTGATAATCGTCTAAAATTGCAACTTTCATTTTAACAAAGTTTTTTTTGAGGAAAGGTATATTCCTAAAATAATTACACCTCCGCCAATGATATGAAAACTCATTAGTTTTTCATTTAATATAAATATTGCCATAAAAGAACTAAATACCGGCATAAGATGTAAAAAAATTCCTGCTTTATTTGGACCTACGATAGATACTCCTTTATTCCAAAATATATAAGCTCCCAACCCAGCAAATAAAACAACATAGCTAGTAATTAAAATCACTGGAAAATTAAATTGGATTATTTGATGATTTTTATATTCAAATAAAAATTGTGGTAGTAGAAAAATTAGACCAATTGAAACTATTATTGATATAAAAGTTAAAGCTTTTAATGGTATTTTATAAGTTCTTAACATTGTTGAATAAATCGCCCAAGATAACATTGCAATTAGCAGCCAAAGATCGCCTTTATTAAGATCTAAATTAATTAATTTAAAAAAATCTAATCTGGTAACGATGGTAATAACTCCTATTATGGAAAAAATAACGCCCAGGATTTGATTGAAATTAATTTTTTCTGTCTTAAAAACAAATGATATAAAAATAATCAACACTGGTATCGTTGAAATCATTAAGGCGCCATTTAAAACCTGAGTGTAATTTAGAGAATAATAAACAACTGAATTAAAAACGCTAATACTGGTAATTGACATTAAGAAAATTGAATAAAAATTATTTTTTATAATTTTAAAATTTTTAATAATATCTTTTAACGTAAAAGGAATTAAAATTATCCAAACTATTAACCATCTAAAAAAATTTAATGTTAAGGGCGGGACCTCATAAAGTGTTGCAAATTTTCCAACAATAAAATTTCCAGACCAAAACAAAGAACATAATGTAAGCATGATATATGCTTTAATGTTTTTATTAATCATTTTAAAAATATTTAAATCTTATTTGTAACCTTATAATAAACGAGACCTATTATTTCATGAAATATTATTGACCAATGATGCAAACCTTTCTCAATACTAAAATTTAGCCAAAACGTTTTACTTGGTCCAGTTTTATAGTCAGTGCTTATAGGCTCTAAAACAAGGCCTAGTTTTTTAAATGTAAAAAAAGATCTTGGCATATGATTAGCGGAAGTAACCAAGCCCCATGTTCCTCTATAATTATTAATAATATCTTTAGAAAATTTAATATTCTCAAATGTATTTCTTGATTTATCTTCTAGGATTAAATTATCCATCCTAACTCCTTGATCTAAAAAAAACTTTCTGGCCATTTCTGACTCATTCCAGCCTTTAGGATTTATTGAATTTGAATATCCAGAAAATAATATCAAAACTTTTGGATTTTTCTTATAAATCTCTAATGCCTTAGTTAATCTTTGAGAGCTATTGTTTAAAGAAACTTCATTTCTTTCTTTGGACTCTAAACCTGAATCAAAACTTCCACCTAAAACTACAATTCCAGTTAGTTGATTGATTGGATATCTTGATGGCTCAATATAATCTTCTATTTTACTAAGGACAAAACCACTTAAAGGAATGTAGCCAAAAAATAAAAAAGCGACTAAAAAAAATTTAGATAAATTTTCTACTAATTTCTTTGAATCTAAAAAGAATATTACAAAAATTTGAACTAATATAATCGCAAATAAAATATTAAAGGGTTCAAATGTAAAATTAATTATTTTTGATAAATAAAATTCCATAAAAAATATTTAAATTAAATGAAATCCTCTGCATATAATTTCGAATTAAGAACAATCCCAAAGCCAATCATGTTAGTTAGCATGGCAGTTCCTCCATATGATAATATAGGTAATGGAACTCCAACAACTGGTAATAAACCTGTAACCATTCCTAAATTTATTGCAATGTATAAGAAAAAATTAAAAGCAAATGAATAGCAAAATATTTTTGTAAAATTGTTTTTGCTCTGATCTCCAATAAAAGTTACTCTCTTAATAATTGAAAAGAATAGCCACAGTAATAATAAAGATCCAACTAATCCAAATTCTTCAGCAAAATGAGAAAATACAAAATCCGTATGATTTTCTGGCACAAAATCTAGAGAACTTTGAGATCCTTTCAAATATCCTTTTCCAAAAATTCCTCCTGATCCAATTCCAATTTTTGCTTGGATAACTTGGTAGTTGGCACCTAATGGGTCTCTTTCTGTATTAAAAAAATTCACTACTCTTTGTTTTTGATAGGGCTTCATCGCTGCAAAAATAAAAGGGAAGCTTACAATTACAATTACAATACCAGAAATAAAAAACTTTCGATTCACACCAACAATCCACAAAGTTCCAAGTGCTGCTCCTAAAATTAATACTGCGGTTCCTAAATCAGGTTGTCTTAAAACTAACAAAAACGGAATTAATATTAAAATTCCAGAGACAAGTAGAGAAAATAACTTATTAATATTTTCAACTTTTACTAAGTTGTAGAATTTTGCAAGAACCAATATGATTGCTAGTTTTGCTAACTCCGATGGTTGGATGTGAAAAAATCCAAAATCTAGCCAACGAGCAGCTCCTTTTGCTGAAAAACCTACAAATTTTATAACAACCAATAAAAATAATACAAAAAAATAAAAATGATAAGCGTAACGAAACCAAAATCTTAAATCTGTGAAAGCAACTGAAATTAGAATTAAAAATGCAAAAGAAAATCTAAGTAAATGCCTTAGCCAAAGATTGGTCTGGCCCTTGTCTATTGAGTACAAACATAAAATACTTATGAATCCTAATAACAAAACCATGTTTATTAGAGCTCTGTCTAACTTTTGAAACTTTTCAATTAATAAAAATACATTAGAAACTTTTATCCTGTCAGGCATTTTGCAACCTTTTCTTTAATAAAAAATCAAACATACTGCTAGCAATTGGGGCGGCAACCCTTGATCCGGCACCGGCATGTTCCGCTACAACTGCTATGGCATACTTTGGATTTTCTATTGGTCCAAATCCAGCAAAAAGTGCATGATCTCTATATATATATGGTCTTGCATTTGGATTTGCATTATCTTCTCTATCCTTCATGGTTAATTTTGTAACCTGAGAAGTTCCAGTTTTACCACAAAATTTTAAATTTCCTGTCAATCTAGAACCGTAAGATGTTCCCCCTTGTTCATTCGTTGCGGCAATTAAAGCCTCATTTATAATTTTAATATTGTCAGAATCAAAATCCATTCGTTTTAGTTTAGATTTTTGATCAGTATAAAATGTAGGCTCTACAACAAAACCACCATTTGCAAATTGCGCTATTGATTTACAAATTTGGATTGGTGTGGCCAATACATAACCTTGACCTATTCCACTAATTAAAGTCTCTCCCAATAACCAAGGTTTTCCTAAAACATTTTTCTTCCATTTGGTATCTGGTACTAAACCTTTTTTTTCTTCATCGAAATTTTTTAAAACCAACTCACCGAAGTCAAATTTTCTAATTACTTCTGCCATTCTGTCAACCCCCAACAACCTTGCAACTTCATAAAAATAAACGTCGCATGATTTTTTTATGGCATCTTTTAAATTAACTCTTCCATGTCCTCCATCTTTCCAACAATAAAATTCTTGACCATATAATTCTATTTTGCCTGGACAAAAATGAGTATAATCCTGATCAATAATTTTATTTTCTAATGCAGCCAGAGCAATTATTGGTTTTATTGTAGATCCGGGTGAATATTGTGCAGATAAAAACTTATTAATTAATGGTTTTCTCTCATTTTTAAGAAGTTCATTAAATTCTGGTTGAGTAATTCCAAAAGCAAATTTATTTGTATCAAAAGAAGGTGTTGAGACACATGCCAAAAGTTCTCCTGTTTTAACATCCATTACAACTGCTGATGCGGCATACCTTCCTAATTTTTCATACGCTAATTTTTGAAGCTCAAGATCAAGCGATATTTTTAATGGTTTACCACTTACACCATCAACAAATTCTACTGTTCTAATGGCTCTTCCTGCCGCATTTACTTCAAATCTTGTAAATCCAGGTATGCCAATTAACTCTCTATTTAAAATCTTTTCTATTCCGAGTTTTCCAATCTTAATTCCTGGTGTTCTAAATAAATCATCTTGTTGATTCTGAAGATCATTCTCATTAGGAGATCCAACGTAACCCAATATATGGGCAAATTGATGTGGATAATTATAATGCCTTTCCATTGAAATAAATGGCTGCACTCCATTTAAAATAAATAAATTGCTATTTATTTTTGAAAATTCACCCCATGATAAATTTCTATTTATAACGTAAGGTTGGAATTTTCTTAATTTTATAAAATCTGTTTTTGTTTTTTCAATTAAATCATGATCTAATTTTAAGAATTTATTTAATGTAACCAAAACAAAATCAAGGTCAGTTACGTCACCTTTAATCAAAGCAATTCTATAAAGCTGACGATTTTCGGCTATCTTGTTATTAAATCTATCTAATATTAATCCTCTTTCTGCTGCAATCTTCCATTCTTTAAATCGATTTCTATCTGATAAAATTGAATACTTATTTCTTTGAAAAACTTGTAGCCACAAAAGTCTCAAACCTATTAAACCAAAAAAGGTATATTTTGCAGTCGTTAAAATTGCTTTTCGTCTATTAATTACGCTAGGTTTTGTATGGTGACCTTCTGTTGGTCTGTGCTTAAAAAACTTCATAAAAATCTAGACAATATATCATCAAAATGTTAATTCAGCACACTTTTTGGAGGTAAGCAAATATTAAAATAGAAGTTAAAAATGATAATCTAGAGCAAGCTCTAAGAGCTCTTAAAAAGAAATTACAGAGAGAAGGAGTGTTTAGATTATTAAAAATTAAAAGTCATTTCGAAAAACCCTCTGAAAGAAAAAAGAGAGAGAAAGACGAAAACACAAGAAGAGTTAAGAAATTCAAAAAACTTAAAGCCCGTTACTAATCTATAGTAAAAATACAGCCATCAACACTAAAATAAAAATAACAGAGATTGACACATAAAGTGTTAGTTTTTTAAAATTAGACCAAGTTTCTTTTTGAGGATTAATATCCATATACTAACCTTGTCTTGCTTTAAACTTTGGATTTTTTTTATTTATAACGTAAAGTTTTCCTCTTCTTCTTACTACTTTACAATTAATATCTCTTTTTTTTAAAGATTTTAACGAACTCACTACTTTCATATAATTAACTTAAATATATGCTAATTTTATCTTTGTAAAGAAAACTTAAAAACTTTTACTCAAAAAATCCTTTATATAATCTTTAAGTTTGATTTTTGCCTTAATCCTTATGACTTTATTAGTTAAATTCATTATTTTTAAACTTGAAGAAAAACGCTCTCCTGGTCTTTTAGGCAAATATTTAATTTTACAATTAAACATTCCTGCAAGTTGGTTAATACTGTAAGACTTATTGCTTGCTACACTGTAATGCCGACATTCATTCTTCTTCCAAGCAACAATACATGCATTAATGGTATCTTGGATATGTGTAAATCTTCTTGTCTGGGTGCCAGGTTTAACGATAGGTAATGGTTTTTTATTTTTAAAATTTTCTTCAAATATACCAATTACTGTAGCCATATCACCTCTGCATATTTGTCTTGGTCCATAAACATTATAAAAATAAACTACTTCATATTTAAAATTAAACCATTTTTTTAAATTCTCCAATAACTCTAAATTCTTTGCTTTAGTAAAAGCATAAGGTGATAAGTTCATGTCTTTTCCGTTATTACCTAAGCTTGCAGATGTAGCTGAATAAATTAATTTAATTTTGTTTTCTAAAGCAAAATTAAATAATTCTGCGCTGCCTTGGATATTGGAATTAAAACATTCTCGAAATTTATCAAAACTTTGATATATTCTTGAGAATTCTCCGAAATGAAAAATAGTATGAATTTTATTTTTATATCTTGATAAAATATTTGAAATACTATTGGTATTACCTGTTAAATATTTCAACCCCGAACCTCTTAAATGATTAGAAGTTTTTCCTGAAGAATAATTATCTAAACTTAAAATTTTATATTTTTTAATTTTAATTAGCTCTTGGATAAGATTAGAGCCAACAAAACCTGCTCCTCCCGTAACTACTATTATATTTTTCATTAATATATCAATGAGAATAAAAGCCTGGCAACGACCTACTCTTCCGTGCCTTAAGACAAAGTACCATTGGCGCTAAAGGGCTTAACTGCCGAGTTCGGAATGGGATCGGGTGTTACTCCTTTGCAATAATCACCAGGCGTGTTTTTATACATAAATAGTATTCTTTTGTAAATATAATTGAATTTTATATCAGTTAATAATCAAAATGATTTTCTATTAATAAACCAGAACCGCTTTCAGATAAGTAGATAAATTAAAATATAGTGCTATAACTAAAAAAACTTTATCGCGGGGTGGAGCAGTCTGGTAGCTCGTCAGGCTCATAACCTGAAGGTCCTTGGTTCAAATCCAAGCCCCGCAACCAAATTAAATATTCTTTATATAAAGAGGATCTAAATTTTATAATTATTCTATAATACCTAATAATACATAAAAAAATGATTTAATTATTCCTGCAAGGTTACCACATGCTCTAAAAAAAGAATTAAATTCACCTTTAAACATATTAAATAAAGATAGAAAAAATCTTACAAAAGATCCCAAAAAAAATAATTTTAAATTCAACTGATTACTTTTAACAATAATAAATCTATTAAATATCTCTACAATACCAAAACTTAAGTTATTTCTTTTAATTTCATTAGGATGCTTATATTTAGAAGAATAATTAACTAAAATTTTTTTATTATTTTTATTTACTTTAAAAGAGAAGTCTAAATCCTCCAAATAACTATATGCTCCTAAATTTTTATTAAAGTATATATTCTTTATAAATTTAGATTTGTAAATTACCGCCTGAGTAGTGCACCATTCCGCCAAAACATTGGATTTAATATTAGAAACTATTGTTTGCCAACCGCTTTTAGTAACTACGCCAGGTCGGTCAGAATAAAGGTTCAATGATTTAATAACGCCGCTTCTCTTTATTGAATCCAAAAAACTTTTTTTTTTATTGGTGATAAGATTAAAACCAAATCCTGAAATATTATTATCATTTTTGTATAAATTTACGCTTTTATTCATTCTTATAAAAGAGTCTTTAAAAAAAAAAATATCATCATCCAAAAACATTACAAATTGATTATTTTTATTTCTTAATTTTAAGCCTAAATTTCTTTGTAAAGAAGTAGAGGGCTTTGATCGGTAAAATTTAACTGAAAACTTTTTGCAAATTTTTTTAGCAAATAATTCATCATATTTATCGGAGCTATCTATAACTAAGATCTCTTCAAACTTTATTTTATATTTAATAAATTGATTTAACGTTTTAAATAAAAGACCAGCTCTATTACGAGTGGGTACTATTAAGGAGGTATTTCTAGTAAACATATATTAAAATAATTTTAGTTATCAGATAAAATTACTAATAATATTTCTTAAAATAAAAAAGAAGAAGAAAATATAGTATTGCTGAAAACAATGTAAAATACAAAGTTCCCCCAAGAGTTAAAGAGAGAATATTGGGAACTATTATAATAGAGAAAATAATTAATAAGGTATTGTTTAATCCGATTTTTCTTAAAATGTTATGATGAAAATGATCCCTGTCTGCCTCGAAGGGGTGTTTATGATTAAAAATTCTTGTGATCGCCAATCTTAACAAATCAATACCAGGAATGAACATTAACAAAAAGATTTGATCGGCATAAATTATATAATTAGAATTGTAGCTTTTTATAAATAAAAAAGACAAAATGAATGAAATTAACAAACTACCATTATCTCCAAAAAAACACTTATTTTTATAATTTAAATAAATAAAAGTTAATAACGGGAAAATTAAAACATATATAATTACTACAGAAAAATTAATTATTAAAAATATTACTAATAAAAATAATGAATAAATACCTGATTGAAGATTAATTCCATCAAACATATTAAAGGCGTTAATAAATAATAAAAATGAGATTAATGTAAATACGAAAGAAATTTTTGAAATATCTAAAGAAAAAGATAAAAAAGAAAAATTAATTTGTTTAACTAAAATATTATTGCTGAAAATTAAAAAAAAATAAATAATAGATGCAAAAATAAATAACTTTATATTTGGGGATATTGTAAATTTGTCATCTAAAAAACCTAAGACAAAAAAAAGAAAACTAAAAATAAAAAATATATAGAATTCTTTCTCAGAAAAATTAAAATTATTACTATAAAAATAGTTTTTATTTAACAAGTAATAAATAAAAAAAATTAGTAAATTAAAAAAAATTAGACAACCCCCAATATTTGCAATTTTTCCTTTATGAAATTTACGTTTATTATCTGGTTTATCGAATAAATTAATATATTGAGCAATATTCTTAAAATAAAAGATAAAAAATAAATTAATCAGAACCAATGTTATGTATAAATTGATCATTTATTTCTTTTGTAAAAAAAATAAAACAAAACCAAAATTAAAATAAAAAATTGCAGAAAGCCAATTATTAAAGAAACTTCCAGAGGGAAAAAGTGGAAAAATACTTACAAATATTCCAAGTAGTGCAAAAAATAAAGAGCAGTTATAATTTATCTTATTTTTATAAAAAATATTTTTAATTGCTATAAAAAGCTTAAATAATATAAAAAATAATCCAACTAACAAAAATAAGAGTCCCAATATTCCTAGCTCAGATAAGAATTCAAGATATATATTATGAGGATGAGTATTGCACCCATTTAAAAATTCATAACTAGAACCTAAATAATCACCTTTGCTAACTAATTGATTATTTTTAATATCGAATTTATTAAACGCCCCAAAAAAAGCATAATAATAAATCCCTTCATCAATTTTAGTTTCACTCAAAGGCTGAATAAATAAATATTCTTTATCATTTAATTTTAGTAAGGTTTTTCCATTAAAATCTTCTTCAAAAATAATAAAATCATCCTTATAGTTTGGGTAAATATTTTTATCTAAAATAAGAAATTTTTTTTTATTGCCTTCATGCTTTAAAATTTTTATTACTCCGTTTATCGGCGAAAAATTCCTATTATCATTAATTATTTTCTTTATAGGCGCATAATTATTATTCTCACAAAGAAATCTAAATGATTTAAGACCATGACCAATTAATTTACTATCATTGAATAAATTCAGAGCTGTAAAAAAATGCAATTCATGTCTATAACTAAATCCAAAATAATTTGTTGTTTTTGATTGTTTTATTGTATGCGTAATTATGCGTTCATAAGAACTTGGTTTTATAAGATAAAGAGAAAAAAAAACAAATAAGATTAGCAATATAACTTTGTATAAATTTTTTTTATTGTACGTAAGTATTATAAAAAAAATTAAAGTAATTAAATAATACGCAAAAGCTAATCTTTCGGCGCTTAAATAAACTAATACTCCTGCAACTAAGATTATAAATATCTGAAGTAGTTGACGATATTTAATTTCAATGAAAAAAATAATAGACAAAGCTATAGGCAAAGTTCTTGAAACAAAACTTCCCATTACTAATTTACGTCCAAAAAAACTACTTATTCTATAAGTTGAGGCGTGTCCTGTAATGTTAAATCCAGTAGTTAATTGATATATAGAATCTGCTAATAAAAAAATGTAACTTAGTATTAAGCTAATAAGTATAATTTTAAGCAAATTTTTAATGTTATTTAATAAATAAGCCAAACAAAAAGAAAATAATATCATTCGTATATAGGGAACGGAAGACTGAAAAGAGATAATTCTATTAAAAGAAAAAAAAGAATTACAGATAATATAAAAATAAAAAGTTAAAAAAAAAAAAAATATTTTACTATTTAAAGAATATTTATTTTCTAATTTGTAAAAAAAAAATAAAAAAAATAGAGATAAAAAAGAAATAATAAGATCAGGTAAAAAAGCTCCTGAAATCAAAAAAAATGGAAATAAAAATAAAATTAATTTCAAGAAAGTTGAGGCTTTATAATTTTTTTGTAAATTGAAAGCGGGCATAGAAATTTAATACTATAGTAATTCTATATAAAAATATAGAAATTCAATTATTAAAAAAGAAAAAATTATTTTACTTAAATATTGCTAATTTTTAGTTAAACAATTGAATTTTAATTGAACTTACAAACTGTAATTGGATTCATTTTATGAAGATTTCTTTTTCTAATCTCTAAATATTTTTCATGATTTTTATCAGTTCGATCTAACATACCCTTTTCAAGCTCATAATATGACATACCCAATTGACCTTCGTCTGTTCTACCATCTGCCCATAGTCCATCTGTCGGTGGTGCATCAATAATTTCTATTAAAAGCCTAAGCTCTCATCCCATTTCCCACGCTTGCGATTTCATACAATCTGCAATAGGCGAAATATCAACTCCGCCATCGCCATATTTTGTATAAAACCCAACTCCAAAATCTTCAACCTTATTTCCGGTGCCAACAACTATTCCATTATTTACTCCTGCAACTTGATAAAGAGTTGCCATTCGAAGTCTTGCTCTACTATTTGCAAATGCAAGTTCGCTATTAAACTTTGATAATTTTTTTTCAAAAGCTTTAAACGCATCATCTAAATTAACAATGATGCCATCTACATTTTTAAATTTAATTTTTAACCATTGAATTTGAGCTTTGCTTAAATCATCCAAAGATTTCAGTTGGCGAATGGACATAGATAAAACTTTCATATTCATGCCAGTCATAGCTGAAAGTGTACTAACAACCGCGGAATCTATTCCGCCTGATGCTCCAACTACTAAACAGTCAGGTTTTTTTTCCATGGAACTACAATAATCTTTAATCCACTTTACAATATGTTTGATTCTATAAGCTGATTTCATATTAATATTTTTATTTTATTATTAACTTTGTAATATATAAACTTATTTTTAATAAAAATTTAAAGAAGCTAAAAAGCTATATTGTATGTATTTCAAAACGATCAAATGATATTAAAAAAAAATTAATTACGACACATCATGAATGTTAGTAAATTATCGTCAGTTCAGAGATATTGGAATAGACAACCTTGTAATATAAATCACTCTAGTAAAAAATTTTTATCAAAAGATTATTTTGAAGAAGTAAGAAAAAAAAAATATTTTGTTGAAAGTCATATACCAAATTTTGCTGAATTTCATAAATACAAAAATAAAAAAATTCTGGAGATAGGCTGCGGGATTGGTACTGATGCTATCGAATTTATCAAAAATAATAATCAATATATTGGTATTGACTATTCAATACGATCATTAGAAATTTGCAAAACACGAGTTTTTAAATATAATTTAGAAAAAAATAACCCTTTATTTTTACTAGATAATTGTGAACAGCTAAGTAAGGTTAAAAAATTAAAAATCAAATTTGATCTTATATATTCCTTTGGTGTTATTCATCATACTCCTAATATGAAAAATTGTTTTGATGCTATTTATAAAATTGCAAACAAAAATACAGAAATTAAAATTATGTTGTATGCAAAAAACTCATACAAAAATTTCTTATTAAAAGATACTCCCTACAGATATGAGGCACAGAAGGGATGTCCCATAGTATATACTGTTGATGATGATGATGTGAAAAAATTATTGGATAAGAAGTTTAAAATAATCTCAAAAAAACAAGATTTTATTTTTCCTTATAAAATAAATTCCTATAAAAAAGGCAAATATGAAAAAATAGGACATTTTAAATTTATGCCTAAAAAAATATTTAATATATTAGAAAAAAATATTGGTGAACATTTATTATTAAATCTTATAAAAATATAATATTCAAATAATGTATAGTGCATTTAGAAATACGATTTTAGTAATTTTAAAATTATTTAGGTATATATTTATTAGTATTCCAAGAGATTTTAACGTATTTCGAGAAACTCCGTTTGAAAAATTCCAAAATGAATCAATGCAAAATTCATATAATCATTTTAAAAACTACTTTAAAAAAGCAATTTTTTTACAAGGAAAAAAAATTAAAAGTTATGCAATTTTAAAATCTTTAGAATTAGATAATCAAGGTTTATTCTTAGAATTTGGTGTTCATAAAGGTGCTAGTATTAATTTTTTTTCAAAACTTATTAAAAACCAAAAAATTTATGGTTTTGACTCTTTCGAAGGATTACATGAAGACTGGAAAGGCACTCAACAAGCAAAGGGAACTTTTGATTTGAAAGGTAAAATTCCTAAACTGAATGCCAATGCAATTCCTATCAAAGGTTGGATACAAGATACTCTACCGAACTTTATATCTTCTACAAATAAAAAAATAAATTTTGCCCATGTTGATGTTGATACTTACGAAACTACTTTGTTTATTTTAAAAACAATAAAGCCATATTTAAATAAAGGAGCTATTTTAATATTTGATGAATTATATAATTATATTAATTGGGAAGAAAATGAATATAAGGCTCTAATAGAAGTTTTTAATAATCAAGAATATGAATATCTGGCTTTCAGTAAAGAAGGGGCGCAAGTAGTAATTAGATATTTTTAATTCAGCACTAATCTTTCAAAAGAGTTAATCCATACTTTTGGATTTGCCTTGTATCTAAATTTTTTCATATTTATAACAAAATTTTTATAATTATTAACTTCTAAAATTTTATTAATTTTGAACACTAGATTATCAATATTATTTAAATCAACAGCCAAGCCTAATTTATATTTTTTGTTAAAATAATTAATTATACCTTCATTAGATACTAATACTGGCAAACTTTTAACTGAGGCCTGGTATAATACTCCACTAGGTATTGGATAATTTTTATATCCTACCCATATCAAATCTGAAGCACTAAAAAGTTTTGCTTCATTAATTTCACTTTGCCAACCATGAAATATTAGCAACCTTTTATTTTTAATTAGGTTTTTAATTTTATTAGTATTAAGTAAGGTTTTAATTTCCAAAGATTGAGTGCCAGCTAACACTACGCACAAATCTTTTCTAATTCTTTGGTGAACTAATACTTTTAATAGTTCGAATATACCTTTTGAATTAATTAGCGCTCCATAAACTAAGAGTGCTTTAGATGGCAATGGAATTTTCAAATCTTTTCTAGCTTTTGATTTGGAGTAAACATAATTAAATTCTTTTGGTTCATGCAAAAAATTTACTTTTTGAAAATTTGTAAAATTAAATTTTTTTAAATATTTAATAAGAAGAGGGTCGTTAGTTAGAATTTTTTTTAAGGTTTTAAAACATAGTAGTCTTTTAAAAAGTATTTTAGAAAAAAAATCAATGCGTCCTGAAGTATTAATTCCAAATTGTTTAAAATGAAATTTTAAACCTAAAAAAATCCCAGAAAATAAAACATTCCCAAAAGGACTTCCTAAAATACTTAAAGCCTTATCAAATCTTTCAAAAGAATTTAAAATTACATGATCAAATTTATATTTTTTGTTAATAATTTTAAATTTTTTTTTAATTAAAAAAAAAAATTTAAGTTGATAAATAATTAATGATAAAAAATTTTTTTTTTTAATTACAAGAGCATCTACAAACTCTAATTTGATATTTTTATTTTCTTTTTTTAAAATATTAAAAGATGGGTGAAGGCTAGTTTCCTTTGTCGTAAGGATAATTATTTTATAATTTTTTTTAGCGAATAATCTTAGTATATACTTCATATACCCAACTAAATAATGACCTAAATTTTCTGTTTCAATTATAAGAATGGTCATTTCAACATAATAAGAACATGCAAATTTCAGTTGTTTGCTGGGCTTGGGTTTGAACCAAGAATCTTAAGGTTGTGAGCCTGAAAAGTCTACCAGAATACTCTACCCTACGATATTTTAAAAAACTATTAATATATAATGCAAATAATTAGTTTTACTAGTTTATTATTTTAAAATTATAGATAATAAAAAAATATAAAAAATGACAGCACTATTTTTGATATGTTTGACTGCTAAAAACCTAATTATTAAAGATTATATGAAAGTACATAATGATAGTAACTAATAATTTTTAAAAAAGATGAAACTATATTCAAGATATATGAAAAATATTGCGATTAAAGAAATAATCTTGATTCTTTGTTGGACAGGATGTTTAATTTCTATTAATTCAAATCAAAATGATTTTTTTTATTTAATAAGCAACTCAAAAAATTCTTATTTAAACTTATTTGTATATTACAATGCAATAAGATTTATTATTCCATTTCTCCTTTTTATTTTTTTTTTTATAAGTTTTTTTTTTATAAAAAAGAAAAATCTATTTACTATATTTTTTATACTATACGGTTTATGGCAAGTAATAATATCATTTATAAGTAAAAAAAATATAACGAACTTAGACGACTATCAATTGATAGTTTGCTTAATAGTGTCATTATTAATTTTAAATGAGGCATACCAGATTGATAAATTATATAAAAAAATATTTATTATAACGTTAATTTTTATTAATTTAATTGGGATATATTTTACAACTTCTTTTTTTTTAGAATTAAATGAAAATAATACCATCAGTTATTTGTATAGTTCGAAAACTTTAACTCCTGAAACTCAAACATTATTTCAATCGACACCGAGAGTAACAGGTTTCAGCAGACTGCTTTTGTTAATATCATATTACTTATTTTTTATCATGTATTACCTAAAAAATAATTTAAAATATATTATTTATATAATTCTCTTTTTAACGAATATAATGATTTATATTTGTCAGTCCAGAGGCGCGTTTATTGGCGAATTGTTAATTATTATTTATTATATTATTTTATTTAAAGATAAAATTATAAAAAAAATTTTCAAAATATTTATTATTTTTATACTACCTATATTTTTTTTTGAATTAACAAACTATTTTTTTTACCATTCAGATAAAGAAAGCAAGAATAATTATTCTTATTCTTCTTATTCGAGTTATTTACAAAATAATAACAGAATTATGAACAACCAATCTTCTTCTGGTCGATTAGAGATATGGAGCAATTGTTTTCATATATTAAAAGAAAACAAAATAATTTTTGGTGTAGGTCCTCAAGCAGACAGAAAATTGTTGAATGAATATCTATTTAAAAATAAAGGAAAAACTTTTCAAGTTTATGAAAATAATTCATCTAATGCTTTAATTTACAGCTATTTATCCGGGGGAATAATATCTCTAAGTTTACTATTATTGATATATTTTTTGACTATAAAAGAATTATTTAAAAGCATTTTTATAAATAAATTATACGACACTAAAGATCCTGTAACACACTTTTCTATTAATACATTATTTTTTTTAATTATTAGAAGTATTTTTGAAAATAGCTTTAGTTTATTTGGAATAGATTTTTGTTTTTTTTCTTTATGTTATTTTTTTTTAGTAAAAAAAAACTTAAAAAACTAATAATGAAATTTTCCTATAGTTAATTTAATTTTATTTTGAAAAGAATAAATATTTTTTAATGAAATTTCATTTACTTTATCGAAAAATAAATTTTTACATTTTAATAAAATTATTTTTAAAGAAATTTCAAAATCGTTAAAGTTTAAAGGTATAAGCGGAAAATCTAAAAAAAAAACATTTTTAAGTTTTAAGCATTTATTATAAAATAATGTAACGTTACAAGAAAGACAATCTAAAAAGAATAAAGAATATAAATTATCACCAGCTGAGACAGAATATCGTGTTTGATCAAGTAAAGGTAATAATTTTACTCGCGGAATATTAATATAATTTTTGATTTTTTTATAATTAAATTTATCTCCAACAACTACTATTTTAAATCCTCTGTCTGCCAATTGTTTTATAATAAATTCTAGAAATTGATTATTTTTAGAAACATGTCTTCTAAAATAAAAAAGAAAGTCTATATTCTTTTTTACAATTTTTCTTTTTTTATAAAATAATAAACAAATATTAAATAGGCAAAATTTTTTTAATTTATTAGAAACTAATTCTTTTAAATTATCAGTTGAAAACAAAACATTTTTATATTTTTTAAAGATAATTTTAATACTAATAAAATAAAATAATGGAAAAATTATTTTTCTAATAAAACTATTAAAACTATTCACTTTTGCTTTATATAAATTTCCGGTAATTGGGCCTAACAATGTATCTTTCGGCAACAAAAGAAAGATTACAAAATTCCACAAAGGTAAATAATTTATATAAACAGTCTTTTTATTTTTTAAATAATAATACCATATTAATAAAATACCATAATAAGGGAATAAATATTTATTAATAAAATTATTTTTATATTTTTTTTTTTTTTCTATGAGAATTTTTTTTTTATAAAAAAAAACTGAATTATTTGAGACAATTTTTATTTTACTTTTATTATTAAATAAATTTTCTACAAAACTTCTAGCTAGAAGACCTTCGCCTGTAAATTCTTCAAAATCAGATGACCATATGAAAATATTAAAATTTTTCATTTAAAACTCTAATATTTATATTTTTATATTCCCTTTTAATTTCACCCATCAAATAATAAAAAAAACTTTCCACCAATCTTGTTAATCTTCTTATTGTATCAAACTGAAGTCTCCAAAGAGCCTCAGCAAAAAAAAATTTAGTAAATTTAACTGGCACGCTCTTTTCTACGCCGGAGGCCATATTAATGGCTCCTCCTAAACAAAAAATTTTGCAATAACTTTGATTAACAGCAATATAGTCAGCTACGATTTCTTGTTTTGGTGTTGGCAAAGTTAAAAAACAGACTTCGTCCTTCTTAAATGTTGGCAAATGTATTTTGAAATCATTCAAATTTCCATATGGCAATTGGATATGTTTGACTTTTAATTTGAATATATTTTCTAAATAACTTTTAGATTTTTTTTCTAGATTACCTATAACTATAATTTTTTTTATAATAGAATTATCAAATTTTAAGGATTTTAATAATTCTCTTCCAGGTGTTTTTTTAATATAAGGTGAAACAAATCTCTTTCGAAAATAGCCATCTGGCCAAAGCAAAAGATAATCATTAATTGGTAAAGCTCTTTTAGCATAATATCCAAGAAAGGCTAAATTAAGAGCACTAACTATAAATTTTTTATGATAATTGATATGATTAGGATTTAATAAAAGTCTTAGTGAAACTAAAGAAGAGAAATTTGATATATTATTAATATAAAAGTTAAATTTCTTTACTCTTCTTGATTTAGAATAAATATTTAGTAATAAATCAAAATTTTTATCTTCAATTTTAATTTTATTTGATAAATAATTATCTACATCTCTAAATAATTTTTTCTCTTCTTGATAATCAAAAGCTTTACCGATTTTATACTTATTTATAATTTTATTAGTTTCTCCTCCTAACAATCCTACTATAGGTTTTTTATATTTTAAGTATGTTTGAAATTTGCCAGGAATTGTTTTATCAAAAGTTTCTTTATATCCTAATGAAATAAGTAAAAAATTTGCATTAATAAAATAAGACTGCAGCAAATTAAAAGGAAGCCACCCCATTAAAACTATATTTTTAATATCATTTTTATATAAATAAGAACTTAAATTTAAATATTCACGTCCTTGACCAGCTATATAAAGTTTTATTTTATTTTTTTTTAAATCAAAATATTTGAACAATCTTAGCACTAAATCAAAATTTTGAGATTGTCCTATATTGCCGGTAAACAGAATATTAGTAAAATTCTTATCAAAAACAACTTCTTGATTGTTACTAAACTTATCATTAGAAGATTTTTTTAAAGTTTCTTCGGGCCAAGAAGGGAAGTAAACTATTTTTTTGTAAAATCTTTTATCAAGGTTATTTTGAATTTCTTTTTTAAAAGCTAAAGATTGGCATAAAATCAAATCTGAATTTTTATAAATATAATTTACCAATTTATTCAAAAGCTTAAATAACAAGGAATTTTTATTAATAATTTTTAAATCATGAAGAACAATTGGCCATAAATCTAGTAACCACAATATGTGTTTGCTTTTTTTTAATTTTGATAAAAATATACTAATTAAGGCAACAATAATTGGAGAGGTTGCGAAAGTTACAATAATGTCGTATTTTTTTTTTCTTAGAAGAAAAGAACCGTAAAATATAGATGAAAGTAAAAATGATAAGTAATTTATTGTCAAAAGTAATTTACTGCCAGATCTCCTTGGAAAAATTGGTACTCGATAAATTTTAATTTTTTCCAAATAATCAAAATTTTTTTTATTTGCTTTAAAATTAGGAAATATATCACCATTCGGGTAGTTTGGTTCACCAGTTAACACTTCTACGGCATGAGTTTTAGAAAGTTCTAATGCAAGGTCATTTATTCTAAAATATTCAGGCCAAAAATACTGAGATACTATTAATATTCTCATTAGAGTTTATTTATATGAAATCTATTTACTATCTGAACCAAACTTTTCGATTTATGTAGTCCGTATAACTTTGAATGATTGTAACTACTTTATTAGAGACATTTAGTTCAGAATAATCTTGATGAATTTCACTTTGTGAATTCTCTGAAAAATTAGATATCGCGATTTCTGCTCCTGCAACAATATTATCTATTTTTAGACTGCCAATCACTACTGATGCTTTTTCCATGCCCTCTTGTCTTTCGGTAGTCTCTCTTAAATTTAATGCAGGAAAATTTAAAATATTTGACTCTTCAACAATACTGCCGCTATCTGAAATAGTTAATTTAGAATTTTGCTGTAACTTTACATAATCAAAATATCCAAAAGGTTTATGGAATAAAATATTTTTTAATAAAGATTTCTTTACATTTTTTAAAGTTTTTTGAATCCTGGGATGTGTTGAAAAAATTAATTTTGATTTATATTTTTTTGAAATTTTAGAGATTGCTACAAAAATTTTATTTAAATTATCATAACTAATTAAATTTTCTTCTCTATGACAACTAACTAAAATATAATTTTGTTTTTTAAGATGTAATTGATTTAAGATTTTTGAATCTTCAATCTCAAATTTATAATATTCGAAGACCTCACGTAAAGGTGAGCCTATTTTAATAATTTTATCTAACGAAAAATTTTCTTTAATTAAATTATTTTTTGCAACATCACTATAAACCATATTAATGTCGGAGATTTTATCTATCAAAGATCTATTAATTTCTTCCGGCACCCTTAGGTCAAAACAACGGTTACCTGCCTCAATATGAAATATAGGTATTTGTCTTTTTTTTGCTACTAATACTGATAGCGCAGAATTCGTATCACCTAAAACTAAAACTGCATCTGGCTTTTCTTTTAATAACACAGAGTCAATCTTTACTAGAACTTCTGAGATAAATTCTACAGAATTTTTATTTTTACAATTTAAATTATAATCAGGTCTTCTTAATTTTAATTCCTTAAAAAAGATACTACTAAGATTAGTATCATAGTTTTGGCCAGTATTTACTAACACGTGATCAAAAAAAATATTTAACTTACTTATGATACGAGACAATCGAACTATCTCTGGCCTTGTTCCAAGTATCGTTAAAACTTTTAATTTCATTTTATTTTGCAAAAATATGTATCTGGACAATTTTTGTCTAAAATCTCATTACACCAGACCAAAATCTTCGTTAATTTATTTCCGGTATTTTCTATATTATGAGCCCATCCTGGAATGCTATTAACTACTACGTTTTCGTTACTATTAACAGATATTGAAAATATACTTTTATTTTTAACATTTTTAAAATTAAATTTAGCTTTTCCACTAATTACTACAAATTTTTCAACTTTTGTATGATGAAAATGATTTCCTCGAATTTTTTTTGGCAGTATCGAAAAGTAAGAAAATTGCCCAAATTGCTGATTCTTTAAAAATTCAACAAAAGAACCTCTTTTATCTGAGTGATTTTTAAGGTTATATTTAAATTTATAACTTGGTAAATAACTCACGTATGTACTATAAAGTTTTTTTGCAAAATCTTTAGACACATCGCTTGGTAAATAAGTATTATCTTTAATATTAAAACTACGAATTAAATTAGCTAATTCCAGTAATGTAATACTATAGATATTTTTAATCTTCACAAATGTACTCCATTTTTTTAATTTTATTTTGTTGAGAAAATCTTTCACTAAATCATCAATATAAAATAATTTAATTACTTTATTATTATCACTAATATTTATTTTTTTATTACGAGCAATATTAAAACAAAAAGTTGCAACAACAGAATTATAATTAGGTTTTGACCATTTTCCAAAAATATTGGGGAGCCTATAAATAAGTAAATTAGATTTATTTTCTTTTTTATATCTTAACAAAATTTGTTCAGCTTTTAGTTTGGATCTTCCATAAGAATTATTTTGATTTACTTGAATCGATGATGTAAAAATAATGTTAGTTTTTTTATTGTGGCGTTTTAGTATTAAGCATATTTTTTTAGTTAAAAGATAATTCTCTTTAAAGGTGCTTGTGGGAAATTTTTCTTTATTTACACCAAAAACTAAAAAAATTAACTTTGCTTTGATAACTTTATTTTGTATTTCACTCTCTGATGAACGCTTATCTAATACTGATATTTTAAATTTTTTATTTTCTTTGAGCTGATAAAATAGATTTTGACCTATAAATCCTCTGTAACCTACAATAAGAACATTCATTAATTTAAAAAATACTGTTCTTTGTTTTATTAAAAATTTTTAAAGATAATAAAATTTTTTCTGTCTCTTTTTGGCTAAGTTGTTTAACGGTATTGGAACTATAGTCTCTAATTTCTGACATTTTTTTATTACCTTTAGAAAAATATAAATCGTAATTTAAATCTCTAATATCGCTGAAAACTTTAAAATATTGACCAAAATCTTTGGCTTTTGATATTTCTTCACGAGTTAATAAACTCTCGTGTTTCTTTTCTCCGTGTCTATTGCCTATAATGTTAATTTTATAATTTTCTTTTTTTCTTAAAATCTTAAGTAATGCTTTAATAACAATATCTATAGAAGTTGCATGAGTTTTTTGAATAAAAATATCACCATTGCTTCCATTTTTCATTGCATACATAACTAGTTCTATAGCTTTACTCATGGGCATAAGAAAACGAGTCATTGTTGGATCTGTAACTGTAATTGGCTGATTATTTTTTATTTGATTGATAAAAATTGGAACAACCGAACCTCTTGAGGCCAGCACATTGCCGTATCTTGTAATACAAATAATTGTTTTACTTTTTTCAACTAAGGATTTTGAAACTGCAACTTTTTCCATCATGGCTTTAGAAATGCCCATGGCGTTAATAGGGTAAACTGCTTTATCGGTGCTTAAGCAAACAACTCTTTTTACATTGTGTTCAATTGCCTTCTGCAAAACATTTTCTGTACCTAAAATATTCGTTTTAACAGCTTCTAATGGATAAAATTCACATGATGGAACTTGTTTATATGCGGCGGCATGAAATACATAATCTATATCTTTAATTGCAGCATTTAAACTAGCTGAATCTCTCACATCGCCAATAAAAAATTTAATTTTAGATAAGTTAAAAAGTTTTCTTAAGTCGTCTTGTTTTTTTTCATCTCTACTGAAAATTCTAATTTCATTAAATGATTTTTTTCCTTTTAATAAAGAAGTAACAAAAGCACTTCCAAAAGAACCCGTTCCGCCTGTGATTAAAATATTTTTTCCTTTAAACATAAATTAATTTCATTTGTACCAATAACTATTAATATATCCTTCATTATTATATCTTTTTCTGTAAAAACATCCCTCTAAATATGCACAACCTATGGCGGTTTTGTAAATAAAAGGTAAATAAATAAAATGTTTATCTATAAAGATGCAAATTTTTTGCGTTAAAAATAATACATTCTTAAAAATATTAAAGTTTAATAAAAATTGGAATAAAAAAAAATTTTCAAGTTTATAAAAATTATTATCTTTAGCGGCTAAAAGATTTAGTCTAACTAAATATTTCATGCTTTCAAAACCCAGAAATTTAATTTTTTTTAAATATATAACGAAATTTCTTTTATCATAATGATAAACAGATGGATTAGCCTGGACAATTTTAAATTTATTATAAGCTAACCTGAAGCCTAATTCATAATCTTCAAATCCATATCGATTAAAATGTTTATTAAAAAATATTTTATTTTTTATAAAAATACTTTTCTTGAAACCCATATTCATTGTAACAATTTTACTTGGAGAAAGATTGGATGTTGAAATATCAGGGTCTTTATTCACTATGAAATGCCTAGACTGTCTATACTTTACAAAATTAAACTTTAATAATTCTTTAGGATACTTAACTGATCCACAGTAAATAATATCATTTTTCTTAATAAAAAGACTGTAATAATTTCTGATAAAAGTTTCATCTGGGAAACAATCGTCATCTAAAAAAATAATGTACTTACCTTTAGCAAATTTTACGCCAACATTCCTTTTTAAAGAATGAATGTTTTTCTGAATATTTATATACTGAATTGGTAAAAATAAATTATTATTTTTAAAATTTTTTATTTTAATATTAGTATTATCTTTGCTGCGACTGTCGCAGATTACAACTTCAAAATTTTTAAAATTTAAGAAATTTTTTTTTAATTTATCTAAAATTTTTAATAAATAAGTAGATCTATTAAAAGTTGGGATAACAACACTAATTAATATATCCGGTTTCATAAAATATATAATTTAAAAAAAACTAATTATAATTATTTAGTTTCCATGAATTTAAACAAGTATCTTTATTTATAAAATTTTCTGCAGATATAATTGTTTGTTTCTTATATCTAGTTGAAGAAAAATAGGCGCCCCACCAATATAAAGTGCTATTTGAAATAACGTGGTTAACACAATGGCTCATTAACCACAAATTATCAGCTGCTTCCTTAAATCCATTATCTTCAGTTAATATATAATAATTATATTTTTTAATTTCATTAAAATTAAATAAAAAATTTTCGACATTAATTAATTTAGTTGAGAATAAAAAAAAGGTTGGGTTAGGAACTTTCTTTAATATAGCGGGAATGGCATTTTTATAAAAATCAAATGACGTTACTCCGCCAAATTTATAATGGGTATCTTTTGAATATGTTTCATAAAAACGGAGTCCTAAAGCAACTGAATTAGAATCCAATATCTTATCTTTTATGTCTATAAATATTTTTTTATCGGATTCTGCTGGATAAAGCTCATCTATAATACTATCTTTGTTTTCAAGAAAGTATTTCTCGGACTGGAAATATCCAAATAAATATAAATTATTATTTATTTTAATTTTTTTAATATCTTCATCAAATTGATTTGTCAGCATTTCATTAATAAAATGACAGAAAAAAAAATTACTGAATACTTTATCTATTTTAAAAAATTTTTTATATATTTTATAAAACCAAAAGATTAAAATATTTTTTTTTAAAAAAACATTCTTTAATGTTTTTTTATTTAAAGCAAATTTTCGAAAATCTTTAAAATCTGTTACAAAACCAGAAAGAGTATCGATTAATAGATCAGCATTATTAATTATTGCTAAATTTTTAGCTGCAGCATATTGAAATAGTTGATTACCTAATCCACCCGATAAATATAAATATATCTTTTTTTTCACTAATTTATAATTATACTATATTTTTCTATATAATTATTTAAAATTAATATAAAATTTAAAAATCTTAGTATTTACGGTAATTAAAGAAATTTTCATTTAAGCAATCTATGAATGATTAACTAACAAAAATTTAAATCTTGAAAAATAAAATATTTTGTATCGGATTAGGAAAATTAGGGTTAATTTTTTCTCAGATATTAGCCATGAATAATAATTTTATTTATGGTTACGATATCAATAAAAAAATTAAATCAAAAATTGAAAACAACATTAAAGACACGGAACCTAATTTAAATGATTTAATTAAAAAAAATAAAAAAAATTTTATTTTTACTGAAAATTTTGAAAATACAATTCAAAATACTCAAGGAACTTTTATATTAGTTCCTACTCCTTCGAAACAAAATGCTGAATTTGATAATAAGTTTATTCTAGATTCTCTATTAAAAATTGGAAAATATTTAAAAAATAAAAAAGAATATTTAATTAATATAACATCAACGGTCAATCCTGGCTCATGTGAATATTTTATTAATTTTTTAGAAAAAAAATTTAATTTAAAACATGGTAAAGAATTTATATTAACATACAATCCGCATCTTATTGCTTTAGGATCAATCTATAATGATGTAATGAACAGCGACTTAGTTATTTGTGGTTCTAATTTAGATCGAGGCCATAAAATTTTAAAAAAAATATACTTAAATCTTTATAAAAAAAATATTAGCAAACTTAAATTTCTAAATTTAAAAGAAGCGGAGATTGCAAAAATTGCTATAAACACATATGTCACTTTAAAAATTTCTTACACTAATTCTCTAAGTCAAATTGCAGATGTTGAAAAAAATATCGATGTTTCAAAGATATTAAATACTATTGGTTATGATAAAAGAATTGGTCATAATTATTTATCATTGGGAGCTTTGTACGCAGGCCCGTGCTTTCCTAGAGATAATAGAAATTTTTCAAAATATTTAAAAAAAATAGGGGCTTCAAATCAAATTCCTATAACGACGGATAAAATCAATAATTTACAAATTAATAGATATATTAATATTTTTAATGATCTTAAAAAAAAATTCAAAAATAAAATAACAATAGGAATATGTGGGCTAAGTTATAAAATTAACACCCCTATAACCACTGAATCTCCTGGAGAAAAACTATTAAAATATTTTACTAATAAAAATAAAATTATTATTTATGATGAACAATATCCAGAAATAGAAAATAAAATTAATTACTGCAGAAATATTAAACAATTTTTTAACAAATCTGATGTCATTTTTGTTTGCTACAAAAATAATAAATTTAAGAAAATTGAAAAGTTAAATAGTAATAAATTTAAAGCAGTTATTGATTTGTGGAATTTCATAAATATTAAAAATAAAAATATTTTATTAAAAAAAGTTGGAATTAATTAATTAAAAATAATTACTTTTTTTTAAATGTATAAATTCCACACCCGTAACTAATTTTCTTGCTAAATTTATTTAAGTCAACATCTAAAAATATCTTTTCGTAATCATCAATAAAGTCAAACTTTACTAATTTTAGTTCATCCGACCATTTTAATATTTCTTTTGGACTAAAAGATCTTTCTGAATTAAAATATGTTAAGTTTTTATTGGAAATAGGAAATGAAATATAAAGCGTTCCACCGCTTTTTAAAATTTTAATTAAATTATTGTAACCTTTGATGTGTCCACTTGGATCAAGCTGATCACCATATCTTCCTAGACCAAAGTGCTCTAAAGTATGCAAACAAGATAGGCTGTCACAATAATTTGATAAACTTTTATCAATCCTACTAATATCTTTTTTTTTGAATATTATGTTTTTAAACTGAAAATTGTTGTCACGTATATCAAAAACTTCAATTTTTCGAAAACTTGCAACATGAGCGACGAAGCCATCAACTCTTGAGCCTACATCCACATGCTTCTTTGGATTATCTTTAAAAATATAAGATGCAACGAGTAAATCTTGATTAAAATAATGTTTTATAACAACGCTGGATTTCTCCTTATGCTCACCTAAAATAGGAAAAATTAGGTCAATTTTTGATAATTTACTAAATTTTAAATAATCACTAAAATATTTAAAGATATATTTTATATTTTTAAATTTTAATAAATTAATTCCACACTGAGATAAAAATGAGTGTATAATTTTATAATTAATCACAATATTTATACAAATTTGAAATTTAGCAAAATTTTTTTAAAAAAGTAAAAATTTCATTACATACCCTTTTAATATCAGCTGAACTCATAATTGAGGCGGAGGGTAAAGTGATTGCATTTTCAGAAACGAATCTTGAATTACTATTATTATATCTTTTTTTAAACATATCCATGTCGCTCATTGGTGGAAACATTTTTCTTGCGAAAATTTTTTTCGACTCAAGATGGTCAACAATTTTATCTCTTAAATTTTTATTTCCTTCTTTTAGGATAATATTAGGATATGCGTAATTTGAAAATCCATAACTTGGTTCTTTTATAAAATTTACGTGTGAATTTTTTTCAAAAAAATCAATATATTGAAAGGCTATATTTCTTTTTATTCTTATAATTTCATTAATTCTTTGAACCTGTGCAGCGCCCAAAGATGCATTTAAATTAGACATTCCATATCTATATGCAATATGATCAGACCAGAATTCACCTTTTCTATCTGTCCTTCCTAATATTGAAAATAACTTTGCAAATTCAAATTTTTTTTTACTATTAGTAACGAGGGCTCCACCTTCATTGCTAGTAACAATCTTAGCTCCTTGGAAACTAAAGCATCCTACATCGCCAAAAGTTCCTGTCATTTTTCCATTAATATGAGAACCAAGTGATGGCGCGGCATCTTCTATTAAAAATAAATTATTTTTTTTACAGATCTTTAAAATTTTCTCCATGTCACAAGGATGTCCGAAACTATGAACTACCATCACAGCTTTTGTTTTCTTTGTAATTGCAGAAGCTATTTTTTCAGGATCTACACAAAAAGTTAAAGGATTAATGTCTACAAAAACACATGTTGCTCCTGTGTAAGCAGCTGCTTGCGCTGTAGCAATCCAACTAATTTCTGGAATTATAACCTCATCACCCTTTTTAACACCACACGATAATAATGCTAAATGCATAGCATGCGTACAGGTAAATGTAAGATGTGCATAATTAATTTTTAATAATTTTTTTAATTTCATTTCCAAGTTTATTAAATCTTTTTTCATTCCATCATAAAAACCATTGGTAACAGAGTCTAATACGTACTTTTTCTCTAAATTTGTTATAGACGGACCTCCAAAATAAATTTTTTTCATAAAATATTTAATTTTTTTTTAAAAATTTTTTTTCTAGTTTAAGAATATCTTTATGCCTGCTTTTTATTTTCTTTGCAGGAATTCCGGCGTAAACTCCCCAAGGATTAAGATCTTTATGAACAAGTGACAGGGCTCCCACAGAAGATCCTTGTTTTATGGTAACATCAGGTAAAACAACAGAACCAGCTCCAATAATAACGTGTTTGCAAAGAGTAACTTTTCCAGATTTTCCTCCTACATAAGGATTATCAACCATAGGGTTGGTTAGTTTTTTGCCACTATAATCGTCTGAACCTGAAAATATCAAAACTCCTGGTGCAAAAGTAGTAAAGTCCATAACCTCAATACCATCCGATCCAGCTAAATAACAATTGGAAGCAATATGAACATAATTCCCAATTTTAACTGGATTCTCTTTTTTTGATGCCACTATGATTACGTTGTCATCAATTCTGACATTGTTACCTATTGATATGTTTTCTATAAAATATAAACCAACATTTTTTTTTATAAGAACATTTTTACCAATAGATCTAAATTTAAATTTTTTTAATTCTTTTTCAGAGTAAAATGAAATTCCCACATGCATAAATTAATTTATTTTAATAACCTCATTAAATACTCTTGTGACCCAACCTTATTTACCACTGAGCTACTTATTGATCGTGATACAATATTAACTTTACAATTTTTATTATTTATAGACTCATTTAACCAAGATTGAAAACCTCCATCTTGAAAATGATCTTCTACAACTATAATTTTTTTATATTTTTTTATATTTTTATATTGCTTTTTTTTACATTTCATACCCCAAAGCGGTAATGAATAATGTGATGAATTTTTTGTATTACTAATTTTTTTCTTTACATGCTCTATTACAGCTCCAGTGGTTAGATAAGTAAATTTATTATTTTTTTTTTCAAATATTTTGAGCCACTTACCTGGAAAAATTTTAGGAATTTTATTATGAATCTTGTAATTAGAACTTTTGTCTAATCTTAAATATGAAGGCTGAGGATTAGACAATAAATAATGAATGCAGGCTTTAAGTTCCATAATATCACCTGGAGATGCAATTAGCATGTTAGGAAAACTTCTTATTAAAGAATAATCTTGCAATCCATGATGAGTATAACCTAAATTTCCATACCCAACACCAGAACCCACAGACACAATAGTAACTGGTAATTTATGATAATCAACATCATTTCTTATTTGTTCGGCACATCTAAAGGTTGGAAAATTTGCTATTGAATATACAAAAACATGCTTACCAGCTGCCGCTAGTCCAGCGGCATAACCCATCATGCTTTGTTCAGAAATGCCTGCATTAAAATAGTTATTTGGAAAAAGTCTGCAAAACTTTTCTATTACTCCAAAACCCAAATCATTAACTAATAGAATTATATTTTTATTTTTTTTTGTGGCAATTATTAGCTCATCAATAAAAATATCTCTCATTATTATATCTCTTTAATAGCAACTTTAAGTTCTTGTAAATTTGGATACTTGTAGTGCCATGAAATAGAATTTTCCATAAAACGCACTCCTTTTCCTTTAATAGTATTAGCTATAATTACTGTTGGCTTTTTATTCTTTCTTACAAAAAAAGATTTATAAATTTGAGTGAAATTATGGCCATTAATATTCTTTACGTTACAGCCAAAAGATTGGAATTTTTTACGTAAAGGTTCTAATTTTAAAATATTTTTAGTAAAATCTAAACTTTGGATTTTATTATAATCAATAATTATAATTAAATTGTCTAATTTATGAAATGTTGCAAATAATAGGGACTCCCAGGTAGTTCCTTCGTTCAGTTCACCATCGCTTATTAAGACAAAAATTTTATTATTAGATATATTAATTTTTTCTGCCAAAGCCCTTCCAATGGCATAAGGTAAACCATGTCCCAAAGATCCTGTTGAAAACTCTACGCCCGGAACTTTATGGCTTACATGAGATAATAGAATTGTATTATTTTTACCATATGAGTTTAAAATTTTATTAGAAAAATAACCAAACTTTTGCAACACACAGTAATAAGCTAAACAAGCATGACCTTTGCTTAATACAAAAATATTCCTCTTGTTAATAAAATTTTTATATAAAACAACTAAAATATCAACAATAGATAAACAGCTTCCAACATGAGATGATTTTGCTCTATTGCTTATTTTAAGTATTCTAATTCTTATTTGTTTAGCTATCTCTATCTCGCTGAATTTTTTTGCCATTTTTTTATATTTATTTAAAAAAAGTTTTAAGAATATTTACTGTAAATTCTAAATGTTTAATAATAAGGCCAGGATAAAGGCCAAGCCAAAAAGTATTATCCATAACTAGATTTGTATTTTTTAACTCTCCATGGACTCTAAAATTAGTATTTTGCATATAAGGTTGTTTAATCAAATTTCCTGCGAATAAAAGTCTAGTTCCAATTTTATTGGCATTTAAATAACTAATTAAATTAATTCTATTGAATCTTTTATTTTGTCTAAGAGTCAAAGGGAAGCCAAACCAAGAAGGTTCAGAATCTTTTTCTGGTTCTGGCAATATTAAAAATTCTTCCAGTGCTTTTAAGTTTTTGTATAAATAATTAAAATTCTCTTTTCTTTTTTTAATAAAACCCTCTAGGCGATCTAACTGGGCGAGACCGCACGCTGCCTGCATATCTGTTATTTTCATATTATAACCTACATGAGAATAAGTATATTTGTGATCATAACCAAAGGGCAAATCTCCTAATTTCCAACCAAATCTTTTATTGCAAGTATTGTCTTTTCCAGGTTCACAATAACAATCCCTTCCCCAATCTCTAAAGGACTCTGCTATTCGCTCTAATTTTTTGCTATTAGTGAAAACTGCGCCCCCCTCACCCATTGTTATATGATGGGCAGGATAAAAACTTAGAGTTGCCAAGTCTCCAAATGTTCCAACATTTTGATTGTCGAATTTTGAACCTAAAGCATCACAACTATCCTCTACTAACCACAAGTTATATTTATCACAAATTTCTTTAATTTTTTTAACATTAAAAGGATTACCAAGAGTGTGGGCTAACATTATAGCTTTTGTTTTATTAGTGATCGCTGATTCAACTAAATTCTCATCAATATTATAAGTTGGAATTTTTACATCAATAAAAACTGGAACTGCCCCAAATTGAATTATAGGATTAACGGTTGTTGGAAAACCAGCAGCAACTGAGATAACTTCATCACCTTTTTGAATTGCTCTTTCTTTTAATTTTGGTGATGTTAAAGTTGAAAATGCAATCAAATTTGCAGAAGATCCAGAATTTACTGTAAGCAAACATTTCACTCCTAAAAAATTTGCTAACTTTTTTTCAAATTGTTCATTAAATCTACCCGTGGTTAACCATCCATCTAAAGATGCCTCAACCATATTTTTTAGTTCTGAAGCACCAATGACTTTTCCTGATGCCGGAACATCGCTGACGCCAGGTATGAATTCTTTTTCTTTAAAATTTATATTAGAATAATCATTAACTAAGCTTAATATTTTACTTCTTATTTCTAAAATATCGTCTTTCATGATTTAATTAAAATAGTTTCTTATTTGTTCTTGAGTCAGTTTCAAAATATTTTTATTTTCAATAAATGCTTTAAACCACAAAGTTGTTAGTTTTATACTTTGTTCAAGATTATATTTAGTTTTCCAATTTAATATTTTCTTAGATTTGTTTGAATTTAACATTAATATTTTACTTTCGTGGTAATTTTTTAAACTATTATTTTTTTTAGTAACTTTTACAAAATTATTAAAATCTTTATTAATTAAATTAATAACATCATTTACAGATTTATTATTTGATTTATTTGGACCAAAATTAAAACTACTATTACTTAATTTCTGTTTTTTATGTAATTTCATTAATAACAATAGATAACCATATAATGGTTCAAGTACATGCTGCCATGGCCTTATAGAATTTGGTGATCTTAAAATTAGTTTTTTATTTTGGAATAAAGAGCGGAAATAATCAGGTAAAATTCTGTCTTTTGAAAAGTCACCACCTCCAATAACGTTGCCGGCTCTTGCTGTTGCCACGAAAATATTTTTTTCTTTGAAAAATGAATGATTATAAGAGTTAACCACTAATTCAGCACAAGATTTTGAATTACTATAAGGATCATATCCTCCTAAAACGTCATTCTCTTCGTAGTATTTTTTTTTATTATTATTAAAATAAACTTTGTCAGTTGTAATAATTAAAGCAGATTTAATGAATTTTAGTTCATTTAAAATATTTAGAATATTAACAGTTCCTAAAGTATTTACTTGATAAGTATATTTTGGACTAACATAAGACTCTCTAACAATTGCTTGAGCTGCCATATGAACGACAAAATTTGGAGAAAATTTATTAATAGATTTTTTTAATTTATTATAATCTGTAATATCACCAATTATAGAGTTATGAATTTTTCTATTTAATTTAATGAGATCAAAAAGATTTGGATTTGTAACGGGTTTTAAAGAATAACCTACAACTTTTGCACCAAGTAAATTTAATAAAATAGCAAACCAACTTCCCTTAAAACCAGTATGACCTGTTAAAAAAACTTTTTTACCTTTCCAAAATTTACTTAAAGATTTAAAATTATTTATCATTCCAGATCTTCCAGGGGGCTTTTTTTAACGACCAAAGATTATTTAAATGCCTTTTATCCCTTAATGTATCCATGCAATACCAAAAGTCATTATGTTTATAGGCTACTAACTTTTTCTTTTTTACTAAAACACCTAGGACGTCAATTTCAAATATGGCATTTCTTTTTTTTATATATTTAAAAATTTCTTCATTACAAATGAAAAAACCACCATTAATCCAACTCTCTTTTGTTTGATCTTTTTCTAAAAATTTAGTTACTTTATTGCCTTTAAAAATAATTTTTCCAAAGTGTGGCGTGGGTTTAACAGCTGTTACGGTAACTATTGATTGATTTTTTTTATGAAAATTTATTAATTTATTTATATCTACATTGCTTAAGCCATCTCCATAGGTTAAACAAAATGTATTACCTACATATTTTTTAATTTTTCTTAATCTTTCTCCGGTGTTACTATTTACTCCTGTGTTAATAACTTTAACATTCCACGATTGGTTTAAGTTTTTTTTAAACTTTTTAAAATAATTTTTTATAACGTTTATTTTATAACCACCACAAATTATAAACTCTGAAAATCCAAAAACTGAATAATATTTAATAATGTGCCATAAAATTGGTTTTTTACCAATTTTAACCATTGGTTTTGGAACATAATCAGTTTCTTCTGATATTCTTGTTCCTAAGCCTCCGGCAAATATTACTAATTTCATTTAAATAATTTAATTAATAAAATTTTAAAATTATAAATAAATTTCATCTTATATAATTTGTGCAAAAATATTGTGCTATCATGTTAAACCTTATTATATAAGGTATTATTAAAGAAATAAAAATTTTTATTTACTAAAAAATGCAAAAAAAAATCACAATATTTGTACTAAGCATGAGAAACAGTCCCAGGCTTAAATACTTAACAAAAAAATTACAAGAACTTAATTTAAAATATAAGATTTTTTATGGAATTGAGGGAAAGAATCAAAAAGAAAAAGAAATAATATATTCACAATATAACAGAAAAAAAGTTTTGAATCATGTTGGCAGAGAAATGGGATTTAACGAAATTGGAGGAATGTATACAATAATAAGAATTTATAAATACGCTGTCAAAAAAAATTTAAAAAATATAATTTACTTTGATGATGATTTTTACCCTTCTTTTTTATTTAAAGAATGGGTTGACAATAAAATTTATTTCGAAGGTAATAAAATTATTCAATTTCAATGTATGCCTCCAGGGTTTCTTAAAAAAAAATCACTAAATGTCTTAAATAATCGAGTAAAAGTCTATTATGCAAAAACACACTTATTTAATCCAGGTGCCGCTCAAGTAACAATTGGTTTTATAAAAAAATTTTTAAAAATAACAAAAGGAAAAACAATAGGTCTTGGAGATTATCCTTTTAATTTTTTTAAAAATAATATTGAATTAATGCAAACTATGCCTTTTTTAGGCTATCCAGATAATCGAGGATTTTCTTATCTTGCCCAAGATAGAAAGTCTTTTGAAAGAACCTCTTTTAAAAAAATTAGAAAATTTATTTATAAAAAATTTTCTATAGGAACAATAAATTATATTCTAAACTTACTAAGGATTCCTTATTATTTATTTTTTATTCCTTTTTTATTAAGAAAATATAAAAATTTTGACTACTACATGGAATACTATTTTGACAAACAATTTTGTAAAATTAAAAATTTTTTCTTTAATTCTTACATTGATATTGAAAAAATATACGCTTTAAAGTCAAATTACCCAAAAGACTTAAGAAAATACGTAAAGCCGAGAGTATTTAACATTTAATATTATTAATTTTATTATCTCTTAACTCAAATAACTCAAATTCTTTTACAATTTCTAACTTTTTATGCGAAACCATAATAATAGTTATAAATTCTTGTAATTCTAATATCTCTTTTAATAACAAACGTTCGGTTTCTTCATCAAGTGCACTAGTTGCTTCATCTAATATCAGAATCTCCGGTTTTTTATATAAAGCTCGAGCTATCCCAATTCTTTGTTGTTCACCTCCTGACAAAGAAGATCCTCTTTCACCAATAATTGTATGTAACCCATTTGGCAATTTATCAATTAATTTGTTTAATTTAGACTTGTTAATTACTTCTTTAACTAAATTTGAATCTAAATTCTCAACATGTTGCCCAAAAACAATGTTGTCCAAAATAGAATCTTCTAAAAGTAATGTTTTTTGAGGTACATAACCTATTTTGCTTCTGTAAGACTTTAGAAAAAAGTTAATATTTTTGTTGTCCATCAAAACTTGGCCTGTTGTGGGAAATAATAAGCCACAAACAATATTTAACAGAGTACTCTTTCCTGATCCGCTTTCTCCTTTGATGAAAGTTATAGAATTATGCTTAATTGTTAAATTAATCCCTTCTAAAATAAGTGAATTTTTACTGTCATACTGAAAAGATATATTTCTCAATTCTATTTGTTTAGAAAATTTAAAGTTATCTAAGGTTTCTTCTTTTTCAATTATTACACTATTATTTAAAGATAATTCATTACAAACGAAATCTATTGAAGGCGCATAAAATTTAAAAGAATTTAAGCAAATAAATACTCTATTTAAAGAAGGCAAGAATCTAAAAAAAGCGATAGTAAAAGTTCCTAATATTAAAACTATATCTAAACGAAATAATCCAAAAAAATTATACCCAATATACATTGTGATAGAGAAGCTTAATATAATTAATATTTCCCAAATTGGTTTTTGAAGATCAGAAAAAATACCAAAAATTGCCACGGTTCTAGCTATAGCACTATTAATAATATTGAATTTATCAATAAAATAATTTTCAATACCATCTAATTTAATAGACTGAATAGCATAAAAACTTTTTTGAAGATGATTAATTTTATCACTATCCAACTTGGCTCTTTTTAATCCAACGTCCTTTATTTTTTTTTTATAAATAAATATTGATAGAAAAAATAATAAAAAACAAAAAGATAATAATACAAGACTAAATGTAAAAAATTTAATAAATAAGAAAAAAATAATTGCTAAAAGTAAAAAAATTTCTGTAAGGAATGTGAGAAAATTATTAAATACGCTTTGACAAAAATTATCTACTTCATTGGTAGTATTAGAAATAAGTTTCGCTGAGTTATTTTTTAAAAAAAAAGAATAGTCTTTTTTTAAATAAGATGAATAAATTTTATTAGAAATATGAATGTTTAAATTTTTAATAAAATAAGTTTTAAATAAAATTGTTAATGTATAAAAAACATTTCTTAAAAAAAAAATAACCATAAAAGATAAAAACAATAATTTACTTGTAAAAGAGTAATCAAATAAAAAAAAATTTACCCGATAAGATAAATTATTATTTAAAAAAAATTGTAATATAGGTTGAATAAATAATAATAACAAAATTTCTGAAAAAGAAGTTATTAAAATTAAGACTGCTAAAATTAGAACTTGGAGTTGCTCATTTAAGTTTAAAATTTTAAATATTTTTTTCATTTATTCTTATAGATTAAAAGTAAACTAATAATTATAAATTATACTTAATTATTAAGTTATAATATCCTTGTAATTAATAAAGAATATGAAAAAAATCAAAATTTCCACACTATGGACTGGAGATCTTAAGGGAAGTTTAATTATAAAACTAATACAACATACCTCTAAAAAAGAAATTGAAATTGTATCTCCCAAAGATTCCGATATTCTTATTTTTGGACCTTATGACACACTTATTTTGAAAAGAAAATTTTTTAATTTTACTCGAAAAAAATTAAAATTTATTGATAATATATTTCCAAATATTGACCTATATCTTTTAAAGCGAAAAATTAAACCTATTCGAATTTTTTATTCTCATGAAAATTATCCTTTTCCTGACGTTAAATATGATTTTAGCATTTCCAGTCATTTTGGACTAAGCAGCGAAACTCATTTAAGATTTCCTTTGTGGAAAGAATTAATCAATTGGGATCATTTAGTACCAAAGAGGGAACTAAGTACATTTATTGAAAGATTTGGGAATTTTTATAGTATTAAAGACTTAATGTCTCCTCAGGGCGATTTCTTTCTGAAAAAAGAAAGAAAGATTTGCCTACTCTCAAGCCACTTGGATGAGCCGAGAAAGAGTATGCTTTTTAATTTTTCTAAAAATTTTACAGTTGATGGATATGGACCTTACTTTAATAAAAATATCAAAAACCATAATTCCAATCCATTATCAAAAAAAGAAATATTAAAAAAATATGCATTTAATCTATGTCCAGAAAACAGTCTGTATCCTGGATACTACACAGAAAAAGTGCCGGAGGCATTTCTTGGTAAGTGTCTACCCTTAGCTTGGGCAGATAATAATATTAATCAAGATTTTAATGAAAAATCGTTTGTTAACTTATTAAACTATTCAAAAGATAATTATCTTGAAATAAGCAATCTTTTAAAAGATGAAAGTTTTTTAAATAAATACGCAACTGAACCACTATTATTGAATGAACCTAATTTAAATAAAGAAATAAATTTTATAAAAAATATTACCGACTCAATATAAAATATTTTTTTAGCTGATTGTTATTTTTTCTACTTTCCCAAATAATTTGTTCGATTATATCTTCGTTAGTATTTTTAATTCTCCAACTTGGAAATTTTTTCTTAAATTTATCAAAATTAGTAATATACCAAATATGATCCCCACTTCTATTTTCTTTTTTGATAGTATAATTAATCCATTTTTTTTTGGAAATTTGGTTTACTAAATTAATAGTTTCTAATATCGAGATAGAATTTTCTCTCCCCCCGCCAGCATTATAAATCTCTCCGTATCCAGGATTTCGATAAAAATGCCAAAACATATCAACAAGATCTTCGGAATGAATATTGTCTCTAACTTGTTTTCCTTTGTAACCATAAATATTATAATTTTTATTAGAAATTATACATTTAACTAAATACGACAAAAACCCATGTAGTTCTGCGCCTTGATGATTTGGTCCAGTAATGCACCCACATCTAAAAACTGCTGTTTTTATATTAAAATATTTTCCATATTCTTGAACCATTAAATCTGCAGCAGTTTTTGAGACTCCAAAAGGTGAATGTTTTGAGTTATCAATTGAGAAATCTTCGCTTATAGAGAAAAGTTTATTATTTTGATAAACTTCATAACGTGTTGCTAGTTCTTTAATGCCTTTAAGGTTGTTAGGCAAATCTCCATAAACTTTATTTGTTGAAGTAAAAATAAAAATAGCTTTTGGTGAATTTTTTCTAGTGAGTTCCAGAAGATTTAAAGTACCAACAGCATTAACATTAAAGTCTAAAAGAGGATCTTTTGCAGACCAATCGTGCGATGGCTGACCTGCTGTATGAACTATTAAATCAAATTTATTATTCTCAAATATTTTTTTAATTTCATTAATATTTGCAATATTATGGTTAAGGAACACAATATTAGAATACTTTTCCTTCTGATATTCTTTTATTTTATTTGTTGAATATTTTTTACCAAAAATTTGACCTCGAAAGTCATTGTCTAATGCAAATATCTTAAATTTTTTTTTATAAAAAAAATCAACGGCACCAGAACCAACCAATCCTGAACTGCCAGTTATAAGCACTTTTTTCATAGTTAACAACAAATCTTAAAAATATTATACTTAATTTTAAATGACTTAAATTAGCATTTAACTTAATTTGCATTTATTTAAATGTTAACTATTATAAAAGAATATAAAAGTTTTAAAAACAATTTCTACAGTTCAATATAAAGTATGATTGCGATCAAATAAAGTAATGAAAAAAAAAATAGCACTAATTACTGGAATTACAGGACAAGACGGGTCTTACCTTGCGGAATTATTATTAAAAAAAAATTACATTGTTCATGGTATTAAAAGAAGATCCTCTTTAATAAACACTCAACGTATTGACCACCTTTACTTAGATAAACATAATAAAACTAATTTTTTTTTGCATTACGGAGATCTTGTAGATGCTAACAACCTAATAGAATTAATTAATAAAATTAAACCAGATGAAATATACAACTTAGCTGCTCAAAGCCATGTACTAACTAGCTTTAAAGTTCCCGACTATACTACACAAGTGAACGCTTTGGGAACTTTAAGAATGTTGGAAGCTATTAGATTGCTTGGTCTTAAAAAAACAAAATTTTATCAAGCTTCTACATCTGAACTATATGGAAATATTAATAAAAAAAATCAATCAGAAAAAACTCAATTTTCACCTCAAAGTCCTTACGCCACTTCAAAACTTTTTGCTTACTGGATAACTAAAAATTATAGAGATGCTTATGGCGCATATGCGGTTAATGGAATTTTATTTAATCACGAATCTCCAAGAAGAGGAGAAACATTCGTCACCAGAAAAATTACTATTGGATTAAATAAAATTGCGTTAGGAATCCAAAAAAAATTATATTTAGGAAACCTATATGCTTATAGAGATTGGGGTCACGCAAAAGACTATGCCGAAATGCAATGGAAAATGCTACAGCAAAAAAGACCTGAAGACTTTGTTATTGCAACAGGAAAACCATATACAGTAAAATTTTTTGTTGAAAAATGTTGTAAATTTTTAAAAATTAATATCGGTTGGTCAGGTAAGGGTATTAATGAAGTTGGTTATGTAAAAAATTGCGATAAATTTAAAACCCCTCATCTTAAGATAGGAGATAAAATCGTTTTGATTGATAAAGAATATTTTAGACCCAATGAAGTAGACTACTTAAGAGGAGATGCCGCTAAAGCTAGAAAAAAATTAAGATGGAAACCTAAAATCAATATTAACCAATTAATTCATGAAATGATGACTGAGGACCAAAAATTAATAGAAAAAAGTAATTTCTAATATTGGTTAATGCAACATAAAATTTTTATTGCTGGTCAAGAGGGTATGGTTGGTCAGGCAATTTACAAAATACTTAAAAAAAAAAATCACATAATTGAATGCAAAAGATCACAACTCGATCTCACTAATCAAAAGAGTGTTGAAAAATGGTTTAAGAAAAATAAACCTACTATCGTTATTAATGCTGCTGGAAAAGTGGGTGGTATTTTAGATAACAGTCTATATCCCGAAAAATACTTATACATCAATACAATGATTGGACTTAATCTTATAAAAAATAGTTTAGATTATAATGTTAAACAATTAATTAATTTAGGATCGGCCTGTATTTATCCAAAGAAAACCAAACAGCCTATTAAAGAGCGTTATTTGCTAGAATCAAAACTCGAAGAAAGCAACGAAGGATATGCTATCGCAAAAATCGCTGTTTTAAAATATTGTGAGTATGCGCAAAAAAAATTAAAAAAAAATTTTTTTTCTCTTCAACCCTCAAATCTTTACGGTGAAGGAGATAATTTTGATTTAAAATCTAGCCACGTATTGCCTGCGTTACTTAGAAAATTTCATGAAGCAAGAATAAATAATAAAAAAAGTGTTGAAGTCTGGGGTTCAGGATTAATAAAAAGAGAGTTTTTAAATGTAAAAGATCTAGCAGAAGCAGTTTCTTTTTTTATAAATAAAAAAATATCTACTGGGCATATAAATGTTGGGGGGTCCGAACATATTTCAATAAAAAAATTAGCATTAAAGATTAAAAAAATTACAAAATTTAAAGGAAAAATTATTTTTGATAAAAAATATCCAGACGGAGTAAAGGAAAGAAGGCTAGATGTAAAATTAATAAATAAATTAGGTTGGAAATATAAAATTAATTTAGACGAAGGTTTGAAAGATTATTATAAATATTTCTTAAAAATTTATAAAAGTCTAAGTTAATAATTAATTAAAATGAAAAAAATTCTTATAAAAATATTTCAATTATTTAATTTAGGTCTTATTTCGTACAAAAGATTAGAGCAATTAAAAGAATCTCAAAAAGATATTTCAATAATTTTTCAATCACCAAAAAATCAATTAGCTAAAATTATAGAAGTAAAAGATAAGTCTAAAGCACAGCTAAAACAGGATCTTTTTGTTTTATTAGAAACTAACTTTATGAAAAATGGGTTTTTCGTTGAATTTGGGGCTACTAATGGTGTGGACTTTAGTAACACCTGGTTGCTCGAAAAAGAATATGAGTGGAATGGAGTTCTAGCTGAGCCTGCTAAATTTTTTCATGAATCATTAAAAAAAAATAGATCTTGCCATATAGATTATGGCTGTGTTTGGAGTGCATCAAATTCTTTTATAAACTTTGTTGAAGATGAGGCGCCATTGCTCTCAACGATAAACAAATTTAAAAATTTTGATTCTCATAAAAGAAAGCAATCCAAAATTTACCAAATCGAGACGATAAGTCTTTCTGACTTGTTAAAAAAATATAACGCCCCAAAAAAAATTGAATATTTGTCAATAGATACTGAAGGTAGTGAATTTGAAATACTAAATAATTTCAATTTCAATGAGTATGAATTTAAAATAATAACCTGCGAACATAATTTTAATAAAAACAGAGAAAAAATAAATAATTTATTGTCAAAGAATGGTTATATAAGAAAATATGTTGGGTTTTCAGATTATGATGATTGGTATATTAAAATAAATTAACAATTTAAATGCAGAAACTAATATTTGTGTTTAAAGTGTAAATTTAAATATAAAACATCGTAAGCTTTCTTTCCGTTATAATTCTTTGCGATGCACGTTTTTTTTATTTCTTTAAATCCTAATAAATACAAATACCTTGATATCTCAGAATAAAGAGGATTTTTTGAATACATCTGAAATTCAGCAGCTTCTAATTTAATATATTTAAATTTATTAATTAAATGCCCCCCCCCTTTTAAAATTTCTAATTCTGCTCCTTGAGCATCCAATACTAAAGAATCAAAATTCTTTAAATTTATTTTTTTTTTATTAACTATTGTTTTTAGATTTTTACTATTTAATAAAATTGATTTTGTATAATGTAGTTTTGGGTAAAGTCTTTTAGAATCCTTTAATGTAAATATGGATGAGCTATTAGAGTCATTATTTGCAATATTAAATTTTACTTTTTTTTTATTTTTATCAGTTACCAAATAGTTGTAAGCTTTATAATTTTTATAATTCTTTATATTTCTTAATAAAATTTCATATATTTCGGGATCAGCTTCTATCCAAATAACTCTTTGAACTCTTAGTTTTTTGTAATGATCTTTTTCTTGTCCAGAATTGGCACCAATATGAATAACTCCTATTGAATTTTTAAGAAAATTATCAAAAAATCCAAATAATATGAAGTTATAAATCTTAATAAATAAATTAATTGTCATTGTAATTTGATTTAGATTTTTTTAAAAACTTATAATTAATTTTTATTAATATTATTAATATTATAATAATCTTAATTTTAATAAATTGGTAAATAAAATACTTGAATCTGGTTCCTACTTAAAAAAATTTTGGTACTGCAATTTCTTTAAATTTTTGGCTAATAAAAAAAATGTCATTTCTGCTTAAATTATAATGATTTGGCAAATATAAACCAAATTCATGTACAATATCTGCATTTTTTAAAATGCAATTACCATATTTTTTAACCCAAAAAGGATGTCTTCCGATGTTACCGCATATTAATGGTCTTGTTTCTATATTAAATTTTTTTAAATACTCATAAACTTGCTCTCTATTCCTAACCAAAGTTCCATATGCAAAGCTTGAGATAAAATTAGATGAACTTTTCTGGCACCAAAAATCTGATAAATTTTTTTCATAAGCTTTGAAATTATTATATCTAACCTGACAGATTTTATTTAATTTTTTTAATTGTCCTAAACCTAGAAAGGCATTTAAATCTGTGGACCTTAAATTGTATCCAGAATAGTAAAATGTGTACAAATCTCTAAACTCATCAACCTTATACTCCTTTAGCAATTTTTTCTTTGCCCTTTTGTGAATATCTCTAGACCAGCCATGAGATCTAATTGAAAGCATAATATTATAAAGGTCAAAGTCATCTGTTATAACCATTCCTCCTTCAATAGTTGAAATATGATGACCATAATAAAAAGAAAAAGAAGATAAAAGTCCGTGTGTACCAATTTTTTTTTTTTCAAGCTTTGTTCCTAGAGCTTCGCACGAATCCTCCAGTAAAATTACATCATATTTTTTGCAGATTTTTTTTATTTTATAAATATCGTTTGGGTGACCCAAAACGTTAACCAGCATCGCTACTGAAGGCTTGTTTTTTTTGCATAAATATTCAAAGTGATCAAGATCAACACCTAAATTATTAACATCGCAATCACATAAGTCGATATCAAAATTCAGTTGCATAAAAGGAGTAACGGTTGTTACCCAAGAGACTCCAGCGACGATTGCTTTTTTATTTTTTAATCTACCGCTCTCAAGTAACGCTGAAAGTATTAATAAGTTTGCTGAAGAACCACTGTTTACAAAAATAGAATATTTACTATTTATAAATTTAGAAAATTTTTTTTCAAATTCTATAGTTAGCCTTCCTTTTGTCAGCTGGTTGTCTTTTAATAACCACTTGGTTAAGCTGACTATTTCTTTTTTCGAAATTGTATCTTGCGCTAACGCATATTTCTTCATAAATCTATTTTTTTTCTACAGCCTTAGAGGAGTTAAATAATTTATTAATAACCCTTCCATAGAAATCTCTCAAATAAAATAGGTACCAAAAATATCTGGCATATTTTAATAAATAATAATACATATTTATTTCTCTATAAGCTTTTTTGAATTGTTTATTTTTTTGTTTATTGCTGTTAGCATCAATTGTGATTGAATGATTATGCGCTCTATAAACTGACAAATATTCAGATACATATCCAAATTTTTTGTAGCGTAACAAGCATATTAAAACCATTAGTTTATCTGGTCCGACGCCCTTGTATTCAAACCTAGATAAAGGCAATCTTCCCTGAAACAAAGCGTCGATCATATCTTTTTTTCTTATAATAATCGAAGTAGGGGATATTAATTTTTGAACAAAATATGATTCATGTCGAAAAATATTATAGACACCACTATTTGGTAAAATCTTTTTGCTTTGTCTAAAAACTTTTTTTGTTTGATCATCAATAAGTTCACTTTCTGAAAAAACAAATCCCACTTGTTTATCGTCAAAATATTTTATACATTCTTCAATAAATTTTGGTTTAATCCAGTCATCATCAAATAATAAATTTATATATTCTCCGCTTGCTTCCAAAATACCTTCTAGCCAGCAAAAATGCGGACCATAATTCGCAGTTCTTTTTATATACTTAATTTTACCTTCAAATTGCTTAACCATAGTATCCGTTCCATCTGTTCCACCATGATTACAAACAATTATTTCGTGTTTAATAGTTTGATTTAAACATGAAAGTATTGCCTCTTTAAGATAAATTTCTCTATTAAAAGTAGGAATTACTGTTGAAATTGTCATTTCTTTATTCATCGGTTTAGAATTGAATTAAGCTTTTTCATATCAGCTACAATTATTGTTTTTTTTTTAGTATTTGTATATATTTTAATTTTCTTTTTAGTTAACCTTCGTGCAAAATTTTTAACGCTAATTCCCTTTCCTGTTCCTATATTAAAAATTCCTTGAGTTTTTTTTTCAAAAAGTTTTAAAATAATTTTAACTACATCAGTAGCTTTCTGAATATCAATAATACTATGAGCATTAATAATATTTATACTTTTTTTCTTTGATAATTTTTTTATTTTATCTTTTACGGATGGAAATAAAAAATCTTTCGATTGAAAATTGTCATAAAAACTAAATATTCTACCACAACAATAGGGCAAATTATGTTTTGTACTAAAGTTCTTTAATATTTTTTCACCTACCCATTTAGTATAGCCATAAAAAGTTTTTGGAAAAATCGGATCAGTCTCTAGTAATGGTTTATTTTTAGCTTTATAAACATGTGAAGTTGAAGCGTAAAAAAACCATGGTTTTTTTTTTAATTTAGTCAACGCCTCTAAAATATTAAGTGTACCTCCAATATTGACTGAGCATGCCAATAAAGGATTTTCATTACATATTTTCACGGGTACGATTGCTGCTAGATGAAAAATAAAATCAAAATTATTTTTTTTAATCCACATTTCTACTTTTGATGCATTAGCAATATCTGAATTAAAAACAACTATCTTATAATTTTTTTCTTTTAATTTTTTTAAAAGAATTGAACCTAAAACTCCAGTACTACCTGTTATACCAATTTTCATTTATAAAAATTAAGTATTAATTTAATTTTACCTAAAAGAAATCTATATGTTCTTCTTGGAAAACTAAATAAAAGTCCTGGCATACGCAAATGTCGACCATCAAAATTTTCATCAAATACATAACGATCTTTATCTTTATCCTGTCCAACAATTTTTGGGTGAATAAGCTCTCCAATAGATTCGACTGGTAAATTTGCATCTTTATATAAAGGGTCAGTGGTTCGAGTTGCATCTTCCCCAAATCCAATATTGCTAATCAAGTTTACACTAGATACTGCGCTTAGTCCTCCTTTTTTCCAAGCAGAAGCAATAAAAGGATAATCCCAAGTGTCAGGAGGATTTGAATATACTAACTCAAAAACTTTCTTCCAATATTTCTTTTCAACAGTATCGGTAAATTTTTTATTCCAATCCTCAGAAGATTTCCATTGTGGCCAAAAACTTATTTTATCATCATAACACTCCCAAGCTCTTCGCCAAGAAGCCCAACCCCAACAAAAAAAATATTTAGAAAAGTAATAAGATTCACTACTGCGTTTATAATTGCTTTGTAAATTACTACCAGCAATCGTTATAATTCTACTGTCATTTTTATAATAATTTAAAAGAGTTTCACAGAAATAAAAAAAATCATGGTGTGGAAGACAATCATCTTCTAAAATAATACCTTGCTCTTCATGCTCAAAGAACCAGCTGATCGCGGTGCCACAACCATATTTACATCCTAAATTTTTTTTCCTAAATAAAGTTTTTACTTCGCACGGCCAATTAATAGCCATTGCAATCTTTCTTACTTTAGCTATTTGTTCAATATCATCAATTCTATCCTGTCGTGGCCCGTCAGCAGCAACGTATAGTCTGGGAGGTCTGGCTTTTTTTATGCTCTCAAATACTTTAGCAGTTGCATCAGGTCTATTAAAAACAATAAAAAGTATAGGTGTATTTAAGTATGATCTTTTAGTAAATAAATTTTGCATATAATTTAATATAGAAAAAATTTATTTTAAGGTCTAAAACATTGTAATTTGTATCTAAAATTTTTTTCAGTGCATAAATCAAGCCAATTGAGCTATTAGTAACGGTAAGCTTAACGTGTTACCACGCTTCCACACCCGTCCTATCAACGTCGTAGTCTACGACGGCTCTATAGGAAGAACTAGTTTTGAGGTGAGTTTCTCGCTTAGATGCTTTCAGCGATTATCTCTTCCGTATTTAGCTACCCGGCACTGCAGCTGGCGCTACAACCGGTCCACCAGTGATACGTCCAACCCGGTCCTCTCGTACTAAGGTCAGCTCCTCTCAATTCTTCTACACCCATGGCAGATAGGGACCGAACTGTCTCACGACGTTCTGAACCCAGCTCACGTACCACTTTAATTGGCGAACAGCCAAACCCTTGGGACCTGCTCCAGCCCCAGGATGTGATGAGCCGACATCGAGGTGCCAAACACCCTCGTCGATATGAACTCTTGGAGGGTATCAGCCTGTTATCCCCGGCGTACCTTTTATCCGTTGAGCGATGGCCCTTCCACTCAGAACCACCGGATCACTATGACCGTCTTTCGACTCTGCTTGACTTGTCAGTCTTGCAGTCAGGCAGGCTTATGCCATTGCACTCAACGATCGATTTCTGACCGATCTGAGCCTACCTTCGCACGCCTCCGTTACTCTTTAGGAGGCGACCGCCCCAGTCAAACTACCCACCATACAGTGTCTTCCAGCCGGATGACGGCATGGAGTTAGATATCAAAAATAACAAGAGAGGTATTTCACTGACGACTCCATGATAGCTAGCGCCACCACTTCAAAGTCTCCCTCCTATGCTACACATGTCATTTCTAATACCAATGTAAAGTTGTAGTAAAGGTGCACGGGGTCTTTCCGTCTAACCACGGGAACTCCGCATCTTCACGGAGAATTCAATTTCGCTGAGTTGATGTTGGAGACACCGGAGCAGTCGTTACGCCATTCATGCAGGTCGGAACTTACCCGACAAGGAATTTCGCTACCTTAGGACCGTTATAGTTACGGCCGCCGTTCACCGGGGCTTCAGTTCGATGCTTGCACATCTTGCTTTAACCTTCCGGCACCGGGCAGGCGTCAGACCCTATACATCCACTTACGTGTTAGCAGAGTCCTGTGTTTTTGTTAAACAGTCGCTACTCCCTGGCTTGTGCCACCTTACTCTGCTTGCGCAAAATAAGGCCCTCTTTATCCCGAAGTTACAGAGGCAAGTTGCCGAGTTCCTTCAACATCATTCTCTCAAGCGCCTAGGTATTCTCTACCAATACACGTGTGTCCGTTTAGGGTACGGTCTTAATGATGGAGTTATTTCCTGGGACCTCTTCAAGGCAAGTTCAATCCAATAAGAACTTACAATATACGAGATCCGTCACTACCATCAGGTCAAGGAATATTTACCTTGTTCCCATCGACTACGGCTTTCGCCCTCGTCTTAGGGGCCGACTAACCCTGCGAAGATTAACTTTACGCAGGAACCCTTGTATTTTCGGCGACAGAGTCTTTCACTCTGTTTATCGCTACTTATGTCAGCATTCGCACTTCTGATATCTCCAGGACCCCTCGCGGGTATCCCTTCGCAGACTTACAGAACGTTCCGCTACCAGATAAAATGTCCGTAGACACTTTAAATCCACAACTTCGGTACGTAGTTTGAGCCCCGTTACATCTTCGGCGCAAAGTCTCTTAATTAGACCGGTGAGCTGTTACGCTTTCTTTAAAGGATGGCTGCTTCTAAGCCAACCTCCCGGCTGTTTTGGAGTCTTCACATCCTTTCACACTTAACTACGATTTTGGGACCTTAGATGGTGGTCTGGGTTTTTTCCCTCTCGACGATGGAAGTTAGCTCCCACCGTCTGTCTATTGAGAAACAATCTTGAGTATTCGGAGTTTTATTAGGTTTAGTAAGAATTTCTTCCCCCTAGCCTATTTAGTGCTCTACCCCTCAAGATCTTATTATTCAACGCACTACCTAAATAGTTTTCGCGGAAAACCAGCTATCTCCCAGTTTGATTGGCCTTTCACCCCTAATCACAAGTCATCCGAGCCTTTTTCAACAGGCACCGGTTCGGTCCTCCAGTAAGTGTTACCTTACCTTCAACCTGCTCATAACTAGATCACTAGGTTTCGGGTTCTTATCCGTACAACTCATCGCCCTATTCAGACTCGCTTTCGCTACGCCTACACCTTTTCGGCTTAAGCTTGCTGCACAGATAAAGTCACTGACCCATTATACAAAAGGTACGTCGTCACTCATATAGAGCTCCGACTGATTGTAGGCATCCGGTTTCAGGTTCTATTTCACTCCCCTAATAGGGGTTCTTTTCACCTTTCCCTCACGGTACTAGTTCACTATCGGTCACTGAAGAGTATTTAGGCTTAGAGGGTGGTCCCCCTATCTTCAAGCAGGATTTCACGTGTCCCGCTTTACTCAAGAATCTTATTTGCTTTTACCTTTACGGGGCTATCACCCTCTATGGCAAACCTTTCCAGGTTTTTCTAGTTGTACAAATAAAACTACAGGCCTGTTCCGCGTTCGCTCGCCACTACTGACGGAATCTCAATTGATTTCTTTTCCTCTAGGTACTTAGATGTTTCAGTTCCCTAGGTTGCCTTTTCAAACCTATGTATTCAGTTTGAAATAACTCTTAAAGAGTTGGGTTTTCCCATTCGGAAATTTCCGGATCAAAGCTTACATACAGCTCCCCGAAACTTATCGCAGTATATCACGTCCTTCATCGACTTTCAGTGCCAAGGCATTCACCAGACGCCCTTAAACGCTTGATTTATGCACAGAAAAAATTTTTCTGTGTAAATTGAATTTTTAAAATTTGTGAAAAATAAATTTTTCACAAGGATATAAAAATATTGATACAAATTAACAATGTTAAAGAATTTCTCTAAAATTTGGTGGAGGATAGCGGGATCGAACCGCTGACCTCCTGAATGCAAATCAGGCGCTCTACCAGCTGAGCTAATCCCCCTAATAAAAATGGTGGGCCGAGAAAGACTCGAACTTTCGACCCCACCCTTATCAAGGGTGTGCTCTAACCAACTGAGCTACCGGCCCTTTCGTTGAATGAACTCTTTTACAAACATTAGAGATAAGGAAGAGAAACGAGGACGGCTACAATGTACAATGTTAAGTGATAGTTCAAAAGTAAACTTTCGAACTGTCCTTAGAAAGGAGGTAATCCAGCCGCAGGTTCCCCTACGGCTACCTTGTTACGACTTCACCCCAGTCGCTGACTATACCTTGGTCAAACGCCTCCTTGCGGTTAGCAATCTGCTTTAAGGTAGAACCAACTTCCATGGTGTGACGGGCGGTGTGTACAAGACCCGGGAACGTATTCACCGTAGCACGCTGATCTACGATTACTAGCGATTCCAGCTTCATGCACTCGAGTTGCAGAGTGCAATCCGAACTGAGATAGATTTTTGAGTTTAGCTTAGCGTCGCCACTTTGCATCTCATTGTCACTACCATTGTAGCACGTGTGTAGCCCAACCCGTAAGGGCCATGAGGACTTGACGTCATCCCCACCTTCCTCCAGCTTATCACTGGCAGTTCTTTCAGAGTGCCCAGCATGACCTGATGGCAACTAAAAGTAGGGGTTGCGCTCGTTGCGGGACTTAACCCAACATCTCACGACACGAGCTGACGACAGCCATGCAGCACCTGTGTTCTGTCCGGCCGAACCGAAAAGTCTAGTTTCCTAAACTCGCGACAGACATGTCAAGGGTTGGTAAGGTTCTGCGCGTATCTTCGAATTAAACCACATGCTCCACCGCTTGTGCGGGTCCCCGTCAATTCATTTGAGTTTTAACCTTGCGGTCGTACTCCCCAGGCGGATTGCTTAATGCGTTAGCTGCGATACTGAAAATAAATTTCCAACATCTAGCAATCATCGTTTATGGTATGGACTACGAGGGTATCTAATCCTCTTTGCTACCCATACTTTCGCGCCTCAGCGTCAGTGTTGATCCAGAAAGCCGCCTTCGCAACTGGTGTTCTACATAATATCTACGAATTTCACCTCTACACTATGTATTCCGCTTTCCTCTATCAAACTCTAGTCGAGCAGTTTTAATTGCAGTTCCAAAGTTAAGCTTTGGGATTTCACAATTAACTAACTCAACGGCCTACGCGCGCTTTACGCCCAGTAATTCCGAACTACGCTAGGTCCCTTCGTATTACCGCGGCTGCTGGCACGAAGTTAGCCGGACCTTATTCTTAGGGTACAGTCATTATCTTCCCCTACAAAAGAGCTTTACAACCCAAAGGCCTTCTTCACTCACGCGGCATCGCTGCATCAGAGTTTCCTCCATTGTGCAAGATTCCCCACTGCTGCCTCCCGTAGGAGTCTGGGCCGTGTCTCAGTCCCAGTGTGGCTGATCATCCTCTCAGATCAGCTATTGATCATTGTCTTGGTGAGCCATTACCTCACCAACTAACTAATCAAATGCGGGCTCATCTTATGGCATTAAAACTTTCCCCGTAAGGGCTTATCCAGTATTAGCATCGGTTTCCCAATGTTGTCCTGAACCACAAGGCAGATTCCCACATGTTACTCACCCGTCTGCCACTCAGTATTGCTACTGCGTTCGACTTGCATGTGTTAGGCGTGCCGCCAGCGTACGTTCTGAGCCATGATCAAACTCTCAAGTTTAATAACGGCGTACACAAGCTTTTACTATCTGTTTAATTAAAAACAGCTTGTACAAAATTACTTTTGTATTTTTATAGAAGTGTGTACAGCCAAATTTTTTTACAAATATAGCCGTCCACGCTTCTCTTCCTAATTTACGTTTTTAAAGAGCTCAACAAGACAACAAGAAATCTGTTAGGATTTCTTTTTGTCTTATTCAAATTTTTATTAATTTGCCCCTAAATAATTAATTATTCAGGGCAAGGGACGATGTATGTACGTCTAAAATGTTGCTAAGTCAACACAGCTATTAGCTATTTAAATCAATGGAAATAAAGGGTTTTTGACTTGAATCCCAGCACCAAACAACTTCAAATTGATCTTTGAAATGACTCAAAAGAGTTAATAAGATATTTAACTCAAGATGTATAGAAAGATACTAAGTTACAGACCTAGCTACAAGCCGAGCTTAGTTTTTTTGATCGTTCCCATAGTATTAATTTTTATTTTTTTAGCAAAATCTCTTGAACAACATAGTGGTGAAGGCTTCAGTAAAAATCAAGAACTAGAGGACAATCTCACAACTGCTAAAAATTTTTTATTTAATCAATTTAATTCTGGCGCTGCAAAAATTGAATACAAAGCAAGAAACGGCGACTCTATTCAAAGAATTCTTTATGAACAAAAAATTCCATCTAATGAAGTTAACAATGTCATGAATGCTTTAAGAAGAGAATACAATGCAGGCACTCTAAGAAATGAACAAAAAGTTTATTTGGTTATAAAAAAAGACAAAACTGGAAACTCTCTTTCAAGACTAACTGTTAATATAGATGGCATCACTTCAATTCACGTGTTCTTAAATAAAGATAACGTCTACGAAACAAAAAGAATTACCAAAATTTTAACAAAGAAAAATCATTTTGTTGAAACAACGATAGATCGAGGAATCTACAGTACGGCAAAACAGTCTGGCATTGAAAATTCTATTGTTGCTCAGTTTGCAAGGCTTTATGGTTTTGAAATCGATTTCCAGCGTGATCTTAGAAATAATGATAAAATAAAAGTCTTTTATGAAAGATTTTTAGATGATGATGGGGTTGCTCAACGTACGGGTAACATTATCTATAGTGAAATAAAAAATTCCGATAAAAATATTATTTTGTATCGATATGAATATCCAAATGGCGCTATTGGTTATTTTACTCCAGAAGGAAAAAGTATTGAAAGAACTTTAATGAGAACTCCAATTAATGGAGCAAAATTATCTTCTCGTTACGGATTTAGAATTCATCCCATTCTTGGATATAACTTAATGCATCAAGGAACAGATTTTGCGGCGGCCGTTGGTACACCAGTCATGGCTTCAGGGGCTGGTGTAGTTGAGTACGCTGGCTGGAAAGGCGGCTATGGAAAATTTATAACCATCAGACACAGTTCTACTTACCAAACTAATTACGCCCATCTTTCTGATTATTCTAAAGGAATAAGAAGAGGAGCTAGAGTTCAACAGGGACAAGTGATTGGATATTTAGGAAGTACAGGAAGTTCAACAGGTCCTCACTTGCATTATGAAGTTGTTGTAGGTGGAAAAAAACAAAACTCTCAAACACTTAAGCTTCCCTCAGCAGCCCCACTGGAAGGTAATAATAAAAACTTTTTTGAAATACAGAAACGAAATATTGAGAGTTTAATTGCTGAAGCGGTTAAAAAGAAATAGGGTTTTAAACTTAAGAATTTCCGTCCACTGGCTCTGAACTATTGGCCGCAACTGTTGCTGCCGGTTCGTCTAAATGAACACCAGGAATTTTATTAATAATCTCTACTGGCTCTGCCGTTTCTGACGTTTCGCTGTTATTTCTATCAGGTCTAATTTGGGTAGGAGACATTCTTATATAATGGTCTGCGTGTTGATAATAATTTTCAGCTAATATTATATCTCCACTTGCAAGAGCCTCTCTTGCTAAATTGTTATATTTTTCAACCAGCTTATGAGCTCCGTGTGCTGAACCACTATTTCTATAACCACCGTTACCGTTGTTATTAAAAGAATGTTCAATATTTTGAGGTCGGTTACTTCTAAAACCATTGCTACCGCCAGGTCTTCTCATGCCCCCACTTCTTTGCTCAGGACGTCTTCTAGGTGGTCTTCTTACAAAACTATTCATCAATTATTTAAATTAAATTATTCTAAAGTTGTTTGATTTTTTTTATTTTAATTTCAGGGAAGTCTCTAAACTTCCATAGATCACATTTAATGTCAATTATTAGTTATTCTTATTTTTTTTAAAGTTTAGTTGCTAATAAACAACGAACCTGTTTGTTAATTAAAGTATATTTCTTTAAAATTTTAAAGCGATTTTCTTTTAAATATTTCGCTAATATGTGGAACTGATTATCACCAATTTCTAAAGCTAGCAAACCATTTATTTTTAAAATCTTCGAGGCTAAATATATAATCTTATTCAATAAATCAACTCCTTGAACACCTCCCTGCAGTGCGACTTTCGGCTCATAAAGTCTAATATCAAAGTCTAAATTTTTTAATGAAACATTAGATAAATAAGGAGGGTTAGAGACAATAATATCAAATTTTTTATCAAAATTTATCTGCTCTAAACTAATATTTTTAAAACATATTCTATTGTGAATTTTATTTGAAAAAGAATTCTTTTTAGCAATAGCAATTGCTTTTGATGATTTATCTACACCCACTCCCTTAGCCTTCGTTAACTCTTTTAATAGTGAAATTAAAATGCAACCAGAGCCCGTTCCTATATCCAAAACATCTAAATATTTATTCTTGTTAGTAATTTTAGATAATAATAGATCAATCAAAACTTCAGTTTCAGGTCTTGGGATCAATACTGAACGATCCACATAAAAATTACTGCTCCAAAATTCTTTATTATTCAAGATATAGGCAATAGGCTCTTTCTTTACTCTCCTATTTACTAGTTGTTTTAATTTTTCAAAATTATCAAGCTGAAGATCTTCTTTTAATTTAGAATATATATTTTCTCTTGGAATATTTATTAAATGAGAAACTAAAATTTCAGAATCTAATCTTGAATTTAGATTATTAGTCTTTTTTAATTCTTGCTCAGCAAAGTTTATTGCTTCATTAATTAACATATATTTCAAATCTTTAAGTTTTCTAATTGCTCTTCTTGGAACTGAATTTGTATTGCATCGGACAATTCTTTAAACGCATCCCCTGCTAAAAAATCTGTTAATTTGTAAAGCGTCATATTAATTCTATGATCAGTCACTCTGCCTTGGGGGAAATTATAAGTTCTAATTCTTTCTGATCTATCTCCTGTTCCGATCTGGCTCTTTCTAGCTTTTGCTCTTTCACTCTCTTGTTGAGATCTTTGTAAATCGTAAAGTTTAGATCTTAAAATTTTTAAAGCTTTAGCTTTATTTTTATGTTGTGATTTTTCATCTTGTTGAGAAACCACAATTCCAGATGGAATATGCGTTACTCGGACGGCACTGTCTGTCGTATTAACTGATTGTCCGCCGGGACCGCTCGATCTAAAAACATCAATTCTTAAATCTGCATCATTAATTTTTACATCCACTTCTTCAGCCTCGGGCAAAACTGCAACGGTTGCGGCTGAAGTATGAATCCTTCCTTGAGTTTCTGTATCTGGTACACGCTGAACTCTGTGAACTCCTGATTCAAATTTTAATTTAGAGAAAACATTTCTTCCTACTATGGATGCAATAATTTCTTTATAACCACCACCTTCGCTGTTTGATAAATTTATGATTTCAACTTTCCAACCATTTAAAACAGCAACTTTTTGATACATATTAAACAAGTCTGCTGCAAATAAAGCAGCTTCTTGACCGCCTGTACCAGCTCTTATTTCGATAATAGCGTTTTTCTCATCCGCTTCGTCTTTTGGAAGTAAAAAAACTTTTAATCTTTTTACACATTCTTCCTCTTCTTTTTTTAACTCTTTAAGTTCAATCTCAGCCATTTCATAAAATTCTTTATCTGTGGCCTTATCTTCTAAAATATTTTTAGTATTTTTTAGATCGTCTAAAACTTTTAAATAACTTCTTGCAAAAGTTATTATGTCATTAAGACTTGAGTATTCTTTTGAATTGCTAACAAATTCTTCTTTTTTAAGATCTGGCTTTGCTAAAATAAGCTCAAGCTCATTGAATCTATTAACGATGTTCTCGACTTTATCTCTGGGTATCATTTAAATTTAAAGTGCTTGATTTCTAATTTGCTCTGCTTTTTTCTCAACGAGACTTACAATATGATCAATAATTTTTTCACTAGGCACTTTATGATCTGCTAGACCTGATAAGTAAATCATATTATTCCCCTTGCCACCTCCGGTAAGACCAATATCAGTTTGCGAGGCCTCACCTGGTCCATTCACGACACAGCCAATAATGGAAAGGGTTAAAGGTTCTTTAATGTGTGACAATCTCTGTTCCAAAACCTCGACAGTCTTAATTACTTCAAAGGCCTGTCTAGCACATGAAGGACAAGAAATTATTTTAACACCTCTATTTTTTAAATTTAAACTTTTTAATATTTCAAGTCCCGCTTTAACTTCATTAACTGGATCTGAAGAAAGAGAAATTCTTATAGTATCTCCTATACCTTCGCTTAATAACATTCCAATTCCTATTGAAGATTTTATAGTTCCTGCATAATAACTTCCAGCCTCTGTGATTCCTAGATGGAGTGGGTAGTCACATTTTTTAGAAAGTTGCCTGTAAGCGTTAACCGCTAAAAAAATATCTGAAGCTTTAACGCTTATTTTAAAATTAAAGAAATCCAAATCTTCTAAAATTTTTATATTTCTTTCAGCGCTTTCAACTAATGCTTCTGGGCAAGGCTCTTTATATTTCTCTAATAAATCTTGTTCGATAGATCCGCCATTAACTCCAATTCGAATTGAACAACCAAAATCTTTTGCAGCTTTTACAACCTCTTTAACTCTATCTTTAGAGCCAATATTTCCAGGATTTATTCTGAGACAACTTGCTCCGGCCTTTGCTGCCTCAATTGCTCTTTTATAATGAAAATGAATATCGGCAACGATTGGAACATTTGCATGTTTGATAATCTCTTTTAAGGAGTGAGTAGATTCTTCATCTGGACAAGAAACTCTTACAATATCGGCGCCTGCTTCAGCTATTTGATTAATTTGTTGTATTGTTGCTTTAGCATCTGTTGTTAAAGTATTAGTCATGGACTGAACTGATATCGGAGCATCACCACCGACATAGACATTTCCTACTTTAATTTTTCTAGTCTTTCTCCTTAAGATTTCCCTAAATGGTCTAATGCTGCTCATAAAAATTTAATCTAAATCGAATGCAGTATGAATTGCAACTACAGCTTTTTGCGTCTGATCTTCTTCTATTAAAACGGAGATTTTAATTTCTGATGTTGAGATTACTAAAATATTTATATTTTGATTAGACAAAGCTTTAAACATTTTGAAGGCAACACCCGGGTGCGTAATCATTCCAGCACCAACGATTGAAACTTTTGCAACTTTGTCATCAAATGTAATTTTCTCAAATTTAAGATCTGTATTACTTTTTATAAGAGTAACTGATTTTTCTAAATCATCTCTCTTAATAGTAAACGTAACATCAGTTTTTTTGTTATCTGCCGATACGTTTTGTACAATCATATCAACGCTAATATTATTTTCATATAATGGTTTAAAAATACTAGCTGCAATTCCAGGTTTATCCTCAACGCCTATTAGAGTTATTTTTGCATCATCCTTGGAATAAGCAACACCTGTAATGACTTTGTCATAAGAAATTTTATCATCGCTTGTAATGCTAGTGCCTTCTCTATTTGTAAATGTTGAACGTACGTGAATTTCTACATCATTCATCATACCTTGTTGAACAGAATTACTTTGCATAACTTTTGCACCAAGAGATGCCATCTCCAACATTTCTTCATAAGAAATTTTTTCAATTTTTTTTGCCTTAGGATTGATGGCTGGATTTGTTGTGTAAACTCCATCCACATCTGTATAAATCTCGCAGTAATCTGCTCCTAAGCATTTAGCAAGCGCAACAGCTGATGCGTCTGATCCGCCTCTACCTAATGTTGAAAGTCTAAAATCTTTTGACACTCCTTGAAAGCCAGGAACTACTGGTATCTGTCCTTGGTCTAATGCTTTATTTAATTTAGTAGTTTCTATTGAAACAATTCTAGAGTTAGAATGGAAACCTTCCGTTACTATTGGGATCTGCCAACTTAACCATGATCTTGATTTAAGACCAAGCTTCTTTAAAGCTGCAGCAAATAATGTTGAGGTAACTTGTTCGCCAGTCGATAATAATGCATCATATTCTTCTAAATCAAAATCTTGATCTATTTCTTTTGATTTTTTTATTAAATCGTTTGTAACTCCAGCCATTGCGGACACAACAACGACAACTTTATGTCCTTCATCGGCTTTACTTTTTATAAGCTTTGCAGCGTTTAAAATTTTTTCTGTGTTTGCAACAGAAGTACCGCCGAACTTAACTATGATTTTACTCATGGATCTCAATTAATATCTTAAAAATTTAGATTTATAATTACTCCTATGTTAAATAATTCGCAAGAAAATGAAAATAAATAATAAAAAGAATCAAACAGATGATCAGCGAGAAATAAATAAATTCTCAGAAATGGCTTCTGAATGGTGGGACCCAAATGGAAAATTTGCACCATTGCATAAATTTAATCCCACAAGACAAGAATATTTAGTAAACCAAATTAAAAATCACTTCTCGATATTGTCCAAAGGATCCAATCCATTCAAAAAATTAACTTTGCTTGATGTAGGCTGTGGTGGTGGCTTAGTTGCTGAACCGATGACACGCCTTGGCGCAAAAGTAACAGGCATTGACGCCTCTGAAAAGAATATCAATGTTGCTAAATTTCATGCTGAACAGATGAATTTAAAGATTAATTACATTTGTTCAACTCCTGAAAAGCTAAATCAAAAGTTTGATGTTGTTTTATGTCTTGAGATTATTGAGCATGTTGCTGACGTTGATTTCTTTATAAAAACTTGTGCCAAATTATTAAAAAAAGATGGCATCATATTTTTTGCAACGCTTAATCGAACTGTTAAATCATTTTTATTTGCAATTGTAGGCGCAGAATACATTTTAAATTGGCTTCCAAAAGGAACGCATGACTGGAATAAGTTTTTAAAACCAGATGAAATCATCTCAAACGCTTTAAAATATAAATTAGATCTTTATGAGACCGTGGGTTTTAAATTTAATATTATTTTAAGAGATTGGCAAAAAAGTAAAGATACTGACGTTAATTATGCAGTCAGTTTTAAAAAAAATTAAGCGTCTTCTTTTGGCGCCCAAGGAATAGTTGCAACATCAATCCCCTCTTCTTGTAACTCTTTAGTCTCTTCTAAAGTTGCGTTGCCATAAATATTTCTTTTTTTCTTTTTATCGTAATGAATAGATCTAACTTCAGATACAAACTTGTCTCCTACATATTCAGCATTTTTAGCAACATAATCATTAAGTTCTTTGATTTTGCTTTTTACATTTTTTAAAAATTCTTTTTTCTGTTCAACATCTTTTTCAGCAGAAGCAGTTTTAGAAGTAGCAACACTTGGTGCCATTAAACTTTTTTTAACAGTCTTTGACCCGCCACAAACGTAGCAACTTATTAAATGCTTTTTTAATAATTTTTCATATTCATTTGAATTTTGAAACCAACTTTCAAAAGTTTCACCGCAAGAACATTCAAGGTTATATTTAATCATGTGCTTAATGTAGTAACGTTTATTTTAATTTCAATACGTTAGTTTTTATTGAAGAATAGAATAACCTTTCCAAGCGTTATTCCAAATTTTGACATGGTTGCAATGTTCACTAAATAATTATTGTCCTGTAAAAACATCCAATCATCGAAGCTTACCTTGTATTTACTAGAGCCAATCGGAAGATCAAAATCGTATTTCCAATTAAATGCATTTCCAGAAGTTGAGCCCGAGGCAAGACCTATAACTCCATTTGCGTAACCTTGGTATTGATTAGAGCCAATTTTTTCGAGTTTCCATTCTCTGTATTCTTTAGTTCCATCATCATAAATAAAATTCTCCTTCATGATTAAATATTTTCCATCCCAAGTTCCATCGATATCAACTTTGAAACTTTTCTTAATGTTGCCAAAACGATCTTCGAATACTCCGCGCGCAACTGTTTTGCCTTTAAAATACTCTTCTAATTTAAATTCAGGTTTATTATTTTGAAACTGTTCTAATTTCATAGTTGAACACTGTGTTACACTAAAAAAAATAAAAAATATAAATAATATTCTCAACTTTTTATTTAAAAAATTTGTAATAGTTTCCATAAATTCTATCAAAAACAGTCTGGCTACCTGGTAAAAAATTAAACTGTTTAATTTGTTTATTAGTTATCCAGCTCAATTGTTGTTTTTCTTTAAGCTTAATCTTTCCAGACCAATATTCTACCAGATAAATCATCATAATGATTATATTATTTTTATAACGATGAGTAATTAGATCTATATTTTTTAAATCCTCTTTGTTTATAGTAACTCCTATTTCTTCATATAACTCTCGAACAGCGCAATCTTCGAAAGATTCATTATTAAAAACCTTTCCGCCTGGTATCTCCCAATATCCACTTAAAAGTTTACCTTCTGGTCTGCTAGTAATTAAAATCTTATTAGCTTTTTTAAGTAAGCATGATGCAACGTAGGTTATTTTCATAAAAAAATTTAATAAATATTTAATATTAACAAAATTGACATTCGTTTCTATGATACCTATATAACATCTCAATCTATCAGAAACATATGCCAACAATCTTTGACAATCTAAATATAGGTAATTTAACACTTCCAAACAGAATTATTATGGCTCCGCTAACTCGTATGAGAAGCAAACAACCGGGTAATATTCCTTGGGAACTTAATGCAACTTATTATGCGCAACGTGCATCAGCGGGATTTATTATCAGTGAAGCAACTCAAGTTTCTCAGCAAGGTCAAGGTTATCCAGCAACGCCTGGCATTCATAGTAAAGAACAAATTCAAGGATGGAAAATAGTTACAGAAGCTGTTCATAAAAATGGTGGACATATTTTTTTACAATTATGGCATGTAGGTAGAATTTCTCATTCATCGCATCAACCTAATGGGGGATTACCTGTGGCCCCTTCTGCAATCGCTGCTAAAGATTCTGGAACTTATACTGCTGATTGGAAACCAACTGCTATTTTAACTCCAAAAGCATTAGAAGCATCTGAGCTTCCTGGAATTGTTCAGGATTATGTAAACGCTGCAAAAAATGCAAAAGAAGCTGGCTTTGATGGTGTTGAAGTTCATATGGCAAATGGATATTTGCTTGATGAATTTTTACAAGACGGAAGCAACAAAAGAACAGATGAGTTTGGCGGATCTGCTCAAAATAGAGCTAAATTTCCACTTCAAGTATTAGATGGTGTTATAAGTGTTTGGGCTAAAGATAGGGTTGGTGTGAGACTTTCTCCTTATGGAACTTTTAACGACATGAGTGACTCTAATCCCGTAGAATTATTTAATTACGTTATTGACCAACTAAACCAAAGACAAATTGCATTTCTTGATATGATTGAACCTAGAGCGACATCAGCTGGTGGTGGTGATGCTGTAAATACTAGCGCTCCTTCAACTACAAAATTATTTAGAAATAAATTTAAAGGCGCATTTATTTCTGCTGGCGGTTACACTCCAGAAGATGCAAAAAAAGCAGTTGAAAATAATGATGTAGATGCAGTTGCCTTTGGTAGAATTTTTATTGCAAATCCAGATTTGCCAAAACGAATTAAAACGAATGCAACTTTAAATCCTTATAAACGAGAAACTTTTTATGGTGGTGCTGAAAAAGGTTATACGGATTATCCCGCTCTAAGTTAGTTTTAAACTGGATCAATATGTGTCATCAGGTTTAAAACCCTATGACGTTCCATAACTCTATTTCTTGCCTCAACTGCAATGGCATGGCCTTCGGTGACAGATAAAGTTCCTTTAACTTCGATGTGAACATCTGCAATAATACTATCCCCTACTTTTCTTGTTCTAAGATCGTGAACATTAACAACCCCGGGGGTTTCTAATATAGTTTTTCTAATATTATCAGCTGCATCTTTATCAACTGCTTTATCGGTTAAAGCATGCATTGCTTCATAACTAAAATCCCAACCCATTTTTAAAATCATAATTCCAACAATAATTGCTGCAATAATATCGAAAGTTAAAAACCCCAAAAGATTAAAAGCAATTCCAACTGCAACAACTAATGAAGAGGCGGCATCCGAACGTGCATGCCAAGCGTTTGCCATAAGCAAAGTGGATTGCGCTCTCTTTGCAACGCTCATTAAATATCGAAATAATAATTCTTTAATAACAAGACAAATAACTGCAGCAAATAAAGCTACTTTATGAACCGGAACAATTAAACTTGGCTGTTCAAGTTTTCTCGATGCCGCCCAAATCATTCCAAGACCTACCCCTAATAATAAAATCCCAAGAAATAAACTAACTGCATTCTCATATCTTTGATGACCATAGTTATGATCATCATCTGGGGGATTTAAAGATTTAGAACTTGTAATTAAAACAATTAGATCTGACAGCATATCAGCTAAGGTATGCAAACCGTCCGCTATTAACGCTGAAGATCTTGAAAAAAAACCTACAAAGATTTGAAATATAACCAGAAAGAAATTTACAACAACACTCACCCAGGTGCTCTTATTAGCTACTTTTCTTTTTCTTATATAATTCCTTAAAGAATCTGACATTTTTTAATCTAAGCTATTACTACCTTATTTATTTATTTGATTAAATAAACTTTGCTCTATACGGTATTTTTTTATATTTAAAGCAAATGTCATCAATTACAGATTATATTATACTTACAATAATCACTATTTTTCCAGTGATCAGTCTTGGAGTAATGATTTTTTTCTCATTCATAATCACACCAACAATATTCAAATTTTTACCAGCAACACAAGCAGGTTTGTATGCGCGAAAAATATTTCCAATTTATTATATTTTTAACGGCAGCATAGTTTTGATATCTGGAATTGCAATTGCATTTCTTGGCGTTTTTAATCCAATTTTTTATTGCAATGTAATTATTTTTTTACTTTTTATCGTAAGCTATTTTTATCTAATGCCAGAAATCAACAAGGCTAAAGGCAAGAACAATAAAAAATTTAAAATTCTACACAACGCTTCAGTTGTAATAAATATTATTCAAATACTTCTATTGGTTTACCTGACGTTTTTATTATTAGACTTTTAAGACTTTTCTTTCGCACTTCTATAAATAAGATCAAAAAAAACTGGCGATAATGTTGCAAATAAGAAAGACCAAAAAAGCAAAGCTTTAGAAAACATTTCACTAAAAATCTCTTTATTAAAGAAAAATCCAATCAATAAAGATTTAGAAAAATCTTCACTTGGAAATAGTAATAAGCCAGTCACTAAACCAACACTAATTAAGATTATGGATCTACACTGAGAAACTTTCTTCTCATAAAGTCCTTTAAACACTACATACGCGCAAGCGCAGCACAATAAATCTGCAAATAAAAATAAATATAAAACGCTAAATTGAAACAGAACTATTAAAAAACAAATAAGCACTGAAATAATTAAAACAATATTAGACAATCTTTTTTGTTTGGTAATTTTCTTTAAATTAAAAAAATCTTTAGAATGAACAATAGTCAAACTTGAAATGGAATTAAGAAGAGTATCTACGGTGCTAATACAAAGACAAGCTGCAAATAATAATATAACAAATGAAATTAAAGTATTATTTTTATCTAAAATAATTGAAAAAAATGCAAGATCTTGGCTAAATTTTAATCCATTTAATTTTGCAATGCTACCTGTTAATCCCATGCAAAATACGATGATATAAATGATTACGAAGGAAGCTAATAAACTCGTCACTAAAACTTTATCATTTTTAGCCGCATAAACCCTTTGCCAATTGCCCTGATGAAATAAATTAGTTGCAGCAACGGCCACAAAAAAAACAAAACCAAATTGTAAGGAATTAACCAAGGATTTGTTATCAAGTTGGAGTAAGTCTTTATGAAAAAAATTTAGATTAAGATGAAAGCTATTTTGAATTACAACTACATAAAGCAGATATAAAAAAAGTAGAACTATAGCAATACATTGCACCGTATCCGTTCGAATGGTTGCATTGAGACCACCAAATAACACATAACTTACAACGCAAATTAGGATAATCCCTGCAGATATCCAAACTGAAAGACCGGACATATAATGAATTAATTCTGAAATAGCAGTTACTTCAGCGCATAAAAAAATGAACAAATAAAACATCATCAAACCAAAGATAAGTTTAAAGACTTTAGATCCAAATTTTTTTAGTACAATTTCTGTAAGCGATTTTCCGCTTGGAAATATCTTTCTCAGTTTTTTTCCAAAAAATATTAATAAAATCATGGTGAATGCTGTACCTAGTGCATAACCAATAATAGCGCCTAACCCACCGTCAATTGCAGCGGTAGGTGGTCCAAATAAAATCCAAGAACCTAGAGATGAGGCAACTAGTGTTCCTGTTAATTTAAAGACTCCAACATTGCGGTTTGAAACTAAATAATTATTTAAATCTAAGGTTTTTTTAGAAAAGTAGGTTCCGATAAATAAGAAAGTTAAAGATATGATTACTACAAATAGTAGAGCAGAATTTACGCCTATAAAAGAACTATTCATTTTTCCCTAATTGAATTACCAATCCAGGTTCCAGGGTTTAATCTCAGCCTCTTTCAAAGCACCCCTAAAACTTAATATGTTTAAAAACTATATTGATGTGAGGAGATTTGCAATCTCCAAATGTTATTGATTAAAATCTTTTTGTAGCAACTAACGTAAGATAGTCTTTGCTATCTTGCGTAAGCTGAGATGTTTCAGTTTTTGCTCTATCTGCATAAATGTAAGAAAGATCAAAATTAACTCCGATAAACTCTTTTGATAATGTAACTGTTGAAGTATTAGTATCTCTATCCCAAACACCGTAGCTTATTTTACTTTGTACCGGACCAAAATCATAAGTTGCGTTGAACTCATAATAAAACCTATCAGATCTTTGTCCGTTATCATTAAGCACACCTTGTGAGTCATCCAATGTGTAAGCAGCTCCAAATGTATAGGGCTTTTTATCTGGGGCGATTGTTATTTTTGCGAAATACTCTGCATTATTTAGAGCTATATTGTGATCATAAATTCCTGGATAAGAAGAAGTAGTATACCCAACATCTAAGGTAACGATATCAATAGTTTTTTTTATTCCAATATAATTATCCCACTCTTTTGTGTAACCTAATCCAGCTGAAGTATTCACGCCGTGGCTTGCTGAAATCCAAGTTCCCACATAAACGTTAACTCCTAATGTTTTTATAGGATAAGAAAAATCTGCTCCGGCAAAAGGTGCGGGTTGTCCTTTATTTTGCTCAACACCTCTGTTTACATAGTTACTTGCAATACCAACATTGAATTCAAGCTCACCCCCTAAAATTTCAGTATGTGATTGTGCTGTCTGAGTTCCTAAAAGTGATAAAGCGAAGAAAAGTGATAATATTTTTTTATTCAATTTTTTAAAACCTATATTTTTCAAGTTCTAAATATCAAATTAAATTGAGATCAGTAACAAAAAAAGAAAACAACAATACCAGCGTTTATAAGGGGGTAATCTTATAAACGCTGAGTATTTTTAATTAGAAATTCTAATTAATTAATTAATTAAAATGTTTTTGAAATGTTAAACACTAAAAAGTCATGGTCCTGTGCTGGAGCATAACTATTTGTTGTGCTTTCAGTTTTTCCATTAATGTAGCTTAATGCAAAACCAATGTCAGAAATTGTTTTTGAAAGAGTTACTGTAGTAGTTTTTGTAACATCTTTATATTTACCGTAAGAAATTAAACTTTGAACAGATCCAAAGTCATATGTAGCATTCGCTTCATAGTAATTTTTACCTATACCAGTAATTTGGTTACGTCCTGTTCCAGTTGCAAAACCCTTAGTGTCTTCTTTATAATAAGCGAGACCAATAGAGTATGGAGCTTTGTCTGGAGCAAGTGTTAATTTTATATAACCTTCAAGAAAATCTGTAGCTACGTTGTCAGTGCTTGCTGGGTAATGATACTGAATTACACCAATGTCACCAGTTATAGGTCCAAAAGTTTTTTTGATTCCACCATAAATATCTAATTCTTGAGTAGAACCATTATTTCCAGAAGCGCCAGCGGCAGCTGTCCAAGTTCCTACATAAATTCCTATCGCTGTATTTAGATCAGCACCAATGTAAGGTGAACCTGCGCTATTGTTTTGATCAATACCTCTCCATACGTACGCGCTGTTGTAACCAGCGTTAAAAGATAAAGTCGCGCTAGGATCTTTAGGATTTCCAAATTTTATTTCTGCATTCGCAGCTTGCGTTAAAAATAATAACGAGCCAAGGAATGAGAATATTATTTTTTTATTCATTTTATTTTTTTTTAATTAAATTAATTTAATAATTGTTTATCTATATAAGTTTTATATTAATTTATATGGTTCAATATAAATAACAGCTATGTGTTGTTTGCATGTAACAGTATGCGTTATTAGCATAATGTATTTTAATAATTTCTTTAAACGTAGTTAAGCGGAAGGATTGTTGTCTGTTTAATTTCTTCCATTGAGAATGAGGTTGATACTGCAAAAATATCAATCTGATCTGTAAGTTTTGTATAGAATTTGTTGTATTCTTCCATGGTTGGGACTAGCACTTTTAATAAATAATCAATACTGCCGCTCAATCTATAGAACTCGACCACTTCAGGCATAGAATTTATAATACTTATAAATTTCTTTGCCCACTCCATATTATGTTTGTTAGTTCTAATAGAGACAAAAGCTATGGTTTTAAGATTAAGTTTGTTCCTATCTGCGACAGCTACCTTCTTCTTTATATATCCCTCTTTATATAACTTATTAATTCTAGCCCAACATGGGGTGGCTGAAAGGTTTACTTTCTTTGATAATTCAGCAATTGGAATATCCGCATCTTCTTGAAGCTGGGATAATATTTTTTTATCTATATCATTCATGATATTTTATTCTAAAATAACTATCATATTCAGAATAAAATACCAGTTTTAGTCTAGATAAAGCTTATTTTTGACTTATTTTTCTGCAAATATTGAATTGAACAGAAAAAACTACTACATCATTCACACAATTAATAAATAAGGAAATAAAAATGGCACTACAATTAAATGATGATGCTCCAAATTTTATAGCTAAGAGCACAGAAGGTAAAATTGATTTTTATGAATGGCTTGGAAATAGCTGGGCAATACTTTTCTCTCACCCAAAAGATTTCACGCCTGTTTGCACAACTGAACTTGGTGCAGTTGCAAAACTAAAACCTGAATTTGATAAACGCAATGTTAAGGTTATTGGACTATCTGTTGATGGCTTAAGTAATCACGAAAAATGGTCAGATGATATTAAAGAAACACAAGGTTATAAACCAAACTTTCCAATCATTGCAGATGAAGATAGAAAAGTTTCTGATCTCTATGGAATGATCCATCCAAAAGCTAGTGACACTTTAACTGTAAGATCTGTGTTTGTTATTGGACCTGACAAAAAAATTAAGCTGACATTAACGTACCCTGCTAGCGCTGGAAGAAACTTTGATGAGATCTTAAGAGTAATCGATTCATTGCAGTTAACTGCAAATTACAAAGTTGCAACTCCTGCTAACTGGAAAAGTGGTGAAGATGTTATTATCTCAGGAGCAGTTTCTGATGAGGATGCTAAGAAATTATTCCCTCAAGGTTGGACGACTGTAAAGCCATATCTTCGAACTGTAAAACAGCCAGTTTCTAAGTAAGAAATTTTAGCTAATTAATAAAGTCACACCCAGCTCTTTAAAGAGAGTTGGTTGTGATTTTTTTTATTTAATTTAAAATAAAGTAATAAATACAATTAAATAAATTAAATGAACCAAAGTAAAATTATAAATAGTATCGGCAACACTCCTTTAATTTATTTAAAGAAAGCCTCACAACTTTCAGGCTGTAAGATTTACGGCAAAGCAGAATTTTTAAATCCAGGAGAGTCTGTAAAAGATAGAGCGGCTCTTTACATTTTAAACGACGCCATTAAAAAAAATAAATTAAAAAAAGGTGGTACTATTGTTGAAGGTACAGCTGGCAACACTGGTATAGGGATTGCCCTCATTGCAAAAGAGCTTGGTATTAAAACAGTTATTGTTATTCCAGATACTCAATCACAAGAGAAAAAAGATACCTTAAGACAATTAGGCGCTGAACTTATTGAAGTTCCTGCAGTTCCTTATGATAATCCAAATAACTATGTGAAGTATGCAAAGAAAGTTGCAGAAGACATTGGTGGATATTGGGGAAATCAATTTGACAACACTATTAATCAACAAGCTCATATTGAAACGACTGCAGAAGAAATTTGGACCCAGACGAATGGAGAAGTAGATGGCTTTACTTGCTCCTCTGGAACGGGTGGCACTATTTCTGGTGTTTCTATTGGATTAAAGAAACATAATAAGAATATTAAAATTGCAGTCAGCGACCCTTTTGGTTCTGCTCTTTATAGTCATTTTAAAACTGGAAAATTAACAATGACTGGAAGCTCTATAACAGAAGGAATTGGAACTTCTAGAATTACAGAAAATTATAAAGGCGCTTTATTAGATGATGCATTTCAGATCAATGATACTGATGCTGTGAATATTGTATTTGATTTATTGCACGACGATGGATTATGTCTTGGAAGCTCTTCAGGAATAAATGTTGCAGGCGCAATTGAACTTGGGAAAAAAATGGGACCAGACAAAACAATTGTAACTATTTTATGTGATGTGGGCACACGTTATAAAAGTAGATTATTTAACCGTGAATTTTTAAAATCTAAAGGACTACCTTGTCCAGATTGGATCAAATGATTATCGATAAAAATAAAATTAAAACATTCGATTTTAAAAAACCGTTACAGTTAGAATCTGGACAAACTCTAGATGGCTTTACAGTTGCTTATGAAACGTTTGGAACTTTAAATAAAAATAAAGACAATGCGATTTTAGTATTTCATGCTTTGAGTGGAGATCAATTTGCAACGGGTATTAATCCAATTACTAATAAAGAAGGTTGGTGGGTTACTGCAATTGGACCGGATAAAGCGGTTGATACTAATAAATATTTTGTAATTTGTGCTAACGTTTTAGGTGGCTGCATGGGAACTTCCGGACCAACCTCTATTAACTCTAAAACAAATGAACTCTATGGGACGACTTTTCCGTTAGTAACCATAAAAGATATGGTGAATGCACAAGTGTTATTACTTGATCATTTAAATATCGAAAAAACTTTATGTGTTTTGGGTGGATCTATGGGTGGAATGCAAGTGCTGCAGTTCTGCTCAACTTATCCAGATCGAACTTACGCTGCAATTCCGGTTGCTTGTACAGCAAGTCATTCTGCGCAAAATATTGCATTTAATGAATTAGCTCGTCAGGCCATTATGGCAGATCCCGATTGGAGTAATGGAGAGTACGTGAAGCTTAAGAAAAATCCACGTAATGGTTTGTCCATTGCACGTATGGCCGGTCACATTAGTTATTTATCTGAAGAAGGACTTCAGGAAAGATTTGGAAGAAAGCTACAGAAGAAAGGTGACTTTAAATTTTCTTTTGATGCCGACTTTCAAGTTGAAAGTTATTTAAAATATCAAGGCAATGCCTTTGTAGATCGCTTTGATGCAAATAGTTATTTATATTTAACTCGCGCTATGGATTATTTTGATCTGTACCGTGAGAACGATGGAGTATTGGCTAATGCATTTAAATTCACAAAGATTAAGTATTGTCTTATTTCTTTCTCAACGGATTGGCTTTACCCAACCGCTGAAAGCAAAAAAGTATTAATTGCCTTAAACTCTGTTGGTGCCGATGTAAGTTTTGTCGAAGTTGTAACTAATAACGGTCATGATGCTTTTCTTTTAGATGAGCCTGAATTTTTAAGAAGTGTTAAAGGATTTTTAGACTCTGCTTATGAGTCATTTAAAATATCTAAACAATGATCGATCCAAATAGAGAGCATTTTATTACGATTTCAGACGTAGATCCGGATTCACTTGTGCAAAATATTGAAGTTCGAGGACACAAACTATTAGCAGATGAACCTAAATCTTTTCCAGGCGGAAATGATAAAGGCTTAAGTCCAACTGATTTTTTATTATCGTCACTTGGTTCATGCACATCAATGACACTTCGTTTATATGCGCGTTTAAAAAAATTACCGTTAGAAAAAATTATTGTGAGATTAGACAGAAAAGCAAGCGGGGAGATTATTAGAGAAATAGAACTTATTGGAAATTTAACCGAAGAACAAAGACAACGTTTATTTGAAATCTCTAATAAGTGCCCTATTCACAAGGCGCTAAGTAATCAAATAATAATTAATTCTGAATTAGTTTAAAAACTACTCTTGAGTATCTTTTTCTAAAGTCTCTTCGATTTCTTTTTGATCATCTAAAGAAATAACCATTTCTTCAGCTTGATCTTCTTTCGCTACAAAATCATCACCGTCAGCTATTGCATCTGGATCAATATCTTTAACTGATTTTTTCTCAACTTGTTTTACAGCTGCAAGTTTTGCAAATTTGTCTTCAATGTTTTGAACTTTTCCACAAGGACAAGTAATTGGACTTTTGTTAAAGTCATAAAACTTTTTACCACACTCGCAAATTCTTTTAGTTCCCCAGTTTTTTTTATCCAATGTAGCCTCTAAAATTGTTAAATTTGTATGATTAATTTTTGCTTGTATATAAATTTTAATCGCATTAAACAACACTAATTAACCTCAGCAAAATGGATAAAAAATTGCCAAAATTTAAGGGTGTAATCAGTTTACCTGGCGATAAGTCTATTTCACACAGGTCTCTCATTATTGGCTCACAAGCAACGGGTATTGTTAGAGTTTCAAATCTTTTAGAATCTGCAGATGTATTCAGCACTATGAATGCACTTAGAAAATTTGGTGTAAATATTTTTAAAAAAGGAAAAGATTATTACGTTTACGGTTTAGTTGTGGGGGGACTTAAGGAATATAACGGGACTTTAAACTGTGGAAATTCAGGAACCACAGCAAGATTAATGATGGGCTTAATCTCAACCTACCCTGTAAAGATAAAGTTTACAGGTGATAAGTCTTTATCAAAAAGACCAATGCAGCGAGTGATTAATTTGCTTAGAGAATTTGGAGCAAATGCATTGCCTGAAAACAAAAACACTATGCCGTTTACTTTTTTAGGCTCTTACGTCGGTCTGCAAAATGACCAGAAATTAAAAGTTCCAAGTGCACAATTAAAGTCGGCCTGGTGTCTTGCTGCATTAAATACAAAAGGAATTTCAACATTAGAAGAGCCATTTGAAACGAGAGATCACACTGAGATCATGCTTAAACATTTAGGCGCTAATATTACAGTTAAGAAATCAAAGAATAAAAAGATTATCTCAATATTTGGCAAACATCCAATTGATGCAAAAGATATCTCTGTACCAGGTGATATTTCATCAGCAGCATTTATGATGGTGCTTGCGCTTATTTCTAAAAATTCAAAAGTAACTATTAAAAATGTTTTACTTAATCCAACGCGAACTGGAATTTTAGATGTCTTCAAAAAGATGAATGCTAAAATTAAAATAAAAAACAAAAAAATTATCTGCGGTGAGATCGTGGGTGATCTTGAAGTTCAAAGCTCAAATTTAAAAGCAACAACAGTTACTGAAAAGATGGCACCACGTTTAATTGATGAATACCCTATTCTTTTCATTGCCGCATGTTTTGCAAAAGGAACGTCTAACTTTAAAGGCATAGAAGAACTTAGAGTAAAAGAGTCGGATCGAATTAAATCCATGGAAGATGGATTAAAACCGCTTGGTGTTAAAATAACATCGACAAAAAGTTCAGTTAAAATTACAGGAGTTAAATCTTTTAAATTAAATAAAAAAATTAAAATTGATGCAAAAGGTGATCATAGAATAGCAATGTCATTTTATGTGCTATCACAAGTACTTAATAAATCATTCAAGATTAAAGATTTTAATTATATAAAAACTAGTTTTCCAAGTTTTACTAAAACAATTAATAACCTGAGAAAAAATTGAAAAACAAAAAACAAAATAGATTACGAATTGCAGTTGATGGACCTGCAGCCTCAGGTAAACATACATTGGCTAGACAAATCGCAAAAAAATACAAACTTTTACATTTAGATTCTGGAAAACTTTATAGATACTTTGCCTTACAAGTTTATCAGACTAAAGGTCAAAAAGTTAATTACGCAAAACTAAATCAAGCATTAAAAAAATTAACTCTTAAAAAACTAAAAGATAAAAGACTTACAAGTGAGCCTGTTACAAAAATTGCATCTGTAATTTCAAAGATAAAAAGAATAAGACAAATGCTAAAAAAAGTTCAGCATGATCTTGCTTATAATCCTCCAAAGAAATTTAAAGGATCTATTTTGGATGGACGAGACATTGGCACAGTGATTATGCCCGATGCACATGTGAAAGTTTATTTAACTGCGAGCTTAAATGTGAGAGCAGTGCGTAGATATAAAGAGTACAAAAAAATGGAGGTGAAGACGACCTTAAGCAAAGTTAAAAGCGATATAAAAAAGAGAGACTACGATGACACACATCGTAAGATTTCTAGCTTAAAACCAGCAAAAGATGCTGTATTGCTAGATAGTTCTTTTTATAATACAAGATCCGCCTTTGTCGAAATAGACGAAGTGATAAGGAAAAGAATTAAACTACTGAATGCAACATAACATAAAAGCCTACAACGACGACTCTTCTAGCAACGAATTCGCAGCTTTACTTAAATCAGATCTAGATAAAAGAGTTACAGCAGAAAGTTCTTTAGTGAACGGGATCGTATCTCGTATTGAAGAAAAAATTATTCTAATTGATGTTGGTTTAAAATCTGAAGGCGTAATTAATAAGAGCGAACTTACAAGTGACGAGCTTGAAACTTTAAAAGTTGGAGATGAGCTTGAAGTATTTATCGAAAGATTAGAATCAAAACACGGTGAAGTTATTTTATCTCGTGAAAAAGCAAAACGAGTTAAATCTTGGAACAGAATTCAAAAAGCATTTGACGATCAAACAAAAGTTACAGGAACTATTAAGAGCAGCGTTAAAGGTGGATTTACTTGCGAGATATTTGGAATTCAAGCATTCGTACCATCATCACAACTGGCAGACGCACCAATCAGAAATCCAAACGACTTTATTAATAAACCATTAGAATTTTTAATTATCAAAATCGACAACATTAGAATGAACGTGATTGCATCACGAAGAGTTCTATTAGAAGAATCTAAAAACCAAAGTAAAGATGAAGTGATCGCCAAATTTAAAGTGGGCGACATTGTAAAAGGAAAAATTAAAGCAATCCAATCATATGGTGCGTTCGTATCGGTTGATTCATTAGATTGTTTATTACACACATCTGAAATTTCTCACTTAAGAGTAAATTCACCTGAAGAAATTTTCACAGTGGGTGAAGAAGTAACTGCCCAAATTATTGAGATTGATAATGTACAAAAAAGAATGTCGCTTTCAATCAAAGCAATGTCGCCAGATCCATATATTGGAATTGAAAACAAATATAAAGTTGGTGAAATTTACGAAGTTAAAATTTCAAAACTTACAGACTTTGGAGCATTCGCTGAATTAGATTCAGGTGTTGCAGGATTAATTCATACATCAGAAATTAAACACTTAAACAAAAACGTAAATCCTAGAACGGTATTTAAAGTAGGTGATGTTGTTAAAGTTAAATTAAAAGAATTAGATTTAGAGAAGAAAAAAATTGTTCTTTCTTACAAAGACACTCAAGAAAATCCAATTGAAGATTTCAAAAAACGTTATCCAATTAACACAGTATTGGAAGCTAAGATCGTGAACAAAAAAGAGTTTGGTTTATTCTTAAACACAGGTGACTCTGAAATCGACATTTTCATTCATTACAAACAATTAGATTACTCTGAAAGTTCAGATGCTTTAAATAATTACAAAAAAGGCGATTCAGTTAAATTCAAAATCATCGATATAAAAGATGATAAAGTAAACGGCTCTGTTAGAGCGTTATTAGAAGATCCATTTGATATATTTAAAGATAAGAAAAAAGGTGATGTTGTAACTGTTAAAGTTGCTGAGATTTTAGACAATTACATCAGAGTAAATGTTGGAGAAAAACGTTTCCCAGTTATTATTAAGAAAGCAGAAATCGCAATTGAAAAAGCGGATCAAAGAACAAACAGATTTGCAGTGGGTGATGCATTAGATGCAATGATCGTAACTCTTGAAGAAAAAGAAAGAAAAGTTGAATTATCAGTTAAAAAATTAGAAGAAAAACAACAAAAAGAAACAATCGCTAAATTCAAAAACGTAGATAGCGGTGCTTCTCTTGCTGACATCTTAGGCCCTGCTTTAAAAGCTGAGAAGAAGCCTAAAAAATCTAAAAAAGAAGAATAATCTCCACAACTATAAAAAGATTGTAAGTTCAATCACTTACCCATAAAGTTCAAGGGTAATGAAAAGATCTACTCTCATTCACGATCTAGCTATCCGATACAAATATTTAAATCATCCTCAAGTGGAGCGTATGGTTGAGCTTGTATTTAAACATTTAGGACAGGCACTAGTTCAAGGTCAAAGAATTGAAATCAGAGGCATTGGCACTTGGGCCGTAAAGACGAGAGAGCCAAGACTTGCAAGAAATCCGAGAACCGGTGAAAAAGTACAAGTTGGAATTAAGAAAAACATCGGCTTTAGAATGGCAAAGGATTTAAAAAATAGAATTAACAACGATACATCTCCAGCTGACGTCGATAAGAAAATTGAAAAGATGTATGACAATAAAAAACAATGAGAAAACAACCTATCTTTGTTGCGGTCGACACAAACAATATCAAACGCGCAAAACAAATTGTTAATGCAACAAATAAATATATTTACGGGGTAAAATTTGGACTTGAGTTCTTTTGCTCAAAACAAGGACGACAAGCAATTAAACAATTTCAAAACAAAAACGTTAAAATATTTCTAGATCTAAAACTAAAAGATATCCCAAACACTGTTTATAAAGCGATTAGAAGTCTTAAAGATTTAAGAGTTGATTATCTAACTATTCATGCAAGTGGTGGTTTAGAGATGATGAAAGCTGCAAAAAAAGCGCAAAATGAAACTAATAAGAAATTAAAAATATTAGCAGTAACGATTCTAACTTCACTTACAAACAAGGATCTAAAACAAATGGGATCAAACACAAGTGTTGAAACGCAGGTGCAAAAGTTAGCGCAAACTGCAAGACTTGCAAAGATTCACGGCATCGTTTGTTCAGCACATGAGATACTAAAAGTTAGAAAAGTTTCTAAATCATTTGAAATTGTTGTGCCTGGAATTAGAATTTCAAATAAAAATGTAGCTGATCAAAAGAGAATAATGACACCAGAAAAGGCTTTAAAATTAGGAGCCACACACTTAGTTATTGGCAGAGACATTACTAAAGGAAATCCAAAAACTAATATTAAGAAAGTTTTAAAAGCTTTAATCTAAATGCCAAAAGTTAAAATCTGCGGCATGACTGAAAAAGAAACTATTCAAACTGCAATTGAACACAAAGTTGATTATTTAGGTTTCGTGTTTTATGCAAAATCGCCAAGAAATTTAACACCAGATCAGGCAAGAGAACTTACAAAAAATATCCCGCCTCACGTTAAAAGAATTGCAGTTTTAGTAAATGCAAAGGATGAATTTATAGAACAAATTAAAGATTATTTTGACTGCTTCCAACTTCATGGTCATGAAGATGTAAAACGCATTAGAGAATTAAAACAAAAGTTTAATAAAGAAATTATTAAAGCCATTCGGGTAACTGATGAAGCAAGCGCTAAAACTTACACGCAGTTTGAAGATGAAGTCGACATGTTAATTTTTGACAGTCCTGCGATGGAGAAGACTGCAAAGTTTGATTGGAATATTTTAACAAAACTTAAAATCAAAAAACCTTATTTAGTCGCAGGTTCTATTAGTATTGATAATGTTGATGAGGTTTTAAAATACAATCCATATGGTATTGATGTATCTGCCGGATTAGAAAGTAGTCTTGGCGTTAAAAGTAAAACAAAAATTATAGAATTTTTAGACAAAGTAAAAGCATGATGAAGTTATTAAAAGGAAAACCCATTATCGACCAACATGACAAAAGCTATATGTACGGTGGTAAATTCGGTGGAAACTTTATTCCAGAAACTCTTAAAAAACCCATCGAAGATCTAACAAAACTTTTCAACAAACTAAGAAGAGATAAAAAATTTATTAAAGAGAGAGACTATTATTTTAAAAACTACGTAGGCTCCCCTACTTCATTCATCAAACTTTACAATTTAACAGAATATTTAGGTGGCGCTCAGATTTATGCAAAAGTAGTGAGTGAAGCTAATGGGGGCGCACATAAGATATATAACGCCATCGTTCATGCGCTGATTTGTAAACACGCAGGTAAAAAATATATCATTGGTGATACGGGCGCAGGTTACGCTGGAAAAATGCTTTCCATGGCTGCAAAGAAATTTGGTCTTAAGTGCAAAATATTTATGGGCACAAAAGACATGGCAAGACAAAAACCAAATTGTGATGCGATCAGAGCAAATGGTGCTGAAATAATTCCTGTAGATTCTGGTAGCAAAACATTAGTCGATGCCGTTTCAGAATGTATGCGTTACTGGGTTGCCAATTGCGACACTACGCATATGTGCGTTGGTTCAACGGTTGGTCCTAATATATTCGTTAAAATTTGCGCATGGAGTACAGCGCAGATTTCAAGAGAACTTATTGTTCAAATCAGAGAAGAATTTGGAAAAATCCCAAACAAATTAAAATTAATTAATTGTGTGGGTGGCGGTTCTTCTGCAATTGGTTTTTGGAATTCATTTATGGATTACAATAAGAAACAGGTTGAATTTATTGGTGTTGAAGCAGGTGGACCTAAAAAAAGTAAACTTCATGCTGCACCTCTAAGTAATAAATCTAAAATTGGAATCTTGCATGGTGCTGCACAATATGTCGTTCAAGATAAAGAAGGACAAATTAAAGAAACTCATTCTATTAGTGCAGGTCTTGATTACCCTGGTGTTTCTCCTCTTCATTGCTTCTTAAAAGACGTAAAAAGAGCACGCTACATCTCTGCCACAGATGAACAAGCATTGGATGCTTATAAATTAGTAGCTAAACTAGAAGACATTAGACCGTCATTAGAACCCTCACATGCATTTGCAGAAGCGATAAGAATTGCACCAAAATTAAGCAGAGACACTATTATTGTTGTTAACTCTTGTGGTGATGCAAAAAAGGATAAATTAATTTTAGATAAAAGACTTGGTAAAAATCATGATTAATTCAAACATCACGCTAGCCTTTGAAAATTGTAAATTAGAAAAAAGACCAGCGCTTTTAACTTACATTGTAGGAGGAGATCCTAATAAAAATACAACATTAAAAATTTTAAACTCAATTGCACCTTATGTAGATATCTGTGAGATCGGTATGCCTCACAACACATCCGTTGCAGATGGAAAGCAAATTCAAAACAGCTCTTACCGAGCGCTAAAGGCTCACACTAAACTTCACGATGTATTTGAAATAGTTAAAAAATTTAAAAAAACAGACAATACTAAGCCTGTAATATTAATGGGCTACTTTAATCAGATCCTACAATATGGTGAGAATAAATTCTTACAAACGTGCAAAAGTATTGGCGTAGATGGACTTATTGTGGTGGATCTGCCCTTCCCTGAAAACAAATTATTCTCTGATAAGTGCAAAAAGAATTCAATTAATTTCGTGCAATTAGTTGCGCCTACAACATCCAATGAAAGATTAAAACAGATCATCAAAAATTCGCACGACATGATCTATTACATTTCAATGTTGTCGACGACGGGCGGAAAACTAAAAGTATCTTCTAAAACAATACTTAAAAATTATTTTAAAATAAAAAGGCTAGCTAAAAATAAAAATATTGTGATTGGTTTTGGTATTACAGAAAAAACGATTAAATCTTTAAAAGCGGCCGATGGATTAGTGGTGGGTAGTCAATTATGTAAAGCAATTGGCGACTCTTTAAAGGCTCATAAAAATCCTACAATAACACTAAACAAAATAGTAAAATCACTAAGATCTAAGATTCAATGAATTGGATAACAGAAAAGTTTAAGCGTTTTAAACCCAAACTTAAAAACCTATTCCGAGTTAAAATAGGTCCTGAAGGAAAGTTATGGGAAAACTGTTCGTGTGGTGCCGTTCTTTATAAACAAGATTTAAAAGAAAATTTATACGTTTGTACTGCCTGTCAAAAACATCACCGTATTAATCCAAGAGAACGTTTTGCTATTTTATTTGATGAAGGTCAGTATCAAGAAATATCACCACTACTTCCAATGGATGATCCTTTAAACTTTACAGATTCAAAAAGTTACACCAAACGATTAGCGACTGCGAGAGAAGAAACGGGACAACACGACTCTGTTTTACTTGCAACTGGAAAAGTAAATAATGTTTACCTTGTATCAGGTGCAATGAATTTTAATTTTATTGGAGGCTCTGTTGGTCGAGCTGCAGGTGAAGCTTTTTGCACAGGTGCTGAATTTGCACTTACTAATAGATTGCCTTTTGTATTTTTTGCCTGCTCAGGTGGAATGAGAATGCAAGAGTCAATGTTCTCACTTATGCAAATGCCAAGAATGATTGCAGCAATCAATGAATTAAAAAGATCAAACCTTCCATTCATTTCAGTTTGTCTAGATCCAACAACAGGTGGAACCACAGCATCCGTTGCTCTGTTAGGTGATATTAATATTGCAGAACCAAAAGCACTTATTGCATTTGCTGGAGCTAGAGTAATTAAAGAAACAGTTAGAGAAGAATTACCACCTGAATTTCAAACTGCAGAATATTTATTAGAAAAAGGTCAGATTGATATAGTCGCAGAGCGAAAAGATTTGCCAAAAACCATCAGTACTCTAATATTGCAATTAACTAACCCAAACAAAACTTTCTTAAGTGAATCAACAAATATCTTCAGCCAGCAACAAAATCCTCTTGGATCGTCTGCTGACTTTACATCCTAAAAAAATAGATCTATCCCTTGAGCGAATAAAAGTTCTCTTAAAAGAACTTAAAAACCCACAAGATAAAATTAAAAATGTAATCAATTGCGTTGGTACTAAGGGCAAAGGTTCAACCTGCGCATTTTTAAAATCTATACTTGAGCATCACGGCAAAACCGTAAACATGTATGTCTCTCCGCATCTTCAAACCTTTAATGAGCGAATTATCCTAAAAGATAAAGAAATTAGCGATTCATTACTCAATGAAGTGTTAACCAAAACTATGGATCAAATTGAAAAAAGCAAAATAACGGTGACGTTTTTTGAAGCGACAAGCACTGCTATGTACTTAGCCTTTGAAAAAAGTCCTGCAGATTACACAATATTAGAGTGCGGTCTTGGCGGAAGATTAGACACTACAGCGGTTATTAACGAACCCATTGCACAAATCATAACGCCAATAAGTTACGATCACATGGAGTTTTTAGGCGATACTTTAGAAAAAATTACCCATGAAAAATGTGGAATTTTAAAACAAGACACACAAATTATAATCGGAAAACAATCACCATCAGTTTTAAAACAAATTGATAAAGAAACTGCAAAGAATAGTTCAGCTAAATTTATCTTTGGTGAAGATTTTCAGGTAAGTAAAGAAAATGGCAGATTTATTTATCAAGATAATCAATCATTATTTGATTTAGATCTTCCCTCTTTAAATGGTGATCATCAACTCATAAATGCTGGAACTGCAATTGCAGCAGCACAAAAGATATTAAAGAAATTAGATCCACAAAAACTCAATAAAGCAATCACACACACTAAACACAGAGCAAGATTAGAGAGAATTACAAAGGGAAAATTATTAGAATACATTAATCCTAACAATCAACTTTATCTAGATGGCGCACACAATGAAGCTGCTGCAGAAGCGGTAAGTAAGTTCTTAGAAACAATAAAGAGCAAAAAGACTTATATGATCCTTGGAATGTTAAATACTAAAGATGCAAAAGTGTTTCTAAAACATTTCTCATCCACAATCACAGCACTAAAGACTATTAACATTCCACATCAAGACAACTCTCAAGATCCAAAGATCTTAGCTAAAATTGCAAATGAATTTGGAATTAAAGCAAATCAGTCACAAGGTATCACTGAAGCACTTCATGAGATTGCAAATGAAGATCCAAACGCTGTAATCATAATTACAGGATCTCTTTACCTAATGGGTGAAGTTCTAAATCTGAATTAGATCTTAGATAAAATCCAATCTTTAATTTGCTGTTTAGATGAAGCACCAACCTTAGTGTCTATTGCTTTTCCACCTTTAAACAAAATCATTGTTGGAATTCCTCTAACACCAAAACGTGTTGGCGTATTTGGATTGTCATCAATGTTATGGCTCCCAAATAAAACCTTACCTCCAAGTTCAACTGATAACTCCTCCAGCATTGGAGCTATCATCTTGCAGGGGCCACACCATTCAGCTGTAAATCTCTGCACAAAAGGGAGTTCACTTTTTAAAACTTTTTCGTCAAAATTTTCGTCTGTAATTGTAATTGTTGCCATAGAATCTCTTAGGTTATTAAAACAATACCATAATAACCTTACAATAATTGTCAACTACGTAGCTTCAATTTTTGATTAATTTTTTTATTAATGGAATGCGAATAATTAGTAGCAAAAAAATCACGCTGGCATAAATGTATACTACTGCAAAATCATTCTTGCCTTGCTTGTGCCAGTAGTAATGTATCAATGCTAAAATAACGATTAAATATATTAATCGATGCAGTATTTTCCACTTTCCTCCAAGCAAACGCATTGCCAATTGATTTGAACTTGCCGCTAACAGACTCATAGTAATAAAAGCTATAAATCCCATAGTAATAAATGGTCTTTTGATCACATCATTCATCATCGCGGCAAAATTTAAATTGTGATCTAGCCAATACCAAATTGTAAAATGCAAAAATCCGTAAAAAAAACTAAACAAACCTAAAGTTTTTCTCAATTGTAGCCACTGCGGCCAACCTGTAATCCAACGCAGTGGACTCATAGCAAGTGTAAAACATAAAAAAGTAATCGTCCAAGTACCGGTTGATCGAGTTATAAATTCAATTGGATTAGCAGTTAAATGATCCGTTAATCCCAAAACAAATAATCGAAGCAATGGAATTAAAGCCAGCACAAAAACAATGCGCTTAATTAAAATAATATTCATGATTGCTTAATAAAACTTTTGAAGATCCATGCCTGCATATAATTTTGCAACCTGTTCTCCATAACCATTAAAAATTTCAGTTTGAATTTTAGGAGATAAAATCCCTCTACCATCAATTCGATGTTCCGTTCTCTGACTCCAACGTGGATGACTTACGTTAGGATTTACATTGGAATAAAAACCATATTCTTGTGTAGCTACACTGCTCCAACTAGTTGCAGGTTCTTTATCAGTTAATCTTATTTTGACTATAGATTTTGCACTTTTAAATCCATACTTCCAAGGAACTACTACTCGAACTGGTGCGCCATTTTGTTTTGGTAATATTTCACCATAAACTCCAAAAGTTAAAAGCGTTAATGGATTCATAGCTTCATCTAATCGAAGACCTTCTTGATAAGGCCATGACAATACAGATGACTTTAAACCCGGCATTTGTTTTGGATCAGCTAAACTGATGAACTCGATATATTTTGCAGAACCGAGTGGCTCTACTTGGTTTAAAAGATGAGATAATGCAAAACCACTCCAAGGAATAACCATGGACCAGCCCTCAACGCAGCGCATACGATAAATTCTCTCTTCCATAGCAGAGAGTTTCATTAAACTATCGACATCAAAGATTGTGGGTTTTTGAACTAGACCTTCCACACTTAAAGTCCAAGGTCTTATATTTAAACTTTTTGCATATTTAGCTGGATCTTCCTTGTCCATTCCAAACTCGTAAAAGTTATTATAATTAGTAATGTCTTTATAAGAAGTGAGTTTATCGTTAACTGAATATTTTTTATTTAATGTAGCTGATAATTTTTGTTGATTACTTGCAGCAGCAAACGCTTGAGGGTTAAACAAAGAACTTAATCCAGCAGCCACAAAACCAATGGATGCAGTTTTTAACAACCTGCGTCGCTGCTCAAATATATTTTGTGGTGTGATATCTCTGTTTTTAATTCGCGGATCTTTAAATATCATTTGCCACCCTACAACTTTTATTAATTAAGCACTCTCGTATTTTGTTTGGATTTCCTCGATATACTCGCTTAAATCATCAAGCATGGCTAAGGTTTTTTCATCTTTTAGTTCTTCATACTTAACTCTAAGATCATCAATATCTTTAAAAGCCTTGGGAATTGTATTCCACTTTTCATCGTTAGTACTTAAGATTTGTCCAGCAATAGCTCTGTGTATTTTTTTATATTCGTCTTTGCCTAAAACTTCAGGATTTTCCTCATAAATTAACCTTTTTGCAAAATAACTAAAACGTTCATCTTTAAATTTTTCACTTAAACCAAGTTTACCTTTCCAATCCGATTTATGAAAATCTAACATCAATTTTTGATCTTCCGGTTTTGCAAATCCTCCTGCATAAATAGATTCTTCAGCCATGAGTCCAAGTTGCGAATCTAAAGCTTCTTTATCATCTGCCTCTTCACTTAAAATTTTAACAACTTTATCTTTAAACTCTTGATTAGAATGAATCATATTTGCTCGCTCTAATAATTTTGCAGCACCTAATTGTTTATAACCCTCAAAATTAATTGCATAATTTGGGCTCATAATCACAGGATGTTTGTTATTCTTAATGCTTCTAATAACCTTAGGACTTTTCTTTAATTCTTCTTTAAGCTGCGCATAAGGCATCTTTAAATAAATACTAGGATCACTTTTTAAATCAAAGCACTGTGGCCAGTTATATTTTGGATGAAAGCAAACAAACGTCACTGCAAAGGGACGAGCTTTTCCATAAAAATATTCGTTCACACAAAATATTTTCTCTTTCTCAACAATGGCATTCACTTCAGTCTTGCTAGTTGTCATTAATGAAGCCTTCCAAACAGATGGAGCTTTATCTTTTATAATTTGCGCAATACTAATGGTTGCCATCACATCTGATAAAGCACTGTGTGCATTGTCGTGTTTGATGCCATTCATTTCTGTGAGTTCTGCTAATTTAAATACTGCATTCCCTTTGTCACTCATTGGAGTTTTAATGCAATTTGGATAATACAAATGCGCTGTTCGAATAAGACCTAATATGTCACCACGTTTGTTTCCACTATGCTGAGTTAGATAAGGTTCATTCAAAGTTTTAAATAAACTCTTCCTTAAAAACTCTTCATCAAAACTAATTGAATTGTAACCAACAAATACTGCGGGCGACCATTTATTAAATTGCTCAACCATTTGCGACATCATTCCATAATGTGATAAATTTGTTTTTCTAAGAATTTGTGGTGTCGTATTATTTACAATTAAGGCATAAGGCTCTGGAACAAGACCTGGCTTTAATGAACAGCGAATATTTAAAGGCTCTGCTAAAACTTGAAAATCATCATTAACTAAAACAGCGCCCACTTCAATAATTTGGTCCCAGGCACTGGATCTTCCACTTGTTTCAAAATCGTAGAATACGTAGTTCATTTAGTAATCTCATCTTTAGATTCTAATTCTTGAATCTTCTCAGCTCTGCTTTGAATTTTATCTGCTGAAACTTTAATACCTCTAAATTGCTCGGACACTTGATTAAATCTATTCTCAACATCAGCAACCCTTTCTGCTAAACGGCCAATGTCTTTGCCAATCACACCAATTTCTTTAATAACGACTTGAGCTTTCTTACTCATCTCAGAGTCTTTTAAAAACATACGAAGAGTATTTAATAATCCCCAAAGTAAACTTGGAGAAACAATAAGAACATTTTTCTCTAATCCCTTAGTAATTAAATCGCTATCACTGATCTCACGGTACACCGCCTCTGATCTAATAAACATAATGGCATGAGGAGTAGTTTCGCCACTTATGATGTAGTCACTAGAGATCTTCTTAATGTTATTAACAACATCATCTTCAAATAATTTCTTATATTTCTTAATCTCTTCTTCAGTTTTGGCGGCTCTAAGATATTTATAATTATCTAAAACAAACTTTGAATCGATGCCGATCTTCTGCGAATTTTCACCTAAATCAATTAAGCAATCCACGCGTTTGTTATTACTTAAAGTATGTTGAAATTTTAAATACTGCGAAGGAAGTCTATCTTTTAATAACTTCTCAAGTTCCATTTCAGAAAAAGCTCCTCGTTCTTGACGGTCATTCAACATCCCCTCAAAGCTTTTAAAGGTATTATCAATTGATACCTGTGTCGTTGAAATATTCTTTGTCGCTTCCTCAACTTTAGAAAATCTAACAATCAAATCTGCAAGCTGCGAACTAAGCACACTATTATCACCAGAATTACCATTCTTCTTAACAAAGAAATAAATAGCAATAGCTCCTACAAGAACACCAATAATTAAATATAAAATCTGACTATCCATTTATTAACTATTCATTAAAATATAATTACCACCACAAAAGTAATCCTTCTGCTCTCCTTGAGGAATTAAATAAAATTTAATGTTATTTTTAAAAATAAACTTATTGTTATGTCCTTCTAAGACTATTTCATGTTTCGTAATCATCTCGTGCTTTAAGATACGAGATCGAGGTGTTTCAATTGAGATAGAATAAGTGTCTTTTGCATTCTCTTGTAATTTTAATTCGTTATAGAGACCTGTGTACATTTTATGATTTTTATCTAAGGATTTAAGGACTTTACTGTCTGTATCAAACTCAAACTTAAATTCATTTCTTATATAGTTTGGAAGTAGATTATGAAGCTGACGTTTTTCTAAGTGCTCATCTAATAATTTTTGAGGCACCTCCAGATACTTTGGTATCTTAGATTTTTCACTATTGATCTTAAGTGTAAAAGTGTTCTTCATTTAAAGTTAAGACATCAGTCCCGCAACCAAGCTCATTGTGAGTGCTAGTAAGGTTGCGTTGAAGGCAAAGGAGATCATGCTGTGTACAGTAACAAGAGATCTAATTTTTGAACTTTGAATAACCACATCTGCTGTTTGGCAGGTCATTCCAATCACTACTGAAAAGTGAAAAAAATCTGCATAACTTGGATTTTTAGAACCTGAAAAAAGTAGAGGGTTAAGTTTCTTATTATTCTTTTGTTCTAAGTAATAAATATGCGCGTAATGCAAACAATAGGCGGTATGCAACACCAACCATGAAGTAAAGAATGTAACTCCCGTCATCAATACTGCAAATTCTTTTAAATTACGTGGCACATCTTTCATGCCACCAATATGAATAAATATTGCAAGTAAACTAACGCCCCCTGAAAGTAGTGAAATAATATAGATTGCAAGTTTGCCATCATCTTCGAGCGCACTAAAGTGGGAAATGTTTTTATTCCCAACAAAATGCATCATCAAAAAAACAAGCACAAGATAGGTTGTAGATGCTGCGCTCCAGCCCATTAAAAAACGAGTGGAAGGTTGATAACCGTGTAATGAGAAAAATACTAATACTCCAACCGCTATAGAATAGAAAATTCTAGGTTTTGCCTTAACGAGGAACCAATGAAGTTTGATTTTTTTATCTGCCACAAAATTTATTTAAGTTGTTATTCATTAATATCTTATAGATTTTATTCTAACTGCATTCGACGCAATACCAATGATTAAACCTATTTGCATCTGGTGTATTTATAACAATTTAATCATTTATTGATACTGTGGCGAAGTGTTTGATTTTGCTTTGTAAACAAAGATAATACTTTAGATAAATATGAAAATTAGAGAGCAGGCACTGAAAAGTCTTAATGATTTTTCAGAAAATTTTTTAAGTAATTATGCCAAAGACAGGAATTTTGATAACGGTGCAGCGCAAAGAAGCAATACCAGTTGTTTGTCAAAATATATCACGCATAGAATTATTGATGAGCAGGAAGTTATTCTCTCGGCACATTCGAAATACTCATATGTAAAAATTGAAAAATTCGTTCAAGAAGTTTTTTGGCGAACCTATTGGAAAGGTTGGTTAGAACTTAGACCTAAAGTTTGGCAAATATATAAACAGGATCTGATAAAATTAGAGCAAGAAACAAAAAATATAAATTATCAGAATGCAATTAATGCAGCCACATCCATTGAGTGCTTTAATGATTGGGTCAAAGAATTAAAGCAGACGGGCTATTTGCACAATCACGCGAGGATGTGGTTTGCAAGTATTTGGATTTTTACTTTAAAATTACCATGGCAACTAGGTGCTGATTTCTTTTTAAGGCACTTACTAGATGGCGATGCGGCATCAAACACTTTAAGTTGGCGCTGGGTTGCAGGATTACAAACCAAGGGTAAAAATTATCTGGCTACTAGTTGGAATATTAATAAATTTTCAAAGAAGAAATATAATAATTTGAAGCTTAATGAAAATGCGGCACCTATTTTTGAAAGTGAAAATTTTACTATCCAGCCCTTACATTTTGATAAAGTTGATTTTAATAATTCATTACTGCTTATTCATAATTTAGATAGTGTATTTTTGCAGAAATTTAAAAATAAATTTCAATTTAATCACTGTGCACTTATGGATTTTAATACTGTTTTGGAAAATAATTTTTCAAAGAAAGTATTAGATTTTAAAACAGCAATCAATCTTGAGCTTTTAGCTGAAATAAAAAATAACTTTGGCACTAATCTAATCATTAAAAATAAAGATGATCTGTTAAAAATAATAGCCGACAAAAATATAAAAAATGTAATTATGCCTTATCTAACCTGCGGATATGAGAATGATTACATTAGCGAACTAAAGGCTAAAACTAATATTTCATATTTAGTAAGAGAATATGATCAATTTTGTTTTCCATTTGCAAATAAAGGGTTCTTTGCTTTCAAAGACCAAATTCCTAAAATTATAACTAAATTTTTTAATTAGAACTAACTTTTAGCTAAGTTATAAACTTTGAGCTGTTTGCTTAACGTCTTCTAAAAATTGAGCTCGTTCTTCAGGGCTTACGAAGGGCACAGCAAAATATCTTCTATATTTAATGTCTCTTATCCCGCAAATATGAAACACACCGCGTTTTAATCTTCGAATGGGTAAATTTAAAAAAAATGTCGTGATTGCAAGTCTAGGAGAACCATAGGTACAAAAAATAATTGCATTTTTGTCCTTAAGTCCGCCAATGGGATATCCATAATTTCCCCATAATTTTTTAAAAGTGAAAGCAAACGGTGGCGCTAGGACTTTATCAATCCAACCTTCTAAGATGGCAGGCATTCTAAAATTCCAAATTGGACCTATTAATACAATTGTATCTGATTTCTTTATTCGCTCTCTGTGAGAAAGAGTTGTTGCATCAGGTTCTTCTCCTCTAAAAACTGGATCAAAATTTTCTTTATATAAATCCACACAATCAACCGAATGACCTAGTTGTCTTGCTGTTTCAGTAAAAGTGTCGCGAATAGCTGCATTAAAGGATTTATCGCTATAGTGACCATAAACTAAAAATACTTTTTTCATAAATTTTAAAACTTTAATAAATTTATAAATAAAGGCGATAAAGCAAGCAACACTAATATGATCACCACTGTCTTCGGTCTACTAATAAGGTAATCCAGTATCTTAATTAAATCATCTTTAATCATTAACAATAATCCTATGAAGCCTTAGGTTTCTTTTCAAGTTTAGTACAAACGTATTTGTAGCTTTTAGTCCAGTCTGCAGATGTTTTGTTTTGACCAGTCATTTCAAGTTGACCATTTGCAAGTTTAAGTGAATATTTGTCAGACCAATCTCCCCAATTGTGTGTCCAATTCATTAAGTCTTTTTCTTCAGTATAAGGATCGAATTGGCGTTTAATGTCTTTAACTAATTTTTTATCTTTATCTAAAAGAATTTTTAAAACTGGCATCTTCTTTGCAGCATATTCTTTGCCGCCTTCCATTTGACCCCCCTCTTTAAAATTACAAAGATAAGTCACCATTTGTGCATTTGCTTTACTAGCAACTACAGAGGTTAGAAGAATAATAAAGATAAAGTGTTTCATATTTAAACTTTTAAAAGAAAATATAATAAAAAATAACTGCTTTAATTACCGCAGCAGCAATAACAATCTTTTTATGTTTATTAAAGTGTTTTAATGCTGTGATTGTGTAGGATTTTATTAGCCTGTCCATTCCTCATCAAATTCTTCTTCACGGCCTACTCGTTCTCTCTCACAAATTTTAACAAACTTAAAATAAGGAAAGTTTTCCATGAATTTTAGATCTTTAGTTTTAACATCTATGGGCTGAGCGATAAATTTTTTAACCATGTCCGCATCTCCCCAAACATACATAAACTGAACATCAGCGCAATTTTCTAGTGGTTCCTTTTGAGTAGGCTCTGCTGCAACGATTTGAACGTTGAACACGATGCATAGAATTAGAATAATACGTTTCATTTGTTTTTCTTTATCAGTTTGCTGATGATTACAACAGAGGCCATAATCACAAAGCTTAGGATGATCATTGCAAATAAAATGTAATCATCTTTATATTCTTTTAAATTAATCACTCTTGGCACAATTAAATAAAGAACGATTGCAAGAATTAGCCAAAGCGCAAGGACCTTTCGAGGTGTTATTTTATTAAGATTATCTTTTGCCTCATCCTTTACGACTTTAAACATTACTCTTTAGAATCTTTTTTGATAGGAGAACTAGTAAGACCTGCCTGAATAAGCTCTTCTTTAGCTTTTTTCATTAGTGTTTTAAATTTTTTATTATTCACTAAATCATTACCAACCATCACCCCAAGCACTTCGCCTGCTGCAACATCGGATGGGTAATGAGCGCCGCAAAATATTCTGTTGTTTCCATAAAGTCTTGCTCTATCCATAATCGCACTTGCCTTTTCAGGTATTAAATTTGCAAGTACCACAGCAGCTGCATAACCAAATGTCGTATGTCCGCTTGGATAGGTTCTGTTTAAATCACTAGCGACTGGTTCCTGACATGGAGTAATGCTCGTATCTGTTTGGTAAGGTCTTTTAATGGTGAAATAATCTTTTGATAAATCTTTAGCCTTCGTTCTATTGAAGTTAACTTTTTCAAACAACGCTTTAGTCACGGGTAATTTTTCAATATCAAAATCTGGAATAACATCAGCAAAAACACTAACACTTAAAATTTTTGCATCTCTAACTGCAAGATCTTTCTCCCGTTGTGAAAGTCTTGCCATAGAACTTTTGATGGTTTGAAGTTCTATTTGTCTTTCAATTGAATCTTCTTTGGGCGCAGGAGGCAAAATAAACTCAGGCTTATAATGATTAAGATCAAGATATAAAACCTCATTGGGTTTTTCCTGAGCTATGGTTTGAAGCGAAAAGGTTAAAACAAATGCTGCAACGAATGCTATTTTAAATATATGAAATAGTTTCATGTTTATCTTCTTTTCTTAACTATAAACTCTTTTGCAATGGGAGTGAAATATAACAAAAATAAAATAGCACCATCTGTCGCAGATTGTAGATAATCAAAAAAACTACTTAAAGCCTCACTAACATTTACCCCGGCACTTAGTAAAAATAATGAAGTTAATACAAAGTAAATAACGAATAGTATTTTGCCAAATCTATAAGATTTATAAAGCATGAATAACGAAACATAAAAAAGCACAACTGTTATAAGAGCGCCAATACCAACTACCATTTGTAAAATTTCTGAATCAAAATAGTGCAAAGTTTCATACACTTTCTCAACCTTCTTTGATTGAAAGAAGAAAGTAACAATTAGCGTTAACGTAAATAAAGCAGCGTCAATTAAGATGAGATTTTTAAAGATTCTTTTTAAGTTCATAAATTAATTTTTATTCATGTATTTTTAACCTTTTCGCCTTAATATTCTATATTAAAATTTTATCTATTCTTTAGATATTACAATAGCTATTTTTGCTCGTAAATTAATGTGGTTAGGAGTAAAATGAAGTACCGAAAAAAAGTGTATAAAACAAAATCTATCAACACATTTATAATCTCTCAAAATAAACAATATTAATGAAAAATAATATCTTTCGATTTCTCTCATTATTATTAATCATTGTTGGGGTTTTCTTTATTCTTCATCTTTATAATACCAGCATTGATGAAGTAGATACCAAGGCATTCTTTTGGTGTTTGTTATTTGGTGCTGTTGCAAGTTTTATTAAAAGTAGTTTGGGAATGGGATATGGAGCCTCTGTCTCTTCATTCTTAATGGGTTATGGAATTCCTCCTATCGCTTCTTCTGCTTATGTGCATATTGCAGAAATTTTCACAACTGGATCTTCTGCTCTTAATCACTGGAAAATTGGTAATTTAGATCTTAAATTATTTAGAAGGATTTTTCTGCCAGGTGTTATTGGTGCCGTCATTGGGATTTATTTAATTAGTAAAATAAAGATTCCATATCTGTCTTTATGGATCTCTATTTATTTATTAGTAATCGGCATCATCTTATTTAACAAAGTGTTCGATAAAATTAATTTTAGTCATCTTTATAAGATTAAAAAAATATCACCCCTAGCAGGAGTAGTTGGCTGTTTAGACGTAATTGCGGGGGGCGGCTGGGGTACGATGTTAACCTCAAATCTGATCAAATTTGGTTATGAACCTAAAAAAGTGATCGCATCAGTTAATACCGCTCAGTTTTTCCTTAGTACTTTAATAGGTATTTCCCTTGGCTTTTTAATAGAGTTTATTCATTGGGAGGCAATTGCTGGATTAATCTTGGGCGGACTAATCATGTCGCCTGTTGCGGCCAAACTTTCATCTAAAATTAAGCCACAAATCATTATTTTCTTTGTGGCGTCACTGATTATCTTCTTTTCATCACGAAAAATTTATCTGATTTTAGGTTAAAAAATTATTGAATTGTAACAAAAATTTCACATTATGGACGCAATCTTGTCCCAATTCATCTCTATATAGTGCGCATGATATATACAAACACAGAGTTAGCATTTGTTAACAAAACAAATTCTAACGTAAAAAAAGAAGGGTTTATTGCTAAACTTTTCAATTCTAGAAAAAAAGTTCAAGCAACTGGCGTTTTGCCAAGAGGCTTAAGCGTTAGCGAAAGAAGAGACTTTTTAGCAATCTCAGGAAGAAACGAAATCTAAGTTAAGTTCCTCTTAATTTAAGAGGACCTTAATTAAGGTTTGCTTTCAATTTATTAAGTTCAGATTTAAGAAATTCAGCAATCATTCTCATTCCAGATAAAGTCGTTTTTTTCTCTGCAAGAGAATTATAATTAGTATTCGTATTCACATCGTACGTGTAACTAACTCCGTTTTTATCTTTAATATATTCAATCCCTGCAACTTCTACGTTATTTGCTTTTAAAAAATTTTCACACTTTTCGATAATAGGATCTTTATAATCTTGAACGATCATAAATTTACTACCATCTGGATTAGTGGGGCAAAATTGTTCTTCGATATTACAAGCATCTGCAGGACATAATTCAAAGCTATCACTCGCATCCACTTGCACAGCATAATAAAATTTTGAATTAATAAATTCTAAACGAGTAATGACTTTAGGATCGGCTTCAATATATTCTTGTAAAATTGTAATGCCATCAATTGAATCTTCAAAGTTCTTACCCTTAACATAAATTTCTAATTCTGATTTATTTTGAAATAACTTAACGCCAAGCCCGCGCCCTGCTCTATTATGTTTTGTAATAAAGGGTTTTGTAAAATTATCTGCAGCTTTTAAAATTCCCTCAACTCCTGAACAAAAAATCGATCTTGGAGTTTTAATATTATGTTCTTTTAATCTTTTGTATTGCAGTGATTTACTAATCTCTAACGATAGAGCATTTTCACCATTTATAACTCTTCTCTTGTGGGCTGCTAACCAATTTAAAACAACCGCAGTATATTCAGGTGCATATCTATGTCCCCTTGCATGAGATGAAGCGCTCATTCTATTATAAAATACACCAAGCGGTGGCTCTGAATCCGTATTCAATTTTACTTTATCCATGTGCCAATCTTCAAAGGGCACAGATAATTTTTGCAAATGCTCTTTTAACGGGAGAGTCCACTCTTCATTTTCGTGAATGATATAAACTTTCATAAATTTTTTTCTAATATAAGTGTTTATTAAAGAAAGGCATAGTCCTAAGCGGGCACTAATAAATCGCCAATTGTAATCTCCCCAGAATCTAAAACTTGCGCTCTGATACCACCATTATTATCGTAGGCTTTTAAAAATCCTTTTTTATTTGCAAGTTTTGATGGACGCTCACACGGATCGCACAATTCTTCACCCATTAATTTAATTTTTCCTAAATAAAAAACTTTTCCAACTAATGCATTTAATTCAGCCGGCAGTATTTGATCTATCACCACATTTCTTCTCGTCTCACTCATATCAAACTCAGCTAAACCATCGTATTTTAACAACCGATTAGAAGTATCAATGCCAATTTTTGCAATTAAAGTTATATCTCTATTTTTTTTTGGACTTGAGTTTGAAAAAGCACCTAAACCTAAAGCGTATCTATCCCCTTCAATACCAATCCCTTTAACGAGTTTAGCTTTATCTTTGCTGATCATTTTAGAACCTGCATTAGCGGAAGTGTAAATGCTGTGGATGTTTGGAGTTTGTGTCATGTCTATTATGACAAAAATAAAAAGTTAACTTAAGTTCTTCTTTAAGAAGCCGATGGTTCTAGACCATGCTAGTTTTTTAGCTTCAGCGTTATATTTAAGATAAGGAAGATTTTTTTCATCCGCTTCTTCATTCGCAAATGCATGTTTTGCATCATATCTAAAAAATTCAAAATTAACTTTAGCATCTTTTAATTTTTTCTCTAATTGATCAACGCCTTCAAGTTTAAATGAATCGTCATGAATTGCCCAATGTCCCATTAGAGGAATTTTAATCTTACTTGCATCCACTAATTCAAGTGGCGGATAGCCATACCAAATGACACCGCAATCAAGTTCTGGAACATGGACTGAGGAAAGGCATGTTAAAGCTCCCCCCATACAAAAACCAGTGACAGCAACTTTTTTAGAACCTGTGCTTTTTAAATACTGAACAGCGCCACGAATATCTTCGCTTGCAGCATCTAAGAAATTAAGTCCCGTCATTAAATGTTTAGCCTCATTAGCATCGAGCGCTAATTTTCCTTTATATAAATCAGGAACAAGTGCACGGTAACCTGCATCTTTTAAAGTATCTGCAACTTTTTTGATTTGATCATTCATGCCCCACCATTCTTGGATGACAACGATGGCTGGTTGATCTTGATTACCTTCGGTTAAATAACCTTTAGAAATTTTTCCGTCCGATCTTTTAAATTCTACAATATTTCCCATTGTTTAATTCTATATCAAAAAATAATTTTCAGCTAATTAGGTATGAATATTTATTTCTTACCAATGCCAAATTATATTAGCGATAATGAACAGACACGTAATAACATGTATGCCAACCCAAAAAGTTTTTAAGTATAAAGCAATCCTTGCTTCTCTTACGGTTAGAATAGGCACATCAGGTCTTTCCTCATCTGAGTTACCCATCAAATGACCTGTGGCTCTAGCCCATATTTTTTCCATAGATTTTAACATTTTTGCTACTCCTTATTTTTTTTTAAAGACATAAGCACATTTTACATGCAGTTTACGAAATTAATTAAATAATTTATTAAAACAATGATTCGCTTTTTACGCGAATTGTAATATACCTACGGCCTATGAAAATTAAGGCAATATTTATAATTCTAGCAACTCTTACATTAAATGGTTGCGGCGGTAGTTTAGTCGCTTCGCATATAATTGACTCTCTTGTTGCGCCTTCATCATTAATGATGACGATGGCAGATTTTGGAATTGAAAATGAAACTGGAAAAAAAGTATCCGAGCACGTTCTATCAGCTGCAACATCTAAAGATTGTAAATTAACTATTGATGTAGAGAATATCTGCAAAGAAGAAGTTTCTTTTGATAATACAACTGTAACAACAATAAAAAGTTCTTACACCGATAAAATAAATTAATTTTTAATTAAATATTTCTTATTTTACAAACTGGCCGTCTTTAAACATTCCAACTACTTTTCTTCCGTCTTTGAAAGTATATGTTCCTTTGCCATTTCTCTTATTATCTTTGTGCTCTCCAACGTATTTATCTCCATTAGCCCAAGTAGAAGTTCCTTTACCATTTTTATTTCCAGCAATATATAAGCCAACATATTTATCGCCATTAGCCCAAGTATAAGTTCCTTTGCCAGAAAACTTTCCATCTTTAAAGTTTCCGACATATTTATCTCCACCTTTAAATGTTGCAGTTCCTGATCCATTTTTTTCACCGTCTTTGAAACTGCCTACGTACTTACTGCCGTCCTTAGAAGTATAAGTTCCTTTTCCATGCATCTTGCCGTTTTTGTGTTGGCCTTCATATTTATCTCCAGTTGAAAAAGAAATTGTGCCTTTGCCATTGGGTTTGTCGTCTTTATACTCTCCAATATATTTGTCGCCATTGGCCCAGATGTAAATTCCTTTGCCATCTCTTTTACTATTTTCAAACTCGCCAGTATATTTATCACCACTTACAAAATTAATAGTGCCCTGCCCATGTCTTTGTCCCTCTTTAAATTCTCCAACATATTTATCCCCGTTCACCCAAGTGTAAGTTCCTTTGCCGTGCGATAAACCATTTTTGTGTTCACCTAAATATTTATCACCATTGGTCCAAACCACTGTTCCTTGTCCGTGCGGTTTTCCGCTTTTAAATTCTCCTGAATAACTTCCTTTAGGTGTTTTTGCTTCGCCAAAACAATTATTATATTTTGAAACGTCGGTGCCTTTACATTGCTTGGCATTTTTTGAAGATCCTTGTGCTTTAGCAGGTGCGGAGAAAAATGCATCAATTGAAGAAGGTTTCTCTTTCTTATCTTTGCTCGCAGTTGATTTTTTTTCTTTGCTCGAAGTTGATTTCTTTTTATCTTCGTCTAAGGAAACGACCGTTCCTTTTTCTCTTTTGCCGTTAACAAAATCGCCAATAAACTGAGTTTTATTTGCGTATGTTAAAGTGCCTTTGCCATTTGGTTTATCGTCTCTAAATTCGCCGATGTACTTTTCGCCATCAGGCCATGTTAAAGTTCCTTGTCCACTTTTTTGATCTTCCTTGAAATCACCAATATATTCACCCTTATTTGCGAATATATACTTACCTTTGCCGTTTTTTTTATCGTCCTTAAATTCGCCTATGTATTTTTCGCCATCGGACCAACTAAATGTTCCTTGTCCGCTTCTTTTGTTATCTTGATACTCGCCAACATACTGATCTCCATTAGCCCAAGCGAATGTGCCCTTACCATGAAATTTCTGATCTTTAAAATCGCCAATATAAATTCCTCCATCAACAAGAATAAGAGTTCCCTTTCCATTAGGAAGACCTTTTCTAAATTCTCCTACATATCTTTTTCCATCTTTTAGTTTTAGCTCACCGGTACAATCGTTAAACTTTGCAGGACTTGGATCGGTACACTTTGGTAGCGTTGAAGAATCCTGAGCAAACACATTAAGTGTTGAGAATAAAAAGAATATTAAAATAAATTTCTTCATTTTGTTTTTTAAAACAAGACTAATTTCGTTTTGTTTATTTTTATCATTGAAGTAAGTCACGATTTACTTCCATAGCTATTATTTTTTATACGGAACTTCAAATTCACCAAGTGAAGATTTAATAATAAGCGTATTAGATTTATTTGTCGGAGTATTAAATCTAAACTCTTTCCAGCTATTAGATAAAATAGTTCCATTAACATTTGCATCCACGCCTAAAGCCTGCTTCTCGTCTGTAGACTTGAAAGTAATATTATTTAATGTGGCTCTCATATTTCCGCTATTATCAATTCTAACGCATGTTTGTTTAGAGTCTGCAGAACAAAAAGTTGCCTTTAATGAACTTTGTGAACCAGTAATAGTCTTGCCGGTATAATAATAAACTGGCAAATTCTGGTTAAATTTAAAAAAAACCCCCGGATCAGCTTTTTTTGGGTCTTTAAATTCTGGAGTAATGTCTTCTAAGTATAATCTATAAGATTGCTCAACCTCAGCACTGTCTAAAACGCGCTTGGTTACTCTAAAATTTTGAGATTTTCCTCCAGCAATTGTGATGATTGCAGGAACTACTATTAGATCATTGGTTGGTGAATAAACGTCTTTACCATTAACTTGTTTCCACAACAGCGCTGAAGACTGAATATTAATTTCTCTACCTGTATCATTTACAAAAGTAATCGTTACGATCTTTTGCGTAGAATTTATGTCAACAACTGTCGGCGATATAGTTACTGCGAATGAAGATGTAGATAAAAATACGAATACAAAGAACGCAAGTATATTTGATGTGAGTGTTTTCATATTTCAAAAGAGGCTTAGTTATTACGATTCAGTAATAAAAGAAAGTGCTTGTTTACAAACGCTTTATTAATAAACAACGTTTAATGTCATTATTTTGATGTAGCTGCCTGCTAATTTTCCAGTTTGAAGACCCGCGATTGTTCCTGTGAGAGTTCCTGCGACCGCTCTAGAGCCTATTCCTGTTCCTCTAAATGCAGCAACCCCTGGAGTTAAAGTTGAAGATCCATTAGTGAAAGATGCCTCTAATCGATTGGTATCCACAGTAGAACTGCCCCCTACCTTAACTAAATAATACAACGAGCCACTGTCTGGGCTGTCATTTAGAGAAACTGTGTAAGGAGTTCCGCTTGTACAATCGACATTCACAACTGAAGTTGCTGTAAGCTGACTCCCGCTATAAGAACCAAAAGACATCGTGTCGGCTGAAAGAGAGCAAGAAGCAGCCACACTAAAACTTACTAGAAATGTTCCTGAGGTAATTGTTTGTGCACTTACAAGATCACTTTTGCAAAAAATTAACATCCCCACTAAGCATGTAAGCTTAGTTGTTGTTTTCATTAATAAAATTTTAGATTTTTTTTTGTTACCAATCATAACGATAGCTTTAATCGATTATTATGATTCGTAAAAAATAGGCTTAAAAATTAAGACTTTAATAATTGGTGAAGGATTTAGATCTAGAAACTTTTTAAAGAGAAAATAAACTTATACGCGAACTAAATATAACTAATTAATAGACTATATTTAATGTCATTGTTCTAGAAAAAGTACCTGCTGTTTTTCCAGTTTGAGTTGCAGCAATTGATCCTGTGATAGTGCCAGCAGTTGCAGATGAACCTGTACCCGTTCCTGAAATAGTCGCAGCTGCGTTAGTCATAGTGGCAACTCCATTAGTGAAAGTAACCAATAATTGATCTGAAGCAGTAGCACTAACTGTACCACCTCTATACAAGTAATAGGCTGGAGTAGAGTCTGGTGTCTCGAGAAAAGAAATAGTGTAAGTCGTACCATTCGTACAGTTTGCAGTTACAACTGAGTTTGCTGTAATCAGTGTTGCAGAATATGCGGCAAAAGTCATTGAGGCCGCAGAAACGGTACAAGTAGATGCAATGCTTGTGCTCGTCACCATTGAACCAGTAGTAGTTGATAATGCCTTTGAATTATTTGTTGAAATAATTAAAGCACCAAGCAGACACGTAAGTGCTGTAGTTGTTTTAGCTAATGACATTTTTGATTTTTTAATCAAAATATTTTTGCTTTTATTTAATTCTTTTTTCATGTCTTGAAATTCTTTTTAAATTAATTCCCCAGTATTATTAACAATTATTGTGTACGTATTAATAGTTGTAAAACTTAAGGTTGTTTTACGACCTTTAGTTGTAAGTGTCAAAGTAAAAACTCTCTTTTTAAAAATTGAAATTGCCTAATATCCAATATCTATTGTCGTGATTTTTTCCATCTGAGTCATTCCCTTGTGCTGAAGCACCTGGGTTACCACCATTAGTATGGGCAGCTATAAATTTTAAAGAAAATCCATCTGAATTTACAGCATCAATTCCAAAACCATAGCCTGAAAGTGAGTATGCGTTATTTGCAACTGATGAAGTGCTAGCACTCGTGTTTTTAAACTGCTTAATTCTACCATGATCATAAAAAATTGAAGGAGTTAACTCACCAAATATAGGAAAATTTCCTAAACTATACTTTAAATCTAAACTATATTTATAACCTTCATCTCCAGAAGCCTCTCCAGTTGGGTAAGCTCTAATTCCGGTTGGTCCTCCTAAAGACATTTTCTCAGAGGAGTCTAAATTTTTAGATGCAAATTGCATATCCGCTGCAAAATTTAAAGTAAATTTTTCTGGAAGCTGCTGGATTCTATTCAATTGAATATTTTGTTTATTGAAAGATCCGTTTGTTTTGTAGCCACTTGCTGATTGATCACTAGTTAAGCTACTAGCTAATTTTGAAAGATCTAAATCACCATGAGTAAAATTAAAACTTGCTTGAGTAAAACCGCCTCCAAAAAATTGGTCAATTTTTTGATAAGTAAATCCTAAATTATAATTACTAAGTTCTTTATCTGAAGTCGCAGCTCCAGTGCTCGTATTATATAAATATTTTTTATCATAATTAAAATTAGTTAATACGGACTCAGCTGATGATCTTAATAAAGGATATTTTAAATTTATATTTGCATTCTCAGCTTTGCCAGTACTTTGCGGGTTCGTTAATAATTCTTTGCCAATTTTAAAATCAACAACGCTATAAAAAGCTCCGCCTCTTAAACCGCTTGGACCAATTGGAAAACTATAAGATATTCTTTTTGATTCTAGATCTCCTTCGATGGCTTTGGTTGCTAAAATTCCAATTTGGTCACCAATGCCGCTTGGATTATTAAAATCTACTGAAGCAGTTGCACGAAGTGATCCTGTATAACGGTTACCATAATTATCTATCACCACAGCACCTTGAACTAAAGGTCCTTCATTTATATCTAAAATCATTTTAGTGCTGCCAGGTTCTGATCCTGGTTCTAATGTTAAACTAGCTCTTACTCCTGGATTGTCGTTAATATTTAATAATCCTCTCTCCACAGACTCTTTTAAAAAATTATCTTTTAGCGCATCATCCATATAAGCGCTTATCCTGTCCTCCGACATTCTCAGTTCTTTCTTATTTATTTTATAGGGTTCTTTTGAATCTAATTTTCCTTCATTAATTAAAATAATTAAAATTCCATCTTTAATCTCTTGTTGCGGAATTATTGCTTGGGCTAAAAAGAAACCTTTTTGATTATAAAGCTGGGTAATGCGGTCTGCTGCAAATTGCATCTGAGCAAAAGTAAGCGAGGTATTGACCAGGTCAGATAATAAATTCTCTAACTCAGATATTTGAAATGCTTTTATATCGCCTTGAAGTTTGAAAGATTTAATAAGTGTTTTTTCATCAGAAGATTTAAAGTCTTTTTTCTTAGTAGGCTCTAATAAACTTTTTGGTATTTGCTTAGGAATTTCCTTGATTCTTTCACGTTCATTTTCTTGATTTAAAATCTGCCCTGCATCAGGCTTGATTTGTGTATATCCAATAGATGGTGTCAAAAGTATGAAAAATATTAGAATGAGTTTTTTCATAAAATTTCGCCATATATGCCTTGCTTCGAACTATTTATCAAATATTTAAAACTAGCTGACATCATAATATGAGTATTATGCTCAAATTGGCAATTTTATGCGAATAATTTTAATAAGAAAGACATGAAGGATATTGAAATTTCAAAACAACTATTTGAGGATGGTTTAAATTTAATTCAAAATAAAGAATTTGAACAAGCAGAAAAGAATTTTTTAAAATCACTAGAATTAATTCCTGACAGAGAGTCGGTGCTAAATAATTTATCTTCTGCACAAATAAAATTAACTAAATATCAGGATGCAAAAAAAACAGCTGAAAGAGTTATTGAATTAAATTCAAAAAATGCTGTGGCCTGGATGAATCTTGGTGTTATTGAACAAGAACTAAATAATATTGATGTATCTATTAATTGTTTTAATAAAGCGATAGAAATTGATCCTCTATATTTTCACGCCTACAATAACAGAGGTATTCTGTTATGCGAAGTAGGACGATACTCAGAAGCAATTGTAAATTTTAATAAAGCGTTAGAGCTTCAACCAGATTTATTAGAGGCCATTCTCAATAAAGCCGATGCACTTAAAGAATTAAAAGATTTTAATGAAGCGCTTAAATGCATAGACGCTGCTCTGAAAATTCAAAATCTTGGTCATGAAATATGGGCTAAGAAGGGAGGTATTTTACATAATATGAAACGCTACCAAGAAGCCATACAGGCATATGACCAAGCAATAAAATTAAATAAAAATTATGCCGAAGCATATTGCAATAAAGCTTTCACTCTTTTTACTATTGAACTTTTTGATAAGGCTATCGTTGAATGCAATAAAGCTCTTGAAATTAAAAAAATATTTCCTGAGGCATGGGTTAATCTTGCTGTATCTTATATTGGTTTAAAAAAATTTGAGCTAGCTTTAGAATATTGTGAAAAAGCATTAGCAGTTTCAGAAAATTTTATAGAAGCGTTAAATAGTAAGGGACTCTGCCTTTTTAATTTAAAGCAATACGAGGAAGCCAATAAAATTTTTGATAAAATTCTAGAGATGAAAAAAGATTTTCCAGAAGCAATGGAAAATAAAGCTAACATTCTGCACGTATTAAAAAAATATGACGAAGCCTTAATATTGTATGACAAAGCCATTGAAACTAAAAAAGACTATTATAAAGTTTTGAATAATAAAGGTTTGTTACTACACGCCTTAGGTCACATTAAAGATAAAAAATATTTTAATTTAGCAAAAGATTGTTATGACGCAGCAATAAAAATTAAATCTGACTATGCTGATACCTATTGGAATAAATCTTTAAATCAATTAACCCTTGGAGAATTTGAAGAGGGTTGGAAAAATTATGAATATCGTTTTAAATTAGAAAACTCTGAGCCTCAATTTATAGAAATTCCAAGATTAGAAAATTTAAATAATTTAATTAACAAAAGAATATTAATTTGGTCTGAACAGGGTCTTGGAGATAGCATTCAATTTTGCAGATATATCGACAAAATTTTAGATCTTGGAGCAAAAGTAACCTTTGATACGTCTAAAGCACTAACTACATTGATGTCGAGAAGATTTAATTGTGAAATTAATGAAACGGGTAAAGGTATTATTAAAAATAATTTTGACTTTCAAGTACCCTTGCTAAGTTTGCCTATGCTATTTAATGCAAATTTAAATAATATTCCTTTTAGCGGTGCTTATTTAAAGACTTCAAAAGATAAAGATGATGAGTGGTTTAAAAAATTAAAATTAACCAAACAAAAATTAAATATTGCAATAACCTGCGCTGGTAATCCAAAATATGTTGCAGATAGCGAACGATCGGCCAATCTAGAAATCTTTTATCCGTTAGTAAATAAAGTAAATTTATTTTTAGTTCAAAAAGAAATAAAGAAAGAAGATGAGATTTTTTTAAAAAAATATCCGCAAATAAATTTTATAGGTAAAGATATTGATAATTTTGATGATCTCGCTTCAGTAATGCAAAACATGGATTTGGTTATTAGTACCGATACCTCCATTCCTCATTTAGCTGGAGCCATTGGGAAAAAAGTTTTTATACTCCTTGGAAAAATAACCGACTGGAGATGGATGTTAGATACTCGAGTAAGTCCTTGGTATAAATCTGCAACTTTATTAAGAAAGAAATTTAATCCCAAAAATAATACCACCGATTGGTCTTCAGCTTTTGAAGAAATTATAAAAGAGTTAAAAATTTAATTTAGCCGAATTCGCCTAATAATTGAAAATGTTATCAACATCTGATTTGATCAATTATCCATAATTACTTTCATAATAGGCACGAATCTAACTATCGCTACATTGATGGTTAGACCAACTATCCAGACAGTAAAAAAAAATTCAATATTTCTTATATTACCATTATTTCTTTGTCTTTTTTTTAGCAAAAGCAGCTTTGCGGAACCAAAGGTGGCTTTTGGCACTTTTGTAGTTACTGCAACCATTGTTAGTAAATGCGAAACTACTGCAAGTGAACCTCAATTTGTAGATGATGCTTTTCAATCAATTCAAATAGTATCTGACGTAACGGTCGTTTGTAATAACAACAGCAAACCTATCATAAAAATTATTAGCAAAAATATCAAAGAACTACTTGATAATAATTATGCATTAAGATTTAAAAAAAATAATGGAGATTTGGTTGAGTTTATTTCTGACACATTATTAGCAAGACTTAAGTCTAATTCATCTTCAATGATAGATTTCGAAGAAGAAACTTTCACTCTAAAAAAGAATTATTCTGATAAAATAAAAAAAATAAATTTTGACACACCAAAATTATTAAACAGCAAAATTGATAATGCTAAATTACAAAAATTCCAAAATAACCCCATTATTTTTGAAATAAGCTATTAAAAGAGTCTATTTTAGAGAATAGCTGACTATTTAACCCCGTATTTCCTAATATTTTAGTTCCCTTATTACGCGAAGCAAAATAATTAGCCCTCAAAATGTTCGAATTTTTAAATGCGCTTCTTTTCATGTCGTCTGCTATGGCTGCAGAGCCTGTAGATGCTAAAAAAGTAATATTAAAAGAAGAAAGATATGAAATTAATAGAAGCGTTGATGAGTCAACAAATTCATTAGAAGACGCTGAAAAAAAATCTACTAAAGTAAAAGAAATCGCACCAACTAAAACTGCCCAAAAATCAACTGAAACAGAAACTGCCAAACCCAAATTATCAGGCTGTACAACAAAAGCTGAAATATTACTTGTGGATGTCTCAATTAACTTGTTACAGTTATCGGAACCAATCCGAGTAGAAAAATTAGCCAACGGTTCACTGGTATTACCTGAGTTAATTTTTAAAGAATTAAAACTTGTTCCTAAAAGTGAAAAGATTCAAATGTCGGATTGCTCATACGGCTATCCTCTAAATACAAGTTCAGGCCTTACATATAATTTTGATTCAGAAAAATTTGCTTTAGATATTAGGGTGCCCGTTGAATTATTTGAACTTAATGTTTTTAAACAAAAAGAATCTTACAAACTAAACCCGGACAAGAGTCCCTCTGGAGGCTTTGCTAACTATCAGGTATATGCAACGCAGACTAAGGCGAGCGATAGTATTTCAGGTGTATTTGATTTAACTGGTTTTAATAAAAAAGGATCATTGTCTACCGGTTTAATAGTAAACCAAGACTCTCATACAACTAATTTAATAAGAGCTTCAACTTACTATCAAAAGGATCTGCCTGATAAGATGCAATCCTTTGTTGTAGGAGATACAGTTAATAATGACGGGAACTGGAGTCGTTCTGCCAATTATTTTGGGGTTAAATGGTCTAGAAACTTTTCAACTCAACCTGGTTATATTTATACTGCAAATCCAATTATTTCTGGCTCTGCAGCACTACCTTCGGTTGTAGATGTGTATGTTAATAATCAAAAAACATTCTCACAAAAAGTAAACCCCGGACCATTTGATATAACCCATCTTCCAGTGCCTGGTAACGGAGCAGGTCAAGTTGATTTGATTGTAAAAGATCTTTTAGGAAATGAACAAGTCATTACGAAAAATTTTTATCAATCACCTATATTATTAGCTAAAGGTGAAAATGATTTTTCACTTGAGTCCGGTTTCTTAAGAAAAAATTATGGAATAAAAAATAATGATTACCAAGATGGTTTTATTTCAGGAACTTATGTTCACGGTGTTACAGATGCCATTTCAGCCAGAGGTCGTATGGAGTTACAAACTGATAGACAGGCAGCGGGCGGTGATGTTGCTTTTACATTAGGTAATTTTGCACTTCTACAAGCATCAGTGGCTTCTACTAATGATAATATTAAAGGAATTGGTCAGCAGTATGGAGTTAATATTGAAAATATGGGGCAATTTTTGAAAACCAGCGTAAGTGTAAAAAAATTTGATAAAGAATTTTCTCAATTCGCTTCTACCCCTGGTGAGATGCAGCCAAAAACTAGGACCAACGCATTTGTTTCATTTCCAATTCCAATTATTAGCAACAACATTACTATCGGTTACGTAAATCAAAACAATTGGGATGCTGATCCTTTTAAAAATGCGTACATAAGTTCAGGTTTCGCATTACCTTTTGGAGCCAACCTTGCTCTTTCTTATAATAAAAGATTAGACACATTAAAAAATTGGGGAGCTGCTGCGGTTGTCTCTTTTCCTTTAGGAGATTACTATACAAGAGTTGATCGTACGATTGATCCTAACGGAACCAAAACTAATACTTACGCTGTATCGACAAATATTCCCGCAGGTCCAGGCATGGGTTGGAATATAGTAAATGAAGAACTAAGAAATAATGTAAAGGCTAATGCGACTCTAAATTCAAACACGGCTCAATACTCTGCTCAACTGAATGTACAGGATGGCGTGACCACTGGAAAACGTTTAGGAGCTAACGGAACAGTTGGAGTGTTAGGTGGAGAAATTTTTATATCAAGATATGTTAATGGTTCGAGCTTTGCAGTTGTAAAAACTGAAGGATTGAAAGATATAAAAATCTATAACCAGAACAACATGGTAGCGGTTACAAATAATAACGGAACTGTGGCGTTCCCTATACGAGCTTATGAAAAAACAAAAATTGAAATAAAAGATAATGAAATACCTCTTGAGGCTAACTCAGATGTTCTAGAAATGAACCCGATCGCATATGCAAGAAGTGGGGTATTAGTAAAATTCCCAATTAAAATAGCAAAGAGTGCTCTTGTTAGAATTTATCTACCTAACAATGTTCCGATACCTGCTGGCGCAACGGTGAATGTGGCTTCGAGTAAAGAAAATTATATTGCTGGTAGAAATGGTGAAGTTTACCTTACAAATTTAAGTCAAAAAAACCAATTAACAGTAACTTGGTTAGAGAATAAATGTGAACTAAACCTTGAAATTGATATGGAGCAACAACAAGAACAAATTATTGGTCCAGTTAAGTGCGTGCTTACAAATTAAATTTTAATAAATTAGTTTTACAACTGGAGGATTTGCATTGTGTGTATATTCACCAGCTGTCATATTAGTTTTATTTCTTAAAACTACCTCGCCATACATAGGCCTAACATCAATACCATTGCCGTTAATATTTTTAACAGTTCCAGTAATCATATTAGTTTCACTCCATACTGCGGTGTAACTTGGTGAAGTAAAAAGAGTATAATTCAACAAACCTCCCCTGCCATTGCTTATGCTTAATGTCTGGTTTGTTAATGCTAAACTGTAATTAACGTCGCCTGTCATATTAGAGCAAACAACTGTGATTTCACCAACAGTTTTAGCAGAAGGACCGGATCCAAAGTTATCAAATTTACCAAAATTTAGTCTTCCTTCAGCTATTCTACAAGAAGAGGCTAGTGCGTTAGAGATAGAAATTAATCCTAACATAAACACATATATAAATAATTTTTTAAAGTAATTTAATTTCATAAACCTTAATTTATAGCTCCTGCATTTACCGTCTCTACTGCGCTACGTGTGCCAGATAAAGTTATCGTACCAGCTCCACTTTTCACAAAGCTAAAGCCTCCTATTAAATCGCCGTAGAAATTAGTGTTACCAGACTGACTTAAAGTGAAAACATCAGTTCTGTAAGCAATGATACCAACGCCAGTCAATCCTGATGTTGATGATAACGAACTAAATTGTTGACCGATATTTTGATCAACCATTATCAATCTAGCTCCATTACCTGTGAACGAAAGAGCTGAACCAGTAGGAAGCGCGTTATTACCACCGATAATTATATCGCCAGCTGCTATAATTGTATTACCCGTGTATGTGCTCGCACCATTTAATCTTAAAACGCCAGCTCCTGATTTTGTAACTGTACCTGTGCCACTAATTACTCCTGAATAATCACTGAAAATTCTTTGTAAAATTGTTAAAGCTCCGCCGCCACTACCTAAGCTAACATTTCCACCTGAAGCTCCGCCGCCAGCTAACGAACTGATCGTTTGAGTTGTTCCATTAATATTTAATCCAACTCCAGCTGTATTTGCTAACACTACTGAAACAGAACTTGTGATGGCGTTATTAGCTGCCAAATTTAATGTACCAGCACTTACAGTTGTTAGACCTTGATAAGTGCTACCGCCTGTTAAAGTTAAAGTTCCACTTCCAGTTTTAGTAACTGCTCCAGAAGTATTGTCTTTAATTATTCCAGCAAATGTTGCATCGCTTGTTTGATTGATAGTTAAAGTGCTGTTTGGATATAACCAAGCTAAAGCACCAGAGTCACCTGATAATGTTCCAACATTTAATGACAAACCATCTTGTAATAATAATAATCTAGCAGCTCCAGTTAATGATAAAGCAGTATTTGGAATTCCGCCATTAATCATAATGATTAAATCTCCACCTGTAACTGCAGTCGCGCCAGTATAAGTGTTAACTCTTGTTAATCTTAATACTCCGTAACTTGATTTAGTAAATGATCCATCACCACTGATTACGCCTGCGTAATCTCCAAATGTAAATTGATTTACTGTTAAAGCTCCACCTGTTCCTAAAGTAATATTACCACCCGTTGTTCCACCACCAGAAATTGACCCGATCGTATCAGTTTTGCCATTAACATTTAAAGCAACTCCAGATGTATTTGCTAGAACCACTTCGCTGTAATCAGGCATAACGTTGTTTGCTCCGATTTTTATAATTCCAGCATTAATTAATGTTTTTCCTGTGTAAGTGTTTGAGCCATCCAATGTTAATGTAGAAGATCCAGCTTTAGTTAAGCCACCATCCCCAATAATAGTTCCAGAATAAGTGCCATCAACTGCTTGCGTAACTGTTAAAACGTTAGATCTATTTGCTAAATTAATTTGAGCACCCGTTACTCCGTTACCAGATAATGAACCAACGTCTTGAGTAACGTCACTAAATATTAATAATAACTTACTAGTACCTGTAAATGTTAATGCAGTGTTTGGTAAAGCATTAGTAACTCCTACTATAATCTCTCCCTCTGTAATTGTTGTTGCGCCACTATAAGTGTTAGCTCTATTTAACCATAAAGTTCCGTATCCTGATTTTGTAAATGAACCTGCTCCACTAATAACTCCGCTATATATTCCAAAACTAAATTGATTTACTGTTAAAGCTCCGCCAGTTCCTAAAGTAATATTTCCACCTGAAGTTCCACCACCTGATAATGATCCAATTGTATCAGTCATGCCATTAACATCTAAAATAGCTCCAGCTGTATTTGCCATAACTACTTGACTTGAATCTGGCATAACATTGTTTGCGCCTATTTTTAAAGTTCCACCATTAATTGTTGTATTGCCTATGTAAGAATTAGAGCCATACAATGTAACTACTGTGCCACTTGAACCAGACATAGTAAGCGGTGAAGAAAACATGTTGCCTAAATCTGCATAAATAGTGTGTGTTGTTCCTGATGTTGGATTTAATAAATAAGTATTAGCAGTTATAGCGTTGCCAGATGCGCCAACTGTTACTGATCCGCTCGTTAATGTTAATGTATCAAAAACCTCTACACGGTCATTTAATTGTAAAGTTCCACCATTAACAGTTACAGCTGCACTGTTATCAATTACTGTTCCCACATCCGTAACTCCTGCTTGATCTAAAATTAAAGTTCCGGCAAGAACTGTTGTTAAACCAGTGTAAGCGTTCGTTCCTGTTAAAGTTACTGTACCAGCGTCAGTTTTGGTAACCGCCCCTGCGCCGTTTCCAATAACTCCGCTAACAACTATATTTCCCGCTCCACCAAGTACTAGAAGTTGTGAACCGTTATTAATATTTCCGCTTAATGTTAAAATTCCAGAGTCAGAGTTAATTCTCACCCCAGAAGCTGATGACGAAATATCAATTGTTCCCTGATAAGTATTGTTGCCGCTTATATTTCTTAAAGCTCCAGTTGAAGCAATTCCATCACCATTTAACGTTAATGCTTCAGTAGCAATTGTAATTCCACCTATTAATTCTAAAGCAGCACCTTGAGCAACTGTTATGCCTCCAGTTGTTGTTCCAAAAGCAGATGCATGACTTGCTCTTATTATACCTGCAGAAATTGTTGTAGCGCCTGTGTAATTATTAGCGCCTGACAAGAATAATGTGCCTGATCCATCTTTAGTTAATGTACCAGTGCTTGTGTCAATTGGGTCTGCAACTGAAATGTTATTGGCTCCACCGAAAGTTATATTATAACTTCCAGTAATTCCGTTACCGCTTGCAACATCTAAAGTTAACAATCCAGAGTCAGAGTTAATTCTTGAGTTAGATGCTAAAGTAATAGCACCACCATAAGTATTATTTCCTGAAATATTTCTTAAAGCTCCACCTGAACTAATTCCAGTTCCGTTTAATGTTAACGCCTCAGCGCCAATTGTAATTGCGCCTGATAATTGTAATGCAGCACCATCTGCAACTGTTACTCCACCAGCAACTGTTCCAAGAGCTGTATTATTTGCAGCTGTTAACACCCCTGCAGAAATTGTAGTTGCACCTGCGTAAGTGTTAGCTCCAGATAAAGTTAATGTGCCAGATCCATCTTTAGTTAATGTACCAGAACCTGTGCTAATAATTGTGCTAACTGTTGTGTTTCCACTTCCGCCCACTGTTAAATTAAAGTTAGTTCCAGTAATTGCGTCTGTAGATTTATTTAAAGTTAATGTTCCAGAGTCAGAGTTAATTCTAGAGTCAGAAGCCAAAGTAATTAATCCGCCATAAGTATTGTTGCCTGAAATATTTCTTAAAGCTCCGCCTGAACTAATTCCATCACCATTTAATGTTAATGCTTCAGCACCAATTGTAATTGTGCCTGACAATTGTAATGCCGCTCCACTTGCAACTGTTGTTCCTGATGCAGTTGTTCCAAGAGCTGTATTATTTGCAGCTGTTAATGCACCTGCAGAAATTGTTGTAAGACCTGTATATGAGTTAGCGCCAGATAAAATTAATGTACCTGATCCAGCTTTTGTTACTACTAAAGCAGAAACACCTTCGCTAATAATTCCTGTGATTGTACTTGCGCCAATATTGGTAACACTTAATGTTCCTGTAGATTTAATAGCAGCTGCAGTTAATACATCTGTTGTAATTGTAAGACCTGTAAGAGCAGTTGTTCCACCAACAGCTCCTGTAAATGTCACATCTCCCGTGCTAGATCCACCTGTATTAGTAATTGTTAAAGTGTTAGCTCCATTCACTGTTGAACTAAATAAAATAGTTCCAGTTGGAGCTGTTAATGTTGGGCTTGCAGTTAATGTAACTGCACCTGAATAAGTTTGTCCGTTATTTGTTGTAGTAACGTTAGCACCAAGACTTGTTGTTCCTGATACGCTGAATGAAGTTGCGTTAGTAATATTTCCACCAATTGAAGAGTTACCAGTGATTGTTAAAGAGAAACCACCTCCATCAACTGTTGAAGAGTTTGTAACCGTTGAACCAGCAAGTGTTGTGTTGGCTGTTAATGTAACAGCACCTGTGTAAGTTTGTGTGCTAGCTATTGTAACGTTAGCGCCAATGCTTGAAGCTCCAGAAACATCTAACGTTGTTCCGTTAGAAATAGCAGCAGTTGTTGTTAATGCAGCTGTTGAAACCGCAGCTCCAAATGTTGTTGCGCCATTAATTGTTAATTGTGCTGGTCTTTGAGATCCACCAATAATACTTACAAATGTGTTAGTTGCTCCAGAAACAGTAATTGTTCCCTCTGTTGCAGCTAAACCATTAATAGTTCCAGTGATTGTTTTTCCTGTTCCTGAGAATGTAACTCCAGCTGTTCCAGTATTGTCATCTAAAGTAATTGCAGTAACAGTTACTGTGTTTGCAAAATTTGCTAATGAATTTTCGCCAGAAACATTTCCACCTACAACGTTAATGTTTGTAGTTGTTCCTTGTATTACTGTTCCATTAAATAATGCAGAACCCGCTTTTGTAGTTGTTCCAATAGTTATTGTGTCAGCTGCAACGTTACCTGAGAATGTAATAATTCCTGGAGCACCATCAGCACTATTAATAATTTGAATAGTTGTTGTGCCATTGTCAGTAATAGCAGGCGATATTGTTTTAGCTGAAGTTGCGTTAAATAATAATGTACCGTAGTTAGCAATTGTTGTCGCAGTTACTGCATCTGAGAATGTTAATTGCTCACCTGCAACGTTAGTAATTGTTCCAAGTGCTCCATTAGTAGCTCCACCGACAGCTCCTGCAAATATTACGTTTCCTGAACCAGCTCCAAAAGTTAAATTATTTGCTCCTGATGTCGAACTATCTACTGTGCTCGAGAAAGTAATTGTGCTCGATGTTGCAGTTAATGTTTTAGTAGTTGCAGATCCACTAATAGTTACTGCTCCTGTGTAAGTTTGTGCTCCAGATGTTGAAACGTTAGCGCCAAGAGTTGTTGTTCCTGATACGCTAAATATATTAACGCCTGAGATTGCACCGTTAATAACTGAGTTTCCTGTTTCAGTTAAAGAGAATGTAGCTCCACTAATTGTGTTTGAGTTAGTAATTGTAGTTCCAGTTAATGTTCTATCAGCAGTCGCTAATGTAACTGCACCTGTGTAAGTTTGTGTTCCAGATGTTGAAACATCTGCTTTAAGTGTTGTAGTTCCACTAACAGATAAATTTTTTCCAGTTCCAGATAAAGTTACAGTGTCAGTTCCAGTGCCATCACCAAATACAGCATTACCTGTAACTGTTAATGAATAAGCGCCGTCTAATGTTGAGTTAGTTGTGATTGTTGTGCCTGTTAATGTTCTGTCAGAATTCGCTAATGTAACTGCACCCGTGTAAGTTTGTGTTCCAGATGTTGTAACGTTAGCTCCTAATGTTGAAGCTCCAGAAACTGAAAGACTTGTTAAAGCAGTTCCCGCTCCAACCGCTCCATTTAAAGCAACAGGACCAGTGCTGTTAGTAATAGTTAAAACTTGAGCTCCATTAATTGTGCCTGATAAAGTTAGAGTTCCTGAGCCTGTATCATTTTTAATAGTCGTAGCTCCAGCTAAAGTAATATTGCCTGAAGCAGTAGCTCCTGCTGTTGCATGAGAATTATAAAGTGCACCAGATGAAAGGTAACCAGTTCCTGATAAACTTAGAGCATTTGCAACTGTGTAAGAATTTAAATCAATTGCTGCGCCAGAACTTACTGTTACAGCACCCGTACCAAATGCACCGTTTGTAACTGAACCCGTTGAAGAAATTCCAGCTTGTACAATACCACTCGAAATAGTAGTTCCGCCTGTGTAAGTGTTAGCACCTGATAAAATTAATGTACCTGTTCCAGATTTAGTTAATGCACTTCCGCTGATAATACTTAAAATACTACCTGTTCCAGCATTAGTAATAATACTAGCTCCACCTAAATTTATTCCTCTGTTAGCATTAATTATAACTCCATCAGCCAATGAAAGAGTCATAGTATTTGCAATAGTTAATTGATCAGACACATATGATGCTGGAGCTGTACCTAAATTTGAGTCGCTGCTAATTGCTAATGTACCTTGTGCAATACTAGTTTTACCTGAGTAAGTATTTGTTCCAGATAAAGTTAAAGTGCCAGAGCCTGATTTAGTTAAATTACCAGCGCCTGATATTACTCCATCAAAACTTGTTGTGCCATTTACAGTAGTTGTTAATTTCTTGCCGCTTGCTATAACAATTGAACCAGAGCCAGTTATCGCTCCAACTGCATCAGTTTCGTTTAATTGGTAAGTTGCGCCACTTGCAACTGTAATAGTGCCATTAATTGCTAATGTGTCAGCCACTGCACTTGTAATTAAAGTTCCAGCATTAATCGTTGTATTTCCAGTATAAGTATTAGCAGCGGATAAAGTTAATGTTCCAGCTCCAGCTTTTGTTAAAGCTAATGCAGAAGCACCATCGCTTATAATTCCTGTAATTGTACTTGTGCCACCATTCGTAACACTTAATGTTCCTGTAGATTTAATAGCAGCTGCAGTTAATACATCCGTTGTAATTGTAAGTCCTGTAAGAGCAGTTGTTCCACCAACAGCTCCTGTAAATGTTACATCTCCTGTGTTAGCTCCACCGCTATTAGTAACAGTTAAAGCATAAGCTCCATCAACCGTTGAACTAAATAGAATAGTTCCGCTTGGAGCTGTTAATGTTGGGCTTGCAGTTAATGTAACTGCACCTGAATAAGTTTGTCCGCCAGTTGTTGTAGTAACACTAGCACCAAGGCTTGTTGTTCCAGAAATACTTAAGCTTGTAATATTTGTAATATTACCGCTGATAACTGCATTTCCTGTTTCTATTAAAGAGTATCCACCGCCTGCAATTGTCGAGCTATTTGTAATTGTTGAACCTATTAAAGTAGTATTGGCTCCTAAAGTAATAGCATCACCATAAGTTTGAGCTCCTGTTGTTCTAACAGATCCTCCATTAATTACAGTTGTTCCACCTGCATTTGTTGTAACGCTAGCAAGGTAAGGAGAGGTTGCACCAACTGTTCCACTAAATGTTGTGGCTCCTGAAGTGTTAACTGTTAACGCTCTTGCGGATGTAGTGCTCTCAATTGTTCCAGCAAAAGAAATGTTTCCAGATGAGCTTGAAGTTAAAGTAACGTCTGCTCCTAAAGTAACGTTCTCACCAAAAGTTTGCGCACCCGTTGTTGTAATTGCAGTTGTGTTAATTGCAAGTGTTCCACCTGCGTTTGTTGTTAAACTTGTTAAAGCAGTTGATCCACCAATAATTCCTGAAAGTGTTGTTGTGCCAGTCGTGTTAATCATTAATGTGTAAGCACCATTAACTGTTCCGCCTAAAGTAACGTCACCCGCTGTGTTTGCAAAAATAATTGTATCTCCAGTTAGAACTGTTGGCGTATTTGAGTCTCCAATTGATATTGGTGTATTTGTTGATCTAAATAATCCTCCAATATTAACCTGACTTGGAGCAGTTGCAGTAACTCCACCTGTAAATTCTAATCCTCCCGAAATTGTCACTCCTACTAAAGTAAGTGTTCCTGTATTAGAAAAAGTAACTGCATTTGTAATTATACCGCCACCATTAATTGCAATGTTATAAGCTGCGGCTGCAGTACCAAATGTTGTTGCCGTAACAAAGCCTGTGAATGTAATAGTTCCAGTTGTTGCTGTTAATGTAACTGTTGCAGCATCTACTGAACTTGAGAATGTTGTTCCGCCTGATTGAGTAACCGTTACTGTTCCAATATCAGTTCCAACTGTACCACTAACTGTAACTGCGCCTGTTGTATTAATAGTTAAGTTAGAAGCCGTGCTACCTACTGTTCCTGTTACTGAAGATAAACTTAATGTATTTGCAATTCCTGTTCCAACTGTAAGAGTAACGCCATCTGCTAAAGTTGCAGCTCCTAATGTAATATTTCCTGTTGATGTTCCACCAACCGTTGAGTTTCCACCAACACTGATACCTGTATCAGCATCTCCTAAAGTAATAACTCCTGTTCCTGCAGCAGTAACAGTTCCATTTAAATTAATGCTACTTGGATTAGTTGCAACTACTCCTCCTGTAAATGCTATTGTGTCACTACCATTTCCAAGAGTAACAGTTCCTGTATTAGAGAAAGTAGTCGCTCCAGCAATTGTGTTGCTTGATCCATTAAATACTACGTTGTAAGCGCCTGTTCCTGCAGCAACTGTTAATGCTGTTCCTGCGGTAACGTTACCGCTAAACGTAACAGACGTTGAAGCTTTTGAATCTGATATTGCAATTGTTGCAGCGTTTACTGTACTTGAGAATGTTGTTCCTGCAGATTTAGAAATTGTTATTGTTCCAAGTGCAGTTCCAGATCCAACAGCACCCGTTACGCTAATTGTTCCAGATGTAAGACCTGTATCTAAAATTAAATTTTGCGCTGAAACGTTTGTAATTGTTCCAACAAAACTAATATTTCCATTAGATGTTGTAACTAAAGTAGTGTTTGCACCTAATGTAACGTTATCGTTATAAGTTTGTGTGCCTGTTGTTGTAATTCCAGTTGTATTAATTGCAGTTATTCCACCTGTGTTTGTCGTTAAACTTGTTAAAGCAGTTGAGGCACCAATAATTCCTGAAAGTGTAGTTGTTCCTGTTGAATTAAGATCTAAAGTGTAAGCACCATTAATTGTTCCACCTAAAGTAATATTTCCAGTTGTGTTTCCAGAAATAATTGTGTTTGCAGTTAAAACTATTGGTGTGTCTGAATCTCCAATTGATATTGCAGTATTCGTTGATTGAACAGTTCCACCAATATTAACTTGGCTTGGAGCAGTTGCGGTAACACCAGCTGTAAATGTTGTTGTGCCAGCTAAAGTAAGAGTTCCAGTGTTAGAGAAAGTTGCAGCATTTGTAATTGTACCGCCACCATTAATTGCAATGTTATAAGCTGCAGCTGTAGTTCCAAATGTCGTTGCAGTAACAGCGCCTGTAATAGTTGTTCCTGAGTTTGCGTTAATAGTTGTTGCAGCAACTGTGCTGTTAAATGTCGTTGTGCCAGCGCTAATAGTTATAGTCGATAAAGGATTTGTAGCACCAATTGCACTTGCAAATGTTTTTCCAGTTCCAGAAACTGTAATTGTTCCTTCAGTTGTAGCTAAACCATTAATTGTTCCAGTAATTGTTGCTGTTGTTCCTGAGAACGTAGCTGAAGCTGTTGCTGTGTTATCATCTAAAGTAATTGCAGTAACAGTTACAGTAGATGCAAAGTTACCAAGGGAAGCTTCTAATGAGTCTCCACCAACAATATTAATATTTGTTCCAGTAACTGTTCCGTTAAATAATGCAGAACCCGCTTTTGTAGTTGTTCCAATAGTTATTGTGTCAGCTGCAACGTTACCTGAGAATGTAATAATTCCAGGTGCACCATCAGCACTATTTATAACTTGAATAGTAGTTGTACCGTTATCTGTAATTGCTGGTGTTATTATTTTAGCTGAAGTTGCGTTAAACAATAATGTGCCGAAGTTAGCAATTGTATTTGCAGTTACGTTATCAGAGAATGTTAATTGTTGTCCTGACGCATTAGTAATTGTTCCTAAATTGAAAGTTGTTCCAACCGCACCTGTAAATGTTGCAGTTCCAGTACCTGTTCCAAATGTTAAATCTCTATCTGTTGCATCAACAGCATTAATTGTGCTTGAGAAAGTAATTGTATTTGCCGTTGTAGTTAATGTTGGACTTGCAGATAATGTAACTGCACCTGTGTAAGTTTGTGTTCCAGATGTTGTAACGTTAGCTCCTAATATAGAAGCTCCAGAAACTGAAAGACTTGTTAAAGCTGTGCTTGCTCCAACGTTTCCGTTTAAAGCAACTGGGCCAGTGCTGTTAGTGATAGTTAAAGCTTGAGCTCCATCAATTGTGCCTGATAAAGTTAAAGTACCTGAACCTGTGCTATTTTTAATAGTAGTAGCACCAGCTAAAGTAATATTGCCTGAAGCAGTAGCACCTGTTGTTAAGTGAGAATTATAAAGAGCACCTGATGAACTGTAACCAGTGCCAGATAAAGTTAAAGCATTTGAAACTGTGTAAGTATTTAAGTCAATTGCTCCAGCAGTGTTTACTGTTACAGAGCCTGTACCAAATGCACCGTTTGTAACTGAACCCGTTGAAGAAATTCCAGCTTGAGCAACACCATTAGAAATAGTAGTGCCTCCTGTGTAAGTGTTAGCTCCAGATAAAGTTAATGTACCAACTCCAGATTTTGTAACTGCTAAAGCAGTTGAGCCATCACTAATAACTCCTGTGATTGAACTTGCTAGAGCATTATTAACACTTAATGTTCCTGTAGATTTAATTGCAGCTGCCGTTAATGTATTTGTTGTAATATCAAGTCCTGTAAGAGGAGTTGTTCCACCCACAGCACCTGTAAATGTTATATTTCCTGAACTAGTGTTAACAATGGTTAAAGAATAAGCACCATCTACTGTTGAGCTGAATAGAATATTTCCTGCATCAGTTAATGTATCATTTGCATACAATGTAACTGGACCTGTGTAAGTTTGTGAGTTTCCAGTTGTTGTAACGTTAGCTCTTAAACTAGAAGGTCCTGATACTGACAATGAAGTAGCGTTTGTAATTGCAGCTCTAAGATCTAATCCAGCATTTGTTCCTGTGATTGCAATTGCATTTAGTGCATAAGTATTTCCAACAGTTCCATTAAATTGAACCGTAGCTGCAGTTCCTGTTGCAATAGTTAAACTTCTAGCTCCACCCGAGTCACTGTTTACTGTGCTTGTGAATGTAACGTTATCACCTGTTGTTGTTAAAGTTCTATCAGCACTATTTACTGTAACTGCACCTGTATAAGTTTGTGTTCCAGTTGTTGAAACGTTAGCTCCAAGACTTGTTGTTCCTGATACGCTGAATATATTAACTCCTGAAATTGCACCGTTAATAACTGCATTGCCTGTTTCAGTTAAAGAGAATGTAGCTCCAGTAATTGTTGAAGAGTTTGTAATAGTTGTTCCAGTTAATGTTCTATCCGCTCCACTTAATGTAACTGCGCCCGAATAAGTTTGTATTCCAGATGTATTAACGTTTGCACCTAAATCAGAAACTCCTGATACAGTTAATGAAGTAGCTCCCGCTGAACTGTCAGATGTTTTTTGAATAACAGCATTAAGATCAAGTGCACCTGTAATTGCAATTGCGCCCAATGGGTTTGTTCCACCAACTACACCATTAAATCTAATAGTTGGAGTAGCTCCACCTGAGGTAAGTGTTAAAGCTCTTGGCGTAGCTCCATCACTATTTACTGTTGAACCGAAAACAATAGTGTCACCTGCAGAAGCAGAAGTTGTTGTTAAAATTCTATCAGCACTGTTTAGTGTAACTGCGCCTGTGTAAGTTTGTGTTCCAGTTGTTGAAACGTTAGCACCAATACCTGTTGTTCCTGATACGCTAAAGTTAGTAACTGATGTAATAGCTCCACCAATTGAAGAGTTACCAGAAATTGCTAAAGCAATAGAACCTCCGCTTAATGTTGATGAGTTAGTAATTGTTGTACCTGTTAATGTTCTAGGACCAGTTCCTGAAACTGTAACTGCGCCTGTGTAAGTCTGCCCTCCAGATGTTGTAACATCAGCACCTAAATCAGAAACTCCAGCAACCGTTAATGATGCAGCACCTGTAATTGCAGCATTAAGATCTAACGTACCGCCGTTTGTAGTTGTAATATTATTTATAGGAGCGGTTCCGCCAACAATTCCATCTAGTTTAAGAATTCCTCCGCTTATAGTTAAATTTTTTGGTGTAGCGTTATCGCTGTTTACAGCGTCAGTAAACCAAACGGTTCCTGATGTTGTAGTTAATGCAATATCTGCACTTAAGGTAACAGGACCGTAGAAAGTTTGGTTTCCAACTGTTGATAGTGCTCCGCTAATATTTATTCTGCTTGTGTTTCCAGATTTACCAACGGTTAAAGTTCCTAACAATCCGCTGTTTGGAACGCCACTTACAACGTCAACAAGTTTAATATTTAACGTATCAAGAGGAATTGTACTAAAGCTTGTGCTTGCTGGCTCAATAACTAAATCTCCAGCTCCTGTAAAAGTTTGGCTAACAATAACTGGATTGTTAGATCTTACGATATAACGGCCTTGCTTAATAATTACATAAGTTGGATTTGTTCCATCATTATCTGTTTTAGTTCCTGTTAAAACAAAAGTACCCGCGCCATCTTTAGTAAAAGTTGTAAGTCCTGATATTGTTCCACCATAAATTGTTGTCGTTGAACTATTTACATTAATAGTTCCACCGCCTGTGCTAAGAGTAATTCCTCTATTAGTTGCTAAAGTTAAATCTAAAGTTAAATCTGCTGTAGTTTGTAAAATTCCGCCACTTAAAGTTAGTTGTGTTGCAGCTACAGATCCTGGCACAGCACCTAAGTTAGTGTCAGCGCTAATTGAAATTGTACCAGCAGAAATTGTTGTAATTCCAGAATAAGTATTTGTATTAGATAATGTTAAAACTGAAGATGAACCTGTGTCTTTAGTTAAAGATCCAGTTCCTGAAATAACTCCAGATAAAGTTTGTGTTGCAGATGATGAGTAAATAAATGCAGCATTGTTCACAATTGCTCCGGCATAGCTACCTGAGTTTAATGAACCTGATCCAGTAATTGCTAAAGTACCAACAGAAATTGTTGTTGTGCCAGTGTAAGTATTTACGCCAGTTAAATTTAATGTACCTGAATTTATTTTAGTAAGTGCACCCGTTGTTGTTGTTCCGGTTGCTCCTGCTAATGTTAATGTAGCGCTGTTATCAATAGTTGCAGTTGTGCCAGCACTTATTGTGAATGCTCTATCTGATGTTTCTCCTGCTCCCGTGTATATTAAAGTTCCGTTACCTAATACTAAGTTAGTGTTAGCATTAGTAGCTGCGCTTAATTTACTAGAAGTACTTCCACCATTGCCAATTGTTCCAACGCTTAATGTTCCAGCATTAATAGTAACAATTCCCGTTTGTAAGTTTGTTCCAGTTAAAATTAATATTCCAGAACCTGTTTTAGTAAGATTTCCTGTTGTAGCAGCTGCAGATCCACTAACTGTTAAAGTGTTAGTAGTGATATCAAAAGTTCCTGTTGTTCCTGCAGTTATTGTAAAGTTTCTATCTGTTGAAGCAGTTGAGCCTGTGTATTGTAAAGTACCACCACCTAATACTAAATTAGATGCAGAGTTAGTTGCTTGTCCTAAGTTTCCTGCAACTCCACCATTTCCAATTGTTCCAACACTTAATGTTCCAGCGTTAATTGTTGTAACGCCTGTGTAAGTATTTGTATTAGATAATGTTAAAACTGAAGATGCACTTGTGTTTTTAGTTAAAGCTCCAGTTCCTGAAATAACTCCAGATAAAGTTTGTGTTGCTGAAGATGAATAAATGAATGTACCGCTATTAGCTATTGCTCCTGCATAGCTGCCTGAGTTTAGTGAACCTGATCCTGTAATAGCAACTGTTCCAGCAGAAATTGTTGTTGCTCCTGTGTAAGTGTTAACGCCAGATAAAGTTAATGTGCCCGATCCATCTTTAGTTAATGTTCCAGTACTTGTGGCAATTGGATCTGCAACTGTAGTGTTGCCTGATCCACCAAAAGTTATGTTATAAGTTCCAGTAATTGCGCTTCCAGTTGCAACATCTAATGTTAACGTTCCAGAGTCAGAATTAATTCGTGAGTCAGAAGCTTGTGTAATAGCGCCGGCATAAGTGTTTGTTCCTGAGATGCTTCTTAAAGCTCCACCAGAACTAATTCCACTTCCATTTAAAGTTAAAGGTTCAGCGTTAATTGTACTTGTAATTTCTAAAGCAGCTCCATCTGCAACTGTTGTTCCAGAGCTTATATTTCCAAGTGCTGAAGCGTTAGATGCTCTTAATGCACCTGCAGAAATTGTTGTAACGCCTGTGTAAGCATTAGCGCCTGATAAAATTAATCTTCCAGTTCCAGTTTTTGTAAGTGCTCCTGAAGTAGTAGCTGCTGCACCACTAATTGTTAAATCAGCTGTGTTGCTGGAAATTTCAAAAGTTCCAGTTGTGCTATTAGTTATTGTAAAAGCTCTATCTGTTGAAGCGGTTACACCTGTGTATTTTAAAGTACCACCACCTAATACTAAGTTAGTAGCGGTGCTAGTTGCTTGTCCTAAGTTTCCAGCAACTCCACCATTTCCAATTGTTGAAACACTTAATGTTCCAGCATTAATTGTTGTAACGCCTGTGTAAGTGTTTGTTCCTGTTAATGTTAAAACTGAAGAAGCATCAGTGTCTTTAGTTAAATTTCCAAGTCCCTGAATAGTTCCTGTTTGAAGAGTTTGGTTTGCACTTGATGAATATTTAAATGTTGCACCAGATCCAATATTAATATGATTTGAGTAAACTCCAGCTGACGTTGGTGATAATGAACCTGATCCTGTAATTGCAAGTACACCACCACTTGCATTAATCCAAGTCGCTCCACCGTAAGTATTGTAACCACTTAAATTTGCTGTTCCAGCTCCTGTATGCTGAAGTGTTGCTCCTGATCCTCCTAAACTTGCTGATACTGAAACTGTAACTCCTGTTGATGGAGTTAAATAAATATTATTTGTGCCTGTTAATATTCCTTGTGTGCTAGATCCTGTTCCAGTGATTGATCCTGCAGTTAAAGTAATATCAGCAACCGTGTCTGTGTAAGATCCTAAAGCTAATACTGCATTAGCACCATTAACTGTAACTGCTCCTGAAGAAATTGCATCGTTAACTCCGTAAGTTAAACTTCCATCAGAAACTAATGTTAGACCTGTGTAAGCATTAGCGAAATTAAATGTTAATGTACCCGATCCGTCTTTAGTTACCGCTCCAGTTTTAGTAACTCCTGAACCTATAGCTGCTGTGTTCATTATGGTATTACCTACTCCACCGAACGTAAGCCCTATAGCGCCATTATCGATACCTCCGCTTAATGTTAATGTGCTTCCAGTATCACTATTAATTCGTACTGAGCTTGTAGATAAAGTAATTGCACCAGCATAACTGTTGCTTCCTGAAATATTTCTTAAAGATCCAGCTCCGCCAATACCAGTATTGTTTAATGTTAACGCTTCAGCGCCAATTGTAATGTCGCCTGATAATTCTAATGCAGCTCCACTTGCAACAGTTGTGCCTGATGCAGTTGTTCCAAGTGCAGTATTATTTGCAGCTCTTAATACACCTGCAGAAACTGTTGTAAGACCTGTGTGAGCATTAGCGCCTGATAAAATTAATCTTCCAGTTCCAGTTTTTGTAAGAGCTCCTGAAGTAGAAGCTGCTGCACCACTGATTGTTAAATCAGTTGCCTGAGTTGAAACTTCAATAGTTCCTGTTGTTCCTGCAGTTATTGTAAAGTTTCTATCTGTTGAAGCAGTTACGCCTGTATATTGTAAAGTACCACCACCTAATACAAGGTTAGTAGCAGCGTTAGTTGCGGAACCTAGATTACCGCTTGTAACTCCACCATTTCCTATTGTTGCAACACTTAATGTTCCAAGGTTTATTGTTGTAACGCCTGTGAAAGTGTTTGCTCCTGATAAAGTTAACGTACCAGCTCCAGCTTTTGTTACTGCTAAAGCAGAACCACCGTCACTAATAATTCCTGTGATTGAACTTGCACCAGTATTCGTAACACTTAATGTTCCTGTAGATTTAATATCAGCTGCAGTTAATACATCTGTTGAAATAGTAATCGATGTTGGAGAATTAGTTGCGCCAACCGCTCCAGTAAATGTTGTGTCTCCAGTTCCATTAGTTGTAATACTTAATGATTGAACTCCAGTAACTGTTCCTGCAAATGAAACGCTACCGTTAGAAGTAGTTGTTAGAGTTGTGCCAGCTCCTAAAGTAACGTTATCGTTATATGTTTGTGATCCTGAAGTTCTAACAGAGCCACCATTGATTGCTGTTGTTCCGCTAGCATTTGTAATTAAGCTTGTTAGAGCAGAGCTGTCACCAACTGTTCCTGAAAGTGTAGTTGTTCCTGTAGTATTAAGAGTTAAAGCGAATAGACCATTAACTGTTCCGCCTAAAGTAATATTTCCAGATGTATTTCCAGAGATAGTAGAGTCTGCAGTTAAAACTGTAGGAGTGTTAGAGTCTCCAATTGAAATATTTGAATTTGTTGCAGTAACTATTGCACCAATATTAACTTGGCTTGGTACTGTTGCAGTAACTCCGCCAGTAAAATTTATTGTGTCTCCACCATTTCCAAGAGTAACTGTTCCTGTGTTAGCAAAAGTAGTTGCTCCTGCTATTGTGTTACTTGATCCATTAAATACTACGTTGTAAGCAGCCGTTCCTGCTGCGGCTGATAATCCTGTTGTTGCAGTAACGTTACCACTAAATGTAATATTTGCAGAAGCTGTACTGTCGCTTAAAGTAATTGTTGCCGCATCTACTGTACTTGAGAATGTTGTTCCGCCTGATTGAGTAACTGTTATTGTTCCAATATCTGTTCCAACTGCACCGCTTACTGTAACCGTTCCTGTTGTATTAATAGTTAAGTTAGAAGATAAACCAGATGCTGTTCCTGTAACTGAAGATAAACTTAATGTATTTGCAATTCCTGTTCCAACTGTAAGAGTAACGCCATCTACTAAAGTTGCAGCTCCTAAAGTAATAGCTCCCGTTGATGTTCCGCCAACTGTTGAGTTGCCACCAACACTGATGCCTGTGTTAGCATCTCCTAAAGTAATAACTCCTGTTCCTGCTGCAGTAACAGTTCCATTTAAATTGATGCTGCTTGGAGCAGTTGCAACTACTCCGCCAGTAAAATTTATTGTGTCTCCACCATTTCCAAGAGTAACTGTTCCTGTGTTAGCAAAAGTAGTTGCTCCTGCTATTGTGTTACTTGATCCATTAAATACTACGTTGTAAGCAGCCGTTCCTGCTGCGGCTGATAATCCTGTTGTTGCAGTAACGTTACCACTAAATGTAATATTTGCAGAAGCTGTACTGTCGCTTAAAGTAATTGTTGCCGCATCTACTGTACTCGAGAATGTTGTTCCACCTGATTGAGTAACTGTTACTGTTCCAATGTCAGTTCCAACTGTACCAACAGAAACTGTACCTGTTGTATTAATTGTTAGGTTAGAAGATAAACCTGCTGCTGTACCTGTAACTGTAGACAAAGTAATATTTGCAGCATAAGCACCACCACCAACAGTTAACGTTACGTTATCTGCTAATGTTGCAGCTCCTAAAGTAATAGCTCCTGTTGATGTTCCGCCAACTGTAGAGTTTGCAGTCACAGAAACTGGTGTAGCCGATGTACCTACTAAATTAATAACTCCTGTTCCTGCTGCAGTAACTGTTCCTGCAAGATAAACTGTTGTTGGAGATGTTGCAGTAACTCCTGCTGTGAATGCAGTCGTGCCACCTAAAGTAAGAGTACCTGTATTAGAGAAAGTTGCAGCGTTTGTAATTGTACCACCGCCATTAATTGCAACGTTATAAGCTTTTACTGCAGTGGTAAGTGTTGTTGCAGTCAATGCCCCGGTGAATGTAATTGTCCCTGTAGTATCACTCAAAGTAAGTGTTGTAGCATTTACTGTACTTGAGAATGTTGTTCCTGCGGATTGAGAAATTGTTATTTGTACAGCGTTTCCAGCAGATCCAACAGCGCCTGTTACACTAATCGTTCCAGATGTAAGACCTGTATTTAAAGCTAAATGTTTTGCAGCGCCTGTAATTGTTCCACCAAAACTAATATTCCCATTAGATGTTGTTGTTAATGTTTGACCTGCAGCAGTTAATGTAACGTTGCCTGTATAAGTTTGATTTCCAGATGTTGTAAAGTCCGCCCCAATGCTTGAAGCTCCTGAAACATCTAATGTTGTTCCAGAAGAACCAGCTGTTGTTGTTAATAAAGTTGTTTGAACTGCAGCTTGGAATGTAGTTGCGCCATTAATTGTTAATTGCGCTGGTCTAAATGAATTTCCAATTGTACTTGCAAATGTTGGAGTTCCAGAAACAACAATTGTTCCCTCTCCTGCAGCAGCGCCGTTAATTGTTCCGGTAATTGTTGTTGCTGTTCCTGAGAAAGTAACTGTAGCTGTAGAAGCATTATTATCTAAGCTAATTGCAGTAACTGTTACTGTGTTTGCAAATGTTGCTTGAGAATTTTCAGCGCTTGACGCTGCATCTCCGCCGATAACACTAATATTTGTTCCAGATATTGTTCCATTAAATAATGCAGAACCTGCTTTAGCAGAGCTTCCAACAGTTATTGTATCTGCTGCAATGTTACCTGAGAATGTAATAAGTGAAATATTACTATCTGCGTTGCTAATTACTTGAACGGTTGTTGTTCCGTTATCAGTAATATCAGGTGATATTGTTTTAGCTGTAGTTGCGTTAAATAATAATGTACCGTAGTTAGCAATTGTATTTGCAGTTACTGCATCCGAGAATGTTAATTGTTGTCCTGAAGCATTAGTAATTGTTCCTAAATTGAAAGATGTTCCAACCGCACCTGTAAATGTTACAGTTCCAGTACCTGTTGCAAATGTTAAATCTCTATCTGTTGCATCAACAGCATTAACTGTGCTTGAGAAAGTAATTGTATTTGCTGTTGTGGTTAATGTAGGGCTTGTACTTAATGTAACTGCACCTGTGTAAGTTTGTGTTCCAGTTGTTGTAACGTTTGCTCCTAAATCAGAAGTTCCTGATACTGATAATGAAGTAGCGCTTGTAATTGCAGCATTAAGATCTAATGCAGCGCTTGTTCCTGTGATTGCAATTGCGCCTAATGCATAAGTACCGCCAACAATTCCATTAAACTGAACAGTCGCTGCAGTTCCTGTTGCAATAGTTAAATTTCTAGCTCCACCCGAGTCACTATTTACTGTGCTTGAGAATGTAACGTTATCACCTGTTGTTGTTAAAGTTCTTGCGGCACCATTTACCGTAACAGCGCCAGAATATGTTTGTGTATTAGTTGTAGAAACATCTGCACCAAGGCTTGTTGTTCCTGATACGCTAAATATATTAACGCCTGAAATCGCACCATCAATTACTGAATTACCTGTTACAGTTAAAGAGGAACCAGCTCCAGTAATCGTTGATGAATTTGTAATTGTCGTTCCAGTTAATGTAGTGGTTGCAGATAATGTAACTGCGCCTGAATAAGTTTGAACTCCAGATGTTGTAACACTTGCTCCCAAATCAGTAGTACTTGATACTGTTAATGAAGCTGCACTTGTGATTGCTGCGTTAAGATCAAGTGCTCCTGTAATAGATATTGCACCAAGCGGCTGTGTTGCGCCAACAATTCCATCAAGTTTAAGAGTTCCACCACTTGTTGTTAAGTTTCTTGGAGTAGAGTTGCTGCTATTTACAGTTCCGGTAAAATTAATAATTCCAGATGTAACAGTTGTAGTAATATTTGCGCTTAAAGTAACTGGACCATAGAAAGTTTGGTTTCCAGCAGTTGTAATATTTCCGCTAATGTTAATAGTTCCTAAATTTCCAGATTTACCAATAGTTAAAGTTCCCATCAGAGCGCTACGATTTACTCCGTCTGTAGAAACTGGTTCTGTTGGTGCTGTACCAGTACTTCCAACAAGCGAAAGGCCTGATGCCTCAAATGTTGGACTAAAACTTGTACCCGATGATTGAATAATTAAACTTCCAGCGCCTGTAAAAGTTTGGCCAGTCAAAACAGGAGCGTCTGCTTCTACAGTAAATGTACCCTGATAAACTACAACGTAAGCAGTTCCAGTTTTACTTCCTGTAAGTACAAAAGTTCCACTTCCATATTTAGTAAAGGTATTAGCTCCAACTATTGCTCCAGGATAAGTTAAAGTACCACTAACTACATCAATTCCTCCTCCGCCTGTTCCTAAAGTAATTCCTCTGTTAGTTGCTAATGAGAAAGTTCCTGTTGTACGTAAATTTCCGCCACTTAAAGTTAATTGTGTTGCGCTTACGCTTCCTGGTGCTGCGCCTAAGTTAGCATCAGCAGTAATTGCAATTGTACCTTTGCTAATAGTTGTAATTCCTGAATAAGTATTTGTATTAGATAATGTTAAAACTGAAGATGAGTCTGTGTTTTTAGTTAAAGTTCCTGTTCCTGAAATAATCCCAGATAAAGTTTGTGTTGAAGAAGATGAATAAATAAATGCACCGCTATTAGCTATTGCTCCTGCATAAGCACCCGATCCTAATGAACCTGATCCTGTGATTGCTAATGTACCAGCAGAAATTGTTGTTGTTCCAGAATATGTATTTACGCCAGTTAAACTTAATGTGCCTGTACCTGTTTTAGTAAGCGCACCAGTAGTTGTTGTCCCAGTTGCTCCTGCTAATGTTAATGCAGCATCAGTAAAGATGGTTCCAGTAGTACCTGCAGTTATTGTAAAGGCTCTATCTGATGTTGCAGTTGAACCTGTGTAACTTAAGGTACCACCACCTAATACTAAGTTAGTAGCAGTGCTAGCGGCTTGTCCTAAGTTTCCTGCAACTCCACCATTTCCAATTGTTCCAACGCTTAATGTTCCAGCATTAATTGTTGTGACACCTGTGTAAGTGTTTGTTCCTGATAATACTAAAATACCTGAAGAAGTTTTTGTTAATCCGAAACCCGTTCCAGAAATTATGCCTGATAAAGTTAACTGAGTGCCGCCAACATCAGCTGTTGAAGTAGCGCCAAGAGTTATAGTTCCTGCAAAAGAAGAAGTGCCAGTTGATGTTTTAATAGTTCCGCCATTAACGGTTAATGCTTCTGTTGTTGAATAAGTTACGTTTTGTAAATCTAAAGTAGCACCTGATGCAACTGTTGTTCCTGCACCATTTGTTCCAAGTCCATTATTAACAGTTACTGCAAGTGTACCGCCAGTGCTTACTGTTGTGGTTCCTGTGTAAGTATTGTTTCCTGATAACGTCCAAGTACCCGCATCTTGTTTAGTCAGAGTTCCAGTTGTTGTTCCTAAAATACTTGTAAGTGTTCCGCCTTGTGCTCCACCTAATGTTAATCCAAAACCTGCTCCAGTAATTGTTCCGACATTGCTAATATTAATTGTTCCAGTTCCTCCGATAATTGAACTGTCGGATCCTAAAGTAATTAAACCTGAATAAGTTGCAGCAGATCCACTGTTCATTAAAGCACCAATTGAACTTGTTCCTGTGCCGTTAAGAGTTAATGCTTCTGCAGTTCCTAAAGTATAACCTGCAAGGTCAAGAGTTCCGTTTGTAGAAACAACTGTTCCAGCTGCCGTTGTTCCAAGAGGTGTATTTGTTGCGCCACCAGTGGCACCTAATTTTAATGTTCCAGCAGAAATTGTTGTAAGACCTGTGTAAGTATTAGATCCTGATACCGTCCAAGTACCAGTTCCAGCTTTTGTAATATTTAAAGCTTGAGTGTTATTAGAATTTGCAATTACGCCACTAAAAGTTCCTGTGCCACTATCATTACCAACGGATAATGTTATAGGGTTAGCACCACCACCAGCATCGGAAAAATCAATTGCACCAGTTCCTGTAATAATACCAGTTCTAATAGTTGGACTGCTGCCTCCATAAACTCTCAAAAATGTGTTTGCACCATTTAGGTTGATTGGTGAGGTCGAATTGATGTTGCTGCCCAAAAACCATAAATTTCCGTTATTGGTTACAGTGAATTGACCAGAAGTAGTCACAGTGCCGGTAATTGTAATTCGATTAAGCCACTGATCTGAACCAGCAAGAGGCGTTGTTATATTCCATATTCCTGTACCCGATGTCGAACCACTTAATTGGAGTGTAGCATTATTGGCTCCAACATATTCAGTGGTAGCATTATTTACAAACGCTCCACTTAAAGTCATGCTAAAGGCATCCGGTGCAAACTTAAGTGTTCCTGCACTTACTGTTGTTTGTCCGGTATACGTGCTGTTACCTGATAAAGTTAATGTACCTGTACCAAGTTTTGTTACTGCTAAAGCAGTTGCACCATCGCTGATAATTCCTGTGATTGAACTTGCGCCACTATTTGTAACACTTAGTGTTCCTGTAGATCTAATTGCAGCTGCAGTTAATACATCTGTTGTAATTGTAAGACCCGTAAGAGAAGTTGTTCCTCCAACAGCTCCTGTAAATGTTACATCTCCAGTGTTAGCTCCACCGCTATTGGTAATTGTTAAAGTGTTAGCCCCATCAAGTGTTGAGCTGAATAAAATAGTTCCGATTGGAGCTAGTAATGTAGGGCTTCCAGTTAAAGTAACTGCACCTGTGTAAGTTTGTCCACCCGTTGTTGTAGTAACACTAGCACCAAGAAGTGTTGTTCCTGATACGCTGAAAGAAGTTGCATTACTAATTGCACCATTAATTACTTCGTTACCTGTAATTGCTAAAGAGAAACCGCCTCCATTAACTACAAAGGTTGTAACCGTTGAGCCAGCAAGTGTTGTGTTAGCTGTTAATGTAACTGCGCCTGAGTAAAGTTGTGTGCTTGATGTTGTAACATTAGCACCAATACTAGATGTGCTTGATATGTTTAAAGTCGTACCATTAGAAATTGCAGCTGTTGTAGATAATGTTGTAGCAGAAACTGCAGCTTGGAATGTTGTTGCTTGTGAAATAGTTAATGCATCGATACGTGTTGTTCCACCGATAATTCCTGTAAATGTTGTGCCACCGCTATTCTGTACTGTTAAATGTCCAGTGTTAACTGCTGTTCCATTAATTGTACCTCTAACTGTAATTGCAGCAGGAGTACCCGCAGAATCAATTATCATTGTTCCGTCGGTAGTTGATGTTCCAATAGTTATTGCAGTAGCAGCAACGTTATTTTTGAAAGTTCCTGTTTGACCACCTGCAATATTAATTGCTCCTACATTAGTAGCGCCACTTGTTCCGCCGATTTCTCCTGTAAATGTTTTAACAGTTCCAGTAATGCTAATTGTTCCTTCACCTGCTGAAGCGCCTGCGATGGCTGAAGCAATTGTTACACTGTTAGCACCATCAAAAACAATTGTAGCTGTTCCACCTGATGTAGTGTCATCTAAAGTAACTGGTCCGCTTCCGCTTAATGCATAATTAAATGTAGCTGTAGAATTTTCAGATGTTGCAGTATTTCCGCCTGTAATAGTTGTTGCCGTGTTAACTGTAACTCCACTTGCGCCAGTGAATAATGCATTTCCTGATTTAGTAGAGCTTCCAATAGTTAATGTGTCTGTAACAACTGTGCCTGAGAATGTAATTGTAGATATAGTAGTGTCTGCACTATTTATTACTTGAATAGTTGTTGTGCCATTGTCTGTAATATTAGCCGATACTGTTTTAGCAGAAGACGCTTGGAATAATAATGTACCATAGTTTGCAATTGTTGTAGCTGCAACTCCATCAGAGAATGTTAATAATTCACCCGCAACGTTTGTAATTGTTCCAAGTGCAAGTGTAGATCCAACTGCACCAGTAAATGTTACGTTTCCAGTACTTGCTCCAAATGTTAAATTTCTAGCTGATGTTGTGCTATCTAAAGTTCCTGCAAAAGAAACTGTAGTTGCAGTTAAAGTAGTATCCGCTCCTAAAGTAACGTTGTCGTTATAAGTTTGCGCACCTGTTGTTCTAACAGAGCCACCATTAATTGCAGTTGTTCCGCCTGTGTTTGTTGTAACGCTTGCAAGATAAGGAAGTGTTGCGCCAACTGTTCCACTGAATGTTGTAGTTCCAGATGTGTTAACTGTTAACGCTCTTGCAGATGTAGTGCTCTCAATTGTTCCACCAAAAGTAATGTTGCCAGATGAGTTTGAAGTTAAAGTAAGATCTGATCCTAGAGTAACGTTCTCGTTAAATGTTTGCGCACCAGTTGTTGTAATTGCAGTTGTATTAATTGCAACTGTTCCACCTGTGTTTGTAGTTAAACTTGTTAATGCAGTTCCTGCCCCGATAATTCCTGAGAATGTTGTAGTGCCTGTTGTGTTAACATCTAATGTGTAAGCACCATTAACTGTTCCGCCTAAAGTAATCGCACCGTTACCAGCAGAGATAGTTGTATTTGCAGTTAGAACTGTTGGGGTGTCAGAATCCCCAATTGATATTGTATAATTTGTAGATTGAACAGTTCCACCAATATTAACTTGGCTTGGTATAGTTGCTGTAACTCCGCCTGTAAATGTAGAAGAGCCTCCGCCACTAACTAAAGTAACAGTTCCTATATTACTAAATGTTGTAGCTCCAGCTATTGTGTTGCTTGATCCATTAAATACTACGTTGTAAGCATTTAATGTTCCAGTAACCGTTAATCCTGTTGTTGCGGTAACGTTGCCACTAAATGTAACAGACGTTGAAGCTTTTGAATCTGATATTGCAATTGTTGCAGCGTTTACTGTACTTGAGAATGTTGTTCCTGCAGATTTAGAAATTGTTATTGTTCCAAGTGCAGTTCCAGATCCAACAGC
>NZ_JBBAJM010000002.1:0-7555 GCF_040404065.1 Candidatus Allofontibacter sp.
AATACCTGTACTTGCGTTAACTGTACCTGCTGTAACATTTGTAGTAGTTACGTTTTGTAAAGTTGACAAACCAGTTGAAATAATTGTTCCAACTGAAATATTTGTATTTAATATATTTGTACTAGTAATATTCACAGTAGTTAAAGTTCCACCTACAACTAAATTACCAGATAAACTTAAATTTTCACCAGTAATAGTTGTGGCTGAAATTGTTCCAGCACTAATATTTGTCGCAACAACATTACTAGAACTTAAATTAGTATTAACCAATGACCCATTAGTAATATTACTTGATACCATATTAGATACACTAGCATTTGTAGCAACTAAATTACCAGATGATGCATTTATATTGTAAAGGAATGTTTTAGACATATTATACTATTACTCCATAAAAAAATATTTGTAAATTATCTTTAAATTCTTGTTTAATATAATATGTTACTTTAAACTTCTTAAAAAAGTATTTTAGAGATTGTATTAATGAAGTTTGTTATTTGTTTTATTAATTTAGAATTTCTATTTAAAGTTTTAGTTAATAATTATATTAATGGGTATAATTGACGAATACTTTCAAATATATACTGAAAAAGTTAAAGAATATGGTGAAAACACGGTTTTGCTATTTCAGATGGGGTCGTTCTTTGAAGTATATGAAATAGATAATTGTAAAGAAAAAATAGGAAATGCTAAAAAAATATCAAAAATTTTAGAATTAAATATGGCAAACAAATGTGGTGATATTACTAAAAGTTCAAAAACACAACCCAATTTCGTAGGCTTTACTATAAGTGTATTAGATAAATATCTTTCAATTTTATTAAGAAATGGATACACTGTTGTTATGGTAGAACAGTTAGAATCAAGTTCTGAAAAAAAAGGAAAATTGGTTAAACGCGGTATAACAAAAATATACTCACCTTCATTACAACCAACTGATTACATTATTGAAAATGAATTTTCATCAAATTTAGTTTCAATCCTCTTCCATATAGGTGAACCTAAAGTTAGATCAAATAAGAAAAATGCTCCATTTATTCAAATAATGAATGTATCAGTGTGTTGTATTAATAATAATAATAATACAATAGAAATAATAGAAAATGAATTTTCTTTTTTACCAAATGATATATATACATTAAATTTAGTATTAGAAAATATATCTAGAATACTTTATAGATGCAATCCAAGAGAGTTATTAATTTCTGGAGGTACCTCTAACGAAGATGTCGTTAGACAGCAAGGTAATAACGTCGTTAGACAGCAAGGTACCTTGCACGTTATTGATTATTTTAATGAAAATTATGAAAATGTAAGGATTTTAAATGATCCAAATGTAAATTATGATTTAAATTACGATTTAAAAAATAAATATTTAAGAAGAGTTTGGGAAGATGTACCTTTTGGTTTAATTGAACCAATTGAATATTTTAATTTAAAAGAACTTTCATTAACAAATTTAGTATATATTCTAAAATTTATTGAAAAACATGACACTAGCTATATTAAAAATTTAAGTATACCAAAAGTATCTAATGAAAATAATAATTTAATTTTAGAATTAAATACAATTCACCAATTAAACATTATAAACGAAGACGTTGTTAGTCGGAAAGGTAGCTTGTTTAATATTATAGATTATACAAAAACTGCTATTGGTAAAAGACATCTCAGAAATATATTATGCAAACCATTTAAAGATCCAAAGATTATAAATAATAGATATATTATAACTGAACAACTTGGTTTAATTAAAGAACAGGTCCTTGATTCAATTTTAGATAATATAAATGATATAGAAAAATTACATAGAAAAATGGGTATAGCACAACTTCATCAAAGTGAATTTGTTAAATTAGATAATTCATACAAATATATATTAAAATTAGCAGAAACAACTAAAGGTACCTTGCCGTCTAACGACGTTACAGGTACCTTGCCGTCTAACGACGTCTTCGTTACAGGTACCTTGTTAGATTTTGACTGGACTGCAAATTTAAAAGAATTTGTAGAAAAATATAATAAAACATTTAATTTATCTAAAATGAAATTTTTTAATTTAAATTCCAGTAAAGATCAATTGGAAAATTATTTTAATAAAGGAATTATCAAAGATCTTGATACAATTCAAAATAAAATTAATACATTAGAAGAAAAGAGATCATCACTTTGTTTGAGTTTTGACAATTTAATAAATCCTGAAAAGAAAAGTGACTTTATTAAACTGGTTTATACAGAATTAGAAGGATATTCATTCACTTGTACTAAAATCCGATACCAATTACTTTTAGAAAAATTGGGTAAAGAAAATAAAGGCGACGTAGGAAGAGTAAGACAAACATCAAATGCTGTAAAATTTGTACCAGAAGAGCTTGAAAAATTGAGCCAACAAATTGTTAATTTTAGACAATTACTTTCTACTAAAATTACTATAAATTACAAAAATACACTATTAGAATATTATCAAGAACATAATATATTATTTGATAAATTAAAAGAATTTATTCAAGTAATTGATGTATGTAATTCTAATTTAAAATGTTCAAAAAAATTTAATTATACCAAACCACTTTTAGAAGTACCTTTAATATTAGACGGCAAGGTAAAAGATAAAGATAAAAGTTTTATTGAAATAAAAGGTATCAGACACCCACTTATAGAATCTTTAGGTAAAGAATATATATCAAATGACATTACATTAGACTCTAAAACCAATGGAATTCTTTGTTATGGGTTGAATAGTTCTGGTAAATCAACTTTACTTAGAGCTATTGGTATAAATTTAGTAATGGCACAAGCTGGGTTATTTGTAGCAGCTAAAAATTTAAAGTTTAGTCCATTTGATACTATAATTTCACAAGTAGATTTAACTGATAATATTTTTGCAGGTAAAAGTTCATTTATTTCAGAAATGATGGGATTAAAACGTATACTTCAATGTGCTGGACCTAAAACACTTGTTTTAATGGACGAAGCTACCAAAGGAACTGAAACTAATAGTAGTACAGCATTAGTCAGTTCCATTATTCTAGAATTAATTAAAAAAGATACAATGTTTTTTTTTACCACACACCTTCATCAAATTTCTCAAGTTCAAGATATAATTGATCTTGGAGAAAAACTAAAAATATGTCATTTATCAGTCGATATTAAAAATAATAATATTATATATGAAAGGAAATTAAAAGAAGGTCCTGGTGGTACATTATACGGTATCGAAGTAGCAAAGAGTTTATTAGAAAATAATGAATTAATACAAAAAGCATTTGAAATAAGAAACAATTTGACAAACACTACCATCAAACCTATTAAGAAAAGTATTTACAATAAGAAAAAGATAGTAGAAAAATGCGAAATATGTTCTAGTAATAAACAACTTGAAACTCACCATATAAAGTTTCAATCTACAGCTAATGAAAATGGGTTTTTAGATGACTCACGACATAAAAATCACTTGTCAAATTTATGTTCATTATGTAAAAAATGCCACGACGATGTTACATATAATAGAATGATTATAACTGGATACAAAGACAGTTTGAATGGTCAATTTTTAGACTATCAAAAAATATTTTGATTTATTTTACTTTTAAATACACTTTTAATATTGACATTTTAATAAAATATTTATAGATTTTTTATTAACATTTATACAAGACTTTTAGTTGGAAGAAACATGAATGGCCGTAATATCCTTTTTCACTATAGATTCTATCATTTCAACAATAACAACAGTATATTTTTTACTTAGATATTCTGGTATAATTTTATATAATTTATTTTTTTTTATAGTATAAATAGGATTAAATAAACGATTTAATAATCTTACTTCTATATTTTCAGGATCAATATAATATAACAAACAACATTTTTCTCCATAAGTATCGATACAATGTTTATCAAATTTATTAGTTTGATAATTATAAACAGTATTAGGTAAATTTATACTATACTTACCTATACTATTTACATAACTATAATTATTAATAGTTTCCATAAGATTACAAATTATTATATTATTTTACTTTAAACATACTTTTAAAAAAAAAAGTACATTGCCGAACTGGCGATTCATCATCTATAAGGTACCTTACAGAAGCCAGACTCTGTACTGCAAGGTAACCAAAAAAATTAATATTTAAAAAAAATATTTATTAGACTTTTTATTATTTATTTTTAAAAAAGTACTAAATTATTTTCAAAGTTTATTTTTGATTAATTATTTTTATAAATATTTTTTTTTATTTGTTAGTTGTATAATAAGATTTAAATGAACCAAATTAACAACGCAACTAAAATGATTGAATCTCAAATTGATATTCCATTATCAAATCCTTATGTAATGGCAGTTTTAAAAATTACATTGGCATTATTTGCAGCTCAAATCGCTCCTAGAGCTCCAGGATATATTCAAGATTTATTTAAAAATACATTTGTTAAGATTATTTTAATTTCTTTAATAGTCTACATTAGTGAAAAGGATTTACAATTAGCATTATTATTTTCTATTATTTTTGTATTAGGAAGTAATTTATTATCAGGTAGAAGTTTCTTGGAATCATTCCAATCTTTTTCAGAAGGAAAAGAATTAGCCGAATTCTCAGCAAACTATAAATCTGATGGTAAAATGAAATTATTAGAAAGTACAAGCGACATCTTTCCTGGATGCGAAAATATAACTATGGCAGATTTACAAAAAATATTTGATGGAGATATTTCTAAATTCTCTAAAGCTGTAAATTATTCATTTAAACAATTAATTGCTACAGCAAAAGATAAATCGTCAAAGGACAGAATTATGACAATTGCTCATTATGCTGGATTAGCTGACAATATGACTTTTGAAAATCCAGAAACTGCTCCTTATTTAGCAACACTTTTAGTTAATTATGGATTTAATATTAATGACAAGTGTCAACCACCTGTTTAAAACTAAAATTATAGATTTCACATAATCGTAAATTGATCAAAAAAAAAATGAAAAAACATATCATTTTTTTTAAATATATCTATTAAACTTTTTATCATTTTTGATAAACTTTTTTTTTTAAATGTATACTGGTATTTGGATAAGTAATTTTAATTACAATTCTGGAGATATAGTTATTACACCATTTAATGATTACTTTATATGTACTAAAAATCATGTGTCTAATAATTTAACTTTTCCAACTAAAGAAGATGTCTATTGGGTATATATTTCTTCTATTTTTCTAAATATGCTAATTGAACAAAATTCTCAAGTTATTGAACAAAAAGATTTAAAGATAAAAAGAAAGTTGGACAATGAAAACGATAATGACATTGACACAACTAGAAATTATAAAAAAAAAAAATTAATACCTCTAACGAAGAAAGTACCATCTACCTATATAGAAAATGTAAAGGAAGATGCACCTATTATAGATCTCGTTATTAAAAATTTATTACGAAAAAATAAAAAATTTAAAATTATCTATCAAGATCAAAATTTTAAAAAAGATAAAGAATCTAAAAATGAACTAGAAATTATTAGAGAAGAATGTAATGACCAACAAAATGACCAACAAAATGAAGAATGTCAAAAACAAGAATACATAGAAGAATACATAGAAGAATGTAATTACCAAGGAGAAGGTGAAGGAGAAGGTGAAGGTGAATGTGAAGGTGAAGGAGAAGGAGAAGGTGAAGGTGAATGTGAAGGTGAAGGAGAAGGTGAATGTGAAGGTGAAGGAGAAATTGGTGTATTTAAAAGAAAATTAGTAGAATTGGAAAATGAAATTATAGAAAATAAAAGGATAAAATTACATAATAACCAAGTGGATAATTTACGTGATAAAATTTTACTTATGAATATTGACGTTGATACAAAATCATTTATACTAGATAAACATGACACAATACAAAAAATGCATGGAAGTGATTATACAAAAAGTATGAATTGGTTAAAAAATGCATGTGATATTCCTTATGGAATAAATAAACCTTTGGCTATTACAAAAGAAGCATATCCTGAAAAAATAAAAGATTATTTTAAAGATATTAAAGAGAAATTAGACGAATCTATACATGGATTAGAAGAAGTTAAACAAGAAATATTAGAATTTGTTGCAAGAAAAATATCAAATCCTGAATCTAAAGGACATATTTTAGCACTTTATGGTCAGGCTGGTGTTGGAAAAAGTAAAATACTCAAAACATTAGGTAAAGCTTTAAATTTACCATTTTATCAAATTAATTTTGGTGGATTAAATGATGTATCTATTTTAACTGGGCATAGTGAAACTTATATTGGATCTAAACCAGGAAAAATTGTAGAAATTTTACAAAAATCTAATTGTATGAATCCTATTATCTATTTTGATGAAATAGATAAAATAAGCGAAAATAAAGCTGTTGAAATTTATGGAATTTTAACTCATCTTTTAGATGAAGAACAAAATAGTCATTTTCAAGATAATTATCTTTCTAATATCAATATTGATTTGTCTAAAGTATTTTTCGTTTTAGCTTTTAATGATATTACAAAGATTGATAAAATTGTATGTGATCGTTTAAAGGTTATTTACATTGATCCACCTAATTTAGAAGATAAAATTACTATTTGTAGTGAAAAGATGATTCCTGAAATATTAAAAGATGTTAAAATTAACAATGATGTAAATATTATTATTGATAAACAAGTCATTGAATATATTATCGTGAATAAAACACAAAAAGAAAAAGGTGTTAGGCAATTACGTAAAAATATAGAAAAAATTGCAAATAGAGTTAATTATGATATTTTAGTACAAAATTATAATAATTTTAAATATGAAAATACAAAAGATATCATTATTACAAGAAGTTATATAGATCTTGTTCTGGTGTCTCCAGAAAACAACAAAGATTACCTACAAATGTACATTTAAGCTTTTTAAAAAACTTTTACTAATTAAACTTTTTTTAGTAAATTTTTAATATTTTTTGGTTAAGGTACTTTTTTTTTTAAAAAGTAGATTATTCAATAAACATCATAAAGATTACAAATATTATTAATAAAAATCCAAAATACACATATCTTTCTTCCTTTAATAAAATAATTTGTAAATAATCTATCCAATTATTATTTTCTGGTTTTATAAATAGGTCATCTAAAAAACCAATTGTACTTTTTGAAATATTTTCATTTATTTGGTTTATAGAAAAATTGTATATATTATTTTTCTCATATGCTTTTTTTATTATTTCATTCGATTCGTGATCTATTGTTTCAAATTCTCTTATCTTTTGTTCATTTGGGATAAATGGATTTGTTGTTATTTTACTACGTTCTTGTTGTAAAATATTTATTGGATTTTGCACATTAACTATAGTATTAGTCGGTATAAATTCTTTAACGTCTTTGACGTCTTTTAGTCCCGGTATAACATCTTTTGGTATTAATGACAAATTAGTATTTATTGGCGTTAGATTAACTTCTGCATTAGCTGGAGTTACATCAACTGGATTGGAGACGGTAGAGGTACCTTGTCGATTAACGTCGGAGACGGTAGAGGTACCTTGTCGATTAACGTCGGAGACGGTAGAGGTACCT
>NZ_JBBAJM010000002.1:7655-14911 GCF_040404065.1 Candidatus Allofontibacter sp.
GTCGGAGACGGTAGAGGTACCTTGTCGATTAACGTCGGAGACGGTAGAGGTACCTACATTAGACGTCGGTAATACATTTTGTAAAGTACTCATATATATTATACATTCTATAAAAAATTTTTAAATTTATTTTTATTACAAAATTTTTTATTTATATAACGTTTTTACAAATATATTATATATTATATATAATATATACAAAGTATGCAATTTAAACAAAAATACCATTGGGGGCCATATCTTTGGTCTTTTATTCATATTATAACAATTTCTAATGAAAATAATTTAGAATACAATACTCATGTAAAAAATATACTAGAATCGCTTGCTTATATTATTCCTTGTCCTACGTGTGTACAAACTTATAAAGAACATTTAATAATATTAAATGAAAAAGATTTATCAAAACCAATGGTGTTGTTTTATTGGTCTGTAGATTTACATAATTTAGTTAACTGTAAATTAAATAAAACACAATTATCATATGATCAAGCTTTAAAGCTGTGGACAAACTAAGATTCCATTTCATCTAATTCATGATTATCATCAAATTCGTTATCATTATCATATACATTATCAATTCTTATAGATTGTAATTCTACATTGGAATTTCTAAAAGAATTAGATTGATTTAATTTACCTTCAAGGCTTCCTGATTGTTGACTGGGAATGTTTACATTTGGAATTTCTTGAGGACTACTTGATGCATTATAAAATGTATATTGATCATTATGTATATAATTTTGGAAATGTATTAATTTCTGAGAATAATCTTTAATTGTTGTATTAATTTTAAGAATAACAATATCAATTTGAGAAACGATATTAGGATCATTTTGATATGTAAATTTTAAATTTTCAACACCTGTTTTTGCAAATTCCATTTCTTTTAATAAAAGCCCTATACATTCGCAATTTTTTATATATTCACCAGTTTGATAATATGATATATTCATAAATTTAGAATTAGTGATGTGATGTAAGATATCAATGCATTCTGTAATAACACTATTAATTTCAAAAACGGCTTGTTTTCTAGAATCATTTGTTATAAAACGTTTAACAGATTGATAAAATGCATCATTTTCTAATGAAATAATACCATCAAAGCTACGAGCTATTCTTCCATTTTTCTGTATTTTACTTATTATTTTCAAGTTAATCAAAAGTTTATCAGGTATCATACTTTATTATTAGAAAATAAATTCCTTTTTAAACAATAACGAATAAATTTTTAATTGCATTTGTACAAATTTAATTAAATTTTGTAAATTTCATTTGAATATCATTTAATATATCATTTTGTAATACGGAACCTAGGGCTTTTTTAACTGCATCTTTATTAAGTTCTTTACATATATCATTTACTGTATCAATATCATAATCATCTTCTTTTTTATAATATTTTATATATTGTTTTAATTTAGTTTTTAAAATTTCTAAAATAGGATCTGTTAATAATTCGCACGAATCTTTTAAATTTTTAACAACATTCATTAAATTACCATCAGAATCTTGAACTAATGAATTATACGTAGGTGGTTTTTTTTTAACGTATTTTACAGAATGATTTTGCGGGTGATTTTTATTACAAATAATGTCTTTTATATAATTACCCAATAATAAATTTAATTTGGGATAATTATATTTATCAACCAATTCTTTCATTTTACTTGGTTCTATAAAAGTAGTATCTAGATTATTTATATGATTTACAATTTCTATACGTTCTATATTTATTGTAAGATTTTCTACATTTTCTATATTTGTGTTTATATTGGTGTTAACATCGTTTTTAACATTATTCTTTGTTAACATATTATGGATATCTAATGCGTTCATTTTTTTAAAGGATTCGCATCTATTTTCTCTTAAATGTCTATCCAATGTAAATTTTCTTTGAAATGAAAAGTTACAAAAAACACAAGTGTTATTTATATTATCTCTTTCTTTCATATATATTATTATATTGTATTATTATATTTTTTTAAATAAAAAATACTAAAATATATAAAATATAAATATAATCTAAAAACTTTTTAAAAAAAATAAAATAAAAAAAATATAAAAATGTAAAAATTTCTATAAATCTAAATAAAGGTCTCTAAAAAAAAAAAGTACCCCCCTTTTTTATTTCGCACCACCGACATCCTTTTTAGAAAAAAACAAATTATGGTTTGTAAATATGTATTTATTTTAAAGATTTTACATTTATGGTTTGATAACCTGGTGCAAACTAAACCATAAAAACAAAAAATCTGGTGTATAAATATTTATACATTACATGGTCTTAAACAATGTTTTTATTCTTATCTTTGTCATAAATCCAAAATTCGAAATTAAAACCATATTTTTTAACTGCAAATGATTTTAATATATTTCTAATAATTTAGTAGGAATTCGACTCAAAACTCCAAATGGCTGCTCAAGGCCTTTCAGCTTCAGAAGTCTTGGAACAGTTTTTGCCAACAGTTGAAAACTTGCCTTCGGAAATAAGATTTTTATGTTCAGGTACGAGACAAAGTTGTCATCTTGAATGGTGTCGAAATTCATTTTTAATTCAATTACTTTTCAGTTTAGTTTATAAATTTTATTTTTATTAAATGTAAAATAAAATGAACGAAAGTAAAATTATAGAATTTACTAGACCAAGTTGGGATGAATACTTTGTTTCTATTTCATTATTAACAAAAAATAGAAGTAATTGTATTAAAAGAAAGGTAGGATGTATTATAGTAAAAGACAATAGAATTCTTTCTTTAGGTTACAATGGAACTCCTATAAATACAAAGAATTGTTATTCTGGAGGTTGTAAAAGATGTATGGACCAATACAATAAAAAGGAAGAAAGTTCTTCAGGAAAAGCTTTAGATTTATGCATGTGTTTGCATGCTGAAGAAAATGCATTATTATTTGTTAATAAAAATGACCTGACAGATTCGACAATGTATGTTACATTAATACCATGTATTGGATGTGTTAAAAAAATTTTACAATGCAAGATAAAAAGAATTGTTTATATTGAAAATTATTCACCTGAAATTGATATATTAAGTAAAGAAATTTTACAAAAGAATAATATTATTCTTGATAAATGGGAATGGCAAGTTTAAAAAATTGAAAAAAGATGTTTGTTAATAATAAAATAGACATTATAAATGAATTCTATAAGTAGTAGTGTAAATTTAACACCTTCTACCTCTACCGTCTACGACGTTAATCGGCAAGGTACATCTAACGAAGTTGTCGTTAGACGGCAAGGTACCAAAAATTCATTAGAACAAAGAGTTAATATTTTAAAAAACGAAATTGAATATATTATAAAATTAAATAAAACTCAAATTTCAAATGAAGAACGCAAGGAAAATGTTAATTTAAAACAAAAGAAAATGTCTGAATTGAAAACATTAAGTGAAGACTTGAAATCTATTTATAAAAAGGAAAAATTAGAACAATTTAAAAGAAATGAAATACTTTCTATTCAAAAAACTATGGATAATTTAGATTTTAGAGCTGCTAAAAAGAAAAACAATTCAGAAGCTATGGATAATGCTAAAAAGTCAAAAGAACAAAGAGAACTTTTAAGAAAGTCTTATTTAGAAGCTCAAGAAATTGAAAAAAAATATTTAGAAAAAGATTCTAAAATATTACCAGGAAATCTATTTTTACACGAAGATGTAATAAAAAAATATGGTCTATGTCCTTTTATTAATATAATGGTAACTGAAACAAGTAGTGAAATAGAAAAAAAAAGATTAAAATGGTTAGAATCAAAAGATGATAAAGGAGAATGTTATTATAATTTATACAAAGATTTTTATGAAAATACAATAATAAATTCTTTATTAAAAGAAAAACAGAAAATAGAAGATTCTATTGAAGATTTTATTAAAAAATCACTTTCTCCTTCACAAAATGAAATATACAATGACAGTATTTCTTTTTTAAAAGAATACACTATATTAACTATTAAATCAAAGCGTGTTAAAGAACGTTATAAAAATTTTATAAATAATATGTCTATACTTTACCTAGAAACATCTTTTCCATTACACAATTACCTTTCTTTTAAACACAATATTCATATTGTAATAAACGATATTAATAAAGGTGTAAAAATTTTAAATAAACAAGAAAAAATGGTTAAAATTTTATTAATAGAAGAGTTTGAAAAATTAGTAGACGAATTTAATAAAATTAATAAATCATTAGAACAAAAAAGCAAATTTAATATGAATATAATTAAAAATGTAAATAGTAATTTATACTATTATTTAACAGACAATGAAGAATTTTTAAAAACATTATCTACTACATTTTCTATTATAGATAAAAACCAAAATGTTATTACACAAGAAGGTAAATATTTTAAAAGATGGATTTTATTATCTAATGATGAAAAATTAGAAAGATTTTATAGTTTTTCAGAATATTTTATAAAAAAATTTGTAGAATCTGAAACTGAAAATAATTTAGTTGAAAAATTATACAATTTATTAAAAAATGATTTTGTTGAAAAAAGAATTGTATATCGTGATTACATATGGAATGTCATATCTGGTATTATAGAAAATATAAAAATACTAAGATATGACAAGGAAAAAAGAGATTTTATTTTAAAATATACAACACCAAAAAAAGTAGTTGTTAAAAAAGTTTCAACAAAAACAATTATAACAAAAAATATAGAAAAAATAATAAATGAAGAATTACTTTATTTTATCGTAAAGAAATTAAAGTCGGAAACAGAAGAGAATTCTTTAGAAACAGATAAAAATTATGTAAAAAATAAAGATGATTTTTTTGATAATATTAAGGAAAAATTATCTGTTAAAAAAATTAATAAAACAGATAAAGAAATTATTAATAAAACATATGATAATATTTACGAAATTATTAAAAATAATAAACTAAATTAGTAACCTGTACCTACTTCGTTAGACGGCAAGGTACCTCTAACGAAATAGGTACCTCAAGTTATTTTAACTGACAAACAATGTACGTTTAAAAGAAATTTTCAAACTATAATTATATAATAAATATGGGTGCAATTTCATTTTTATTATATAATATGTCAAAACCGCCAATTAATATTGAATTTACAAAATCATTTATGAAAATGAAAAAAAGAGGAGAAGATGATACTCAAGTATATATAGAAAATACTCCTACTATTAATAATATTAATATACAACAAATTAGTTCTATTTTAAGTAAAAGAGAAATAAAAGAGTACAAGCAGATAACTTTTAATTATGGTTATCATAGAATGAGTGTAAATGATATTTCAGAAGATGGGGCTCAACCATTTGAAGATCCTATTTTACATAAAATGAGTGTTTATCCTGAATTAAGATCAAGACCTAAAAGAAAATTATTATGCAATGGAGAAATATACAATTATACTGAACTCCTCGAATCAGAAGGGTTTACTGATAAAGATTTACAGTCAAATTCTGATTGTGAAGTTATTTTACCATTATACATTAAATATGCAGAAATGGAAAAAGATTCTGAAAAGGGACTTTGTGAATGTTTAAAAAGGCTAAATGGTGAATATTCTTTTGTATTAACAGAAAATACTACAACTTTTAATTTAAAAAACATTAATATTTTTGTTGTAAGAGATCTATTTGGAACACGCCCATTATATATGGTTAAATATGTTCCTAAAAATGCAAGTAACACAAGTAACCAAAGTAACACAAGTAACGCAAGTAACGCGTACAATGAAATGTTTTACTTATTTACAACAGAATTAAAAGGTATTCCAAAAGAAATATTACAAAATCCTGAATATATTATAACAGAAATTCCACCAGGTTCTTATTGGTCTTATCAGAAGGCTATTAATGAAAATATAGATTTTACTAAATATTACGATTTATCAAAATATTCAGATATATCAAAATGTATATTAAATAAACCAGACCCTGACACATTGTCTAGTATTTATACAAATATCAATTCTATTTTAACAAAAAGTGTTATCGAAAGATACAACATGTCTGATAAAAAAGTTGGTGTATTATTAGGTGGTGGTTTTGATAGTTGTATTATCGTCTCTATTTTAATAAAATACCTAGTTTTGAATGGGTATAACGATATACTTTCGGTATTTACAATAGGAGATTTTGATAATGATGACGTAATTAATGCAAAAAATCACGTATTATACTTGGAAAAGTGTTTTAATATTAAGATACATCATCATATTGTAAGTATATCTGATTATAATTTAATTCTATCAGAAATACCTAATATTATAGAATCATTAGAAACATATGATTCTACAACAATTAGAAAAAGTATACCATTGTTTTATTTATTAAAATATATTAAAGAAAAATGTGATATCAAAGTATTACTTTCTGGTGAAGGTTTAGATGAATGTTGCGGATATGATGAATTATTCCAATTAAGTGACTCGGAATTTAGAGAAAAAAGTATAGAATTACTTTTAAATTTACACAAATACGATTTACTGCGATCAGATAAATTATCTGGATATTTTGGTTTAGAAATGAGATATCCATTTCTTGATAAAAGTTTTATAGAATATATATTATCTATTCATCCAAATTTAAAAAGACCTCAAGTATCAGGATATTTTACTGACCCAATAGAAAAATATATTATACGTAAATCATTTGACACATTCGAAATAGAAAAAAATATTTTATGGAATTCTAGAAAGGATATTTCTACAAGTTTCAATACACTTTCTGATTTTTTAACATCTTATTTTAATTCAATAATTAATGATACTGAATTTTATAATTATACAGAAACTGATACAAGTGTAGTTCCTAATACAAAGGAAGAAATGTATTACAAAAAAATATTTAATAATATATATCCTAATATGGAAAATGTAATTAGTATGTATTGGAATTCTTTATTGAAATAAAAAAAGTCGTTTAAAAGATCTTATTTTTTTATTCCATTATTCCATATTATAATAATGGATAAATTAACTGATTTTTTAACTGTTTTTTTTGTAAATAACAATAATAAAAAAAGAGGAGGTGCTTCTAAATCAAATAACAAATTAGATGACAAATCAAGAGTAAAAAAGGAGAGTGTAAAAGAAGCGAGTGTAAAAAAGGCGAGTGTAAAAAAGGCGAGTGTAAAAGAAGCGAGTGTAAAAGAAGCGAGTGTAAAAAAGGCGAGTGTAAAAAAGGCTAGTGTAAAAAAGGCGAGTGTAAAAAAGGCGAGTGTAAAAAAGGCGAGTGTAAAAAAGGCGAGTGTAAAAA
>NZ_JBBAJM010000002.1:15011-16512 GCF_040404065.1 Candidatus Allofontibacter sp.
AGGCTAGTGTAAAAAAGGCGAGTATTAAAGAATCAGATATTTTATCTTCTTTAGTTTCTTCATGTTCTTTTTCAAGTTATAGTTATGATAAGGAACAGTCTGAATTAAATGAAAATGTAGATGAAAATGTAAATGAAAATGTAGATGAAAATGTAAATGAAAATGTAGATGAAAATGTAAATGAAAATGTAGATGAAAATGTAAATAATAAGTTATTAAAGAAATATATATTAAAACCTTCAGAGTTTTATAAAAAAAATATACTAATAACAAATGATAATAAAAAGGATAATTTTGATATTATAAGTGATATTCTATATAAATTAAGTCTTTTAAAAGACGTTAATAATATATATAGTAATGACATTTATATTTTTACACCAAATACTAATAGAAAAATGTTTAAACAAATGTTATTAGACAATCCGTATTTATATTTTACAAATTTTTATGTAAAACAAAAAATTCAGAAAAATACACCAAATGAAGAAAATAAGAAAACTATATATATTATCGATACAACTATTTTAGATCAGATTGATGATATTGATCAATTTTTAGATCCTCAAATACATCTTATTTTATTAACTTCAGAAAATGATAAAATTATAAATTTTTACAATAAATTGGGTGATAAACGTATTCTTATTCATAAACAAGATAAATTAAAATCAATTCAAAAAAGATTTTTTAAATTTGTTATAAAACAAATAAACCAGAATGTTATTTTTGAAGATTTTTACAATGAAATAAATGATGAAAATATAGATGTAAAATACATTGTTTTAAAAGAAAATGAATTGAGATACAATTGATACAAATGATACAATTAAATTTCATCAGCCCAATTTAATTTTTTTTCAGGTTGTTTTTCAGCTTGTTTTTCAGCTTGTTTTTCAAATTGTTTTTCAGCTTGTTTTTCAGCTTGTTTTTCAAATTGAAGATAAAGTACACCATTTTTTAAATTGCAGTCATTTGCATTAAAATAAAAAGGCTTGATTACTTCTGGTAATTTTACTCTTCTAATAAAATTACCATATCTTGTTTCGCTATAAATTACTTTAGAATTTTCAAGGTCATTAAATTCTGAATTTCTAATACCAGAGATTAAAATAATTTGTTGTTCTTTAATTTGAATTTTAATAGTACTTTTTTCAACTCCAGGTAATTCAATTCTAACTTTAAAGTAATTATCTAATGAAATCAAATCTACTTTTGGACTATATATTTTTCTTTGTAGATTTTGTAAATCATTTTCCATTTTTTTATAATTATTTTTGTTTCTAACAGTTGTAAATTCAGTTTCACTCATCTCTTTTATTTTAACAATTCTTTTTATTTTTAAACTACTTTTTTAAAAAAAAAGTAACCAAAAAACAAAGCTACGCTTAACATTAAAAAGTATTTTAATTTCTTATTAACATTTTTACTTATATTTTTTGATTTTTTTAATTTCTTATTAACATTTTTACTTATATTTTTTGATTTTTTTAATTTCTTA
>NZ_JBBAJM010000002.1:16612-17496 GCF_040404065.1 Candidatus Allofontibacter sp.
TTAACATTTTTACTTATATTTTTTGATTTTTTTGGTTACTTTTTTTTTAAAAAAGTATTTTTTGATTACTTTTTTTTTAAAAAAGTAGTTAACAGAATCTCCATCTATTTCCGCAATTATAACAATAACAAAATTTAGTTGTAGGTTCATCGGCACTTCTTGTTTGACGTTCATTGTATTCTGTTTTATAACTTTTACATTTTCCGCATTTAAATAATCCATCTGGTCTATCTGATACATTTATAGTATGTATAACATCTTCGTCGTCTTTTGAAATACTTTTTTTTATTTCATTCCAACGTTCTGGGAAAAGACGTTCTGGACCAAAAGAAGTTAGATCAAATTCATTACATTCTTTATAAAATAATCTATTCAATAAATCTTTATTATTTATACAACCATTTGGATTTAAATTATCATATACTAATATAGATCTATTTATATATACATTTTTAAAAACTTCATTCCAAGTTTCATTAAAATCAACTTTTTTATATAATGTTAAAGAATGATTAAAAATACCTCTTTCAATATTTAATGTCATCTTTTTTATTTCTAGATCACTTAAACTTGTTTCTTTTGTATTATTATCAGAACGCAATTTTGCGTTCTTTTTAATCAATTCGTAAAATTTCTCATATACTCTTTTTCTTTTAGGATGAATTGGTATCAAATTATCTAACGTTTCATTTTCTATGTCAATGATATTTGACATTTTAGATTTTAATAATACTAAAAATATTTTTTTTTTCAAATATTTTTTGATTTTTTATTTACATTTCTTATTTACATTTTTACTTATATTTCTTATTTACATTTTTACTTACAGTTCTTATTTACATTTTTACTTACAGTTCTTATTTACATTTTTACTTACAGTTCTT
>NZ_JBBAJM010000002.1:17596-24474 GCF_040404065.1 Candidatus Allofontibacter sp.
ATTTACATTTTTTGATTTTTTTGGTTACTTTTTTTTTAAAAAAAGTAGTTTAAAAACAAAGTTTTTTATTATATTATTAAAATGTCAGAAAGAATTTTTGAAATTAAAACTTTGAAAAGTGTAATCATTAAAAATTTATTTGAAGTTATTAAACCTTATATTAAAGAAACTAATATTTTAATTAATAAAGATTGTATAAAGATTTCAACATTAGATGTTTCAAAAGTATCATTGACATATATTAAATTAGATGCAAATAAATTTGAAAGTTATAAATGTGACAAACCTGTTATTTTAGGAATTGATACAAATACATTTTTTAAAACAATTAAATCTGCAAATAGAAGAGAAACTATTACTTTATATATGAACAAGGGCGAAGAAGACAAACTTGGTATTGAATTAGCAGATCCTTTTATGGGTAAAGTAAAGGATTACAAGATTCCATTACTTTCTTTAGATGATAAAGTTATTAATGTATCCGATATCATGTTTGATTATGTTATTAATATGCCTTCAATTCAATTTCAACAAATTATAAAAGACATTCAACTATTAGAAGGAAAAGTTGTTGAAATAAAAAGTATAGGAAAACAACTTATATTTAGCTGCGAAGATGGACTGGCAGAATTTAAAACGGCAATAAGTGAAATAGATGATAAATTAAATAAAGATCAAAAAACTCTTTTACAACAAAATGGCGAAGATATTCGTTCTATTAAATTTGAAAAAACAAATGATAAAATTGTACAAGGAAAATTTAAATTGAGTCATCTTATGAATTTTATAAAGGCATCTCATTTATGTGAAAATATGAATATTTTAATTACGAATGATAAACCATTAATTTTAGAATATTTTGTTGCAGATCTAGGTATACTCCGGTTTTTGCTTGTATCACATATGTAGTAACTCCTCGTTTAATAATTGGATTTAAAATACTTTTTTAAAAAAAAAGTAACCAAAAAACAAAGCTACGCTTAACATTAAAAAGTATTATTTAGGAGTAAAATTTTAAGCGTAGCTTTGTTTTTTGGTTACTTTTTTTTTAAAAAAGTATTTTTTGGTTACTTTTTTTTTAAAAAAGTATTTTTTGGTTACTTTTACATTTTTTAAATTAAAAAAAAGTATTTGTTTAAAAACAACATTTATAATATTATTATAGTATTATAGTTTAAATGGAACAAGAAGAAAATAAATCAAAGTCTTTATCAAAGTCTTTATCTGAAGAATTTAAAGAAAAGGACAAACTTTCTACTGTTTCTTCAAGATCTTCAAAAAAACAAAAATCAAAGGCTCAATTAGAATCTGAAGATATTTCTTTATCGCAATTAGAATTAATGGCAAATAAGAAAAAGATAGCAAAACCTGTAGACAATATATCTATTGTATCTAAGAAAATTTCTTCTTTACAAGAAGAAAATAATTATTATAAAAAAAATTCTATTAGAAAAAGTTCTAGTTCAGATAGATCTAGTAGTTCATCAGATGATTCTAAACAAAAACGTAAAAAGGAAAAATTAGTCTCAAGAGAAAATCAAAATGATGCTATAAGAAAAGAAAAGAGTGAATATTTATTTAAATTCAATAAATTAAATGTTAAGGGAAAATGGAGTTCTTTACGTCTCGATATGAATTGTACATTAGATGAAATTAGAAATGAATGTGAAAGAATTAAAAATGAAATTTCTAGCGAAAGATCTGTTGCATTTTTCAAGAGAATGTTACTTTTAGGAGTTCAAGGTATTGAAATGATGAATACAAAGTTTGATCCATTAGGAGTTGACCTAGATGGATGGAGTGAAGCTATGGGATATTCTATGGAAAATCAAGAATATGATGAAGTTATGGCTGAATTGTATGAAAAATACAAAGGAAAGGGACAAATGTCACCAGAACTTCGTTTAGTATTTATGATTATTAGTTCTGCTACTATGTTTACTATTTCTAAAAAAATATCAAAATTAGATACTAGTAGTATGATGACATCTTTATTAGGTGGTCTTATGAATAATAAATCACAACAACAACAACAACAACAAAATTTTTACCAACAACAACAACAACAGCAACAAAATTTTTACCAACAACAACAACAACAACAACAGCCAAATGTTTACCAACAAAATATACAACCAAATTTTTTCCAACAAGCAAGTAATGAGAATGATATAAGATTACCGAATCCTTCCCAATTAAGAAGAAATAAGAGTGAAACAACTGAAGATTTTACACCATCAAAAATGAATAGTCCAAATAATAATTATATATCTCCAGACGGTATAGATATAGATAACATATTAAAAACAATGAATGAAAGAAAAATGGAAAAGGAACAAGAAATGGCTACTGAAACATCAGATGATATTTTAAAAAGTATTCCAATGAATATGCAAAAGAAACGAGGAAGACCAAAGAAAAATAATGTAGTAAGAATGTAATATAATTTTTAAAATAAAATTTTATAAACAAATAAAATTTTATAAATATATAATATATGTTTTCAGAACCAACTAATAAAGATTTATACAAACGAGTTAAAAAAATGGCTGACCATAAATTTGCATCAAAAAGTGGAATTTATAGATCAAGTTGGATAGTTAAAAAATATAAAAGTTTAGGTGGCAAATACAAAGGAAAAAAATCTAAAACATCAGGTTTATCAAGATGGTATAAAGAAAAGTGGGTTGACCTGAATAGACCTATAAAAAATAAGAGTGGAAAAATAACTGGGTATAAATCTTGTGGTAGAAAAAGTAGTAGTATAAAGGGAAAGTATCCATTATGTAGACCAACAAGGAAAATTACTCGTAAAACACCAAAGACAATTAAAGAAATTAATAAAAAAAGTATAATTAAAGCTAAACGAGAAAAATCAAAAGTTAAAGGGGCACGTAATATTAAATTTAGTGGTGGTGGTGGTAAAAGGTCGCCTAAAAGGTCGCCTAAAAGGTCGCCTAAGATGTCGCCTAAGATATCACGTGATTTATTAGTTTATTTTTTTAAAAAATATAAAAAATTATAAAATGTTAATTTTTTTAGAATTTGGTTTTTTAACTCTTTCATCTATTAGTGTAAAAATTGTTTTTGTTAAAAATGCACCTGTAATAACATTCGTTTGTACACCTGATAACATAGCACCGTAAACCATTAATATATAAAAAATGGCAAATCTTGTAATATTTTCTACTGTTGTATCATTTGCTAATGTAATTTGTAAATATAAAAAGCCTAAGAAAATACCTTTAATAATTTCACTTATAAATTTATCCAACATTTATTATATTATAATATACAAAGATATTAATTATTTAAAAATTTTTTTTCAAAGTAATATTAATAAGATATGAGCTATTCGTATATAAAAAGTGTTTTTCCTAATTTTGAAAACTTGAACAAAGTATATGACGAATCTCTTTATAGTAATTTACAACAAGCACCAGCACCAGCACCAGCACCAGCACCAGCACCAGCTCAGGCGCCAGCACAAGCGCAAACACCAGTTCCAGTTCAACCACCTCCTTACAATGGTTTAGGTGATTTTGCAAGTTCTCTTTTTGAAAAAACTCCTATACAAAATAATTTAAAATACTACAATAAAAGTGTAGTTGACCAAGAATTAATTAAAACACCTGTTGAATTATATAAACATAAACAAATAGACGTTAGAGGTAATTCATACGAACCATACAATTACACAAAAGAATTTAAACCACAACCTTACCTTACAGGGCAAAATATAATAGAAAAATTTGAAATAGAAAAAAATGGTGATGATGGTGGTGATTGTGATATTTATATAAAACATATTTTACAATGTAGTAAATGTAGAGAATTAGTTACAAGACAATTTGGAATTGATTCAGATAGAATTAACAATGAAGAAATTATGGAAGTGATATCTTATTTAATATTTGGTTTATTTATATTATTATTAATAAATTCTATAAAAAATAAAGAATAAAAAACATTTCTAAATTAAATCGACTTTACGTATGTTAATAAATAATAATTTATTAAAATATCTTAAAAGGTAAATGGATTTTGATGAAAATGATCTATTGTATAGTAACAGTTTTATATCAGAACCTGATTTAACAAATGAAATAGGAGACGATTTCAATAATGAATTTAAAACTTTTTATAAAAATGAACAACAATTAAATGAAAAAAAGAAATTAAAAGAAAGCATTGATAGATTATCTATTAGAAGTATTCGTTTAGAAGAAGAAACAGATGAACAAAGTATAATGAATACTAATCGTTTTGCACCTTCTATAAAAAGTGGTGGTGGTGGTGGTGGTGGTGGTAAACAACAAAGGAAAACAAAAGAAATTCTTACATATGTTAGTATTGATTCAAGGGATCGTGATAAATTATTATATAAAAAACCAAGTAATTTTAAAATTTTCTTGGGGAAAACTTTTTACAATGTAAAAACAATAAGATTATCTAGTATAGAATTTCCAAATACGAATGCTGTTATTAATACATCAAATCATCATATTCATTGGAGAAATAAAGAAGATATTACAAATGATACATTAAATGCTATTACAAAGGAGTATCCTGAATATCTTGTTCAACTGCGTACTGGTAGTTATGTTTCATCTTCTTTACAAAATGAAATTTCAAATAAAGTATCATTAGTTAAAAGAAGAGATCATTTAGGAAGTTTTCATTATTTCTTGGTATCATTGGATATTGATACAGATGTTGTAACCTTTACTTCACTTATTTTAACACAATTAAGTAACAATCCTTTACAAACTTCTGTAAATACTGGAATTATTGTGGTAACCGCTACAAATCATGGTTTTTCTGATGGAGAATATATTTATATAGTAGGGGCTCAAACACTTGCTGGTATACAAGGTAGTACCTTAAATACAAAACATAAAATTTCTGTATTAAATCAAAATACATTTGTATTTGAAATAAATGTAAATGCTTCTCAAACATTAACAGGTGGCGGAAATACTTTAAAAACTGGTAAAATTGCTCCATTTCAACTTTTATTTGGAGAACACAGTAGTACAGTTGCTCAAAATATAGGATATCCTTTAGAAAATAGTTCAGAATTAATTAATACTTATATAAAATCTATTACGAATTTATATCAAGCTACTATAACAACAATTCAACCAAATAATTTTACATCAGATGTTTTAGGAAAAATATGTACAATATTTTCAAGTGGAGTTTCACCAAATATAGATGGATCTGTTATTATTACAAGAATTATATCTAGTACTACCTTTTTAGTAAATATAAGTTCTAAATTATTATTAGAAAGTTATAATTCTGGTCAAGTTGTTTTTAATAATCAAACATTTAATATACAATCTATTTCAAATTATAAAACTAATAATATTTTAATTACAACATTTACAAAACACAACTATACATTAGATGATATTAAAATAAATATTACTTTATCAGGAACAAATACTACACCAAATTTAGATGATACTTTTAAATTGTTATATGTATTTCAAGATACAAGTTTTGTAATAGGTGGAATTCTTCCATCAGGAGGTGAAAGTATTATTAATACAATTGGTACTGGAGGTGTTATATCAAGATATAAACCATTAACTACTTATATTGTACATATAACAAATGTTATTATTTCACCAGATACTATTACATTAATATGCCCAAATCATAATTTACAATTAGGAGATTCTGTTATGATTCAAAATCTTTTAACATCTCCACCTATAGGAAATATACCATTTTCTATTTATGCTATACCAAGTTCTAATAGTATAGTGATAAATACATCTATTAAAACATTTAATACAGAAACAATTTTAAATAAAACTGCTTATTTATCATGTGGACTTTTTACAGTTTCATTCCCAAATCACAATTTTAACAAAATTGTTAGTATACAAAATACAACAGGTACACCATCTAACCAAACATATGGTAATTTAATAGCAATACAAACGCAATTACCACATAATTTTACAAATAATCAACTAGTTCGTTTTACTCAAACAAATACCACACCAATCATAGATGATGGTTATTACGTTAATGTAATTAACGAAGATACAATTACTATTCCTTATTCATTTCCTTTAATTTCACCAGGTACATCTGGTATTGTAGGATTCGATCAAAAATTTTATTTATACGATGCTATTAATGTAGGTGGTATATCCGAATCAAATATAAACTCTAAGCAATTTATAGTAAGAGACATAGTAGATGAAAATACATTTACATTTTATAATTCTGGATCATTTGCTACATCTATTGAAACAGGAGGTGGCGGTAATTTATATATAAGTAGTTTAATACATGGGTTTAATGGACAACAAACAAATACAAAAAATAATATTTTAAATAGATCTATTAATTTACAAGGTGAAAATTATTCATTCTTATGTTCACCACAATTATCTACAATGTTAAACACTGGACAAGTCAAAAATATATTTGCAAGAATATCATTATCAGAATCTCCAGGAAGTATGGTTTTTACTTATCTAAGTAATCCTAAAAGCTTTGATACTGTACCATTAAATAGTCTAGAAGAATTGGAATTTTCAATATTAAATTATGATGGAACATTTTACGAATTTAATGATCTTGATTATTCTTTTACATTGGAAATTACAGAAGTTCAAGACGTAATTGATAACTTTAACTTTTCTAGTAAACGTGGTATTATCTAAGCTAAACTTTTTTGGCCTTTTTTGGTAAAGCTTTTTTTTAAAAAGCTTATTCCTTTTTTGGTAAAGCTTTTTTTTTAAAAGCTTATTCCTTTTTTGGCCTTTTTTGGTAAAGCTTTTTTTTAAAAAGCTTATTCCTTTTTTGGCCTTTTTTGGTAAAGCTTTTTTTTAAAAAGCTTATTCCTTTTTTGG
>NZ_JBBAJM010000002.1:24574-29096 GCF_040404065.1 Candidatus Allofontibacter sp.
TTTGGTAAAGCTTTTTTTTAAAAAGCTTATTCCTTTTTTGGTAAAGCTTTTTTTTAAAAAGCTTATTCTAAAATACAACAAGTATTTAACTGATCTAAGATACTTTTTTCATTTTCATTTTCAATTATTTCAATTTTCTTGTTATTTTTTATATATTCTATTTTAACATCGTCGTGTTCGTCTAAATTGACACTTTGATTTTGAAAAATAGCATTTTTAAAATGTTCTTTATAAAATTTACGTCTTCCTGCACTTTGTGTTTTATAAACTGAAAAATTGTCTTGAAAATCTATTATCATAGGATTACGTTCAATGTGCATTTTTCTAAACACTCTACCAACCGTCTGCTCGAGCTTTCCACTCTCATTTTTTGTTGCATTTTTTAAATGTCCTATAAACTTTTTAGGAGTTGTTAAAATTAATGTATCTAGATCTTTTTCTGATACACCTTCTGAAAAAGCAGCATATGTAGCCAAAATTACATCACATGCTTTACTTTTTTCTAATTCTGTAATTTTCATAGATCCTAAAAATAATCCATATGTAAAAGTTACATTCAGATCTTTATCCAAAAAACTATAAAGATTTTGCAAATGAGTTCTACGGTCACTTAAAACTAAAATTCTTCTTTGTTCTTTTCTACAATCCTTAATAATTTCTATTATTAATTTATTTCTTTTTTCCATATTAACCAAATCGCTCAACATACTTGTAAACTGAATTGTATTTTGACCAGTAAATCTATTCATTGTACAAATTTCTTTATAATCAGTACTATCTATCTTTAAATTCCTTATAATAGGTGGTTTTCCTTTTCTTTCTTCATTTACTGATTTATATACGATATCACCTACATGCCATTTAAATACATATTCGCACCCATCAGCTCTATTAGGTGTAGCAGATAATCCTATAGTATATTTCGAACATAATTTAAATAATACTTTTGAAAACATTTGAGATGAAATATTATGAGCCTCATCATATATTGATACTGCAAAGTCGCTAAACAATGAATCTGGATAATCTATTCTTGATAAACTTTGCAACATTGCAATAATTATATCTTTACCTTCTACATCAATATTCTTTTGTCCTTGAATAATACCTACTTTGGCATCTGGTAAAAATGCAGCTATTTCATTTTGCCATTGTTTCATCAAAGGAATTTTATTGACTACGATAATAGCTTTCATCTTTAATTTTGATAAAACATATAAAGAACAAAAAGTTTTACCAGCACCTGCTGCCATAGATAAAATCCCTCCACCATTTTCTTTACATGCTTTTATTAAAATATCTGTTGGTTCTTTTTGTTTTTCAAATAATGATCCTTTAAATTTAATTTCATTTTCCCATTCTTTACCAATATAATTAGGCATACAAAGATTAGGTTGTCCATACCGAGAAATTCCAAACATTTTAGGAATATATATTTTGTTTTTTGTTTCAATATAAACTGGAAATGAAGTGTCCTCATTATTATTCTTTATAAATTTAGAATCTACTAAAGGTTTTGCTATTAAAATTTTTTTTAAATCGGTTAATTCTTCTTTTGAAATATTTTCCTTTTTAATTACATAACCTCTTTTTGACAGATACGAAGAATTAGATGGTACTAGTACATTCGACATTTTATTCTTTCTTTATTAATTCTTATTTAACTAATAAAAAATATACAAATTATTCAATTACTTTTTACAGTTTTAAAATACGTTAAAAGCTTAATTAAGCCCATGGTTGTTGTTCTTCAAATACAGGATAAGAACTTTTGTCAGATGGTTTAGAAGATTCGACTTTGCTCATATCATATCTTCTAATTGGATAACATCCTGGTGCTGCTGCTGGTTCAGAAACAGCAACCTTTTGTGCAACTTGAACAATTGGTGCAGCTACTGGTGGTGCTGCTGGTGGTGGAATTGATTCGACTACCTTTTTAATAGCTTCTTCAACTTTTTGAGGAGCTCCTGGAGAAGGTACAATAGCTTGTTCAGCAAGTTGTTTTAAAGCAGTTGCTCCGGTTTCTGTAGTAACATTAGCTGCAACAATGTTGGCAATATTAGCAACAGCAGCTGGAGCAGATGCTTCTTTAGAAACTGCAGCTTGCGCTAATACTTTAACAGCTTCAATAGATTGAGCAGGAGATACTGGAATATTACTTTGAACAACTGGTTCTATTTTAGCACTTGGTGGTGCAGCTGCTGGTGCAGAAATGATAGATGCAGCTGGTGCTGGAATAATTACAGCTGGGACTGCATCTTGTGCAGCTGGAGCAGCAACATTCTCTAAAAATTCCCATAATGGCTTTTTATTAGCAGCGTTCATAGAAATCATAAATGCAAGAGAAAGTAAAATAGCAGTAGATGGACTAAATTGTGCTGTCCAAAGAATTAATGAAAAAATAAAAAGCTTGAAATATTGATTTTCAAATAAAAATAATACTTCACGTGGCAATTTAGGAGCTAATAATCCTGCATATAAAACTAATATAAGATGCAATATACCCTTAAGATAAAATGTTTTTTTAAAAGGGGACATTCTTTGTTCAAGAGTAGAATCGAAATTTTTTATATATTCCATAATAGTTATTATACATTAATAAAATAAAATAATTTTTTAAAAAATAAAATTATACTTTAAATTCTTGATAGTCTGAAATTATTTTATTTGAAAAAATGAAAAAAATCTTATTTTTTATTTTAATTAATGAAAAATTTTACTATATATGTATCAGAAAATGATAAAGAATACAATTTACTTATAGGAGAAACTCAAAAAGAAAATGACACCATTATTAAATCAAGTAATCAAAATGATCTTTGGTTTCATCTAGAAAATATTAGTGGACCACATTTTATATTACAAAATAATGGAGACAAGATACCAAAAAGATACCTAAATCATATAGGAACACTTTTTAGAGAATATAAATCAAAATTACCAAATAGATACTCTATTATCTATACAGAAGTTAAAAATGTTAAACTTACAGATACATTAGGAACTGTTAATGTATCTAAAACTAAAAAAATACTTTTTTAAAAAAAAGTATAGTTTACATGAATTCCATTGTTAAAGCACCATTGTCAATAATCAATACATTATAAGAAATAGCAAAGACATATAAAGTCAAATCTACATTACCAGATGGCAATTTTAAAAATAATGTAATATCGTTAAATTTAGATGCATTTAAAGATCCAGTAGGTTGATTATCTTCTGGTTTAATACTAAATGGCATTGTATAAATATATTTTGTTGGAATTACCGAATGAACATTATCTGGAAATACACTACGATAATAAAACTCTGGAAGACTATCAAAACGTAATTTACCATCTAATAATAAAGAAGCTTCTGTAATTAACGGTGTATCATTTGGTGTTTTAGAATATACAAAATAATTATTATTCTCTATATTTCTATTTTCTACTGCAAAAAATATAAATTCCTTACATGGATAATTAAATCTTAATTTACTACTATACACATCTGTATTATGTAATATCAATTCATCTCCATTATACTGTATCTGTTCTATAATATATTGATGTTTTTCTTTTAAAAATTTTTGCCTTATAATATCATCCAAAAATATGTATTCAGCTATTATATTAGAACTTATAATAGGAACTGGAGGTGGCTCATCACCATCGTAATTTATACATTCTGAAAAATTTTTTAATTTAAAACTTATCTTGATGTCTTGATAAGCCATACATAATAATGGTAATGCACAATTGTATTGTTTTGTAAACCAAAAATCTAAAGGAATAATTAAATCAACATGTTTTCCAGCATTATATTTACTTGCAACATATGTATCTGATTTTAACAACATTAAATTCTTACCTAATTTTTTTGTACTTGATGTTAATTCATCCCAAGCATTACAAAATTGAGGGTAAACTCTATCAACTATCTCTCCACCAATTTGTAATTCTATATAATCCTCAAATATAGCATATCCTAATGTATCAGACCATGATGCATAAGTACCACCATTTTTTACAATAGGTGGTAAACGTATATGCAAATGCATTTTTGATAATAGATCTCCTCTTTTTGGAACATCGCATGTAATTCTTTTACCAAATGTTATATTTTCATTTAATTCTAATTTAGCAGTCTCTGTTGCAAAATTTACATAACGATAATAATTATATTTAAAAATATTTATTTGAGGATCCTTTGTTAAAAAAAGATCTTGTAAACCAACCGCTTGTAATTGTAAAAGACTCGGTGACATCCTTTCTTTATATAAAAACTTATAAAAAAAATTACAACATTTAACAAACTAATTAATTTAAATGTCACCTATTCGGCCTTTTTAACATACCTATTTTTACGCCTTCTTAAACCATAATTAAAAGTTTTTAAATTTTGTTTTAATTCATGAATTAAACGATCATTTATAGAATATTTTTCATTTGTATAGTTTTCTTCCTTTTCATTCAAATCTATATTTTCAAATTCACCTTTATTTTCTGGTATCTTGTCAAGTTTTGTTTTGACAATACAA
>NZ_JBBAJM010000002.1:29196-34254 GCF_040404065.1 Candidatus Allofontibacter sp.
GGTACATTTACAGACTGATAAGGTACATTTACAGACTGATAAGGTACATTTACAGACTGATAAGGTACATTTACAGTTGTACTTTTATTACAATAATTTGTTGATAATGTGTTAGAATTACTAAAAGAGTTATACAAATATTCATTTAATATTCTTTCTTCATCTATTTCATATTCAAAATAATTAATTGGATCGTATACCTTAAACTCATCTGTTTGGCAAGGTACATTCTTTTTAACAATTTGACTTTTAGTTTGATTTTCAGTTTGGCTTTCAGTGTTTTTTGTAATTGTAATTGTTTGAGTTTGAATTTCTTTATTTACAGTTTCAATTTCTGTTTGTGTAAAACTATTATCAAATTCCTTTTTATTCAAAAATGATACAAAAGATAATGTATACATTTTAACAGTATCAGTCAACTTGGAATCCCAAACCCATCCCCTTTTTACAGATTCATTTTCGCAAAAAAGTTCACATACCTGTTCTTCATCGATAACTTGTTTAAATTGTAAAGACATCTTTTCTTGTAAAAAATCAATACAATTTTGAAATCCAGAATCAGTATTATTATTATATATAGAATATGTGTTGTTAATATTATCCTTAACCAAAATTAAATGTGTAGCCATATAATATACAATTTATAAAATAAATTTTACAATTAGACAACATACTTTGTCTTAATAAAAAAAATTGAAATAATCTTGTCAAGAAGATTATTTTAACAGCAAATGAGTCTCCAATTCTCAAAATACATATTGCAATTTTCTAAAAATACTGAAAATGAACAAACACATTTATCTTTTAAAAATGGTAAATTCAATATTCCAGATAATTACACCGATGTTTTTTATAAACGTTATTATCAAGAAATGATCCATGTAGAAAAAAGAAATGATCTTTATTTAATTGAAAAGGTTTATAATTCAAATTTTGCTTACTTTCTAGATTTAGAAATTCCTAAAAATTCTGTTCGACAAGGTGGATTGACAGATGGTAATATTAAAGATATTATTAATGAAACTAAAAATGTATTAGAATCTTTGTTTTATAATCCAGATACAGACTACGTTATTTCAAAAAGAAACGATAATTATCATATTAATTTTTTTAATATTATTGTAAATAGTGCTATTGCAAAAACAATTACAAATGAAATTTTGAAAAGTGACAATATTGTAAAATGCATTGATACTTCTGTTTATAGAACTGGATTACGTTTACTTGGATCTAAAAAATTGGAAAAAAAAGGTGAAGATGAAAATGAACATGACAAATTTTATAAAATTTACGATATCCAAACTGGAAAATTTACAGAATTGGAAAATACAACTCTTGATCAATTTTTACAAACTACAGTTAGAAGAAAAAGTAGTCATCAATTAACTAAATTAAAAGATTCAGATAAAACAAAAAATTTAATAAAGTCAAATGAAAGTAATAAAAATACTATTAAAGGTATCAACAATGATAAGATTGATTTAGAATTAAATCAACTTTTGAAAAATTTAAAAATAGAAAACAAATGTCTAGAAAATTTTGATACTTCTATTCAAAAAATTTTTGCAAAGCAAAATAAAATGGGAATGTTTTGTTATTATATTTCTATTAATGGAAAACATTGTCCATTCAAAATGAGAGAACATCAAAGAGAATCAAGCCCGATTTATTTTGAAATAAATCCATCTAAAATTTATATTAGATGTAGAGATGAAGAATGTCTTCGTAGACATTTTCCAGACAATGGTATCATGTTACCAGAATCATTTAGTAAAGATTATCCAAATACTTTTCTCAGTATGACTACAAAATATTGGCATTCGGAAATTAATGTAACAGAAGATATTAAAGAACATCTTGAAGCAAGTTTATCTGGCTCTCATTATCAAATTGCAAAAGCAATTTTTCATATTTATAAAAATCGTTTTAGAGTAGACGATATTAAAAATACTGAATGGTATGAATTTGAAGGTGTAAGATGGAAGAAAAGTCATCTTATGAATATTATTATTTCAGAAGAACTTCCTAAATACTACCGTTCAATTAAAATTAGCGATACATCTATGCAATCAAAAAATTTACAAGATTTTCTAGTTAATACAGAAAAATTAGATTCAAATATGAGAAATCAAATGGTTGATAATATTATTACAAAATTAGAAAATGTTTCTTTTAAAAATAACATTATTTCACAATTGGTTTACCTTTTTAAAACATACGATCCAGATTTTTATATTAATTTAGATTCTATTCCAAATCTTGTAGGATTTAGAAATGGAGTATATGATTTTGATAAAGGAGCATTTAGAGAAGGACTTCAATCAGACTGTATTACATTTTCTACTAATTACGATTATACTGAATACAATAGTGATCTTCCACAAGTACAAGATATTTATGCATTTTTAAAACAAATTATCCCAAATAGAAAAGTATTAGAATATACATTAAAAGTATTAGGTAAATCATTAGTTGGAGCTCCAGATGAAAGATTTTATATTTGGACAGGACTTTCTGGAGCTAATGGAAAATCTACTTTGGTAAATTTTTTAGAAAATACATTAGGAGATTATATCACTTCAGTTGATGTTTCTCTTCTTACTAATAAAAGAGCAGGGTCAGGAAATGCTTCACCAGATGTTGTTAGACTACGTGGAAAAAGAATTTTTACTTTTCAAGAACCTGAACATGACGATAAACTTCGTACAGGTATATTAAAACAATATACTGGAGGAGATACTATTATTGCTAGAGAATTATTTAAAGCACCAATTACATTTAAACTTCAAGGTACAATGATCATGTGCTGCAATGATCTACCTTCTGTAAGTTCAGTTGATGGCGGGACTTGGAGAAGAATCAGAGTTGTAGAATTCAAGTCGAGATTTTGTGATAATCCAGTAAAACCAAACGAATTTAAAATTGACCCAACTATTAAATATAAAATAAAATCATGGAGACCTTTTTTTATGAGTATCCTTATTCATTGGTACAACAAATTCCTTGAAGAAGGTATGAACGAACCAGAAGAAGTTACAAAAGCAACTGCAAAATATAAAGTTGATAATGATAAATTTAACGAATTCTTTGATCAATCTTTAGAAGAACAAACAAATTCATTTGAATCAAATAAAGTTATTTATAGTCACTTTGCATCTTGGTGGTCAAATAATTATCCAAATTCAAGAATTCCTGAAATTAAAGATCTTAGACGTGCAATGAAAATTAAATTTGGAAATGAAAAAGAACAAATCATAGATGGATGTATGAATTATGGTTTCAATGTTAAAATAAAATACGGTAACAAAGGAGAAGAAATAATCGATGAAATAGAAGAAGACCTTTAAAAAAGTTTTATTTCCTCCATCTATACATCTATACATTATGAAGAATTTGTATTGAATGAATGCAAATATTGGGATATACTAGTTTTGTAGAAGAATATAAAAAATGGGTTTTAAAAAAATACCAAGATTATAGTTTTTCAAAACAAGAAATTTATAATATGGACTCGTATTTAAATAGACATTTTCTAAAAGAAAAAATAAATATGCCAGGTTATATAAATGTTCTTGGAATATGGGGTCTTCAATTAAAATGCGAAACTACAATTAGAGTAGGTGTAAATCCAACGAATAGAAAAGAAATAGTCAAAGTAGACTATGAAACTAGAAAAATAATAGAAGAATATAAAAGTGTAAGCATTGCATCAAATATCTTAAAATTAGAAGAAGCTAATATCAGAAATATTATACAAAATAAAAGAGTAGTAAATAATAGTTTTCTTTTAGAATTTAAAAAAAATGTTGATTTATTATAATTTATAATTCACTGTACTTTAAAAACTTTAACGTGTTTCTTTTATTTATCTAAAACTTTTTTTTATTTTTCTTTTAAAGTTTTTATTTTTTTTATAAAGTACTATTAATGAACAATACATCTATTTTTACAAATACAATTGAAGAATTTTTAGATGAACCTAACACTTTAGAATCTTTAGATGACCATAACCCTTTAGATGACCATAACCCTTTAGATGACATTTTAGATGACGATGACCTTTTAGATGAACCTATCAGTGAACCTTTAGATGAACCTATTAATAAAAAAATTTTGAAAAGCAAATACGAATGGGAACCTTTATCAGATATTTGGGTTGAAAAATTATTATCTAATAATTTTTTTATAAAAAATGACTCTTATTCTATTTCTATAGAAAATGCTTTATCAAATGCTGGATTTAAAACAACTAAAAATACATTATGTAAATATATATCTAAATATATTAATAGTTTAAGTATAATAGATTTTTCGCAAATAATTAAAGATTATAGATTAAAATATAAAAATTCAATAAACATAGGAAATTGGGATCCATATTCTGTAGTTAATAAAAAAGATTTTATAAAAATAATAAAAGGAAAGGATTTTTTCTTTCAACCAGACCATACAACATTATATTTAATATCAAATTCGTTAAAAATAAATATAGTCGTTCTCTACAGTGATTATTCTATCTTTTTTACAAATAATAAACAAATTGATTTGACACCAAAAATGACAATGCTTTACAGTTCAAATGAAATTAATTTAAACTTATGTGACGATTTAGAAAATAACAGTTATTACTTTCCATTAGGGCTTAAAAATAAAAATAAAATAAAAACATCATTTTTATATTCTAATTTGCATAAATATAAAGAAATATTAAACTTGTTGGATACATCTAAATTATTGGAAAGTCATACAATGAATGCTACACGCGTTAGTGGTTCATTAAATGATATTATAAATTATATAGAAGATAAAATGAAAATGTCTTTATCTAATAATGATAAAAAAATAGTATTTAAATTATTAGTTGAAAAAATTAATTAAAGAGACAACGTAGTTTGACGGCATCTCATCCCATATCTCATCCCACATCCCATTCTCCTACACATAGGACAATATTTACCACCTTTTAAAAGACTTTTCTTTTTTATAGATTTCTTTTTAGAAAGACGTTTTTTAGACATACGTTTTTTAGACATACGTTTTTTAGACATACGTTTTTTA
>NZ_JBBAJM010000003.1:0-15522 GCF_040404065.1 Candidatus Allofontibacter sp.
TGAATCTGAATCTGAATCTGAATCTGAATCTGAATCTGAATCTGAATCTGAATCTAATGAATTTGGATTATATATACGATAAGAATCTTCAGAGTTAACATCAAAAAACCCACCACCATATTGAACTTTACTAGGTAAGGTATAATAATGTAATTCCGTGCTTTTATCCAATTTAATATCACCCCAATTTCCAGTTATAAATGCATTTCTTAAATTAGTTCTTTCTTTTTTATAAGATTTCATAGGATTTATTAAATCTTTTGCTCCAATGTATGGGTTGCTTCCCAATATTTCTTTAAATGGTATTATTTCATCTTTTAACTTAGTAATATTTTGAGGATCGGCATCAGGTATTTCTCCTAGTAAAGTACCTTTTGGATATTTATCTTCATATGATGATAAAAAGTCATCGTATCCTAATTCTTTTAATATTAAATCAAAAAAATCATTTTTAGCCTTAGCTATCTTACTTTCTGACGTATTTTCTGATAAAATATCCTTTGTGATTTCTTTTATTTTAAATAATAAATTTTTAGATTTATCTACTTTATTATAAAATTCTTTACTATTTTCTTCTGAAAACATTTTAGATTTAGAATTAATATTAAATAAATCTTGTGCGTGTTTATATTTAGATTCAATTGTAGTTTGCAAGGTAATAGGAATTTCCTTTTTTTCTTTAGCAATTTCTTTTTGTATTTTTTCCTTTTCTTCAAAGAGTTGTTGTATTAATTTTTCTTTATCTTCTTTTAGTTTGTTTCTTTCTATAATATCTAATTCTTTTTCTTTTTTTAATTTTTCTATTTGTGATAAAAGATCTTTTTGAACAAGATCTAGGTGATCACCTATTTCTTTTGCCTTTTCTTTTTCAGTAATATCTTTTAATTTTTGATCTAATGAATCCTTTTCTTCATACATTTTTTTAATAATAAATTCCAAGTCTGATAATTTTAATGTATCTTTTTTAATAAATTCTTCAATTGTATTTTTGTATTCTGTAATACTATTCTTGATCTGGTCAAAATTATTTATTACAGTACTACTAAAACTATCAAATTTCTTAAAATATTCACTTTGAATACGTTCTATTTCGCTTTCGTATTTATTTTTTATAGCAATAATTTCATGATTTTGACTATCGTATAATAATTTATATCTTGTTTTTTCAGAAATTGCTTCTTCTAAATCCTTTTTAATTTTGTTATGTTCATCATTTGAAATAGTTGAATTTTCTGCATTTTTAAAGAAATTTAATAAATTATCTTTATCTACTTTACTAAATCCTTCAACAACAGGAATTTTTTCTAATACATCATTTACCTTTCCATTTTTCATTTCTGTAATATCTATAGGTTCTATTAATTTACCAATAGTACCATCAGCATTAATAAATCCAATTACTAATTTATTATTTGATACAATAAATCCAAGTGCTTTCGTATATGAAAATTTGAATGGTGAAAAAACAATTTTTGGATAATTCTTTTTAATATAATCTATAATATTTGATTTATTATCCATATATTATACTTAAACATTTTTTTTTTAATAAATTTACTAATAATTATAATCAAGTAATACGTCATAGTGATTTTCTCCTGTATATAATAAATTACAGTCAAAACGTCTATTACAATCTTCTGTTATTTTAGTACCTGATAGTATTAATTCAATCTTACCATTTGGTATAGGTTCTCCTTTTTTACATAATGTATATACATTAAAACAATAATCTTTAAAAGTATTTGATAAAGAAATTAAGGTAATATGATCTCCCCAAAAGTTGTCTTTCATATAATCATCTACAGAATATTCAAAAAATTCAGAATCTTTTTTATATAATATTTCCAATTCATTTTTCATTTCATTTTTAACTTTTTGATACATATTTGAATCACCATAAATAATCTTTGCTACAGCTCTATATTGACAATTACCATCTCCTTCTATACGTTCAAATTTAAAATCATATTTTTTTAATAAATCCTTAAAATCATTTAAATCATCTTTAAAATTGTCAATGTAATCTATTTCATTGCATTCTATATTAAAAAGATTTTTTCTTTTTTCTTTACCAGATTGCAAAGACATATTATTTAGTATTTTTTCTATTCCATTTTGTTCTATTCTAGTTTGTTTTATATTTTCTTGCAATGGAAATGGAATTTGAATTAGATTTGGATTTGGTATATTTTCTAATTCTTTTAATGATGGAAATTTATAAGATTGTGATTTAAGTAAAATACTTTGAGGAACAATAGTTGTATCGGTAGTTGTATCGGTAGTTGTATCGGTAGTTGTATCGGTAGTTGTATTGGTAGTTGTATCGGTAGTTTTAGGCAATACAATAGGTTTACTTGTTTTTGGTGCTTTAATAATTCCTTTAATTGACATTTTAAATGTCACTTTAGGTAATCTATTGAATTCGTTTATTAACTCTTCTAATTTATTAATATCGATTGCCTTATTACTTTCTATAAATGTTTGTAGACTAATTTTTTGTACTTTATCTATTATAATACTTTCTTTGACTGGTATTATAAGACCTCTTTTGGTAACAATCATAATTACTTTATTAAAACTATTAACTATTTGAAAAAATATATCATGAACTGTATCTTTTATTATAGATAATAAAGTTGTTGTATCGTATAATTCAGTATAATCAAAATTATCAGGATATTTGTTTTCTTTTACACAAGAAGATTTATAATAATCTATAAAGAAATTAACAATATTAGTTTTAGGAGTATCATTACTATCATACTTAAATGTATAAGAGACAATTGATTTTATATTTTTTTTCAATTGTAAATTACCTGGTGAACCTGGAGTCCAAGAAACTTGAGTATCTTTTACAATTAATTCAAATGAATTCATTCTTTTTAACAAGAAAATATAAGGTTTTGATGTATTTTGTTTTATAGGCAAGCACATGACTCTCATATTATTATAATCTTCTTTTTCTGTTGTTTTAGTTTTGATAAGAGGTATATTAATAATCATTATATTACATTCTAAACATCTTTGAATAATATCTATTAATTCTAACCATTGGGTTTCTTGATCATTTATTGATTTTATATAATTTTCTAATGATCCATATTTTGAATAAATTGTACCATTGTTTAACTTGTGAAAATCAGATTGGTTATTTTGTAAAAATTTTATTATATATCTTCTTAAACCAAAAGTTGTTGTATTTGATCCTATTTTATATCCTAATGCTTCTATAATACAGTTTAAAAATGAAAATTTATTTTGTTCAACACCCCATCTAATCATAGCTCCACCTTTCCGTCTAACTACGTCTTCGTTAGAAGTACCATTATTCGGAGTAATCAATTCATTTAACAATATATTTAATGGAGTTGGTAAAATACCTTTTCTCCTTTTTTCTAATGGCTTATTTGTTGTGATTAAATAAGGATTTTCTTTTATTACTTGTTCAGGTAAAACATATAATTTAGGTTCATTTTGAAAACAACAAGGTATTGAATTTTTAGTATAACCAAAAATTTTTTCATTTTCATGTTGATTACATGGTTGGTGTAAATTATTATTTTTTCTATTTGTAAAATCAACTTTAAAATCAGTTCCACATTTACCAGATTCCCCATTATTAGATTGTGTTAAATTATATAATTTTGTAGATTGTAACCAAATAGATTCATTTTCGTTTTCTTTTGAAATTTCATTTTTATGTATTGTATCAATTAGATCTTTATTATGAATATGTACTAATTTATTGTTTTCAACATCCAAGAAATAATAAGGTTGATTTATATTTTCTTTTGTTGTATCAGATATCATTTTTATAACATATGTTTTAATTTTTTGATTATTATACTCGACATTTATTAAAAAATTGGATGGTTGTACTATTGTTTCTAATAATAAAGGATCTCCGATATTTCTTAATACGCCTTCTCCCTTTTTTTGAAAACAACAAAGAATATTAGCAGGTGTAAATCCAGGATATTTATATTGATCTCCTGTACAAATATAATTTGTATCTTGATAATTTAATATACGATAATCTTCATAATTTCTCTTCTGATCATAATTTTCATAATTTTCATTATTTGCAGTTATAGGTTGACGTTCTTTTTGACATTTAATAGGATTTACTATACTTGGATTATATTTTCTCATTTGTTTTATATTACTCTTTTTCTTTATTTTTTGTTCATATTCTTCTTCAATATCAGAAAAAAGTGCATCTTCATCTTCCCCCTTTCCTAATTCATTTGCTATTAATATTTGGTTAATTATAGTTTCTAATTGCTGGTTACTTGAACTACCAAAAATATATAATAAAGAAGAATCCTTTTTATATGGATTGTCTTTTATATTTACTGTTAAACCTAATTTTTCATAATCTTCATCAACAACTATTTCTTTAGGTTTATAATAAAATGACAAAATTTCACTATTATTTATCATTTTTGCTGTAAAAATTTTTTGAATTCCTAAATCTGATAATGGAAATTTATCTTTTTGAACAAGTTCTTCAGTCGTTAAAATAGCATTAATAGATTCTATTGATATCTGTTCTTTTTTAATTGGAACAAGTCTCTTTGATTTAGAATATATACCAAATAATGTATCAAACTTTTTAATAATATTATTGATAATTAAGTGTATAATATCTATAATTTCATTTATAGAACGTTTATCATCTTCTATATCAAAAGTTGTTTTAACATTAATACTTCCATTGTCTAAAAATTCTATTGTCATATAATAATTGTCATTTGAATTTTGAAATTTAAAATGGTGTTTTATTACTAAACCTTTAATTTTTTTATACGTGATTTTATTTTTTTTCTTATTTTCATTTAAAATCCATGATTTTATAGTATCTTTGGATACAGAATCTATTAATTTATTATAAATTTTTATAACAGGATCTTTTTTTGATGCCGTGTTGTAAGCTATAAATGGTATATCATCAGATAATTCTAATATATTAAAAACAGATTGTGTATTAAGAAATTTATCTTCTTTACCAAATTCATTTTTAATAGAAAATGAAATACTAGTGTATATGAAACTTGGAGTTTTATCTTCGTTTATTTCATAATTAAATGACTTGTCTTGGTAAGCTATATTATAAAAAGACTCGAGTGAATCATTTTCATCATTAAAAGTATTTATATTATTTATCAAAAAGTTTTTAATAGTATTTTGAATATAATCATCAATATCTCTTTTTAAATTACCTTTTTCAGTTTCGCTTATGATTTGTAAATTTTCTGATATTATATAATTGTAAAATCTATTTTTTATTAAAAAATTAAAGTCATCTATTGTTAAATCAGTATATTCTTTTGATAATTCTTTAAAGAATTTGTATTTTTCATCTTCATTTTGAATATATAAAGTATATATGTCTTTAATATCTTTTATATTATCAAAAATAGATGTTACGTAGATAATAGGATTTGTGGGTAAAGGCGAATTGTAATAATTTAATAAACAATCTTTATTAGCTAGTAATTTTTTTTCGTTTTCATTTTTAATTTCTAATTTTATAAAACTTGGATAATATTTAATTTTATCTTCATTTTTTTGCATTGATAGAAATATTTTCTTTTTTATTTCTAAAATATTTTCGTCAATCAATACACCAAATGGTACACCGTTAGGATTTAATATAGAACCATTTTTTTCTATAATAGTTATACCTAATGTCATTATTAACATTTACTGAGAAATAAATCTTTTAAAAATATCGATTATATTGTTTATAAAAATTTATAAAAATTTTTTCTTTTCAATAATTGTTTTTAAAGAATTACAAATAAGAAGAAAATGATCTGTAATTTCTTTGATTTGTTCTGTTTTTTTAAATCCTGTCGTTATAATATTTCCTGTTTGAAATATCAAAAATGTAATGTTTGTACAAGTACATTTGTCTGAACAAATACAGGTACCTTTACCGTTAGTAGGTAAGGTATCTTTACCGTCCCCAACGTTAGTAGATAATGTATCTTGATTATTTAAATTTATTTTATAAATGAGTTTAATACCAGAATATGATTCTGGCTTGTATTTGCATATATAATTTAATTTTACAAGTTGTTCATATAAACGTTGTCTATTTATTTCATAATCTATAGTAAAATACACATTTATACAATTTACATTAAAATCTATTTTCTTTTTAAAAGAACAATCTTGTCGTCCAATGACGTCTACGACGTTACCTTCTTTTATTAGTTTATCTAAATTGTCTTTATTATCATCGCAACTCCAATTAAAAGGATTACATGAATATTCTATTTCTAAAACATCTTGTGTATTATCTATATTAATAATTTTATCTTTATCTATATTATAATCTATTTTTCCTATAAGAATAGTATTATTGTAATAAATAAAATCATTTATTGGATCAATGTATATATTAATATTTTTTTTATAAAATTTATTTCTATTTTTAAATAGTTCAATCTTTGAAAACCCTATATTTTCTCCTTTGAAATTAATAATAGAACGTTGTCTTTTTTTTTCTATTTTTGTAGAAATAAACATTTTTGTTTTATGATCAATAGTATATTCTTTTTTATTAATAATATATTTATTATTGTCTTTTTTGTATCCAATAATAACGTTACCGTCTCCAACGTTATCCTTACATTTACCGTCTCCAACATTAGTTTTATACGAATATACTAATTTATCTTTATCTATTAATACTCCATTTTCATCTTTTGTCAATAAAATAACATCTTTTTTATCAATTATGCTTTTTAATTTATAATAAATAGTTCTAGTAATATCTGCACCTTCATTTTCACTTTTACATCCAGTTAAATGTAAACTTCCATTTCCAAATAATTTTACATTAACATTATTCCCATCATTATTTAAAATAATTGTAATTTGATTGTAAAAAAGTGTTTTTTTTATTTTATCGATATTTTTATTTTTTGCTTTTTTATAAATTGAAGTAGAATATTTTCCTTTCATAATACTTAAATCGGCGTAATTGTATTTTATACCAATGATTTGGTCATCTATATTTAAATATTTTCCAATGTTTGTTAAATTTAATTGACAATATGGTAATTGTGTAGATATTGTAATTGTAGAAATTTTTGGTTCAGATTTCAATGACATAATATATTTGATTATAGCAATTTAGTGATTATAGCAAGTTAGTGATTATAGCAAGTTAGTGATTATAGCAAGTTTTTAATTAAATTCAATTTTATTCTATTTTTTTATTTGTATTTTTTTATTTGTATTTTTTTCTTTGTATTTTTTTCTTTGTATAATGTATAATGAAAGTAATTCATATACAAAAGGTAATAAAAAATAATAAATTGTTTTTTGTTGCTATAATAGCTTTATCAATTGTAGTTTTATATTATTATTTTTTTCATAAAAGAGAAAATTTCGATGGATCTGGTACAAACAATGTCTTTTCAAAATTAGCTTGTATAATTGGAACAGATGGAAATGAATATGTTTTTAAAGTTGATAATTCTTTAAATATAAAAAATTCTAAAACATTACATTCTTTAGTACGTAATTATAAAAAGGGCGATACTACTATAAATCAAATAAAAAAAACAGATTTCCTTGAAACTAGTGATTCTATTCCTTGTGATGAAGCAAACTTTTCTACTTATTATGTAAAAAAATTAAGAGATCCTATTTCTAAAACAAAAGCATTATTTAATACTTTTAATTCAAGTTGGCAAAATCAAGAATGTACAGTTTCAGATATAAAAAATGAAGGTCATTGGTGTAATAAAGTATATAATGCCATAAATGACAATCCTACATTATGTGATACAAGTGATCCTAAAAATAATCCTCCTAAATATTGTAACGATTTTAAAGATGTTAAAACTTTTGCATCCAGTTCTGATCTTACTAAAGGACCTATTATAAATAATTTAAAAGCATCTGGTAGGTCTTGTCCTGATCAATGTACTGTAAAATCTGGTAAAATACCAGATTCTTATACTGATCCAATTACAGAAAAATTAGTATGTTTAACAGACACTGGTCTTGTAGATGGTAAATGTGTTGGTACACAGCTTTTTACTATTACAAATGGAAAAATCATTGATAGTTATAGTAAAGGATGTAAAAAATGCGCATCAAGAGCTTCTACTGTAGAAGATAGAGCTACTTTAGCAGCTATTCCTGATAATATTTGGCCTTTTAATAAATGTGTAGAAGGATGTGCTATATAAAAAATTATATGTTATTTTAATTTAATTAATTAAATTTATTTTATATACATAAATATATATGTCATCACCTGCCCATTTTTCATTTACACGTTCAAAATATGACGAATGTGCTTTAGATAAAAGTAATAAAGAAAGTACATCTCCATTTGATTGGGTAACAGATAAATCAATTTTAGAATCAAAAGAAGTTTGTTTTCAAGCAGCTTCACCATTTATGCATAATCCATTTAGAAGTATTCCTGTAGAATCTATAGATGTTGAAAGTGATTTAAGAGGCCAAAATGTTAATTTTACAAAATGTCCTGAAAAGAAATTTAATCCAAATAAAGCAAATCCAGTTAAAACAAAAATATTATTAGATTGTGATAATAAACTTGTACCAGAATATACTAGAGTTGGTAGAGCTTGTAATGTTTTAAGTGGTATTAATATTAATCGTTTTCATCCACTTTGCGAAGATCATCAAGAAATAAATAAAATTCATGATAATGCTTATATTGGTACTAATACAAGATTAGTTATTAAAGATGCTTATAGAAAATAACTTTAAACTTTTCTGGTTACTTTTTTTATTTAATTTTATCAAAAAGTTTTTTAAACAATTCGTTATTTTCATAATTTTTAATTTTGATAGTTTCAATTGTTTCAATTAATTTTTCTTCTTCTTCTATATCTAAATGATCTTCTATATCAACCTCTACCATTTCTGACTTTAGTTGGCAAGGTACCTTACCGATGTCAAACCCATCGGTTTGGCAAGGTACCTTACCGATGTCAAACCCATCGGTTTGGCAAGGTACTACTTCTACTACATTTTTTTCTTCTTTAGTAATAGTTTGTTTATTTTCTTTATTATTTAGTCTATCTTGGTTATAATTGTATAAATTTGTAAAAGAGATATATAATAATCCCAAAGATCCAAAAATAGTAAGAACACCTACAGTTCTACCAACACCTTTTACAAAAGAAGAATAAAATACTTTTTCAAATGACATTTTAAATACTGATAATACAAAATATAAATTTCATTTTTTTTTTATTTTAAACGTTTAAAGTTTATAAAAACGTTTCCAATTTTTACAGTTTGAAAATAACTATTTAATAAATTTTCATAAAGATAAAAATCTAAAAATTTAGAATTAATATCAGATCTTAAACAATTAAATCCAATAATTTGTAAAGAATTTTTATTAATATCGAAAATTCTTTTAAAATCTATTGATAATGTAATATTGTATTCAATAGCTACACTATTATGTTTTGTTCTATTTGTTAATCCTGGGCAAAAATACCCTAGAATATCACCTATAATAATAGAATCTTCATTTTGGAAATAAGTAGATGTAAGGTTTTCTAAATAAGATAAATCTTTATTATATTTTTTTAATACCTCTATAACTTTATTTTTATTACATAATAATTTAAGATGTTTGAAATAAACAAAATTTGATATATCTACATTTTTTATAAAAATAATAACATCATAAAATTTAGAAATATCTTTATGAGATTTATATGCAGGTTTAATATTTTTTAAACAACAAATATATTCAAGAAAATTTTCTAAATCAATATCTAATGTTATAAATAACTCGTGTAAAGAATTTAAATCATTTAAATCTAAATGTGCAAACATTCTTGTAATTTATTATGAAAATTAATTTTCTTATTAAATACATTACGTATAAAAAATTATATTTATATAATTAAATATATATATATAACTATGAATATACATGGTACATTGCCGTCTAACGATATCTTCGTTACAGGTAATCAAGGTAATATTAAAGAGCGTTTAAAAAATGTATTTATATCGCAAAAAAATTCAGGATATCTATTTGATATGATTATAAAAAAAATCATAAAAACATATCCTCAATATAATAATATCTTGATTGAATACATTGAAACTTATAAAATGAACATGATAAACTTGCAAGAATTAATATTTGACGATAATTTTATTTTAATATACGAAAATAAAAAAGAGTTAGAAGATGTTTTAATAGCTTTAAATAAAATTACCGTTGGTAAATTTGAATATTTATTATTACAAGATTTAAATAAAAAACATGTAGAAGTAGAATCTGAAAAATATCAAGACAGAAATAACTCTATTAAAGAAATTACAGAAAATGAAATTGATAAAACAGAAAATGACATTGAATTAAAGGAACGTTACGATAAACGTATTCATTTCATGTCAGATGATTCTTATAAAAATAATAAAGGACAGTATATGTATAATATTCATGTACCTAAATTAAAAAGTATAGATTTGCAGTCAATTTATTTAAAATGTAACATGTATAATATTAATGAATTAAACAATAAATTTTATATTATAGAACAAAATGTAAAAACTCTTATAACTATACCTATTGGTTACTATTCTATTCATAATTTATTAGATTGCATGACAAAATTTTTAAATTTATCTTCTATAAATAAAAATAAAGATTATACTTTTAAATTATTTGTAAATATGTTAAAAAATAGAGTTTATTTTACTACAAATAACAATAATACCAATAACAATAATAATAACACTTTTTCTTTATTGTTTATAGAAAACGACTATAATTATAATTTACAAAAAATATGTGGTTTTAATAGAATATCTTATGCAAATAATTCAATATATATGGCAGAGAACTCACCTGATACAAATATATTTGAAAAAATTTATGTTCAAATATTTTTAAATGATATTCCATTAAATAAATACGAAACTACTAAAAAAAACTTTTGTTATTATGATATATTGCATTTAGATATGGAAAAGGATTTTGGAAAGACATTAACATTTTCTTCAGAAAACAATCAATATGACATAGATATAGATGAAGATTTTGATTTAAAAACTATAGGATTTCAATTTAATAATAATTATAATTATAGTTTAGATAATTTGAAATTTGAAATAATTATACGCTTTGAATATATTTAATTATTATTTTTTATTTATTGTTATTAAGTAATGAATTTAAAAGATGAATTTTTTGATGCGTTTAAAATAATATTAGATCCAGAAAAATATTGTTGTATATGTTTTAAAGATTTGCATATTTTACAAAAAAAAAGAAATAAACTACAGTCTACGAATGTATCTGAAAATTGGTTTGATTTATCATTAATAGATATACAAAGATCATTTTTTATTAATGATTATATACCAAACAATTTATTGGTAAAAAGTTGTTGTAATATACATTATATTTGTATAGAATGTCTAAGAAAAACAGTAAATAATTATGAAAATCATCCTATAAATGAATCTAATAGTCATATATTTTGTCCTTATCCTTTTAAAGATTGTCTTACAAAAATAGGATTTAAAAATATTTTTGAACATCATCTTATTGAAAAAATATGTACTACAAATGATGAATGGTTGGGTTATTCTGATCATGCAAATAAATATGCATTTCCAGGATTTACCATTATAAAATGTCCAATGTATAAATGTAATACTGATATATTAATTGAAATTGAAGAGATTAAAAATACATCAATTGGGGACCTCATTATAAAATGTTCACAAAATCCAAAATGTTTAAAGAAATTCTGTTATTATTGTAAACAGTATATTTCTTATTATACAAATAGTTGTTATGATTGTAAAACATTTTATGAAAACGAAAACCCAAATGTTTACAATTACTATATTAATAAAATAATACACGATTCGCCTTTAGAACAATTAAAAGAAGAAACTAAAGAAGAAACTATAGAAGAAATTATAGAAGAAACGGAAATTAGTAATTTTAGTTTTACAGAAGGATCAAACAATGGTTCTATAGAAAGTATAAAAAATAAATTAAATTATAAAGAAAGTTCTTATTTATATTTAAATAAAGAAATAACAATAGATATAGTTCTTGATCAAATAAAGAGTCTTTTAAATGAAGTATCAAGTTATATGATTTGTTGTATTTGTAGACGTAGTTTATATAAAACAGAAAAATGTAATGGATTATCTCATCATAATTTAGAAAGATGTTATGCTTGTGGCAGAATAGGTTTTACAGTCAAAGGATTAATTGAACATTGGAATTCAAATGGTATTAGTGGATGTTTCCGTTTTGATACTGACAATTATATTAAAAAAACAATACCTGAATACATTTGTAATGACCTGATTTGTTCAAATCATGAAATAGGAGATTGTAAAATATCTGAACATTCTGAAGGTATTTATAAATTAGAAAAGATGAGGATAAAATCATATATATATCATATAATAAAATCTCTTTTGCCTGAATTATCCTTAAAAGTATATGATATATTACATGAAATGTATAAAGACGATGATAAAATATACGAATTATTACCATATAAACAAACTTTGTTAATATTGCAAAATTGTAAACAAAGATATAAAGACTTTAGTGAAGAAATTGTTTATTCAGAGTTAAAATGTAAAAATCCAAAAGAAATAGATGATTTTTATATTAATAAAAGCTATACTTTAAAAGTTGATGAATATATAACAAATTATTTAATTAAAAGTAATTGTAATGCTAATAATAATCAAGAAAATACTCCATTACTTATAAGTGACCTTGTAGATACCCTGGACACCACTGACGCAGTTGATATAGACATAACTGATAGTATAATTAATTTATATGAACAAGATAATTATGATATTGTTAGTAGACAGATTACACAAGATATAAGAAGTGAAAATGTTATGAATTTATTAAATTTTTCACCTTTATATAATGATCAATCGTATTATATTCCTATATTACCTTACAGATCAACGTCTCCAACGTTGGAGGTACCTGACTATACTGATACTATAATTGATAGTATAATTAATTTATATAACGACTATAACGACTATAACTACTCTAATGACCATAGTGATAGTGATAGTAATTAATATTTTATTTTTTCTTGATAACAGCTTTTATTTTATCTTCTACTATAAATTGTTTATTTTGAATTATAGATTGTGCTAATTCTTCTGATTTTTGAGTATCTTTTAATTTTTCATTAATTTTTTCCATAATTACTTCTTTTTTAAATGTTTGTGGTATTTTACGAGCATATAAAACTATTTCTCCATCTTTTAATGATATGCTATCCATATCATTTTTTGTCATATATTCTTTTATTTCTAATTCTAATGTATCTGCATTTTTTTTTATAGCTTTTATACCCTTTCTCATTTCTACTAATTGCTTTTGTAATTGTAGATATGTTTGAAAAGTTTCTTGAATAGGTGTTGACATTGTATGTATTATAATAATAAAATAAACTTTACCGTCTAACGACGTACATATTAGTACTTGTTTCTAAAAATACAAATGTGTTTTGATTCAAATAAATCTATTTTATTATGGCAAAGAATGCATGTTAATATATTATTATTGTCATTGTTTTTAGTATTATCATTATTTTTAGTCTTTTTATTTTTTATAGGACTTTTTGACATTATATAAAATAAGAAAACAAAATGAATAAAAAATAATAACGTATAAATAATAATAAACTTGTATTATGTTTGCAACAAAATACAAACCAACTATACAAAAATCTCTTTTCCATAAAGATATAATAAATCATATAAGAAAATGGATTAAAATGTTGGAAACAAACAGTGAATATAATCTTTGTTTAAAACAAATTTTATTTTTACAGGGTCCTATAGGTTGTGCTAAATCTGTAACAGTTGAATGTTTGTTTAAAGCATATAATTTAATAGATATAGATTTAGATAATTTATCTTCTAATGAAAAAACGAATGATATATTAAATGCAATAGTTGATTTTAATTCTTTAACATTAGAAAATACATTTACAAAAAAACGTAATAAACAAAACATTGTTTTTATCGATAATATAGAATTATGTGAAAAAGGTTTAGATACATTTGTAGATTCGATACATAATATACATAATATACCTATTATTTTAGTATGTAATAATTTAAAATATAAAAATGTATTTTGTAATAATAATTATAAAAATTGTACTTTGATAGAATTTAAAAAGCCTAGTTTATTAGAATTAAATAAGCTACTTTCCGACATGAATGAATCGGAAAAGTTGAATTTAACAAAGGAAAATAATAAAGAATTAATAGAAAAATCACAATATGATATTAGACAATTGTTTTTTTTAGTAGAACAATGGTATTTAAGTAATAATATATCATTTGAGAATTTTATAAAAGCAGTTGATATGAAATGTGAAGATCAAGATTTAAACCAAAAGATGTCTTATTTATTAGATTATAGTAAAACTTTTGATTTTAATAAATCATTTAACATTAGTATATCTGAACCTCAAGTATTATCTAATAGTATATATCAAAATTATAATTTTATTAATGCTGAAAAAAAGAGTGACAATGATTTATTATTAAGTCGTTATTCTGATATGTTGTGTAGTATGTCTGAATCTACAATATTTCATAATCAAATTTATGAAAATCAATGTTGGGATTTATATAATGAATATACTGTATTTTCTACAATTATACCAAGTTATTATTTTAAACTAAATAAAGATATTTTAAAAAAAGATGATTTAAAACAAATGTCTATAGTATCTTTTAAAGATTTTTCTTATAATTTTATAAATTCTTATAATGAAGTAAAAAAGATTTGTAAAACAAATTTATATTCTAAAAAATTAAATTCAAATACTAATAATACACATATAATTGACTGTATTTGCGATGTAAAGTCTTGTTTTAGTATTGTACAAATACTAATTAATTGTATTGATAAATTAAATGAATATTTTGATAAAAATAAAAAAGGGAAAAATACAACAAAAAAAGAAAAAATAGATTTATGTAATAATATTTCTGATGATTATAAAAAGTATTTTGATAAATTAATTTCTTTTATATATGAATACAAATTATTTGAAATAAATGTAGATTCTTTAGACTTTAATAAATATAAAAATGATACTCAAATAAGAGAACATTGTAGTAAAGAAGTAGATTTACGTGTATTGAAAAGATTTTTAAATATCTTTACTTTAGATGACAGTCATAAAAATTTTAAATCCCATATAGAAATTTCTCTACAATATAAAATTTTTATAATTATTTTAAATTATCTCCAAAAACAAAGTACCTTTAATAAATTAAGAATACACGAAACAACAGAGACTATGACAAAGGATCTTTCTGAAATTTGGAATTTCTAAATACTTTTTAAAAAAAAAAGTATGCAAAAAAATATTAAAATTTTAACCAAAGTATTTCATTTTTAAAAAAGTATATTAAAATTTTAACCAAAGTATTTCATTTTTAAAAAAGTATATTAAAATTTTA
>NZ_JBBAJM010000003.1:15622-25511 GCF_040404065.1 Candidatus Allofontibacter sp.
ACCAAAGTATTTCATTTTTAAAAAAGTATATTTAACATTTTTAAAAATATATATTTTTTTTGCATACTTTTTTTTAAAAAAAAGTATTATTATTGAAAACCTACAGAGTACATGTTATACATGCTTTTTAGACAAACTAAAACAAGTAAAGAAGAACATACAGTATTAGTGATGACAAAGTAAAAGTTTCCTGCTTTATTTTTTCTTAGGTCAGATGATTTATTATAACATTCTATAGCTATAGCAGAAGTTGCGATTGATAGAGTTGCAAAAGTTAATATAACAAAAGCAATAGCGAAATTAGTGAGATCCATTTTTGTTTATATTATAAAAATAAAAAAATAATTTTAATTAAATAGATTATAATTATTTTTATTCCGCTTTATAATTATTATTATAGGTATTTAAAGTTTTAATAAAAATTTAAAAATTTAAATCTATATGCAAATTTTCCAAACATGTTTTTGCACATTCTTGTTCAGCACTTGTAACTTTACGACCAAATCCAATACCTAATATATAATTATCATTTTGGCATATTTGCAAGAGTTTTGAAAAAACACTTGGATTTTTTAATCTATATTCTTCTAATATATATGCATTGTATTTCTTTACATCAATCTGTATTATTTCACTCATTTCGGATAATTGTTTATCCGATATAACCAACATTCTTGTAAATATTTTTCTATACAGTGGACCATCTTCTTGTAAAGAACTATACACAGGTGGTTTAAATCTAATTTTTTGGAAAAAACGTTGTAAAGAGTCTTTAAAATTATCGTTTGTAGATATTAATTCTGCAAAATCAATAATATTTTCTATAACTGATCTAACAAAACGATCTGCATAAAGATATCCTTTTTCTCCAAAATCTATTAAAATAGAACCAATAAATGCTTCAAATGAGTCTTCGTAGAAGCTAGGTGTACCCCTCCCCCTGGTAGTGTCGAGGATTGTCTGATTTTCTACTTGTAAAGAAAGCAAAATGTACTTTTTAAATCCCAAAGTAATACCAATTTTGTGTAACATACTACATTTTTCAATTTTAATTTTTAATCTTGTTAAAAATCCTTCTCGTTCATTTCCAAAACGTTCAAACAAATATCTTCCCATAATAGCTTTTAATATAGAATCACCTAGATATTCAAGACGTTCACTTGAAGATTTTGGTAAATAAAAATTTGATAAAGAACTAATTTCTCCATTTGTCATTTGATGTTGAATAGCTTGATAATAACTTTCATGAATAAAAGCTTCTTGATAATGTTCTAAATTATTTATTTTTAAAAAGGTACCATCGTCACCTATGTTTTCAAAATAATTTAGAATATTTTCAACTTCGTCTTTTGTAATTAAACGATTATTTGGATTATCCATGTAATTATATGTAAAATAAATATATAAATTCAATTCTTTTTCTTTTAATATATTTTTAACCGCGTTGGTTTATAAAAATCTGAATCTGAAAAAATTACACCTGATATAAATTTTTGAATAAAAGTCTTGTTTTCTGTAAATGCGGATTTGATAGTAGATTGGAATAAATCTGATATTATAGGTAAATGTTTTGTAAAATTCATTTCAATATATTTAGAAATTGTATTTTTATCATTTGGTTTATTAATCAAAACATGAAAATTTTGTAAATGTGGCATTTTTGATATATCGTCTTTGTGAATTATTTTAAATTGAATACATTTTCTTTTAATATTATTTTTTATTGCTGTTCCACAATGTAATAAATTTGCATCAAAAATAATTGATGTACCTTTTTTAAAATTTAATTTTAAAGAATAATCAAAAGTATAAAATTGAGCATTATCAATATGACTTTTAGGAATTACATTTAAACCATTTTCTTCACTATTTTCATCTAAATATAAAATCATTGTATAACTTGGATATTCTAAATTATTATATTGTTTTGAAGATGTATAGTCTCTATGATATGTATGAATAGCTGAATCTTCAATTACATACATGTAATCAATTAAATTATAAGAGTCTCCTAATATTTCTTTAATTTTCCATTTAATACCTCTACCGTTTCCGACTTTACCATTACCGATAAATATATCATGTATATTTTTAAAATTTCTCATTTCCCAATTTTCTAATATATTTTCTATATCAGATTTAGACAACATATTTTCAATAACTATGTAACCAATGTCTTTTATTTTATTTCTTTTATATATTAAAAACGCTTGGGTTGTGAATAATATAAATAATATAAAAAGTACGTAAATTGTAAAATATGTCATTTGTATTCAATATATATATAAAAGAAATTAAATTTAATTTAAAAAGTTTTATTTTATTTAGTAATAGTAAAATGAGTGATATTAAGGGTGTTGTTTTAAAAGAAAATGATTTTACATCAAATTTAAATGGTGTTTATGTAAATCAAAACAAGATTAATAAAAATCCCGGTATGCTTTTGATACATGCCACGTGGTGTGGTCACTGTGTTCGATTCAAATCGACTTTTAATGAATTGTGTGATTCTATTGGAAATGAATTTGTTTGTAGTTCTATAGAAAGTGCAGAAATAACAGACGATCTTAAAAATAAATTATCATTTAGAGGATTTCCTACAATTAAGTTTTTTGATCAAACTGGAAGAATTATAGGCGATTATAATGGTTCTAGAGAAAAAGGTGATATATTAGAACATATTTGCAATGTTTACCATCATTGTCATTACAATCACTAACAAGTTAACTAACAACAACATTCAACTAATAACAAGTAATATCATTACGTTTATATTAAGCATTTTATTTATAAGATTTAAATAAAGTCTTTAATGTTTATACTTTCACAATGTATTTTGCATAAATATAATGTTTCTAAAATAGAAACTATTTCTACTTATTCTATAGCGTTAGGTTTAGTCTTTTATTCGTGTATTTATTTATATGTATTATTTTATAATCCGGATTCTATATCTATTTTTAACAAGTTTATTATTTATATTGTCGGAGTTGATTTGTTACTTTCGACTTTTTATTATAATATGAATAAAATACAATCTGAAGAAGTCAACACACCATTATTGCATCAAAATGTTGAAGAAACAGATTCGGATGAATATTCAGAAACTGATGACTTTTTTGAATCAATTTATGATGAAGCAGAAGACGCAGATGACGAACTTGAAGCAGAAGACGCAGATGACGAACTTGAAGCAGAAGACGCAGATGACGAACTTGAAGCAGAAAACGCAGAGGAATTTTCTAAAGCAAATTCTTTTGTTGGAGATGATCTTGAATTAGAAAACGCTGTAATTGAAGTTGAAGAAATTGATGAACGTGAACTTGAAGAAATTAAAAATATAAAATGGGGACAGTCAGAAGAAATAATGTGTTTAGATAATGACGACTTTGTTAAAGAAGATGAAAAAGAAGATGAAAAAGAAGTTGAAAAAGAAGATGACATAATTATTGACATTGAAAATGAAATTAAAGATGAAACAATTACTGTTATTGAAATTAAAAAAGAAAAAAGTAAAAAGAATAAAAGTAAAAGAGGAAGGCCATCTAAACAAACGGTAATAACGTCGTTAGACGGCGAGGTAATAACGTAGTTAGACGGCAAGGTACCTTAAACCGATTAGGTTGTTTGAGTAAAATATTTTATAACTTTATATAATAAAACAGTATCCATTTTATTATATTCGATGATATCTTTTGTGATATCAAAATCTGTTAATTTTTGGTTATCATTCATTGAAATATTTTTTTGTATAATAGAACACATTGCATCTAATCCATTTTTACATTCAGTATCGTAATTTATATTTAATAAAGTTTTAGCAACATATTTTAATGAATAACATGGTAATTGAATTGTTTGTTTTACAACGCATAATAAATCAATATATTCTATAGGATATATTCTATATATATTGTATAAATCTGGATATTTTTTAAATGATTTTTCTATACATGTTTTATCAGCATGGCTCCAGTGATAAATTACAATAGGGCACTTTTCTTTTTTATATTTTTCATTAATTAAATCTAAAAAGCCTTTTAAAATTTTATATTCGTATTCTGGAGTTAATTTATCTACTGTATAATGAATAAATTCCAAATCATCTTTAACTTTAAAAGCTATACCTATCATGAATAACATTGAATGATCTTTTGATTCTGGAAATGTTTTGAAATCATCATAAATATCATTTGTATATTCTACATCTAAAAACAATCCATTTTTTATAGAATTATTTATATATATTGTACTATCTGATTTAAATGTATTTTTTAAATTATATAAAAATAATCTTCTTTGATTTTGTAAATAATAATGATATGTTTGGTCTCTTTTTTCTAATATTTGTATATTTTCATTTTTAGTTTCATCTATATTATTTATTTCATTCAGAATCGGTAAGGTACCTTGCCAAACCGATGGGTTTGACATTGGTAAGGTACAATAAAGTTTAGTAGAATCATTTATTTTATCATTTGTTTTACGATTAATATATCTTTTTCCAATAATTAAAACATCGTTTGATAAATTAATTTTTTTATTATAATAGTTAAAAGATTTTAAAATTTTCATCTTTGTATTTGAATCAAGATAACATCTAAATTCATTTGTATTTGTTGTATTTGTTTCTTTATAATATATATTTTTATACATGACATATATTAAACTATGTTTGTTTTCATCTAAATTTGTATTATATTGAGAATTTATATTTTTATTAGGTAAAATAAGTACATTTCTCGATTTATATATCGAATTGTATTTTTTTACAAAATAATTATAAATCAAAGTGTTAAATATTCTAGATTGTTTATGAATAAATTCCATTAAAGTAATATTTCTTACTATTTGTATTTTTTTCATTTTTTATTTCTAAATTTTTAATTACTTTTTAATAAGATATAATATTATTATACTAAATACTAAAAATGCGAATATAATTTGAGTTAATGTAATTGATTTATCAATTTGTATGGGGTCATCTATTAATTCTGGATATAATTTTTTTGATAAATATACTGCGTTACTTACAGCAGATTCAAGTGAAGTGAATTTATATAAACTTTTACCATTATGTGTACCTAAATTATACATATTATTAATGGTATTATTTTTAAAATTTAATGATTCGTAATTTGCACTATTTATAAAAGCAGTATCGTAAGATATCCATTTTTTTAATATATTATCATACTTGACTCCAGGTGAAAGTAAAGCTATTGTAGGGTATTCAAAATTTTGTCCATACAATTCCTTTAATTCTAAATAAACTTGATCAACTATTTCATTAAAAGTACATTGGTTGGCAGTTTTACCAATCTTTTTTGAAACTTTTTCAGATCTTGTTAAAGCTAATGACAATACTGTTTTTGAATTTTTTTCATTAAATGTCATGTAATCTGTTAATTTTATAAAAGCTATACCCCAATCACTTGCTGGAAATCCATATACTTTTTTTAAATCCAAAGTTTTATTCCAATGAAATGTAAATGAAATGTAATCGTAATATGCGGTATCCTGTGCATATTTTTCTAAATTTATATTATTGTCATCAAACTTTATATTATTTTTTTTAACTATTTCATTTAAATTTTTTGGTGGTATAGCAAACACAAAATTTTTAGCATATATTTTGTTGCCACTTACATTTATTGATTCTATTACATTACCATTACCATTACCATTACCAACTAAATTAACCTTTTCAATATTTGTATTTAATAATATGTCAACACCGTTATTTGTTAGATGTTCTTTCCAAATTTTAAATAATCCAATATCATTTGGTAATTTTGGTTGATATAACGGATAAAGAAATTGTTGATTTAATAGTTGTAAAAATTTATTTAATGTAAATTTAGTTGAATTACCTCCATCAGTCAATATACATATTTTGTTTATCATTTCAATTGAATCTTTACTAAAATTTTTTATAAAATCATGTAAAACTATATCGTTACCATATTCGTCATTAAATACCAACAATAAAAATGGCAAGATAAAACTTGATATTTCACCAAATGAAAGTACAGAAAAGATTGTTGCCCCCCCTATTTCAGTTATATTAAAATTGTATTTTGTAAATAAATAATAAAAATCAGTTTTCATTTCTTTTAACAATTTTTGAAATGTTGTATATGTTGATCCACCATATACAATAGGTCCATGTTGAGTAAACATGTTTTCTCCCAATTCTGGTACATATTTTCTTCGAACCCTATGACAACCTCCAATTGAAGCTTCTTTATCTATAAGTAATATTTTTAAACCTTTTACTTTACAACACATTTGTGCTAAAGCTAACCCTGCTGGGCCTGCTCCAACACATACTAAATCATATATATTATTATTGTTCATTATATATATAATAATAAATTAATTTCCAAAAAAGTTTAAATTACCATATTCTCCAAAATATTTTTTAGTTGCAATGTCTCTTACTTTAGTTATTACATAACCATCTTTATCTTTATTGGTTATAGTCTTCAGGTGATACAATAGTGTATCCTGTAATTTCTTTTTTTATATTTCTCAACTCAACATTCATAAAATAAATTTAATTTGATTAAAACTCAATTTTTAAGACAATTAAACAATTTTAATTAGTATAATATTAAAAAAAAAAATGTATATTAAAAACAAATGAATGATGAAATTAAAAGAACAATTTCACTACTTTTTACAGTAAATGATAATATAAATACAATGAATAAAAATATGCATGACATGAATATAAATATAAATGACATGAATACAAATATAAATGACATGAATGAAAATATACATGGTATGAATGAAAATATGCATGATATTAATAAAAATACTAATAGTATCGACGATAATATAAGTAAAATAAATCTAAAAATAAATAAAGAACAACCTATATTAGACCGTCTCCATAAAATAGAATCTCTTTTAGAAGACATAAGTACACGTTTAGAAAAAACAAACTCGCGTTTAGAAAACACAAATTTGCGTTTAGATAAAGTAGAAAACACATTACAAATTGTTAATACGAGTACAAAAAATATGGATGAACATATAAATTTTGTCGAAAATGTATATACTGTTGTTAAAAAGCCATTCGTATCTTTATTAGGATTATATTATAATAAAAATATGGATAATACCTTACAGATGCCGAACACGTCTATTCGGCAAGGTACACTTGATCATTTTGATGTTAATAAAAGAATTATTAGTACAGAACTAACCAAAAGTAACGACGTAGAATATGAATTGGTTGAAAATGAAAATTAAATGTACATACCAAATGGTGGATCATTTAAATTATCTGAATCTGTTGTAAAACTATCTGAAAGTAATATATCGATATGTTCTTTCAAAATAGTAACTGGTAAAACTGTATTTTTATTAAATGATGGATACAACTTTTTATATTTTAATTTTACAATATTATCTTCAGGTGTAGTTAATAATAATGTATTTATTCTAGATATTATAGTTTCTATTTTTCTATTAATATCTCTCATACCTTGATCTCGAGTATTTTTTTCTACTATGTAGTCAATTGTGTCATCTGCTAATTTTATAGTTTCATTTTGGAAATGATATTTTTGTAAAATATTCGGTATAATATGTAAACGCGTAATTTCTAATTTTTCTTTTAAAGAATAATTTTCAATGTTTATTTTAAATAATCTATCAGATAAAATACTATCAACTTTAAGAGGATCGTTATAAGTAAATACAAAAAGTACTTTTGATAAATCAAATTCTAAACCTGCAAAATATTTATCATAGTTGTATTTATTATTTGTTGTTGCATCAGTTAAATGGATCAAATTACCTATAATTTCTTTTCCATGATGAGTTTCAGATACTTTATCTAATTCGTCAAAAAGAATTATAGGATTTGTACATTTTGTTTCTCTTAAAATTTCTATAATTCTACCTGCAATACTTCCTATATATGTAAAAGAATGTCCTGTTAATAAAGAAGAATCTGATTCTCCACCCAAACTAATTGTTCTATATGGTCTATCTAAAGCTTCTGATATACTTTTTATAATACTTGATTTACCAACACCTTTTGGACCATATAACCCAATCGCATTAACTGTAAAATCTGGATTTCTTATCATTTGTGTGTAAATATTGATAATTTGATCTTTTGGTTTTTCTAAAAATGAAAGTCTTTTATCTAGTATTCTTCTTATATCTTTTATGTCTTTTTCTTTTACTATAGGTTCATCAAAAGGTATTGATAATAAAATATCCATCCACGTTTTATATTTTGCATATTCGCTTGTATCTGTATTTTCAAAAGAGTCCATTACTTCAAGACGTTTATATGCTAATATTTTATTATGCAATGACATTTTTGATTTTAAAATTCTTTCTCTATAATCATCTGAAAATTCTAATGTAGATGATTTTCTTGTTATTTCATTTTCTAATAATTCTAATTGAGGATCGTCGTAATGCTTTGTATTTTTTTGTATTATATTTAAATTATTTGTATACTCTTGTGTCAATATATCAGAATTAGTATAATGGTACAATCTTTCCAACATTTTTTGTTTTTGTTTTATATCACCATTACTTTTTAAAATATCTATTATACTAGGTGCATTTAAACGATAATTTTCTTTTATGTTATCAAGTTCTGTATTTATTATTTTCATTTCATCTTCTGTATATAAGTTTTTTAATTTAGATTTTTTATCTTCAATAGTGGATCTTTCGAAAAAGATTCCTTCGTAAATAGAATTGGTATGTGATACAAATTTATCATATGTATCAAGATTTTTTTTTTGTTTTTTAGATTCGTTATTTGTATATCTTTTTACTAAATTTAAAATAGATCTTTTTATAAGTGTTTCCATACCTTTACCATTATCATTACCATCGTAACTATATTCTGATTCTGTATCGTATTCTCCTTCTTCTTCACTTCTTTCTTTCTCTTCACTTTCTTCAATGTTTTCACTTTCTTCAATGTTTTCATCTGAACTTTCAATTTCACATATAAATTCGTTACTTGGTCTTATATTATTAGGTGTCTGATTACCATCAAATACATTATTTATCTTTTTTTTTTTAGAAACTGAAATATTACTACCACAATCTTGATCTATTGATAAATGTTCTGGTAAAATTTCTTCTAATTTTCTTTTTTGGTTTCTAGTATGAACCATCTATTATTAACTATTATAAATAAAATAAATCATTTTTTTTTACTAATTACCTTTTAATTACTTTTTAATTACCTTTTAATTACTTTTTAATTACCTTTTAATTACTTTTAAATTAATTTAGTGTGTTTAAAAAACAATTTAAAAATAGACATATATAGCAAAAAATAAATGAGTAATCCAGATATTGCTGCAATATTTGGTTTTGTTTTATTTGCTGCATCAGAACTAGTAGCAATTTTACCAATTCCTGCAAATGGTATTTTACATAGTATAGTTATTGGGTTAAAAAATAGTTTAAAACCAGAAAATTCAGACATTGAAATGGCTCAGGTTTTAGTAAATACAAAACCAGAGATGGCAAATATTGTTACTACGTTAAAAGGTAATGCTTCTTTAACAAAAGCTGTCGATTTACTTTTACAAAATCCTGAAATTGCAAATATTATAACTGATTTATCTTCAAATACACAATTACAATATATTAATACATTGTTAATCAATAATTCGGATATAATTAATAATATAGCTAAATCTGTTATTAATGAAATTCAAAATAAACAAGTACAACAAGAAAAAATAGCTAAACAAACAGAACAATTACACTAAACTTACTTTTTTAAAAAAAAAAAGTACCTTGCCGAACCGATGGTTCGTCATCGGTAAGGTAACCAAAAAAGTACCTTGCCGAACCGATGGTTCGTCATCGGTAAGGTAACCAAAAAAGT
>NZ_JBBAJM010000003.1:25611-26775 GCF_040404065.1 Candidatus Allofontibacter sp.
ACCTTGCCGAACCGATGGTTCGTCATCGGTAAGGTAACTAAAAAAAAGTAACTAAAAAAGTTTATTTATATTATTTTTTATATTATTATATTATAATATATTACATGACAACTAATTTACAAGAAGAAGAAATAGTAGGTGTATTAACAAATTTTGGTCAAATAATTCCTGTAAAAAGAGGTGTTGAAAATAATACAAATTTACCAGTTATAGATAAAAATTTTTATCCAGATGCAGATAACTATTTATCAAAACAAAAAAATATAAAAAATAACGAAGAAGAGTGGTCTGAGATTAGGAATAAAGAACGTGAAAATATATTTTTAATTAAAAAAAGATTAGGTAAACAGATTTCAGAAAATGAAAATATAAAAAATGATATATTAAATATTATTAAAAAAACAGATGAAACTAAAATGAAAAAAATAGAACTTTTAAAAAATATATTTAAAAATGTATTGAATATAAAGACGTCGTTAGTCGACAAGGTACCTTTAACAGATTTAGAATTATTAGATATAGCAAACGAAGTAATCAATGATAATGTAGAAAATTTATTACTAAATAATGTTGTAATGGAAAATGTATATAATCCAAATGAAATAAAACATATTGATACTGAAAGTATTTGGTTAAATATAAATGATATTACAAATTGGTTTAAAAAATATGAAATTAATTGAAAAACTTGTTAAAAACTTGTTACAACTTTAATATAAAATTCTAGTTTTTTAGTTTTATTATCTTTACATGTAAATTGTAAATATGGATATTCACCTTGATCCCATAAAATATCAAGGTCATCTCCAGAATTACACAATTTATTAATTACACCATTATCCATTCTATTTGTTTTTGATATAGCAAAAATAGCATTGGCAAATTTAGAATTTATTATAATAAAAAATGCACCAGTGTCTCTTATTGTATTACAATAATATGTATTAATATACCCAACTCCAGTTTTTTCATATTTTGATATATTTGTAGACATGTAAAAGGAATCTTGATCTTTAGGTGTCTTTGTAATAAATAATTCTCCAAAAGATTCACTTAAAGATTCTATATTAAAAAAAAATGACATGTTATTAAAATACTTTTTTAAAAAAAAAGTATGCAAAAAACTTTAAAAATTTTAAAAAAGTATGCAAAAAACTTTAAAAA
>NZ_JBBAJM010000004.1:0-6490 GCF_040404065.1 Candidatus Allofontibacter sp.
ATCTCTTTTTTCTGTATCTCTTTTTTCTGTATCTCTTTTTTCTGTATCTCTTTTTTCCGTATCACTTAGATCCATTTTATTATAATAAATTAAAAAAAATAAAAAATATGAATGAATTGTATTTTTTAATTTATTGATTATATATATTAATAACAATGAAGAGTTGGTTTGTATTTTCACATATAACTGATAAAGATGAACATGAGGATTTTTACAAAAATTTTAAAAAATGTAGAAAGAATTTAGACATTAATACTAGTGTATATATCTTGAAAATATATGGTAAACGTTTAGCAAATATCATTTACATGACATCAAATGAAGAAATATTATTAAAAAAAAGCCAACAAAGAAATTATAGTAGAAAACGTTGGTTAGAAAATCTAGTTGATTTCATAAAACTTGATGCAAAGGATAGAAAAACTGATATAAAAGCTATATCGTATTATGGACATGGGGGATCTGTTGTTGTAGGTCCTTGGAATGATCCATTTTTAGGAATTTCAGAATTATTAGAGTATATAGTAAAACCATTTAATATTAAATTAATATCATATGATGCATGTTATATGGGAGGAATGACTTCAATATATGAAACTTCATATTATTCTAAATTTGCATTAGCTAGTCCTAGTTGGCATCCAGATTTAAGTGTATCTACATTAAAAAATTTTGGTAAATTACCAAATACAAACGATGATAAAACATGGAAAAATTATACAAAAAATTTAGCTTGTGAATTTAAAAAAACAAATAAATATAAACCAAAATATAGTTGTTTAGTACCACTTGATTTGCGTAAATTAAAAAATATTGTAAAAAAAATAAAAGTATTAAAATTAACAAGTGATACAGTCTTGAATTTATCTGATCCTCAACAATTTGATTTAGTTCTAAGTATAACTGATCAAAAAATAGCAAATGATATACAAAAAATAGTTATTAGTAATTTTTGTATCAATGAATGTCCAAAGAGAATACATGGAATAAGTATAAGAGAACCAGATCCTAAAGATCTTTGGCATAAATATTTTATCAAAACAAAATGGTTTAAAATATTAAATAATATAGAAATCATTAATGATAAAAAAATTAAATTAAAACAACTTTTGGAAAAATCTAAAAAGAAAAATTTATCTTCAAAAGACTGTTTTTGAATACTTATTAAAGTACATTTATAATTTTTATCACCATGTTCATCCAGTTCTATATTTTCTTTACACCCTTGAAGATTTAAAACGCCGGTTTTGAAACTGACATTTTATTTCAGCAAAGTTAGTTATGTAATCTTGAATTGCTTGCGCTCACAAGGTCTTTACTTTCGCGCTTACATTTGCCTTTTGAGCTAAGCTGGGTAAAGATTTATTCGTTCGCTTAAACGCCTCTGGTTTATCCATTTTATTTAATGATACCATTAGCATTTTTAAGATATTCTTACAACCATTTATATCTCTATCAATAATCATTCCACACTCGTTGTTACAGCAACGGAGAACACTATTGACTTTGACACCATTATAAGATACCTTTTCTGTTTCATTATGACATTTACAACATAATTTACTTGTTCTAAATTCATTTACATCTATCACTTTACACCATTTTCGTAAATGTTTTTTAAGTTTTAGAACTGGACCACGTTTATGACCTCGTATAATTGAATCGTGTGGATTGCTCCAATCGCCAAATCCAACAACTACTTTACTTGGTTCATTAATGGTTTGTTTTTTACTAATTAACTGACATAACTCATTTATCTTTTTCTTTTCTAAAATGTATTTTGTAAAATGCCATTTCCTAAATGGATTTTTGTAATGGAATTCTAACACTTTATCTAATTTATTTAGACAGTAACTAAGTTGCTTACAAAATTCAGTTATATCATTAGTTTTTCCAATAGGCATATTTCTTATATAACTCAATACCACTTCATCTTTATTGTAATGTCGTTTTTGCTTATCATTAATTCTGTTAATACCAGCATCGTGATAATAGCTTTTACCTGAACAATCTATAATTGTGTCATTTTGATTATTACATCCAACAAATAACATTCTTAAACCAGGATCCAAAGCAATTAATTCTTGATTTTCATAAACAAATTCTTTTGGTTTTGATTTAACAATGTCATTTGTATTTGTTTTTTCTAAAAGAATACTTACACTCACACCATCTGTTAAAAATGAATGAAATTTCTTATTAATTGTTTCAAATTTTTGTATATGAAAAAACTTGTTCCAATAACTTTTTGTATGCTTATCAAAGTGTTCTCTTTTGAAATTATCTAATTTTATGCTTACTAAGATGTCTTTTATACCTGTTTTATCAATATTTATGTAATTCATAGTAAATCCATTCTTATTTGGTATTAATGAAAATAATCTTTTATTGTTTTGAATGTTAAAAGTCAAAATTTCATTATAAATTTTAAGAATTTTAGTTGTGTCTTTTTTGATAAACTTTTCATAAGGTGGTTTATTATCAAGAATAGTTCTATATTTCTTAACTATTTCATTTTCACCTTTGTAGTCTTTATCATAAACAGCTTTACAAATTTCATAAACAGTTTTATTATCAAGTTCGTATTTATCTTTAATGAATCTACTAAACCGTTTATAAAAATTAAGAACGAGGTGATTAATAGTTGAAATAACCATTTGTTTATCTAAATAATTAATAATGCTTCCAAGGTTATCTCTATAAGCAGGTTTATAATCTTTTGGTCTTTGTAATTTATAAATTTCAAAAGTTTTATTAAATGAAATTGTATTGTTGTTTTGAGATTTTTTAAGATACATTTCACTAACGTAACAAGAACATTTATAAAAGAAACTTTGATCTAAAACAGGTAAAACTTCACAGTCTCTAAAACATCTTAATAAATGTAAATTAGCAAATTTATAAACTTCAAAAATTAGTTTATTTGAATTAAGAACGTGTTGATTAAGTTTTTGTTTAATGAAATTATTATTACAGAATTGATTAAGGGTGGATTTAACGACAGTAAATTTGGAAGTATCAATGTTATCTGGATCAGGTGGTTCTTTCATTTATTATGAAATAATAAAATGAAAATAAATATTCATTTTCATTTTTTTTTTGTTTTCTCATAATATTCTTTTTGTTTTTGTCTAATTAATTCTTTATTTTGTTGGTAATGTACTTTAGCTCTTTCTTTATTTTTTTCGTTAAGTTTTTCTTTATTTTTTTCATAATATATTTTATTACAAGATGGATTAGTGTAGTTACTTAATCGGATTTTCAATAACTCATTTTATTCTTTTAATTTTTTAACTTGTTCTTCTAAATTTAGTTCCATTAATAATTGTAATTAAATTAATTTTAAATTAATTACGAGCGAAGCTAAGCGAAAACCGGCGTTTTAAATCTTCAAGGGTGTAAAAATTAACTGATATGATGTAAGGATTACGTACTTTATTGATTCCATTCTAATTTGTCATCTTTGTAGTTTCTTGACTTGTAAAGCTTGTAAAACATTTTTCTAAGAGCAGAATAGTGTGGTTTTTCATCAAAATCTAAATTTTTTACATATTTTAAAAATATAGTAAATTCCTTTGGCATTCCTGAACAAAGATCTTCGACTGAAATTTTATCCTTTTTTTCTCCTATTAATTCGTAACGTCTGTTCTTGTCCTTATTTTTTATTCCCTGCCACGGTAATTTTTCTTTATAAAGATAAACAAGTAAATATCCAATTGATTCGAGGTCATCTTTTCTAGATTGTTCTCTTCCTTTATGCGAAGAGATGCTTGCATACCTAGCAGTTCCACAAAATTTTTTATTTTCGCAAAAAGGTATATGGTCACCATTGCGTTTAACGTATTTTTTAGATAATCCAAAATCTATACAAAATAATTTGGTTGGATCTGTCCCTTTACCTCCACCGTCTATGATGTTACCATGTCCTAGTGTAAAATTATCTGGTTTAATATCTCTGTGTATATATCCTTTACTATGTATGTGTTTTATAACAGATATCATTGAAATAGCTAATGATATAACTGTTTTCATACTAAATTTTTTGTGTTTATTTAAAAGTTCTTCTAAAGAAGGTCCTAGTAAATCCATTACTATAATTTTTCTATCATTATTTTTTATAACTTTCATTTCTGCAACCCCATTTTCTCTATCTGATATATTTTTATATACTTTTGCTTCTTCTAATAAAGATTGAAGTCCATCTCTTTCATCGTTTAATATTGGTATTTTTAAAGCGACTAATTCGCCTGTTTTTTTATTTTTTGCTTCAAAAACATCTCCAAAAGATCCAGAATTGATATATTTTGTAATAGTATAACGATTAATATCTGTACCAATTAATTGATGTAATTTATCTAATTCTTTTTTATTCATTAAATTTATATAGATAAAAAATTAAGATAATAACCCACAAATAAAATTAATATTAAATTAATAATAAAATTAATATTAAAAATATCTTTAAATTGAAATTTAATGTAATGCATAAATAAATGTATTTGCAATAAATAATAATATCAAATGCTTGTCCAGAACCAGCAGCTGCAATTGTAATACCTGTTGTAGAAGTTCCTGTTGTAGTTGGTAAATCTGCATTGTCAGCAGCGCTATCTTGTGTAGTAAGAGTATTAACACCTTGATCATTTGTATTATTTGTATAACTATGTGAGTGACCATTATCTATTACTTCGTGAGTATGTGAAGGCATTTCAGTTGTAGTCATCGTGTGTGTTTCTGAACCTACAGTGTCACCAAGAGATCGATTTGTTAATCAGGAACCCTGACCAATACTACCAGAAACTCTTCCTCTTGCATCAGGAATTTTAAAAGTAGTTGCATTGTTACTTCCAAAAGATACCCCTATTAAATGAAATAAAATATTATAAACTCCTCCCGTCACAAATAATCCACCCATTGTGATCTTTTTGTGCAATTGATTGTTAAACATCTCCTATAATATTTGGTCTAATATATGTCCAATCATCAATTTCTTTGTTATAAATTTTTATAGCTCCATATTCTTTATACGTTAATCTGCTTTGCATTGTATATATACCCAATATTTTTTTTCCGCACTAAAGTAATTTAAATATAAAATTTAATATAACTTTAATAATATGCAAGACCATTATACTAAAGATTTTAATTCTGATATAGAAAGTATATTAACTAATTCTGATATCTTGTCTTATTTTTTATCAAATAAGAAAAGCATATTGCATTTTGTAAAAATGTATATAGAAGTAGACAAAGTTATAGGTTCTGATAGTTTAAAATCAAATCTAATCTATAATAAATTAGATGATATTAAAAATGTATTATCAAACCATACACATGAACTCAATAATTTATCTCTTAATGTATCTAATGTTAATGTTATTCTTAATAATAAATTAGAATCTATAAAAGATATTACTAATACTGAATTGAAAAGTACCTTCTATGACTTTCAAACGCAGCTATTAAAAGAAAATAATAACAATAATGAATTAAAGGGGATTTTTGAGAATTTCAAAGAACGTATTGAAATTATCAATAGTCAAAAATTTGACGATTTAAATATATGTATTAAAGATTCATTTGAAAAATCACTAAGTTCACATGAAATGAATAATAAGATATGTATTATTGAAAAAAATCTTTCAAATTTAAATGTATCTAATTCTGCAAAAAAGGGTCAAGTAGCTGAAACTGTTTTATTTAATATATTATCAGAAGGATTTCCAGATACAGAAATAGTAGACACTTCACATACTGCTAATTCAGGAGATATTCAAATGATAAAAGATAATAAACCAAATATTTTAATTGATTCAAAAAATTTTGGAAATAACACTGTTCCTAAAAGAGATCTTGACAAATTTTATAGTGATATTCAGCAAAATAATTGTTCAGGAATTTTATGTAATGCATTTGGTGGTATTGCTAATAAACAACATTTTGAAATAGATATAGTTGATAAAAATATACTAGTATTTATTCATTCACATCAATTTGATACAACATTATTTAAATTGGCTACAAATATTATATATAATATGCATCAAGAATTGCGTGAAAAACAAACTGATAGTATAATTTTAGATCAAAGACTTTATCAAAATATAAAAGTAGAATATAATTATTACATCCAAACTTTTAGACATCATCTTGATATTATAAAGTCGAATGTAAATTCTTTATCTCAGCTAAGTTTTTCATTACTTGATAATTTTTTTAAACGTAAGGCTACTGCAAATATAGAATTAAAGCAATTTAGCTGTCATATATGTTCATCTCAATTATCAACTGAAAAAATTTTAAAAACACATTTAAAAAAAATGCATGGTAATTTGTTATCAAATGACAATGTAAAAGTTATAGAATCTAAACCTAAAGCTAAACCTATAGAATCTAAACCTGTAGATTCTAATTATAAAAATCAGAGTGATAAATTACAAAATAACATTGGTAATCAAGGTATATCTATGATTAAACAAAATGTTAATAA
>NZ_JBBAJM010000004.1:6590-18052 GCF_040404065.1 Candidatus Allofontibacter sp.
TCAAAATGTTAATAATCAAAATGTTAATAATCAAAATGTTAATAATCAAAATGTTAATAATCAAAATGTTGTTAGACAAGGTATTAATGGTCAAGGTGTTTCTATGGTTAGACAAGGTATTAATGGTCAAGGTGTTTCTATGGTTAGACAAGGTATTAATGGTCAAGGTGTTTCTACTGTTAATAGACAAGCTAGTCAAAGTGTTTCTACTGTTATTAGGCAAGGTACCTTACAGATACAGGACTCATCTGTTCGGCAAGGAACAAAGACTGATTTAAATAAGAAAAGTTTGAACAGCTGAACAATGTAAAACGTTAGTACTACCTGTGCTACTAGTGTAATCTGAAGAACTGGAGCTAGAAGAACTAGAACTTGAACTTGAACTAGAACTAGAAGAACTGGAACTAGAACTGGAACTAGAACTTGAACTTGAACTAGAACTTGATGGTGATTTTTTTTTAATTTTTTTAATTTTTTTGATTTGCTTTTTTTGTTTTTTATTTTTTTTAGTATTATCTACTACTTGTAATTGTATTGGTGGGTTATTCGTCATTTGTTTTTATTTTATACTATTACAAAATAAAAAAAAAATACACAATTCTGTTTTTTTTATTTAAATTAATTAAAATGCGCAAAGGCGAGTATATTTAAAAGTTGTTAAATATGTTATGTGTTGTTAAATATGTTATGTGTTGTTAAATATGTGTTGTTTTACGAACTAGTGCTACTTGAGCTGGAACTTGAACTTGAACTAGAGCTAGTTGAACTAGAGTCGCTTGAAATTTCTACTTCTACTTCTACTTCTACTTCTATTTTTTTATCTTCTTTTATTTCTTTTATTTGTATTTGTTGGTTATCTGACATTGTTTTTTGTTTTGGTTTTATAGTATTATAAAATAAAAAAAAAAATACGTAATTCTGTTTTTTTTATTTAAATTAATTAAAGCATGTAAAGTGTTATAAATGTAGATATGTTGAACTTGATCTACACGTACTACAAGTACTTGTATAACTATCTGTATCTGTTGTATCTGTTATATCTGTTATATCTGTTGTATTTATAGTATGTTCAATATTTATCGTATTTACTTCTATTTCTTGTTGTTGTTCAATATTTACTTCAACATCTATTTCACTATTTTTTAGTACTTCTACTTCTATTTCTTTATTTTTGTCTTTGTCTTTTATTGGATTTTCTTCTTTATTCATATTGTTTATAATACTAATAAAAAATAAAAAAAATTTATACAAATAATGTTTAAATTGTGTATAATGTATATAATGATCAAATGTATGATAATTTAAGAATAGAATGTAAATCATCTTTCCATAAATCTTTTTCTGTTTTTGATTGTAAAATACTCAATTCTTTTTGTTTAGAATCTCTTTGATTTTGGAGTTCTTTTATTTTTTCAGAAGACAAAGAAACTAATTGCATTTTTACAAGATAATCATAATTAGGAGATGTTTTTTCTCCATTTTCATTATCTGTATCAATACCCCAACTTAACTTTGGGTATTTATTTTGTTCTAATAGTTTTATAATATAATCTTTGCTTTTTCTATTAATATCTAAAGATCCATCAATGTATTCGTTAATAAATCTAACTTTAGAATTTAGTAAAGTTAATTCATTTGTTAAACGCTTTATAAGAAATGATTTTCTTTTTTCATAATATTCTAATCTAATATCAAAAAAGTCCAACAAGATATCATTTGCATTTTTATATTTTGTCAAGATCAAATTTTCGCTAAATAAATACATGTTATTAGTTCCAAATGTCTTTGTTAATTTTAAGAATTTCTCAACTTCATTTTTATTTAAAAGATCATTTAAGTCATTTGAATTTTTAAAGTCTATTATAAAACAAATTTCACTATTTTCATCTTTTGTTTTATTTTTAACATCTTTCAAGTAAATACCTTTAGATTTAGATTTACTTTTAGTTGTATTCTTTATTTTATCAGATGCACCTTCAATTAATGATTCAAGGAATTCTTTATAAGTTGTAACAGCTGTACCAACTGGTAATTCTGTAATTTTTATTTGTGCATCACCAGTCTTTTCCCATTTTCCTTTAGTTATAAAGGACCCATTTTCTATACTTTCCAAGATACCATTAAAATTTTTAAAATAAGGTGTCATAACTAAAGGTTCTAGATCATCTAGTACACGTAATAAATTTGCAATAATATCTTTTGGATTAAAAGGTGGAATATATGTAGAATACCCAGTTCCAATTCCTTCGCATCCATTAACTAAAACCATTGGTATTACAGGAAGAAACCATTCTGGTTCAATTGATAATCCATCATCTTCTAGATAACTAAGTATATTAGAATCTCTTTTATCAAATATTTTTGTTGTAATATCGGATAACCGTGTATAAATATATCTTGGACTAGCAGCATCTTTTCCGGAAAGCAATCTAGATCCAAAATTTCCATCTGGATACAATAAATTTATATTATTAGATCCAACGAAATCTTGTGCCATATTAATAATAGCTCCTTGTAAAGAAGCTTCACCATGATGATATCCTGTTTCAGCTGATACATAACCAGATAATTGAGCAACTTTAACAACTTTTGTAATATTTTTTTTCAACATGTAATGTAAAATTTTTCTTTGACTCGGTTTTAAACCATCGCAGATACTTGGAATGGATCTTAAATTGTCATAAATAGAAAAGTGAACAAGTTCTTTGTGAATAAGATCTGTATAACTAACGCGTTTTTCTTTTACATCAATATAACTATTTTTATCATATTGTGCCAACCAACGTTTACGTTTATCAGAACATTTTACAATTTCTTTTTCTTCGAGAACTTCTTCGTCTTCTCCTTCGCCTTCTGTACCTTCTCTAGTTTTACTTTTACCTGTATTTTTGTCTTTTTCAAAAGCTAATTCTATAGATTCATCGCACTTTTTATCTTTATAAAAGTAATCAATTTTAAGTTCATCCATTCTACGAAAAGTATCTTGTGCATCTTCTTTTTTAGAAGTACCCAACCCTTTAAAATATCTAATTTGATAATTAGAGATATCATTTATATTTTTCCATTTATGATAGTCTTGTTCTGTAAAAAACTCGATAACTTTTTTACCACGGATTGCTTTTACAATAGGTGTTCTAATAGTTTGAATAAAATCAAGTTTAGCAAGACTAGGCCACCAGTAATGAAAAATATTTACAATAAGAGCTTTGATATGTGAACCGTCTACGTCAGAGTCAGTAAGAATCATTATTTTACCTAATCTTAAATCTTTAGTATCACTGTATTCTTTTCCTTGTTTTAATCCGAGAATTTGTTTAAGATTATTTATTTCTTCATTGTTTGCTAATTGTGAAATACTTGCATCACGAATATTTAGACATTTACCTTTTAAGGGGTAAACCGAGTAACGTTCTGGTCCAACTATAGATCTTCCCCACATTGCAAAAGTCATGGCTGAAAGACCTTCTGTGAGAATTAAAGTACATTCTGATGATCTTGCAGTACCTGCCCAAAGTGCATCTTCTAATTTTGGTATATAAACTTTATTTTTTTTAGACCCATCTGTTTTTTTAGCAAGATCCATAGATTCTTTTAATTTATAAGTTTGAACAATTTCTTCTACTATACTACTTTTCCATAATTTATCGATAAATTTATCAGATATTTCAATTTTGCATCCAAAGTCTTTTGATTGAGTTGTCAATTGTTCTTTTGTTTGACTACTGAATTGTGGGTTTACCACAGTTGCTCTTAAGAATAAAAATAAACGTTCTTTGATCATTGCTGGTTTGACATCTTTTAATTTCTTTTTTGATTCTAAAAGTGTTTTCAACTTTGCAGTAATTTGATATATTATATGATCTACATGTTTACCTCCATGATAAGTAGAATTTCCATTTACAAAAGAAATTTGTGTATATTGATCATTAGGAACAACAATAAATTCCCAAATCAATTCATTTTTACCAACTTTTTGAATAAAACTATCATAATACATTTTGACAAGATCTCCATCTTTTTGTGTATTGAAAAAATAATTTGCATAATCAACTAGACCTTTTCCTTTAATTTTTTCTCCATTTAAAAATACAGATACATTTTTATTTGTACAAGCTATACAATCATATACACGTTTGTCTATAAGTGTTATAGCATCTTTTTCGAGTCCATTCATATGGAATTTTTTATAATCTGGTATAAAACTAATTTTAGTAAAACTTTTACCAGAATTTTTTGTTACTTTTGGTTTTGATTTCTTTTCCATATTATCAGAAAATTCTTGTACAAAACGTAAAGCTTTTTCTGAATCTATGGTTTCAATTTCTAATTTTTTACTATAAATATTACTTAATTTTACACCAAGTCCATTAACTCCAGCGCCAATTCTTTTCTGAGAGTCGTCATAATTACTTCCAGAAAGAAGGTGACCAAATATTAATTCTGGTACATATATATTTTGTTCTTTATGCATTACTACAGGAATACCTGTACCATTATTAAATACAATAATTTCTCCAGTTTCTTTATTGTAGTCTACTTTAATAGTAGATACAGTAGGATCTCTATTAGAATGATCTAATGCATTTGTCAATACTTCATCAAAAATTTTTAAGAAAGCTGGACTATATTCTACCATACGTTTTTGCATTTTGTTGATATTTTTATTAAAAATCCACATTTCTTCCAAAGTTTTTTTAGTATCTCCAATATACATATTTGGACGATGCAAAATATGCTCTCTTTGACTTAATTTTTTATAAGTCTCTTCTATTGTACGTGCTCCAGACATTTTAAATGTCTTTTTTTCTTTTTCTTATTATTTCAATTTTTATTTTTTATTAAAAGTTTAAACTCTTTTTCGTAAATAGTAATTAATTTTTTTACTACTATTAAATAAGAAAGATGCCTAAACATTTAATAAATAATAGGATTGATTATCAAAATGTATATGGTTTAGTATCCAAACATGACTTGTGGTTAAACCAAGGTGTAAAAACAACAGATTCACCTACATTTGCGAATTTGATGATATCTGGTGAAACTACAGTTCAGGGTAATTTATATGTAGAGGGAAATACAACAATTCTTAATACAAACGTAATTGAATTTGAAGATAATATTGTAGTATTAAATAGATTAGAAACTGGAGAAGGTGTTACATTAAATCAATCAGGTATAGAAATTAATAGAGGTGTACTCGAGAATTATCGTATGGTCTATAATGAATCTGATAAAATGTTTAAAGTTGGAGTTATTAGTAATTTGCAGGCTGTTGCTAATATAGAAGATTATCCTTTACAAAATGGTATAATGATGTGGAATAGTGTTACAAAGAGAATAGAATCAAGAGGAAGTATATCTATTGATTTAATACAAACATCTAGTACAAATGCTACAAGTTCGAGTACTGGGTCTTTAATTATAAATGGGGGTGTAGGTATACAATATGATACATGGACTAATGGGAAAATATTTTTAAGAGGATCAGATCATTCAAGACAAAGTAGTATTTATACAAATACTACCACTAATGATTTAACATTTGTGTCACCAGTTGATATCACGATGTCACCTACAGGTAATACAATTTTTCCATATAATAGTTTAATAGGATTGGGTAGTACATCTGGAAGTATTAGTGCTGATAGTATAACAAAAAATGTAAATATTGCAAGTGATGGTCATATAGATTTTTTTCTAAATGCAAATAAAAAGATTCGTATACCTAATCAGATACCAATCACATTTTCTACACAAAATGAACAAATTTATACAGATAATTCTAATAATATGGTTATAGGTAGTGGACAAGATATTTTATTAGAACCTGGTGAAGCTAGAAGAGTTAAATTACCAGTGGATATCCAATTAACCTTTTCAAATTCAAATCAAAAGATTAGTGCAAATTTAAACAATGATCTTAGTATAAATGCTGGTAATAATATTTTTTTAATTCCAGGACAAGGATTAAATGTATGCGTGGCTACTGATACTGGTGTAAAATTTGGAAATAGTGGTTTTCAACAAATAATATCTAACAGTAACAATGATCTAAATGTGTTGTCTGATAATGATATATATCTTACTCCAAGTGGTAAAGTAAATGTGACAAGTAATGTACCTATAACTTTTGGAGGTTCTCTTCAATATATAAAAGAATCTACTGGTAATTTATTAATTGGAGCAGATAGCAATATAAAAATACTCCAGACAGATTTATATCTAAGTAGTGAAAATGAAAGTATGAATGGTACATCTGGGTCGATTTATACATTAGGTGGTATAGGTGTAGAGAAAACTATATATACAAAAACTGGTTTAGTAATAGATACTATTGTAGAAGGAAGGTCTTTAATTTTATCAAAGGGATCTCAGGATCTTTTTATAATTGATACAACTGATTCTGGAGTAATTGACATTAATACAGGTGATGGTTTAAGTGGATCTTTGAATATAAAAAGTATATCAAATACAAATTTCCAATCTTTATTACAATTAAAAACTGAGATAGATAATACAAATGGTTATTCAATAGGTAGAGGATTTAGTACTTTTAATTCTGGTAGAGTTTTTTCAATAAATATTCCTAAATATAGTGACTACAGCAATGTAGGAGATAAACCTAAATTTGTTGTAACAAGTGATGATTGTAAAACGGAATTGTTTAGTATTGAAACAGAAACTGGAAATATTTTATCAAAGGGTACTTTTGGGTTAAAAAGTACATATCAAGCTACAAATTCTTCTACTGCATCATTTATTGTATATGGTGGTTTAGGAGTTGTTAAAAATATTATAACTAATGGTACTTTTAAATCGAATGTTGATTCTGATAGTGCTTTTTCAGTAAAGGATAATTCAGATAATACTGTATTTAATATAGATACAAATAATAGTGAAACTCTTGTATCTGGTACTTTTATTGTAAATAGTAGTGAAAACTTTTTAGTAAATAATACTATTTTTAATACAAATACTAATGTGCATTTAAAGAATGAAGAAGATGTTATTGATACTTCAAGTGGTGCTTTAGTTGTTTCTGGTGGTGTTGCTATACAAAAAAATTTAAAAGTAGCTGGAGAAACTGTGTTGTACAGTACATTAGATCTTTATGATAATTTTATAACAAATGTAAAAACTCCTATAAGATCAAAGGATGCAGCTACAAAGGAATATGTTGATTTAGCTGCATTGCGTGGTATGTATATAAAGAATTCTGTTCAAGTCACTACAACTGTAAATGGAAATTTAAATACAGATTTTATTGTAAATTCTGTTATCGATGGGTATACTTTAAAGGTAGGTGATCGTGTTTTAATAAAGGATCAAGACAATCAAATAGAAAATGGAATGTATATAGTTAATATCTCTGGTATTCCAAGTAGATCTTCTGATTTAATAGATGGTGATCATGCTGCTGGAGTGTATGTATTTATACAATATGGTAATCTTTATGGATCTACTGGTTGGGTTTGTCATACAGAACCAGATCAAGATATATGTGGGACTGATCCTATTGTTTTTGTACAATTTACAGGTTTAGGTGAAGTAGATGCAGGTGATGGTTTGTCAAAGGATTTTAATAGAATTGATGTAAATGTAGACAATTCAAGTATTGAAATAGTATCTGATATTTTACGTGTAAAAAGTTCAATTGCTGGTACTGGATTGACTGGTGGTAGTGGAGTTGCATTATCTACAAAAAGTGATCAATCTCATGTAAAAAAACTTGGAACTATTGAAACTGGTGTATGGAAGGCTAGTACAGTAGAAGTACCTTATGGTGGTACAGGTTCTACATTGTTTTCATCTGGAAATATATTATTTGGTAATAATACACGCGGTGTATTAGTGGATTCTAATTTATATTATGATAATGTTAATACATTTTTAGGAATAGGTACAGGTAGTCCTTTACAGAATTTGCATGTAGCAAGCACAGCTGATGTTAATATTTTATTAGATGCTGATATCGATTCTACTTTACCAAATTCCAGGCCACAAATAGAATTTGCATATGCAGGAGACACAAAGGCTTTTATTGGTATGTCTAGAAATTACGATGATTTTTCAAATAATATATACCCAGACAGTTTAGTTATTATAAATGATAAAAGAGATAATACGTCAAAAATTCAATTGTCAACAAATAGAGAAAGTCGTATTACTATTTTATCAAATGGTAATGTAGGTATAAATACAACTACACCTAGTGTATCATTGGAAGTAGCTGGTACATTTAAGAGTGATGGTTTAGTGATGTTTAATTCATCTATAGATTCTACGAATACATCAAATGGGTCGTTTATAGCAAATGGTGGTGTTGGTATACAAAAAAATTTAAATGTAGGTGGTGTAACAACATTTTACGATGAAACTCCATCTACATCATCTTTAGAAGCAGCTGTTGTAATTAAGGGTGGATTATCTATTGGATCAGGTGAAAATGCTTTTAATATAGGTAATGGTGGTGGTTTAACTGTTGTAGGAGGTGCTTCTATAAGTGGTGATATATATATAGGTGGTTCTATCAATGCTAGTGGTAGTAGTTCAAGTACTTTTGCTTATCTTACTTTAACTGCAACAGATGCTGCTAAAAATTTATCAACTGGTTCTCTTGTAACATTTGGTGGTTTAGTTTTACAAACAGATGAAAACGCGACTAGTTTGGATAATGGCGGTGCATTATTGACACCTGGTGGTGGATCTTTTGGTGGTGATGTTTATATAGGAGGTTCAAATACAGTATATGGTGCAACTAATTATTATTCTCAAAATACAAAAGTGATATCATTTTATGATGGATCGACGTTGAATTTAAGATATACTTTAGATAGAGATATTTACAACAATGATTTTTCATTATCGAGATATAATAATCAAAGTAATTTTATAGAAAAGGTATTTAGTGTAGATGGAAACAATGGGTCTGTTGTTTTTAATAATAAGACTCCTTCGAGTACACCAAGTTCAGCTTCTTTTGTTTTAACTGGAGGTATAAGTATTAATTCTACAAGCGTTGCTATAAATATTACAAGTGGTGGTTGTATAACTGCTATGGGTGGGTTAAGTGTATTAAAAAATGTATTAATTGGAGATACTTTAAAAATATTTTCTACAAATTCGAGTACCTGCACTACAGATGGTGCATTAACTGTTTCTGGAGGAGTTGGTATTGGTGAGAATGTTAATATAGGTGGTTCAATTTCTTTTATTGGAAATGGAAAGTTTGATGTAATAAATAACAGTTCTGGTTCTATTCTTTGGACGTATATTGGTGAAATTACTTATAAATGTAAGGTACAATTTACAAATAATAATTACATGATAGAAATTGTTTCTTCTAATAATAACACAACACATAATACATTAGGAGAAATGAGTGGTTTAATTATTTCAGTTTACCATGACGTATTAAGTAACAAGTATCATTTATTTTCACAAACACCTGCAAATTCAAAAACTTTTATAAATGTTTTATATAAAACAGAAAGTCCTTTTGTTATAAAAGATGAAGGTACAAGTAGTGAACCAAATGGTGTAACGAGTGGATATGATATAGGTACTTGGACTGAAGAATACAGTTCATTTAATTCTGAAAGTGGAATAGCTCTAAGTTGTGGTGATATAGTGGTTGGAGATTTTTCATCATCTGATTCTTTTCCTATATTTGGACGTAATAATGTTAATACGGATAGTTCACGTGATCTCGGTATAGCATTTCAAAGATATCAATCATCGAATGACTCTGGATCAGGAGAAATTGTATCTGATGGTTATGTATTTTTTGATTCATTACCAAATCAAGTAACTGCTAATAATGTTCAGGTAAAGTTTAGTAATTTAACAAATTCATCTGATAATTATTATAATGGTTGGTGGATAAAGGTTGTATCTGGTACAAATTTTGGTCAAGTTAGAAAAATAGTTTCTTATAATGGTGCTCAAAGGGTTGCTGAAATAGATATACCATGGACTGATCAAAATCCTAAAAATGGTGATACTGTTTATTTTTATAATTCACAGTATGTATCGTTATATTTTAATGATTCTATTAAAAAGTTTAATTTAGTATATAATACTAGAGACACCGTAACAAAGGAAATCACAAGTTATGATTACGTAGACATGGGTGTTAAGGGATTAACTGTGTCTAGTACAGATCCCAGTACAAATGCATCAAATGGTAGTATTTATACGACTGGTGGTTTGTCAATTTCAAACACGACAGATTCTGTAAATTGTTCAAATGGTGGAACAATAACTACATTAGGTGGTGCTGCTATAGGAAAAAAGTTGTATGTTGGTAATAATATAGGTATAGGCGAAAGTGATTTTAGTATAAGAGAATCCTTACATATAAAACAACAAGTAAGTAGTATACGTTTAGAGAATGATTACAATTCTGTTTCTTATATAGATTTTGTAAAGGGTGGTACTGGTACTCGTTTTGGTGTATTATCAGATAGTGTAAATGATCAGTTTTCATTAACATTTACAGATTTTAATATTACACCAGAATATGCTAAAAAGATTTTTACTATAACTAATAACGGTTATATAGGTATTAATACGACTAGTAATATATCATCTGTATTAACGATAGAATCAAATAATTTTATTTCTACTGATACAAAAGATGGATACATTGGGTTGATTGCTGCTAGTAAAAATGATATTAATAGTAATGAGTCAGCCAAAGTTGTTGTACATGGTAATAATTCAATTGGAAGTATTGGTAATGTCTTTATTTCTTCTTCAAGTTCTGGATCTGTGATCTTTTGTACAAAAGACAATATTCAACAATTAAAGATAAACAATGATGGTGTTATAGGTATCTCGTCTACTAAAAATTCAACTAATTCGAGTTCTGGTGCTTTAATAATAAATGGTGGTATAAGTGTTGGATGTAGTGCAAATTCTACAAGTATTACAAACGGTGGTTCATTAACCGTGGCTGGTGGTGGTAGTGTTGGTAAAGATTTATATATAGGTGGTAATGTATATGTTGATGGATTTATTAATGTATCATCTTCTGTTATAATACCAACACTAACATTTAGTAATGCTCAAAATTGTACATTTGGCGGGTATAGTAATAACAAACTATTACCAGTTGTAAATGAGGCAATGTTGTCCTTTTCATTTACTGTAATTCCTACTGAGGATAGTAAAAATTGTTATATAGAATTCGATGTACCTAATAGAACAACTATTTTTGATACAAGAACAGAAATAATGTCTTCTGTATCAGGATATACAGATGATACAAATGTTATTCCAATTTTTAATATTGCATGTTTTGGAGTTAAAAATGAAACACGTGCGTTTGTTACATTTCAAAGTGTATCAACGAGCATTCATTATTTTACAGTTCTTGCAAGATATACGATGGACTAACACCAATAGAAAAAACAAAATTTTTAAAAAGTATTATTTTTTTGGTTACCTCAAGGTACCTT
>NZ_JBBAJM010000005.1:0-642 GCF_040404065.1 Candidatus Allofontibacter sp.
CAAATTACAAGTTACCCCAAGATACCCAAATTACAAGATACACAAATTACAAGTTACCCCAAGATACCAGTTACTTTATACCTATATTTATTTATATTCAACTTATTTTATACAAAACTAAAAGTTAATTGTAAAAATAAACTATTCTATACTAGTTTATTTCTATTTTTTAATAGGTATTTTATTTTTGATGAAACTTTTAAAGTTTTTCAAACTTAAGTTTGAAAAAATACGTTAAAAAGTTTCACTTCTACATACAACACAATTTGTATTTGATGTAATAGTTACATTTCTTGACCAACATTCTGCATGAACAGAATTTAAACATGTATTTGTACAATTTACTGTCATTTCATTTTGATAATCTATATCTTCTAAACATATTGGACAATTTTCATTTTTTCTATATATTTTACTATTAATAAGTGATTCATTTAAGAAATTATTATAGATTTCTACTGTCCATTCAGTTGGTTCTATTATACCAAATTTTTTATATCCTAACCAATAAATATGCTTACAATAAATTTTTCTTATACTACAATCTAAGCATGAACAACAACAATTAATTTTATCATATTTTTTCCAAACTTTAATATTATATACCTTATTTGTAGACCCTACAATTTTACAATTGATATA
>NZ_JBBAJM010000005.1:742-7119 GCF_040404065.1 Candidatus Allofontibacter sp.
GGTACCTTGTAAAGTACCTTGTATACTCGGTAAGGTACCTTGTAAAGTACCTTGTATACTCGGTAAGGTACCTTGTAAAGTACCTTGTGTGTTAGAGTCATTATTAATCAACTCTGTTTCTAACAATAAAATTCTTTGTGTTATACTTTTAAAACGTCTTTTAAAAATACTATTCAAGTTTGACATTAATGTTAAGGTAAAAAAAAACACTTTCAATTTTTCTTTATATTTTATCTATTCTATCTATTTTATATATAGTGTAATTTATAAGTTCTATAGTATTATGTATAGTCATGGATAAATTATCTATATCTTGAATTGATTTTTTCAATTCATTTTCTAAAAATAGTTGATGTTTTATAGTTTCATTATCAAAATACAATGTATCTAATTTTTTAGAGATACCTTCTATTTTTGAAATCAAAAGTTCTTCATTTATATCACATTGTTTATTATTAATAAAAGTTAATTTATTTTCAAATAAATTTATTTTTTCATTGAATTCTTTAAATTTAGTTTCTATATATAATTTTTTACAATTTTCATCTAAGGACTTTTCAATTTTATCTAAACGATCTATTAATTCCTTTTTGTAAAACATGTAAACTATATAACATACAAAGTATTTTTTATACTTTTTTTAACGTAATACATTTTGCGTTAAAAAAAGTATAAAAAAATACTCTATATAATTAAAATGTCAAAAGAAAATTCTATAGATTATTTATTTGAAGATCCACCTATTCAAAATCAACAATATGCATTAATTAGTATTGTTGGACCACATATGCCCCAAAAATGTGATACTTGGGGATTAAAGATTAGAGGTACAGCTGATACTTTAGAAAAAGCAAAAAGTATGTCTCAAAAGATTTTAAGGATTGATAATAATTACGATATTTATACAGTTGAAGTGGGTAAATTTTTTCCATTAAATGTAGAGCCATATGATGTTAAAGATATAGAATATCAAAATGACCAATTAAACACATTAATTAAGAGTTATTTAGAAAATAGAGAAAATGCCAATGAAGAATGGCATAATAGAAAAAATGAGATGGTTAAAAATGCTATAAAAGAAGGAAAATCATCAGAAAAGCCAAAAGAGCACCCGATTTCTATTATTCAGCAAATTCATATGCAAAAGGAAGACATTCAAAAGGCTCAAGAAAAAATGAGAGAGTTGGAAAATACATTAAACGATAATTATACAGACGATGAAAAGACTGGTGCACAAATTGATTTTAATAAAATGTTGAAAACCACACTTGAAAAAATAGATGAAGAGGACGAAGAAATTTCTGAAGTAAATGATATTTTAGAAAAGATTAAAAAAATAGAATTAGAAAAAGAAAAAGAAAACGTTTCTTCAGAAGAAATTGAAAAATTAGATTTACAAATTCGATTATTAAAAGAGAAATTAAATGAACCAGATGTTATTAATGATTATATTAATAATAATTATATAAATCCACAAATTAGATTGGTCTAATCTAGATTTTATTGTATAAAATAAATTGCTAAAATAGCAAAAATCAGTGCAATTATTTTATTAGATGTTAAATCTTCATTTTCGAATAAAGATCCTATTATTACTGCTAATATAATACTTATACAAGCCCATATAACATTTACTTTATTTACATTATAATAATTATATATATAATGAAAAAGTATTGCTACTAAAATATAAAAAACAACACCAATGATATAGTGTATATCGAGTATTTTTTTACTTTTTTTTAAAAGGTATTGTCCTATTTGTTCTATTATAGTAATAATGATAGTAATCATTATCATACTAGTTAGATCTTCATTTTTCATATTAATTTACTTACCTTATATTATACTATTAAAAAATATTTAATGTATTCTAGTGTTATTTAAACTATTTTTATGAACAATCATTTCACATATTTTAAACAAGTTTAAATTTTCCAACATTTCTATCCAATCAAAATCAGAAACTTTATTATAACATTTTAAATATAATATACTATCTATAGGATATCTATCATATTCTTCATTCGAATAAGCATCGTAAAATATTGTATTATCTAAATTAAACTGTACACTTTTCATTTAATTATTAACGATAGATATTTTATTTTTTGATTTCTTACACCAATTTTAATACTTATTTACTATTACTATAACTATTAGAGGGCAAGGTATTTTTGGTTTGTTCTTCTTTTTTCTGTAAAGCATCTGTTAATACAAAATTATAAGTCTCATTTTCAACAAAACTTTGCAATTGCAATTCTCTTATATTTTCTATATGTTTTTTTAATTCATTTGATTTATTAAAATTAATAGAATTTAAAATTCTTAAAGATTTTCCAACTTCCAAAAGTATTTGTAGTTCTTTGATCATATCTATATTTGTATTTTGTATTTAATTTATTATCAATTTTTTTTAAAATACAAGTCTATATTAATAAACAGATCTATTACGACCATCAACTTTAATTTTTGAGTGTAAACTTTCGTATATTTCATTTAAAATATTATCTTTAGACAAAACAATATGTTTAGACAAAACAATATGTTTAGACAAAACAATATGTTTAGACAAAACAATATTTTCTATACTATTTTTGAATTTTTTTAAATCATATTGGAAATATAATATATCAGTATCTAAATCATAAATCCCATGTGTTATACGGTGCACTACATTTAAAATCCAATACAAATTTAAAATTTTTAAACTCTGGTAATAAAGATTCTTCTTCACTATAATAATATCGTATTGGGCATTTTGAATAATTGTAAATAATCATATTTAAATTGTGTATTGAAATTAAATTATGTAATTAATTTCAATTTTTGTTAATTCGAGTTTTGTTTTATTGTTTATTATTATTTATTATATATGGATTTCCTGCAAGTTGTGTTTTAAATATATCTGGTTGTAATCTATTATCATTAGTTTCTTCTTTACGCCCTTGTATATTAATAATATGTTTATCTGGTATTATTTGAGGTATAATTGTATTCATATTATGTCGATTATCTATTTCTTCTTTTAATAATAAATTTGCTTTGGTTTTAACTTCTCCAAATGAAACTTTTCCAGAAGATATTTGAAATTTTTGTTGTCCTCCAGCCCTTTGACCCATAAGTAAATCTTGTTTATGATCTCTTACAACTGCATTATCATATTTTGTTCTAGAACCTGATTCATTTTTATAATGTGGATTACCAGAGTAATTACTTTTATTTGTAATAATTTCTTTATTTGTTATCTTAGCATCGTATTTATTTACAAGATAACCAAGACCATTTTGACCATTTGTATGCTGGCCTAGATATTTATTATCAACTAAATGTTGTTTTTGAGTACCCTTAGGTTTAATATCGGACATTCCCATTTCATAAGGGTCTGTAGAGTTCATGTTATATACTGTTTTTATATTACCACTATCATTTGTTCTTAATGTAGTTTGTTTTAATGTTGTTTTAATATCGTCAGTTGGTCTTATAACAACTTGTTTTCCAGATACAGTAATATTCCCCAAGTCAAATCTATCTTCTGTTGTAGATCTTTCATTAGTATATTGTTTTAAACTTGATCTACCATAATCATTAACTGTTTTTGAACCACTTATATTTCTTATATAATCATTTTCATAATTAATTCTTTTAGGTTCTTGAAATAAAGAATTTGTTAAATCATCATTGTAATTTCCATCTAACGACGTTACTAATTCTTTACTATTATCAACCCCAACTCTTTGAGGTGATTTATTTAAATTTGTACTATTTACATTTCCATAATATTCTAAATTATATTGATCTCTTGAAGATGTCTTGAAATTAATAGTGTAATCTTCTAATACCTTTGGTGCTACAAATGAACCAGGACCTTTGAAAAAATGATCTGGATTTGATTCATAAAAAGTTTCTGGACCATTCTTTTTAAGTTCTCCTATTACACCTCTTGTTGATCCAAATTGACCAGGTAACATAACACCACTATATGTTTCCTTTGGATTGTTACCAGGACGTAATTCATTGATATCTTTAAATTCTGGTCTAATATTATTTTCAAAAGTACCAGCTTTTGGAGCTGATATATAGATAGACTCCATTGGTTTTTCACCTTGCTTGTAAATAGATTGTATATATCTATCTTTTATATTATCAGTTTGAGATTGCATTCCATAAATATTTTCAGGTTTTGTATCATAAAAACTTTCAACTTCCTTTTTATGTTGAAATTCAAAAGTCTTTCCTGTATATTTATCTAAAACACCAGAATTTGCAAATCCTTCCATATTCTGTTTTGTATTACTACCAAAAAATGGAACCATATTTTTATGATCCTTTTCATAAGGTAGTCCTGTTAACAAATTTATATTTTTTTCTTCAATAGTTGCACCTTCTCTCACTGTGCTACGAAACATTGGCATATTTTCTACACCATTATCTAAAGCAGATACCACTTTTCCTATACGATTTGCGTCATTTAATTCTCCTAATTCTTTTGAAGATAAACTATTTTTACCTAATTCAATTGGATTTTTCCCTACTGTACTATAAGTATTATACAATGGTGGTATAAAACCTGTATCTGATGGTTTTTGAGCATCTTTATAATTTTGTAAAGATCTATTTAATATTTCTTCATTTGCTTCAGTTACAACATTTGAAGTATATATATTATCACCATTTGGTTTGTCAAAAGTTTCTATATGGTCGCGATTAGTAGATTGTTCTCTCTGAACTTTTCCATTTTTACTAAAAAAATATCCAACTAATGTTGTTAGCCCTATTAGAGGAATTGTTAAGTCAGCCATTAATATATATATTATCAATAGAAAATACTTTTTTAAAAAAAGTACGCAAAAAATATTAAACATTTTAAATATACTTTTTTAAAATGTTAAGTAAATTTATTTGCTTATTAAAAGTTATTTGTTTATTAAAAGTTATTTGTTTATTAAAAGTTATTTGTTTATTAAAAGTTATTTGTTTATTAAAAGTTATTTAGAGTTATTTTTGATAAAACTTTTTTTTAAAAAGTTTAAATTATATTTAAAAAACGTTTAATAACATGTTTATCAAGATTTATAATTTTGATATAAACATCTTCAAAACGGATTGGTGAATTTGTTGTTTTATATTGTGCATGCAATTGTCTTAATGTTCTATAATATATATGATCTTGTTCAATTTGAATTTGATGTTTAACATGTGAATTTATATATAATCTATGAATTGTCTTTACTAATTTTAATATAGATGCTTTAATAAATGCAAATGTCAATTGATATTCTTTGTATATTTTTTCAAGTAATTCTAATGATTCTGGTTTATTTAATAATTCAATATATCTCATTCTTATTTCAGGAACATTTCCTCTAATATCTTTTATAATTTTATAACTTTCAAAATCAATTTTGTAAATAGAATTTACATTTGTATTTTTGTTTGTACTTCTAATAACTATACCTCTTTTATTAGCTAAATCAAAAGGTCTATTTGATTCAATAATAGATACAAACTCTTTTTTATTAATATATTCTTTCTTTTTAATATTCATATTCCCTTCAAAAATAAAAGTATTATCTTCAATAAAAGTTTTATTATCAACTCTTGAAATGTAAATTAAAAAATTTCTTTTATGCTTTACAACAATTCTATTTTCTTTATGAAGTAAAATAAAAAAATAAGTAGAATTTTTATCTAAATTTTCTAAACTTTTTTTATCAAAAAGTTCCCAAAAAAGTTCATTAAAACTTTTTGAACTAGACCAATAACTCATACTTGCATCAATACATTTAGTAGTAGATGTATACCATGTATCATTGTAATTATATAATCTAATTATAGTACCATCTTCACAAAATTCAATAGTAGTTGAATCATTTGTAATTAAATCATCCAATTGTTCTTTAGTATTTACATCATTAATTTGTGGATAACACATTGCAACAATTTTATTTGTATCCATTTCAAAAATAATTCCATTTGCTTGTTTTTTAATGTTTTCATCTAATTTATTTTCATCATTTTCATTTTCAACTTTTTTATTATTATTTGCAAGTAAATAAAGATTATTATTAAATTTTACATGTAAATCTTTACAACAAGATTTTACTTTTTCAAAAGTTTTTCCAGAAACCAAATTAGATACATCATTGACATTAATAATACACATCGTAAGTATAATCGTAAGTATAATCGTAAGTATAATCGTAAATATAATCGTAAGTAATAAAAAAGAAAAAATTAATATTTATAATATTTATAATCTAGTAAAATTATTTAATTATTCATTTTTTTTATTAATAAACTAAATTTTATAAATTTTTTCAACTAAATTTTATAAATTTTTTCAACTAAATTTTATAAATTTTTTCAACTAAATT
>NZ_JBBAJM010000005.1:7219-9866 GCF_040404065.1 Candidatus Allofontibacter sp.
TTATAAATTTGTCAATTGTATTTCCAACTGTAACAGTAGCATTTTCAATAATTAACAATCTAGATTTTGCATCTTCTACACGTTTATCATCTAAATTATTAAAAACTCTTGGTTGTTGACTATTATTTTCATCAAATAATTTATGATTGGCTCTTTTAATATTCTTAATATCAATTTCTTCCATATAATCATTAGATATAAACATTGGATATTCTACCATTTTATAAATTTTATTTTCAGTAAAATTATCTCTAAATTCGTCTATAGTTAACTGGCCACCAAACATTTTCAATGTATATCTAGAAGGAGCAGGTTTTAATACACAATCTAATAATATTGTACCAGTCATTTTACTATATAAAAATTTAATATTGTGATTTATATTATTTATTTTTTTTTCATCTTTATATGCAATCATACATGAAAAACTACAAAATACACCTTTTACACGAAATTTATTAATAGAATTATCGTAATAACAAGGCATACCAATTGGTACTGTATCAAAGGTATGACAACACCACCAACAACATACAGATGTTGAATGCAACCATTCTTTATTTTCAATAAATTCATCTAATACTTTAAAAAACCCTCTTTTTCTATTAGATTCTTGATTATTAATATGTACTTTGGTTTCTTTTTTATTGTTTAATTTATTTTTACTTTGTATTTCTAATTTATGTACAAGAATATTATCTTGTTTCTCTCTAAATTCAATACGACGTTCATATAATTCATTTACATCTAAATCATCTTTTTCAATCAAATCTTTATATTCTTTTTGCAATTCAACTTCATTTTCAGAATTATTTTGTCTTAATTCTTTAAATACAGCATTTATAATTTCATTTTTATCTAATTTTATATTTTGAATCATAGATTCTTCATTTAAAATTGCATTTATTGTTCCTATTTCATTTTCATCTTGGTCATCTTTGTCATCTTGGTCCTCTTTGTCATCTTGGTAATCTTGACCATTTTCTATTTTATTTTGATCATTTTCGATTTCATTTTTAGATTCTTTATCAGTTTCTTGAATATCTAAATGTAAAATGTAATTATTATTGTCTTGTAATACTGTTGTCAATGGTATTTTTTTTCTAATAGAAGAACTAAAATATTTTACAGCAGCCTTACGACCTCTTTTTTTCTTTTGTTTTACTTCTTCAGTACCTTCTTTTCTTTTTCTACCTCTTTTCTTTTTTTCTTCAACTGGCTTTTCAACAAGTGGTTTATCAGTTACTTCTTTACGAGGTCTACCCTTTTTTCTTTTTACAATAGGTTCTACCTTGTCATCCAACGATACCTCTAACGAAGACGTCGTTAGAAGGCAAGGTGTCTTCGTTAATGGTACTTTTTGTTCATCAATTTGTTCTACGTTTTGTTCATTAGACATTTTATTATTTTTTAATAAGTTTATTTTGTTTTTCAATTTTTTGATAAATTTAATTTCTAAATAAAGTTTAATGAATACAGAAACATATCCAGATTTAATTGAAACATTATCTTTTTTAAAATTTCCAGATGAAAAACATCTTTTATATTTTAGCGATTCTGATTCAGAATCATCTAATTCGTTACCTTATTCGTTACCTTATAAGACTGTAGATACATCTAACGAAGACGAAGAAAAAACTTCTAAGGAAAAATCATTAGATTTACTTTTATCATGCACATTACCTAAAAAAGAAAATAGTAATATTTACAATGATGTTTTTACAGAATCTTTGTCAAGCAAAAAGAATTCTGTTAAAAGCAAAAAGAATTCTGTTAAAAGCAAAAAGAGTTCTGTTAAAAGCAAAAAGAGTTCTGTTAAAAGCAAAAAGAATTCTGTTAAAAGCAAAAAGAATTCTGTTAAAAGTAAAAAGAGTTCTGTTAAAAGCAAAAAGAATTCTGTTAAAAGTAAAAATAGTTCTGTTAAAAGTAAAAGGAATTAATTTAAACTGTAATTTTATTATGCAATCTATGTCCAGAACTAATATGTAATTCCATCATATTTTCTAAAAATTCACATACAATATTACCATATTCATTACTATAATAAACTTTTCTAATACCTTTACTTTTTAATTTTGAAATACAAGAATTACAAGGACGTGAGTTTTTTAAATATTGACAAGAATTAGAATTAGATATACGTATAATTAAAATATCATGACCTTTTATTAATTTTTTATGTAATTTGCACAATGCATCTATTTCAGCATGGACGCTAAATTTAACAATATTATTATTTATTATACTTTCTTTTAAATATTTATTATATCCCATTGTTATTATTTTATCACCCTTCATTAAACAGGCACTATGTTTATGTTGTAAGGGCGAATTCCCAGCTATTTTTTTTAATGTTTCAATATTATCATAAAATTTATTATAGAATTTTTGTTCTATAAAATTTTCTAAAGTAATGCTCATAGTCTCTTTTATGAACAAATATACAAATCAATTTACAAATCAATTTACAAATCAATTTTTTATTGTTTTTAAAATTTTTTGCATACTTTTTTAAAGTTTTTTGCATACTTTTTTAAAATTTTTAAAATTTTTTGCATACTTTTTTAAAGTTTTTTGCATACTTTTTTAAAATTTTTAAAGTTTTTTGCATACTTTTTTAAAATTTTTAAAGTTTTTTGCATACTTT
>NZ_JBBAJM010000005.1:9966-11130 GCF_040404065.1 Candidatus Allofontibacter sp.
TTTTTTAAAAAAGTATTTTAATAACATGTCATTTTTTTTTAATATAGAATCTTTAAGTGAATCTTTTGGAGAATTATTTATTACAAAGACACCTAAAGATCAAGATTCCTTTTACATGTCTACAAATATATCAAAATATGAAAAAACTGGAGTTGGGTATATTAATACATATTATTGTAATACAATAAGAGACACTGGTGCATTTTTTATTATAATAAATTCTAAATTTGCCAATGCTATTTTTGCTATATCAAAAACAAATAGAATGGATAATGGTGTAATTAATAAATTGTGTAATTCTGGAGATGACCTTGATATTTTATGGGATCAAGGTGAATATCCATATTTACAATTTACATGTAAAGATAATAAAACTAAAAAACTAGAATTTTATATTAAAGTTGTAACAAGTTTTTAACAAGTTTTTCAATTAATTTCATATTTTTTAAACCAATTTGTAATATCATTTATATTTAACCAAATACTTTCAGTATCAATATGTTTTATTTCATTTGGATTATATACATTTTCCATTACAACATTATTTAGTAATAAATTTTCTACATTATCATTGATTACTTCGTTTGCTATATCTAATAATTCTAAATCTGTTAAAGGTACCTTGTCGACTAACGACGTCTTTATATTCAATACATTTTTAAATATATTTTTTAAAAGTTCTATTTTTTTCATTTTAGTTTCATCTGTTTTTTTAATAATATTTAATATATCATTTTTTATATTTTCATTTTCTGAAATCTGTTTACCTAATCTTTTTTTAATTAAAAATATATTTTCACGTTCTTTATTCCTAATCTCAGACCACTCTTCTTCGTTATTTTTTATATTTTTTTGTTTTGATAAATAGTTATCTGCATCTGGATAAAAATTTTTATCTATAACTGGTAAATTTGTATTATTTTCAACACCTCTTTTTACAGGAATTATTTGACCAAAATTTGTTAATACACCTACTATTTCTTCTTCTTGTAAATTAGTTGTCATGTAATATATTATAATATAATAATATAAAAAATAATATAAATAAACTTTTTTAGTTACTTTTTTTTAGTTACCTTACCGATGACGAACCATCGGTTCGGCAAGGTACTTTTTTGGTTACCTTACCGATGACGAACCATCGGTTCGGCAAGGTACTTTTTT
>NZ_JBBAJM010000006.1:0-3502 GCF_040404065.1 Candidatus Allofontibacter sp.
GCTTGAATAGGAGATGCTGCACGAGGTGGAGTTGATGTTGATGATGATGATGATGATGTTGACGATGATGAAGATGATGAAGACAAAACAGAAGGAGTTACTATCGCTGGAGCAGAACGAGCTGCATTTAGGCGAGCTGCCAAAGCAGCTGCAATTGGTGCATTTCTAGCTGCATTTCTTGCTGCAAGAGCAGCTGCATTTCGTTGAGCGTTTACTGCGATTCCATTGTCCGCCTCAGCTTGCCTTTGGTCAGCTATTTTTTTAAAATCACCAATAGCTCTTTGCGTTTCTGCATCTGCTTTTTCTTGTTTCATTTGAGCCCTTGCAGCAACGCTTGGGTTTGGAATCATCGCATTTGGGTCAGCTGGGTCAGGAATTTGTGCCTGAGTATCGTCATAAGATGCTCCTTCTTGGGTCATTTTTGCAATAATATTCACAAAAACATTCTTATCCATTTTTGTTACATCTTTTTGAATTTTTCTTAATATTAAAGCCCAGTTATCATTTAAAAATCTTATTTGAGCTGGATTTAATCGGTCTATAATGTATTCTACATTTGACTCATCTGCTATCAACGCTATGTTTGCCATTGCGTGTTGTTTTTGAATAAAATCGTCTTGACCTTGTGAGTTCATCTCTTCCGTAATTATTTTTGATAGAGGTTTTGAATCAGTAACAGAAACTAAGTTAGAATACTGTTTCTGTTGCTTGTCTCGCCAAATTGCTTCATTTTCCAAGTTCGTTCGTTGCATATTCTGAATTGTAATCTTTCTTAGTCTAGCTTCTTCTAAAATGTTCGCTTGTTGAGGAGATAATTTGTCAGCGGAGAGAGAAACATATGTTGCCATTTTTATACAATAAAGCAATATTATTTTTTTAATTTCATTGCTTTTTTCTTTTTTTTGCATTAAAATATATTCTTAAATATATAATGACAGACCTTTCGGAAACATTTTGGCTAACTCTTATGGCGACAGGCTCGGCAATCGTTGCTTTAGTAATTAAAAAATTGAGTTCTTCAAAATGTGATGAAGTCTCGTGTTTTGGGATTCGTATTCATAGGAAAGTAGAACTTGAACAAGAAGACATAGAATCAAAAAATGACTCTGTTAGACCACCAGATTTGTAAATTTTATTAAATTCTTTCTAAATTAACTAAAATTAAATTTTAAATCATAAAGCACGAAAGAACATTAAAATACAATGGCTTAGAAGGGGATATATATATTACTTTGATTTAACAATTTTAACAATTTTTTAACAATTTTAACAATTTTTTTAACAATTTTAACAATTTGTTAAAAAATTGTTAAAAAATTGTTAAGTCAAAAATTATATACTACACAAGTTTTTCCAAAAAATCAATAAATATAGATATAAAATCAAAGAAATATGCGCATTTTCCTTGATTTTATATATAGAACCTCTGATTTTCTCTCTTTCTATCTTTTTTCCCAAGAGTAAAAAGGGAAATGAAAAAACCGCAAATATTTTGCGGCTTTTTGAAAAGCCAAAAGACTTTCTGACTTTTATTGGTTTTAATGATATTTAGTTGTATATATATAATTAAACTGATTTGTCAATTTTAGTAAAACTAGTGATATTTTTTATTACTTTATTGTAATTGTTATCCTTCTCACAAAATCCTGTAGTGCAAGCTAATATTATTTTCATAGATTTATCGTGAGTTTTTGTTTGTGTATTATTCCACTCAGGATTTTTTTGTTCCCATTCAGATTTTCCAAAATGAAAAATTTTATTATATATTGTCCCAAAAGTTTTATTAATAAGTGTATTATTATCTTCTTTCAACCATTGTCCATTTGATTTAACACAAAATGATTGTCTGTCAATATCTCTGCAATACAATGGTCTTTTTAAAGCGTCAAATTTATTATATTCTCTTTTAAAAACTGTTGTTATTACTTCCGACCAACTTTTAGTAAGAAAGCTGTCATAATCTTTCCAGTCAACATCAACATTGTTTGCAAATTCTAAAATGTCAATGCCTTCGCTACATTTGTTTTTCAAAAAGTCGTCTAAACAAAACGATTTTTTAGAACTTATTTGCTGCGGTATTGATTGAATTATTGGAGGTCTCATACCTTGTTCTCTCAGAATGGCTATGGTTTCATCTTTACATTCCAATTTGGCTTTTAATTCGCAATTTTCTTTTTCTAAATCTTTTAGCTTTTCTTTGAGCATTTCAATCTCATTGCGAAGTTCCTCTTGTTCTTCGGAAGAAGAATTATTTTGATTTATTGTAACATTGACTTCAATATTAGTTTCAACACAGTTTTTCTTCTTAGCTTCGTGACTTTGAAGCCTTTGTTTAGTCGCAAATAAACTATCACATTTTGAACATTGGAATCTATTTGTAGACATTGTATCTGGTATATATATATTACACAAAATATTTTTAAGCCTTTTAACTTAAATATATTTTAAAATCAATTTTTTTTATTCCTCAATATTTTGTTCTATTTCTTCTGTTTTAATTTCACAGTCGGATATTTTATTGAGTTCTTTTCTTCTATAATAGCTTTCTCTAGCTTGTTTCCTTTTTCTTTCAACAAATGTAGGGTCTTCTTTTTTTTTTAAATAGTTTTCATTTCGGTTCTTCTTAATCATTTCTTTTTTTTCTGGATTTTGTTTGTATTTATAAATAGCCCTTTTTTGAGCAGGTGTGTAGCTTGAATATACATAAACTATTTTTTCGTCTTTTTGTTCTTCCATTATATATATATACAGCGTAAAATATTTCTAAATCTTTTCTTTAAATATATTTATATATTAAGAATGGAATGTTTTATTTGTTTAGAGCCTAACAATTGCACAGAGAAAATGCAATGTTGTAAGCAATATGCTCACAAATCTTGTATGTTAAAGTGGAAAATGAATCACAATAAAAAACATTTACTAAAATGTCCTTGTTGTAGAGAAATAATTATTAACGATATATTCATTCCATTGGAGTTATATAATTTGCCAATAAGTTTTTATAAACCAGCTTATAAATTTGCAGCTGAATCTGAATCTGAATCCGAATCCGAATCCGATAGTAAAGACGAATATGACGCAGAAGAACACGATGAATACTCATTTTATGTTCTTAAAAATAAAAAGACAAAAAAATAATTAACAATTGTTTAACAATTATTTAACAATTGTTTAACAATTATTTAACAATTTTAACAATTTTTAACAATTTTAACAATTGATAAAAACAAATTTACAAAAATCTTGCAAAAAAGCAAGAAATAATATATATTTTAGCTTATTTGGCTTAGAGAATGACCCATTTCTCTCTTTCTATCTTTTTTTCCAAGAGTGAAAAGGGAAATGAAAAAACCGCAAATATTTTGTGGTTTTTAAGAAAGCCAAAAGACTTTATGACTTTTTTTGTTCAAGAGAGAAAGAGTATTAAAATCTAATCTTAAATTAAGAATGTCCTTGAAAAAATTGCAGCAAATGAGATTAACAGATTTCCAAATAAACGAAG
>NZ_JBBAJM010000007.1:0-3093 GCF_040404065.1 Candidatus Allofontibacter sp.
CTTTGTTTTTTGGTTACCTTACCGATGACGAACCATCGGTTCGGCAAGGTACTTTACGTTAATAATAAAATTTTAATAATTTAGAATCTTTTTTCCCAGGAATACTTGAATAATTCTCTTGGTCGTCATATGGCTTTGTCTTATTATAAGTAACAAATTTGGTATTAGCATTAACACCTCTTAAATCTATATTATTTTTATAAGAAGAATGTATAGAATCTGTTACTCTTGATATTAAAATACCAAATCTTTCTGTAGAACTTGATAAATATCTATACATTTTATTTATTTTAGGAACAGTATATATGAAATTATGTAAATTATTTACAACATTTCTTCTAAGTTCTAAAGAACCTTCTAATAATTCAGACGTATTATCTGGATAATACCCATTCGCTTCATAATATTCATCTATATCCCTTTTAATTTTTAATATAGAATTTGTTCCCTTTAATAATTCAAAAAATTCATTTAAATTATAATCAGATAAAGCTTTTATTGAATGTAAAAAATGTATTAAATTTGCATCTATATATAAAGAATCTAGATTATTAGAATCATATATACGTTTTATATCTGCAGCTTTCATATTTTGAGGATTTGAATTTCTAATTAATTTCATCTTATTTTCAATGTATTTGTTAGATAACTCCTTTAATGTTTCCAATTTTACCATTGTTATTTCATTAAAATTTTCAAAATTATTGTTTTTTATTCCAATATATGAATCTGATAAATATAATGCAAAAACAATCAATATAATAACAAAACCATAACTTTTATTAAAATAAAATGTAAAAAATATTAAAATAATAACAAAAATACTTATTGATTCAAATTGTAATATTCTATAATAAGAACCGTGCTTATCTAAAAATAAATTTTGTATGTTTTCAAACATCCCTATTACTTATACTATCTAAAATTAATTTGTAAAATAATTAATTTAATTTGTTTATTAATAATAATATGCTTATTAATACATTTATTATTATTCTTTTATCAGACATTCTTGTTTTACACTAAATTAATTTCACTGTAAATTTCATTTAAAGTAATTATTGTATTTGTCGTACCTTGCCATACATGAGATATTACGATGTCTTCGTTAGATGTATAAATACATCCTTTATCAAATATTTCTTCATATTGATAATCTATTATGTTATTAGGTTTATTTATATTTACAAAATGTTTTAATTCAATACTTCCATATATTTTACAATAATTCCATAACGTTTGCGTCATAGAAATGTCATTACGACAATTAAATTTTATCTTTTTTTTTATATTTAAAAGTTCTTTAAATATAGAGTAATAATTTTTAGTTAAAAACTTTTTATAACCACTTGATATTAATATTTTTTTACAAATAATTTCTTTGTTTTTTCCACAAATTTTAGGATTCTTTAGACAAAATTTATATATATCATCTGTTTTATCCACACTATTCAACATTAGTTTTATATACCATTTACTAAATAACATCTGTAAGGTACCTTTAAATTAAAAAATGAATTTAGATAAAAAATCATTTTTTTTAATAAAAATGTCTGAAGAATTTCCGCAAATTGAACTTAAATTAGTCTTTGGAGAAATACCTCCTATTTTTATTTCTATCTTTTATGTGTTTTTTATTTTATTAATTACTTTGTTAATTTACATGTACATCTTGATCTTTGATATTACATTAGAAATATATAATAAAAAAAATTATTCTAGAAACATCAACCAAAATAATAATTAAACTCTTTCTAAATAAACTAATAAATTATTAGTTTTACCTCTATTACTTTTAATATGATCCTTTGTAGCATCACTTAAAATTTTTGTTTTCATTTCTTTCATCGCTAATTCTGGATACATATTGATATAATGTGTTAAAATACCAACCATTAAAGGTGTACTCATGCTTGTACCAGAGTAAACTGCAGTTTTACCATTTGGAATTGTACTTTCAATATCAACACCAGGGCTATAGATGTCAGCACAAGTTCCATAATTACTAAAATATGCCCTCTTGTCATTACGGTCACTCGCCATTACTGTAAAAATTTCCTTTACACTAGCAGGACTTGTACCACAAGCATCATTGTTTTCATTACCTGCAGCTGCAGCAAAGTAAAAGTTTGGATCCTTTAATGTAGCTTGAACAGCCTTATTTAACGCTATACTTTTACCACCACCTAAACTCATCGATACAACAGTTTTTACAACCTTTGATTTATTATTCACCTTTTGTTTAATATGATGCTTAAATGCAGCCTCAATACCAGCAATAACACCACTTGTAGTACCAGATCCATCAGATCCTAATACTTTAATCGCAAATAAATTAGCATCCTTACAAGCACCAAAAGTCTTACTTCCAATTAAACCAGCACAATGAGTACCATGAGAATTTCCATCCTTGTCAGAGTCATCTGCAAAATTACCTAACCAAGTCGCACGACCTTCAAACTCCTGATGATGAATGTCAATTCCAGTATCAATTACAATATTATTAACAATAATGTCGTTATTTGTATTGCATCTTGAATAATTAAATGTATTGTTTAAAGGAAGATCATGCTTAACTACCCTTCCCAAATGCCATGGAACAGTAGTTTCATTAAAGAGAACATCTACATTTTCTAAAAAATTATAATAAATAGTATCTAAAAAACTTACACTATATTCTTGCTCCTGTTCAACATAAAACAATTGATCCAAAGTATTTAAATAATCTGTACTTTCAGTCTTGTAAACAACAAAGTCCTCAATTCTCGCAAATTCATGAATATCATGTTCCATATTAAACTCGTTTAAATCCAACATTGACATAGTATGTGGTTTAGGAACTAATAATAAAGTTTTAGATAAACAAACTGTCACTGATAACAAAAATGTAATGAACTGCATTTTATTATTCTATATTTCTTTTCTTTAAATAATAATAAAGTAACCAAAAAAATAAATAAAATAAAGTACCTTGCCGAACCGATGGTTCGTCATCGGTAAGGTACCTTGCCGAACCGATGGTTCGTCATCGGTTCGGCAAGGTACCTTGAGGTAACCAAAAAAATAATACTTTTTAAAAATTTTGTTTTTTCT